>NZ_FOPC01000002.1 GCF_900113375.1 Algoriphagus hitonicola | reverse complement strand
CCGTGGCAGAAAACTTCTTTAAAATCATCAAATCTGAGCTGATCTACCAGCTTCCGGTATTGAACGTTAGACAGATACAGGTTGAACTCTTTGAGTTCATCGAAATCTGGTACAACAAAGAAAGAAAACATTCCTACCTGAATTACCTCACTCCTGAGCAGTTCGGAGAAACAACAAAAACAAAGGCCGCATGAAGAAAACTGAACTCGAACTAATCAGGGGGATTTTTTTTCTAAATCCCACTGATTAGTTGAGTAGCCCCGCGGCAGGCGGCATTAAATCAATTCAAAAACAGGCTTAAAAATATTGTCCAGTTTTTTGTAGTAAATCCAACTGAAGACAAGTTCAGGTAGAAGATTTTTAAAATCCTTGGACAGTTAAAATCTTGTGTCCTTTTGGACGTGCGGGCCTGCCTGCATTGCGCAGTCAGCAGGTTCAAGTCCCACTTGTGGCCTCCCATTAGGAGGTAAATCCAAAGCCTCGCAATTTTGCGGGGCTTTTCTGTTTTTAACCAGATATAGGGTCTATTCCATCAAAACCGTATTTGAAGACCATTTTTTGAAGCTCATTGTCAAAACTGAATGAATGCAGACAAAAAAAGATAAAAATTTGTTTCTATTTTTAGAAACTTTATTTTTAGAAGAAGCTGATAAATTCCTAGCCGAACTAGATCCAAAGACACTCAAAAAAATCTTTTACAATATTGATTTAGCTGAACAGACCAATGACCCTAGGCTTTTGAAGAAACTTCAACATGACATTTGGGAATTTCGAACCTATTACGGAGGACTTCAAATTAGATTATTGGCATTTTGGGATAAATCAGATAAGAAAAATACGTTGGTAATTGCCACCCACGGATTTATAAAAAAAGTCGACAAAGTTCCCAAAAATGAAATTGACCGTGCATTAAGACTTAAAGACAACTACTTCGAAAACAAACGCAAAAAATAACCTTATGTCAACTAAAGAAATCAAAACCTACACTCTTGCCGAAATGAAGGATAAGTATATCGGCAAAGTGGGAACATCAGAAAGGGATGAATACGAATATGAGCTCCGAATGGACGTTTTGGGGAAAATGATAAAAAGAGCAAGGCTGGAGCGGCACATGACCCAAGAAGAACTCGGAAAACTGATTGGAGTACAGAAAGCTCAAATTTCAAAACTTGAAAGAAGTGCTAACAGCGCAACCATTGATACAATTATGAAAGTGTTTAAAGCACTGAAAGCTGAAATCAATTTTAATGTAAAAATTGAAGATAACTTTCTTAAGCTCACTTAAAATACCGGGTCTTCATCTCCGAAAAGCTAATTTTTCTGCTAGCCCAACCATCTCCGAGACGACTCGAAGCTCGGCGTGACCTAAAAGAGACTTGTTTGCTGGTGATTTCTTATCTTGACCAAGGAAACCAAATCGGGCTCAATGAATGCCTGAGGTATTTAAGGGAAAAGGGGATTAAGATTTAAACTATGGTATCAGATACGGATTTTTGGACAGCTGTAATCGGAGGATCAGCCAATCTGGTAATGGCTGGGGCGATGTTCATCCAAACAGTTATTATAATTTGTACGGCAGGCCTTGCCTATAGAAAGTATTCCGACTACATAAACAATAAAAAAAGAGCTCATGCGATAGCTATAAAAAAGGATACTCAAAAGCTGCTTTACATTCAGGATAATATATTCAATAAATCTGAACCCATTGATTTCCAAGATTATCAGGCTGATTTGAAAGGGAAAATGTCAGGTGATCATCACCTTATGTATGTTAAATCCGTTTTGAGGCATAACCTTTATATGAAATATAAAAAGGAAATCGAAAAGCTTCAAATGCGAGTTGAAAGGGAGCTGGAATTTTTAGGGGACAAAAAACTAAAGTCACTTAATGAAAAAAGGGAAGCCATTTTTATGGATATCACACGAAAATATCTCGTGGTGGAAGGAAAATTCACCACACTCTACACTAAGCAAGATCTGGACCCTGAAATTTTGAAAAATGAGGAGAATGTAGGATATGCAGTTTACCAATCAATCCCTGAGCTTATTGGAAACAAAGATGATCAACCAGTTCTTGAAATTAATTTGATTGGTGGAGTAAGTGTTAAAAATAGAACTCAAAAGCCAAGAGGATTGAAATTATTAGACAAGCAGTTCTATGATTCACTAGCAAAGTTTTATTGAACTTTGTTTTGGTAAAATCTTCACTTTAATCAATAATAAAAGCGGCTATAAGCCGATTTTTTCATACAAAAGGATCCCCACTCTCCGGAAATTCTACCGGCTGATTTTCAATCAAACTTCCCAGAGCATCGTAGATGGCGAAGCTGGCCAGATCAAAGCGGTCCATGACTTGTTGGAAGAGACCGTTTAGGCTAAATTTTTTGATTGGAGCGCCAAAGAACTGTACAAAGAATTCAAAATCTTCCTGGCTTGATTCCATGAGACCCCAAAGTAGAGTGAAATAATTCTTCCAATCAGAAGAACTATAACTCGCTGATCTCGAAATATTGCTGGCCTTTTCGTATTTTAGAAATCTACCAAACCTCCCGCACATGGAATTTTTTACAACGATGAATTTTGATTGGCCGAGAATTCAGGAGCTACTTAAAATCACCGGCATTGCCCTTTTGATCCTGTTGGCTTTCTTCTTTATCGCCAATTACCTTCAGAAGTTCCTTAAGTCCAGGCTGGTCAAGCGGATGGATGATCCTCTTTTGGCCAATTTTCTCTCTGTGATTTTTAGACTGATTATCTTATTGATCGGGTTTATGATTGTCTTTCGGGTAGTCGGGTTGACAGGAGTAGTGTCGGGACTTTTGGCAGGGGCAGGAATCACTGCTTTTGTCATCGGCTTTGCACTGAAAGACATCGGAGAAAATTTTTTGGCAGGAATATTACTCGCCTTTAAGCGGCCCTTTCGAATCGGTGATATCGTGGATATTAATGGGATCAACGGCAAGGTCATCATGCTCAATCTCCGCGATACACAAATCAAAACGCCGGATGGCAAGGATGTATTTATTCCCAATGCTTCCATCATCAAAAACCCGCTGACCAATTTCACCATCGATGGGTTTTTGCGCTATGATTTTACAATAGGGCTGGACTATGGCTCTGATTATAGACAAGCCATGCGGTTGATTTTAGAAGAAATCAATGATGTGGAAGGAGTATTGAAAGAAATCAAAAAGGCTAGCACCTGGGTGGAAAACCTGGGGGAAAGCACACTGAATCTTCAAGTGGCTTTTTGGGTAGATACCTTTGACCCGCGGATTCCTGATGCTGCGGTAAAATCCGAGGTAATTATCAGAATTTTGGAGCGGTTGGCTAAGGAAGGTTTTAATTTACCTTCCAAAATCGTCGAACTCAAAAATTACCGAGACGAGCCTTTTCGTCGAGAATAAAGCTATTCTTCCAAAATTCCCTTCAAATCTGCAGGGGAATAATTGACAGATTTGAGGGTTTTGCGGTCCCCTTCCCGAAAGACCAAAAACAAATCGCCTTCTTTTTCATAGAAACAATCGGTGCCTTTGAGCTTGTAATGTGCTACCGTTGCCTGCGCCTCTGACTCAGTAAGACAGGCTTTGCTCATATTGGAGCGCTGCACCTCGTCGAATAAGGCTTTGAATTTTTCGCCCAAGCCAAATTCCAAAATCGCTCCGGAGAGCACGTATTGCAAATCACACAGTGCATCCGCTATTTCGACGAGATCCTTATCCTTAATCGCTTCTTCGAGTTCCTTCAGCTCCTCTGCCAATAAGGCCACACGGAGATTGCAACGTGTTTCATTGGGAATTTGAGGGCTGGGAAGAACGGGATGCTTGAATGTTTGGTGAAAAAGTGCGACTGAAGTAAGAGATTTAGGATCCTGCATAGTGTATTTTCTTTTGGAATTTGAAATAAAGAAAAAAGACCGGAAAATCCGGCCTTTTCCTTAGGAAAGAAAATGAGTGAGTTTTAGTTTCTGCTTTTAAGAGTAACAGCGGACTCCATATTACTCATGATTCTGCTGTACAATAGGGCGTTTCCATCTTCTCCATCCGGACCGATTTCGATGGTGCCATCAGCATTTCCATCTCCAGCGAGCGAAAAGTTCACCCCGTCGAATAGTTTTTCCATATCAAACTCAAGCTCCATATCACCTTGTCCTTCTACTTCGACTCCGTTACTGGATTCAGCCATGGCCTCAATAGTTTTTTCGGTTTCAGACCAGATGATTGCCTGAGTGCCATCAATCTCACCTTCGATCCAGACACTTTTGTTGTACTTAGGATCTGAGGATTCTACTTCGGTATTTTGCTTGAGCAAAAACTCCGCTTCAGTATAATTTCCTTCTGGAGTTTCTCCTTCGGCAACCAATTCCGATTGACTATCACCGCTGGCGATTAGGCTCAAAGAGTTGGTTTCAGAAGCAGAAGACTGAAGGCTAGAATTCAAATTAGTCTTCAATGAAATGCTTCCCAGGTCGATTCCGGCATCGATATCTGCTTTGGCTGCATACCGAAACTCCATTTCTCCGGTGGCCACGGTAAATTCGGAAGTAGAAAATCCATTAACGATTACTCGGGCATTTGCAGATTCAGATGAACCTCCAGCAGCGGTGGCAAACACGCGGGAATTTGCATTGCCGTCCTCGGGCTGCGTATCGGAATCTTCCGTACATGAAATCAATGCAGTGCTGGCTAAAAAGGCCAATAATGTGGGTGTTAAAAGGTGCTTTTTCATAGTAAATAATAAATTGGTTTGTCCCAAATGATCCAATCTGCATGCCAATTGGGGTTTTGGTGGCTCCCATTTCCAGAAATCCGATCGTCATCAGATTTTCTAAAGCAAAAAAAATCGCCTCCTTTTCGATCGAGGCGATTCGTTTTTTAAATTGATTAACAGAGACTTAGAGAAGCCTACATTTTTAAGCAATTTAAGGCAGAAAATTTGTTGAAATTTTTTCCAGAAAATCGATCACATCGAAGCGGAAAAACGCTCAGCGACCTTGTTCCAGTTGACTATATTCCAAAAAGCAGAAATGTAATCCGCTCTGCGGTTTTGGTAATTTAAATAATAAGCATGCTCCCAAACATCCAATCCTAGAAGCGGTGTTCCCTTGAAATCCGAAACGTCCATTAGCGGATTATCCTGATTTGGGGTGGAACCGATCGCTAGTTTTTTGTCGGAATCGACTACCAGCCAAGCCCAACCTGATCCAAAACGGGTAGCTGCGGCTTTTTCAAATTCCTCAGCAAACGAGTCAAAGCTTCCAAAGCTTTCGTCGATGGCCGCGGCCAAATCTCCCTCGGGTCTTTCGGCAGCATCCGGAGTCATAATTTGCCAAAACAATTCGTGGTTGTAATGTCCACCTCCGTTGTTGCGCATTTTGGTGCTGTATTGGGAAATAGTTGCCAAGACGTCTTCGAGCGGTTTATTGGTGTCCACATTTTCTTCCCCGATGGCGTCGTTGAGGTTTTTGGCATAGGCAGCGGCATGCTTGGTAAAGTGGATTTCCATCGTCATCGCATCGATGTGTGGCTCCAACGCTGAAAAATCATAATTCAGCGGAGTCTGGCTAAAGCTGGTGGCAAGAATGGATTTATCATCCCCTTTGACATCATTGCTGCAGGCGGACAATACACCTGTTCCCACCAAACCAACAGCTAAACTTGCTTTAGAACTATTGGAAAGGAACGTGCGACGGGAGATCAATTCACGGGTAAGTTTCATGGTTTATTACGTTTTTTTGATTTCGATAAGAATTTAATGCTCAAAATAATCAATCTATCAGTAATTAGGAATTGTAAGGCAGACAATACGTCCGAATTTCTGCCAGTTTGGTTAAGTTTGCAGCTTGTGAGGGTCTTGGACAAGTTTTTGAACCCAAGAAATTTTCAAATTGAATAAGCTGGAATGAAATTCTATAAATATCAGGGCACCGGAAATGACTTTGTGATGATCGATGATCGGGAAAACCGCTTTGATGATCAGGATTTAGCGTTGGTTTCCAGGCTTTGTGACCGCAAATTCGGAATAGGTGCTGATGGTTTGATTTTGATCCGAAATCATCCCAAGTATAATTTTGAGATGATTTATTTCAATGCTGACGGTTCCCAAAGTATGTGTGGAAACGGCGCCCGTTGTGCAGTCGCTTTTGCCGAATTTTTGGGGATCATTGGTGAAAAAACCCATTTTCTTGCCATTGATGGTGATCATGAAGCCCTTATCAAAGAAGGTTTGGTTGAGTTGAAAATGGGTAATGTCTCCGGGATCGATCAGGTGAAAACAGACTGCTTTGTAAACACCGGCTCACCTCACCATATTCGTTTTGTAGATCAAATCGAAGAATATCCGGTGGTAGAGGAGGGCAGAAAAATCCGATATGATCAGCGTTATTCTCCAGGAGGAACCAATGTAAATTTTATCCAACCGATAAGTTCGGATGAAATTTTTGTGAGAACCTACGAGCGGGGTGTGGAAGACGAAACGCTTTCCTGTGGGACCGGAGTGACTGCCGCGGCGATTGCTTTTGCACAAGATCAAAAAGCCGCTACCGTAAAAATCAAAACCCGAGGGGGTAATTTATCCGTACGATTTCGAAGGAATGCGGATGGCACTTTGGAAGATATTTGGTTGATTGGTCCTGCGCAGCAGGTATTTGCAGGCCAAATCGACCTTTAATCCCAAAGACTACCTGAGGGGCTTTCATTAATTATCAATTGTAATAAAAAGGGTTTAATTTTAAGCCCTGATTTCAGAATCAAAATATAGACATGTTAGATTTTATTGCTAAAGGATTGGCCAAGGTTTTTGGTACCAAATCCGACCGAGATATAAAGGACCTTCTTCCCAAGGTAAAAGAGATCAATGAGATTTTTGAAGGATTCAAATCCTTAAGTGATGACCAGTTGAGAGCGCAGACGGGGGAAATCAAATCCGTCATTAATGCGCACTTGAAAAGCTTTGATGACCAAATTGCAAATTATCGCGCGGAGATCGAGCAGTTGCCTTCTGAGGCCATTCATGAAAAAGATCAGCTTTTTACCCAGATCGAACAAGTAGAAAAAGATCGGGATGAAGCCCTCGAAGAAGTCCTGCAAAACGTCATGCCCAAAGCCTTTGCCGTAGTCAAAGAAACCGCTCGGCGATTTAAGGAAAACGGAAAGTTGACTGTTTCGGCTACGCTCAAAGACAAAGAAATGGCGGTTGTGAAGCCCCACGTGGTGATAGATGGGGAGACCGCCACCTGGCAGAATAAATGGTTGGCCGCCGGAAACGAAGTTGTTTGGGACATGGTCCACTACGATGTGCAGTTGATCGGTGGGATGGTTTTGCATAAAGGTAAAATTGCAGAAATGGCCACAGGTGAAGGTAAAACGCTCGTTTCTACTCTTCCCGCCTACCTCAATGCGCTAGCTGGACGAGGCGTTCATATCGTGACCGTCAATGACTACCTAGCCAAGCGGGATTCTGAATGGAATGCCCCACTTTTTGAATTCCACGGATTGACGGTGGATTGTATTGACAAGTATCAGCCGAATTCAGCCGGTAGAAAAAAAGCCTACGGATGTGATATCGTTTACGGAACCAACAATGAGTTTGGCTTCGATTATTTGAGAGACAACATGGCCCGTGAATCCGGAGATTTGGTTCAGGGTAAGCATCATTTTGCAATGGTCGATGAGGTCGATTCCGTGTTGATTGATGATGCGCGGACACCTTTGATTATTTCCGGTCCGGTTCCACGAGGAGATGTGCATGAGTTTGATCAGATGAAGCCACGGGTTTCTACCTTGGTGGAGGAGCAACGTAAACTGGTTCAAGGCTTTTTGTCCACGGCCAAAAAGCAAATTGCTGAAGGAAATGAAAAAGAAGGTGGATTGGCACTTTTCAGAGCCTATCGTGGCATGCCGAAATACAAGCCTTTGATCAAATATCTATCCGAGCCGGGAATCCGTGTGATCCTTCAAAAGACGGAGAACTTTTACCTGCAGGATAACAAGCGAAATATGCCTGAGGCAGATGAACCGCTGTTGTTTACCATCGAAGAAAAAAGTAATGTGGTCGATCTGACTGATCGGGGCATTGAGACGATGACGACCAAAAATGAGGATCCGAGCTTTTTTATCATGCCGGATATCGGTGTGGAAATCGCCGATCTCGAAAAAGATGAAAACCTCGACGAAAAAGAAAAATTGGTTCGCAAGGAAGAAGTCATCAAAGACTACGGAGTCAAAGCCCAACGGATTCATACCGTCAATCAGCTGCTCAAAGCGTACTGTATGTTTGAGCGAGACACGGAATATATCATCGTCGATGGCAAAGTCAAAATCGTCGATGAGCAAACTGGTCGTGTGATGGAGGGAAGACGCTATTCGGACGGATTGCATCAGGCGATTGAGGCTAAGGAGAATGTCAAAGTAGAAGATGCTACACAGACCTATGCCACGATTACCCTGCAGAATTACTTCCGAATGTATCACAAACTGGCCGGTATGACCGGTACAGCAGAAACAGAAGCGGGCGAGTTTTGGGAAATTTACAAGTTGGATGTAGTAGTCATTCCGACAAATAAACCGATTCAGCGAGACGACCGAGAAGATAAAGTTTATAAAACTGTCAGAGAAAAATTCAACGCAGTGGTCGACGAGATCAACGAATTGGTCGCTGCAGGAAGACCGGTTCTGGTAGGTACTACCTCGGTGGAAATATCAGAGGTGCTCAGCCGAATGCTGACCCTGAAGAAAATCCCGCATCAGGTATTGAATGCGAAGCAACATGCCAAAGAAGCCGATGTAGTCGCAGAGGCCGGAAAACCGGGAACTGTAACTATTGCCACCAACATGGCTGGGCGAGGTACCGATATCAAATTGGCTCCTGAGTCTAAGCAAGCTGGAGGTTTGGCGATCATTGGTACGGAGCGGCATGAATCCCGACGCGTCGATCGTCAGCTGAGAGGTCGAGCGGGACGTCAGGGTGATGTGGGTTCTTCCCAGTTTTTTGTTTCGTTGGAGGACAGTTTGATGCGTCTTTTTGGCTCAGACCGAATCGCCAAATTGATGGATCGAATGGGTCTGGAAGAGGGAGAAGTGATTCAGCATTCGATGATCACCAAGTCCATCGAGCGGGCACAGCGCAAAGTCGAGGAAAACAACTTTGGCACCCGTAAGCGATTGCTGGAATACGATGATGTGATGAATTCCCAGCGGGAAGTAGTGTACAAACGTCGAAGAAATGCCCTAAAAGGAGAGCGTCTGGAGTTGGATATTCTCAATATTATGTACGATGTCTGCGAAAGCATTGTGGATATGGGCAAATCCACAGAGGATATCGAGAATATCAGAATGAATATTTTCACTTCGTTAGGATTGGATTATCAGATTTCTGCAGATGATCTGAAAAGCAAAGAAAGTCAACAACTTACCGAGGAGCTTTACGCGAAGGCTTTTAAATCCTATAAGGAGAAAAATCAAAAAATCACTCAGACTGCCATTCCTATCCTTCAGCGGGTACATGCAGAGCGAGGAGCCACGGTCAAGGATATTATGGTACCTATATCTGACGGAATCAAGCAGATCGGTGTAGTCGTAAACCTGGAGAAGATGCTAGAAACTGAAGGGAGGGAATTGATTCGTTCTCTGGAGAAAAGTGTTACGCTTGCCATCATTGACCAAAACTGGAAAGAACATTTGCGGGATATGGATGACTTGAAGCAATCCGTTCAAAATGCCGTTTATGAGCAAAAAGACCCGCTTTTGATCTATAAATTCGAAGCATTTGAAATGTTTAAGCGCTTTATTGGTAAACTTAACGAAGATATGATTTCCTTCTTGAGTCGAGCCGACTTGCCAAAACAAGACCCCAATCAAGTCAGTGCTGCACAAGCGCCAAGACCTCAGTCCGAACCACAGGTTCAAGCATCTAAGGCAGAAGTTTCAAGCTCACTGAATCCTGGGGCAAATCGTGCGGCGGCAGCTGCGGCTAGTGCCGGAAGAGCGGCTCAGCAAGCAGTGGTAGCACCACGAAAGTCTGAAAAGACGTATGGTAGAAATGATCGGGTCTCTGTGCAATACACCAACGGAAATACCAAAAATGACGTTAAGTACAAAAGCGTAGAGCAGGATATTCAAGACGGAAAATGTGTAATCATTGATAGTTAAAGCCATGAAAATAGGTTGGATAGTTTTAGTCGTTATTTTCTTTGGCGCTTGTAAGAGTTCCGGTCCTGCTGTCGATAAGGCGGCATCCTACGATAATTACAGCGAAGACCTGAGCACCTATCTTCCCAGCTATCCAAATTATGAGAAGCGGATTAACGAATCAGAAATGGTGGATGTGGAAGCTTCTCCCAAAGTAATTGATGATCAGCTGAATCAGCTTGCCAAAAACGAGTATAACAAGCGGAAGTCCGACCCCTACTTTAATGGATACAAAGTCCTGGTGTATTCAGGATTGGATCGGGACAAAGCATTCAAAACGATGGATGATTTGGAGGAAAATTTTCCTGATATCAAAGCAGATATTCAATATCAGCAGCCCCGCTATCTCGTCAAAGTAGGCCGATATGCCTATAAAGTAGAAGCACTCAAATATTTTAATTTACTGAAAGATGAATTTCCTACGGCGCGGATCATTCAAGATCGAATTTTGAGAAAAGAATTTTCTGCGCCAAGCCAAGATGTAGATGTTGAAGGACAAAATTAAATCCCTAGCCAAGGATCTCAAAGAAGAAGTAATCGCAAACAGAAGGCATCTTCATGCCAATCCTGAGCTATCTTATCAAGAATACGAAACTGCAAAGTTTGTCAACCAAAAACTTCAGGAGATCGGCGTTAGCCAGATTGAACAGAAAGCAACCACCGGATGGACAGCGCTGATTGAGGGAAAAAATCCCGGAAAGAAAACAGTGGCACTTCGGGCGGATATGGATGCTTTACCTATTATCGAGGCAAATAATGTCCCCTACAAATCTACCCATGAAGGAGTTATGCATGCCTGTGGTCACGATGCACATACCGCGTCTTTACTGGGCGCTGCCAAAATCTTAAATTCTGTCAAAGATCAATTTGAGGGAACAATCAAGCTGATTTTCCAACCTGGAGAGGAAGTTGCCCCAGGAGGAGCCTCCTATATGATCAAAGACGGCGCTTTGGAAAACCCCAGACCCAATGGAATCATCGGACAGCACGTGATGCCTTTTATTCCTGTTGGGAAAGTTGGGTTCAGGCAGGGAATTTATATGGCGAGTGCTGATGAGCTTTACATCACAGTCAAAGGAAAAGGAGGTCATGGTGCAATGCCAGAGACCTTGATTGATCCGGTGTTGATTTCATCTCATTTGATTGTTGCCCTGCAGCAAGTAGTCAGTCGGGCCGCAAGCCCCAAAGTGCCTTCTGTACTTTCCTTTGGACGTGTGGAGGCCTTGGGAGCGACGAATGTGATCCCAAATGAAGTAAAAATTCAAGGTACTTTTCGTACACTCAATGAACCCTGGCGGGCACAAGCTCACCAAAAAATGCTTCAAATCGCTAAAGGTCTGGTAGAAGGAATGGGCGGAGAAGTAGATTTTGAAATCCGAAAGGGTTACCCTTTTCTCCAAAATGATCCCGAACTGACTGAGCGGGCTACCCTTGCGGCGAAAGATTATTTGGGAGAGGAAAATGTCCTTGATCTGGATATTTGGATGGCCGCAGAGGATTTTGCCTATTATTCTCAGGAAATCAAAGGCTGCTTCTATCGTCTCGGTACCCGAAACGAACAAAAAGGAATTATCTCCGGGGTACACACGCCTACCTTTGACATCGATGAAGACGCCTTGGAAATCGGAGCCGGTTTAATGGCTTGGCTGGCGGTATCCGAACTTGAAAAAGGATAATGATTTCCTAACCTTTCTTTAAGAATTCTCCTGTATTTTCGCATCAAAATTCACCCATGAAAAAATTTAAATTTCTTGCCTCAGCATTCATGCTCACCATGATTGTGACACAATCCTTCGCTTGGGGACAGTTGGGGCATTATCTCATTGGCCTTATGGCCGAGCGGCAAATGAAAAAATCCACTTTGAGAAAAGTGGAGCGTGTCATAAAGCCGATGTCACTGGCTAGAAGCGGTACCTGGATGGATGAAATTCGTTCGGATCGCGCTTATGATTACGCTACCACCTGGCATTACCTGACGAGCAAAGAAGGAGAATATGATCCCGCTCATCAAGAAGAGGAAGGAGATGCTTATGAGGCAATTTTACGATTGAAAGAGGAATTGAAAGCAGGAGGCTTGTCTCCGGTGGAGGAAGCAGAGAAACTTAAAATGCTGATCCATATGGTTGAGGATATTCACCAGCCATTACATGTCGGAACTGGTGAAGATCGAGGAGGAAATGATGTGAAAATCGAGTTTTTTGGAAATCCAACCAATCTTCATGCACTTTGGGATAGTGGAATGATCGGAAGGCAGGGAATGAGCTATTCCGAAATAGCGGATGAGCTTTATCGAAGGGTCACACCTGAGCTTCAGAAAGAATACCGAGGAGCGTCTATGAATGATTGGTTAAAAGAAGCGGTTAGTCTGCGTCCCATTGTTTATGACTTGCCGGAAAATAGAAGATTAAGTTACGAATACATGTACAATAACTATAAAGTAGCCGAGGAGCGGATGATTGCCGCGAGTGTAAGACTTGCTCAGATTTTGGAAGAAATCTATGGGTAATTAGTCCTGTTTAGTAAAAATAAAGGGTTTCTGAATTATTTTCAGGAACCTTTTTTTGTTTTTAGAGCTAGAAAATTTAATCATAAGTTTTACCCTTGATTAAAGGAATTTTTTATTTTTATGAGTATTTGGTTGATCAAACCTATGAGAAGCTATTTCTTAACCCTTGCCATTTATTTTCTTTCCTTGTTTTTTGGCTTTTCTCAGGACTTGATTCAGGAGCTGGGAAGGATGTATTCCAATTTGGACTCGGGCCAATTTTACTTGGAAGAAGCCAAGCAAAAGTTAAACACCCCAACGGATTCAGGGATTTATTATTTTTATGTAGCGGAGTATCAAAACCTAACAAATAACACTCAGGAATCAAGACGCTTATTTCTGGAAGCTCTCCCAAGCTATACAGAGGAAATCCCCTCTCTTCAGTCCATTACTTATATCCGACTGACCCGGATGGATCAATTTAGCGGACTTTTTGATCAGGCTCTTGATTTTGCGCAGCAAGGATTCGACTTTGCCCAATCCATCGCCGATACAGGTTATATGGCCTATCATCTGGCCGATATTTCGGTGATTCATCACGACATGGAAAACTATGCACTCGGTGTGGAATATGGTAAACGGGCCTTGGAAATTTTAAAAGCCAGCCAAGACCCTAATCCCTTTTATCAATCGATATCATTGAATTCGATAGGGATCAATTTTGATGATTGGGGCAAGCCCGATAGTGCTCTTAAGTACCATTTTCAAGTATTGGACTTGATGGATGAGCTGGATAGTTCACGGGTATTTTTTGTTTGGAACAATATCGGAAATACACTGCTCAAGCAGAAAAAGTATCAAGAAGCTGAAAAGTGGATCCAAATAGCCAAAGGGTTAAACTTTAAAGATAGACCAAATTCCTATGGTCTAGCAACTAATTATACCAATCTGGCTACCATTGCTTACAATCAGAATCAGTGGGAAAGAGCCAGAATAATGTTGGATAGCGCGAAGTATTTTGTTGAAAAAAGCGAGTCCGTAGAAAAAGAACGGGACTATCTCTATGAGGAGTATCGCTTTCGCAAAGCCAAGGGAGAACTCAGCTCGGCCATAGATTATTTGGAGCAGTATGCTGCGCTTAAAGATACGATCTTCAAAGAGGAACGCATCAAAACCATAGGCGAACTTGAGGCAATTTACGAAGTGGAGCAAAAAGAACGACAGCTGGCAGAGTCGCGAGCGAGGTTGGCCGAAAATGAATTGCTTGTCGAGAGTCGAAACAATCAAGTCCTACTTCTGATTTTATTCCTTTTAATTTCTTTGGGCTTGGGATTTTTCATTTTTTATCGACAAAAGAACAAAACCCGCCATCTTGAGCAAGAGGCCAAATTACAAGCGATTTTTGCGGAGCAACAAACCCAACATCGGCTGCAAGAGCAACGAAGTAGGATTTCTTCCGATCTACATGACAATATCGGGGCGCAGCTAACCTTTATCGTTTCTACCCTGAGAAACCTGAAGTACACCGATCTTTCTAAAGAAAAAATCGCTGAGAAGTTGGATCAAATATCTGATTTCACCGTGGATACGGTCAATGAACTACGGGATACGATTTGGGCCATGAACAAAGAGACGATTGATATGGAGGATTTGCAGACTCGCTTGTATGGATTAATCGAAAAAGCCAATAAAGCCTGTCCTGATACTAGCTTTGATCTAGAGATAGATCCTAAAATCGAACTAGAAGGACTTTCTCTAAATTCCATGGAAGGAATCAATTACTATAGAATTATTCAGGAAGCAGTTAATAATGCGATCAAACATTCGGCCGCCAAAGAAATTAAAATTCTGATCACGAGTGAAGGCAAAAGGCTATTGGTAATAATCAAAGATAATGGCAAGGGGATGTCGGGGGAAAAATCTCTAGGTAATGGAATAAGCAATATGAAAGTACGGGCAGAGCGAATCGGGAGGGATTTGCGCGTTTTGACCTCGCCCGATCAGGGAACAGAAATTAGTATCATATAAACCGGAACTTCATGCCCATCAAAATCGCGATCGCTGAGGATAATTCTTTTTTGTTGAAAGCCATTGTGGATAAGTTGGCTATCTATCCGGATTTTGAGGTGAAGTTTCACGCGCCTAATGGTCAGGAGTTTTTGGAAAAGCTCAAAGCTGATCCCAATATTCACCTTATTTTGATGGATATCGAAATGCCCAAAATGAATGGAATTGATACGGTTGCGGAAGTCAGTAAAAAGTATCCTCAGATCAAAATGATCATGCTGACTGTCTTCGATCATGATGAGCTTATTTTCAAGGCGATTCAAGCCGGAGCAAATGGGTATTTTCTCAAGGAAGTAAGTCCTCCGGATTTGTATCAGGGAATATTGGATACGTTGGACGGTGGCGCTGCAATGACGCCCTCTATCGCTCTTAAAGCACTCAAGCTTTTACGGAACCCTCCCAACTTTGAAAAGCCAAGAGAAGAAATAAAACTAACAAAAAGGGAAGTGGAAATTTTGGAACAAACGGCAAAAGGGCTCACCTATCAGCAGATTGGTGAAAATCTATTCATATCTCCCAAAACGGTCCGCAAGCACACCGAAAATATTTACCAAAAACTGCAAGTCCATAACAAACTTGAGGCGGTGCAAAAAGCCGTCAAAAACAGGATAATCGAGGGATAAGTGGGGTAAATACGAAAAAAGATGTATTTTTTGTGATTATCCTGGAAAAATGTCGTAAATTTAATGACAAATGTCTGAAAGATGAGCGATTTAGATACCCAAAGATTTGATGAGGTAGCCGAAGAGATGTCAATTTATTTGAAGAGTCTTCCCGGCTACACAAGGTATCCAAAATTGCGAGGGATTCCTTTACGTCAGTTTTTTTCGGATCGTATGTTGGTGGTGGATGTGATACGTCAGGGGATTCCTACGTCACTTTTTATGTCCATCAAGGATTTGACTCCATTCTCGGATCAGGAGTGGTCGGACTTTTTGGATATTTCTCTGAAGTCACTTCAGCGCTACAAAAAGGAATCGGATTATGTTTTTCGATCGATTCATTCTGAAAAGATCATCGAGCTGATGGAGGTGACGCTGGTGGGTTTGGAGGTGTTTGACTCAGGTGAGGATTTCGCTGTATGGCTCAATTCAAAGAGTCATGCGCTCGGCAGTCGACGTCCGATTGAGCTGCTACGGGATTCTTATGGCAAAGAGCTAGTGCTCAGTGAGCTGCATCGGATCGATCAGGGAGTATTTGTCTGATGCGGGTTTTTCGACTGATTCGGAGAAAATATGGGATAGAATTATCTGGAAAAGGCGCGGCTCTTTCCGGTAACCGATGGAATTCCAAAGGAACCGAGTTAATCTATTGTGCGGATAGCCGGGCCTTGGCTATGGCGGAAGTCGCCGTGCACCTTTCCTTAACTATTTTACCTAAAGATTATGTGATGGTAGAGATTGATATTCCGGATCATATCTCTGTAGCCTCAGTATCTACTGACGTATTGCCGATTGAATGGAGCAGCTTTCCTCACCTTTTGGATACACAACAGATTGGCGATGATTTTGTATCGGAGCGAAAAAATTGTGTTTTGAAAGTCCCATCGGCAGTGGTTCCGGGAGATTTTAATTTTCTGATTAATCCTTATCATCCGGATTTTATGGCTATCCGGATTGTAGGCCAAAAAGATTTCCCTTTTGATTCACGGATTTTTGGAAGATAATTTTCGATAGCTTTTGTCCTAGGCGTTTTGAAAAAACTAATTTTCCCCTGATTATAAATTTCGAATCCTCCACTCTTTAGGATAATAGTTGTTAGTTCGGTTTCCCAGATTTTTGATCCAACCCAACGGCAGGGATTGATAGCAAACTAAAACCCAACCTTTAGGCAAATCAATGAATTGAATGTCAGATTTTCGTAAAAAGTCTAATGCTTGATTTTTGCTCAATTCAATTGTTTCAAATTTATTTTTTGGTAAAATCGACAAGGCCCAAGCTGGGCTGGGAATCCAATCAATTCCTTGTTTTTTGCCAATTTCTACCCCGAAATACTTGAGGCTTAGATGTTGGGATAACTTATCCACATGATTTTTCCAATCCTGATTAATCCGAAAATAACTTTCATTCAACTGAAAATATGTGCCATTTCCCGAAAAACCCAGTTCTAAATCGATTTGCTCGCATTCTTTGGGACCGATTTCTTTCAAATAATGATGTTTGAAATCCTTTACTTTTTTAGGCTCGAGGCTTAATGCATCTTGTGGACGTTTCAGCACTGTAATAAAGAACCCCTCTCCCTCAACCAGATGGGGAAAAAACCGGTACCCGAAAAACTCACCTGACTCCGTTTCCACTTTACTTTCGATGATTTTCCAGTTGGGATCGAGGGGAACGCGGACAGGTTCATAAGAAAACTCTTCTGTCAGAAATCGAATCATTTCTTCGTTTTCCAGTTCATTGAAGGTGCAGGTACTGTAAATCAAATAGCCTCCTGCCTTGACCAAAGCCCCACTTCGGTCCAGAATTCGTTTTTGCCGGGATGCACAGAGTTGGACATGGTCCGGAGACCATTCCACTCTAGCCTGTGGATCCTTGCGAAACATCCCCTCTCCTGAGCAAGGCGCATCGATCAAAACCAGTTCAAACATTCCTTCTAAATGAGCAAAATGTTCTGGGTCATTGTTGCTGACCAAAACATTTCCCAATCCCCATTTGATGATATTTTCTCTTAGAATCTGGGCTCGGTTTTGGATGACTTCATTGGCTACCAAAAACCCTTCTTCGCCCAAGTAGGAACTCAGTAGGGTGGATTTTCCGCCAGGAGCTGCCGCGAGGTCCAGAAAAAGCCCTTTTATTACCTTTAGACTTTTCAAGATGTGCTCAATAAACATTGATGAGGCCTCTTGAACATAATATCCGCCCGCATGGAAGCTGGGGTCTAGCGTAAATGAAGGTCGGCTTTCCAAAAAATATCCGTTTTCGGACCAAGGAATTGGCTCTGTTTTTTCAAAGTTGGGAATCTCTTTCCAAGGATTTAAACGAATAGATGTTCTGGCTTCCTTTTCAATCGCTTTTTCAAACTCCTCATAAACCACCTCGCCAAGTAGACCTTTCATTTGGTTTTGAAATGCTTTTGGAAGTTTAAAGGAGTTCATTGGAATTGGATTTGGGCAAATATAAAGAAGGTGGTTCGTTTTAGAGGGATTGTGCAGAGGAGAGTTCTGCCAAAAAATTCCTAATTTGAAAAGTAAATGACGGCTCTTATTTATTTTCTTGTTGGCATTGTTGCCTTTCAGCACCTGCTCTTTTTTTGGATGGAAGCCATGGTGTGGGAAAGTTTCGGAAGAAAGGTATTCGGTGGGACAAGAGAGTTTTTCAAATCCACTAAATCTCTTGCTGCCAATCAAGGTCTATATAATGGTTTTTTGGCTGGGGGATTGATCTGGTCTTTTTTTGTCCAACCTGATTTTGCTTGGCAAATTCAGGTATTCTTTCTCTTTTGTGTTTGGGTTGCCGGGATCTTTGGAGCCTTTACTGTCAGTAAAAAAATCTTCTGGGTACAGGGACTTCCAGCCATGATTACCTTAATTTTAATTATGATAAATCGATAAACCTATCATATTATGTTATTGTATAAAATAGAAAATAAACCTCTTCTTGACATTAACGGAGACTTTTACCTGGGTCCTGATGCGGATTGGGATCAACTCTTGGGTCGGGATCGACTGAAGGATCTGCTTTATTCCGAAGCGCAAAACTGGGAACAACTAACTCAGACAGATGCAGAATCTTTGATCAAGGAGGGAATTCAGGCACCGATGGGAAATCAGGAAGTTTGGGCTGCTGGAGTTACCTATTACAGAAGTAGGACTGCAAGAATGGAAGAGTCTCAAGATGCAGGGGGTGCAGATTTTTATGATAAAGTTTATGATGCCGATCGACCGGAGTTGTTTTTCAAAGCTACGGCAAGTAGAGTATCCAATCCCGGAGGAAAAGTGAATATCCGGAAGGATTCTACTTGGGATGTACCGGAGCCGGAATTGACCCTTTTGATTTCCCCGTCTGGAAAAGTTCAGGGCTTTACCATCGGAAATGATATGAGCAGTCGTAGCATAGAAGGGGAAAACCCACTCTATCTTCCACAAGCTAAAATGTATTTGGGTTCGGCGGCTTTGGGCCCTTGTATTTTAATTCAGAATGAAATACCAGAAAACACCCCTATTTTTCTCCGGATTTCCAGAAAAGGAAATCCAGTCGTTTCCGAAAAAACAGATTTGACACAATTAAAACGAAAACCACAGGAATTGGCAGATTGGCTCTTTCGGGCAAATTCTTTTCCCCTAGGATGTTTTTTGATGACCGGAACGGGGATCGTCCCCGATGATTTTACGCTGGAGCCCGATGATCTTATTCAAATCGAAATAGCCGGAATTGGCGTTTTGGAAAATTCGGTGGGAAAAATCTAAATGATCATTTCCATGAATGTAATGGTTCAAAAGAATCTAAAATTAAAGCCTTACGCTTCAGGTTACCATTTGGTTACGGATCAGATTTTGGAAGCCATTCCTGAAATCAGCCAAATTCAAACCGGGTTTTTGCAGGTTTTTATTCAACACACTTCAGCGGCCTTGACGATCAATGAAAATGCAGATCCAACAGTAAGGAGCGACTTCCAAACCTTTGTAAATGAATTGATTCCCGAGACTTATCCACGCTTTATCCACACTTATGAGGGATCGGATGATATGCCTGCGCATATTAAAGCAAGTTTTTTTGATTCCAGCTTACAAATCCCCATTACTAGTGGAAAACTCAACCTTGGAATATGGCAAGGAATTTACCTCTGCGAGTTTCGGATGAGAGCATCGGCTAGACGCTTGGTTCTAACGGCCTTTGGAATTGGTAAATAAAAAATAGTGACCACTTATAAAAATATCCCTGCCTAAGAATAGTACAAGAATACTTTTGTACGATCAACTAAGCTATGGGATACCTTTCACGTCTTTTATTTGCCTTTGCGTTAGTTTTCTGCGCATTTAATACGATTGTCATTTCTCAGGAATTGAACGCTTTTGCGTTCAAAGTAGATGAACCTATTTTTCTGGACGGGATACTTGACGAAGAAATTTGGGGACCTGATGGCTGGAATGAAAATTTCACCCAGTATTTCCCTTATGATACCTCGGCAGCTGCAGCACAAAGCCGGGTAAAAATCGCATTTGACGATGATAACCTGTATATCGCTGCCATCATGGAAAATACAGGTCCAAGAAAATATGTTTCCACTTCTCTTCGGAGAGATTATCGTGGGGAGCAAAATGACGGAATTAGCTTTGTTTTCGATACATTCAATGACAAAACCAATGCTTTTCAGTTTGGCATTAACCCATACGGCGTACAGCGAGAGGCTCTTCTGGCCAATGGAGGAGCCCGCTCTGAGGATTTAAATCTGGCTTGGGATAACAAGTGGTATGCGAGAGCTTCAGTTCACGAGAATCATTGGCAAGTGGAGGCGATTATTCCTTTATCTACCATCCGATTCAAAGACGGAGCACAAAATTGGAATGTAAATTTTTACCGAATAGACAGTCACCTCGGAGAACGAAGCAGCTGGACTCCGATTCCCAGAAATTTTCCCATTATTTCTACTGCTTTCAGTAGACCATTAATTTTCGAAGAACCACTTAAAAAAAATTCTGCAAATATTTCGTTGATCCCTTTTATCGCGGGACGAACGGCTCAGAATTTTCTGGACGGGACTTCTGAGTCCTTTACCCCGGCGGTTGGAGGTGATGCCAAGGTGGGGATCGGTCCGGCATTGAATCTAGACCTGACTTTCAATCCGGATTTTTCTCAAGTGGAAGTCGATCAGCAGGTGACTAATTTGGATCGATTTGAGATTTTCTTTCCCGAGCGAAGACAGTTTTTCCTAGAGAATGGAGATCTCTTTGCCAGTTTTGGTCACCCTTTAGCTAGACCATTTTTCTCCAGAAGAATCGGAGTAGATCGGGACAGTGCTACGGGTCAAAATGTGCAAAATAAGATCATTTATGGAGCACGATTATCAGGAAAAGTCACTGACGACTGGCGAGTGGGTTTGATGAATATGCAAACGGCTACGGATGAAGACCGAGGGATCTCTGGAAAAAATTTCAGCGTATTGGCCGTACAGAAGAAGGTCTTCTCGAGATCAAATGTCGGGTTCATTTTTGTAGATCGTGAATCTTTGGCTTTAGACGAATACCAAAGTCTATTCAATCCCAACGAATTCAATCGGATGTTGGGTATGGAATACAACCTTGCTTCTGAGGACAATCGATGGACAGGAAAGGCACTATATCACCGGACATTTGAAAGTGCTGAAAAAGAGGATCCGAGGACATTAAACGCCTACATTTTGTATAGTGATCTACACTGGAGTTGGAGTGCGAGCTATCTGGATATTGGAGCAGGTTACAATCCCGAGGTAGGTTTTGTTCCTCGAGTAGATTACAAGCGGTTCAATCCTGATTTGAGCTATCGTTTCTTTCCCAAATCAAAATTTATTAACAGTCACGGTCCTCAGATCGAATACGAATTGAGATGGAACGAAACCTTAGGAAACACTGACAGGGACATTGGTATAGAATACGAGGTACGTTTTCAGTCCTTGGCGCAATTTTCTGTCGGCTATACGAGTAGCTATGTGTACTTATTTGATGATTTTGATCCGACCCGTACAGGAGGAGAGCCTCTCTTGGCAGGGACGGATTATACGGTTAGTCGATTTACATTCAATTATCGGAGTAATCCCCGGCAAGCCTTCAACTTTGGAATAAGGGGTGAGGCCGGTGAATATTTTACAGGTGATATTGCCACCATTCGAAGCGACCTGGCTTGGAGAATCGGCTATACGGCCAATATTGGGATGAACTTTAGTTACAACCGTATCCGTCTGCCAGAGCCTCAAAATTCTGCTGATCTTTTATTGGTAGGCCCTCGGATTGATTTGACCTTTACCAAGTCGCTATTCTGGACGACTTTCATTCAATACAATAATCAGATCGAAAACATCAATGTCAATACCCGCCTTCAGTGGCGATTTGCGCCGGTTTCGGATTTCTTCCTGGTTTACACGGACAATTATTTCCCCGATACCTTCAATTCCAAACAGCGTTCCCTGGTGCTAAAGCTGAATTATTGGTTGAATATTTAATGTCAACCTAAATTACCCTTCTAATTCCCTCCCCAATTTCCTTCTTAATTTTCCTTTGCTGTAGCCATTCCAGATGCTTTGGACTTCTCCCTCGGGATTGATGAGGACGAAAGAGGGGAAAATTTCGATTTCGAAAAGTTTGGTGGCAAAGCTGTTTCTATCCCATAGACTGGTCCAATTCATCCGGGATTTGTGTTCTTTTTGGATTTCCAGCCAGGTTCTTCGAGTTCGGTCGTTCCAAATCGTCACAAATTCCACTTGATTGCTCAGTTCTGCTTGTAATTCGATTAATTCTGGAAGGGCCTTGACACATCCCGCACATCCGGTAAAGGAAAAATCCAACAACACATATTTTCCTTTCTGATTGCTTAGTGAAAAATCCGAACCCGCTTTGCTTTCCAAGGTAAAGTTCGGTGCCAATTCACCAATTTTTGCTCGAGCTAAGGTATTCAAACTGAGATAGGTTTTGACCTCGTCGACTTCCCAAGATTCTTCAAACTCATTGGAGATTTCAGAAAGTAAATCCATCAATTCCTCATCGCTAAAAATTTGCTTAAAGGAATTTAGCATTCGAATGCCCACCAGTTTGTCCAGATTTTTGGTAATCAGTTGCTTCTTAATTTCACTTTCAGCTGTCGTGATTTCTGATTGGAGAGCGGTGAAAGGATGCTCGGGACTAAGTTTCCAAGTTTCAGGATCATTTACTTTTCCTGTCAGCGTATATTCCCCTTGTTCCATCCAAAATGTTTTGCTCGAGTGAATTTTCCCTTTGCTGAAATATAATATATGGATAGGGTTTTGGGACCAGGAAGTGTGTCCGAATTCACAAAATCATACCTTTCGCCAAAAAGGTCAAAAACCTCTTCTCCATGCTGAATTCGTAAAAACTGATTCCCTAGAAACTCAGCCTCGAATTTGCCTTTTAGCTGAGTTTGTGAAAATGAAGAATATGAAATAGCTAAAGAAAGAAGAAAGACCAAAGCAATTCGTATAACAAAGGATTTTTTAGTATTTACTGAATTTTAAGGGTTAAGGTTTTGATTAAAAGTGTTGTATCAAGAAAGCTGCGAATTTCATTTGAAAAGTATCTCTCACTTTCACCGCTGATCATGGACAAGAAAAACCAATTTTAGGAAATTTCGGTTTTTGTGAAAATTAATCTAATTTTAGAAAAAAGGGTTTTCAAATGGATTTAAAAATCACCATAGAGACAAATAAAAAGGAACTGGTTGAGAAAATTCTCGATTTGTTGAAAGGTGAATCTGCAACCATCAAACTCGAGACTGCTCAACAGAATGAGTCAAAAAACATTGGTGATCTTCTTGATCAACTGTCCAAAAATCACCCCATAAAGTCGATTAAAGATCCTGTTTCTTGGCAGCAGGAAATTAGAGAAGAAAGAGCACTTCCGTTTTAGATGATTTTACTGGACAGCAATATTATTATTTATTCCTTGTCTCCAAGATTCCAACAAGTGAGAGAATTTTTAAAGGGGAAATCAGTTTTTTGTTCTGTAATAAGTAAGACCGAAGTGTTGGGTTATTCCAAACTATCTCAGAACGAATTAAACGGATTTGTAAAGCTTTTCGATGCTTTGCCCATTGATCATTGTTTTCCTTCCACCCGCACTTTTGCTCCCGTCATCAAAATCCTTCTAAAACCGTTTTGAGTATCCGAACTCACCTCTTTACCTAAGACTTTGACTTGTTGATAACTCTCCGGAATTTCGATCGAGAGCCCCCATTTCTTTTGGCTTTGCTCGACTTCGAGAATCAATTGATCTTCGGATTTTTGATAGGTAATTGAAACTTCATTTTCCCCGATTTGTACTTTTTGGATCGAGGCACTCTCCCATTCGCTGGGCATTTGAGGACGAATGTGGATAACTTTATTTCCCGCATCGGGCTGAATGCCGAAAAACTGCGTCACGATCGGTACGGCATAACTGTATAGATTCCAAGCTTGGGTAAACATCCCATAATCTGGAGAAACCTCATAAATCGATCCCGGAAGCGCAAAACCGAAACTTCGGGTCATTCGCTGCAAATAGTTCAAGGCTCCATCCGGATTTCCATACTTGCTTTCTCCAATGGCAGATACCCCGGTGGGCAAAGTCATGACCGCACCTGTGTAGGAGAAAACTTGGCTGCCAGTAAAGGAGCCTTCTTCTAATTCCGCACTTTCATCCCGATCAATTCCCGTCACAAAGGTGCCAAATGGGTTAGTGTACTTCTTGGCAGTTTCTAATGCAATGTTAGCTTTATCCACATCGGCAACCCCTACTTCCATCGGGGTATTGACCACCCAATTATGATAGAGCACAAAGCCTTGTTTTTGGTCTTTGGGCAAAGTGGATAACTTGGCTTTTGTAGCTTCTAATTCAGCTACGGCCCAGGGTTTATCCAAGGTGTCGGCTCGAATAATCGCCCCATCGATCAAGTGAAGAGCTTCCTCGGCTGTTCCGATAAAGTCAGCATAACTTCCAAACTCTTCCACCCAAAAATCACTGTTGATCTTTTCTTTGAGCGTTTCGGAAGTCTGTTGATAACTTTCCGAAAGCTGCGTTTTTCCCAGAATTTCAGCCATTTTTGCCGCATCAGCAAAAGCTTTGTAACTATAGGCAGCTACATCGATCATTTCGGATTCCAAACCGTGGATTTCCATCATGCCATAGCCATCGGCAAGCAAATTTCCGTCTTCATCGTTTTCTTCCAGGAGCCATTTCAGACCTTTTTCCACAGAAGGAAAATACTTTTCCAAAAACTCCCGATCGCCTGTCCAGCGGTAGACTTCCCATACCGTCGAAACCCACTGAGGGGTTTCATTGATATTTCCTGGATTGAAAACGACCCCATTTGTGGAGGCCTCGTGGATAATCCGGCCGTTGCCATTGGTTTTTTCGGAGAGATTGTGAATCAATTCCATCGTGCTGTACACCAAATCTTTTCTCCCCGTTGCGATCAAACCTTGAATGGTGTATTCGCTATCAACCCCGAAAAACCAGGGATAATCGGGCATTCCCGCTCCAAATCCACGTCCCATCCCGGGCACTTCTCTGACCAACCAATCGGTATTGTATTTGGTCCATTCGTAGGCTTTTTGGAGTTGCTTGTCCGGAATGTCGATTTGAGCGGCTTCAAAAATGGTTTGGTATCTGTTTTTTTTCTCATACCAGTCATTGGAAAGGTTTTCCCGTAAATCAGCCAAGGTCTCCATAGCTTTTAACTCGCTTTCAGTTGACCCAGCGATAAAAACAGGAACCACCAATTCGGATTGTGCTGGAATTTGAATATTGACTGCGAATGCGGCAGCTCCTCCTTTTCCTTTAGCTTCAAAGTCACAAACGGATTCGCGTGGATTGATCGGAATTCCTGCCTCCGTTCCCCAAACTGCAAACCACTCATTTCTCTGATCTTTCGCGGTAAATGTACCGGTCAGTTCATTAAATGAAATTTGATCTTCCTTATCGTTCATTCCATTTTCTTCCCCTAGCCAAACGGGTCTTAAATCCACCTGAGCATTCCAAGAAAAGTCAAAATTAGATTCAGATGCTCCAATATTTTCAAAGCGGTATAAAACGACCATTCCTTCCCGCCCGTCGGGTACAAAATGAAGACGATCTACTGTTAGCCCTTTGGCTACTTCTCCATAGTGGACCACGTTGCTATATGGGTAATTGGTAAATTTTTGAGCATTTTCAAGGCATTGGGCTTGTCCATTAATGGATAATTGGGCAGAAAAACCATCCATCAATTTAATTGGATGCAACCAAATTCCGCCCATTTCTCCTTCGACATGCCAGCCTAAATCCGGAAAAGTCCCATCCTGATGCCCAACTAAATACATTCGATCTCCGGCAGCCGCAAAAGGGGAGTTGAGGTATTCGGTTTTCCCCTCAAGTCCTTCCTGATTTTCAAGGTCTTGGAAAATTTGAGAAAGTGAATCCGGTTGACTTTGGCAACTCCAGCACAATGCTAAGAGTTGAAAAGCAAGAAGTTGTTTAGTGACTTGTATTAATTTATTAAGCATTTTTCAAAGGTTTTGCACTCTCACAGTGCAGTTTTTATCATTTTTTGCACTCTCACAGTGCAAATCCAGCTCTAACTTTTATAACACCTTCCCGATCTCCCGCCAGGTAATCAGTTTAATGTTATTTTCCTCAATTAGTTTTTTGGCTTTTTCACTGGTAAAAAAATCATAATCCTGCTGTCTCCATGGGGCATGAAAGGAATCGTGACCTGCTGTCACGGCATTCATTTCTTGGTCATCAAAGGCCAAGTGGATCAATATCACGTGAACCCCGGCAGGCAGATTTTTTAACGCTCTGGTGTAGAATTTATCCATTCCTTTTTCATAAGCTTCCTCATCTGCCATGATGATTTGATCGATGATGGGGAGTTTATCCACATTTATTCCCGCGAATAGATCGGGATTGGGCTGAATCAGTCCTTGATACAATTCCCGATTGATCATCGCCGGAATCTTATTTTCCAAGGCGAGCTTGACATAGACGCGGAGGTATTCCGGCCTTCCAAAAAACATACAGCCCATATGCGAATCCAAATGCGTGATATCGATTCCCATAGCTTTGGCGGTCTGGATTTGGGATCGAACCTCCATTTCTACATCTTCGGGGCTAGCATGTTCGCTAACTTCCGCGCAAGAAGGGTACATATGCCCGATCGAATTGGCCAAGCCTGCTACTTTTTCCCTTCCCGCCTCCGGTCCCCAATTGTAATGCAGCCATTCGTTAGTCAAGGTGATGTGAATTCCGATATCCGGGTTTTCGATTTCCTTGGCCATTTGGGCGACTTCCGCAGACCATGGTGCCGGCACCATCGTACTCGTGGAAGTTACCAGGCCATTTTTAATCGCATCAAAGGAGGCTTGATTTTGAGAATGAGAAACGCCCACATCATCTCCATGAATGATCAAAAGCTTGGCATCGGCTGGGTAGCCTAACTTTTCCTGTAAAGTTTGCCCATTCACAGAAAAGGGGATGATTAGCAGTAAAAACAAAAAGAACGATACGTTTTTCATGATGAGTTGGATTTGAATTCAAATTAAAGAATTTCTCCGAATATGAATTTTTAAATTATCCTAAACACTATTCTTCAACAGCCTGTTTTAAAACTGTGAAATATAATAGAATACTCGTATGGTTTCGAAACGATCTGCGTCTTTTGGATAATGAGACGCTGTTTAAGGCATCAGAAATGGGTGCTGAGATCATACCTGTTTATTGCTTTGATCCCAGACATTTTGAAAAGACCAAATTGGGCTTACCAAAGACAGGGGCATTTCGTGCAAAATTTCTCCTTCAGTCTATTGAAGATCTGAGGTCTCAACTACGAATAAAAGAAGCGGATTTGCTTTTGCTTCGAGGGAAGCCGGAGGAAGAAATAGTGACGTTGGCAGAGCGACTGAATGCGGACGCGATCTTTTTTTCGAGAGAAGTTACTTCTGAGGAAAGATCAGTCGATCGATCCTTGGAAAAAGGCGCTTGGTCAAAGGGAATCGCTACCGAGAGTTTCTGGCAGAGCACTTTGTATCATATTGATGATTTGCCCTTTCCGATCAATCAGACGCCTGAGATTTTTACTCAGTTTCGGAAGAATATCGAAAAACTTTCTTCGGTCAGAGCGAGTTATCCACAACCAGAGCGGTTGAAATTTCCCCGAAACTTAATCCCCATCAGTGGGGAGGTTCCGGAGTTACAAACATATGGATTGGAGGAGCCTGAGTTCGTGCGTGAAAAGGTGATGGAGTTTGATGGTGGAGAGCGCGCCGGGCTTAGGCGAATCCAGTCCTATTTTTGGGAAGGGGATCACTTAAAAGAGTACAAGGAAACCCGAAATGGCTTGATCGGAGCTGATTACAGTTCCAAGTTTTCCCCTTGGTTAGCCTTAGGATGTATTTCGCCTCGCATCATTTATGAGGAGGTGAAACGCTATGAAAAAGAACGGAAAAAAAATCAAAGTACCTATTGGCTAATATTCGAGTTGATTTGGAGGGATTACTTTCGATTTATCTGCAAAAAGCACGGGGATCGAGTTTTCCACATCGAAGGTATCAAAAATACAAAGGACTCCTGGAGAAGGGATAGTGCAGATTTTCAGCGCTGGTGTGAGGGGCAGACAGGAGTTCCTTTTGTGGATGCCAATATGCGTGAGTTGAACTTGACTGGATTTATGTCGAATCGAGGCAGGCAAAACGTGGCGAGTTTTTTGGTCAATGATTTGGGTATTGACTGGACTTGGGGCGCGAGTTATTTCGAGAGTCAATTGATCGATTACGATGTCTGCTCCAATTGGGGGAATTGGATGTATGTGGGCGGCGTGGGAAATGATCCTCGGGAAAACCGCTATTTCAATATCCTTCGGCAAGCCAAAAATTACGATAAAAACGGAGACTACGTTCGGCTTTGGGTTTCTGAATTGGCGAAGATACAAGGCTTTGAAATTCAACATCCTTGGGACTTATCCACAGCAAAGATGAAGCAAGCCGAAATTCAAATGGTAAACACTTATCCACAGCCGATGGTTGATTTTGAAGGAGTTTTATAGGCTAGAGTTCTGTGGATAAGTTAGTTTTTGGACTCAAATTTTTCTCGCATCTTTGTTCTAAAATTGGGGTTGTATTTCCAAAATGCGAAATACAAAACCAAACCCCATGTAATCATACTAAATACCAGATTAATGTAGGTTCGGTAATCCGTTAAATAGGCCCAATCAAATCCTTGATTGATTCCGATATAACCGTGAATAAGCATTCCTACCACAGTGGCCAAAATGATAAACCAAGCCTGCACTTTTAGAAAAAGCCCAAGTTCTGTAAATCGACTTGAAAAGAGTTTAGAAGTGGGCTGATTCATTTTTTTCTGCTTGTTTTTGATCATTTCCATGGAAGGCTTGGACTAAAACTTCCCAGATAATGAACTGTATGATTGTCCAAAAAAACCAATGAAAAAGCATGGATATATAGGTGGTTGATTCTTTAAGAAAGCCCCACTCAAATCGGAGCTCGGGATAGACATAACCTTCTTGGAAAACGACCAGAGGAATGGCAAATCCTAAACCCCATGCCCAATTCTTTTTGAAGTAGGTTGTAAATTTTTTCATACGTTTAATAGTCAAACTTCAATCCTTCAAAATCCGGTAGCAACACTTTTTTGCGCTCCAATTCCATTTGATAAAGATATTCACCCAATTCGGTAAAGAAAGGCAATCCGATTTCTTCCGTTTCGTAGGTGTCATCATTGAGGGTTTGATTTCGGTTGGTATAGATGGTCGCTGATACAAAAAACTCGACCCCATTTTCATAATCCACAAAATAACTTCCGTCGATCAAATGCCCATAAGCCCATCCGGTTTTGTTGAAAATCCGGAATTGGTCCGGAATAGGTTTTTTATCTGTTCCGAATTTGAAAAACTTAGAGTAGCTATCGTAATAGTCTGGCCCCTCATACTTGGGGTAATCTGATTCAGCAGGAAGCATACTCATGTATTTTAAAATAAAGGCTCGATGCTCATCATTGATGTTAAACCGTTCTGCTTCCAAAAAAGCCTGTGGAAAAACAATACGCTGTACGACACCATGCAAATCGGAAAGCGAAAATTTATTTTTATAAGTAAACTCCATTCCCGTCTCAATCAAGGAATCCCCGGCATAGTAAGCCCTTCCAGTAACTGGACGTTCAGGATTAGAATAGACGGTTTCGGTTTTTCGCTCGGGAATTTCAAGCAAAATTTTTCCTGACTTATCCACAAAACGAATGGGATTGAAAAAGCGGTTTTCAATCTCATTTGCCGGATAGCTCAGGCGGTG
Source organism: Algoriphagus hitonicola (assembly GCF_900113375.1). Taxonomy (GTDB): domain Bacteria; phylum Bacteroidota; class Bacteroidia; order Cytophagales; family Cyclobacteriaceae; genus Algoriphagus; species Algoriphagus hitonicola. The sequence continues at coordinate 423,810 of NZ_FOPC01000002.1, read as the reverse complement.
ATTGATGATGGTGTGGTTTAATCCTTTTTCTGCCAATTTTTGATTGATATAGTCTTGACCTAGAAGCTCGTAGAGTCGATTATAGGCATCATTATCCGAAACTAAGAGGATCTTTTTAATGTAGTGACCAATACTTGGAAAAGAGTCGGGGGAGGACTTATCCACATAGGCGGGGAGCTGCGAAGGGCGAACCGAATCGGTCAACATCGGGGTATTTAGGGTCAAGTTATCCACATTCTGCTCCTCCAACCATTCCAACGCCAAAATAGCGATGGGAAGCTTCACGGTGGAAGCCGGATAGAAATACCGGTCATCGTCTAAGTTGAACGAAAACGTTTCCATTAACGGATTCATGTGTTCATTCCGGTCGATTCGAGTGAAAAGGATCTGAACCTGATAAGTATCCGCACTGTCCAATACATTTTTCAATGTTGGATAATTATCCAAGCCGCTTTCAAAAGGTACAGGTTCTTTAGTTTCGCAGGCAAAAATCAACGATGAAAATAGAATCAGGATGGATAACTGTCTCATGATTGCTTGGCTAAATCTTGTAAAATATCAATCAAGTATTCAATATCGCTTTTTTCATGATAGGCCGAAAGAATAAGCCGGTTTATCCGGGGACTTTGTGCGGTGGGATAGGGAAAACTGGAGCAAATAATTCCCGAACTTTCCAATTGCTCCACCCATTCATCGGGCTGAAAACGAAAAACAGGATAATCTGATCTTCCTGTAATTTGGGCTAAGTTTCGGATTCCTTCTTCAAACAACAGACAGTTTTTTTCCAACAGGTGCTGCATTTCCTCGTAGCGGTGCTGCATTTCCAAAAAGGTCTGCAGATGGGCTGGTGAACCTGGAGAGGCTCCACCGAAGAGCGGGGTACTTTTTATCTTTAGAATTTGTTCTTCATTACTCAATATAATTCCTGCAGGCAAGCCCAAGGCTTTTCCCAAGGAACCGGTGACTACCAAATTAATTCTGCCATCTTCCGATTGGGAGTAGGTTCCAAAAATCTCCTTACCGAGTACCCCAAAAGCATGGGAATCATCGATTAGCAGGCGAACATCATGTTTCTGAGCGATATCTTTAACCCAATGATAATCATGAATGTGGATATTCAGAGGATCTACTGCATTGCCAATGAGGAGGATTTTTTGGGGAGAAAGCTTTTCTGCTCGCTGCTGACAGTCTTTTTTCCATTGGACAAAATCCAATTGTTTGCCCGCTGAATAACCGTCAGGGATAATAGCAGTATGTGCATCTGGAGCGATCCAGATTTGATCTTTGTTTTGAATTAGGCTTTTCCAAGCTGCTATGCCAGCCAAATATCCTGAACTCAGCACTGCCGCAGAAGGAGCCCCGGCATTAAAAGCAAAGAACTCCTCAAATTCATCGAATATTTCCAGCCGGATATTGTTGTTTCGACTTTGTCCAAAATTGGCTCCCCACTCAAATACATTATTGGCCAAAACGTCCAAGAAATCCACATCCTGGGCAATTCCCAAATAGGAAGTGCCACTGAAATAGAGGTATTCTTTTCCTGCTATTTCGATCATGCGCCCGATTCCGGTATTTAGATAGTGATTTTTCAACAAGGATTACTTTGCAAAAATCTGGGATTCATCCTGAAATGATTTAAACTCCAAAGCGTTGCCGCAGGGATCCAAAAAGAACATGGTGGCTTGTTCGCCCACTTCACCTTTAAATCGAATGTAAGGCTCGATGACAAATTCAATCCCATGGGCTTTCAATTTATCCGCGAGTTCATGCCACTCATCCCATGGAAGGATAGCGCCAAAGTGGCGAACAGGTACATTTTTTCCATCCACAGCATTGGTTTTGGCCTGGGCCAATTCTTCCGGCTTGATATGGGCAGAAAGCTGGTGCCCAAAAAAATTAAAATCAATCCACTTGTCCGTACTTCGACCAATGTCACAGCCCAAAAGGTCGCCGTAAAATTTGCGGGTTTCTTCGATATCCCGAATAGGGAAAGCTAGATGGAAGGGTTTAAATTGACTCATATTGTTTACTTTCGTTGATAGATTTTGATTATCCTTATTCCTTTGCCTGCAAGATTAAACTTACAGAGGAATTCAGGAGGCAAGTACTCATTTTTCTACCCTAAAGATATGGCAAAAAAGCAGAAAGTTTCATTGGTTTTGAGCAGTGGTGGAGCAAGAGGCTTGGCGCATGTGGGAGTGATTGAGGAATTGGAAGAGCGGGGCTATCAAATCGGCCAAATTGCCGGCTGCTCGGCAGGCGCACTCGTAGGCGGAATGTATGCGGCAGGTAAATTGGTCGAATTTAAAAACTGGATTTGTCATCTCGATCGGATCGATGTGTTTTCGTTGATGGATTTTACTTTTTCGAGTCGGGGATTTATCAAGGGGGAAAAAGTCTATTCTGCACTTAAGAAAGTGGTGCCTGATTGTCAGATTGAGGACTTGTCCATCCCATTTTCCTGCAATGCAGTAGATGTGCTTTCGGGCGAAGAATTTGTTTTTGACAAGGGGAGCTTATATCAAGCCATCCGGGCTTCGGGAAGTATTCCTTCTGTGTTTTTGCCCGCACATTTTGGTGAGAAAACGCTGGTTGACGGGGGTGTTTTAAATCCCATTCCGATTTCTTTGATTCAGCATCAACCGGATGATTTGTTGGTTGTGGTGGATGTCAATGGTCTGGATTCTGAATTTATTGCACCCCCAAAAAAAGACGCCAAAGGCAATCGATTTATGAAAAGTCTTCCAGCCTGGATGATTGACTACAAAAACAAGATGAGTCAATATTTTCCTGATGAAAAACCGGTGGAAAAAGACATCAGCTATTCGACACTGAATCTGGTCAAACGATCGTTTGACCTGCTTCAGGATCGTTTTTGTGAATTGCTGTTGGAGAAATACCCGGTGGATGTGCAGATCAAAGTGGCTCGCAAGCAAGCGGGTACCTTGGAGTTTTATCGAGCCGCGGAGATGATCGAAATTGGGAGAATTAAAGCTCGAAAGGCATTGGATAAACTGGAAAATGGAAATCACTGGACTTAATCGACTACTGGGAAATGTGGACATCTACCTTCTGGATCAGCTCCTAAAAGGTCGATTTACCAAAGAGATGAAAATCCTTGATGCAGGCTGTGGTGAGGGCAGAAATACCGTTTATTTTGTCAATCAGGGTTATTCTATTTTTGGGATTGATCCGAATGAACTGGCGATTCAGTACTGTCGCTATCAAGCTAAAAGCCTAAATCCTGATTTTGATGTTCATCGGTTTCAAGTGGGTCGATTAGAGGAGATTCCTTTTCACGATGGCGCTTTTGATGCCGTCATCTGTTCTGCTGTGCTTCATTTTGCGGAGAATGTGGATAACTTCTGGCAGATGATCCGAGAAATTCATCGGGTATTGAAGCCCGGAGGGATTTTTTGGTTTCGGATGTGCACGGGATTTGGTGGGATTTTGGAAAAATCCCAGCCGCTTGGTGGAGGGAAATACCTTTTGCCTGACGATTCGGAGCGATTTGTATTGATGCCTGCCGATGTGGATAAGTTGGAAAGGCTGGGATTCCGCTTTTTGGAAAACCCCAAAACGGTATTGGTTTTGGAGCAGCGTGAAATGGGGGTTTTTCTTATGGAGAAAGCCTAATCAAATTTAATTGTAATAAATTAAATTATGACCTTACAATACGCTTTAGAACTCATCGGAACTTTTGTTTTTGCCATCTCCGGAGCATTGGCGGTACGAGAGCGGGAGCATGATTTATTTGGGGCAGGATTTACGGGTTTTATCACGGCGATTGGTGGAGGTACCCTTCGGGATGTATTGTTGGATGCGCATCCCTTAGTCTGGATTGGGGATATTTATTTTCTGTATGCGATTTTGTTGGGGATTTTGGCGGCTTTTATTTTCCCGAATTTTTTGAGTCGATTGCGAAAGACGTTTTTTCTATTCGATACCTTGGGGATCGGATTTTTTACGGTTTTGGGGGTGGAAAAGGCCTTGAGTCTGGGAGTCAGGCCGGAGATTGCGGCGATTATGGGGATGTTTACTGCTGTGATGGGAGGAGTGATTCGGGATACGCTGACCAATGAAATTCCGATTTTGTTTCGGAAGGAGATTTATGCGTCTGCCTGTTTGGCAGGAGCCATACTGTATTTGGTTCTAAATTATTTTGGATTGTCAAGGGAGTGGAATATGCTGCTGTCGATTTCCACGGTGATTTCGATTCGCCTGATTGCGATGAAGTATAAGTTGAGCCTGCCGCGATTGGATTGAGGATTTTAGCGCGCAGCGGCGCAAAGTCGAATTGAAAAATTCTCCCTCAAAGGATTTTCTCCCGCGAAGTAGCAAAAGATGCAAAAGGAATTTTTGTAGAAGATAAATTCCGGTTTTCCCTAGCAAGAAGAAATGGATTTCCTGAATCATCAGCGATAATCAGTCCTTTTTTCTGCGCAGATCAGCGGGGAAAAGAGATCACTTTACCTCTCGGCTTTAGACAAAACAGCTTAGTCGCCATGGTGGTTCAAGAGATTTTCCTGCAGATTTACGCAGATGAACAGCGCACATATTCGCATTTTTTTGCCACAACAAGGATTGGATTTATCAAATCATAGTCAATCCTCGGATTTTTCATCGCATATCCGTGGGAAAAGAGATCAAATCACAGCGCTCCTGTTCTGAATTGTTCTGGACATTGATGGGTTACATTCAGAGCACACTTCTAGGGCTTAACCTTTGCGTCGTTGCGTCTTTGCGGGATGAATTTATTCGGAGATATTAGGCTTCACCCGTACAAAAGCCACTTCATCATCAATATTCAGAAAATGCCAAAGCCTACCGTCTAGGTAAAAAACCGGATCGGCATTTTTGAACTTTTCCGGTAAAGCTGCTTCCCCCAACTGATTTAATTCCTGATCAAAAGCGGACAGGACATTCTTGTAAATAATCGTGTCCCCTGCTGTCATGCGGTCCATTTCCTTATGATATCTCCAAAACTTGTCCTGATCGGGAGCTTGGACCAGCATCCCAAAATTGACCTCTTTATTTTTTTCTTTGATAGCGGCAGACCATTCCTCATTGGAATTGACCTGTATGGGGAAATTTCCTTTCTTACTATTTGATGTCAGTTGAGAGGTATAGGTATGGGATACTAAGCTATCTTGGGCCAAATCCCATTGCCAAAGTTCGTTTTTGGCACTGGTCATGATTAGAATTTTATCATTTACCACCCGGATACGGTTTTGTTCTGGAAATTTAGCTGCGCCTCTTCCGTCCATTGAAAAACTGATGTCATAAGCGGAGGTAAACTGTAAGAAACCTGATGGCAAAAGCTTCAGGGATTTTTCGATCACGTTGAATTGGGCGATACCGGAGTTTTTGCTATCGAAGCCCTGAGTTCCAAAGAAACCATAGAAGGTTTTTCCATCTTTAGTATCCAAGCTGGAAACATCGATTTCCTCCCCTTCTGGCAGATTAGCCCCTTCCCATTCGATTTCCCCCAATTGGTAGGTGGCGATTTTTTCCCCTGATTGGGCGACATGATGGATTCCGTTGAAATCATAGAAAACGACACTTTCATCCGGAAGTACCTGGACGCGCATGATAAATCCGCCACCGATGCCATTGGGTCCCTCTTTTTCGTATTGACGGACTTCTTTTAGTTTCAGGTTTTCCAAGTCGATGATTTCCATGACCATTTCCTGATTGTTGAAATTGTAAAGGAGTTTACGGCTTTTATCCACATCAGACATACTGAGGCCAAATTGAACAAAGAAGAAATGATCCCCAGCATCGACCATGACGGTATCCAGTTCATAGGAGATTTCAAGATTTCCAGAATCTGAAGATTTTTCAGATTCTCCCGCACAGGAAAATAACAGGGCAGCGGAAAGTAATAGGAATAAGTTTTTCATGGGAAAGTGGATTTAGTTTTTTGAAATGGTGGCTTTGGTTCGAATAAATGCCAATTCATCGTCAATATTGACGAAGCTGTAGAGCATTCCGTCCTTGAAAAAAGAAATTCGTGAGTTGGGTACTTGATCAACTTTTTCTTCATGGATCATTTTATAGTCGGAATCAAAGAAGGTCAATACATCTTTATAAACGACTGAATCGGCGATTTTTCGATCCTGATCACGGGTAAACCGCCAAAACAGATTTTCTTTCGGTTGAGGTGTCAACCTAGCAAACTGAACCTGTTCCATTTTTTGTCTCATGACCTTTTGAAATTCTTCGGGAGTTTCCGTGGTCTGCGGGTAATTGATGACCCGTTCGTTTGCAGTGAGACTGGATTCGAACTTTTTATGAAAAAGGGTATCAGACTTAAAATCATAATAATACACTTCATTGATTGCAGAGTTGGAAACAATAAAATGATCCCCGTCAAAATCCATAAATACCGATTCTCCGGCAAACATACTTGACCTGCCACCTTCCGAAACCATCGAAATTCGGTACTGATCCAGTTTGGAAAAGGCATCGGTTTTAATTGCCTTCATCATTCCTGATTCTACCTCAATGATGGCTAGGCCTTTGGAGGGTTTCTGATAGTCCTCATCGATCAAGCGAGTCATGAAAAGTTTTCCATCGGGGCTAAATCTCCCGTAATTGTCCAAGGCGTCTGTTTCCTCCCATTCGTAGCCTTTTATCGTTTCTTTGTTGAATTCGTGGTTTTTGATCAAATTTCCCTTCGAGTCGATTTCGGAGATTTTATTGAAGTTAAACAGGAGCAAATTTCCGTTTTCCAGAACCTGAAGCCTATTGATAAATCCGCCCCCTACGCCATTGGGGCCTTCTTTTTCGAGCTGAATGGTCTCCAAAACCTTCAGATTATCCAAGTCCACTACTTCGAGTAAAAGGGTTGTGGATTAAGATTAAACAGGATTTTTTTGTCTGCACTGATATCAGATATGCCCAAATTCCAATTGAGAAAAAAGAAATGATCTCCCGCATCGACCATGACCGTGTCGATTTCGTAGGAGGTTTCCAGAGAAGAGCTTTTCCCGTTTTCATTTTCGGGGCTGCTACAGGCAATCGATCCAGCAATCACCAAGAAAATAAGTGGTTTGTAGTTATTCATAATTCGGTTTAATTATTAAAAACCCCAATTCGTCTTCTAAATTGATAAAGGTGTGAAGGTTACCTTCCTTGAAATAAGTCAAACTCCCTGATATATTAAATTTGATTTGCTCTTCGTGCAACTGATTGAGGTCTCGATCAAAAATGGTCAGGACTTTTTTGATGACTGCAGAATCCCCGATCATCCGGTCTAGGTCGGTACTGACCCGCCAAAATTTCTCATAAGTCGGATCATAAAAAATCTCTTGAAAACTCACCTCATTTTCTTTTTCATCCCAAGCTTTTCTCATTTCCTCATCACTGTAGGTGCTTTTGGTATAGAGCCCTTTTTTGGCGTTTGCGGTAAGCGTAGCCTGAAACTGCTTATGCACTAAAGAATCCAGCTCAGGGTCGTAGATAAAGGCCTCATTTCTCGCCGTGTTGGCCAAGTAGATTTTCCCGTCAAACTCCTTGACCCAGACCCGCTCGATGGTACTCATTCGGGGATTTCCATCTTCATTGAATTGGCTGATATTGAAATCGACCAGCGATTCCAACTCAGGGATAGGGATAGTTTTGAGCTCCATGGATGCCAAGTCAAGGATGGCCAGGCCTCGGGTAGGTCCATTGAATTGCTGTTTGGAATAAGTGCCAAAAAGCTTTTTTCCGTCCTTTGAGATCACATAGCCAAAATCCACGCCCTCTGACTCCCCCAGACTATCACCTTTAAACTGCTCAGGTTCGATTCGGTAGCGCTGAAAGTTTTCCAAGGCTGCATCCGCCTTGACCAGTGAGCGATAGCCGATAAAGAAAAATTCGCCTTGATCCGAGACATGCAAATCAGAAACTGAAGTGCCGATTCCCTCCGGGCCCTCCTTTTCTAGCGGGACTACCTGATCAAATTTCAGATTTTCCAGGTCGATGAACTCCATCTCAGGGACACTGACATTGAGATTATAAAGCCATTTTTGGTCTTTCGAAACGGCCGAAGTACTCAGATATCTCGAAATAAAGATCAAATGCTCCCCCGGATTGACCTGAACAGTGTCGATGGTGTAGGAGAAATTGATTCCGGTGTTTTTCTGCTTTTCCGATTCTGAGCAGGAGAATAAAAATGGGATAAAAAGGAGGAAAAAAAAGCGTTTCATAGATTAGATGATTAATTTGGAAGACTTGGTTTTAAGCGGACAAAATACAATTCATCGTCTTGGTTGATCCCTTTGTGTAGCATGCCGTCCTTGAAAAAGACCTTACCCGAAAAATTGGGAAAGTCTGCGATGTCTTGAAGATGCTCTAGGTTTTGATCAAAAATGCTGAGAGTGAAATTCCATTTTTCTCCATCAACAGGAGACACTGAGCGGTAATAGCTGATTCGGTAAAACCGATTGGATTTTTCATCGAAGACAAATGGACCGAATTGATGTTCCGAGTATTTGGCGTCTGTCGCAACTTCAAATTCCTCCATGGAATTGACCTTTCGGGGATAGTCTCCAGCCCTTCGCTCGGGGAGTGATTCTGAGGAGAAGGTTTTTTCGATTAACGAGTCAGTTTCATAAAAATAGATTGCAATCCCATTAACGCCATTGGTGCTTACCAATACTTGGTTTTCTATCTGTTGTATATAGAATTGATCATTACTGGAGCTTCTCATAGCACCCTCAAGAACGATTTCATATTCCTTCATCGCCAGAAGCAGAGGAACTTCTTTCAAGATCATGGACTCGGCCTCCCAATCGATGATAGCTAGCCCTTCCCCAAATGAATTTCCTCCTCTCATACTTCCATAAGTTCCAAAAAAAAGGTCGCCGTCCGGATGATAGTCACCCGTGAAACTGGCCAAAAACTTCTTGTCAAACCGGCTGGAGACAAAATCATATTCATCCCAATTGAGTCGGGTGATCAAATCCCCATCCGAATTCATGATGCGAATGGCATCGAAGGCAGGAATGATAATATTTCCTTTATTGGTGATATGAAATTCATCAGGACTGAGCGAACCGATGCCTTTTGGGCCTTCTTCGGTGAAATCAATACTGCGAACGATGGAATAGCTTTCTAAGTCGATTTCATCCAATCGTTTGTTGGTCACATTGTAGAAATAGAGGAAGTTTTTGTCGGGAAAAAGCGCCATCCGAGAGAGCCCGCCATCCACGGCAAGGAGCAATTCTCCAGTCTGAACTTTGACTGTATCTAGTTCGTAATTGAACTCGAAATTTTCCCCGGAAGCAAATTTCGAATTGGGATTTTCTCCGCAGGAAAAAAGAAAAGGGATTAAGAGAAGCAAAAGTATTTTTTTCATTAATTCTAGAAATTAGGTTTCAGCCGAATGAAAGCCGCTTCGTCATCAATATTGATGAACTGCCAATACATGCCTTGAGTAATAAATTTTCCACCAATGATTTTCCAATCATCAGGAAGTCGAATCTCTCCTATTTGATCAAATTCTCGATCAAAAAAAGTCAAGTAAGTTTCATTTGAATAGTCGTTATCGTAAGACATAAAAACTCTGTAGGAAATTCTCCAGAAGCGTTCAGTTTTCTCGTCCCAGTTCATTTTGTGAAATGAAATTTTTTTCCATCGATCCCAGACTGATTCGGTAGTTCCTGCACTGGAACTCGCCTCTGTGGGGTAGTTGACCGTTGCCCGGTCTTCAGTTAGTGAAGAGTTAAAAGTTAGCTTTTGGTAAGTGTAGGAATCAAGATCAAGCGTGTAAACCTCATTGAAAGGCGAAGCCGAAACGAGAAGATGATTCTCGAATTCTGTCAAATAAATTTGTTCAACATAAACGTAAGGATATTTAGCATTTGGCTCTTTTGCCGTTTTTATTTCATAAGGAAGCAGTTCTTCAAAAAGTGGCAGCCCAACTTTTTTCAAACTCATTTCATCCAGATCAATAATAGCCAATCCCAACCTTGACGAGGGCTCATCGGATTTTCCATAGAAAGTAAAAAAGCGGGATCCATCTTCAGAAATAAGCCCTTCATATCGGACTGCTTCATCAGCTCCTAAAGGATCACCATTTAAGTTTTCTGGATTGAATCGAAATTTCTTGACCGACTTTCTATCTGCCGAAAGCCTTACAATTTCCATCCAGGCAAAAATGAAAACCTCTCCATTTTCCAAAACTTGAATGCCATCATAAATATTGCTTGTACCAATTCCCGCAGGCCCTTCCCGTTCCATAGGAATGGTGTCGACGAGTTCGAGCTTACTAAGATCAATTACTTCTAGCCGCGGGAGTTTTTGGTTTAGGTTGTAAACTGTTTTACCGTCATTTGCCAAATAAGACCTGCCTAATGCTTCTGACAAGTAAAGAAAAGAGCCTTTAGAATCGATCATCACGGTATCAATAGTAAAGGTAATCTCCTTTTCAATTTCTGGGTTTTCAGACTTTTTGTTTTGACAAGAAGCTAGAATGGCAAGGAAGAGGATAGTTTTTAAATTTCTCATAGTGGTCTAAAATTTAAAATCAAACACCGCAAAGCCCAGTTCATCTTCCACATTGACAAAGGACCAGAGTTTGCCGTCTTTAAAGAAGGGCCAAGAAGGCTGGAAATCCAATTCCTCAATTTCCAACTCTCCGACTAAATTTAAGTCTTTGTCATAGGCAAATAAAAAAACCTCATTTTTGATGGGGGCTTCCTGGGAAGGGATAGGCTTTCGAATTGATCCAAACCTGAAAAATAAACCCCGCTTCTCATCCCACAACAAATCTCCAAAGGATATTTGGTCTCTAGTAGAATTAACCGCCTCGTCAAACTCTTGCTTTGATTTCAATTCCCGGGAAATGGGGGCCGTCTTTTGATTGGGGACGAGTTGATGATTATAAGTCTTAAACTCCAAGGAATCCTTTAAATGATCATACCTATAGATGCTGCTTGTTCCTTGAGAATGAACAAGTACCTGATCCTTGAAAGTACTCAGAAGCACACTGGCAGTATTCGCAGAGGAATAGGATCTCCCCTCTCGGAAAATCAACTCAAACTGGGATAGAAATCCAAATTCAGACAACTCAACAATCTTCCCCGTCAAGGAATCAATATCAAAAACAGCCAGGCTATACTGGGACGATTCAATATCATAGGGAACTGAAAATAAAAGCTTATGCTTTGGGTTAGCCTTCAATTGATAAAAGTAGGAATAGTCTTGTTCTGTGGTCACTCCTTCCAATCTGATCGAATCTCGATTGATTGCTTTTACTTTTTCGGCTTTCAGGTTAAAAATTCCTGAATTTTGCATACCTAAAAAAAGGAAGTAATCCGATTCTAAATGTTGAATAGAAATGGCAAAGTCCGGCATTGCATTCGGCCCTTCGCTCTCATATTGAATTTGCCTTTCTATTTTCAACTCATCCAAATCGATCACCGAAAGGACTTGATCCGAGGGGTGTAGGTGATAAAGATATTTTCGGTCTTCGGAAAAGTCTGCCTTGAGTAAAGCAAATTGAAGATTGATCAAGTGATCACCGGGGTCAACCACTACAGTATCCACCTTAAAAGTGAATTTCTCCAACCTGTTTCCCGGCTTGATTTTTTCAGAAGAATTGCCCCCACAGGCCAAAATCAAAGGAAGAAGAAGAAATACAACCAGTCTTTTCATTCGGTTATCTTTTTATCAGGAGTTCAAGTGGATCACTCATCATTAATCTTTAATTCATTTTCTGAAGGGTTTCGTCGTTCACTGTTCGTGGTTTCGGACCCAAAATCAAATACCGCAAATCCCAGCTCGTCATCCACATTGACATAGGACCAGAGCTTGCCGTCTTTGAAGAATGCCTCAGCCGGAATGGCATCCAATTCGGGAATGGCCGTTTCTCCAATGAGGTTGAGCGCTTTGTCAAAGGCAAACAGAAAAACATCTGAAGTTCTCGGAGTTTCATCGTCAATTTTTGGGTCCATGATTCTTCCAAATCGATAGAAACGCTCATTTTGATCATCGAAAAGCAACTCTTCAAACATGACCTGAGTAATGGCTTTCTCCATTTCTGATTCAAATTCCTCCGGGGAAGAAACTTTCCCCTGAACAGGAATTTCCTTTCCGTTAGGTGTGACGGTAAAATTAAATGTGCGTAGGTCCAGGGAATCCGTTTTGTAATCGTATAAGTAAACCGAATTGGTGGCTCCCGCTGAGAGGAAGTATGTTCCATTAAACTCCTGAAAATGGGTCGGGTCTGCAAAAATGGACATGGCCTGATCGGATTGAAGGAGAATCCGGTATTCGGTGGATTTGTCGAGTCCGGGGATTTGAATGAGCTTTCCGTTTTTTTCCTCCAAATTGATTTTAGCCAGCTGACGGGTACCTTCCATAAAATCTCCGGGGAGCGATAGGATATGGCTTTCGTCGGGACTAAGGCGCATGGAGTTACTCAGGGAAAACCCAATCCCCTCTTCCAAACCTTCGATATCCAGTTCTTCTGGTTTTAAAGTCAAATCGCGGATCTTTTCTCCTGATTTGGAATAAATTCCGGTATTTCGAAAACTCCCAAAAAGAAATCGCTCTCCTGACAGGACTTTGACTGCTGATAAATACTCTCCTACACCATTTGGTCCTTCTTTTTCAAAAGGAATCTGCTCGACAAGTCTCAACTCGTCTAGGCTGATTTTATTAATTGTTGTGGTGGCTGGATCAAATAAATAAAAGTGGGTTTTGCTCTCATCCAAGTCGCTGCTTCGGATACCTTGCGAAAGATTGATAATCTCTTCCCCCGGATCAACGACCACGGTGTCCACAGAAAAAGAAAAGTCTTCCAATACATTGCCTGAGCCTGCATCAGCGGATTCACTTCCATCTCCACAGGAAAGGAGCAAAGGGGCAAAAAGAATGGGTAAAAGGAATTTTTTCATGGTTTTATATTAATAGTTTAAAGTCATCACCACAAAACCGGGGTCTTCCTCCACCGGTTTGTAATTGTAGAGTTTGCCCTCGAAGAAGAAGCTGTTGAAAAAGAGATTGGAAAGCTCATCGATTTTCTTCTCTCCCAAGAGGTTGAAGTCCGAGTCATAACTAAATAAAAAAACATCCGCTGGTAGGTTTTCACCGCTTTCGTTTAGCCCGTTTTCCTTCGCTCCAAATCGGAAATATTGCTTCCTGCTTTCATCCCAATTGAATCCATAAAAATTGATCTGTTTTCGCATTTGGGCTGATATTTCCACACGCTCTTCGTTGGAGCCTGCCTCTGTTTTAAATTCCCCTGTCTTTTTGTTTTCGACCAATTGATGATTAAATGTGACCAGTTTCAATGAGTCAGTAAGCAGCTCATACAGATAGATGTCGGCTGTGCTTCCGGAATATATGACTAGTTGATCTTTTATTTTTTGCATGCGGATCATATCGCCGGAAGAGGTCATTCCACCATTTTGCGAAAAGGTAACTCGGAAGTTTTCTGTCAAGTCCAAAGCAGGCAGCTTGATTAACTCACCGCTGCGGTTTTCTAAATCCAGCACGGCTAAGCCATCGGTAAATTCACCAAATGGAGAAGGGAGAGAAAAGGCCTTCTTTTTGTCCTGGCTTAATAAGACGTTATTGTATAGGCTGCCCATGGATTCATCTATCCCTTCAAACTCCTCTGCCTGGAGTTTTAGGTCTTGAATTTTCTCGGCTTGGCTATCGAAAATTGCCTGAATGGCATAGTTTGCCAGCAAAAATTCCCTTTTGGGCAGAACGTCTAAGTAATTGATAAAATTGGGAGCTTGATTCGGACCGTCCTTTTCGAATTTGATCCGCTGAACCAGTTTCATCTCATTAAGGTCGATTTCATGGATTTCCACGCTTTGGCCTTCGGCAAAATACACAGATTGACCGTCATCACTCAGCCCAAAACCGTAATAGGCACCGGACCTAATCAGTTCTGATCCCACGTCCACTTTGACCGTGTCCAAGATTACTTGGAGGTTTTCGAGCTGATTTTCTGAATAGGTGGTTGGATCGCTGTTATTAGCATGTTGATTTTCGCTTTCGCAGGCGAAAAAGAGAAAGGCGAGTAAAATTGTGATGTAATTTTTCATCCTTTTAATTCAGTTTCAAAGTCAAATGTAAATCGGATAAACCCTCCCTGATCGTCCATCGGCCAATAGTAATAGAAATCTCCCTCCAAAAAGAATCCCTCAAATGGCGTATTGGAAATTGTGGGTAGTGCCGTCTCTCCGATCAAATTTAGGTTTTCATCATAGGCAAAGAGGAAGCAATCTGCAGTTCGCTCACTGCCATCCGGTGAAACGATATAGTTTTTGGTGGCAAAGCGGAAATACATATTTCGGGTTTCGTCCCAGAAAAATTTCCCAAATGTGATTTGCTTTCTGATTTGGCTCACGACCTCTTGCTGTCGCTCCCGAGAATCCACTTCATTGGGAAAATCGCCTGTTTTTTTGTTTTCGACGAGTTGATGGGAATAAGTAATTAATTTCAAGGAATCGCTGTAATGATTATAGGTATAGCTATCCGCCGTAGAGGCGCTGTATATGATGAAGTGATCATTGAGCCATTGTAGGTTAATTCGATCCCCGAAAAATGAGCCGCTATTTCCACTAATAAAATTGACCTGAAATTTATTGGTCAGGTCCAGGGCAGGTAGTTTTAAGACTTTTCCACTTTCCTGCTTAATATCAATGACGGCCAAACCTTCCACCGGTTTGCCAAATTCCATCGGAAGGGAAAGGAAATGGGATTTTTCGGGGGTGATGTGGAGGTTATTGGGGACCATAAAATGATCCTCAGACTGAAAGTCGATCAACTCCGCAAAATCCAAGTCGTAGGTTTGAAGCTTTTTGCCATCAAGAGAAAAAATGGACGGCGCTGTTTGGTCATACATCATCAATTCATCCCCGGGAAGTGCTTGAAAATAGCTGACCCAGCCTTTGATACCATTGGGCCCTTCTCGCTCAAAAGGGTGCCGCTTCAGCAGTTTCATTTTCTCCAGAGAAAACTCGAAAACCTCGAAATCGGTCTCATAAAAGGAAAAAATTCGCTTCCCGTCGGCGCTGGGAGATTGGGGATAGACCATGTCCGGAACAAATATTTCTTCCCCCGAGTCGATCACTAGGCTATCTGCTGTAAGGCTAAAGTCAGAAAGAACATTGCTTGAATTATTTTGCTCATTGGATTCTGAGCAGGAAAAAATTAGTATTAAAGCCGATAAGTAAATGGCATTTTTCATTGAAAATTTTAAAAGTATAAAGCAAATCTAAAAACCTCAAGCTTTAAACCTAGTGAAACAATGTTAAAATCGTAAAAAATTAATCAGCTTTTGAATTCGGGACTTAATTCAGCCACCAAATGGAAAAATTCAAAACTGTGGCAAAACTTACCCAAGCCAAATAGGGGATCATCAGCCAAGAAGCCCAGTTGGAAACCGAATTGAATTTTTTGACACAAAGAAAAATCAAAACCAACAGCGGAATGATCACCACCAATCCCAAAATCGGAGATTGCAAGCCAAAAAATGCCGGGGACCAAAGTGCATTCAATCCCAACTGAACAAAGTAAAGTGTCAACAAATTCTTTTTCTGGGGATGATCACTTTTCCAAATCAGGTAGCAGGCGACGCCCATCATGATATAAAGCATGGTCCAGACCGGCCCGAAAATCCAACCTGGAGGATTGAAGCTGGGTTTGGTGATGGTTTGGTACCAGCTATCGATGGAGGTGATGGTAAACAGTGCTCCTGTCCCGCCTACGAGTTGGGGCAGAAGAAGACTGATGACCAATTTGAGCCAGTTGGGCATGATTAGAGGATTTCGAGTAAGGTACGAAAAGCTAGCGCTTTATCCTTGTAGCGCTCTTGCGTTTTAGCCCGAAGGGCAGCGGCATATTTACTTTCGTATTCCTGCATTTTTGCCAGGCTTTCGGTGAAATATTGTATGGCGTAATTGGTGCTGCCGTCGTCTGATTGTTGGATCAGTCGGCAAAATTTGTGTTCGACGAAGATTCCTGTAGCCATGACTTCAGGAATATGGGTTTCACGCATCCAATCTAGAAAGTCCATTTCGATATCAGGAGCGACGTTGATGGTGACATTATAGAGAATCATATCGTAGTTTTGAGTAGAAAATTCTTTTTTTATTAACATTTTTGGAGTTCCAAAGTTAGGAATCCCAAACTTAAAAATTCAATTTTCTGCCCAAGCACCTATCATGCATCAAGTAGCTTCCGATCGATCTGACTCATTTACTTTGCGATTAAATATAGCCCGGGCGGTAGTGATTATTCTTCATTTGGTGGGTTTAATAGGACTGAGTCTGCCCGAATACAGGGATTGGTTTTTGGCACTTACCCCGGTTCAGTTGTTGAGTTCACTGATTTTACTCTTGCTATTTCACCGGGGATGGAATGATGCCTTTCCCATCGTCGCCGCGGCGGCTTTTTGGATCGGATTTGGTGCGGAGATTATCGGGATTCATACGGGATATTTATTTGGTGACTACGTGTATGGTCCGACTTTGGGGCCAAAACTCTGGGAGGTTCCGATTGTAATCGGGGTGAATTGGTTTTTGTTGATTTATACGACAGGAGAGGTATTTCGTAAGATTTCGAATGATTATTACGCGGCCTTTCTCGGTGCCTGTGCAATGACGGCTATTGATTATATCATCGAGCCGGTGGCGGTTGCGCTGGATTTTTGGTTTTGGAAAAACGAACTGATCCCCTGGACTAATTATTTAGGATGGTTTGGGGTTTCGTTTTTCATCCATCTGATTTATCGAAAGGCGAATTTTGAAAAAGCCAATCCTCTGGCGGTTTGGCTGCTGATGACATTGATTCTATTTTTTACGATTTTGAACTTTACAGTAACATCATCATGACATATTTCTATCATAAGTGTACCTTATGGAAAGTTTTAAACAATTTCGCTTCTAGGCGCTTTATAACAAATTGAATACTATCTGGTTGTTTTTGTGATGATTACGGCAATAGGTTTTATCGCGCTCGGATTTCTGGTGATGGAATTTTCCGGGTGGTTTATTCATAAGTACTTGATGCATGGGCCCTTGTGGATGATCCACAAGACTCATCATCAGCCATCCAAGTCCTTCTTTGAGTTGAATGATTTATTTTCATTGCTCTTTGGAAGTGTGGCGATTATCTTGATTTTTGCAGGAATAGAAGATCTCGATTATCGATTCTGGATGGGAATAGGCATCAGTTTGTACGGAATCTTATATTTCTTCCTACATGATGTATTGGTTCACCGTCGGTTGAAGTGGTTTGACAGACCAAAAAATTCCTTTCTGAAAGGAATATTTAGAGCACATCAAGCGCATCACCGTACCAATCAGAAAGATGACGCGGTATCGTTTGGCTTATTTGTTGTACCCAAGGAGTATTTTAAAGAAAAGAAAAAGTGAGCACCTATTCAATTAAAGATCTGGAACAGTTATCGGGCATCAAAGCCCACACACTTCGTATTTGGGAGCAGCGCTACAGTTTGCTTTGCCCTAAGCGTACGGATACCAATATCCGTTATTACGATGATGCGGATCTCAAACTGATCCTAAATGTCGCTTTGCTAAACGACAACGGGTTTAAAATCAGTAAAATCGCTTCCATGGATGCCGTTGACATCAAAGAAGAAGTGATGAAGCTGACGGAGCGATCACTTACTCACGATGATCAGATTCATGCTTTGACGATTTGCATGATTGAAATGGACGAAGAGCGATTTGACAAAATCCTCTCCTCTAATATTTTGAAATTGGGATTTGAGCAGACGATGCTCAATATTATTTATCCCTTTATGTCAAAAATCGGTGTGCTTTGGCAGACTGGTGCGATCAATCCTGCCCAGGAGCATTTTATTTCCAATCTCGTTCGTCAGAAACTAATTGTAGCTATCGACGGTCAGATCGTAAATGGTGGAGGTAAGAAATTCTTGCTTTTCCTTCCTGAGGGAGAGCTTCACGAGATTTCCCTGCTTTTCGCGGCCTACCTTATAAAGAGTGCCGGGCACAAAGTCATCTATCTCGGGCAAAGCACACCCAATGACGATTTATTATCTGTATATAAATTACACGAACCTGAATATCTGCTCACAATAATTACGACTTCGCCAAGTGCTGAGTATGCTCAAGATTATATCAATGCCCTTTCGGAGCGGTTTAATAAATCTACTATTTTGGTCACAGGCTATCAGGTCATCGGTCAGGATTTGGAGTTTCCCTCCAATGTGCAGCAGCTCAACTACATTCGTGAAATCAAAGACTTACTTGAAGAGCTCGAACGGGTACCCGTAGAAAAATAGTGTAGAGAAAAGCAGCAAAACTTAAACAAAAGCATTCCCTCCGGAATGCTTTTTTTATTATGAAAAAGTCCATTTGAGACATGTAGAGCGATTTTATGAATTTTTGTTTAATTTAATTGAAAAATATCTCAACAAAAGTTTGGTAGATTGTTTAATCATTACTAAGTTTGATTAAACAAAAAGCAATCGCTACCATGACAACTCTAGAATTCAGTTACTCGTTACACAAGCTTTCAAGTTCACTTAAGCCTTTTGCATTGAAGCTCACCCGAGATATGGATGATGCCAATGATTTGCTTCAGGATACAATGGTCAAGGCCTTTACCAATCGGGATAAATTTACCGAAGGAACTAACCTTAAGGCTTGGCTTTATACCATTATGAAAAACACCTTCATCACCAACTATCAGCGAATGGTGAGGAGAGGTACTTTTGTCGATACTACCGATAATTTACACTATATTAATTCCAGCGATACGCAGATCGAAAACGGAGCTTATGGCAATTTTACCATGGACGATGTACAATCAGCGATTGGTAAGTTGGACGATGTGTACAAAACACCATTTATGATGCATTTCAGAGGATTTAAGTATCATGAGATTGCCGATAAGTTGCAGATTCCAATTGGAACTGTAAAGAATAGAATCCATATTGCTAGGAAATTGTTGAAAGAGGATTTGGCAGTATATCAGCACAAAAATTGATCAAATGAGTCAAAAGCACGTGGTAGTAATAGGGTCTGGATTTGCAGGTCTCTCAGCAGCTACTCATTTGGCAAACGATACAAGTTGTTTAGTTACCTTAATTGAAAAGAACGAAACCCCAGGAGGTCGAGCGCGAAAGTTTGAGCACCAGGGGTTTGTTTTTGATATGGGTCCGAGTTGGTATTGGATGCCGGATGTCTTTGAAAATTACTTTGCCAAGTTTGGCAAAACCCCTTCTGATTATTATGATTTGATCCGGTTGGATCCTTCATACGCTGTGATTTATGGCGAAAAGGAAACCTTGGATATCCCAGCCAATCTGGATGAGTTTAAGCAAATGCTCGATCGTATCGAGCCGGGCGCGGGAGTTCAGTTGGATAAATTTTTGGCACAGGCCAAATACAAATACGAAGTGGGCATCCATGATTTGGTCAAAAGACCCAGTCGATCGCTTTTAGAATTTGCTTCTCCGGGTTTGTTGGCAGATATGGTTCGTATGGATATTTTCCAATCCATGTCCAAGCACGTTCGGAAGTTTTTCAAGTCGGAGCAAATCATCCGGTTGATGGAGTTTCCAGTGTTGTTTCTCGGAGAAACTGCCGAAAATATTCCCGCGCTGTATTCCCTGATGAACTATGCGGATATCGCATTGGGGACGTGGTATCCCATGAATGGTATGCATGAAATCATCCGAGGGATGGTCTCTCTCGCGGAAGAAAAAGGGGTCAAAATCCGATATGCATCCGAAGTAGAAGAAATCGAAATCGAAAACGGAATTGCTAAACGAGTGCGATTGGTATCCGGTGAAAAAATCGAAGCGGATATAGTGGTGGCAGGAGCGGATTATCATCATGTGGATAAGCATCTCGTCAATCCCAAATACAGTAATTACTCCGAAGAATATTGGGATAAGCGTGTCATGGCGCCTTCCAGTTTGCTCTTTTATCTTGGAATAGATAAAAAACTCAAAAACCTACGTCATCATAATTTATTCTTTGACGAACCTCTGGGACCGCATGCTGATGCGATTTACAAAAATCCAAGGTGGCCGGAAAAGCCGCTTTTTTATGCCTCCGTTCCTTCCATCACTGACCCATCCGTAGCTCCCGAAGGAAAGGAAAATATGTTTTTATTGATCCCTTTGGCCCCGGATCTGGAAGATAGCGAGGAGATGCGCGAAAAATATTATGACATTATCATGGAGCGTCTGGAGCGAATCACTGGGCAGGAAGTGCGGTCAAAGGTAATCTATAAGCGATCTTATGCGCATTCAGATTTTAAATCGGATTACCATGCCTTTAAAGGAAACGCCTATGGCTTGGCAAACACGCTGACGCAAACTGCTATCCTTAAACCTTCGCTCAAGAATAAGAAAGTCAAAAATCTATACTATACCGGTCAATTGACAGTTCCGGGACCGGGAGTTCCACCATCCCTTATTTCGGGAGGCGTAGTCGCAAAAGAGGTGATCAAAGAAAACAATCTGTAAATAAATGGGTATATTATAGCAATGGATGCTAAAAGTCTTTTTGATCAAACCACGCTGGAATGTAGCCGGCTGATTACCCAGCGGTATAGCACGAGTTTTACGCTCGGGATCAAGACCCTCGATCGTAAATTCCATTTGCCTATTTATGCCATTTATGGTTTTGTTCGCTATGCGGATGAAATCGTGGACACCTTTCACGACCAGGATAAAGCAGGGCTTTTGGAGCGGTTTAAAAAAGATACCTATGAGGCCATCGAATCCAAAATCTCCCTCAACCCTGTATTGCATGCTTTCCAGTTGATCGTCAATCAATATCAGATTGATCTGGATTTGATAGAAGCATTTTTGCACAGCATGGAAATGGATTTGGATTTCCGCACTTACAATGATTCCCGCTATCACGAATACATTTATGGCTCAGCCGAAGTTGTGGGATTGATGTGCCTGAAGGTTTTCTGTGAAGGAGACTCGGTACTTTATGAAAAATTAAAGACCCCGGCATGTAAACTTGGAGCAGCATTTCAGAAAGTAAATTTCCTTCGGGATATCAAGAGTGATTTTGAGGAACGAGGACGAGTGTATTTCCCGGGCGTTGATTACAAGCTGTTTGACAAGGCGATAAAAAGTCAAATCGAATTGGATATTCAGCAGGATTTTGATGATTCGCTGATAGGAATAGAACAGCTCCCGGACGGGGCTAAACTTGGGGTGAAAGTGGCCTATCTTTATTATCAGAAATTATTCGATAAAATAAAAGGTCTGCCTGCCGAAACCATTACCCAACAGCGAATCAGGATCCCCAATGCCCGAAAAATATCATTGCTTTTAGGGACGTATTTCGGCACTAAACTAGGGATAAGCTGATGGAGAAGTTTCTGTATTTTGGCGTGTTACTTTTTGCGATTTCTTATCCTTTGGCTCAATCCTTTGAGCACAGAATCCGCTATGCCTCCAAATGGCCACAGATCTTTCCCGGGATGTTGATTACTGCAGCCTTCTTCATCATTTGGGATGTGTGGTTCACCAACATAGGAGTTTGGGAGTTTAACCCCACCTACCTTTCCGGTCTGTTTATTTTGAATCTTCCCCTGGAGGAATGGCTGTTTTTCTTAGCTGTTCCCTTTGCTTGCCTGTTTATTTATGAGGTATTGATTTATTTCTTTCCCAAGGACCATTTTAAAAAACTGGGAAAGCCTTTTGTCTTCGTTTTGGTGCCAGTGCTTTTGTTATTGGGATTTTTGCATATGGACAAATGGTACACGACGGTCAACTTTTTTGTAGGAGCAGTTGCCTTGACTGCTCATTATCTGATATTTGGTGACCGATATTTGGGTCGATTTCTGTTTGCTTATCTGGTTCATTTGATTCCCTTCTTTCTTTGCAATGGGGTTCTTACCGGAGGTTTGACTGAGGAACCTGTGGTTATTTATAATAGTATGGAAAATCTCGGGATCAGAATTTGGACCGTGCCGATTGAGGACAGCATATATTCCATGACATTATTGCTTATGAATGTATCCTTCTATGAGTGGATACGGCGGCCAAAAACAATTCATTCACTCAAGAGTTTATAGATCTATGAAATCAAGTAGCGCATAAGTGGAACAAAAAAACTTGAATATCAACGGCTTCCGATTATCTTTCTCTGGTCTTGAAGATCAGAACATTAAAAATCAATTTTAATCAAATGAAAAATCTCCACGTAGAAATTGACAATCATTCAGGCTTTTGCTTTGGAGTGGTTTACGCTATTGAGATGGCGGAGGAGATTTTGGAAGAGCAGGGATACCTATACTGCTTGGGAGATATTGTCCACAATGACGAAGAGGTCAACCGACTTACCCGCAAAGGACTGAAAATTATCGATCACGGAGATTTGTTTGGATTGAAAAATGAAAAAGTGCTCATTCGTGCACATGGTGAGCCACCTTCTACGTATGAATTGGCCATCAACAATAATCTTACGCTGATTGATGCTTCCTGTCCGGTCGTGCTGAAATTGCAAAACCGGATCAAAAATTCATTTGACAAAGACGAGACCATCTACATTTATGGAAAACATGGTCATGCTGAGGTCATCGGACTGCTGGGACAAACCAATAATAAAGCGGTGGTATTTCAGGATATTTCTGAGCTTGATTTGACTACTTTGCCCAAAAGTATCACCCTGTACTCTCAGACTACCAAGAGTACGGATAAGTTTTATGAGATCAATGAAATTCTCCGCCAAAACGGAATCACGGTAAATACCAATGATACCATTTGTAGGCAAGTCTCCAATCGGGATAAAGAGCTGCGTGATTTCGCCGAGAAATTTGACAAAATCATTTTTGTCAGTGGAACCAAATCCTCCAACGGGAAGGTTCTTTATAATGTCTGTAAGGAAAAAAATCCGAACACCCACTTTGTTTCCAATCCGGATCAAATCGAAGGGAATTGGTTTGAAATAAACGATCGAGTGGGAATTTGTGGAGCTACATCTACTCCCATGTGGCTTATGGAGCAAGTCAAGGAACGGATTTTGACCTTTTAAAAAAAGGCCCAAAATTCATGAATTCAATACCCTCATCATCTTCCAGAATTATCGACCCAAAAGGAATGATCATCGGTTGGTCGATTATTGTTTTGTGGTGGGTGAGTTTGATTTTTTTATTGAATCTAGAGTTCAGCTGGTCAAACCCCTTAGTTTATCTTGGGATTTTAATTCAGACGCACCTCTACACCGGCTTATTCATCACTGCTCATGATGCCATGCACGGGGTAGTTTCTTCGCACAAAAAAGCAAATCACATCACGGGGTGGATTGCCGCAATTTTATTCTCCTATAACTTTTATTGGCGCTTATTTCCCAAGCATCATGAACACCACCGGCATGTGGCCACCGAAAATGACCCCGATTATCACCCCTCAGGCAGGTTTTTGATTTGGTATTTATCCTTTATCCGTCAATACCTGAATATTTGGCAATTTCTATTGATGGCAGTCACCTTTAATATTTTGAAGCTGTGGTTACCGACAGAGAATCTCATCGTATTTTGGATGCTTCCCGCAGTACTTTCTACCCTTCAGTTATTTTACTTTGGAACCTATCTGCCTCATCGGGGTGAAAGTGAAAATGCTCATCATTCGACTTCCCAACCCAAAAATCACTTTTGGGCATTTTTAAGCTGTTATTTCTTTGGCTACCATTATGAGCATCACGATTCGCCGGGAACACCCTGGTGGAGGCTTTGGAGGGTCAAAGAAAAACAAACGGTCTGATTTCGTTGATTTTCGTCAAAATTTCGAGTATAAACCAAACTATTCGTGACTTTTTTGATTTTTAGTTTATTGACTCAGCTATGAAAAAATTACTACTTCTTTTTGCTCTTTTCTTAATCGCTTCTCAGGCATTTTCTCAGGGGATTATTCGTGGAAGAGTGTTTAATCCCGTCAATAATGAACCGGTGCCGTTTGCCAATGTTTTCGTTTTGGAAACTGAACTTGGGGCCATAACTGACGAAAGTGGAAATTACGAAATCAGCAATATTCCTCCTGGACTCTATAATGTCCGTGCTAGTTTTGTCGGATTCAAATCCCAAACCCAATTCGAGATTCAAGTGACTCAGGCGCGCCCCGTACAGTTGGATTTTGAGCTGGAGGAAGATGCTTCAGAATTGGGTGAGGTGGTTGTCAGCTCAGAGTTTTCTAGGTCAGAGGAGACTCCGCTCTCAGTGAGAAAACTCAATGCCAATGAGATTGAGCGCTATCCGGGTGGCAATCGGGACATTTCCAGGGTAATTCAGGCCCTGCCGGGAGTGGCCAGCACGCCAAGCTTTCGGAATGATATCTTGATCCGTGGAGGCGCTCCCAATGAAAATAAATTTTTTATCGATGAGATAGAGGTTCCAGTCATCAATCATTTCGCTACACAGGGTTCTTCCGGTGGTCCTGTGGGTATCCTAAATGTAAACCTGATCAAGAATGTGGATTTGATTACCGGTGGTTTTCCAGCCAACCGGATGGATGCCTTGAGTTCTTTTTTTGAGATCAGTCTAAAAGAAGGCCGAAGGGATAAAATGTTTACACAGCTTACCGTTGGGGCTTCAGAATTGACCCTTTCCAATGAAGGTCCATTGAGTGAAAAAACCAGCTATATTTTTTCTGCGCGTCGCTCCTATTTACAAGGATTATTTCGGTTGATTGGGCTTCCATTTCTGCCAACATTCAATGATTTTCAGTTTAAGACGGTGACCAAAATCAATGAAAAAACGGAGTTGACTTTTTTGGGAGTCGGGGCGATTGATAAGTTTAAGCTAAACTTTGATGTGCCTGATGAGGAAAACGAAGAAGAACGTGAAAATCGCCTGTACTTATTGGGAGTACTTCCTATTCAGGAGCAATGGAACTATGCAACTGGGGTGAAGCTCAAGCGCTTCCGTGACAATGGCTTTTGGACTTTTGTACTCAGCAGAAATATGCTGAACAATCGCTCCTTCAAATACGCCAATAATGATGACAGTTCTCCGGAGAACCTGCTTTTTGATTACACTTCACAGGAATCTGAAAATAAGTTTCGGGCTGAAAATTCCATTTTCGGATCCGGCTATACCCTTAAATATGGGGTCAATTATGAATACAGTCGTTATTTTATTGACAATTTTGACCGGGCGACTTTAGCCGGACAAAGTCAGGTAATTGACATTAATTCCATCTCCAATTTTAACTTGTATGGTGCTTTCGTGTCGGCCAGCAAATATCTCAAAGGAGAGCGTTTACTCTTGACGGGAGGATTGAGAATGGACGGCGCAGATTTTGGCCAGTCGGCAAAGAACCCCCTGAATCAAATCAGTCCCCGGTTTTCGGCATCTTATCAGCTTCGACCCAATTTATTTGCTACCGCAAATGCCGGGATTTATTACCAAAAACCTCCCTACACCGTTTTGGGCTTTAGAAACAATGAGGGGGAATTGGTCAATCAAAACAATGATGTACAATTCATTCGAAATGCCCAACTCATCGCGGGGCTGGAGTGGCAGGTTCCAGACAAAAACAGAAGATTTACTGCAGAGGCCTTCTATAAAAATTACAGCAATTATCCCTCTTCGATCCGCAATGGAATTGCCTTGGCAAATCTCGGGGCGGACTTTGGTGTGATCGGAAATGAACCGGTTCTCTCCAATGCCGAGGGGCGAGCTTATGGCTTGGAGTTTTTGGCACAGCAGCGTTTGCTAAAAGACTTTTACGGGATAGCTTCTTTGACATTGGTGCGAAGTGAATTTACCAATCCCAATACCGATGGCTTTGTTCCTTCTTCTTGGGACAATCGCTTTATCGTGAGTCTCACTACAGGAAAACGATTTGGTAAAAACTGGGAAATCGGGGCAAGATGGCGGTTTTTGGGAGGAACTCCATACACGCCTTTTGATTTGGAAGAGTCTGCTTTGATTACCAACTGGGATCTTCGGAATCAGGGAATCTTGGATTTCAGTCGCATCAATGGCGTCCGTCTGCCCGCTTTTCATCAATTGGATTTAAGGCTGGACAAGAAGTATTATTTCAAAAATTGGAATCTAAACTGGTATGTGGATATCCAAAATGCCTACAATTTTCAGGCCTTGCAGGCGCCACTGTTGGTACCGGTCCGGGATGATGCGGGAGCACTTGTCGTGAACCCCAATGATCCGTCTAGATACCTGTTTAGAGAAATCGAAAATACAGCGGGAAGTATCCTTCCAACTGTGGGTTTGATCATCGAGTTTTAAACCCGAAATATGCATTAGACTTCCTATTACGATCCCAAACTGCTTTAAAATCAATCGCTTTGCTGCATTTAGCTCAATCACCATAGCGGTGCTATGCCTCATTCTCCGCCTCAGGCGGATTGATTTTTATTGCGGTTTGAATTCTTCCCGAAAGTCGGGACAGGCTACTACGGATCCTAATGCATAATCCGGGTTAAAAAAAAGACCGAGTGGAGTGCTCGGTCTTGAATGCTAATTTAATCTCCATCTCACGTTAAGTCCAAATCCTCCCGCATCGAAAAACGTGGTTTCGACCAGCATAAAGTAAGGTCTCCAGTCCAAGCCAACAATTAAGGGAATGTCGGGAAATTGGTATTCGGCACCGATTTCTCCCGCAGCTCCAAGGAGAAAAGGCTCTCCCAAAAAGACCGAGGGACCAAATCCCAAGTAATAATTAAACTCTGTATCCGGAATAGGTCGGTAAATTGGATTCCAAAGCAAATCCAATCCTACTCCGCCTCCACCAAAGCTCAAATCCCCGTGAACCCGGCTAAATTCCCCTAGAGAAAAAACTCCGTCCAAGGCTACATTATTCCCGTTTACGTTACCGAAACGTAAGCCTAATTCCTGTGCATTTGATTCTAAAACGGCGAATGTTCCCATAAAAAACACCGCCAACATTAATTTTTTAAGATTCATAATCAATTGTTTTGAGTAAAAGAAAAGTCCTGTTTTAAACCACGAAAATAAAGCCAAATCTTAAATTTCTGCTCCTAATTTGAGGATTTCTCTTCCTAATCTAAGCACCTTTCTCACCAGTAGATCCATATCTTCCATTCGGGTTCGCTGATTGACATTGGCGATTCGGAGGGTATATTTTCCATGCAAAACCGTAGAGCTTGGAGAGGCGATGCCTTCTTCTTGAAGTCGGAGCAAAATCTCCCGATTGAGGTCTTGTAAGAACTCCTCGTTGGCACCGTTTTTTATCATTCGGAAGCATGTAATACTCATACAGACCGGAGCGGTGAGTTCCAATTCAGCATGCTGATTGACCAATTCGGCCAAATAAAGCGCCTGATCGTTATTTTGTGCGATGAGCTGAGCATATTTATCCCGGCCATGTTCTTTGAGAGACATCCATACTTTGAGGGCTTTGAATCCCCTAGATAGCTCAAAGCCGTAGTGATTGATGGAGTCCAATCCACCCGAAAGTCCACGCTTTTCCTGAAGCAAATAATTTGGAGTGATCGCAAAGGCATTTCGGTGTTTTTTGGCATCTCGGATCAGCGTGCAGCCCACTTCATAGGGGACATAGAGCCATTTGTGCAAGTCAAAGGCCAGGCTGTCAGCTGACTCAATAGCCTTCAACCGCGACTCGTATCTCGGGTCGAGTTTAGCCAAGGCACCGTAAGCCCCATCAATGTGAAACCAAAGTTTGTATTTTTTGCAAATAGCTAAAAGCTCATCCAGGGGATCAATAGCTCCTGTATTCACCGTGCCCGAAGTTCCGACGACGGCAAAGGGTGAGAGCCCCGCAGCAAGATCAGATTCAATTTGCTGCTCAAGCAGCTCAGCACTCATTTCAAAGGACTCATTCACCGGGATTTTTCGGACCGAATCACTTCCCAGTCCAATGATTTCAGCAGCTTTATCAATGCAGGAATGGGTTTCAGTAGAGCAGTATAAGACCAACTTGGGTTCAGTTTGACGAAGTCCGTTTTTTCGGATTTGCAACCCATCCACCGAGTTTCTGGCTACCGTAAGGGCAGTGATATTGGCCATCGATCCGCCGCTGACCAGAATACCAGACGCATCCATAGGAAACCCCATCAATTCTTTGCACCAATTGATTACTTGTCGATCGACGTACATCGCAGCATGCTCACCAATGGTGGTATTGGGATTCATCCCGGAAGCTAGAAAATCGGCCAAACTCCCGAGCGGTGTTCCAGTACCCTGAATCCAGGCAAAAAATCGGGGATGGACATTCCCCTTGTTGTATGGAAAAATGTATTGTTTAAACTCGTCATAGATTTCTTTTGGATCTTGGCCTTTCTTCGGAAGAGGTTGGTCCAGAAACTCCTTGACATCCGTTGGAATAGGTTTCCAGATTTTTTGCTCCCGGATGGATTTCCAATAGTCGATCATATCGTCCACCATTTGATGGCCGAGCTGTCGCATTTCTTCCCAATTTTCAGGGTCCAAGGTCAGATCTTCTTGTCTTTTCATCTTCAGTTCTCTTCAGATTTTTGGTTACCAAAGATGAGAAAAGCCAGATCTTTTCCCTTACTTTTTAAAGATAAAATAGACAGCTAAGATGATGAATAGAAAACAATCAACATCATTAAATGGGTGCCGCCAATGAAAAACCAGCATTGGTTTACCTCATTTTAAATATTTAGCTACAGGCGATTTTATTGACTCGAGTGGCGTGTCTTCCTCCTTCGAAGTCCGTAGTAAGGAAGATTTCGGCTAATTTTTCTGCCAACTCGAAAGTGATGAAACGGGCTGGAAGTGCCAAGATATTGGCATCATTATGCTGTCTAGCCAATGCTGCCAAATCTTCATTCCAGCAAAGAGCCGCACGGATTCCCTGATGTTTGTTGGCCGTGATGGCGACGCCATTTCCACTACCACAGATCAGAATTCCCTGCTCAAATTCACCTTTTTCCAGTGCGGTACACAAGGGGTGTACATAGTCTGGATAATCCACCGATGCATTCGAGCCAGGACCAAAATCTTTGACTTCATAACCAAGGTTTTCTAGGCTTTTAATCAGTTTTTCTTTGTATTCGTATCCGGCATGGTCGCCTCCAATTGCTATTTTTTTACTCATGATGCTAGGTCTTTAATCTGGGTCTCTTTCAAATTGTTTTTCGTATTCAGCTGCTTTGACTGCCCGTTTTTTTTCCAATCGCTTCGCAATAGTTATTCCTGCTTCATAAAGCACCAAAATCGGCATGGCAATCAATAGCTGACTGATGACATCAGGAGGAGTGATAATTGCTGCTACAATTAAAATCACGACTATCGCATGTCTTCTATAGGCTCGAAGAATAGCCGCAGTTACCAAGCCTGACATGGAAAGGAAATAGATCACGACAGGCAACTGAAACATAATGGCCGAAGCCAATACCAGCATAATCAAGGTAGTCACATAAGACCCAATATCAAACTCATTGAGAATAGATGGGTCCAACTGGTAATTGGAAAGGAAATTGATCGACAGGGGAGAAAGTATAAAATAACCAAAAGCCGCCCCCAAGAAGAAAAGCAAACTCACAAAGAAAACCGCTCCACGGGCTGCGTTTTTTTCCTGATCATAAAGTCCCGGGCTGATAAATTTCCAAAATTCCCAGAACACATAAGGAAAGGCCACCACAAATCCGACCACAAAACTCGAGGTCATGTGCATGGAAAACTGCCCGGTCATTTGACGGCTTTGGATGGTAAAAGGCAGCTCTTCGATACAAAGCGCCGCTATTCCAAAGTAATCTCCGATATCGCACAAAACGCGATAGGTCAGAAAGTCAACTTTTGAAGGCCCTAGAATAACCATTCCAAAAACAATGCTTTTGGATAGGAAAGCAATGACGCTCAAAACTAGTATAGCTGCCACCGATCGCAATAAATGCCATCTTAGGGCCTCCAGATGATCGAGAAAGGACATTCCTTCCTCTTCCTCTTGATATTGGTCTAATGCCACAGGTAATGCTAGGATTAATAAAGTGGAAATTGAATCATCCACTCATTGACTTCTGAGCGGATTTTTGAGAGCGTTGCCTCATCACTGTGATTCATCAGTGCTTTGTCGATGTATTGGACGATTTTTTTCATGTCGTCCTCTTTGAGTCCTCGTGTGGTCACCGCAGCCGTTCCCACTCGCATCCCGGAAGTCACAAAAGGTGATTTGGTATCAAATGGCACCATGTTTTTATTGATCGTAATGTCCACTTTGCCCAAGGTTTCTTCTGCGAGTTTTCCTGTCAACTCTTTATTTCTAAGGTCGATCAGCATCAAATGATTGTCGGTACCACCGGAAATCAGCTGATATCCGAGATTTACGAACTCTTCGGCCATAACGGATGCATTTTTTTTCACTTGCAGGATGTATTCCATGTATTCATCCGAAAGTGCCTCTTGAAAAGCGATGGCTTTAGCTGCAATAATATGCTCCAAAGGTCCGCCCTGCGTACCTGGGAAAACGCCCATATCGAGTAGGGCAGACATTTTTCGGATTTCCCCCTTTGGCGTGGTGATGCCCCATGGATTGTCAAAATCATCACGCATTAAAATCAAACCTCCACGAGGTCCTCTCAGTGTTTTGTGTGTAGTAGTGGTTACAATGTGACAAAATTCCAGAGGATCATTCAATAGGCCTCTTGCAATCAAACCAGAGGGGTGGGAAATGTCGGCCAATAAAATGGCATCGACTTGATCTGCGATATCCCGCAGACGCTCATAATCCCAGTCTCTGGAATATGCCGAAGCTCCGCAGATGATCATTTTTGGCTTTACTTCAAGCGCTTTCGCTTCTACTTTATTATAATCGATGACCCCGGTCTCTTCTTCTACTCCATAAAAATGGGGATCGTATAATTTTCCTGAGAAATTAACCGGTGAACCATGGGTCAAATGTCCTCCATGAGAAAGATCAAATCCCAAAATCGAATCGCCCGCCTTAAGACAAGCGAGCATAACGGCAGCATTGGCTTGGGCGCCTGAATGAGGCTGTACGTTTGCCCAGGTAGCACCAAAGAGTTCTTTGGCCCGATCGATGGCAATTTGCTCGATTTCATCGACTACTTCACATCCTCCATAGTAGCGCTTTTTGGGAAGGCCTTCCGCGTATTTATTGGTCAGGACGCTGCCAGCGGCTTCCATGACCTGCTTGCTGGTAAAGTTTTCCGAGGCAATCAGCTCGATTCCACGCTTTTGTCTATCTTCTTCTTGGTTGATCAGATCAAATACAAGGGTATCTCTTTTCATAAATTAGGGGGTTCGAGGGCAACTCAATTTCAAAACAGCCTGAGCCATCTTATGCAAGCTCAAAAATAGCCTGAAAGTCCCTATAATCCAATGTAGATTGGAATTGAAAATTGGAATCAGAGGGGACTTTGGCAAAAAGCTGAATTCTCCTTTGTAAATTCGCTTTATGGTGGATTTTAAATTTCGGCCGGAAAATTATTTCACAGCGGAAACCAGTTCGATCTTGCTGGTGAAGCTGCATTATCCCGAATCCACTTGGGGAGAGCAAATTAGCATCTATGCCCATCAGGTAGATTTTAGGATACATTTGGAAGCGGTGGATTTTTACGGCAATGATTACTTGCTTTACCCTTCAAAAATCGAAGAACCGATGTCTTTGGAAGATTTGATCTTTTTGATCGAGGGAATGCAGCTGAATCAGGATGAACTGGAGGGAAAAATGGAGTTGGTGTTGGACGGAATTCCCGAGGCAACTAGTCTGGTCTATCCGGAATTGGAGTGGTATTTTAAAGATAAACGGAAAAGTTTTGGGCTGGAGTGATCCGTTTGATTTCCAAAAATTCAAAAGATCGCAGCTGTTTTAGGATGGAAAAACAAACTGGTTTTTATCCTAAAAATCAAGCGACTCTTGTTTTTGCCCGTTGATCTGTGAGCTTTTGAACCAAAATTCATAGGTTTCAAAGTCCACACAATCTTTTAATTCAATTCCGTTGAAAAGTATTTTTTTGAGACAATTGATCGGAAGCCATGATTTTAACTTTCGTTCTTGATCTTTGGTCAATTGGGACAATTGCACCCACTTTTTGCCATTAATGAAAATCGGTATTAGTTTACTCATCCTGTCTGGGTTTGTTTTAAAATTAAAAGTAGGCTGATTTTCAGGCAACTACAATTGTGCCAAATTAAATTTGTGTTAATAATAAAGCAGTTTATAACTTGGCTTTATGATAGCAGCCTTGATCGCTTTTCTTTTTTTGCTCGCGGGATTGATTTTGCAGCGGAGAGAGGGCTTCCCGACCGACAAAGCAGTGACATGGGTAAATGCCTACTTATTCAATTTAGTTTTGCCGGCATTGGCCCTCTTGTATATCCCGCAGATTGAGCCGGGCTGGGACTTACTGATTCCTATTTCAGCGGCCTGGCTAACTTTTTTTCTCTCTTGGCTGCTCTTTGGTATTCTGGGAAAAATTTTGAATTGGACTCCTCAGGTAACCGGCTGTTTAGCCATTGTGGCTGGTTTGGCCAATACCTCTTTCTTGGGCTTTCCAGTCATAGAAGCATTGTATGGAAAGGCGGGATTGCCCGTGGCTTTGCTGATGGATCAGGGAGGGTCTTTTCTACTGGTTTCTTCTATGGCGATCATCATTGCTTCGCTTTACAGCCATCAAAAAGGGAATTTGGGATCAATACCATTGAAGATCATCAAATTTCCGCCCTTTGGTTTTCTGATCGGGACCTTGGTGATGAGCTTGATGGGATGGAGTACGCCGGAATTTTTGATTCCGATATTGACCTGGATAGGAAAAACCATGGCGCCTGTGGCTTTGCTAGCTATCGGTTTGCGTTTTCGGATCCAAAAGGCGGACTTTCGTTCTTCCCATTTTTGGTTAGGCTTGAGTTACCGTTTGGTCTTTGCCCCTTTGATTGTATTCCTGATTTACCGAAATTTTTTGGATCCGGATGGACTGACTTTCAAAGTCACAGTGATGGAGTCAGCGATGGCGCCCATGATTACGGGTTCTATTGTAGCGATCAATTATAATCTTGCTCCTAGGCTAGCGGCTCTTTTATCCGGTCTGGGAATGCTGGTCTCGATCCTTAGTTTGGGTATTTGGTTTTGGTTTTTAGGCTGACCAAATTCGATTTAGTTCGGCAAAAAACTCCTCGTGGATTTTCGAATTGGTGGCAAGGATTTCTCTTCCAAAAATGTAATCTTTTCCTCCGGAGAAATCAGTTACTTTTCCGCCAGCTTCCTGCACGATCAACGCTCCGGCTGCCACATCATAGGAATTGAGATTGTACTCAAAAAACCCCTCAATCCGACCTGCTGCCACATAAGCCAAATCCACCGCCGCTGAACCGAATCTACGAAGGCCATGGGTGCATTGCATCAGGGATTTAAGCGTGGCCAAATACTTATCGATCAGTTCAAAATTATAGTAGGGAAATCCGGTCGCAATCAGAGAAGCCCCCAAATCAGGAGCTGAACTTACCCTGATGGAAGTTTCATTACAAAAAGCACCGCCGCCTTTTATAGCATAAAAGCATTCGTGGAGGTTGATCTCATAGACTACGCCCAAGATCACCTCATCCCGATCCATCAGGGCAATACTGACCGAAAAGATCGGCAGGCCGTGGATAAAATTGGTGGTGCCATCCAAGGGATCTATGACCCAATTGTATTTTTCTGCGCGGGTGGTATTGGTGCCTTCTTCGGTAATAAATCCAGCTTCTGGAAAAATCTCGGACAGCCGCTCGACAATCTGCCGCTCAGCTTCTTTGTCCACATAGGAAACGAGGTCGTTGAATCCTTTGTGTTCCACATTTTTGACATCAAAATGTTGCCGTTCTTTTCGAATAAAAGCTCCAACGGACTTTGCTACTTCCTGTGTTTGCTCCAAAAGTCTTTTTAATTCCAATTCCTTCATGTTCAAATCCTGATGGCGTAAAAGTGATTCTTGAATCTTGTTATTTTTGCCCATACTTTGCCGCACGTTTTTCTTCGCGGCTTTCTTTCTGTTCGGCTTTTCCCGCTACAGTAAGGACGATTTCGCCTTTGAGTGGGTGGGTTTGATAGTATTCGATGAGTTCGGCAAGCGTTCCCCGGATATTTTCTTCATGGAGCTTGGTGAGTTCGCGAGAGACACAAGCTTGTCGATCGGTCCCGAAGGCTTCCGCGAGTTGCTTCAGCGTTTTGATCAGTCGGTGGGGAGATTCGTAAAAAACCATGGTTCGGGTTTCCTCCACCAAGGCATCTATTCTGGTTTTTCTACCTTTTTTGTGCGGTAAAAATCCCTCGAAGACAAACCGGTCATTGGGCAAGCCGGAGTTGATTAGAGCGGGTACAAAGGCCGTAGGTCCCGGAAGGCTCCGTACCTCCATTCCTGCAGTGATCACTTCCCTGACCAGCAGAAAACCGGGATCTGAGATGGCTGGCGTGCCTGCGTCTGAAACCAAAGCAAAGACTTCTCCTTTTTTCATCCGCTCGACAAGCTTTTCGGCCGCCTTGTGCTCATTGAAAATATGATAAGACTGGAGTGAATTCGAAATTTCCAGATGCTTCAAAAGGATCCCTGTGGTCCGCGTGTCCTCTGCCAAAATCACATCCACGGATTTGAGTATTTCCAGAGCCCGAAGCGTAATATCTTTCAGATTCCCGATAGGCGTCGGAACCAGAAAAAGGCTTATGGGGACGTTTTCGCTCATTCAAAAATCGAATCAATCGCTTTGGCCAACTTGCGATCTTTCTCTGTCACGGTATTGCCAGAGTCATGCGTGGTGAGCTCGATCTCCACGGTGTTGTACACATTGCTCCAGTTAGGGTGATGCTGTTGGCTTTCGGCCAAAAATGCCACCCGGGTCATAAAAGCAAATGCCTCCTGAAAATCATTGAATTTAAACGTACGCTTGAGTTTATTGTCTTCTTCTTTCCACATGATAATTGTGTTTTTAAAGTGAGATCACTCCTTCTATGGACGCGGCTTGCTCGTAATAATTGATGACTTCATCGGCACTTTCGACCATAACTTGGATGGTAGTACTGATGTATTTGCCTCCGGAGCTGGGCTTGAGCGTAATTTCATTTTTTGGAAAAATGGCTCCGACTTCATGCTCCCGACCATTAGGAACGATAAATTTAAACATATAGAGCATTGGAAATTGCCCGTTGGCTTCCAATTTCTCTTTGAAGGTCTCTTTGTTGAATTTCTTTTGCATTCTCTTTTCCTCCTTTTTGGAATACAAACAAAGAACCCATGCGGATGGGCATGGGTTCCAATTTTTCTTAGAAGAATTTGTATCTATAATCCTTGACGTCTGCCAAGTCCTGTAGTGCCATCATCACCTGGTAGGAAGTCCGCTGCGCGGCACCTTGTGTAAGCTGGGCCTGATAGGCGGTGTAATCGCCTATTTCTCCTGCTGGAGTGAGCGTGTTAAGCTTGGCTACGATAATACCGATATCCTCTTGGATAGGCTGGGAAATCTGCCCCTGCTCCAATCCGAATACTGAACCGATAGCTTTGGGAGCAAATCCGATACCTGAAAGCACCGAAGAGCTCAATTTCAAATCCGGAATTTCATTGATGGAAGCATCGTCGGGGTAAACCGCTTTCATTTCTTCAAGCGTAGTTTTGCTGGCAATGGCATCCATGATGATTTTCGCTCTTTTTTCATTGCGAACCTGCTCTTCCACTTGCTCCCGAACATCATCCAACTCTACTTCACCTTCTTCTTTTTTACTGACAAGAGAAGCGACGATGTAAGAGTTGTCCAATTCGAATACAGGAGAAACCTCACCTTGAGATGCTTCAGAAAAAGCCCATCGGATTACTTCCCGAGCATTGGTTATATTATTGATATTTCTAGCGGAAGGCTCTACCTCGTTGGCCTGAAGAATACGGTAATCTCCTTCCTGTGCATTTTCAGTAAATTCATTTCTATTTCCTGATTCGGCTGCAAAAGTATCTGCATTTCTGAATGCCTCATTTCGGGTAGCATCAGATGCGATTAATTCTAGCTGAAGTACGGCTACTTTGGTGTAGGAGGTCTGAGGAAGCTCAGTGACTTCGATAATGTGATAGCCGTATTCGGTTTCCACGAGATTGGGAAGAAGTCCGGTGCTGTTTCGAGCGAAAGTGGCATCAGCAAATTCCTCTACAAATTCTTCTTGAGCAAACCAACCAAGGT
Source organism: Algoriphagus hitonicola (assembly GCF_900113375.1). Lineage (GTDB taxonomy): Bacteria > Bacteroidota > Bacteroidia > Cytophagales > Cyclobacteriaceae > Algoriphagus > Algoriphagus hitonicola. The sequence goes on along the minus strand of NZ_FOPC01000002.1, from coordinate 387,717 downwards.
CTCCTCCCTGCTGAGATGTACCATCCTGACCGTATTGTGCTGCGGCCTGGGCAAAATCCCCACCTTCTTTTAAGTCGGCAAGTACTTCTTCGGCCTGACTTTTTACTTCCGCCTTAGCCTCATCATCCATTCCATCCGTAGTGAAGAGGATGTGTGAGGCGCGCATTCTTGCCGTTCCTTCATATTGGTCGGTGATTTTATAAGAAGCGTAAGAGGAATTGGCGGTGACAAAGGGACCGTAAGTTTCGCCTTCTACGATGTCGTCTACATTGCTGGTCAAGTCTTCTGGAAGCTCTTCACCTGGACCGATCGTCAAAAAGGCCGGTCGGACCTCTGAGTTTCTAGACACAAAAGCAGAATCTTCTGTGGTGTTTCTCAATTCTTCGGTCAATTGCTGAATTGTCGTGATTACATCTGCTGAATCTTCCCGACTAGGAAGGATGCTGAAATTCACATATTCGATATTGGCGAAAGCGCCACGTTCAAATTTTTCCTTGTTTTTGCTCAAGTAGTCTTCAAGTTCAGCTTCAGTTACTTCGACCTCCGAAGGTGCGACAGCGCTATAAGGAATATGAAGTACTGAAACCTCCGCTGTAGAATTTGCCGCTTTGTATTCCATTTTAGCCTCTGCAGTGGAAGCATATTCAGAAGTAGCCACTAGATTGTCATATTTGACTCGAAGTCTAGAATCGGCAAAAAGCTGCTCTTGCTGGGCCCAGAATGCCTGCTGAGCTGGATCGGCGGTTTCCAAGGACTGTAAAAAGGAAATCAACTGTGTTTTGTCAAATTCACCAGTCTGGGGATTGACCAGTTGCTGACGAAGTTCAGGTACGATATTTTTACCTTGTACCATATCCACCAATTCCGCTGAGGAAATCGTCAAGCCTAGCTCTTCATATTCCTCTTGAAAAACTTTCTCCACGATCATGGCTTGCCAGGCTTGCTCTCTGACGGAGACCATTTCGACCTCAGCCGGAGCTCTACCGGTTCGCTGCTGATAAGCTACCCGAAACTCTTCGATTTTAGCTACATATTCTTCGTAGGTAATATCCTCACCCGCGATTTCTCCTACTACATTCTGGCTACCGCCGAGCAGGGAAGAATTGGGACTTAGGAGATCGCCTCCCAAAAGGAATAAAATCAACCCGCCGGCAATCACACCGATTGCGAGACCTGTCCGCTGTCTTATTTGTTTAATTAACGCCATTATTGTTACTACGCTTTTTTAGAAGTGTCGCAAAATAATAGCATTAGTAACGAAATTCAAAATATATTCTGAATCAAACCCTTACCTAAAAGTCACTGTTTAGGTGGATTTTTAGTCTGACAGAGTCAATTCGGTGATCTTGTTTGGCTACTACTGTGAACGTATAGGGTCCTATTGTCACTGACTCCCCTTTTTTGGGCAAATTTTCGGTATAATTTAAGATTAATCCCGAGAGCGTTTCAAAATCTCCGATTGGCAAATTCCAATCATATTTATCATTTAAATAATCGATTTCATGTCGGGCACTGAGCAAATATTCCTCATCACCGATTTTTTGCTCAATCAAGTCGTCATTATCGTACTCGTCTTCGATCTCCCCAAAGATCTCTTCGATGATGTCCTCCATGGAGACGATTCCGCTCGTTCCGCCAAATTCATCCACTACCAAGGCCAGACTTTTTCGCTCTTGGATAAATTCGATGAGAAGCTCATTGGCGAGTGCAGATTCAGGAGCGATTATTATCGGGGTCAGGATTTCTTCGATAGTTTTTGGTTTTTTGAAGAGCTCCAGTTGGTGGCAATATCCGATGACATCGTCGATGGTTTCCCGGTACACGATGATTTTGGAATGGCCACTTTCTGCAAAGACTTCCTTGAGCTCCTCGATGCTGTCATCCATTTCTACGGCTACAATATCGGTCCTTGGAATCATACACTCCCGCACCCTGACGGTTTTAAATTCTACCGCATTGTCAAAGATTTTGGTATCAATCTCGGCTTTTCCCTCTGACCTAGCCTGATTCATGTGGTTTTGGATAAAACTGTTTAAATCAGTGACGGTAAAGACCGGTTTGTCCTCATTATATTCCAATCGAAGGACTACTTTGATGAAAAATCGAGAAAGTCCGACTACTGCCCACACGATGGGATACATGAGGTAGTAGATCGTTAAAAATGGAAATGCAAAAAAGCTCAACATCGAATTGGGATTGAGCATAAAAAGACTCTTGGGTACAAATTCGGCCGTAATTAGGACGATAATCGTGGAGATGAAGGTCTGCAATATCAAAATAACGGCGGCATTGCTTAGGCCATCGGGAAGCCAGTTTTGCAGCGGTGTTTCTAGCAGAAAGGCCATAAATATCCCATAAAGGACGAGGGATATGGTGTTTCCCAACAAGGTCGTACCGATAAACTGACCGGGACGCTGTACAAAGCCACTGAGGATTTTTCCGGTCAATAGCCCTTGTTTGCTTTGTAGCTCAATCTGAAGCTTATTCGAAGAAATGAAGGCAATCTCTACCCCAGAAAAAAAGGCAGAAAAGAGCAGGGTAATGATCACATAGATCAAATAGGTGGTTTCCATGGTCAGCGTTTTTTGCTCTTCTTTTGTTTAGGTTTTTCTTGTGTAGAATTGGTGTCCGGGTTTTTTACCCGGCGGTACTGAAACCAAAAAAGTAAGGCCACAGCAAACATAAAAATGGAATAAGAAAATCCGATTCCAGCAGTTAGGGTTTGGTGAATGCCGATGATGATCAATGCCAAGGCCAACGATAATATCAATGCGTCTGCGAGTTTCATAATTCTTCTCCAGGTAATATGGTCCTGCTATCTCTGATGTCTTTCATGGAATAATTGGTGAAGCTTTCGTCTGCGACCATTCCGGTACCGTTTAGCAATATTTCATTATCCCGAATGGTAACAAATGTTTCGGTATAGATGAGTTTTTTGGTTGGATCCCAAAAAAGCTCCTCGCTTTGCAAGTGCTGATCTTCTTCTTCATTGTCCACCTGTACATTTCCCTCTCCGCGATAGAGATTTTTTTCTTTGTCAAAATATCCCCGGTCGGCTTTCAGGGTGGTTCCTAAATTTCCGTCGACAGTAAAAAACTCAATCAATATTCCATCCGGAAACTCCATGTTTCCATTTAAGAATTCCAATTGACGCGGAGCACGGATTTCAGATCGGACGATAGCCGAGTCGGAATGGATCACGTGGATATTGATTCCAATATTTACCGGTCCTTCGTACACCTGAAGGGCATTGGCATCCACATCCTCTCTACAAGAGGAAAGCTGGACTATGGCAAAAAAAGCGAGAAATAATATTCTCTTCATGCTGCAAATATAATAAGAAAAGGTAGCCGATCTCATCATAAAAAAAGGCAGCCCGAGGACTGCCTTTTTGTACGTATAGTTAGTATCGATTAATCTCTAGTCGCGATGGAAACGCTCTCACCAATCCAACATCCGGTGTTGATGGATGCGCCCATTTCCAATCCTTCCGTAAATACCTCTTCACGAGAAGGGAACTGTGCTCTGGCATTAGCCATCCCTTTGGAATCTCCAGCTCTTTGGTAAGCGTTGTATGCTGCCATGTAGATAGCTCTATCCTTCACTCGGGACTGACCAGCTCTACAGTCATTGTAGGAGTTCATATACAATCCTCCGATCATGGAGTAAGCGTCTTTTTCCAAGGTCTCATCCATGGTAGCTGCCTGCTTTGCAGCATTTCTAGCGTCTGATTTACGGCCGAGGTTAGCGTGAACTTTTGCAAGCTCCATGTAGATTTCACCTTTTTGAGTATCATTTTCGGCCAGCTCCAAGGCTTTCTCCAATACAGGCTGTGCTTTTTCGTACTCTTTGTTTTGCATGTATCTCATCGCACGTACCTGAGAAGTAGAATAGGTCGGGTTATTGGAATCGATCAATTCCAATGCAGTTAAGAATGCCTCTGAAGAGTAACACTTGTATTGGACAGAGTATCTGAAGATTTGCTGTGCCAAGGTTTCATTGGTTGGGTCAGCAGCAAGCTTGGGTCCCATGGTATTTTCGATAAAATCACAATCGATCAATTCCATAGCTACCAAGATCTGCTCTAGAGAACTCTTGACATTGGTGAGATCATCTCCTGCTGCTTCAGCTTCCTGAATTTCGGCTTGGATAAAATCATATTTTTCCAACACTTCTTCAGGCTCATAAGCTTGGTTATAAGCATTGTGTCTGTAAATGGCGTTGAAATAATTGGCATAAAGCGCAGTGGTATTCAATCCTCCATTCAATTCAATTGCTTTTTCAAAATCAGCCACGACATCACCGATTTTGTCTCGATCATCCTTAAAGAATGAATACGAATAATAGGCTTTATTTTCGATCCATTTTGGAGCGTTGTCATAAATCTCGCCTCTTTTTTCGTATATCAACATCACCGAATCTTGATAAACCCGCTTTTTTTCGGGATCAGATTCTACATTGGCAGCTCCAACATATACTTTGGTTCCGTTGATGTAAATGGCCTCATTGAGCTCAGGTACATTGACCAAAAGCCAATTAAGCGGCATGGTAGCTTCGACAAACTGCTCTGCCTTCAAGTAATCGTTGTAGGCGGCATTGTACTCTCTAGCTTTTGATTCTTGGGCTTGGTCAGCAGGCCAGTTCCATCCGTCCTGAGCCTGAACCATTCCGGCGAGAAGCAAGGCTGAAAGCCCCAGAAAGGTTGATTTAATTTTCATGGTTTTGACTGTTTAATTCGGTTTAATTGCTCTTCTCTTTCAATCAGCTACTAGCGCTGCTTCAGATGTTTTTTATTGATATACTCGTTTGTAGAACCAACTGTTATCATTAAGCGAAAATCCAAAGGTGAAGTTCACATAGTTTTCGCGGATGAGTCCAGATGATGTCGTTCCTCGCTGTCCAACTTTCACTGCTAAATTCATTAGTGATAATTGATTTACAGGAATCGAAGTTCCAAAGTTAATGCCAAGGTCATTGATATTGGTTTGGTTGAGATAGTAAGGAGTCTTGATAAACTCAAATCCGAAGCGATAAGTAGCCCGCTTGAAGTTACTGTCCACCGACAAATAATCGGGTACTATCTGAAATCCCAAGCCTAATTTCACGGTTTCGTTGAGTCTCAGTGGATCTCCTAGAAAATCCCTAAAGTCCCCAAAATCCTGATACTGACCCTCTAATCCTACAACATATTTGTTGGTTTTTTCATAACTTAAACCAAATCCATAACGATCTGGAATATAGATACTTCCCTTTTCGTCGTTCGCAATTAGGTCGCCATCCGAATCGGGGTCGCTAGCTTGGCCAAATGCGGCGAGTTTGGCAAAGGCTTTTCCATTAACATCCCCAAAATGCTGATAAATGGCGCCCATGTGGACCTTGTTTTCATCACCCACCTTGAAGTAGTAATGAGCCCCGAGTTTGTAGGCCATATCACTAACTGTTAATCTTTCATAATATTCAGAAGTAGTCCCGACTTGCGTGCCATTTTCATTGAAGATGGAAAGTTGGTTGGTTCTAATCGTGGATCCAAAAAGATAAGAAGCATGGACTCCCAAGCTCAGATTTTTAGCCAAAAGAAATCCGGTACTGAAGTAAGCTTCGGAAATCCCCCCGTCTCCAGTGATATCATTTACTGCATTAAATTCCTCATTATTGACCAAACTATTGATCTGCAAATCGTAATTCACTGAAGAAATTTGATTTAATCCGAGCCCTCCCGCGAATTTTCCGGGTTTGAAGGGAAGGGAAATCGCAATATAAGATAGGCCTCCGCCGTCCACATCGGAGGTTTGATCTCCATTGGAAGCATTGATGCGCTTGTAGTTTAGGGCTGTTTGAAAATTAAAAATCGTGTTTCTGGTTTGCAAAGCTGGATTGACCACATTGGGGCCCCATCCTGTACCAAAACTGATACCGAGACCGCCCATGGCTTGATTTTGTGTCAAACCGGAATAGTTAAACTCACCTACTCCCAGAGCAGAATAAGTAGAGGCACTCAGCTGTGCCTTTGCTTCAGAAAATAAGAAAAGGGTGCAGCATACACCCAACAATTGCCATTTGAATTTACTCAACATTGTGGTTTAGAATGCAATTCAATCCGTGGAGGACTAAATTTGGGACTACAAATATGTGGTCTTTTGCCAATGAATCAAAAGATTGTGCGTCTCCGCCACAAACAAAGACCTTAATTTTTGGATATTTTTTTTGAAAATGCCTGATCTGACCGTTGATTTCAAACTGAATTCCGAACCAAATCCCCGCCTCCATACAGGAAACGGTCGAATCTCCCAAAACACTCTTGGGAGGATTTTCCAGTGAAACTAAGGGAAGCTTTGCAGTAAATTCATGCATGGCCCGAGCTCTCATCTTGAGGCCCGGACTGATTGCCCCTCCTTTATATCGATGCTGACTATCTACAAACTCGACCGTCATGCAGCTCCCTAGGTCTATCGCGAGAATTTCTTGTTTTCCGGCCATGTGCCAGGCCCCGATAGCAGCAGCTATCCGGTCAAGCCCTAAGCTATGCGGGGTGGCATAATCGTTTTTGATGGGAAGGGTGGTCTGATGGTTGAGAAAAAGAAAGTCGAAATCGAGGATTTCTGAAAGTTCTTCCATGGTCCACCTGACCGATGAGATTAATACTTGCTGAAAAGTCTGCTTTTTCCAATCAAAATGCGCTTCAGCGAGTTCTTTATGAACCCACTCATCGATCAAAATCGATCCATCAAAGATAGCCGACTTGATTCGTGTATTTCCAATATCGATAATTAGGTTTCGCATCTGGCAAATAATCCCCGCAAATTAAGTAATTCGAAAAAGCGGGCTTTTTATCCCGTCTAAAATTATCTTTATATATCCTTTACTTAACAAACATTAACCCATGAGCACCGCTGCTTATCCCATGATTGGACTGATGTCCGGTACTTCCGGAGACGGATTGGATCTTGCCTACTGCCAATATACTTTTGATGAAAGCTGGAGATATGAAATCATCGAGGCATTGACGATTCCTTTTTCGGAATCCTTGAAAGAAAAATTGCTGAATAGTCATCTCCTATCCGCATTGGATTTGAGTTTGTTGGATGTGGATTTTGGGCGATGGATGGGGGAGCAGGTCAGCCTTTTTTGTCAGAAAAGTCAAATTCGTCCCCTGGCCGTTTGTTCCCACGGGCATACGGTATTTCATCAGCCCACCAAAGGCTTGAGTCTGCAGATCGGGAATGGCTGGGCGCTCCGGGTAGCCTCAAATTTACCCGTGATCAATGATTTTCGTATGCTCGATGTGCAGCAAGGGGGTCAAGGCGCACCCTTAGTGCCCATGGGAGATCGATTGCTGTTTACAGATTGTGACTTTTGTATTAATCTGGGGGGAATAGCAAATATCAGCATGGAGCATGATGGTCAGCGTATGGCCTTTGACTGTTCTCCTTTTAACCTATTGCTTAATCCGCTGGCACAGCGGCTCGGTGCAGAATATGATGATCAGGGGAATTGGGCCCGGTCTGGAAAGGTAAATACAGCGCTTCTCAGCCATCTCAATCAACTTGCTTTTTACCAACTTAATGAAGCCAAATCACTAGGTAGAGAGGATATGGAGAATGATTTTTTGCCATTGATCAAAAACTATGAGATTGCTCCTCAGGACAAGCTTGCCACACTTATAGAGCATTATGCAATTCAAATCGCCAAGATCATCCATCGCTATCAGGTAGGGGAAAAACCCACCGTACTGATAACAGGTGGAGGTGCCTATAATTCATTTTTTATAGAGCGATTGGATTCCCAATTGGATGGAAAATGGAGGCAATATCCCGCTAGTGATGAATTGATTGAATTTAAAGAGGCTTTGATTTTTGGATTTTTGGGGGTATTGCGGATGCGAAATGAAATTAATTGTCTGGCCTCGGTCACTGGGGCCTCGGCTGATTCATGCGGAGGAGTATGGTATCCCTGACCATCCAAAAAATCGCGCTGGTAAGGCCTGGATATTTTTCTATTTTTGCGCAGCATATAAACCCAAATATAGATGCAGGAATTACTAAAGAAATTTGAAAACAAGCAACCTGAAATCATTTTTGAATGGTCTGACTCTGAGTCCGAAGCCGAAGGGTGGGTTGTGATCAACTCCCTGCGCGGAGGAGCCGCAGGAGGGGGAACCCGCATGCGAAAAGGCCTCGACAAACGGGAAGTGGAGTCCTTGGCAAAAACCATGGAAGTGAAATTTACCGTATCGGGTCCAGCTATTGGTGGGGCCAAGTCAGGAATTAATTTTGATCCAAAAGATCCTCGAAAAAATGAAGTCTTGAAAAGATGGTACAAAGCGGTGACGCCACTTTTGAAAAATTATTACGGGACAGGCGGAGATCTCAATGTGGATGAAATTCATGAGGTGATTCCAATCACGGAGTCTTATGGTATCTGGCATCCCCAAGAAGGCATCGTCAATGGGCACTTTCATGCCACTGAGCCCGAAAAAATCAGAAAAATCGGACAACTCCGTCAAGGGGTTTCCAAAGTATTGGAAGATCCTAAATACACTCCAAATGGACCTAAAAAATACACTGTGGCCGACATGATTACCGGATTTGGTGTTGCTGAAGCGGTACGTCATTATTATCAAATCTGGGGAGGAAAACTCGAAGGAAAACGGGCGGTCATCCAAGGCTGGGGAAATGTAGGCGCAGCTGCAGCCTGTTTTCTGGCAGTAGAAGGGGTTAAAATCGTCGGAATCATCGACCGTGAAGGAGGACTAATCAATGAAGAGGGCTTTACTTTAGACGAGGTACGTGAATTATTCGTCAATCGAAATGGTAACCAACTAGTGGCAGAAAACATCATTCCATTCGATGAAATCAACAGTCGAATCTGGGATCTGGAATCCGAAATATTTATCCCAGCCGCAGCTTCTCGATTGATTACCCGTGAGCAATCTGAGCGAATGGTAAAAGCCGGCTTGGAGGTGATTTCCTGCGGGGCCAACGTGCCCTTTGCAGATTCGGAGATTTTCTTTGGCCCTATTGGGGTCTGGACCGATCAGCAGGTTTCTGTGATTCCGGATTTCATTGCCAACTGTGGAATGGCAAGGGTTTTTGCCTATCTCATGAGCGATCAGGCCATGGTAACGGATGAGGCTATTTTCTTAGACGTCAGCGAAACAATTAGACAAGCCTTGGAAAAGACTTTTGCTGAAAATTCCTCAAAAATTAAACTGGCCGAAAGCTCCTTTAAAATAGCTTTGGGTCAACTCGTGTAAAACTAATAGAATCCCTCGCCCGACTGGTTTACCTTTTGGTTAAATCTGTCGGGCTTTATCCTTGGGTTGGAATATTTTAGGGCAAAAGCTATAGTTTAGCATTTTGTTATGCAGGTTTTCAACCCAAGAATATTTGCTTAAATTAACCGAAAGAAACCCCGGCTTACCCCTATTAAACTTATGAAGAACTATATACTTGGCTTGTCCCTGCTTTTCGGAATTCTGATTTTTTCGGGTATAAAGTCTGTATCAGCGTTTGCTAATGAAAGTGGCCCGGCTACTACCTATTTGGCTCAAGCTACGGATCAAGTTGATGGTGAAGAAATTACTGAGATTGATCAGGCGGAAGATCATGGGGAAGAAGCTCATCACACGCCTCCTGGATGGTTAGTGATTCCCTTTGTTGCTTTGCTGCTGATGATCGCGACGGGACCGCTTTTCTATGAGCATTTTTGGCACCATAATTATCCCAAAATCGCCGTTGGCTTAGCCATTTTGGTTGTTTTGTACTATTTATTTGTACTGGGCAATGTCCACGGGCCGGTACATGCCTTAGCAGAATATGTGCAGTTTATTGCGCTGTTGGCTTCGCTTTACGTCGCTTCTGGAGGAATACTAATCGAAATCGACAAAAAGGCCACCCCCATGGCCAATGTTTCCCTCTTATTGATCGGGGCTTTGGTGTCCAATCTGATCGGCACCACAGGCGCTTCCATGCTATTGATCCGGCCTTTTATCCGGCTAAACAAAGGCAACATCCAAGCCTACCACGTGATTTTCTTTATTTTTATGGTCAGTAATATTGGAGGTTCGCTGACCCCAATCGGTGATCCACCGCTATTTTTAGGATTTCTGAAAGGAATTCCATTCTTCTGGACCTTGGAGTACAACTGGGATAACTGGTTATTTGCGCTGATTTTACTTTCTGTTGCATTTTATTTCATTGACCGAAAAATGGGTCGTGCCGGGGATGATTCAGAATTGGAGGAATCGACCTATACCAATAAATTTTCTCTGATCGGAGTGAGGAATTTTGGGTGGTTGTTTATTATCATTTGTTCTGTTTTTCTGGATCCAAACGTGGTCGAGTGGGTGCCTGCCATTGTCTATGATGGACAGAAGTTTTCCTTCCTACGCGAAATCATCATGTTATCTGTAGCCTACCTTTCCTATCGTTTTGCAGATCAACGGGCGATCAAAGGAAACGAATTCAATTTCGAGCCTATTCGGGAGGTAGCATTCATTTTCGTGGGGATATTTGGCACTATGATGCCAGCTTTGGAACTGGTGGGAACCTTTGCCAAATCTCCTGAAGGAGCTGCATTGATTACCCATAATACGCTTTATTGGGGAACCGGTATCCTATCCGGCGTACTAGATAATGCCCCGACTTACTTGAATTTCTTAGCGGCAGCGATGGCTTCTGAAGGAGCGTCAATCAATTCCATCGAGGATGTGAGACGATTTGCGGCGGATGGTTATCCGGATTCAGCTTTTGAACTGATGGCCATCGCGATTGCTTCAGTTTTCTTTGGAGCGATGACTTATATCGGAAATGGGCCCAACTTTATGGTCAAGTCAATCGCTGAGCAAAATGGTGTGAAAATGCCTTCTTTCTTTGGCTATATCATTCGATTCTCCCTACCGATTTTGTTACCGGTTTTATTCTTGGTGTGGTTGGTGTTTTTTGCTTTTGCCTAAAGCCTGATCTAACACTTCCAGGAAACTGGTCTGTTTACAAATTAGCAGATCGGTTTTTTTTGGTTTAAATAAAACTAATAGCTTGAAAAAAAGTAAATTAGCCTATCATTTAACTCGTGGAGGGATGCGTTTGAAAAATATTTTTTTCATTGTAAGCATTTTGCTTTTAGTATCCTGTGAAGACGAGGACTTCGTACCAAGAGGAAGTCAATTACTGTTGAACCCCAATTTATCACTTTACGAAGATTCAGTCCTTCCATGGACTTCCACAATAATTCGAAATCAATTTGAAACTGGGGTCACTAGAGAAGTTTTTTATTCAGGAAACAGATCTCTCTTTATTGAAAATCAGGATAGTACTGAGTTTGCATCAGCAAGTTGGAGCCAAACATACACCGGGCCCATGCCTAAGGAGGGGAGCACTTTAGAGCTCATGGCCTTTATAAAAGGGGAAAATATCAAGAGCCTTAGAGCGGATAATAACATATTTATTAACTTAGACATTCTTTCTAGTAATGGTGAAAGAATCCAATCGCAAAGTGCAATTAATGAACTTGAAGGTGATTTTGACTGGTATTTGCTCAAGGTTACCCTAGATAATTTTCCTGCCGATGCAAAGAGCATTGGGGCCAGCGTCAGCTTAAATAGTTGGGTTTTAGGAAAAGCTTACTTTGATGAAATTAATCTGTATGTGAAATAAATTCACAGATGAATTATTCAAGAATCCTCAGTTTTTGAAAACTAGTTCAAGTAACTTAGAATAATTTGAAAATGAATAAATCACAAAAGTTATGAAAGCTGGCAAAAACTTTTCCCTTATTCTTCTACTTTTCTGGTTGATTTCATGTAGCAGTGAAGAAGAATATTTACCAAGAGGAAGTCAATTACTCTTGAATCCCAACTTATCCCTCTATCCTGATAACGTTTTCCCCTGGGCCCCATTGATCCCCAATGAAATCCAATACGGAGTGAGCAGGGAGGTGTTTTTGACCGGAAATCGATCCCTGTTTATTGAAAATAAAGAAAGAAGTACAGCCAATTCTGCCACTTGGACTCAAACGTACACTGGACCAATGCCCGCACCGGGAAGCACCTTGGAGCTCTTGGCTTTTGTAAAAGGAGAAGATGTTATAGACTTGACGGCAGGAGGCAGAGTGCACATTGGGATAAAAGTCTTTCCTTTTGAAAATAGCGAAAGTAGAAATGCCTCTGCCACCAATGAACAGCTTTTTCAAGGTGATTTTGATTGGTTTCTGTTGAAGGCCACTTTGGAAAATTTTCCAGAAGACGCAGAAAAAATTCAAGTAAGGTTATTTGTACCTGATTTGACTTTGGGGAAAGTTTATTTTGATGAGATTAATCTTTTTGTAAGGTAAAAGTCCTAGCTTAGGGCCTTTTCAGCTTTTTGACTTCACTATGCCGAAAGCAATCCACCAAGTGGTCATTGACCAAACCCGTAGCCTGCATGTGTGCATAGATCGTAGTGCTTCCCAGAAATTTAAAACCACGCTTCTTAAGATCTTTGGCCAGACGGTCTGATTCTGGAGATGTAGCAGGAGCATCTTTCATACTTCGGAGTTGATTCTGAATCGTCTTTCCTTCCACAAAACCCCAGATGTAATCTGAAAAAGATCCAAATTCCCCCTGAATTTCCATAAATCGCTTTGCGTTGTTGATAGCTGCTTTGATTTTCAATTTATTTCGGATAATCCCTGGATTCTGGAGCAATTCCTCGGCATAGCTATCGGGAAATTCCGCAACAATTTTATAATCAAAATCCGCAAAAGCTTTGCGGTAACCTTCCCTTTTTTTCAGAATTGTGGCCCAACTGAGGCCTGCTTGGGCACTTTCCAAAATCAAAAATTCAAAGTGTGTCTGATCATCATAGACCGGCACCCCCCATTCCTGGTCATGGTATTCAATATACTGTGGAAACCCTAGGCACCAAGGACAGCGGGTAAGCGATTGTTCTTCCATAATTTCAAAAGTTTTGAATAAATGTAAAAAAGAATTGGGAATTGGGCTTTGCCTCCCTTAATTTTTGGCTTTCGCTTAAAATCGTTTATGATCGCTACCTCTTTTTTAGAAATCAGTGCCAAAGCCTACCGGCAAAATATCCGTTACATCCGGTCAGAAATCGGCCCGAAGCCGACCATTTCTGCAGTGGTCAAAGGAAATGCCTACGGTCATGGTATCGCTGAAATGGTGCAGATTGCCGAGAAAGCCGGGATTAGGCATTTTAGTGCTTTTAGTTCGGATGAGGCTTGGCTGGTGAAACACAACTCCAGTAAAAATTCCGAAATTATGATTCTTGGGATGCTTTATCATGAGGAGTTGGAAGCTTTGATTAAAGCGGAAATCAGTTTTTATGTTTTTGATTTTGAGCGATTGGAGAAAACTGTCGAAGTATCAAAAAAAATCGGAAAGGCAGCTAAAATCCATATCGAATTAGAAACGGGATTTCATCGAACGGGATTCGAATGGGAAGAACGAGAGAAGTTGGTTCAGTTTCTGCAAAAGACAAAGGAACATGTAATTCTCGAAGGGCTTTGCACGCATTATGCCGGAGCCGAAAGTGTCAGCAACTTTGTGCGAGTCAAAAATCAAATATCCGTCTATTACCGTTTCAAAGATTATTTATCAGAAAACCATATTTTTTTCAATCGCTACCATACGGCCTGTTCTGCAGCGACCTTGATTTTTCCGGAGACGATTATGGATATGGTTCGAATCGGAATTGCAGGTTATGGATTTTGGCCAACCAAAGAAACCTATTTTGCTAAACTCAAAGACCTATCCAAAACCAATAAAAATCCGCTCAGGCGTCTGATTTCTTGGAAAAGTCAAATTATGAGCCTGAAGAAAGTGAAAATGGGGGAATTTGTAGGGTATGGGAATAGTTTTATGGCCTTGAAAAATATGAAACTGGCTATCGTCCCGGTTGGATATGGGCATGGATACAGTAGATTGTTGTCTAATTCGGGTCAGGTTTTAATTGGTGGGCAGCATTGCCAAGTGGTGGGAACGGTAACTATGAATGCCATCGCAGTGAATATTACTCAGCTGAAAAATGTCCAAGTAGGAGATGAGGTAGTCTTGATCGGCAAGCAAAAATCCAAGGAAATCACCGTGGCGTCTTTTTCAGAATCTACTCAGCAGGTAAATTATGAATTGTTGACCCGTCTTCCCAAAGATATTCCGAGAAAGATCATTCCTTAGAATTGCTGAAGTGAAAACCTAAGAATTCCAGATTTTCCAGGCGGCTTCGGCTTGTAGCTCAAGCATATCCTGCCCGTTTTTTGCTTTTCCACCTCGGTCTATACAGGTCTGCATCAGTAGAGTTACTGCGGGATTATAAACCAAATCATAAACTCGGTGACCGGAATGGAGCTGCGAAACTGGGATATCAGCCATTTCATTGGTTTTAGGATAGGTGCCCAGAGGGGTGGTATTGATGATCAAAGGATAGTTTTCCATCAGAGAAGGGTCCTCGGCCAACGCATCATAGGTGACTAAACCTGAAGCGGGATTTCTGGAAACAGAAAGAAAATCCACATCCAAATCGGTCAGTGCTTGTTTGACCGCTTTGCTGGCGCCGCCAGTTCCCAAGACCAGCGCGGGAGGGATTTGATGTCCCAGCCAATGTAGAAGCGACTGTTTAAAGCCGATGTAGTCGGTATTGTAGCCGGTTTTTATGCCGTCTTTAACCCGAATGCAATTTACAGCTCCTATTTTTTCGCAAGCTGGATCAAGTCGGTCCAAAAATGAAATAACTGTTTGCTTATAAGGAATGGTTACCGATAGCCCTTCCAATCCAGGGTTTTGACCTACAATTTTTTCGAATTCCTCAACCTCGGGAATTTCATACAGATCAAATCGACAGTCTTTGATCCCCGCTGTTTCAAACTTGGCGTCAAAGTATTTCTTGGAAAAGCTATGCCCAAGTGGAAAGCCGATTAATCCGAATTTTCTCATGATTTCTGGAGTTTATTTGCCAGCCATTCGATAAATAAAACGATCCCAATTCCAAATAAAAATGCCAAGACGGCCGAGACGATTTGAGGCTCTTTGCCAACAATGTCAAGGTAGTTTCCAGGAAGTATGTTTTCGGTCAAAAATGGTTTTTGTTCACCACTGGATGAGGTTCGCCATTCGATGACTTCTTTCCAAGGCCAGAGTTCGTTGACTGATCCCAGCATAAATCCAGAGAGCAATCCAATCGTGGCCGAATGAAATTTTCGAAGCAGGTAAGAAACTACCCGACTAAAGGCTAGAATTCCCACGACGCACCCAGAGGCAAATAAGCCTAAGGTAAAAATGTCCCGGTCAGATACAGCTTTGAGGATAACTTCATATTTTCCCAAAATCAACAAGATAAAACTCCCGCTGATGCCCGGCAAAATCATGGCACAGATAGCAATCGCGCCTGATACAAATATAAACCACTTGGCATCCGGGGAAGTGGTAGGCGGTAAATTAGTGACCCACCAAGCGATGGCAGTTCCGATCAAAACGGCCAAAATCACCCCCAGGTGCCATCTCTTGATGTCTTTTAAAATCAAGAAAGCACTGATCAAAATCAATCCACAGAAAAAGGACCATAATGGAATCGGGTGATCTGCCATCAAATAAGTGATGAGCTGAGAAAGTGCAAAAATGCTCGTCAGAATACCGAGAAGTAAACTGGCTAAAAAGGTCCCGTTAACAGCGAAGTAAAACTTCTTGAGTTCTAGTTTTCTGAGGAGGCTGAGATTTTCGAGATTGAAGGAATTGATGCTTTCTAAAAGCGTCTGGTAGATTCCGGCAATCAAGGCGATCGATCCTCCTGAGACACCGGGAACAATATCTGCCGCACCCATGGCCATCCCTTTGAGATAGGTCAATCCGTTTTTTTTCAGTGATTTCATGGTAAAAATATAGGCTGACCAAAAGCAAATTCGATCAGCCTATTTTTGGGGATAGATAAGTTAAAGTTTGATTTCTCCTAAGAAATGATCGAAAGTATCTCCGCGTAGTCCGAGTCGGATAGTTTCCAATGGGATCACTTCCGACGGGCTGATATTCCCAAGATTTACATTAGCGCCGAGGAGTTTGATAAACCACACTTGCTGGGATTTGATCGGTGCTTCCCAGATGATTTTCTCTTCGGGGATCTGGGTCAGAATTTCTTCAACCAGACCTTGACGAACTTCTCCAGAATCCCGGAATAGTCCGACATTGCCTCCTTCTCTTGCCTCACCGATGACTTTCCATGCGCCGGCTTCGAGTTCGGTTTCCATCTGTTCGATCCATTTATAAGGAGGGATGATTTTAGCGGCATCTTTTGAACCTACTTCTGAAAGCACTGTGACCTGCTTGGCGAGAGTCGAGATGTATTCACATTTTTTTTCGTGATTCAAGGAAATTGAACCATCGGAAACCTCGGCAAAAGTCAGATTATATTTATCCAAAACCTTCCGGTAATCGTCAAACTGTCCCCTGACGATAAAAGCTTCAAACAAGGTTCCTCCAAAATAAACTGGAATACCGGCCTCTTTATAGATGGCTAGTTTTTCAGAAAGTTTTTTGGTCACATAGGAAGTGGCCCATCCCAATTTAACAATATCAACAAAATCCGAACAGCTATCCACAAAGTCTTCTGTTTCCCGCAGGCTGAGTCCTTTGTCCATCGCCATCGTAAATCCCGCGTTGCGAGGCTTCTCAGTTCGCACGGGGATGTTCTTTAGCACATAATTCATTCGCTTGGTTTTAAGTTTTAGGGCATGAGATTTTCATCTCGGTACTGGGCAATAATTTTGTAGATAGCCTTTTGCTTTTGAAGTTCAGGCATCAATTCATACAAAATCGTATGCCGATCAAAGTTCAAAGTTAAGGCATTTTCCAAAAATGAAAACGCTTCTTTGTATTTGCCCATTTTGATCTGGTAAACTACCATGCGATAATAGAGTTCGGCTTCCTCTGGAAGTTCGTCAATTCCCTCCTGAATCACGTCTATCGCTTCCTCAAAGCGGTTTTGATCAAAATAGATCACCGAAAGATTGACGTATGTTTCCATGATGCCCGGCTCCAGATTGATGGCCTCTTCATAGGCTTCAGAGCTGGCTTGGAGATTTCCCAGATTAAATTCCGCATCAGCAAGGCCCACCCAGTAATTGGCATTTTCCTCGCTAAGTTTGAGTGCTTTTTTGAAATAATGAATGGCTTCAAAAAATTTATTTTTCTTCAGCATGCACATTCCCAATCCAAACCAGGCATCGTCATACTCCTCGTCAAGCTTTGCAGATTTTTTAAAATACTTGAACGCATCGTCGATTTTTCCCAACTTTTCGTAGGCTGCGCCCATATAGCAGCAGTTTTCTGCATTAGCACCTTCGCAGTTGATGGTGTTTTGGTAGGCTTCCAGAGCGAGTTCGTACTGCTGAGTATTCATCAGGGCATTGCCCAAATTGAAATAGGCAGAAGCAAAGGCGTCGTCTATCAAGATGGCATAATCGTAGGCTTTGATCGCCTCCTCAAATCTTCCCAGTCGATTATAAACCACCCCAAGATTGTACCAAGCTCCGGCGCTGTATGGATCCTGATCGATAAACTCCTGATAAAACTCCAGAATTTCGTCAAAATTCCCTTCCTCTTCTGTGATCATGGCGAGTTGGAACAGCGCGTCTTCATGGTTAATTTTGATTTTAACCGATTCTTTGAAGTAGTGGCTGGCTTTTTTATTGTCGCCTTTGGCGCGAAAAAGATTTCCCAAGGAATAAAATACTTCGGCCCGATCGTCCGCAAGCGGGAGGAAATTTTCCAACAGCTCAATTCCTTCCTGTGGGTTTCCCGCTAGGATATAGGCATTAGCTAGGGCAAGGATGATCTCCTCGTTGTTGGGTGAAATCGTATTGATGCTTTCCAGGATTTCAAGGCCTTCTTCGAGCTCATCGTTGAAAATGAGACATTGGGCCTTGAGGAGCTTAATTTCTACCGAAAAGGGGAATTTTTCCAAAGCAAATTCGGAAGCCCGAAGTGCCTTGAGGAATTTTTGCTGATCAAAATAAAACCGGATTATATCTTCCAGCTCTTCTTCATCAAAATAAAGGTCAAGATTTGACTTGAGGGAATTTTCAAATCGCTCTACCAGCTTTTTGTCGTTTTCCCAATCGTGATCGTGATCTCCGGTCATCCGCTTGTGTTAAGGTTTACTTAAATTACCGAATATTATTTATTCTCAAATCGAGACTCCTCTTTTTTTTCGAAAATCTTTACAAGAATTTTATTCGGATTTTGGTTAACGAACCTTTTTCAAAATAAGTTTATTTGGCCCAGGAAAAGGTCTCCTCGAGACTTCGAAAGCTATAATTCAAAGTTTGACTGACTTTGGCATTGCTATAGCTGACTTTTTGGGAAGAAATCATTGCTGTTTTTTTATTCAAGGGGTTTTTGCTCAAGCCCAGTTTTCGCATGATTCCTGCAAAAATCACCGCAAAACGAAGCATCATTGGGCTGGCTTTTATACTTGGGGCTTTCTTGCCAAAGGTTTCGGCCATTCGCTGGAAAAATTCCCGATAGGAAATCGATCCAGCACTGACAATAAAGCGCTCCCCCCAGAGCCCTTTTTCATAAAGTAATCGGATCACAGTAGAGGCGTCTCGGACATCTATATAATTGAGGTCTCCGATGGGAAAATACTTGTTTTCTTCCAAGACGTAGTGATAAATAGCCGTGCTGCTCCGATCATCGCTGATTTTCCCAAGTATAATAGAGGGGTTGATAATTAAGATATTGAGTCCTTCCTGCTGTCCTCTCCATACCTCGAGTTCGCCCCAATATTTGGAAATAGCATAATCGGTGTTGAGTGGGGAATCGACCCATTTGAAATCTTCATCCAGCTCAAATTGGTCTGCACTCCGGCCAATTGCGGAAACGGAGGATATGTGGATGAGTTTTTTTACCCCGGTATTCTGCATGGCATTGACGAGATTTGTTGTGCCGGTGACATTTACTTTTAAAAGCGCATCAGTGTCTCGGGGATCAAATGACACCAGTCCTGCGGAATGAATGACCAAATCCATTCCTTCAAGAGCAGATTCTAAAGACTCAATATCCGAGAGTTCACCCTCGTGCCAGTTCACTTGCAAATCTTTTTCCAGAAGCGTGGAATTTGAATTGGGTCGACGAAGTCCGTGGATTTCTCCCAAAGATGAAAATTCCTTGGCCAGATAGCTTCCCAGTAAGCCGGTGATTCCGGTGATGAGGACTTTCATGGATCAGAGACGTGAGTTGAGCCAGTCTTTTTCCCGAATACGATCGTAACCCTTGGATTTGGGAAGGAGCTCGAGCATATCCAGATAACGTTCATTATGGCAGTCTGTTCCCAAAAACTGCACATTCCCCTTTTCCAAAAGCAATTCGGCAAAATCCTTCACTTGTTTGGAATAGAATCCGGTCAGGGATAGTAAATTGATCTGGAGAATAATATTGCGATCCAGTAAATCCTGAAGAAGTGCTTTGTCAGCGTGGAGATACTGATATCGCTCAGGGTGAGCAAATACTGGCTTGTATCCGGCCATTTCCAAATGAAAAAATATCTCTAAAAGCATCTGTGGACGATTGATAAATCCCGTTTCCACCAAAATATGCTGCTCTCCAAAAGTTAAGAGTTTCTCGCCTTTTTTGACTTTTTCCAGGAAAATTTCATCCATATAATACTCCGCAGCAGCATCTATTTCGATGTCAATACCTTCTTTTTTGACTGCCTTTCGGAGATCTTCCAGCCCCATGCCGATGATTTCGGGATTATTCCGGTAATACTCGGACATAATATGGGGTGTGGTGATGAGTTTTTTCAATCCATAGTCAGCCAATCTTCGCACAAGGGCTAATGATTCCTCCATGGATTTGGAGCCATCGTCAATACCTGGAATCAGATGCGAATGCATATCCGCCTGCAACCAACTCAGGTCAAGTGCCTCTAATACTTCGGGTTTACGTTTAAACAGGTCTAAAATGCCCATTTATAATCCTCCTCCACTAGTTTCTGTAAATTCTTTTAAGCTGGGCCAAGTCTCATCCTTGGCAGAAATAATTGGGTGCTCCACTTGCCAGTCAATTGCTAGTTGGGGGTCATCCCATTTGATGCCGCCCTCACTGGCTTGGTGATAGTATTCGGAGCATTTGTATGCAAATATAGCATCTTCTAGCACAGAAAAGCCATGGGCAAAGCCAGTTGGAATATAAAGTAGATTGTTTCGATCCGCATCGAGGACAGCTGCATAGCTTTTGCCATAACTCGGGGAGCCTTTTCTGAGATCTACCGCCACATCCAGTACTTTTCCCTGGATGACTCTGACGAGCTTAGCCTGTGCATAGGGTGCGTGCTGAAAATGAAGACCTCTGACTGTTCCCTTTTGAGAAAATGACTGATTATCCTGAACCCAATCATGGGTGATTCCGTGAGGAATTAACCAATCCAATCGGAAAGACTCAAAGAAATAGCCACGCTCATCTCTAAAAACTTTGGGCTGGATCTCGAGTACACCGGGTAAAGCAGATTCTGTTATTTGAACCATGAAGTGAAGGGTTTCTTAAAGAATTTGTAAAATAACCACTAGCTACTACACTATCCTAAACAATTTTGAGGAAATATCCCGAACTTTGTTTCCTTCCGATTGGTATTCAGAGACTCTGCTTGGGGTCACAAAATGAAACTATTCGATTGATTCCTGCCTTTTGAAAATAAACCCTACTATTCTTTATGAGTAAATTTTCGCGCAAACTCCAAAAACTACACGATACCGCACCCAAGCAGGAAACGGCTGTTCTGGTCAGTCTAATCCGCCAAAATCAAAGCGAACAGGAAACGGCCGAGCACTTGGATGAGTTGGCTTTTTTGACCGAAACCTTGGGAGTAAAGGCGGTGTATCGTTTTACCCAGCGGATGGAGAAACCCGATATTCGGACTTTTGTAGGTAAAGGAAAGTTGGAGGAAATTTTGGCTTATGTCGAGCATTTTGAGGTGGACATGGTCATTTTTGACGATGATCTTTCCCCTTCGCAAATGAAAAATTTAGAGAACGAACTCAAGGTCAAAGTCTATGATCGGTCTTTACTGATTTTGGATATTTTTCTCAACAGAGCTCAAACAGCTCAAGCCAAAACACAGGTGGAATTAGCTCGTTTTCAATATTTATTGCCCAGATTGACTCGAATGTGGACTCACTTGGAGCGGCAGCGAGGGGGTACATCTACCCGTGGAGGTGCCGGTGAGAAAGAGATCGAGACGGATAAGCGGGACATTCGAAACAAAATCACGCTGCTCAAACAGAAGCTTCGAGAAATCGAAAAGCAAGGTATCACGCAGCGAAAAGGAAGACAAGGGATTGTCCGAGTAGCTCTGGTCGGCTATACCAATGTGGGAAAAAGCACACTGATGAATCTGATCACTAAGACGGATATTCTTGCTGAGAATAAATTATTTGCTACCGTTGATTCTACCGTTCGGAAGGTCGTTTTGGAGAATGTACCTTTTCTGCTCTCCGATACTGTCGGGTTTATCCGAAAGCTTCCGACCCACCTGATCGAGTCCTTTAAATCTACGCTTGACGAAATTCGGGAAGCGGATCTTTTGGTACACGTAGTGGATATTTCTCATCCTAATTTTGAAGATCATTTCAGTGTGGTGGATCAAACTCTCCGGGAAATCAAAGCAGGCGATAAGCCGGTCCTTTTGGTTTTTAACAAGATCGACTTGGTAGAGACGATGCCATCCGAGGAGAAAATCATGGAAATGTCCGAAATGGATCTTCAAGAGGCAGATTACAAAGATTTTGATGCCTTGTCTGATGCCTATGAAAAGAAAACAGGTGTGAAGCCTGTTTTTATGGCAGCCGGATCGGGGGAAAATGTAGAGGAATTTAGAAGGAGATTGACTGAAGAAGTAAAAAAACAACATTTGAAACTTTATCCTCATTACCTTGAGGATCAAACCGTCGTATTCGAAGAGAAAAATCAAGAGTCCTAAAACAGACTTATATCTTCGCTTAGTTTATGATTTCATCCGACTTCTCATTAGAAACTTTTTTTGATCTAACTCCTGATCTGGTTTGTGTAGCCGGATATGATGGCTATTTCAAAAAAATCAATCCGGCGGTTTCCCACGTGCTGGAATATTCTCTTGAGGAACTTTACAGCCGGCCCATTGATGATTTTATTTACCCTGAAGATAGGCCGATCACCCAAACTAAAAGAGAGGACCTCAAAGAGCGCAAGCCCTTAATCAATTTTGAAAATCGCTATGTGAGCAAAAGCGGCAAAATTATTTGGCTTTCCTGGACCTCTTGGCCCATTCCGGATCAGCAGGTGGTTTTTGCTATCGCTAAGGAAGTCACGAGCCGAAAAAATCAAGAAAATAATCGGGAGGCTATGTTAACGGCTTTGTCTGAGAAAAACGAAGAACTCAAACGGTTAACCTATGTCACCGCCCATGATTTGAGAACGCCCGTCAGTAGTATTCTTATGGTGTTTAATTTGTTGGATTTTAACAAAATCCAAGATCCGGAGACGCTCGAGCTGGTACAGTTGATCCAGCGATCAACTTTGGGCCTGAAGGACAGCCTCAATAAATATCTCCACTTAATCGCTGAGAAAGAGTCGAGCAACTTCGATCTTGAGCTTCTGAATTTTTCTGAAGTATATAGCCAAGTAGTATCCACGATTCAACCTCTTATCTCTTCCACGGGAACTGAGATAGTGTCAGATTTTTCGAAAGCACCCGAACTTCACTACAACAGGCTTTATCTGGGCAGTATATTTCTGAATTTGATCAGTAATGCCATAAAATACAGTCGTCCGGATATTCAATCTAGGATCAAAATTAAGACCTTTAAATCTGAAGGGAAAACCATTTTAACGATCCAGGATAATGGTGAAGGTATGGATATGGAATATGTCAAAGGCAAGCTTTTTGGGATGAATCAGACTTTTCATCAGCATGCTGATAGTAAAGGAATTGGACTTTACTTGATCTATAATCACATTAAAAGTGTGGGAGGAAGTATTGAGGTCGAGAGTGAAATCGGCATGGGAAGTACGTTTACGATTACTTTTTGAACTATTGCTAGGAGTGGTTTTGAAGAATAGAGCAAATGAAGTGTCTAAGCTAGGCTGGATTGCAATTAATTACTTTATTTGACGGATATAATCCTTGGGATCATGAGGCACTTTCACTATATCAATAGAAAAAACGGAATACAAAAGCTTGGTGGTATTCTGATCTTGACTGGAGTGATAGTGGTCACCATTCCTTTTTTTGTAGATGTAGAGACCGCTTTTAGCAAAGTCCTTTTGGTAAGCGGGGTTCCCTTAACTTTAGGGTTACTTATTATTTCCACTTATGGTTGAGTAATCCTAGATTTTGAAGCCCACAAACTAAAGAAATACCACAGCATTTTTTGGATCAAGTGGGGAGAATGGCAAAGTCTTCCAGAGATTGAAAACGCAGAATTGATTCACCACACCTACAGGGAAACCAATACTCCAAACGGAATCAGCCCAACACTCTCAGGAGAAGTAACGGTTTATAAATGCGTCTTACTGGTCATTAGGGAAAAATTTATGGTTTTTGATTATTCAAGAGAAAAAGACGCGATAACTGCTTTGGATATAATTCGAAATGGGTTCAAGCTTTCATAAGAACTAGCTTTCGCAAAAGAAAAATCATTGGTCATACAAAAAAGGCCACAGATTAACGAATTCATCATCCTTGAATCTGTGGCCTTTATTTTTTTAAAATTTCAAACTAAGCCCCAGTAGGAAATTAGTACCTGCCTGTGGATAGTAGAAGTTTTCGGTAACGAGTTCACGTCCATTTCCCCCTGGCACAAAATAGCTAAAGGTATAGCCGTTGGGTTCATACATCTCATTGAAGATATTGTTGATCAGTAAATTTACTTCTAGCCCTTTGAAATAGCGAGGCTGAGCCGAATAGCTGATCCTCAGATCATTGGTAAAGAAGGCATCAAGTGAGCGGTCCACGTTGGAGGTATTGTCCAGAAACTGTCTTCCCACATATTTACTCAGCCAGTTTACCGAAATATTTTTGGTCGGGTTGTATTCAATGATGGCCGATCCCACGACATTGGGGGAAAAGGCGATATCCGTATCCGTGTAAGTAAAGGCCTCTTGCTGAAACTCCTCTACAGAATAATCATCGATGTATTCGGTGAATTCAGCGATCTTATTTTGGCTGAAAGCAATATTTCCACCCAAAGTCCAGACTGGAGAAAGCTGATAGGCTCCATCTAATTCTATTCCTGCCCGATAAGAAGATGCCACGTTTTCCCGGATATAGGCTCCTACATCGTTGATTTGACCTGTGAGAATCAACTGATCCTTGTAGTCCATGTAGTAGAAATTGGCATTGTAGGTGAAGTCTCCACTTCGTGCCCGAACTCCCGCCTCTATATTGTTCAATCGCTCAGGCCTGGGAACTTCCGTGATGGGATTGTCTGTGAAGTCAGATCGGGTGGGTTCCCGATTGGCTACGGCATAGCTTGCGTAATAGGTTTGATTTCCTTTTTCGTAAGAAAAGCCAAACTTGGGATTGAAGAAGGTATAATTTTCCTGTCCGGTCACGATCCGCTGATCATCATTGACCCCGTCAAAAGAGTAATTGATCCCTCTCAGCTGCAAATCACCAAAAATATTCAATCCCGGGCTGATCTCATAGGTAGCTTTGGTGTAGATGTTCCGATCGTCTTTGATGGCATTATTGTCATAGTAACGGTCGCGAATATTGGTATTTCCCGCAAATCGCGCCCAGATGATTTCCCCAAAGTGTCCACCATCGTAGCGATTGGCGCCACCACCGATGATCCAGTCCAGTTTGCCATTGTCGGAGATGTAATTGACAGAACCCACGAAACCGTAGAAGTCATTGTCCAACCAGCGTCTCCGGATGATATCCGAACTGCTGATCACTTCTTTTCCGATGGTGACATTTGGCAGATTGTAGCTGCCAAAGTCGTCCTCTTCCCGAAACTGCTCGTAATAGCCTCGGCCGTAAGTATAGTGAAGGGCAAGGTTAGTTTTCCAGTTGCTCCCCACTTGTCCGGTGTAGATCAACTGATAATGATCTTGCTGATAATTGTCTGTTTCGTTGTCATAGGTGTAATAATTCCAGGTTCGGTCATTTTCCAATTTGTCTTCAGGAAGTCCCCACCAAGATTGATAGGTTTGCTCTTGACCGGAAAATGACACAAGTTTGATCACGCTTTTTTCCCCATAATAGCCACCTGATACAAACCAACTGCTTAAGTCCGAAAATGCCCGGTCTACAAATCCGTCAGATGTGATTTTCGAAAGTCGAGCATCTACTGCAAAGCGGTTGTTCAGTAATCCCGTTCCTGCTTTGACCGAATGTCTCCAGGTGCCAAAAGAACCGAAACCATTGTCAATTTCTGCGTAAGCTTCGTCCTTTCGGGTATCGGTTTGGAAGTTGAGGCTCGCACCAAAAGTTGCGGCTCCATTGGTGGAGGTACCGACTCCGCGCTGGATTTGCACATTCTCGACAGAGGAAGCAAAATCCGGCATATTTACCCAAAACACGCCATGTGATTCGGCATCGTTGAGCGGAATGCCATTGATGGTGGCATTGATTCGGGTCTGATCGGATCCGCGGATGCGAAGTCCTGTGTAGCCGACCCCGGCTCCAGCATCGGAGTGAGAAACTACCGATGGCGTATAGTTGAGTAAAATTGGAATGTCCTGACCGAGATTTCGTTTTTCCAGTTCGGCCTTATCGATAGTTTTAAAGGTCGTCGGGGTACTTTCCGATGCTCGGGTTGCCGAAACAATAAATTCTTCTGATAGAAAATCCTTGCTTTCGAGACTGAATAACAATTCCTCTGCATAAGGCAGGGTAATTTCTTGCGAGACGGACTCATAACCCAGATAGGAGACGCGAATTGTCAGTTTTTCATCGGTTAATCTTGCAAGGACAAATTTCCCATCCATGTCGGTTACAGTTCCTCTTCCGGTTCCTTCGGCCCAGACGGATGCGCCGATAAGCGGAGAGTTAGTGGATTGATCCACTACTTTTCCCTTGATTTGCTGCTGCGCAAAAGCAGCGGTGAAAGTCAGACAAAAAGCCAGACTAAGCCATAAATTTTTCATGTTGATACTATCCCTTACGGGTGATTGAGTGAAACATGGGAAGACTTAGGGGAAGTCGTCCGTATTTGTTTACCCGTTTTGCAAAAGAAAAATACAAAAACTCAGATGGTACCAATTCTGAGTTCTGAATGATTACTCTGCTTGCTCATTTCCCTTCGCCGGCACTACCCGGATCAGGTAATATGGGTATGATCTCAGCCCGTGATATTAGGGCACCCCTTATGATCTGAGACAAAGGTAGGAGGGAAAAGTTGGAAAGCAAAAAAGTCATTTAAGTCTTCTCTAGCCTTTTTTAGAATCAATCGTAATGAAATCTACATTTGGCAATTAGAATTTCATCATCTTTTACCTGATAGATTAATCGATGCTCTTGATCTATTCTCCTTGACCAAAAACCTGAATATTTGAATTTTAAGGGTTCGGGTTTTCCAATTCCTTCAAAAGGGTGTCTGGAAATATCTTTTAAGAGCTCGTTGATTCTTTTCAACTTCTTTTTGTCGGTTTTTTGCCAATAGAGATAGTCCTCCCAAGATTCTTCAACGAACACGAATTTCATTCTTTAAGCAGTTCTTTCTCGAAGGATTTTCCGGACTTTAACTTTTGAATAGCAGCATCGAGACGCACCTCATTTGCTCTAGAGGAAAGTTCATGATGGGTGGCTTTTAGGGAGTTGTATTCGGCCAAAGACATGATCACAATTCCACTATCTTTTCCTCGGTTTATAATTAATGTTTCAAAATTTTGGGAAATCTGATCAAAATAACGCTTGATATCTTTTCGAAAATCTGATAATGTAGTAGTGAGCATAATAATGAAATTTGTACACAAATATGTACATAATTTATCACAAAATTGTTTCCAGGGGATTTTTAAAAGAAAAAAGGGCCAAAGCCCCTTTCTTATAAATCATCCTCGTCAAAGTCCTCTTCTTCACCCGGCCCCATATTGAACATGGAGCTGAACAAGTCCTTAAACTGCAAGCCGGTGTCTAGTAAATTTTTACTAAGCTGGGAATATTCGGCTAAGCCGTGCAAGGCAAACTCCATAAAGAATTCCTTTTCCTTTTCAGGCAGATTTTTGACCATTCCGGTGACCACCTCTTCCAGTCCGGGGACTTCATGAAGGGCTTGCTTGTATTCCTTATCGGATTGGGATGCCAAAATATCCAGCTCGTTTCCTTCTCCAAACCAAGCCAATGGAATCACATAAGGATTACCTTCTTTGGCTTTTTTCTTTTGCTCCGGCGATGGAAAATAGTTGACAAACTGCGAACGAATGGCTTTTCCGATCAAGTTATACGCTACCAGACCAGCACCTTCCTGCTCTCCTTCATAAACTAACTCGACCTTTCCGGTGATCGCTGGTATGACACCGATCAGATCTGCAATTCTCACGGTGGTATTTTCCTCCCCATTGAGATAAAGTCTTCGCTCTGCTGCGGAAATCAGATTTTCATAGGCCGAAATCGTCAGACGGGCAGAAACTCCCGACTTTTCATCCACGTATTCAGAATCCCTCGCCTCGATCGCAATCTGTTCGATCAGATCTTTCATCAGTTCCGGTACATGAATATTCTCCACCGGCTTCCCTTCCAAATTAGCTTCTTGAGCGGTGATTTTTTTACCGATTTCGATGGATTTTGGATAGTGGGTAATGATCTGACTTTCGATCCGATCTTTCAGAGGCGTGACAATGCTGCCCCGATTGGTATAATCTTCCGGATTGGCAGTGAAAACAAACTGAATATCCAGCGGAAGTCTCAATTTAAATCCTCGGATCTGAATATCGCCTTCCTGCAAAATATTAAACAATGCCACTTGAATCCGGGCCTGTAAATCGGGCAATTCATTGATCACAAAAATGGAACGGTGAGACCGCGGTACGAGGCCATAGTGAATCACCCGTTCGTCATTATAGCTGAGCTTCATCGTGGCCGCCTTGATGGGATCTACATCACCAATCAAATCGGCTACCGAAACATCGGGCGTGGCTAGCTTTTCGGTATAGCGATCATTCCTATGCCACCAGATGATAGGCGTATCGTCTCCCCGCTCTTCGATAAGATTTCGGGCATAGGATGTTAAGGGTTGCAATGGGTCGTCATTGAGTTCGGCTCCATAGACGACAGGCACGTATTCGTCCAAAAGCTGCGTCATCATCCGGGCAATCCGGGTTTTGGCCTGACCTCGAAGCCCGAGTAAGTTGATATTGTGTCGGGACAGGATCGCCCGCTCGATATCGGGAATCACCGTATCCTCATAGCCCCAGATTCCTTCAAAGACATTTACTTTGCGCTTGATTTTAGCGATCAAGTTGTCTCGGAGTTCTTCTTTGATGGATTTGGATTCGTAGCCAGAGGCTTTAAGTTGTCCGAGTGTCCGGATTTGTTTCAGTTCTTTTCCAGTAAGTTTTTGGTAGTCCATGCGATTGGTTAAAAGCGTTTGGTTCGGTTTCTTCTATAGTCTTCAAAAATCAAATCGCCGAGTCCTTTGAGCGAACTGTAATAGGCGTTTCCATTATTGACTTGGGTAAATTCCTTGACAAATTCCTTCAAATAAGGGTCTGAGGCAATCATAAAGGTAGTTACGGGGATTTTCAGTTTCCGGCATTGGGCAGCAAGCTTCAGGGTTTCGCCGAGAATCTTGCTATCAATGCCAAAAGCGTTTTTGTAGTATTTGATTCCCACTTTCAGACAGGTAGGCTTTCCGTCGGTGATCATAAAGATCTGCTTGTTGGGGTTTTTTCTTCGGCGGAGCAAATCCATGGCAAGCTCCAAGCCCGCTACGGTATTGGTGTGATAAGGTCCGACCTGCAGATAAGGCAAATCTTTGATTTCGATTTGCCAAGCATCATTTCCGAAGACGATCACGTCTAAGGTGTCTTTTGGATAGCGGGTTTTGATCAATTCGGCTAAAGCCATGGCTACTTTTTTGGCAGGGGTAATGCGGTCTTCCCCATACAAAATCATGGAATGGGAAATGTCGATCATCAGCACGGTGGAGGTTTGGGATCGAAATTCATTTTCCACGATTTCCAGATCATCTTCTGTCAGCAGGTAATCGCCCGAGAACCCATGATTGGCCTGAGCGTTTCGAAGTGAATCGGTCAGCGCGATTTGATCCAGATTGTCTCCAAATTCATAGGCTCTTCGGTCACTTCCCCGCTCTTCTCCTTGGCCTGAGTGTGTGGTTTTATGTTGACCGGATTTTCCACGTTTGAGTTTGCCGAAGATTTCTTCCAGAGCGGATTTTCTAATCGTTTGTTCTGCTTTTCCGGTGATTTTAAACTCTCCTTTTTGGTTTTCCTCGGTCAGATAGCCTTTAGTCTTAAGATCTTCAATAAAGTCTCCGATCCCGTAGTTGGGGTTCGTGAGGTTGTAGCGCTTATCCAGATTAGTGAGCCAACTGAGTGCTTCTGCTACATCTCCTCCGGTCATGGTGACCAATTGGAGGAAAATATTGAGTAGATTCTCGAAGGTGTTTTTTTCGGGATCTTGGGGAGGTATGTATTGCGTAAAGCGAAAGCCTTTCATGGGTAGATGCAAGATATTAGTTAAAAGAAGCAAGACGTAAAATGCAATCTGAGGTTGGATTCTGGTCTATTTTCGTAATTACTGGCTTCATAACAAAGTGAACGGGATAGGAGTTTTAATAATAGAATAAAAACAGGAAAAAGATGAAGAATTATGAATTTGCAGTAGGATTTGTGACGGGAGCGCTGATCATCTTCGTAACCTTGATTCAGCTCAATGTTGCCCTTCCTTTGATTTGGTTGCTATTTATGGCAGGACCATTTTTGGTGATGTGGATGGTGTGGTCTGTGTTGGTTGCTCCGGTTCAGATCGAAGAGACTTTTGAAGAACAATGGTATCAGGATAGGCCGGATTTGAGGAGAGAGGAAGATTGATTAAGAAGCGAAAAATTCTTTCGGTGTAAATACAGGTATTTGAGAGACACCTATGAATTCTTTTTTATTTCTAGTTATAATAAAGTCCATTTTATAGGCTAAGGCTGTATAATATTGCAAGCCATCTTCCTTGTCTTTAAAATTGGAATTTAAGGATTTTCGAACTGAATCCCTTCCTCCGGGGATTACATCACAGACTGAAAAAAACTTTTCTAAAGTTTCACTTGCCAAGGGTATTTTATATACTTCAAAAGTAAGGTAGAAAAGATTTCCTAAACTGCTTTCAGCAATAAATAGATGAGCTAATTCATTCTGTGCAAGCAAAAAAAAAGATTTAGCATCCTCATAAAAGGGCTCTCTTTTTGCCAAAAGATCAATGACGACATTAGTATCTAAGAATATCTTAACCATACTTTTCTAACAAATAGCGTCTTCGAAGCTCTTTGTCAGACTCTTTTAGACTTGGTACGGGTTTCGTAGATTCTAATTTTTTTAGAAGTGATATAGCTGCTTTTTGAGCCTCCGTTTGTTCAATTTCTGGATCTTCTTTGGAAAAAACCTCCTCAAACATTTTTGAAAGCGAAACTCCTCTGTTGGCTGCAATGGTCTTTGCACGCTCTACTATTTCTTTTTCGACAGTGAGTGTGAGTTTTGTTTTCATATTTGCACGTGTTTAAAATAAATATGCGTGTATTTTTCATTTAGAGTTCTATTTCGTCCTTAAAATGATTTAAAGTACTTTTCGAGTAGCTATGAATTCCATACAAAAACACGCCCAACTTATCAAATCCACCGCAGCACAGCTGGGTTTTGACTTTTGTGGGATTGCCAAAGCGGATTTTCTCGAAGAGGAAGTACCTCGACTTGAAGAGTGGCTCAATCGAAACTACCATGGCCAAATGGCTTACCTAGCCAACCATTTCGACAAGCGACTGGACCCTACCAAGCTTGTGCCAGGCGCTAAAACTGTCGTCTCCCTGATTTATAATTACTTTCCTGAGAAAAAACTTCCTGAAAAAGCCGAGGATATCAAGTTGGCAAAATATGCCTATGGCCAAGACTATCACTTTGTCATCAAAGACAAGCTGAAGACCTTTTTGGAAATACTTAGGGAAGAAATTGGGGAAATTGAGGGCCGCGTTTTTGTGGACTCTGCCCCCGTCATGGAGCGACAATGGGCCCAAAAATCGGGAATTGGGTGGGTCGGAAAAAACAGCCTGCTCCTCAATCGGGAGATGGGTAGTTTTTTCTTTCTGGCTGAATTGATCATTGATTTGGAGGCGACTCCTGATATTCCTTTGGCCAAAGACTATTGTGGAACCTGTACAGCTTGCATCGATGCCTGCCCGACAGATGCCATCGTCCAACCGGGAGTGGTGGACGGTTCCCGATGTATTTCTTATCTGACCATCGAGCTGAAAGATGCCATTCCCAATGAATTTCAAGGAAAAATGAAAAATTGGACTTTTGGCTGTGATATCTGTCAAGACGTCTGTCCGTGGAATCGCTTTTCCCGACCGCATCAAGAACCTGCTTTTGATCTTCATCCGGATTTAAAAGAATTCACAAATAAGGACTGGATCGAAATGACCGAAGAAACTTTCCGGAAAGTTTTTAAAAAATCCGCGGTGAAACGGGCAGGTTTTCCCAAATTGAAAACTACTCTCTCGTTTTTCAAAAATGAGGGCTCCTCTTAATTTGAAATTGCTGGGAAGGGAAGTATCTTGATCAAAATTCCCCATGAAAATCCTCCGAAGAAATAAAGAACACTTCAAAATTGGCCTTCCTCCGGGCGCTTTGGTGTATACCGGTGAGCAATCGCTCAAAGAGGTAGAAATCACCATCATTTCCTATGATCAAGAGGACGTTTATGAGGAAAAAATCACCTATGAAAATCTTGCGGAGCACCTGATTAATAAGAAGAAAGTGCTTTGGATCGACATTGTGGGGCTTCATGATGTGGATTTGCTGGAGAAGATGGGCTTGGACTTTGGACTGCATCGTTTGACGATGGAGGATGTGGTCAGCATCGATCAGCGGCCCAAGCTTGAGGTTTTTGACGAGTATGTCATCGCTATTCTCAAAATGATGCAATGCATCGATAAGGAGTCGGAAATTGATGAGGAGCAGATCAGTTTTATTTTGAAAGATGGCATTTTGATTACTTTTCAAGAGAGGCCAGGAGATGTCTTTCAGTTTGTCCGAATAAGAATCCTCGAAAATCGTGGAAGTATCCGCAAGCGAAAAGCCGATTATCTACTTTATGCACTTCTTGATGCCGTGGTGGACAACTATTTTGTCGTATTGGAAAATATCGGCGAAAAAATCGAATCCTTGGAAAATCAGGCAATGGAAGACCCGAGCACCAAGACCTTAGCGGCTCTTTATCAGCAGCGGCGACAACTGATGGAACTCCGCAGAACGATATATCCTATACGTGAGGTTATCGGGGGAATTGAAAAAAATGCCGAGCATAAAATCTCCAAAGACACCAAGCCCTTTTTGAGGGATTTGTACGAAAACACTATCCAAGTCATCGAAACCATGGAAGTTTTTCGGGATATGTCTTCCGGGGTTTTGGATCTCTACATGAACAGTCTGTCCAATCGAATGAATAATGTGATGAAGGTGCTGACGATCATTTCCACCATTTTTATTCCGCTGAGTTTTGTGGCTGGGGTGTATGGGATGAATTTTGAATATATGCCCGAACTCACTTGGCACTATGGCTATTTTTATGTCTTGACCGGTATGGGTATCGCCACTCTTGGCATGTTGGGATTTTTTCGCTGGAAAAAATGGATTTAAAAAGCCTTTAAACTCATATCCAGTGCTTTTGCTCCATAGGTGAGTGCACCCATAGAAATAAAATCCACGCCACACTCAGCGACTTCGGCAAGGGTCTCTTCAGTGATTCCGCCTGAGGCTTCGATGCTCATTTTTCCATCGACAAGAGCCACAGCTTTTCGCATGGTATTATAGTCCATATTGTCCAGCATGATAAAATCCACTCCGCCAACAGCCAACACTTCCTGCACTTCCCTGAAATTTCGGGTTTCTACTTCGATTTTCAGATTGAGATTATTTTCACGGAGATACTTTTGCGTATTTCTCACGGCATTTTGGATGCCTCCGGCAAAATCCACATGATTGTCCTTGAGCATAATCATATCATACAGCGCAAATCGATGATTGACTCCCCCTCCGATATGGACAGCCCACTTTTCCATCAGCCGAAAATTGGGTGTGGTTTTTCGGGTATCCATCAGCCGAGCTTTGGTATGGATGATTTTTTGGGTCAGTAGATGGGTAAAAGTGGCAATCCCACTCATGCGCTGCATGCAGTTTAGCACCAAACGCTCAGCTGAAAGAATAGATGCCGACGGGCCCGAAACAATCAAAGCAATGTCCCCCGCAGCAATCGCCTCCCCGTCATTTTTCAGGACATCAATCGTCAGTCTTTCGTCAAAGGTTTTGAATATCTGCTGAGCTATTTCCACTCCTGCGATTATCCCGTCGTTTTTTATGATAAGTTGGGCTTTTCCTATCTTATCCGAGGGAATGGAAGCCAGAGAAGAATAGTCTCCAGGACCGATGTCTTCGGCGATCGCGGTTTGAATAAACTGGTCTAAAGCTTCGGCTGTGAGGTAAGGGGGATTCATACCGCAAAAATACGGAATGCGACTAGTTTAAGATTTGTTTTTTTGAAAATACTCAGACTTTGACAAAGCCCAAACTGTAAACTTTTGGTTGGCTATCCTGCTGATTGATCTTGATGAAAACCTTGTAAACCCCTTGACCACTTTGATAATCACCGATATAGGAGCTTAAACTTGGATTGTTTTCACTTCGAAATACCAGGGAAAAATTAAGCGGAGGGTTTTTTTTGAAAAAATCCTTAAGAACCAATTCAGCTTGACTTTTGGAAAAATCTCCTTTCTGACCGTTGATGTTGAGTGAAATGCTAGCGTCCAGATACCTCGCCAAATCACTGCTTGAACCACTGTCAATGGCCAGAATGATCGGGTCGATGGTGTCTTTGGGCACAGCAGAATTCTCAGGTAGATTTACCCAAAGCATCAAGGACAATATTAAATTGAAAAACAACATCGAGCAGGTTTTGGCAAATACTACGCCAAAATCCACGATTTAAAATGCATTTTTCAGTTATTTTTGATTTTCTCAAAACATCCATCCGGGCGGTATTGGATGGAAAAGTAATATATTTGTGACATGGATAAGAAAGTACTTTTAATGATTTTGGACGGCTGGGGAATTGCTACCAATCCAGCTGTATCTGCAATTGATAAGGCTAAAACGCCATTTATTGATAGTTTATTTGGTAAATATCCACACTCCAAACTCGATGCCTCCGGTTTGGCGGTAGGACTTCCTGAAGGACAGATGGGCAACTCAGAGGTCGGTCACATGAATATTGGGGCAGGCCGGGTTGTCTATCAAGATTTGGTAAAAATTAATCTGGCTGTTAAAAACGGAGAACTCAATGATCATCCGAAATTGATTGAAGCGTTTGGAAAAGCTAAGCAGAATAAAAAGAAAGTACACTTTATCGGTTTGGTTTCTGACGGTGGAGTACATTCCCATATTACCCATTTAAAAGGACTATGTGATGCAGCCAAGTTTCATGGGCTGGAAAATGTTTTTATCCACGCCTTTATGGATGGGAGAGATACTGATCCAAAAGGAGGAGTTTATTATATCCAAGATTTGGAAAATCATCTGAAAACTTCCGTAGGTCAGATTGCCTCGGTAGTTGGTAGATATTATGCCATGGATCGGGACAACCGCTGGGAGCGCGTCAAACTGGCCTACGATGCCTTAGTCCATGGAGAGGGAGAAAAATCCAAAAACCTACTCACAGCAATAAAAAAATCCTACGACAATCATGTGACCGACGAGTTTATCCGTCCGATTATCCATGTGGGAGCAGATAATAAACCACTTGCGACCATTCAGGAAGGGGATTTGGTGATTTGCTTCAATTTCCGAACAGATCGCGGAAGAGAAATCACCCAAGTGCTGACTCAGCGTGATTTTGAGGATTACAATATGAAAAAGTTGTCCCTCGACTACATCACATTTACCAACTATGATGAGACCTTTAAAGGAGTTAAGGTGCTTTTCGAAAAAGACAATTTAAACAATACCCTCGGGGAGGTGCTTGAGCGAGCAAAAAAGAAGCAAATCCGAATCGCCGAAACCGAAAAATATCCCCATGTGACTTTTTTCTTTTCAGGAGGCAGAGAGCGAGAATTTGAGGGAGAAACCCGGATACTTTGTCCCTCTCCCAAAGTCGCTACCTATGACTTGAAACCGGAAATGAGCGCTTTTGAAATCGCCGTAAAAATCAATGCTGAACTGAAGAAAAAGTCTGCGGATTTTATCTGTCTCAACTTTGCCAATGCTGATATGGTGGGGCATACGGGGGATTTTGATGCTGCAGTGAAAGCCTGTGAGGCGGTGGACAAATGTGCCGAGAATGTCATTACTACCGCCTTGGAAAATGACTATACCATCATTGTCATTGCCGATCACGGGAACTCGGATATGATGATCAATGAAGACGGAACTCCAAACACCGCTCACACGACGAATTTGGTACCATGCATCATGGTGGACAAGAGGGATCAATTGACTGTAAAAGACGGGAAATTAGGTGATTTGGCCCCAACGATCCTTACGTTGATGGGATTGGATATTCCAGAAGATATGACCGGTGAAATTCTATTGAATTGATGATCAACACTCGATTAATTTTATTCTCTCTAGTTTTTGTCCTTTTGGTTTCCTGTGAAAATGCCCCAGGGGTCTCCAAGCCAGGAGATCTTGAGACTTTGCCTTATTATGATTTAAAGGGTCTATTGGAACAGGAAATTGAGAAGCTAGATGGTTCGCTTGTGATGAAGACTACCCGGGTCAATGGGGAAAGCAAGAAAACAGAAGTTAATCTGAACAAGGAACAGTGGATGGACGAATTGGATGCTTTTTTCGAAGTAGATATCAATAAGTCATCTTATATCAATTCTTTTACGACAGAGGTGGACAACGATGAGCTGATTCACCGACTCAAGCCTGAAGAAAAATCCCCTGTAAAGGAGATCAGGGTTAGGATTGTGGATGATCGACCGGTTTGGATTACGTTTCGCATGGCCAAAGAAAGTCCATTTTATACCTCGTACACTTTAGGGGAAATTTATTTTAACAACCGGACAAAGACGATCGATCATTACGCCATTGAGAGTACGCAGAAGATTTGGTTCCTTGACGCTAATAACATGAAAATCCAAGGAGCCGTCAAGTAAAGAATCGTATACCTCAAAAAAAAGGCCTGCTGGAATTTAATTTAGCAGGCCTTTTTGATGGGTTTAGAATTTCCTATCGGTCAAAAAGAGGTGGTCTTTTAGCTTGCCAATCGGTGTTTTTCTGAATGAAATCCCCAAGTAAAACCAGTTTGTCTTCTTCGAAAAGATTGCCCAAAAGGGTAATTGAAGTTGGGCTTCCATTGTCATTGAATCCATTGGGCATACAAAGTGCCGGATGTCCGGTAAGATTGGTGATCTGAAGTTGCTGTCCTGCGTAGCTTGGAGTCACAATCACGTCATAATCTTTCATCAGTTCGTTCATCTCCTCGATCAAAATAGTACGCTGTCGACTCAGATTCACATACTCTATGGCTGGAATAAATCGTGCCGCGCGGAATAAATTCGGCCAGGCATTTCGCCCTTGGGCAACCAGCTGATCATCCCATCCCAATCGGGTTAGTTCATCAAATGCAGCAGCTCCCTCTACCATGAGCATCATGACAATAGGTCCGGCAGACACAGATGTTTTCAATTCCAATGGATGAAGCTCCACTCCAAGAGATTGGAGTGTTTCAATCACATTTTTGTCGTTTTCAGAAACTCGCTCCCCTTCGAAGAAAGACTTGAAATACCCTACTTTCAAGGATTTTGGATCTTTTTTGGCATCAAAATTAAAGGCGGCTGCTATACTGCTGGCGTCTTTTTCATCTTGTCCATTGATGACCGAGAGTACGATGGCATTGTCCAAGGCAGATCGGGATATCGGGCCGATTTTGTCCATGGACCAGCTGAGTGCCATCGCTCCATATTTGCTTACCCGTCCGTAAGTAGGTCTGAGTCCGGTTACGCCGTTTCGGGTGGAAGGGGAAACAATAGATCCAAGGGTTTCTGTTCCTATGGCAAAAGGAACCAATCCGGCCGAAACTGCTGAGGCCGATCCGGCAGAAGATCCGCTTGAGCCTTGTTCTAGATTCCAGGGGTTTTTGGTCACTCCACCGTACCAGACATCACCCATGGCCAGTGCTCCCAAGGTGAATTTTCCGACGAGAACTGCTCCTGCTTCATCCAGCTTGGTCACAATTTGAGCAGTTTCGTCGATTTCCTGATCCTTGTAGGGTGCGGCTCCCCAAGTCGTTTTGGTGCCCTTTACCGCTAATAGGTCTTTGACACCATAGGGAATTCCATGTAGCGGACCCCGATATCGGCCTGAAGCGAGTTCGGCATCCATCAATCTTGCTTTTTCAAGTGCTTCATCCTCCAAAAGAGTGATCAGATTCTGAAGGGTGTCCGAATAAGTTTTGATTCGATCCAGGTAGAGTTGAGTTAGTTTTTCAGAACTGAGCTTTCCGCTTTTGATCCAACCGGCAAGCTGATGAACGGGAGAGTATGCGATATCAGCTTCCCGTACAGGAAGGGGAAGATCTTCCCGAATTCCAAAGTCCAGCGGCATTTGACGAGTATCCGGCTGGAATCCTTTGGGAAGTGGATTAAAAACCAAAGCCGGAGCAACCGAATTGTCCAATTTGACCTTTCTGGAATTCTCGATATTGTTCAGTTGATTTTTAAGGGTGTTAATCATACTGTCTTTCTCTGCAGGAGTAAAGGACAGGCCGATCAAATCTGATGCTCCATCGACGGAAGCAGGGGTGATTTCTCCGGTCAGTTTTCCCAAACTAAACCCCAAACCCACAAAAGTGGCAGCCCCAAGCGCAAATAAGGTCATGGAGCGGAGACGGTTTTTTCTTTCCATAGTATAGTTTTGTATTATGCAGAAACATGCAAGCACCGAAGGTGTTTATTTAGCGCAATAAAATCAAACCGTCCATGGATCAAAAAGCCAATTTCCCCATTTTCCCCATGCATTTCAGAGGCCTGCTACTTTTGGCGGGAATGTACACGATTGCCTGGTCTGCTTTTTTCCGCTGGTTTGGCGAGGCTTTGATGACTTGGTTGGCGATGGATACCGGTTATGCAATGGAGCTTCCGGCCCAATGGTACGGCAATCTGGGGCTAGTGATCGGATTTGTGATTTTTGTCTCGGCCTTTTATCCAGTTTCTTGGGTGTATCTGATTATTGGAGGAATTGCCGGAAAGATTATTCTGGCCATATGGTTTGGCTTGGGGTTTTTACCTGATTTAAGCTGGAACAAACGGACAGGTTTCCATTTGATTTTCAATGAAATTCTTTGGTTGATTCCATTGATATTGGTGTTTTTGAGAGGGCTTCAGGTGAAGGATTATTTAGCAAAAAATGAAGTCGCTGAAAATTAACCCAATCAGATTGGGGTCAAAAAAAGCAAGCTTCTTTTCAGAGGCTTGCTTTGGTAACAGCAGAAATTCAGCGATTACAAAATAAGGATCAACAATAAAATGATGATGATCGCGCCGGTAGAAATATAAATACCATTGTTATTGGCTTTTGCTTCTGCTCTTAGCGTCTTCAATTCAGCTTTGATTTCTTTTTTCTCATCTCTGGACATCTCTGAAAAGTCCAACGCTTTGATTTCTTCCACTCGGTTTTCAATGCGTTCTAGCGTCTCGATTTGCTCAGGGGTGAGCTCTTCTTTTTTGGTGTCCTTTCCTGAATTAAGCGGAGCTGCCACTAAAAACTGGGCAGAAAGGAACAGGCAGGTAATTAGGAACAATTTTTTCATAGATCTGTGATTTTGGTTGTTAAGTCATTTAGTGTCAAATAAGGAGCCAAAAGCTTGCAAGCTCAGAAAATACCGAATTGCTGACAGGTATTTTTTGTAACTTGGCAGTCTTGATTTGACCATTTAAACTAGACAAATCTTTTGATAATGACAGCAAAACAACCCAATAAACTTTTCCTTCTCGATGCTATGGCTCTGATTTACAGGGCTCACTTCGCTTTTAGCAAGAATCCACGTATTAATTCCAAAGGTCTCAATACCGGGGTAATGCTTGGATTTACCAATACGTTGATGGAGGTTTTGACCAAAGAAAAACCATCTCATATCGCCGTAGCCTTTGATACCTCGGCACCGACTTTTCGTCATGTTCAGTTCGAAGCCTACAAAGCGAATCGATTAGAACAGCCCGAGGATATTACCGTTTCCATTCCTTGGGTGAAGGAAATCGTCAAGGCTTTTAATATCCCACTTTTGGAACTCGATGGTTTTGAAGCAGATGACATCATTGGTACGATTGCCAAAAAAGCCGAACGGGAATCTTTCACTGTCTATATGATGACTCCTGACAAGGATTATGGACAGCTGGTCGATGATCATATATTTTTATACAAGCCGGCATTTATGGGAAATGCCGTCGATGTTATGGGACCCAAAGAAGTCTGTGCCAAATGGGATATCGAGCAGGTAGATCAGGTTCGGGATATTTTAGGGCTGATGGGTGATGCCGTGGATAATATTCCTGGAATCCCCGGAATCGGGGCCAAGACGGCCACCAAATTACTCAAGGAATTTGGGACGGTAGAAGAACTGATCAAAAACACCGATCAACTTAAAGGAAAGCAGAAAGAAAATGTCGAAAACTTTGCGCAGCAGGGAATTTTATCCAAAGAACTCGCCACAATCAAAATAGATGTCCCTGTTGATTTTGTGGAAGAAGAGCTCCGCTATGACGGGTTTAATGAAGAAAAGCTACGGGCGATTTTTACTGAGTTGGAATTCAGAACACTCAGCAACCGGATTTTCAAAGACGAAGGAAAAAAAGCTGTCATCCAGAAAAACGAGCAGTTGGGGCTTTTTGGGGAAGCCGCTTCTCCTTCACAATCCGGATCTGCTCCGCAATTTGAGGAAGAAAGCGTAGAGACCGCCGCCCCGATGGTGCCGGATACCATTCACAGTCATATGCATCAATATCACAAAGTCAAAGGAGAAGATGCCGTTGAAGAGCTTTTGGATTTTCTTTTGGTCCAAAAATCCGTCTGTTTTGATACCGAGACTACCTCACTCAATGCAATGGATGCGCAGATCGTGGGGCTCTCTTTTGCCTATTTGACGGGTGAAGCTTATTACATTCCCTGTCCTGTAGATCAGGAAGAAACCCAAAAAATCCTAAATCAACTGCGGCCATTTTTTGAACACGAGGAAATTCTTAAAGTCGGACAAAACATCAAATACGATCTATTGATTCTTAAAAATTACGGCATAGAAGTGAAGGGAGCGCTATACGATACCATGTTGGCGCATTACCTTATTGAGCCGGAAGGAAAGCATTCCATGGATTTTCTTGCCGAGCAATATTTGAATTATAAACCGGTTTCCATCACAGAACTGATCGGAAAAAAAGGGAAAAATCAAGGCAATATGCGGGATGTGGAAGAGGATATCGTAACTGCATATGCTGCTGAGGATGCGGATATTACGCTTCGCTTAAAGGAGAAATTTGATCCTATGCTCAAGGAAAATGACTTGGAAAAGCTCTTTTACGAAGTCGAAAATCCGCTGATTCCAGTCCTGACCGCGATGGAGTTTGAAGGAGTGCGAATCGATACTGAAAGTCTGGCCGAGCTTAGTAAATCTCTGGAATTCGAAAGTCTGGAAATCGAAAAGCGGGTTTATGAATTGGCTGGTGTTCGCTTTAACCTCGCCTCTCCAAAGCAACTTGGCGATGTGCTTTTTGAAAAGCTTCAACTCGACCCCAAAGCTAAAAAAACCAAAACCGGCCAATATGCCACCGGAGAAGAAATCCTCAGTAAACTAGCTACCGAGCATGAGATCGCACGGGCGATTCTGGAATACCGACAAATGGTCAAGCTCAAATCCACCTATGTGGACGCCCTTCCCACCTTGATCAACTCCAAAACCGGACGCATTCATACCACCTACAATCAGTTTGTGGCAGCCACGGGGCGATTGTCTTCGGTCAATCCTAATCTGCAGAATATTCCGATCCGAACTGATCGGGGTCGGGAGATTCGGAAGGCTTTTGTGCCAAGGGATGAAAATCATGTGCTTTTGGCGGCGGATTATTCCCAAATCGAATTGCGGATCATGGCGGCATTTTCCAAGGATGAGTCCATGATTGAGGCTTTTAAAAATGGTCGGGATATCCACGCCACGACTGCGGCGAAGATTTTTCAGGTGCCACTTGAGGAAGTAACTTCCGATATGCGTCGAAAAGCAAAAACTGCCAATTTTGGGATTATTTATGGGATTTCAGCTTTTGGACTTTCGCAGCGTCTATCCATTCCAAGAGGAGAAGCCAAAGAAATTATCGATGCCTATTTCAAGGAATTTCCGGCCGTGAAGGAATACATGGATGGGGTGATCGAAAAAGCGCGTACTGACGAATACGTGGAAACTATTCTCGGACGTCGCCGCTACCTTAGAGACATCAATAGCCGAAATCAAACCATGCGTGGATTTGCTGAGCGAAATGCCATCAATGCCCCGATTCAGGGCTCGGCTGCCGATCTGATCAAGGTAGCGATGATTCGGGTTCATGAGTGGATGAAAAAAGAAAACCTCAAATCAAAAATGATCTTGCAGGTCCATGATGAGTTGGTATTTGATGCGCATAAAGATGAGGTAGAGCTCTTAAAAAAAGAAGTGCCCAAACTTATGTCCGAGGCGATCGATATTGCTGTGCCAATCGAAGTAGAAGTTGGCTTAGGAAATGATTGGCTGGAAGCGCATTGATGGGAGAGAAGAGACAAGAAATAAGAGATAAGAACCGAGAGATAAGAATCAAGTATTTAGATTTCTAATTAGTAATTTCTAAGTAATCTTGCTTTAAAATATCGAATGATGAACGTCAAATGATGAATATCGAAGTTTTCATTTGGAATAAAAGGAAATTTCCCTGCACTGAAGGTGCAATTAATAAAAGGCCCAAGTGCAATTTGAGGAGTAAGATTTGAAATGAAATCCTGAGTGTTGAAGGCACAACCGATATTGCTCTACCAATCGAGGTGGAAGTGGGTTTAGGGAATGGTTGGCTGGAAGCACATTGATGAGAAAGATAAGAGATGAGAGACAAGAAATAAGAATTGAGAGACAAGAGATAAGAAATAAGAAAATAGAGAAAAGAGATAAGAACCGAGATACAAGATTTTAGTATCAAAGAATTTCTAGGCATCGTAAATCAAAAATCCCTAATCGAGTTGGCTAAAGTAAAAACTTCCTTTTTCTGTCAAAACTGTGGAGCCCAAAGTCCAAAGTGGCTGGGTAAATGTCCTGCCTGTGGGCAATGGAATACCTATGTGGAAGAAATCATCCAAAAAGAAGAAACCGGAAAGGGAAGCTGGAAACCCAGTGGTGGAGGAAGTAAAAAAACTGCTTCTCCCAAGAAAATAACCGATGTCAATTACGAGGAGCAACCTCGATGGATAACCGGAGATCCCGAACTCGATCGCGTTTTGGGTGGAGGAATTGTGCCGGGTTCTTTGGTTTTGATTGGGGGCGAACCCGGGATCGGAAAATCCACGCTGATGCTGCAGATTGCGTTGACTTTATCGGGTAAAACAGTGCTTTATGTTTCAGGTGAGGAGTCCGAATCCCAGATTAAAATGCGGGCGGATCGCATGAGTGCCAAAAATCCGGATTGTTATGTGCTTTCGGAGACCAATACCCAGCAGATTTTTCAGCAAGTGGAGATTTTGAAGCCTGACTTTTT
Organism: Algoriphagus hitonicola; assembly: GCF_900113375.1. GTDB lineage: Bacteria > Bacteroidota > Bacteroidia > Cytophagales > Cyclobacteriaceae > Algoriphagus > Algoriphagus hitonicola. The sequence continues at coordinate 344,772 of NZ_FOPC01000002.1, read as the reverse complement.
GGTGATCGATTCTATTCAGACGCTGAGTAGTCAATATGTCGAATCGGCAGCCGGTTCAGTTTCTCAAGTCCGGGAGTGTACAGCGGAGCTGATGAAATTTGCCAAAGAAACGGGGACCCCTGTGTTTCTGATCGGGCATATCACCAAGGACGGTTCGATCGCCGGTCCAAAAGTCCTCGAACACATGGTGGATACCGTTCTGCAATTTGAGGGAGACCGGCATTTGACTTATCGGATTTTGCGCACGTCAAAAAATCGCTTTGGTTCCACGCATGAATTGGGAATCTACGAGATGCGTGCCGAGGGACTTCGATCCGTTGCAAATCCTTCAGAAATACTGCTTACTCAGCGGGAGGAAGTGCTCAACGGTGTGGCTATCGGCGCAATGATGGAAGGCAACCGACCATTATTGATCGAGATTCAGTCCTTGGTCAGCCCGGCGACCTACGGCACCCCTCAGCGAAGCAGCACAGGTCATGATGCCAAGCGTCTCAATATGCTTTTGGCGGTTTTGGAAAAGCGTGGAGGAATGCGATTGGGAAATCAGGATGTCTTTCTCAATGTGGCAGGAGGCCTTCGAGTGGATGATCCCGGATTGGATTTGGCAGTTTGTGCGAGCTTAATCTCCAGCTATGAAGATACGCCGGTTTCGGAGCAAATATGTTTTGCTGGGGAGGTTGGACTTGGGGGAGAAATCCGGGCCGTGTCCCGAATCGAAAACCGGATCGCAGAAGCCGAAAAATTGGGCTTCAAAAAAATCGTCGTGTCCAAGTATGCGGTAAAAGGATTGGATCTGAAAAAATTTCAAATCGAAGTACTGCCCGTGAGTAAGTTGGAAGAAGTGTACTCAAGGATTTTTTAACTGAGTTTTTGGAAATCACACTTTTACAAAAGGGAAGGTAATTTTTTAGAATTGACAACTATAATTCACTTGAATCTAGGGTCAAATCGCATAAGAATTTTCTTATCCAAAAATTAACAGTCCAAATCAATTATATTGGTAAAAAGAACTCTTCCATTTCTAATTAGTCATTTAACCTGCTCATGATGTCTTTGCCGATTAAGAACCTATTCAAAACGGGCATCTTTGCCTTTACCCTATTTTTCAGCTCCTCTGTTTTGGCACAGGATGGGAGGATTTATCCACTTGAAACACCCGATGAGCCTAGGGCGATTTTACTGGGAACAGGCGGAGTTGAAAATCAACCTGCACCAGAGACTTGGTTTCGCCAATAGGGAGATCCAATGGCTCGCAATATTTCCACTGCAACACTCACTCCTTTTTTGCCAGCGGAAGGGAAAGGAAATGGAGCGGCGGTGATTGTGGCACCTGGTGGCGGTTTTAGTTGGTTGTCAATGGGAAATGAGGGATGGGAGGTGGCAGAAGCCCTTGCGGCAAAGGGAATAGCTGCTTTTGTTTTGAAATATAGGCTGAATCCTACGCCAGAATCTCTAGAAGATTTTTCCGCATGGATGAATCGACCCCGGGAAACGCCTAGAATTGAACAGGAATCGGTGGATAACCAGCCTCCTAGTTTGCCACAGCGGGATCTTTCTAATCAACTTGAAGATGCGGAGGCGGCTTATGCTATGATCATCGATCGAGCAGAAGAATGGGGAGTGGATATCTCCAGAATTGGAATGATTGGCTTTTCTGCCGGTGCAGGACTTACGATGCATTCAATCCTTAATTCCAAAACGATGAAGCTAGCTTTTATCGGTCCGATTTATGGGGGAATGGGTCCAGTAGAGGTGCCGGAGAATGCTCCACCCATGTTTAATGTGATCGCCTCTGATGATTTTCTTTTTCGAGGTCAGTTTGGCCTGATTGAATCATGGTATAATGCAGGGAAGCCTATAGAATTTCATCTTTATCAGGATGGAGGACATGGCTTTGGCCTAGGCAATCCCAACAGAACCAGTAATCGCTGGTTTGATGCTTTTATGCATTGGTTAGAAGTCAACCAATTTCTCGTTAGCACAGAATAAAATCAAAATTATATGTGAATGGCTGATCAGAAATTGGAATTCGGTCAGCTGAATAAAAAAAAAGGAAGCTTTCTAAAAAAAACTTCCTTTCACTTTTGTCATGACTTTACTAGAGCAAAGACCTGAATTGCCTTAAGAAACGAACGTCATTCTCGGTAAATAGCCGCAAATCTTTAATTTGATACTTGAGCATGGCAATTCGCTCGATTCCCATTCCGAAGGCAAATCCGGTATATTTCTGGGAGTCAATTCCGCAGTTTTCCAGAACATTAGGATCGACCATGCCGGACCCGCCGATTTCCACCCAACCGGAACCTTTGCAAATGTTGCATCCTTTGCCTCCACAAATCAAACAGGAAATATCAATTTCAGCACTTGGTTCGGTAAAAGGGAAAAAAGAAGGTCGAAATCGCACTTTGGTTTCTTTGCCAAACATCTCCTTTGCAAAATGATAAAGGGTGTTTTTTAAATCAGCAAAGCCTACATTTTCATCGACATAAAGTCCTTCTACTTGATGGAAAATGCAGTGCGCTCGAGCCGAAATGGCCTCATTTCGATATACTCTTCCCGGAGAAAGCGTCCGAATGGGCGGTTTTTGATTTTCCATTACGCGCACCTGTACTGATGAAGTGTGGGTACGCAGTGCGATATCGGGATTTTTTTCAATGAAAAAGGTATCCTGCATTTCACGGGCAGGATGATTTTCAGGGAAATTTAAGGCGGTGAAATTATGCCAATCGTCTTCGATTTCGGGACCTTCAGAAAGGTTGAAACCGATCCGTTCAAATATTTCGATGATTCGCTGGCGCGTAGCCGTGAGCGGATGTATCCCTCCAATGGACTGATTGGAAGCAGGTAAAGTAAGATCGATGGAAGCTGATTTCGCCTTTTTGGAGGCATTGTTGACTTTATCGATCAGTTCCTGAAATTTCTCCTCTGCCAGTTGCTTCACTTCATTGACCAGCTGTCCATAGGCACGCTTCTCCTCATTTGGGATTTTACCCATATCGGCAAAAAGAGCCCCCACGACGCTTTTTTTGGAAATATACTCCATTCGGTAAGCTTCCAATTCCTCTGGATTGTTGGCGTCAGCGGCAGCAATTGCGGCTTTGATGGCTTCGATTTTTTCCTGATACATGCGATTACACTTAAACAAGCCACAAAGCTACAATTTTTGTCCTTTTTAACAGCACTACGTCGATAATAAGGACCCTTCAACCTTATAGTTTGCTTTGAGGTTTATTTTTGTGAAGCTCTTCAATTGACTTAACTTCGGACACAAAATTTATTTCAAACGAATGAAAAAAATCACAGTTTATTGCGGTTCCAAAAAAGGAAATTCCAACCAATATGAAGCTGCAGCAAAGGCTTTAGGGCAGGAAATGGTCAAGCGCGATCTGGAGCTGGTTTATGGTGCAGGTAGAGTTGGCTTGATGGGGGTGATCGCCGATGAAATGCTGGCGGGTGGTAAGGAAGTTTTGGGGATCATTCCTCAAAAACTGGTAGATCGGGAAGTTGCGCACAGGGGTTGTACCGAATTGATCATCGTCGAAACGATGCGGGACCGCAAGTGGCTGATGGCAGAGCGTGGCGATGGGTTTATCGCTATGCCGGGAGGAATTGGGACTTTGGAGGAACTCTTTGAAATCATGACGCTGAATCAGCTGCATTATATACAAAAGCCGCTGGCACTGTATAACGTAAACGGTTACTACAACCAACTTTTGGGCTTTTTAAGTCATGCCAAGCAGGAAGGATTTCTCTATCCCGAGCAGGAGGAATTATTGATTGTTTCGGATGATCCGGCCAAATTATTGGATAAAATGGCCGAATATCAAGCAAGAAGACCCGCAGATTGGTGATAAGGAAATTAGTAAAACGACGTTTTTTTATGAAAATCCTTACTTTTGTGAAAGTATTTCAATAAGATGATCGAAAAGCTTTTCCCATTAGACAAAAATTACATTCTCCGGCAGGCTCAGTCCGTTTTAGAAGAGGAGCTGATCGATCGGATGGTTTTTGAACTGAAGCGATCCTACACTTTTTTATTCAATCCACTTCGACTCATGGACCCTACTTATGAGCGGATTTTGGATACGGTGGATTTTCCTCGAGATCGGATTCGTATGATTTATCGTCAGCTCTGTGGAATTTACCGCTACAAGCATGGCGACAATCAGCTTGAGTTTTTATTTGATGGCAGGACTCACTTCGAAAAATTTCAAGAAGATTGGTCGGCAGTATTGATTGAGTATGTGCAGGAATTGGGTCAGTTTGAACCCTATGTCAAGACGATGCTTCGGATGACGGTACTTTACGATACCGAAACCCGAGCAGAATGGTCCGAAAATAACTGTAAGGCATTTATCAATCAGTTTTTTGAGGTGCGAGTGGTCAAGCGACAAGGGGAATTGAAATTAAAAGTGGGGTAAAGAAAAAAAGTGAACTTTAAAATTCGCTTCTTCCCCTGATTAAATTCCTTCGAAAAGACTTCCGCTGGTGGGGTTTGGTTTGATTTTGAGATGTTTATAAGCCATTTCGGTAGCCATTCTTCCCCGGGCGGTACGTTTGAGGTAGCCTTCCTGAATTAAAAAGGGTTCGTAGACCTCTTCGATCGTTTCTGCTTCTTCCCCGCAAGCCGTGGCGATGGTTCCCAGACCGACTGGACCTCCTTTGAATTTTTCAATAATGGTCAAAAGGATACGGTTATCCATCTCATCCAACCCATTTTCATCCACGTCCAAGGCATTGAGGGCGATTTTGGCAATTTCCAGCGTGATGGTACCATCTCCTTTGACTTCGGCAAAATCCCGGGTTCTTCGGAGGAGCATGTTGGCGATTCGGGGTGTGCCCCGGCTCCTTCGGGCGATCTCAAAAGCTGCTACATCCGCGATGGGTGTATTTAAAATTCCCGCTGAGCGGGTGACAATGTCGGTGAGTAGTTTGGCATCGTAATATTCCAATCGGGAATTGATCCCAAACCGGGCACGAAGAGGTGAAGTCAATAAACCAGATCGGGTAGTCGCGCCGATGAGGGTAAAAGGGCTGAGGGAAATCTGAACTGATCGGGCATTGGGACCAGAATCGAGCATGATATCAATGCGAAAATCCTCCATAGCCGAATAGAGGTATTCCTCTACGATGGGATTGAGGCGGTGGATCTCATCGATGAAAAGCACATCTCCTTCTTCTAAGTTGGTCAAAAGCCCGGCTAGGTCAGAAGGCTTGTCGAGAACGGGCCCCGAGGTGATCTTGATCCCCGCATTCAACTCATTGGCAATAATATAGCTGAGGGTGGTTTTTCCCAATCCGGGAGGCCCATGGAGTAAGACATGGTCTAGGGGTTCGTTTCGGTTTTTGGCAGCTAGGACAAATACACGGAGATTTTCGACGATTTTGGCCTGTCCCGTAAAATCCTCAAAACTCAGTGGACGTAGGGCTTTTTCAAATTCCCGATCTTTCGGGCTCAAATTTTCATCTTCTCCACTTAGGTAGTCTTCTCTCATAGCTTTTCGAATCGCTTACAAATATAGAAAATTAAGGGAGCTAAAAAGACCCTAAAATCATAAGTCCTTTCAGTAACATCCCGTTGAAATAGTGGTTAGATTTGTAGTAAAATTTATCCCCTATGCAATCCAACGCCCGAAAAAATATTATTTATTCCTTGGTTTTACTAGCCATGGTCATTTTGGTTTATTCTTGGAGAAACCGGGAAGAACCGAAAACTCCCGTAAGTGAAAGTGCCGCTGTCGATCTTAAAATCAATTTTTCTGGGCAGACTATGGGAACTAGTTATCAGGTGACCTACCTAGATGATGAGGGAAGAGATTTTCAATCAGAAATTGATTCCTTATTGGTTGTTTTTAACCAAAGCTTATCCACATATATTCCGGATTCGGAGCTAAGTCGATTCAATCTTGGAGATACCTTAGATTTTGAATTGCCTTATTTTCGGCAAGTTTTGGAAGGCTCAAAGGAAGTATTTGACCTAACGGATGGGGCGTTTGATCCAACGGTAGGACCTTTGGTCAATGTTTGGGGATTTGGTCCGGGCGGACCGAAATTAAAAGACTCCGTAGCGATTAACAATTTGCTTCAGCTGGTAGGGTTTGATCAAGTCAACTGGGATCAAAATCAGGTGAGGAAGGAAGTTTCGGGGTTGTATTTGGATTTTTCGGCGATTGCCAAAGGGCAGGGCGTGGATGTGGTTGCTGATTTTTTAGCAAAAAAGGGGATTCAAAATTTGCTTGTCGAAATCGGGGGTGAACTCGTAGCCCGGGGAGTAAACGACAAAGGAGAGCTATGGAAAGTCGGAGTAAACCGTCCGGAAGAAGAAGCCCCGGCATCTGAGCTTTTCAGTATCATTGCTTTGGAAAATCGGGGAATGGCCACCTCTGGCAATTACCGGAATTTTTATGTGCGGGATTCGGTCAAGATTTCCCACACCATTGATCCAAAGACCGGCTATCCCGTCAATCATAATTTGTTGAGCGCGACTGTACTGGCAGATGACTGTATGACTGCGGATGCCTTTGCTACGGCCATGATGGTTATGGGGACAGAAAAAGCGATTGCCTTGGCGGAAAGTCGAGACGACATCGATGTTTTCTTGATTTATAGTCAAGCTGACGGGAGCTACGAAACCTTCCTCAGTGAGCGATTGAAGCCATTTGTTTCATTTGAAGTGAACTAAGTCGGATCCTATTGATGATGATATTCAGTGGGTTGGGTATCGCTCTGGAGATAAGGAGAATTTAAATGCAACATTATTGAATTTTATTACCTTTGATGCGGTTATACCTTCATCTCTTTTCCGCGGAAAATCATGGAAAGGGTTATTTCAGGCATGGGCATCAATTTTATACTCTTATTTCTCACCGCCATGGTCGCGGGATCATTGGTTTTTTTTGCACCCAAATTCCGCGATAAGTATTTTAAGCTGGTTTTGGTTTTTGCGGGCTCTTACCTCTTTTCGATTACTATTCTTCACATCATTCCGGAGCTCTTTACCAATGGAATCGATGGGTCAAAGATGGGATTATACATTCTGATTGGGTTTTTATTTCAGCAGTTATTGGAATACCTGTCCAGTGGAATCGAGCATGGACACATCCATCTTCATCATCATGGACAAGCCAAAAGTGGGGTGTTTACCGTCATGCTAGGTCTATTTATTCATGCCTTTTTGGAAGGGACTTTACTTTCTCATGGAAGTCTGATCGAGGACAGTGATGCCATGGGGCATGTTCATAGTGGCAAAACCGTTTTGCTGGGAATCATCATGCATAAAGGTCCTGCTGCGTTTGCCCTGGCGGCCGTACTTTCTTCGGTTCTTTCGAAGCGTTGGACCTTGGTTTTATTGACCATTTTTGCCTTGGCTTCCCCTTTAGGAATGTTTGCAAGTTCATTTTTCTATGAATCCGGGCTATTGGATCGAAACGGAATCGGAGTACTGTATGGGCTGGTTGCCGGAGGATTTTTGCATATTTCTACGACGATTTTCTTTGAAAGCAGCCCTCAGCACAAGCTTCAGGTCAATAAATTGCTGGTGAGTTTCTTTGCGGCAGGATTAGCTATTGTTTCTGAGTTTTTCCTCTAAAAATAGAATCCCCTTTTTGGATTTAGTAGATTACTTTTCCACTACTCCGATAGAATTTACTTTTTTCAACTCCAAAGAAAAATGGGGAAAAGCGCCAGAGTTTAGAAAAATTTCGATCCTTTAATCCAAAACGGGTTGCTTTTCGACTTTTCTAATCCCTATTTTAGGAATAAATGATTTTTCCCTGAAAAAGATTACCCATGGAAGCCCAAAAACAAAAAATGAAAGCCTATTGGAGGAAAAACCTTCAAACCTTAGTCATACTACTTTTGATTTGGTTTATGGTATCGTTTGGGTTTGGGATCCTGCTAGCTGAGCCGCTTAATGAATATAACCTGGGAGGCTTTAAATTGGGATTTTGGTTTGCACAGCAAGGTTCAATCTACACCTTTGTGATTTTGATTTTTGTATATGTCTGGCGTATGAATCGGCTGGATCGGGAGTTTGACGTCAACGAGGAATAAATCAACCAAGTATGGATATTTTGACCTGGACTTACCTGTTGGTAGGATTGAGTTTTGCCCTGTACATCGGAATAGCCATCTGGACTAGGGCAGGCTCGACTCAAGAATTTTATGTAGCAGGGGGAGGAGTTTCGCCTTTGGCCAATGGAATGGCCACGGCAGCAGACTGGATGTCTGCAGCATCATTTATTTCTATGGCGGGGATTATTTCATTTGCCGGATACGATGGTTCCGTTTATCTGATGGGCTGGACCGGGGGATATGTGCTATTGGCACTTTTGCTGGCTCCATACCTCCGGAAATTCGGAAAATTCACTGTTCCTGATTTTGTGGGAGATCGCTACTATTCTCATACCGCCCGAATTGTCGCTGTAATTTGTGCCTTATTCATCTCGTTCACCTATGTAGCAGGTCAGATGCGAGGAGTGGGAATCGTCTTTTCGCGTTATCTGGAGGTGCCCATCGAGTGGGGTGTGGTCATCGGGATGATTATCGTGTTTTTTTACGCGGTAATGGGAGGAATGAAGGGAATCACCTATACCCAAGTGGCGCAGTATTGCGTCTTGATTTTTGCATACATGGTTCCTGCGATTTTTATATCCATGCAACTCACCGGCAATCCAATTCCACAGATGGGATTGGGGGGAGATTTAGCAGATGGCACGCCATTACTCGAAAAACTGGATGGGGTTTTGGCAGAATTGGGATTTTCCGAATATACATCCGGGAGGAAAGGGCTGACAGACATGCTGATGATTACATTGGCCCTGATGGTTGGTACGGCTGGGCTTCCCCATGTGATTGTGCGTTTTTTTACCGTTCCCCGTGTCAAAGATGCCCGGCTTTCTGCGGGTTATGCCCTGGTTTTTATCGCCATACTTTACACTACTGCACCAGCTGTAGCAGCTTTTGGGATCTTCAACACGATCGAAAGTACATCAGAAAAAGAAGTGGACGCATTGCCTTCATGGATTGACACGTGGGAAAAGACCGGTCTGATTTCAGTCAACGACAAAAACGGAGATGGCAGAGTCCAATATGTGGCCGATCCTGTAGAAAATGAGTTGACCATCGATCGGGACATTATGGTCTTAGCTTCACCCGAAATAGCCAAGCTTCCTAACTGGGTAGTGGGATTGGTAGCTGCCGGAGCGATGGCTGCCGCATTATCTACGGCCGCCGGATTGTTATTGGTGATTTCCACTTCAGTTTCACGGGATTTGGTCAAAACCTTCAAGCCGGAGATTTCGGAAAAAAAAGAATTACGAATAGCACGATTAGCTGCTGCGGGAGCGGTTATTCTTGCCGGATATTTTGGAGTAAATCCCCCTGGATTTGTTGCTCAGGTGGTTGCATTTGCCTTTGGCTTGGCGGCTGCCTCCTTTTTCCCGGTGATTATTTTGGGTATTTTCTCCACACGCATCAATAAGGAAGGGGCTATCGCGGGAATGCTCAGTGGCTTGATTTTTACTCTGATTTACATCATTTATTTTAAATTTATCAGTCCCGAAACCAATACGGAAGAGTTTTGGTGGTTAGGGATTTCTCCTGAAGGCATAGGTTCGGTGGGAATGATGATCAATTTTCTGGTGTGTTTTGGGGTGTCTAAAGTCACTCCTCCGCCACCAAAAGAGGTTCAGGAAATGATTCAGGAAATCAGGATTCCACGAGGAGCTGGAAAAGCTTCCGGCCATTAATTTGAATTTGTAATTAAACCTAAAATACCATGAGTGATAGACTTCATACCCTGAGCGGGTACTTTCATGAATATCAAAAATCAGTAGCACAACCCGAGGAATTTTGGGCTAGGATCGCCGACTCGTTTCATTGGAAAAAGCGCTGGGATAAAGTACTGGACTGGAATTTTGAAGGTCCCGATGTGAAATGGTTCGTGAATGGAAAGCTCAATATTACCGAGAATATATTTGAGAGACATCTTTTTACGATTGGAGATCGGCCTGCCATTATCTGGGAGCCTAATGATCCTAATGAAGAAGGCAGGACGATTACTTACAGGGAGCTTTACCACGAGGTATGTAAATTTTCTAATGCGCTAAAAGCAAAAGGTATCCAAAAAGGGGATAAAGTCATTATTTATATGCCCATGGTACCTGAGGCGGCTATTGCAATGTTGGCTTGTGCAAGAATCGGGGCGGTTCATTCTGTTGTATTTGCGGGATTTAGCTCGTCGGCACTTTCCGATCGGATCATCGACTGTGGAGCAAAAGCCGTATTGACAGCTGACGGAAACTTCCGGGGAAATAAAAAAATTGGAGTCAAAGCCGTCGTCGATGAAGCCTTGGAGAAAGCCCCCGTGGAAACGGTCATTGTCTATCGGCGAACGCAGCAGGAAGTCGTTATGAAATCCGGAAGGGATCACTGGTGGCATGATGTCATCAAAGGAGTGGAGGATACCAATCTGGCTGAAACCATGGACAGTGAAGACATGCTCTTCATTCTCTATACTTCCGGCTCCACCGGAAAGCCCAAAGGAGTGGTTCATACCACGGGAGGCTACATGGTTTACACGAAATATTCCTTTGAAAATGTGTTTCAATATTCACCCGGCGATGTCTATTGGTGTACGGCAGATATCGGATGGATCACCGGGCATTCCTATATCGTGTATGGACCGCTATTAGCAGGTGCGACTTCGGTGATGTTTGAAGGGGTACCGACATTTCCGGATGCCGGCAGATTTTGGGCGGTGGTAGATAAACACAAAGTCAATCAATTCTATACAGCCCCGACGGCGATCCGAGCACTTCAGGCCTTTGGTACAGATCCGATCGAGCCCTATGAGCTGAGTTCGCTTAAGGTTCTCGGTTCCGTGGGAGAGCCGATCAATGAGGAAGCCTGGCACTGGTATCATACGCATATCGGAAAAACCCGCTGCCCCATCGTCGATACCTGGTGGCAGACAGAGACTGGAGGAATTATGATTTCGCCATTAGCAGGGATCACTCCGACCAAGCCGGCTTTTGCCACTTTACCGCTTCCAGGAGTACAGCTGTGCATTGTGGATGCTGATGGAAAAGAACTCACCGGGAATTCCGTTGAAGGGAACCTTTGTATCAAATTTCCATGGCCAAGTATGATTCGTACTACTTATGGGGATCATGAGCGGTGCAAGCAGACGTATTTTTCTACCTACAAGGGCATGTATTTCACCGGGGATGGAGTCAAGCGAGATCATGATGGCTATTACCGGATTCTGGGACGTGTGGATGATGTGATCAATGTCTCGGGACATCGTATGGGTACTGCTGAGGTGGAAAATGCGATCAACGAACATCCAAAAGTCATCGAATCAGCGGTAGTGGGATATCCTCATCAGGTCAAAGGTCAAGGAATCTACGCCTATGTAATCTGCGATATGGCAAACCGAACCGAAGAAAACTTGATCAACGAAATCAAAGACACCGTATCCAAAATTATCGGTCCGATCGCCAAGCCGGACAAAATCCAGATTGTGCCCGGTTTACCAAAAACCCGCTCCGGAAAAATCATGCGGAGAATCTTAAGAAAAGTAGCCGAAGGAAACATGGATAATATGGGGGACACTTCTACGCTACTGGATCCGGAGGTAGTGGAGCAGATTATTGCGGGGAGGAAATAGGATTCACCCACAAAAACGAGGTGTTTTCAGAAATATCTATCTTCAAAAAGTAACTGACCTTCAGGAGAAAATAGATTAAACGTGGTTTTATTTTCTAAAACCAACCAAATTATTTGTCTATCCCTGATAAGACTTCCTTGTTTTTAAATTGAAAAATATGAACGTCATCGTCAACCGGGTTTCGGAGTTTTTAAAAGGTTATCCTCCATTTTCCTTTCTTTCCAAAGAAAACCTGAGCTTGGTTGCGCAGTCTGTTGAGGTTCGGTATTTCGAAAAGGGAGCTTTCCTTTTCCAAAAAGGAAATGATGCACTTCCTCATTTTTTGGTGCTGAAAGAAGGAAAAGTTGAACTCCTTGACGGGAAGGAAACCAAGGAATATTGCGAAGAGGGGGATGTATTTGGGGTTTTGGCTTTGTTGGGAAAAAGGCCGTACCTTCTGAGTGCAAAAGCAGTAGAGGACTCTTTAATTTATGCAGTTCCCGTAGAGATTTTTGAAGAAATTTTACAGCAAAACAGCAAGGTTGCCCTATACTTTGCCGCTGGTTTTGCTTCGGGTCAGGTTGTAGTCAGGCAGGATCTTTCTCAAGGTCAAATCGCCAGAAAAACCTTCAAAACCCAACCTAAGGATCATTCGCTCCTGATTTTTTCGGACCAATCCCAAATCAAAGTCTCCGAAAATGTCCGCGTTGCGCCACCTCATATTTCAATCCAACAAGCCGCAAAGCTAATGAGTGATCATCAAGTCAGTTCCTTGGTTTTGGTTGACGAAAGGCGATTTCCCCTAGGAATAATCACAGACAAGGACCTGCGGAACAAGGTGGTCTCAAAAGCAAAAGACGTCTCAAAAGCAGCCAAAGAAATAATGAGTACTCCGGTGGTGACTCAGCCCAAAAATGCCGACTTTTCTGATCTGTACCTGACGATGATCAAGCATCGGCTTCATCATTTGATTTTGACTGAAGACGGCACCGTGCAAAGTCCGGTTTGTGGTATTATTTCCGATCATGATGTGCTGCTCTCTATGGGAAATAGTCCTGCAGTATTGATTCACGCATTGAACAACGCGGATTCCCTGGCTGAAATGCGGGCTATCCGAGATCGGGCTGAGCAGATGCTTCGCTATTATCTGGACAATGAAGTGGCGATGGATTTTGTCTCCTCGGTCATGACTGAGATCAATGATACGATTATTCAGAAAGCTACCGAGCGTGTCAAAAAGGAGTTGGACGCCAAATATTCGGAATGCAAAACGCTGAAATTTGCCTTTTTGTCCTTGGGTTCAGAAGGAAGGGAAGAGCAGCTTCTTCGTACCGATCAGGATAATGCGTTGATTTATGAAGATGTGCCGGAGAACCAAAACGAGCAGGCTCATACTTATTTTCTCACATTGGGAACTGGAATTGTGGAGACCTTAATAGCCTGCGGTTTTGCCTCTTGCCCGGGTGAAATGATGGCATCCAATCCGCTTTGGGTACAGCCTTTGTCTCAGTGGAAAAATTATTTTTCGGACTGGATCCTCACCCCCACGCAGGATGCCTTGTTGAAAGCGTCCATTTTTTTTGATTTTAGATCGGTGGCAGGAGATTCGACTTTAGCTAATTCCTTGAGCCAACATATATACGATTCCATTCAGAAGAAAAAGGCTTTCCTGAGTTTTTTGGGCGTCAATGCACTGAAAAACCCTCCTCCTTTGGGATTTTTTGAAGGTTTTGTGGTTGAGAAATCCGGTGAGCATCGGGATCAGTTTGACATCAAAGCCCGTGCGATGATGCCTTTGGCGGATCTGGCCAGATTGCTGATCTTGAGCCATGGTGTGGTAGGAATCAATAATACCTTTCGGCGCTTTGAACGCTTGGCGGAACTCGAACCACAGCAGGCCGAGCTCTATTCCCAAGCCGGAAAAGCCTATGAGATCTTGATGAGAATGCGCGCCCTTGAGGGATTACAACATGGGAGTAGTGGCCGCTACATTGATCCAGAAAGTTTGGGAAAAATTCAACGGCAGTTGTTGAAAAACGCGTTTAGTCCCATTTCCGAATTGCAGCAGTTGGTAGAGATTCGCTTTCAATTAGCTTATTTTAGAACATGAGTTGGTGGCCATTTCAGAAAAAAAACCGAGTTCGGAAGCGGGATTTTATCTTGGATTTTCTTCAAAAAGCTTCGAAACCCATTCCTGGAACCAGAGCAATTTCCCGGTTGGAATTTGTGGTCTTGGATACGGAGACCAGTGGATTTAACTTCAATAAAGATCAGGTTTTGTCTTTTGGAGCGGTCAAAATTAAAGCAGATTCGATTTGTGTAGCGAGTAGTGTGGAGTGGTATCCCAAGGTCGAAATCAAAGGTGAAAAAGCAGCCACTATCCATGGGTTAGTTCAGACCCAAAACCAACTGGAACCCGAAGATTTTCTTCAAAAACTTCTAGCCTATTTTGGCGATGGAATTTTAGTGGGCCATCATGTGGGATTCGATCTGGAAATGCTGCTCCGGATCGGAAGGGAATTTGGCTTGGAAGCTTTCCCCAATGCGGTCATTGATACGAAATTTTTAGCCCTTCGACTAGAACATGGCCCCCGAGCGGATTTCAATCAGATTAAACCCGAAGAGTACAGTCTCGATCAAGTTTGTATCCGTTTTGGCATCAGCCTCGACGATCGGCATACAGCGGCAGGAGATGCTTTTTTGACAGCCCAGCTATTGATCAAGCTTTTGGCACTCGCCAAAAGAAAGGGAATTCTGACCTATCAGGATCTGATGCGCTGATTATTTCCAATTTACCCCGACATTTCCATTGGCTTGGACATAAATTCGAAGTCCGTTAGCGGAGGGATAAAATCCTTCGGGAATGATTTCCAGATTCTCAATTTGCAAATCCGCGATAGGAGTATTGAGACCCAATCGCTCTCTAATTCCCTCCGTACTTTCCTGTAATAAATCTCCAATGGGAAAAACAGCCAGCTTTTCGATTTGACGGATGATTTTTCGTTTTTTTAGCGCTATGCCAAAATTTGCGGAAGACTGATCACTGATGACTTTAAAATTGACATCTTCAAAGGTTAAAGCCTGTGCCTCGGAATCATAACTCGGTTTTCCCACCACAAAAAGACGCCCATCTACCGTTTTACCATTTGACCGATCTGCGACAAAGTCCGTTTCAATGGCAATCAATTCGCCGAAAGCTTTGGACCGGAGCTCATCTAATGTGAGAACGGTTTTGCTATCCACGCGAAAACTTCTCCCATTGAGGTTTTCGCCGAGAATCTGATCCAGCTCGTCAAAACTAATAGCGGTGGGGAGCAAAATTTTCAGTGTGTTTTCGTCAGAAGTGTTTTCAGATAAGTTGGGAAGAGGGAAAGCCCGACTCGGGGTGGCATCTGCCGGATGAGTCTGAATTTGGCCTGCCAAGCCCATCCAAATCGTCAAGTTTTCATTTTGATCGAAAAACTCCTTAAACATCACCCGCTTTGGCCGGATCGAAAATCCGGAAACTCCCTGCTGCCAATCGACTTGAAATGGTCGACCAACTTGCTCCCAGGCCAAATCTACGATTGGTTTGAGATTGACTAGTTTCTGATCCGGCT
Organism: Algoriphagus hitonicola; assembly: GCF_900113375.1. Taxonomy (GTDB): domain Bacteria; phylum Bacteroidota; class Bacteroidia; order Cytophagales; family Cyclobacteriaceae; genus Algoriphagus; species Algoriphagus hitonicola. The sequence goes on along the minus strand of NZ_FOPC01000002.1, from coordinate 329,523 downwards.
GAAAGTACTCCGCTGCCCATTGTTTGATTTCCCGCTCCAGCATCTTGCTGAGATCGACTTGCATGCCGAGTACGTCCAGACTGAGATTTCCCCCGAGTGATAGGAGCTCGAAGTCTTTTACACTGAGCGTCCAATCCGGATTGATTTCAGGGTTAAGTTTAAAAGTTGGCGCAAATTCATTGTCAATGGGGACTTTTCCACGAAAAAGACTGCCTAATCCACTTTGGGATAATCCGATTTCACCTTGGATTTTCATAGGAAGTTGGATGGTCATTTGTTGACTATCTAGCGCACTCGAAAGGATCTGCCCATTTCGGGAAAGACTTAAATTTCCCTCGATTCCATTTCCGATTTCCAAGTCATCCTGAGCAATGAGTTGGTTGGGAATTTGACTGTTGATGAGGCGATTGAGCGTTTTTTTTGGGAAAACCAACGGAACGTTAACTTCGGAATCGGGACTTGGCAAGGCAGGTAGCGGTCCTGGATTGGAGATATCCAACCCTTTGCAGCCTAAAAAAAATAGGGTAGGGAAAATCAAAAGGAAGCTGTATTTTTGCAATTGAGTTGCGAAAGTTGTTTTCATGAATAGTGATTGATCTACAAGGGAACTTAAACTTCCATGCAAGTATTGACCCAAATAAGGAGAAACTGAAATGAACTGGAATAAATTAACAAATAGTAATCAAATCGAAGAGATTAGAAGCTTGAGTATGGAGCGACCGGTGTTGATTTTTAAGCATAGCACCCGATGCTCGATTAGTAGTATGTCTCTGGATCGGTTGCTTCGCAATTGGAAGGATGAAGATGAAGACAAGGTTGTCCCCTATTTTTTGGATTTGATTGCATACAGGCAGCTTTCCGATCAAATTGAATCGGAATTTGGGGTGGTTCATCAGTCACCGCAAGTCATTTTGATCAAAGAGGGAAAAGCGGTTTATGAGGATAGCCATTTTAGGATTTCTTATTCCAATATTATGAAACAAGTTTAATTTTTTTCTAAACAGGAATTCCGCCTTTTATCCTATCTGGAATCCATTCTAATCTTTTTAGTGAACGGGACTAAACCTTTGCCTTTTTGATTCAGTCAAAGAGAGACAAAATGTAATCCATGAAAAAGAAGTACCCGTTTATTACACTGATTTTTAGCTTTTTATTGGTTTTTTCAGTGTTTGCTCAAAGTCCAGAAGGACAGGAGCTAAAATTTAAAGGAATTGTCATTGACGGCACCATAAACAAGCCTATGGTAGGCGCTAATGTCCTGGTCAAAACAGTCACCGACTCGCTGCTTCGTGGAGGGGTCACTGATGGTCAGGGCAGGTTTGAGGTGGTCAGGCCAGATATCCCTCAGGTCAAGGTAGAGATCACTTTTATCGGATATCGAACCGTTAGCAAAATCCACTCGATTCGAGAGACACTTGATTTGGGAGAAATCATCCTTTTGGAAGATACCAAAGTCTTGGGCGAAGTGTTAATTCAGGGACAGGTTCCGGTGGGTGAGATGAAAGGAGACACGACTTCTTTCAATGCCAATGCCTTCAAAACTCAGGAAAATGCACAAGCAGAGGATTTGATTCGAAAAATGCCGGGAATCACCATGCAGGGCGGACAGATTCAGGCCCAAGGGGAGGCAGTCCAGAAAGTACTCGTCGATGGGCGTGAGTTTTTTGGGAATGATCCGAATATTGCCTTGAGAAATCTGCCTGCTGATGCGATTGACCGTGTCGAGGTGCTTGATCAGCGTTCGGATCAAAGTAGATTAACCGGATTTGACGATGGCAACTACACCAAAACCATCAATATTATTCTTCGTGAAGATCGAAAAAACGGGCAGTTTGGCAGAGTTTACAGCGGATACGGAACGGATGATCGCTATTTGGCCGGTGGAAGTTTGAACTTATTTAATGGAGATCGACGAGTTTCGATTTTGGGTCTATTTAATAATATCAATCAGCAAAACTTTTCATCTCAAGACCTGGCAGGGCTCAGTGCAAATGCCAGTGGTGGACGCCGCGGAGGCGGTGGACGCTGGGGTGGCGGTGGAAATAACAATTTCTTCGTTGGTGGATCGGGCGGAATTGTAGCCACCAATGCGATGGGCCTAAATTACAGCGACAAGTGGGGAGAAAAAATCAACTTTACCGGAAGTTATTTTTTTAATAACAGCACCAATACCTTACAGCAAATCACCAATCGAGAGACGGTGGTGAGTGAGGATTTTCGACAGAACTATCAAGAGAACTTGATCAATACAGTCGATAATTACAATCATCGCGCTAACGCCCGAATCGAAGCGGACTTAAATGATAAAAACAGCATCATTCTGACGCCAAGTATTTCATTCCAAAAAAATAATACCTTTTCGGATCGGGATGCTTTGACTGTAGGAAGTAACAGTGATTCGCTCTCGGCTTTGCGTTCGATCACCAATGCGGAAACTCAGGCCCTTTCGATATCCAATAATCTGACCTATCGCTATAAATTTGATAAACCCCGTAGATCGTTTTCCACGGATATCAATACCAGCTGGAGTAATCGGGATCAGTTTTCGGAACTAGAGGCTGCCAGTAATGATTACCGCAGAGATCAATTGGATACTGCATTACAAGAGACCAACTCGATCAACAAGGGTTTTAATTATCGGGTTAATTTGACCTTTACAGAGCCTTTGGGAGAAAAAGCGATCGGGACTTTTGGCTATCAAGTGGCAAATAACAAAACCCGTGCGGATCAAAAAACCCGAGTGCTCAACTCAGAGAATCTGCCCGTATTGGATACTGCCCTGAGTAATGAATTTGACAATAAATTTATCACCCAGCGATTAAGAACGGGCTATGCGTATAACAATAATGGCTGGAATCTAAATTTCAACCTGGACTATCAAAATGCCCGGTTGGATAATGAGGCCTTTTTCCCGACAGAAGGCGTTTTCGAGCGGGATTTTAACAATCTTCTTCCTAGCGCCATGGTCAACTACCGTAACCGGGAATCTGGATTTTCTTGGCGGGTACGCTATCGCACCGATACGGACGAGCCTAGTGTAAACGAGCTCCAAAATGTGGTCAATAATCAAAACCCGCTGAATCTAAGCGTTGGAAATCCCAATCTTGGTCAGAGTTTCAACCACAATATTTTCGCCAATATCAGCAAAGTCGATCTGGAAAAATCACGGACATTTTTCATGTTTATGAATTATTCCTCAACGAGTAATTTTATCGGAAATAGTACCTTTCTGACCACGCAGGATACCCTAATCAATGGGGAGATTTTGCTGAGACCCGGGGGACAGATTTCCCAACCGGTCAATCTCGACGGTAATTGGAGAACCCGTTTATTCCTGACCTATGGCGCACCGATTCCCAAATTGAAGATGCAGTTTAATACCAATACCCGATTGGGTTTCAACCGTACGCCCGGGATGATCAACGGAGAGTCCAACTTTAACGATAACATTGATCTGGGACAAGGAATCACACTGAGTAGTAATATCAGCAAAAACGTGGATTTCTCCATCAGCACCACGGGTACCTATAATATCGTAAATTCCAGCTTGCAGCAGGATCTTAACAACAACTATTATGTGCAGGAATCCAATATTCGATTCTATTACTCACCAAATAATGGAAAACTTTTCTTAGGCAATACGGTCAATCACAGTTTGTACAAAGGGCTTTCCGAAGGCTTTGACCAAAACTTCTGGCTATGGAATATCGAAGGTGGTTTCCGCTTTGCCAAAAACAACAAAGCAGAGCTGAAAGTGGTCATTTTTGACCTACTCAATCAAAATAATAGCATCAGCCGAACAATCTCCGATGTGGCCGTGACCGATGTCTTCACCAACGTGCTGACTCGCTATGGGATGCTGACCTTTACCTACATTATTGGTAACTTCAAACAACCCGAACCGGATGGAGATAGTCCTTGGCGAAGAATGCGTCCGGGAGGAGGAAGGACTTGGTAAAGTGAGAAGGAAGAAATTAGAAGTCTGAAAAATTCTCGACAAAAATCCTGCTAAATTGGCTTTAGCAGGGTTTTTTCTTTAGAAGCAAATCAACCCATGAATTGAATTTATTGACTATTTATTTACAAATGAACTCACCTTTGTTTTTAAATGTCGTAGAATTAAAGTAAATTTAGGTTAAAATCTAATCTATGAAAAATTCTATTCTACTTTTGACTTGTTTTCTTTTTGCCTCATGTGCGGCGCCAACAGAAGAGATTAACAATCGGACCATCACCTGGGATGATTTTGAAATCATTCAGATCAACTCTGAAAAACATTATTTCGAGGAAATTATCAATCCTTCTTCGATTGGTTTTAATAGGAATAAAATAATCCTCACTGAAGCCTGGCGAGTTCCTGAAAATTTCCCAAGAATGCATCTTATAGATGTCAAGGATTGGACTTATGACAAGCCAAAAGGAAAATATGGAAAAGGACCGCTTGAAATTTCAGATGTAGCGCATCTTTTAAAAGTATCAGGTCAGGATGAATATTGGGTTTATAATTTGAATGCACGTAAGTTGGTTAGATTCTCAACCACTGACAGTTCACTTTTGGGAAGGAATGAATGGAAGTTACCAAAAGATATGCCCATAGTTCGATTCATTGAAAATACCAAGGAGGGGAGTTTTTTGGCTATTCCACGTGAAGGAGACTATATCCTTGAGGAATTGGATTCCCTAGGCAATTCTTTGGGCTCCTATGGAAAGTGGGACTCCATACCCGAACGACCTGAATTGACGAGTAAAGATATTGCTGAATTAAATACGGGCTGGTTTAAAGGAAATCCGGAAGAAAATCTTTTTGTGTTTGCCACGCTCTATCGTGATATACTCAAAATGTTTGATTACCAGACCAAGGAGTTTATCACCATTCTAGGGCCTAACTTAGAATTGCCTTTATTCGATTTACATAAAACCGCCGGGCCATCAGTTTTTGTAAAACCCGAATCCACCTATCGATATCGCGATGTAGTGATTTCGACCGATTATATCTTTGCACTATATGGAGGGTATAGTTATACGGAATTTACTCAAACCGGAAAAATAGCCGAGGATATCCTGGTCTTCGATCATAGCGGTAATCCGCTTTGGAACTTAAAACTGGATCGATCTATCATCGAAATGGTTTTTGATGAGAACACCAACCAACTCTATGGCCTCACGGTAGACGAAGATCCAGGAATAGCGGTTTTTGATCTTCCAGAGGAAATATTGAAAGAATAAGTAGTAAAAAACCCCGCTAAATCAAATCTAGCGGGGTTTTTACTATACAGCAAAACTTACATTTTAGGAAGGACAACCGAATCGACCGAGTGGATCACGCCGTTGGATTGCCATACGTCGGCAATGGTTACCTTAGATTGACCGCCATTTTCGTCGGTGATATACAGGTCTTTTCCTTTCATCCAAGCAGTGATAGTTCCGCCTTGTACCGTGGTCAAAACAGCTTTACCCTTTCCTTTTTTGATCGCATCGGCAATGTCTTTCGAACCCATTTTACCAGCAACTACATGATAGGTCAATACCGCCGTTAGTTGGCCTTTGTTTTCAGGTTTCAAAAGTGTTTCTACTGTTCCCTCAGGCAATTTGGCAAAGGCCGAATTTTCCGGAGCAAAAACTGTGAATGGTCCGGCGCTTTGTAGCGTTTCTACCAATCCGGCAGCTTTCACGGCGGCGACCAAAGTGGTGTGATCTGCCGAATTCACGGCATTTTCCACGATGTTTTTGGATGGATACATAGCTGCACCGCCGACTTCCACGGTTTTTTCCATTTGGGCAAAAGCCAGATTGGCTGATAAAAAGGCGAAGGCTGTAATAGCCACTTTGAATAGTTTGTTCATGGTTTTGATTTTTTTTAGATATGACTGAAATACGAGGAGGTGAATCAAGTTGGATTGCGGACGATACGATATTTTTTTACAGGTTTCGATTCCCCTTCCTACTTTAGTCAAAAACACTATTTTTGAAGGATGAAAATTTGTTTTGCCACGAATAATGCCCACAAGATCGAAGAAGTGAACGCTGCTTTGGGGGATAAATTCCAGATTGTTTCCTTAGCCGAAATCGGCTGTCACGAGGAGCTTCCCGAGACAGGAGATACCCTGGAGCACAATGCTTTTCAAAAAGCCCGGTACGTCAAGGACAATTTTGGAGTGGATTGCTTCGCTGATGATACGGGCTTGGAAGTGGCTGCTTTAAATGGCGCTCCGGGAGTATATTCGGGTCGTTATGCGGGCGAACCCCGCTCTGACGAGCGGAATATTGACTTGCTTTTGGAAAATCTAAATGGGATAAAATCCCGGGAAGCTCGGTTTCGAACCGTGATTGCTTTGATTTTGGAGGGAAAAGAATATCAGTTTGAGGGAATTGCCGAAGGGGAGATTCTGGAAAATCGAGTGGGAGAAAAAGGCTTTGGTTATGATCCGGTTTTTCGTCCGGCTGGCTATAAACGGACCTTTGCGGAGCTCAGTATGGATGAGAAAAATCAAATTTCCCATCGGGGAAAAGCCGTCAAGGCATTGATTGAATTTTTGACCCAAGGGAAATTCTGAAAATCATTTACCTTTGTGCCCATGCAAAAACCATTTATCGTCGGGATCACAGGAGGTTCGGCCTCAGGAAAGACTTTATTTTTGGAGCGTTTGCTCAGCACTTTCGAACCCGATGAGGTGTGTTTGATATCTCAGGACAATTATTACAAGCCGCGACACATGCAGCCTATCGATGCGCAGGGGGTGCATAATTTTGACATGCCGCAGAGTATAGATTTTGAGCAATATGCGGCTGATATTCGACTGCTACAAGCAGGGGAGACGATTCAGCGTGAGGAGTATACCTTTAACAATGCCGCCAAAAAACCCAAAATGTTGACCTTTGCTTCGGCTCCGGTGATTGTGGTGGAGGGGATTTTTGTGTTGTACTATCCCGAATTGGCCAAGTTGCTGGATTTGAAGATTTTTATCGATGCGAAGGATTACATCCGGTTGAAGCGAAGAATCATCCGGGATAAGGTGGAGCGTGGCTATGATCTCGACGATGTGCTCTATCGCTATGAAATGCATGTGATGCCGACCTATGAGAAATACATAGATCCATTTAAAAACGATGCCGATTTGATAGTTCCTAACAATCAGAGTTTTGACAAGGCTTTGGACGTGATCCGTACGTTTCTTTGGGCTAAGTCAGGTCGATAATGCAAAAAATCAGCGAGGTACTGTTTGAATTTCAAATATTGGCTATATTTGCCCCTCATGAATCCGAAAAGACAACATAGCAAACTGGTTCAGCAGCGCCTTATGGTGGTGCTTGCGCTTTTGCTTTGTTTTTTTGTGTCTTCAGTAGAATACACCGGTTTTGAAGATGCTGTCTCCACCGAGCAGCAAAACTCTCCGGATACGGCTGAAACTTTTCTCAGTGTAGCGGTGGATGCAGTGGTGCCTTTCGCGCTGGAAGTAACCCACACGGCTTTCTACCTGATTTATGAAATTATCAATTTTGAGCCGAGCTCTTATGTGGCTGATATCATTGAGATTTTTGACTATAATCAACACGTCCAGATACTTTTTGAGCGGATTATATCCACCAAAGGACCCTAAATCACTTCATTTCTCCCTATCTATTCAGGCAGTCGTTTGAGACTTTCCGCTATTTCTGTGTATTTACTAAACAATAATTAATATAATTTCTCATGCAAAATAAAGGTATCATTGTGTTTTTGACAGTGATTGTTACAGCACTTTGTCTGTACTATCTGTCATTCACATTTGTATCCAACGGCATACAGCAGCGCGCAAATGAATATGCGACGGATGCCAGCGGCAATGTTGACTTTGTCAAAAGAAGGGTTTACTTGGATTCGATCTGGAGAGAGCCTGTTTACAATTTTCTAGGTGCTGATTTTACCTATCAGGAAATCAAGGAAACTGAGCTTGGGCTTGGTCTTGATTTGCAAGGGGGTATGCACGTGACCTTGGAAGTTTCCCCGGTGGAAATCGTCAAAGGTATCGCAGGAAATCCCAAAGATCCGGCTTTCAATAAATCGGTGGACGATGCCCGTGAAATCGCCAAAACCTCCGATGAAAAGTTTGTGGATATTTTCTACGCCGAGTGGCAAAAGAACAATCCAGATAAAGAGCTCAGCAGCATCTTTGCGACCGCTGCAAACCGAGGAAGAATTTCTTTGGAAACGCCCGATAGCGAAATCCTTGAAATCATCGATACGGAAGTGGAAAATGCCATTGACCGTTCATTTAATATCCTTAGAACCCGGATTGACCGATTTGGTACTTCACAGCCGAATATTCAGCGAATTCAGGGATCTGGCCGAATTCAGATCGAACTTCCGGGCGTAGATAATCAGGAGCGGGTAAGGAATCTCCTTCAGGGGGTCGCCAAACTCCAGTTCTGGGAAGTAGCAGAAATCAATGAGATCTCTGGCGCTTTGGATGCGATCAACAATGCCTGGGTAGCGGATAATCAAGGAACCGAGGAAGAGCCTACCGAAGAATATGAGGAAGGGATGTCTGAGGAGGATTCCCTTCGAATTGCCCTTGAGAAGCAATTGGAAGAGATTGATCCGATGAATCAAAATAACGATGTTTCTCCTATTTACAGCTTGCTTCAGCCCGATATGGGTCTTGCCTATCAGGTGAGGGATACGATTGTCATCAATCAGATTCTGCAAAACGAAAATTACAGCTCACTTATTCCCCGTGACATTAAATTGCTCTGGGGTGTTAAGCCATTTGTGATGGAAGACGGCACGGAAGTGCTGGAGCTTTATGCAATTAATGCACCACGAGGTACCGAACAAGCTCCGCTAGAAGGAGACGTGGTAACCGATGCCAGACAGGTATTGGATCAGACGTCAAGACCTGCAGTTTCTATGCAGATGAACGCCGAGGGCGCTAGAAAGTGGAGACAGATTACCGGATCCAATATCGGTCGAAGAATCGCCGTGGTGTTGGATGATTTTGTGTACACTGCTCCGGTGGTAAATGGAGAAATTCCTTCGGGACAATCTGAAATCGCTGGAAATTTCACCATTCAGGAAGCCCAGGATTTGGCAAATATCCTCAAGTCAGGATCCTTGCCAGCACCGACACAAATTGTAGAGGAAAGCATCATCGGCCCTACTTTGGGTAAAGAAGCACAAAGCCAGGGTATCATTTCCATGGTTGCAGGTTTGTTGATTGTGGTGTTGTTTATGGTGGCCTATTATTCCAAAGGTGGCTTTGTAGCAGTAGCGGCTTTGATTTTCAACATCTTCTTTATTCTGGGAATTTTGGCCCAGTTGGGAGCTGCATTGACCTTACCGGGTATTGCAGGTATCGTACTGACCATCGGTATGTCGATTGATGCCAACGTTTTGATTTTTGAGCGGATCAAGGAAGAGCTAGCCAATGGGGTAGGTCTTTTGGCGGCAATCAACGCGGGTTATAATAAAGCCTTCTCAGCCATTCTTGACTCCAATGTGACGACCTTCCTAACCGGCGCGATTCTCTATGCTTTGGGACAAGGTCCAGTAAAGGGATTTGCCGTGGTATTGATGATCGGTATCGCTTCATCTTTCTTCTCCTCGGTATTCATCACACGAGTGATCGTTTCTTGGATGACCAAAAAAGGAGAGAAGAGCTCGCTCAGCTTTGCTACACCATTTGCCAAAAATGCGCTTAATGATCTCAACTTCGATTTCCTTTCTAAGCGAAAGTTTGCCTATTTGATTTCCTCAGGGATAATTATTTTGGGCTTAGGAATTGCGGCGATCAACGGGTTGAAATTCGGGGTCGACTTCACTGGGGGACGTTCTTATATTGTAGCTTTCCAAGAGCCAATGGTTCCTTCTGATCTCAAAGTGGGATTGGATGGGGAGTTTGACGGCTCGGTAGAAGTGAAAACCTACGGATCCAATAATGTCCTTAAAGTCACTACTTCCTATTTGATCAATGAAGATGATGATGAGTCCAATCGAGCGGTAGAGGAAAAGGTAAAAGAAGGAATTGCGACTGTAACTGGATTTGCCTTTTCTGAAGATAGTGAAAATCTAGCTGAGGGGCAGTTTGCGATTACCGGTTCGTCAAAAGTTGGTGCTACAGTCGCTGATGATATCAAGACTTCTTCGGTAGAGGCAATGGTGGTTGCTATTCTTGCGATCTTCCTTTACATCTTGCTTCGATTCCGAAAGTGGCAGTATTCCTTGGCTTCCATTATTGCCCTAATCCATGATACCTTGTTTGTGATTGCTGCCTTTGCGATTGCCAGTGCGTTCGGAGCGACCTTCGAAATCGACCAGGTATTTATCGCAGCAGTTTTGACTGTGATTGGTTACTCGATCAACGATACGGTGATCATATTTGACCGTATTCGGGAAAATATCGAGCTCCGAGGAACCAACAAGCTGGTCAAGGTTTTCAATGAAGCCATCAATCAAACGCTGGGTAGAACCTTAATTACTTCCTTCACTACCTTGATCGTGGTCATCGTACTCTTGATCTTTGGTGGTGAAGTGTTGAGAGGATTCTCCTTCGCCTTGTTTATTGGTATCGTAGTGGGTACTTATTCCTCTGTCTACATCGCTACTCCGGTAGTGGTGGATTTGATGAAAAAGGAACTGGATAAAGAAAAAGAGAAAGTTGCTTAAATCACCCTAAAAATCGAAAGCGGCTCCCAATTTAGGGAGCCGTTTTTTTAGCTTTTGATTTTATAGATTTTTCCGTCTTTTTTGGTCATCAGGTAAAGCTGACCTGTAGCATCCTGTCCAAATTTCAAATCTACCCGACCTCCGCCAACCATCTGCTGAAGGTCTATTTTTGTGCCATTGATACTAGCACTCCACCTTTTCACCTCGGGAGAATTGGAGTCACTTAAATCGGCAATAAACAGTTTCCCACTGGGAACATCCCCAAAAAGCCATTTGCCTTTAAAGGGGCCATTCTTTACAAAATATCCACCGATGATAGCATTTAGCTCATCGTGATCCAATTGGATCAATGGATAGCGGGCATTGAGTTGAGCATCATCCTCTGGCAGAGCAAAGATTTCATTCATGTTTCCGTATGGATTGATGACGAAGGTTCCTTCCCGAAGCGGCCATCCGTAAAAAGCTCCAGCTTCGATCAAATTCAACTCTTCGATCTGATGATGTCCGATATCGGTAGCATACATTTGTCCATTTTCATCCCAAAAAATCCGGTTAGGGTTTCGAAATCCGTAGGCAAAAACCTCTCCTGCTTTTTGTTTTTCGGCCACAAATGGATTTTGATCCGGGATTCCATACTTGCCATTTTTGCTGTTGTTACCCTGTGGGTCTATTCTCAAAATACTACTCCAAAGCATCCTACCCTGATGATCTGCAATAAAAGGAAATCCGCTTTCAGCACTTCCTCCATCTCCGATCCCAATATAAAGTAAGCCATAATCGGGATCGGTTTTTTTGGCCTTTGGCCGAAAGGTCAACTCCTGCATCCCGTGGATTTGGTTGACCACATTGATTCGCAACAATTCTCTTCCCTCTCCCTGATAGGGCCTTTTTTCTGGAGTTTCAGTTTTCCATTCGGTCACCACCCACTGCATCAAAACCGGGATACTGTCCGCATAGGCAAAGTCCGCAGGGGCAGTTCCACCGGGCTCGGTATGAGAAGTGTAGAGCAATCCGTTTTGTGGATATTCCGGGTGAAAGGCATAGCTTCCAAAACCTGTGGCGAGTCCTGGTTTGGAGATCAGTTTGGGTCGGAGCGCTTTTAAGTCCAAAAAGACTTTAGGCTCATCGCCAATCAATTCGTAAAGTACGCCATGTTGATCCTGCACAAAAGTCCGCCCGGAGTTCGGCTCCGACTCCAGTTTTGTGATTTTCGCCAAGGGAGGAATACTGTCACTGGCAGGAATTTGAGCAAAAAATTCGATCGGAAGCTCGATCCCTGAATCAGGAACGGATTCTGGAATCGGATTGGTGATTGCTTTTGCGTTTAGCGCTTTGGGCCGTTCCGAGAAAGTGTGCATGTATGCTAGCAAATCCTCTAAATCGTCTTCCTTTAATTGGGGAAAAGCCGGCATATAGCTTTTGTATTCTTCAAAAAGGGAAACTGCCCGAGGATCCCCGGCATCAATTAATTTGCTCGGGTTGGCGATGAATTTTTTAATCCAATCTCGTGCTACTTCACGGGTGAGGCCACTTAGATTTGGGCCGATGGTAGTTTGTGTGAAGCTATGGCAAGCCGAGCAATGGGTCTCAAATAGCGTTTTTCCTGCTTGAATTTGAGCAGGTTCAGTGGAGTATTCTGGGGAGTTGTTGTTTTCGGCCGATTTTTCACAGGAAAAAAGAACCCATGACAAGCCTACATAAATTTGCCAATTCTTCATCGTAATTACGAATTAGCCGATTTTGTGAACGTTTCAAAATTTTATTTTGAATAATGACAGAAACTTGAGAGAAATTTACGGAAAGGATTTCCGGGTTTTTTTAAAATATGTATATCCGCTTTCTTACCAGTAAGAATTGTGCACGGACCAAAATGAGGGTTGAAGTTCAATTTAAGCAAACTTCGCCTGCCAGCCGAGGCTGGGTCATCGGTCATCGGTCTTCCAGCCGCTTAAGCAAAGAAAATATGGCTACTGGTATAATTGCGGATAATCAGTTTTTAAAAAATCTATTTGATAAGACGGTAAACGCCCTGAGGATTTTGGGCATATTCCCGTTCCAATTCGGGGTAATCATCCAAGAGTCGCTCGAATACCCCTTCCTGATCGAGGATTATCGGGGGTTTTTGGGAATGAATCATGGTAAATAGCTTGGCTCGCTGCGAAAGATTACGCTCTTGCTCGAGAAATAATTTGCTGAGATGAAAATTCAGAAAAGGGCCTGCGAACTCAGCATCCAAATATCCACTCAGGTCATCCCCAAGAATCATAAGTCCCTCCGGGTAATTTTCCTGTTCGGGTTTTTGATTGACAAAATAGTCCTCGTTCCATGAAGGCTGACTTCGCATCAGCCACCAGCAGCCCAGCGGAAGGACAAAAATCAACAAAGTGAATGAAACTCGTATCACCAGTTTATTTTTGGTGTAGATCAGAAAAGAAGTAATCAAATAACTCAGTGTGGGCAGGAGACTGACCCATTGGTAAGTTGCTTGTCGCTTGGCAAAGAAAATTCCCACTCCGGCAAAAATCATCCAAATCAGCATGATCTGCCGCTGTTTTTGCTGATTGATGGTCGCTCCCCGAAAAATAGAGCTAACCAGAAATCCCAATAAAGCCATCAAAAGCGGGATGGCCGCGAGCATTAGCCAAAGCGAATAAGGTTGGTAATGGTATTTTTCGGATAGAAAGATCAACGGCCAAATCTGAATCGCCTCATCCAGCCCCTCATTCCAGTAATAAAAGACAGAAATCAGTAATAGCGGCAAGAGATAGCCTGCCAAGGAAAGGACCAATTGCCGAAAACTAAACCCACTGATTGCGATTCCCGCAAAAATCATGAAGGGTAAGAAAACAATGTATATCGGGTGAAATCCGGTGGCCAAGCCGCCATATATCCCAATCAATAAAGTTGACTCGCTACTGTCTTTTTGTAGGACAGTCTGGGAAAAAAGCTGATTTAAAGCCAGCAAAAGAAAGGTACTTCCCAGCAAAGCCGGTGTAAGCCCAAGCAGATCAAAACTCAAGTGGAAAAGTGCCAGCAAAACCATGGCAGGCAGATAGGTGTTTTCGTCAAAAACCCGGTATCGAATCAAGGTGAAGTTCCAATAAATCACCTGAAACAGAATGAAAAGCCGCCCGACCAATTCATATATCATCACATTTCGTCCAAAAACCCAATCCAGAAATAAAAAGAAACCTGCCGAAAGTGGGCCGTTGTCATCTATAATGTCCTGGTAGAGAAAATATCCATCTCCCAGTCGCTGCCCCAAAAGCATCCAGCCCAACTGCGGTGCAGTGATGGGAAAATCAGAAAGCACCAAATACAGCAACGTCCACAAAATGAGGAATAAACTCACACCGATGAGTCGGAAAGGATCGTTTACTTTGAAAAATTGATACAAGGATAGGAAGTCTTAGAGATTGCTTGGGGCCGAAATTAAAGCTTACCCAAGTATTTCGCTAAATTTGTACCATAAATACTTCACATGGAAAGTAAAAGACAACAAAAACACGCAAAACTTCTTCAAAGAGAACTCGGAGAGATTTTCCAAAAGGAAGCTCGCCATCTCATCGGACGTGCCATGGTCACGGTTACCCGCGTGATGGTCAGCCCGGATTTGGGCGTAGCTAAAGTCTACCTGAGCGTTTTGCTAGCAGAGCCTAAAGAAATCTATGATTTAGTCAATGATCATAAAAAAGAAATAAGGCTTTACCTAAGCAAGCGAATCGGAAAGTCAGTACGAATTATTCCTGAACTTGCTTTTTTCCCGGATGAATCGGCTTCCTATGCCCAGTATATGGATAAAGTAATCGGGGATTTGAATATTCCTCCCGCACCCGATGAGGAAGATGAAGATGAAGAAGAAAACTAATCCTCAACTTGCCTTTTGAACCTCAGCTACTTCATAGCCGCCAGATATTTTCGTAGTAAGAAAAAGCGAAACTTCATTGCCGTATTATCTACTATTTCCATGGTGGGAGTGGCAGTGGGGACGATGGCTTTGGTGATTGTCATGTCCGTATTCAACGGTCTGGAAGATTTGATTCGCGGTATTTTCGCAAGTTTTGATGCCGAACTGAAAATCGAAGCAGCAGTGGGCAAGAGTTTTGTAGTAGATGAAGAATGGTTGGGAAATATCCGTCAAGTCGAGGGTGTAGCCGTCCTGACCGAAGTCATCGAAGACCATGCACTTTTGGATTATCGAGGCAATCAAATGGTAGGCACGATCAAAGGCGTCTCGGATAATTTTCTGGATCAGGACAGATTTTCGAAAGGGTACTTTTGGGGAGACACCACCTTGGGGACAGATAAGCGTCCCGCAGCAATTTTGGGAAGAGGTGTAGCTTTTTTCCTTTCAGTAAATTTGGACGATTTTAATGTCCCGCTCAAGGTATTTTATCCCATGGCTCCCCGAAGTGCGGCTACGCTAGACCCTTCGCAGCTTTATGCTTCCGCAATTTTGGAGCCTGCTGCATTTTTTTCAGTAGATCGGCAATTTGATGATGAATACATCATTGCTCCGCTTCGATTTACCCAAGAGCTCTTGAATTATGGAGATAAGCGAACTTCTCTAGAGGTCAAAGTCGCCGATGACTACCGGATAGGGGAAGTTCAGGAGCGGCTAAAAAAGGAGCTCGGAGAGGAGTTTTTAGTCAAAAACACCGATGAACAGCATGCCGGGCTACTTCGTACCGTAAAACTTGAAAAGCTTTTTGTGTTCTTGACCCTGACTTTTATCCTTGCAATCGCCTCCTTTAATATTTTCTTTTCGCTCAGTATGCTTGCCATCGAAAAGCGAAAAGATATTGCCATTCTCAAAGCGATGGGTGCGCCGAATCGATTGATTCGGAGTATTTTTCTAAAGCAGGGTGCATTGATCGCCTTCAGCGGAGCGCTTATAGGGTTGGTTTTAGGGTATTTGGTTTGTTTGGCTCAGCAGAATTTTGGTTTGGTTTCGTTGGGCATCTCATCTGCTTTGGTCGATGCCTATCCGGTCAAAATGATTTTTTGGGATTTTATCTGGATTAGTTTGGCTGTGGTGGGGATTACCTTACTGGCTTCTTGGCGTCCAGCTTTGATCGCGGCTCGGGTGGATACGGTGAAGGAACTTTAGGCAAAAACTCATTTACAGATTTTATCCAAAATCGGTTTTGCCTGCTCCATTCCCATGGACAAGGCTTGATTCAAATCCTGGCAAGCTTCCTCCTGCCGATCCAATCGATGAAAGGTAATTCCCCGGTGAAAATATCCCGTTGGATTTTGAGGGTCTAAGGCGATCAATTGGACAAAGTCGGCTAACGCTTCCTCGGCTTTATTTTGATAATATCGAGCTTGGCCTCTTCTGAGGAGGAGTTCGGGATCTTGATCGGCAAGGGTCAATGCATAAGAAAAATCTTCCTCGGCTTTTTCCCATTCTTTTAGCTTCGCAAATGCACTGCCTCGGTAATTCCAGTTTTCTACATCGTCCTGCATAATAGAAATGGCCTCTGTAAAATCCGCTATAGCTCCTTCAAAATCATCATGGGTCAGACGATGAAATCCACGTAATTTCCAAGCCTGGGGATTTTCGGGATCATCGGAGATGGATTGTGTCAATACTTCCAGCTTTTCTTTGTCCCCACCCTCTTCCAATAAAATGATTCGCTGCCGGGCCAAGTAATGATTGGGATTAATCTCTACGGCCTTTTTTAGGGATACCAAAGCTTCAGACTCTTGACCCAGCTCCATCAGTGCTTTGCCTTTTTCGGCATGAAAATCTGCAACATCATCTTGATACGATATCGCAGAATCCAAGTAAGATAGGGCTTTGGGATAATCTTCCATTCCCATTCGGCTCAGTCCCAAATGGTACAGCGTCTCGGAAGGATTGTCAGTTTGAGCGGTGAAAACACCGGAAAATCCACGGTCAGTGGCTGATTTTTTGTAGATCACCTGGGTGGTTTCTCCTTTGGGAAGGCGGAGATAAGATAGAAAATCCTCTTCGGCAAATTCGTAGCGCTCCAAGCGTAAATTTAATCTTCCCCTGCTCATATAGACTTCTGCCAGTTCAGGATTCAGCTCAAGTGCGATGGAGTAATTTTCTAAAGCAAATTGTACCCCATCTCCTTCGAAATTTTCATAGACCTGTCCCAAATACCAATAGCCAAGGGGGTCTTGGGGATTATTTTGAATCCACTTTTCGAAGTGCAAATAGGCCGTCTCATAGTCTTCTTGATTGAAAGCCTCTATTCCTAAGGCGTATTCCGAATCCGGACGAGCCTCTTGGGCAAGCAATTGGTTCATGCAAAGTAAAAAACAGAGACTTAAAATAAGACTTTTCATAGGTATTTATTCAGGCGCAATCCACTGAAAATCAATTATTATGACCGTTTATTAGAGTATTTTTTAGCCAGAAATTCAAAAAAATAACCTAATTTTACCCTTAGGCACATTTATTGATTTTCAGGCTTTCACCCCAGCCTTTCAAATTTAACGATACATGAAAAAATTTAACCGAAGCATTCTATTCTTTATTTTATTTTCCATTGCTTTTAATTCAGTTGCTCAGAATAGTTCGGATAGCCAAAATTCTCTCCAGTCAGGTACCATAAACAATCAGTTTGATTACATCTATGAAGTATCCAATAATTTTCAGGAATACAAAGTAGTAAAACGGACCAATCTAGACCAACTTAAAACGAATATTTTGGATTCGATGCAGACCATGCGAGCAGAAGTGATTGATCTTAAAAGTCAAATCAGAAGTCAAAACGATTCCACTGCGGCAATCAATCAGCGTCTAGCCCAGTCTGAAATAGAAAAGCAAGAAGCCATCGATGCCAAGGATAACTTTTCGTTTTTGGGAATAGGCATTCACAAGGCGGTGTATTCTTCCATTATGTGGATTTTAGTGGCTGTATTGGCTTCGGCGTTGGCGTTTTTTTCATTCCAATATTTCAAAAGCTTCAAGAAAATCCAAAAGGCCCAGCGGGATTTGGCTGATTTGCAGGAGGAGTTTGACCAGCATCGGAAAAATACCCTAGAGCGGGAGCGAAAACTTAAGCGCGAACTGATAGACGCACAAATGGGAAAATCCTGATCAAAAGGCTACCATAAACAAAAATCCAATCCAAAACACGATAATTCCGGCAAAAAAGGTGATCCGGCCCATCGCTTTTTTTGATTCATGGTTTTTAGATTTTTCGTAGGAATCAAATTCCACCACGCCCCCTTGCGTGGTGTTTTCGAATTCATATTTTTTTAATAAATCCAGTTTTTTGTAGCCACGGGATGCGATATAGCCCCCGAGGAGTATTATGATGAATCCAATCATTTTGCGATCTTATTTTAACATCAAGCTATGGGTTTTTTATACGGGATTTGGAAAGAATGATTTTCTGCCAAGACCTATTGATTTTGTGATGGGATAAAGTGATTTTTTGGTTAATTATGGATCTCAACAGCTTGGATTTTTATGAAAGAATATAACGCAATAGTCATCGGACTAGGAGCGGTGGGTTCCGCGGCCTTGTATTTTTTGTCCAAAAGCATGCCTCAGGTTATGGGGATTGATCGATTTGATCCCCCACATGCTATGGGTTCCTCGCATGGAGAAACCAGGATTACGCGTTTGGCTGTCGGAGAGGGTCAGGAATATGTAAAACTCGCCAGGCGCTCTCAGGAAATCTGGAAATTGATGGAGCAAGAATCTTCCGAAAAACTGTTTTGTCAGGTAGGAGGAATTCTACTTGATTCTGGGCTCCAGCCTTGGAGCAAATATGGGGGAAGCAGTTTTTTTGATACCACTTGCAAAATCGCCCAATCGGAAAATATCCGGCATGAGATTCTGAATGGGGTATCGATCCGAAACCGATACCCGGCATTTGTGGTCAGTGATCAATCGAGAGGATATGTGGAGCCTTCAGCGGGATATGTTTTTCCCGATCGGATTATTCGGACGCAACTTGAACTGGCCGAAAAAAATGGCGCAAAAATCCGCATCAACCAGCCTGTTCAGGCCATTCGGCAAAACAACGGTTGGGTGGAGGTTGAGCTTACGCAAGAGCGGATTCGGGCTAGGTATGTGGTGATTTCGGTGGGCGGTTGGATCAAGGACTTTGCTGCAAAAGAGGAAATAAAGAAATTCAAGATATGCCGTCAAGTGTTGCATTGGGTAGCTGTAGAAAAAGGTAGTCCGATGGCAGACCAGAATTCGGTTTTTATGTGGGGATATGGCCCAAGCCCTACTGATTTTCTGTATGGTTTTCCCAGTATGGACGGGGAAACCCTAAAAATCGCCTCCGAGCAATTCGAAGATGTCGGGCACCCGGATTCTATTCAGCGCTTAGTGAGTCAGGCAGAAAAGGATCTCTTTTGGGAAGAAAAACTCCGAGGGAAATTTGAGGGACTTTTGCCTAAGATCGAAAAAAGTGAAGTTTGCTTTTATACACTTACCCCAGATGCCAAATTTGTCATACTAAATCACCCACAAATGAATCAAGTAAAAATGGTTTCGGCTTGTTCGGGGCATGGATTTAAGCATGCTTCGGCCTTGGGAGAGGAGCTGGCTGGAGAGCTTTTGGCCTCATTCGGTTGATTGAAAAAAATAGTGCATGGTATTCCTGTGAAAAGGCCTAATTTTGCGGGTTGAAGTATTATTAAGCATGGCGAAAAAAAGAGGGAATGCTTTAGAAGAGCATGAAAAGCGGCGATTGAATAAGCAGAATTTCAGGAAACTGGGTGGGATATTCCAGTTTATGCTTCCCTATCGAGGGATGTTTTTTTTGGGTTTAGGTTTTTTACTGCTCTCCTCACTGACGCTGTTGACCTTTCCTTTTGTCGCCGGTAAACTGATCGATACGGCTCAGGGTTCCGAGTGGATAGTTTCTGATATCAATTCCATTGCTTTGATTTTGGTGGGGATACTGGCCGTACAGAGTCTATTTTCCTTTTTCCGGGTGTGGACCTTTGCCTTGGTTTCGGAGCGATCCATGCGGGATATTCGTCAGGCGCTTTACAGCAAATTACTTCGCTTGCCTATGACCTTTTTTGACAAACGGAGAACGGGTGAGTTGATTTCCCGAATCACCTCGGATGTGAGTCTTTTGCAGGATACATTTTCGGTTACCTTGGCAGAGCTTTTTCGGCAAATCGTCACTTTGGTCGCTGGGGTTGGGTTTTTGATATTCACCACGCCAAAACTGACCTTATTTATGCTGGGGACTTTTCCTGTGCTGGTCATTCTTGCGATGGTTTTTGGGCGATTTATCCGAACCCTCTCCAAAAAGACACAGGACGAATTGGCCATTGCCAATGTCATAGTCGAGGAAACCCTGCAGTCCATCGCGACGGTCAAGTCATTTGTGGGAGAAGCGTACGAATCTGCTCGCTATTCCAAAGGACTCAATAATGTAGTAGCGATCGCTTTGAGATCAGCCAAATATCGAGGGGCCTTTATTTCTTTTGTGATTTTTGCCTTGTTTGGAGGAATCGTGGCGGTAATGTGGTATGGGGCCAGTTTGGTGGCTTCGGGTGAAATGAGTACCGGTGAACTGGTATCATTTGTACTCTACACCACATTTATCGGTGGATCAATTGCAGGATTGGGGGATATTTATGGGCAAGTGCAAAAAGCAATCGGAAGCTCAGAACGGGTTTTGGAGATCATGGATGAAAAAGCCGAAACCAATATCGGTCGAAAGGGAGTGGGTTTTGAAGGAAAAATAGAATTTGATCATATTTCTTTTCACTATCCGACCCGACCTGAAGTAGAAGTACTCAAGTCGCTTTCTTTTTATGTCAATCCTGGGGAAAAGGTAGCGCTTGCTGGGCACTCGGGCGCTGGCAAATCGACCATAATTCAGCTACTACTTCGCTTTTATGAAGTCAATTCGGGTCAAATCAGACTCGATGGTGTGCCGCTCGAAGATTGGAATTTGGAAGAGCTCCGTAGCCATGTCGGGATGGTACCTCAGGAAGTTTTGCTTTTTGGGGGTTCCATTCGGGAAAATATAGCCTATGCCAAGCCCAATGCTACGCAAGAGGAAATTGACCTTGCGGCAAAAAAAGCGAATGCATGGCAATTTATTTCCCAGTTTCCAGAAGGGATGGACACCCTGGTGGGGGAACGCGGAGTAAAACTTTCAGGAGGTCAGCGACAGCGAGTAGCTATTGCTCGGGCGATTTTGAAAGATCCATCTATTTTGATTTTGGACGAGGCTACCTCTTCATTGGATGCTGAGTCGGAGGCTTTGGTACAGGAGGCCTTGGATGAGTTGATGAAAGGGCGGACGACCATTATTATTGCACATCGACTGGCTACTATCCGAAAAGTAGATCGAATCTACGTACTCAGCGAAGGAAAAATTGTGGAGCAGGGAAATCACTTGGAGCTTTTGGAAAAGGAAGATGGTTTTTATGCAAATCTTGTTCGACTTCAGTTTGCAGATTAAAAATTGTGAGCGGTGATGGATTTGCAGAGTCCAAGGACCCTTTCGAGGTAAAGTTTACTGTCCGGGAAAAGCTGTTTCATTTCTTTTTGGTCTAACAGCCGGATTTCTTCCAAGTATTGACTGGCGGCTGATTCGGGCCAGCGTTGCAATCGGCTGAGCTTGGTTTGGGTCAAGGTTTTGAAAAGTAATCCCTTTGGCCAAAACTGGGCAAATGGAAGAGCATAATGGGCTTCAACCGGGAAATAGCGATTGGGCGTTTGGACGAAATGTTTTTTGCCAATGCGAAGGATTTCCGAAGCCATTTTTTGCTGATTTTCAAAAGTATATAAATGCTCAATGACGGAGTTGGAAAAAACTAGATCAAAGGAGGAGTTCGTATATTCTGGCATGGCAGTGGCATCACCAGCCACGCTGATCAGTTTGGGATGGGAAGTTTTAGATTGGGAGAGATTGAGTAGGGTGATACTTAGATGCGGCATGTCTAGAATTTTGCTTCTTTTCCAGAATTCTGAAGTACCGCCTACATCCAAAATAGCAATGGGCTGATCAGCTGAAAAATGGCTAAAAAAAAGTGATTCGAATACAGCTTGTCGTCGTTGGCGAAATTTAGCTCCTAATGAATTAGGATTTTCAGATGAATCGAATAAATCGGAAAATGAAATCATGTATTGCCAATTGGCTTTTTGGATATAAATTAATATCAAAAGTAATCATGCTTGAGGATTCTTTTCTTAATTTTGGGCACGAAAATGAGCAATTCCAATACAAGGATCAAGCTAGCCTGGTTTTTGAAGTGTTCTGATTGTTTGCATAGGTATTTTTATGAAACGAAGATTTGATAAATATTTCCCCTGGTTATTTACGACAAGTGATTTTGTAGTCTCTTTCATTGCCTTGTTGCTATTAAATCTGATTCTGAGTGGATTAGGTGTTTTTGAGTGGGCAGAATTTGATGCATTTTTGCCCTTGTCGTTGCTTTGGTTATTGATCTCGGGACTCCGAAAAGATTATAAAATCGGGCGAACGGACGAGTATCAACAAACGCTTAGTCAGTTGTTGGTTACCGTCTTTTGGTTTGTGGGTGCTTCTGCCATTTTGTGGCTACCCTTTCAGACTCCGCAGCTCCAGGTAATTCCCGTTTTGACCTTGGGGATTGGGATGTTGATTTTGATGGGGGCATTCCGGGTTACTGTCCATATGATTTTGAGGAAGTACCGGGCCAAAGGGCATAATTTTCAGAATGCGGTCATTGTCGGTAAAGGTGGAACCAGTCCAAAACTGGCCGATGTGTTTCGCATCCGGAAGGATTTTGGGATCAATTTCCTTGGATATTTTGATGATCAGGCAAACTGTAATCAAACCCGTGGCGGGATCGCTGACTTTTTTAAAGAGGCGGGGGGACTTGATCTGGACTTGATATATATCCATGAGCATCTTGAGCCCAAGCTGGTGAAAAAAGTCATCGATTTTGCGGATGAAAATTACATCAAAGTAAAAATGATTCCCGGTGGAAGTCTTCAGTTGGAGAAGAATTTATCTTTTTCAAAATATGGAGAATTTTTTGTCATCAATGTCAATGAAATTCCCCTGGACAATCCCTTTAATAGTGTGGCCAAGCGGGCATTTGATGTGATTTTTGCCATTTTGGTGATTGTTTTTATTCTGTCTTGGTTGATTCCTTTGGTCGGATTGCTGATCAAGTGGGAGTCCAAAGGCCCGGTATTTTTTATTCAAAAGCGGAATGGGGTCAATAACAAGGAATTCAATTGCCTGAAGTTTCGGTCCATGACTCCAAACGATTATGCCGATTCTGTCCAAGCTGTGAAAAATGACCCGAGAGTCACCCGAATCGGATCTTTTTTACGGACGACCTCTCTGGATGAAATGCCACAATTTATCAATGTGCTCTTGGGAGATATGTCGATTGTCGGACCACGGCCGCATACAATTCCAATGAACAAAACTTTTAAAACGCAGATCGAGCGCTACAATTCCAGACATAAAATCCGTCCTGGAATCACTGGGTTGGCGCAGGTCCGTGGATATCGTGGGGAAATCGAAAATCCCTTTCAGATTAGATCACGGGTGCGGTTGGATTCCTTTTATATTAATAATTGGTCTTTTCTGCTAGACATGGGAATCATGATCAAAACTATTCATGAATTGTTATTCAATCGAGAAAACGCGTATTGATACTACTGCTCCCAAAAGCATACAAAAAAGCCCGATGAAAGTTCAATTCGTCGGGCTTTTTCCGTTTAGAAGCTCTTTAAAGCTTAAATAGTGCTTCAAAAAACCCCATATTTTCTCCTTTTTGTTTGAAGATCAGCATAGGAAGTACATTGTTTGCGGCGATGAGTTTTTCAGCGGTACTTCCGAGTAGCATTGCGGCTGATTTGGTACGGCCTCGCGAACCCATGATAAACATGTCTATATCTAATTTGTGAGCTTCTTTGAGGAGCAGTTCGCCAATATTATCTCCATCATTGAGAATAAAATCACAGGAAAGGTCGGGATGGTTATGTTTTGCAACGAATTTTTTAAAATCATTTTTGGCATGTTCCTTCATGATTTCGGAAAATTCTTCAAAGGATTTCCCCGTTTTGGAGTATCCGTGAGGGACTTCATAAAAATGCACAGGAAACAATTCGGCATTCAATTCATCGGCAATCCGCTCTCCAAAAGAATAAATCATGTGGTTATGCTGTGAAAAGTCTGTTGGGATCATGATTTTTTTCGGCAGTCCCTCGGAGCGTTTTTCTTGAAGTAGCATGACAGAGCAGGGGGCTTTTTTGGCGACGCCATTAGCAAGTGCTCCGCTACCTTTGAGCGTTTCTTTTCTACCCATGATGACGAGGTCGACATCTTTAATTTTAGCCCAGCGAAGGAAGGTGTCAAGCGGATGATCTCCTTCTTCGGCGATAATTTCGGTTTCGACAGATTTGGGAAAATGATACTCTTTCAGCTTTTGCTGAATCATCGCTTCAATGGTTTCATCCCCAGAAGCTACCAGGTTAGGGTATTTTTGGATGATATCTTCCGGCAGGGCAAGATTCTTGGAGACGTGGAGAAAATAGCATTTCTCAACCCCCAAAAACTCCAAAAACACGATGGTTTTCTTGATGAGTATATCGTCCATTTCGGTCAGATCCATTCCGACCATTACTTTAGAAAAAAACTTCATAGTGATTGTTTTTAGATAGGCTTAATTTAATGGATTGATTGAGTTTATTAAACAGTTTTTTTGTTTTTGGTGGAGTAAGTTTTTTCGGGGTAATTTTATGAGATGAAAGATTTGCAGAAATATTTTTTGGCGATAGTTCCACCTCAGCCATTTTTCGATCAAGTCGAAAGCCTAAAGGAAATGATTAGGCAAGATTTTGGGAGTAAATATGCTTTAAAATCACCAGCTCATGTGACACTGAAGATGCCGTTTTCTTTTTCGTTGAAAAATGAAGAGAAGCTTAAAAATAAACTTGAAATGTTTCTGGCGAATCAAAAGCAGTTTGAAATCAGAATTCACCACGTGGATTCCTTTGGCAAACGCGTAATTTTCCTGAAAGTCGAGGCACCGGAAAGTCTTCCTCATTTACAAATGGATTTGAAAATGTATTGTCAGCGGGAGCTGCACTTAATGCCGGAGCTCAGTGACCGAAATTATTATCCGCACATGACGGTAGCCTTTAAGGATCTAAAACCCTCGAGTTTTGATGGGGTTTTCAGCTTGGTTAGGGAGCAAAAATTGAATTTCCGATTTAGCGTAGAGGAGGTTAGTCTTTTGAAAAAAGTAGAGGGGCGATGGTTAAAAAACCATGATTTCATCCTTTTAAAGTAAGATTTACTTGATTTTGGGTGTAGTCCAAAGAATTTTTTATCCATTTAAGTAAAAAGTATAATGAGTGGCATATTTGGACTTTTGTGATTTTGATGCTATAAAATTTTCCGAACACTATTTTCAAAGCGTACAACAATCAAATAAAATCCTGAAATGAATTGCTAAAGACCACATATTCAGAATAATATACTGAAAAATCACTAGTTTACAACAGGGTATAAATATATAAAGATTCTAATAATGCATAGGTTCAGCCTGTTTTAGCTATTTTTTAAAAATTAAATTTTGTTAATTCGATTTAAAAGAAATAAGATAATTGCGGACACTGTCCAAAAAATTTTTAATGCAGTATAATTTCGCATTTTTTTAATATTCGAAATTATATTTTGATTATTTAACCTGAAGCTGGTTATTCCAAATTTGTTTAATGCCCTTTTTCATTTGCATCTTGCATATTGAAAATTTAAATCATCTAAAATTTTAACCTATGAAGAAAGTTTTACTAGGTTTTGCACTTACCCTTCTGACAGTCGTGTCGGTATGGGCGCAAAACAGAACGATCACTGGTAGGATAGTAGCCGATGATCAGCCGGAAGGCTTGATCGGGGTCAACGTCCTAGTGAAAGGAACGACGATCGGAGTAGTAACCGACCTTGACGGTAACTATTCGATCAGTGTTCCTGAAAGCGCTACCACACTAGTTTTTAGCTATATCGGCTATAGAAGTGTGGAGGAACAGATCGGCAATAGATCTGTCATCGACTTAACCATGACTGAGGATTCTCAGAATTTGGACGAAGTAATCATCACTGCTTACGGTGGTACGGCTGATAAAGGAAACTTTACAGGTTCTGCGATCTCTCTTAAAGGAGATCAAATCGCCAACCGACCAATCAATAACGTGGTAAATGCGATTGAAGGTCAGTCTCCTGGTGTAATTACTACTTCGGCTTCTGGACAGCCTGGATCTACTCCTGCAGTTCGAATCAGAGGGGTAGGTTCGGTAAACTCATCTTCATCACCACTTTACGTGGTAGATGGAGTGCCGTTTGATGGTGATCTATCCAACTTGAACCCAGAAGATATCGCTGACATGACGATCATGAAAGATGCGTCTTCTACTTCACTTTACGGCTCGAGAGCGGCAAATGGTGTCATCATGATTACCACCAAAACTGGTAAAAAAGACCGACCTACTGTCAATTTCAGAGTACAGCAAGGGGTATCTGGAAGAGCGCTTCCAGAATATAGCCGTGTGAACGCTGATCAGTATTATCCTTTGGTTTGGGAATCCTTGAGAAACACACAACTTGGACTAGGAGATTCTCCTACCGATGCTGCGGCTTTCGCTTCTGATGAGTTGATCAATGTATTGGGATATAACATCTACAATGTGCCAAACAATCAAATTGTCGGTGCAGATGGTACTTTAAATCCAAACGCAGTTAACAATTTCCAAGGCCTTAACTGGTTTGACGAATTGCAGCGAACTGGTGACCGTAAGGAATACAACTTGACTTATTCTGGTGCTACCGGCAAGACAGATTACTATACTTCATTCAACTACTTGAATGAAAAGGGATTTGTAATTCGTTCAGATATAGAGCGATTCACTGGTCGATTGAATGTGAATACCCAGGCAACCGATTGGTTGAAGACTGGAATTAACCTTTCAGCTACCTTGACAGAGGGAAACAATGCAAGTTCTGGTGGTTCCTCTAGTTTTGTAAACCCATTCTTTACGGCTCGATCTATCGGACCGATTTATCCAGTGTTTGCTCAGAATATGCAGACGGGTGGATTTGTATTGGATGACTTAGGAAATAGAATTTACGATACTGGTGACTTGGAGCAGTTTGGACTTCCTAGAAGAGGCCCGGGTTCATTCCCAGGTCGACATGTCGTTCAAGAGACCTTATTAAATGAGGATCGATTTGATCGAGATGCCATTTCTTCGAGAGCGTATATGGAAGTAAGATTCTTGAAAGATTTTACGTTCCGAACCAATATTGCCACCGATATCACTTCATTTCTCGGTATTGGATATGACAACACCATCGTTGGTGATGGCGCTCCAGCTGGACGAACCAGTCGATCCAATGTTAGAACCAATTCCTTGACCTTCAACCAATTGTTGACTTATAGCAAGACATTTAACGAGAAGCATTTTGTGGATGCATTGGTAGGTCATGAGAACTACGATTTGAAAATCAACCGTCAGTTTATTTCGAAGCAGGATCAAATTCTTGCTGGAAATATCGAGCCAGACAACTTTGTAACAATCAACTCTGCTTCTGGCCGATTGGATAGAGAGACTATCGAATCTTATTTCTCCAGAATCAACTACGTGTATGATGATAAGTATTCCTTCTCTGCTTCCTTGAGGTCTGATGGATCTTCTCGTTTTGCAAAGGACGTAAGATGGGGAACATTCTACTCTGTAGGGGCTTCTTGGGCAATTGACCAGGAAGACTTCTTTAACTTTGATAACATTCAGCTATTGAAGTTGAGAGCTTCTTACGGTGAGGTAGGTAACAACAGCGTCGGAGGATTTTATCCTTGGCAGGCCCTGTATGACCTAGGGTTCAACAATGCTTCTGAGCCAGGTATCCTCCAAGCGTCTCTTTCTGCTTTGGATCTACAG
Source organism: Algoriphagus hitonicola (assembly GCF_900113375.1). Lineage (GTDB taxonomy): Bacteria > Bacteroidota > Bacteroidia > Cytophagales > Cyclobacteriaceae > Algoriphagus > Algoriphagus hitonicola. The sequence goes on along the minus strand of NZ_FOPC01000002.1, from coordinate 301,975 downwards.
TGGGAATCCAACAATACCTTTGATATCGGATTGGATTTTGCTTTTGGCAACCGATTCTCCGGTACCTTGGAATATTTCAATAGAGAGTCTCAAAACTTGTTGTTTGAGGTACCACTTTCTTTGACTACTGGTTTGAATAGCAGATTCCAAAATATCGGTACGATGGCTAACCGTGGTATTGAATTCAATATCGCCGGAGATATCATCCGAGGAAATGACTTCAAATGGACTGCCAACTTGAACGTATCTACTTTTGAGAATGAGTTTAAGGAGCTTCCTTTTGATGAGCAAATCGTAGGAACCAAAAAATATGTAGTCGGAAACGGAATCTATGACTTCTGGTTGAGAGACTGGTATGGCGTTGATCCTCAAACCGGTGAAGGTCTTTATCGAGTAGATGAGTATGATGCGAGTGACGAGAATCAGCAGATCATCGGTCAAGATACCGTGACTACCCGATTCCAGGATGCCCGTTTCCACTTTGCTGGTGATGCGATTCCTGATTTCTTTGGTGGTTTGACTAATACCTTTACCTATAAAGGATTCTCCTTGAACGTATTACTTAGCTTCGCTATCGGTGGAGATATTTATGATGGAATTTATGCGGGATTGATGTCAGCAGATCCTGATGGAGGAGCACTTCATCAAGATATCCTAAACAGGTGGCAAGAGCCTGGAGACGTAACAGACGTTCCTAAAATGGACGTAACTGGTGCAGCTCAGACTAATGTGGCTTCTGATCGATGGTTAACGGATGCTTCTTATCTCAACCTGCGTTCCGTGAACCTATCCTACACAATTCCAAGAGCTACCTTGGAGAGATGGAAAATGAGAGGTGCTACCGTGTATTTGGCGGGTGAAAACCTAGGTTGGTTGTCCGGAAGAAGCGGCATGTATGTTTCTGGATCTTTCAATGGAACAACTGCAAATACTTTCACACCAGCGCGTACTTTCACGTTGGGAGTTAATGTGAACCTGTAATCTACCAAGACAATGAAGAAATTATTAAGTAAAATATTCCTACTCGGTGCCATCCTTAGTTTTGGATGCTCTGAGGATTATTTGGAAACCATCCCTACGGATGCGGTTTCTGAGACAGCGGTCTTTACGACTACTCAAAATGCGATGACCGCATTGAATGGTATCCACCGATCTATGTTTATCCGCTACGACTCGCAAGGTCAGCCGGGTGAAGGAGGCGTGATGATTATGAGAGATGTGTTAGGTGATGATTTGGTCATGACCTCTACAGCAAACGGTTGGTTTGTCTCTATGTCCAGATGGCAAAATCATACGGTAGAAACTTCAGGTGATGTACGGTTTGCGTGGAGATTCTACTACAAAATCATTGGTAATGCCAATATGATTATCACTAATATCGATAATGCAGAAGGTCCCCAAGAAGAAAAGGATGAAATCAAAGGACAAGCTTTGGCTTATAGAGCTTGGGCACATTTCAACTTAGTTCAGCTTTTTGCTGAGCGATATACTCCAGGAGGAGGTAATGGACAGCTAGGTGTACCTATCGTATTAGAGCCGATCACTGAAGGTGGTGCTAGAAACACAGTAGAGGAAGTGTATACTCAAGTGAATGCTGATTTGGACGAAGCAATCGCACTTTTGAACGAAAACCGAAATGCGAAGTCTCACATCAATGTGAATGTAGCCAGAGGGATCAAAGCAAGAGTGGCTTTGACCCAAGGTGACTACAGCACTGCTGCACAATTTGCCGCTCAGGCTCGAGAAGGATATGATTTGATGTCTCCTGAGCAGCTTTACGAAGGATTCAATAATGTGGACAATCCAGAGTGGATTTGGGGAAGCCGTCAGATCGATGATCAGCAGACCTTCTTTGCCTCATTCTTCGCTTACCTCTCTGTAAACTTCAGTTCGATCAATGTTCGTAATAACCCAAAAGCAATCAGCTCTACCTTGTACGACATGATTCCTGAGTCTGATTTTAGAAAAGGGCTTTGGGATCCTAATGCATCTGATCCTGAATTGAGAGATCCATTTATTGACGAGGTGACGTTGTCAGCTTTTGCCAAAATCGATTATATGAATAGAAAGTTTGTCGCTCAGGCTAATGCGTCTTCTGTAGGAGATGTTCCTTATATGAGAGCTGCTGAGATGTATTTGATCGAGGCTGAGGCTTTGGCAAGGGGCGGAAATGACGGTCAAGCTGCGCAGGTCTTGTTTGATTTTGCTTCGCAAAGAGATCCGGAATACACCATGTCTTCCAACACTGGGGATGCCTTAATCGAAGAGATTATGGTTCAGAGACGGATTGAGCTTTGGGGTGAAGGATTCAGATTCTACGATTTGAAGCGTTTGAACTTGCCTTTGGACAGAAATGGAGCAAATCACGTTTCTACTGTTATCAACGGTAAATTCGAAGAGCCAGCCGGATCAAACGACTGGTTGTGGAGAATTCCGCTCTCTGAATTGAATGCCAATGAAAATATGGTTCAAAATCCACAGTAATTAGAACCAACAAAACAAATTTGAAAAGTCCGGCTTTTAGTCGGACTTTTCTTTTTTAGGGGATTTAGGAACTCTCCTGCCTTTTTATAAATTAGCTTGTTAATTAATCTCCCGATATGACCATTCAGCAACTGGAATATTTGATCGCTGTCGATAAGCATCGCCATTTTGGGCAGGCTGCCGAATCCTGTTTTGTAACTCAGCCTACGCTAAGCGCGCAGTTGAGCAAGCTTGAGCGGGAATTGGGCGTGATTCTTTTTGATCGGAGCAAGATGCCGGTGATCCCCACCGAAATTGGTGTTCAGATCATTGCTCAGGCCAAGCGGGTGGTATCTGAAAGTAAAGGGGTGACGGAGTTGGTCGCTCAGCTCAAAGGAGATATTTCCGGGGTGATCAAATTGGCGATTATTCCTACCCTTGCACCCTATTTACTTCATTTGTTTATCCGGAGGTTTTTAGAAAAATACCCCAATGTCAAGCTGGAAGTGCAGGAGATGATCACCGAAGAAATTGTCAAAAAGCTGAAAAATGATGAATTGGATTTGGGAATCGTGGTGACTCCCCTCGGGGAAAATGGCATTGAGGAAAAACCGATGTTTTATGAGAAGTTTTACGCCTATCTCTCCAAGGATCATCCCCTGCTTTCACAAAAGGAAATCAGAGCCGATCAGGTCAAATCCGAGGAACTTTGGATTTTGCAGCAAGGGCATTGTTTCCGGGATCAAGTCATCAATTTCTGTGATCAGACGAGTAGTGGGCATGCCAATTTCCATTATGAAAGTGGTTCGCTGGAAGGGTTGAGAAATATGGTCAATCGATATAAGGGGATGACCATGTTGCCTGAATTGGCTACGCATGAACTTTCCGAGGAAGAAAAAACCCGGCTGAGGCCCTTTGCAGGAGAGCCTCCAATCCGGGAAGTGAGTATTATTTTAAACCGGAGCTTTTTAAAGCAAAAATTGGTGGAGTTGCTTTATACCGAAATTACAGCTGCCATTCCTCAAGCGATGACTTCCAAAGCCCATGGGAAGATTGTGCGGTTTAAATAGAATTTACTGCTTCTTCAAAATGTAAAGCTTAGCCTTTTCCCTTCTGAGAGAGGGTATTCTATACTCAGAAGGTTTGAGGTTCAATTCGGCGCTGGATTAGATTTGCAACTTTACCTAGATATTTCCACCACACACAGAAGGGGATTACAAATCCCAATGAATAATAGGGTCGAATTGCAAATTCGACCCAGTGGGGGGCTACTCCTAGCGGAGTAATAAAAAAAGTCAGGAATTTGTTAAAATTATTAAAACCTTTTTTTTAGTTTCATAATTTGTATCCTTAATGATAGGTATATTTCTCACAACATTTTAACTTTTTATGTTATGCTTCACGTTAAAAAATTCCTAAAGGTATTCCTTATTCTTTCAATTGTCCCTATTTTCTATTCTTGCTCTGAGGATGTTGATGATACACAAGATAGATTAGAGTTAGGCCCCCTAGATCTTTTCCAACTAAAAATTAATTTGAATCCTGTTACTGTAGATTTATCGACTTATCCATTACAAAAGCTTCTCAAGGACCTAAGTAGGGAATTGTATGAAATAAACATGGAAAACGTAAATTCTAGGGTAAATCCAGATGAGGGAATGCAATCCTATGCAGGATACGCTTTAAAAATAAATAAAAGAGAAAATGTAGCATTGATAACTCCTTTAGAAGGGTCCGTGAAAAATTCTACTAATGCTCGAATGCTTACTGATGACGACATTGCTTGTCGAGGAGACCATGGAGACGGGTGGAAACTATACGATACATGTATGGCAGATACTTGTGTAACAGAAGCGGTTTTAGCGGCTGCAGAAGATCAAGGAGAGCCGGGTGTCAATGAGTGTTTGGATTTGAGGGTTGTTAGAACATTGCTTAATCCAAAAGTTTGTGCTCGAACCATCCCCTGCAATTAAAAGAATTTTCCCGGATGGAGGAAGTATCTCCTCATCACCTTTGAGGTTCAAGTGGGCATTAGGTGAAGTTTGTAACCCCCTTTCGGGCATAGGCTCTTCTATCCACCTTTGAAGTTTAAATGGGTGCTGGATGATTTTGCAACTTTACTCTTATATCCTTATCAATTTGTAATTGGCTTATTTTCAACTCATTTTGAATCCTTGTCAAATTACAAATTTGTATTTATAGGTAGGTGTAGTTGCAAACTACATCTAGACCAGAGGTTCAATTCTGCGCTGGGTGAAGTTATAAACACCTAGATATACCTACTGAAACCTGAAGGAGCCAGATTTTCCGGTTTAAATAGAGATTATTGTTTTTTCAGGATATAAAGCTCAGCCATTTCGCCGCTGATCCGATTGCCATCTTGATCCAGATGCCAAATTTGATTTTCCCCGACCTGGTATTTTCCGGGGGCACCCTTTAGACCTTCTAATTGGATCGTCCGGCCTTGCTCATCCCAGGTGAATTTTCCGGTGTATTCCTCTTCCAAGGCATCGTTTTTACCCAGATAGTTGGTCTTATAAGAATAGGTACCGTTTTGATTTAAGGTCAGTTCCGTTTCGATTCCCTCACAATCCGCACAGGGAAGGGTGCCTGTATAGGTTCCTTCCCAGTCCAGCGCATTCATGGAATTGTCCTCCGGAGTGACTGGGATTTCCATGGTTTCAGGAAAATCATCCATTGTTACAGTGGATTCATCCTCCGTTTCCTCCTTTTCTGAGGAAGAAGAGCAGGCAAACTGAATTAAAGAAAACAGCACAATCGGTAAAAATAATTTTTTCATGGTTAATGAGTTTAAGGATGGAGAAAAAGGGTTATTCCATAGAAAAGGATAATTTTTTGTCACTTGTCTGATAGCCTACTACGACCACATTTGTCAGCTCTTTTTCTTTGAGTTCATGGTAAAAAGCCCTGTCCAATTCGGCCAAGGTCGTTTTTTCCATTTCTTCGTATAATTTCGCTCTCTCCAGATAGTAAGATGGAAAGTAAGGATTCTGAGCAATTTTTTCGTTGAGATCTTTCAAGATTTTTTGTTCCGTAATGGGAAGGTTGATTTGCTGGGAATTGCCTGAAGTAATTCTAAAATTTACATTCAAAATCAAATCCTGACCATAATAATCCTCCGCCACCAGATCTGTACTTTTTCCAGATTGGACTAAGTGCAGCACACGGATGACTTCTTCAGCCAAGTTTTCGTTTCCCGCCAAGACTTCAGGAGCGGAATTTATTTTACCTTCTTGATCAAATCCGATCAGTAAGGATACGGGACCTTGAATTTCGTTGCTTCTGAGTTCATCAGGATATTTCAGATTTTTTCTAAGATCCTCATTTAAATTTTCATTGGCTTTTACCCCCTGAGCCGAAGAGGCACTGACGACGATAAAAAACGAAAGTAGAGAAAGGAGTAAATTTTTCATCGAGATTTAAGTTAGTGAGGATAAAAATTAGTGAAAGAATTTTAAAAACCCATCGACTTTTTGAATTTTAACATTTCAATTGATTGATAAATAGAGGGTTGATTTTATAAAAGACTGGGGGTTTTGGCAATTTCACTAAATTAATTTGAAAAAGATCCTGTCACCTGTCGTCTTGTGATGATACCGAAAGTCCTGTTTCGGATTACTGCAAGTGTTTTATCCTTCAATTCCTGGGATTTGAGCAAGTCTTCCGTCGCTTCCTCCTCCATACCCAATTGTCTGTGAATTTGAGATCGAATTTCTAAAGTTTGGTAGTCAAAGGGCTTTTTTTCCAAAATTCGGTTTACAATTTTCAATGCCTTTTCTGGCTTTCCCTTATAGAGCTGTCGAGTAATAGCCTCTGTGGAAGCGTTTGGATTTTGGGGATCTACAGATTCAAAGCTAAAGACGGTTTGATAGGTTTCATCTCTTTTCCGTTCTGCCAACATTTCTGGATTCCAAATATGAATGGCTTTTTCCATGGCAGAAAGAGCCGATTGCCCCATGCCCTTGGAGGTGGATTCTTTTAAATTTGCAGAGCCAATTCTACCTTCGGCGTCGATATTCAGTTCCATAATGACATATCCTTCTTTATTTGACCGCAAGGCCGAAGTGGGATATTTTGCTTGTGTGGCAAGAAATTGTTCCCAAGCAGCAAAAGATTTTTGCGCAGCTAATTTTTCTGTTTCTTGACCAAATCCTGCCCCAATTATCAAAAATGAAATAAATAGAATCAAAATGTGTTTCATTGCTCTTTAAATTTTAATCAATTATTCAAACCCCAAACTGCGTCAGATGATGGTCCAAGTGCTTGTAAAAAAGGTTGTTCCATTCGTTTGCAGTCATCGGACCGAAGGATAAGGATTCTTTTCCCTCAAAATGATCTCTGCCCAGATTCAGCGTGTGTTCAAGATATTTAATTAATCGGGATTTTTCTTCCTCAAAATTTTTCCGCTCTTTGATCAGAAAAACGGGAGCAGTTCGGAGGTTCTTTTTATACGGCACTTCATTGACGACCCCATTTTTCACAAAGGTTTTCAGCAAGAAACGCAGGAGAGGATTGGGTTTTGGATGCTTGTTGGTGAAGGCCATTTCGTAAGCAATGGAGCAATGGGCCAACATCTGATCGACAGTCATTTTTCCCCATAAGGCAGGACTTTCGGGTTTGAGCTGATTGACTCGCTCGATGAGTTCTTGGGTGACTTTGGGGTCGAAAATATCTTTCATTGCCGGATTGGATTTGATGAATCCAATTTAGGGGATAATTGGAAGATGCTTGGTATGTTCAAGAACATTTATGGAAAATTGACCGGTATAAGGAAGTTTACTTTTCTTAAAAAAACTGGTCATCCCCATTGGCTTTCTTATTTTTGCCGAGCATTAACATGACATCATGACTTTATTCCAATCCATCATTATAGCCATCATCGAGGGGCTTACTGAGTTTTTGCCGATTTCATCAACCGGTCACATGATTTTAGCCTCCGCTGCGATGGGCATTCACGAAGATGAATTTGTGAAGACTTTTGAGGTTTTTATCCAATTGGGGGCGATTTTGGCGATTGCGCTGATGTATATCAAGCGGTTTTTCCGTGGATTGAAGATTTACTACAAGTTGTTGGCGGCGTTTATTCCCACGGCTATAGTTGGACTCTTGGCGTATGAGATCATCAAAGGGTATCTCTTTAACCCAATCGTGGTCTCCATTTCCCTGATTGTGGGCGGAATTATCTTGATATTGATCGATAAAAGAGTAGTCAATCAGGAAACGACGGTAGATGAGGTAGAAGATATCACCTACAAACAGGCATTTTTCATCGGCCTATTTCAGTGCCTTGCTATGGTGCCAGGGACTTCTCGGGCTGCTGCGACGATTATTGGCGGCGTATTTAATGGTTTGGATAAAAAGCAAGCTACGGAGTTTTCTTTCCTATTGGCTGTGCCGACGATGATGGCTGCGGGGGGTTATGATTTGCTCAAATCTGATTTGGCATTTACCCAAGCCCAAGTAATGATGTTGCTTATTGGTTCAGGGATTGCTTTTGTGACAGCCTGGATCGCAGTGAAGTTTTTTCTTCACTATGTCTCCAATCATGGATTTACCGCTTTTGGCTGGTATCGCATCGCCTTGGGAATCCTCTTTTTGATTTTTATGTGGGGGAATGATTTAGGCTAATTGTAAAATTGGTTTTACAAAAAATTGATATTTTGTTAAATATATTTTACAAAAATGCTATATTAGTGTAAAATCAATTTTACACTATGGAAAAGTTATTACTCTTGTCTCAGCGAAAAGTAGCTGGGATAAAACTGGATTTTCAGCGCTTCCTATTAGATGAAATAGATTGGAGTAATCGACTCATAGGCATTTTGGGTGCTCGGGGTACCGGCAAGACCACGCTTCTGCTTCAGCATTTAAAACGGGATTTACCCAAAGATGGAAGTGCTGTCTATGTGAGTCTGGATGATTTTTATTTTACAGAGAATAGACTGCTGGATTTTGCGGATGAGTTTTATCTACTGGGAGGGAAGACCTTACTTCTGGATGAAATTCATCGATACCCCACCTGGTCACAAGAGTTAAAATTGATTTTTGATAATCTCCCCGACTTAAAATTAATTTTTACTTCTTCCTCTATTTTGGAAATATACAAGGGAGAGGCGGATCTAAGTCGGAGATTGGTCTCTTTCGAATTGCCGGAATTATCATTTCGGGAATTTATCCAATTCGAAAAGGGAAATTCATTTCCGGTTTTTTCCTTGGCTGAGATGATTGAAAATCATGTGGGAATTGCAGAGCAGATATTGGAAAAAATGGCTCCGATTCCGGTATTTCTTAATTATCTGAAATTTGGAAGCTACCCATACTACAAAGAGAATCGCGAAAGCTATTATGAAAAATTGAAAAGAACGGTTCAATTGACTCTGGAGTTGGATATCAATGCCGTAGAGAATTTGGATTTTGAAACGATCTTTAAACTAAAAAAGCTCATTCGATTAATTAGCACTTCTGTTCCTTTCACGCCGAATGTTTCTGAACTGAGTCGAAAATCCGGGATTTCACGACCTACGCTTTTGCGTTCGCTTGAGCTTTTAAATCGGGCAAAAATTATTCAAGTGCTTCACAAACCCAAACAAGGAATCGGAGCATTGACCAAGCCGGATAAAATTTATTTGGCCAATACTAATTTACTTTATGCCCTAGGGGAAGATCAAACAAATGTAGGGACTGTTCGGGAGACTTTTTTTTGCAATCAACTACGTAGCACCGATGCAGTTTATCTCGCAGACCGAGGAGATTTTTTGATTGGGAATACTATCTTTGAAATCGGAGGAAAAAATAAATCAAAGACTCAGATAAAAGACCTACCACATTCATATTTGGTCAAAGATGATATCGAAATCGGGATAGGTAACACCATCCCATTGTGGCTTTTTGGCTTTTTGTATTGAAAAAACCCTCCCCAGATTCTCTGAGGAGGGTTTGTTTCATTTAGAGTTTGAGCTGAATTACCTCGAAGGCTCAATTTTGTTTTTGTTCTTCACGTATTTATCCAGCCAGCTGTCCATTTCATAAAGCGTGTGTAGAATGGATTCTTTGGCCGCATAGCCGTGACTTTCATGCGGTAAAAACACCAATTTTGCCGTAGCCCCGTGCCCTTTCAATGCATTGTAATAGCGCTCTGATTGGATAGGGAAGGTACCGGAATTATTGTCCGCTTCTCCATGAACCATCAGGAGTGGAGTTTTCACTTTGTGGGCAAAAGAGAAGGGAGACATATTGAAATAAACCTCAGGTGCTTCCCAATAGCTTCGCTGCTCATACTGGAATCCAAATGGAGTCAAAGTTCGGTTATACGCTCCGCTTCGAGCGATTCCTGCTGCAAACAAATCCGTATGTGAAAGCAAATTGGCCGTCATAAAGGCTCCATAGGAGTGTCCACCGACACCAATGCGATTTCGGTCTCCGATGCCCAATTCGACAATGTGATCAATCGCCGCTTCGGCATTAGCGACCAATTGCTCGATAAAGTAATCATTCGGCTCTTTGTCTCCTTCGCCTACGATAGGCATCTCTGTCTGATCCATAATCGCATATCCTTGGGTTACCCAGTAGATGGGAGAACCCCAGCTTAATCGTGTGAATCGGTATTTCGATCCTCTTACCTGTGAAGCGATTTCCGCTGACTTGTATTCTCTCGGATAGGCCCACATCAATACCGGAAGTGGCGCATCTTCTCCCGGGGTAAAGCCTTCTGGAGTATAAATCACCGCCGAAAGATCCAAGCCGTCTTTACGCTTGTACTTGACCAATTGCTTGTTGATTCCTTTGATAGATTCATAGGGATGAGCAAAAGCGGTCACCTGTTGGGGAGCTATTCTTCTCTTGGTATTGACCAACCAATAATTAGGCTGAACGTCGGTTCCTTCCTTGAGCGTGATAAATTCTGTACCTTCATCGTCCAATACCTTAACTACACGCTCATAAAATGGAGCTTCGGACCTCCAAAGGATTTCCTGCTCTTTGGTTTTGGTATTGAATGTGGATAAAAATGGCATACTTCCCTCTGGGCTTCCTCCCTCAGAAGTCATAAAAATTAAATCTCCTTTTCTCAGGAGTACGTTTTCACCAAATTCATTTTCGGTGTACATTGGACTTCCTGGGTCATTGTAAATGTCGTCATATGACCGGTCGATAATTACACGTTTTTCCTGAGCAGGGTTTGCCGGATTGATGACGGATCGGATTTCCCGACGAGCACCAAACCATCTTTCATTCAAAATAGCAAAATCATCAGTGGACCAGGAAATTCCGCCAAAACGTAGCGAAGTAGTCGCCAGGGTTTGCTTGCTTCCAGAAAATGGAGCAGCCAAGGTATAGACGATCTCTCGCTCTTCCATTTCGACTTTGCCATCCCCTCCGTCTTGGGCTTCTACCCAATATAGTACCGCAGGATTATCGGCTCTCCAGTTGATACTTCTTGGGCCGGTTACGGTCGCATCAAATCCAGTTGGTCTGACTTCGTCCAAAGGAATCTGCGCAAAGGTTTTTACTTTTTGTCCTTCTTTTGACCAGATCTCCACATCGTAAGGGAATCGGGAAGCAGGAACTAGGTAAGAAAAAGGTTGCTTGATGATGTCTACCAGAAGATAAGAACCGTCGGGAGAAAGGTCAAAAGACTTGATCATAGCCTTGGGTCCGACAGCTTTTTTGTTTCCATCTAGATCTACTAGGATCAGCTGAGTATCCATGAAATAGGCAAAAAGTTGCTCATCGTAAGGATTGCTCAAGAGATCTTGGTAGGTTCTGGAAGGAGCAGCATCACCGCTAGTTTCCTGGATTACCGGACCGGCTGGAGCGGCAGGCTCTTCTGGCATGGATCCACGATCGGGATTATTGGCTTTGATCAGGATCTGATTATCCGGAGTCCAGGTCATCACATTTCCCATCACATCGTTGAGGATAGCATCGGTTAGTTTTTTAGCTTCAAAAGTCGCCATATCTACCACCCAAAGACTGATACCTGTATCTTCAGTATTGGTGAAGGCCATGTATTTTTCATCTTTGGAAAGAGCAAATCCACCCATGGCAGGGTTTTCGGGCAATCCTTTGATCTGGATCTCTTCTCCGCCCTGAGTCATTCGGATTTTGATGTTTTCCACAGATCGACTTCTGGATGGACCTGAAGTAGCAGGATTGATCCGCATGCCGGCGATTCTTAACTCAGGCTGTGCAAGCTCCGCAATGGATGGATTTCCGGCACTTTCTAAGAGCATCATCCAATCTCCATTTTTGGAGAAACGAACAGACGGGGTGTTTGGGGCATTGACTAAATCCGCAATTGCACTCGGTGGAGTTTGGTAATTTTGGCCAAACGCAGGCAGCCAAATAGCTGCTACAAAAAGCCAAAGTAGGGGTTGTAGTTTTCTTTTTAAGTTCATATTCGATAGGTAATTTTGATAGTCTAAAATACGCAAGCCAAACTGACTTTTACTACAAATATTCTCTAATGGTAGATCTTGTGTTTTAATGATTGTTTAATGGTTGGAGATGGATTTTCAAGACTGATTTTTGGACTGGTAAAAAAAGAATTCCGTATCTTGATTTGAATAAAAATCATATAAACCCCTGATATGAAAAAATTATTGATTTTGATTCCGCTCTATTTCTCTATTTCAATAGTTGCCTCAGGTCAAGCGATAAAGCCAACTCTAGGGCTTAACTTCTCTGATGTAAAATCCGCAGATGATGTGGTCAATGGTAGTGGTAGTTGGCAAATAGGACTGAGTATGGAGTTTGGTAAAAAAATGTATGTCGAACCTGGTATTTTCTTTATGTCCCGCAGCTATGCCTTTGAAAATGGTGCGAGTCAAGGCTTGAGTCTAAGTGATCCTAAATTTAAGGGAATTCGTATTCCCGTTTCCTTGGGGGCTTACATTATCGGAAATGAAGAATCGACTTTTGCTTGGAGAGGATTTGTAGGCCCTTCAGCCTTTCTTTATACCGATACAGGAGATATTAATCCGGATGAGTTGAACTCTCCGGCTTGGGGAGTTTTTGCGGGTACGGGACTAAATATTTGGATACTTTTTGTTGATCTTTCTTACGAATGGTCCGTCAACGATATTTCTCCAGCTTTCGCTCAAATTGATTTTGGTCGGACTAATGGATTTTTTGCCCAGACTGGTTTTCGACTCAAGTTTTGAAAATTCAGTGAATTTCAAAATCGTGTAATTTTCAATCTTTTGATCGAATAGAAATAAAAAAGGCCAAGTTGATCTGAGTCAACTTGGCCTTTTTTAAAAATAAGAATTCTTATTTTCCTTTTTCTCCGATAGAAATCATAGCGCATCGGAAACCAATATGGTTGGTCGCAGAGTCCTGATGCATAAATCTACGGGTACCCGGCGCAAGCCAATAAGTAACATCTCTCCAGCTTCCGCCTTTGTAAACACGGATGTCATCGGTAAACATTGAAATTTCGTAGTTTTCAGCCTCATCCTTATATCCGTCCTTACGCACAGGGTTCAAATCATCAGCATCTTGATAGGTCAATGGACGGTAGACATCATATACCCACTCGTTCATATTTCCGGCCATGTGGTACAATCCAAAATCATTGGGAGCCATATCGTATACATTGGTAGGAAGGATTTCACCGTCATTACGCTGATTTCCGGAGATACCTCCGTAGTCACCTCGTCCTCGCTTAAAGTTAGCCAAGAAATCACCTTGCTTACCTTTTCGCTTGACGTTGTATGGATTTCTCACTCCTCGACCATCCCAAGGATAAATTCGGCCATACTCTTGGTTTTCATCCAGATACTGTGTTCCAATCATCGCTTTGGCAGCATATTCCCATTCAGCTTCACTAGGAAGGCGGTAATCGGCAAGCGCAACTCCTCGCTCGATTAATTGCGATTTGGTGAAAGAGGAGTCTATGCCCCGCTCTTCACGAATAAGTTCTTGTACATATTCAGTTCTCCACTTGGCGTAGGTATTGGCTTGCTGCCAAGACACTCCGGCTACCGGATAAAAGTTAAAACCAGGGAATCTGAAATAATAAGACTGATACATGTCATTGAATGACAAAGCTCCTCCCCATACGTCTTCTCTCGGTTCGAGATTGGCCAATGAATCGGCGCTTACTCGCTTCTTCATATCGAAGAGGAATTCTCTAAAATCGTTATTGGTAATTTCTGTTTCGTCCAGATAGAAGTTTGCTACCGTTACGGTTCTCTCCAAATTATCCCGGAATGCCATCACGTCTTCTTCCTGTGAACCCAAAACTGCTCTACCCCCTTGGATAAATTTCAAATTGGGACCGGGAATTTGCTCTGCATTTCTAGCTACAAAAAAGCTGGTCGAATCATTTTCTTCAAAAGAAAATTCAGCGCCTGTAGTAGCACTTTTTTTCCCGGGATTGTTTGCAGTGCGTCGGCCATAGCCAGGAGTTTTGTTACAGGAAGAGAGCACGGACCCTCCGACGATCATCAGAGCGGCGGCCCACATTCCATAGGATTTGTTACTAAAACGCATATGTTTTTCGAGTTTAGATCAAGTTTAAAGCGCTAATATATAGCCTATAACGAGCACTTCCAATTGTATATTAGCTTATCGATAAGAACCCATTGCCTTAATTTAAGCGAATTTGGGCTTTTACGACAAATTTTGTGTGCGAAAGTGCAATATTTATGCCAGTTAAAATTTTTTAATTTTTGCTTTCAAGCATCTCTTTTAGCCATTTTTGAGCGGATGAAATGCTACCTACCTCCCCTACGGTAAGAATCAAACGATTTTTGTGTTCCTTTATTTTAAAATTCCGTGAATTCAATTGGGCAAATTTCATGATCTGCATAAATACCGGAGAACTGTAGAAGTCTTCTCTGCTCGCCGGCAAAAGGTAACATTTCATTTGATTGCTTTTGAGTACGAGTTTTTCTATTCCCAACTTTTCTGCTTTCCAGCGTAGCCGGACCGTCTCCATTAAGTCGATGACAGAGTCGGGAATCGGCCCAAAACGGTCTGTAAGCATGGTGGCAAATTGATCCAACTCATCCTCGTTTTTGATCGAATCCAACTTGGAGTACAATCCCAATCGTTCGCTGATATTGCCCACGTATTCCTCGGGGATTAGCAGTTCCAAATCTGTCTCGATGGTACAATCCTGGACCAATACCTTTACTTTTTCTTTCAGATCCTCTTCGAAAAGCGCCGCAAATTCATTTTCCTTCAATTCTTGAACAGCCTCATCGAGAATCTTATGGTACATCTCAAAGCCCAAATCGGTGATAAATCCACTTTGCTCGGCGCCTAAAAGATTTCCCGCCCCGCGAATATCAAGGTCTTTCATCGCCACTTTGAATCCGTCTCCCAAATCGGAAAACTCTTCCAAGGTTTGAAGTCGTTTTCTAGACTCCGGAGTCAATCCTGACATCGGAGGGGTCAACAAATAGCAAAATGCTTTTTTGTTACTCCGACCTACTCGACCACGCATCTGATGGAGATCGCTGAGCCCAAACATGTGCGCACGATTGATGATAATGGTGTTGGCATTGGCAATGTCCAATCCCGATTCGATGATATTGGTGGATACGAGGACATCGTATTCATGATTGATAAAATCCACCATCACCTGCTCCAGCTTTTTGCCGTCCATTTGCCCGTGCGCTCCGATCACTCTGGCTTCCGGGACTAGTTTCATAATCAAGTTTGCAATGCTGTCAATTTCGCCTACGCGGTTGTGGACAAAAAATACCTGTCCGCCTCGACGCAGCTCGTAGGCGATGGCATCGCGAATCACTTCCTCCTGAAAGGTCTGAACTTCAGTGGTGACCGGCTGACGGTTGGGTGGAGGAGTAGCGATCACCGAAAGATCCCGTGCCCCCATCAATGAAAAATGAAGGGTTCGGGGTATCGGTGTGGCTGTCAGAGTTAGTACATCGACATTTACCCGGAGGTTTTTGAGCTGATCTTTGACTTTCACTCCGAATTTCTGCTCTTCATCAATGACCAAAAGTCCCAAATCCTTAAAAACAATATCCTTGTTTACGATTCGGTGAGTTCCCACCAAAATGTCAATATCACCAGTTTTGACCCGCTCGATAATGTCTTTCACCTGCTTAGCCGTACGGAATCGGTTGATATAATCCACGTTGACCGGGAAATCTGAAAGCCGTTCCTTGAAGGTTTGATAATGCTGCATGGCCAAAATCGTGGTTGGAACCAGAATTGCCACTTGTTTACGGTCATTTACCGCTTTGAATGCCGCCCGGATAGCCACTTCTGTTTTTCCAAATCCTACATCTCCACAGACTAATCGGTCCATGGGATAGGATTTTTCCATATCGGATTTCACATCTGAGGTCGCAATAGCCTGATCGGGCGTGTCTTCGTAGATAAAGGAGCTTTCGAGCTCCACCTGCAAGACCGAATCTCCCGAAAAGGCATAGCCTGGAGCCGATCTTCGCTTGGCATACAAGGCAATGAGATCCTTGGCGATGTCCTTTACCTGCTTTTTGGCACGCTTCTTTTTATTTTCCCATTCAGGAGATCCCAATTTAGACATGGATGGCATCTGACCTTCCTGTCCAGAATATTTGGAGATTTTGTGCAGGGAATGAATATTGACATACAACAAATCATCATCCCGAAAGACCAATCGCACGGCCTCCTGCATTTTGCCAGCCACATCCACCTTTTCCAATCCGGCAAAGCGCCCGACTCCATAGTCCACGTGAACGATGTAATCGCCCGGATGTAGGGCTTTGAGTTCTTTGATGGTAAGAGCCTTGGATTTACTGGCTTTTTTCCGGGATTTGTAGCGATGAAACCGTTCAAAAAGCTGGTGATCAGTAAAACAAACCAATTTTTTGCTCCGATCTTCAAAACCTTCTCTCAGCCCAATCAACATGCTTTGAACCTGCAAAGTGGGATCCAATTCCTGAAAAATCCCAATCAACCGATCGATTTGTTTGGCGTTTTCGGCAGTGATGATATTGGTAAAACCCTTCTTTTCATTTTCGGACAGATTGCTCACCAAAAGCGTGAAATTCTTATTGAAGGAAGGCTGGGGCTGGGAATCCCATTCGAGGATATTTGAAGTTTTGAGATAAAATTGCCGTCCAAATTCCACGTAAGAAAATTTGGTCACCATCCGGGTAAAATCAGCTCCTTGATCAAAAAGGTCCGCCGGATTCAACACTGTCTTGGTTTGGTTGGTTTTGGCCTGAATTTGGGCAAAAGTAATCTCGGCTTTGTGATAGGCCTCAGTCATCACATCGGCAGTAAGCTGATAATCTTTGATCCAAAGGATCGCCTCACCGGGCAGGAATTCCAGAAATGACTGGCGGACTTCTTGGAGTAGCTTCGTTTGGGTATTGGGAATAAGGGAAATCTGATCCACCGAATCGATGGACAGCTGAGTCTCCGGATCAAATGTTCGGATACTTTCGATTTCTTTTCCGAAGAGTTCGATTCGGTAAGGATGCTCATTGGAAAAGGAAAAGACATCTAAAATCCCTCCCCGGATGGCAAATTGTCCCGGTTCATAGACAAAGTCTGTCCGCTCAAAATCATAGCTGCTCAATAGCTCCGAGACAAAAGCCATGTCAACTTTCTCTCCTACACTGGCCGTAAATGTATTTTCCTTTAGCGACCGCTTATTGATTACTTTTTCATAAAGTGCCTCGGGATAGGTAACGATGACTTTTGGACTACCCCTGTGCTCCAAAACTTGATTTAATATTTCGGATCGAAGCAGCACATTGGCGTTATCAACTTCCTCGTATTGATAGGGTCTCTTAAAGCTGGATGGGAAAACGAGATGCTCCTCCATCGCCAGCAAACTCTGCAAGTCAGAATTCAGATAGGCCGCTTCTTCTTTGTCTTGGGCAATGATCAGGTGAAAGCCACCTCTGGAGCGAAAATAGCTCGCAAAAACCACCATATCCAGACTGCCTGAAAGCCCTCGTATTTGAAAACCGGCTTTTTCACCGGAGGACAGTTTTTCTGAAAAGGTCTGGAAAAAAGGATCAGATTGATATATGGAAAGGAAAGCCTGTTGGTCCAAGAGATTGGGGGATTGTTAGATTTGGGCCTGCAATTTAGTGGATTTGGATGGTTGAATCCCAAATTCATCTATTCAATAAAATTTTGAACCTAAGGGGTCAAAAATTGTTTTGCTGAACGTGAAGCAGCCCCAAAAAAACCAAACCTGGTTTCAGCAAATAGAAAATCTACATCCCTACGAGACACTCTTATATTTGGGGATGTTTGGAAGTGGCTTGATCTTTATGTTTTTGACGATTGCATTTTTGTTTTCAGGCTTGGATCAGTTGAGCGGCCTCAATCAAAAAATGCCCATTTCTTTTCTTCTCTCCACGTTTTTATTGGTGATCAGCGGCTATACCGCTACACGAATGCGGATTTTTTACCAAGAGGAGCGAACTCAGAAAGTCATCGATTCGCTTCGAAACACCTTGCTACTTGGGCTTGTATTTACACTGTTGCAGATTTCCGGCTGGATTGAGTTGGAGGCAATGGGAATCAGTTTGCAGGGAATTCCCAGTGGGAGTTTTCTTTATGTTTTGACAGGAATCCATATTTTCCATTTAGTGGGGGCGATGATCTTTGCGGTGATTCTGTGGGTTCAGCTGAAAAAAAACCAAGCTGACGAAATCAAGCATTTGATCCTGCTGACCAATCCCTTTGAAAAAATGCGAATCCGGCTATTCACCGTCTACTGGCAGTTTATGGATGGGATTTGGTTAATTTTGTTTTTGTTATTTGTTCTTAGCTTTTAATCATGAAAATCACCATTGAAACTCCTGTCAATGCATCCCTTCATGGAGTCATGGAGGGCTTCAACGAGTCACTTTTCAAAAAATTAAGTCCTCCTTTTCCGCCTGTGAAATTGCTCCGATTTGACGGGTCCAAAACTGGTGATTTGGTTTCTTTGGAGCTGAATTTTATCTTTTTCAAGCAAAAGTGGACCAGTAGAATCACGGAGGACGAACTTTCCGAAGCAGAATTTTACTTTGTGGACGAGGGAATCGAGCTTCCTTTTTTTCTAAAAAAATGGAAACACAAGCACCGGATCATTCGGCAGGGCTCAGGCACCATAATCCGAGATGAAATTAGCTATGCCGGACCAAATGCTCTGGTTACTTTTCTACTTTATCCCGCACTTTATTTGCAGTTTCTCTATCGGAAGCCGATTTACAAAAAGCTATTTCAATAAATTTAAATTACGGTGAGATTTTCACAGTGGGGGATCTGACAATCTCCGTACAGCACCAAAGAATGCGAGGTGATCTCGGACTGAAATTCCTTGCCGATCATATCTTTGATCTGATTGATTTTGGGATCGGAAAACTCCCGGATTTTCCGACATTGGTTGCATACATGGTGATCATGATGCTTATAGGTGAGCGCTTGTTCGTAGAGCGCTACCTTGTCTTTGAATTGATGTTTGACGGCTAGACCGCTTTCGACCAAAAGATCCAGGGTGTTGTAAATAGTCGCCCGGCTGATGGTGTATCCCTTGTTGCGCATTTTCAAAAAAAGCCCCTCCACGTCAATGTGCTCATCTTCCGGTAGGGAATAAAGTTCATCGATGACTGAAAAACGCTCAGGGGTTTTGCGACTTCCCTGCTTTATCAGGAAATTTTCAAATATTTTTTTTGCCTTCTCAATTAATGCTTTATCTGCCATGGTTTATATATTCCAAAAATAAAGATGATTCATTCTCATTTTTTTGACAACCACCCAAGCCCTAAACATCCTAATTTGGTTTCAATCTAATTAAATTCTTTTTCTTTCGGGTCAAACAAAGACCCCAAGGAAACTCGTTATACAATTTTGAAATTTGACTTTAAAAAACCGTATATTAAAGCAATCACCCATAGGCCGATTCATGTTAAAGAATAGTTGTTTTGCAATTTTTCTGCTGCTCCTCCTTTCTGTCGATAGTTGGGGTCAATTACCTGGTTTTTTTATGAAGGAAGATAAACGGAAGGTGATTTTGCCTTTTTATGCCTCCAATAGTTTGATCATCGTGCCGGTTTCGGTAAATGGAAACCCGCCGATGAATTTTCTAATCGACACGGGGGTGAGATCGAATATTCTATTTTCGAAGGACCTGGGGGATGCCTTGGGATTGGAATATACCCGCCGACTGAATCTCATGGGGGCTGATGGAAGTAATGAAATCATGGCCTCGGTATCTCCCGTCAATCATTTTGATTTGGGACCCATCGAGGGAGTCGCGCAAAGTCTCTTGGTCATCGAGGATAATTTTCTGGATTTGGAGGCCGTGGTGGGAGTGCCAATTTATGGAATAATCGGGTATGAATTTTTCAAATTCAATCCAGTGAAGATCAATTATGATCATGAGCGAATCGATTTTTACAAAACTGACAAATTGGGCTGGAAACCACTTTTTTTTAGAAAACTAGACTTGGAAATCAATCAGAGCAAACCCTACATCCAAACGAAAGTCAAACAAAAAGACGGGAGTACGCTGGATGCCAAACTTTTGATCGATACCGGTGCAAATCACGGACTACTATTGAATAGGGAGACCACTGAAAGCATTACGATGCCCCCGCTTTTTATTGAGGCGGAATTGGGACAAAGTCTGGGTGGTCTTTTGTACGGCTACATTGGAAGGGTGGATTGGCTTAAAATAGGAAACTTTAAGCAGCAAGAAGTTTTGACTTCTTATCCAGATGAGACGGCCTTTTCATACATTATCAAAAATACGGGAAGGTTAGGGAGTTTGGGCTCCGAAGTTTTGGGTAGGACTAGATTGATATTGGATTATCCCAATGAAAAGGCCTATATCAAAAAAGGGGATGCTTTTTATGCGCCATACGAATACGATATGAGCGGTCTGACGGTACGAAAGACTCCTTCTGATAAAAAAAGGTTTTACATCGGTGACGTTAGAAGAGGGTCCCCTGCCGGGGATGCCGGGATATTGCCCTTTGATGAGATATTGAGTATCAACAAAATCCCGGTTTTGATCTGGGAGCTCTCAGAGGTGATAAAGCTTTTGCGCTCCGAAGAAGGCCGAACGATTGAAATTGAGGTTCGTCGGTATTTTGATGAGGATTTGGTCCGTTATGAGGATTTTACCTACCAGTTTACACTGCGAAAGCAAATATGAAATCGGAGAATGATCCGGTTTTAATTTCTTACTTTTGAACCGTTAAAATTCAGGACAACCAATGTTAAAAAATAACCGTCCATAGAGAAGTTTTCTAACCAAAGCACAACATGAAAAAACTATTAATTCCCATTGCGATCTTGGCGATTGTCGGTGTGTTTATCTACACCAAAGCTGTTGGTACTTACAATATGTTTGTCCAAACTGAGGAGCAAGTCAACGGTCAATGGGCCGAAGTGGAAACCCAATACCAACGAAGAGCAGATTTGATCCCCAACCTGGTCAACACCGTCAAAGGCTATGCGGATTTTGAGCAGGAGACCTTGACTGGAGTGGTAGAAGCCCGGGCAAAAGCCACCTCCATGAATATCGATGCCAATAATCTGAGCCCAGAAAATATCGAGCAGTTTCAAGCCGCGCAAGACCAGCTTTCCGGCGCCTTAAGTCGCTTGTTGGTTACCGTCGAGCGTTATCCAGACCTCAAAGCAAATCAAAGCTTTTTGGAGCTTCAGGCACAGCTGGAAGGCACTGAAAACCGGATTGCCGTGGCGCGTAGAAACTTCAATGAGTCCGTAATCACCTACAATACCAATTTGAGAACATTCCCCAATAATATTTTTGCGGGCTGGTATGGTTTTGAAACCAAGGGAACCTTTGAGGCAGCTGCTGGAGCAGAAAATGCCCCCGCGGTAGAGTTTTAATTAAAAGCCATGGCTAAGAAATTATTCTCCGATGAGGAGAAAAAGCAAATCGTAGCGGCGATCCGTACCGCCGAAAACCAAACTTCAGGAGAGATTCAAGTGCATATCGAGAATCACTGTCGAGGAGATGTACTGGATCGGGCTGCGGAGGTGTTTGAAAAACTAAAAATGTATCAAACTGCCCAGCGGAATGGGGTGTTATTTTATTTGGCGGTTTTGGATCATAAGTTTGCCATCTTGGGGGATGCCGGAATCAACCGAGTCGTTCCTAAGGATTTTTGGGAAAGTATCAAAGATCACATGACTTCCCGATTCAAAAAAGGAGAGTTTACCTTGGGCCTGATTGATGGCATTCATAGTGCTGGAGAACAGCTTGCTGCACATTTTCCCCATCAGGGGGATGACGATGAAAACGAATTATCAGATGAGATTTCCTTTGGGGCTTAAAGCTCTTTTATTTAGTGCCTTTCTAATAGTACAAGCTGTAGCTGGATTGGCTCAGGATTTTCCTCCTGTGCCAGATCCCCCCAGGCTAGTCAATGATTTTGCCGGAGTGCTTTCTCAGGATGAAGTCTCCCGATTGGAAAATAAGCTGGTGGCCTACGATGACAGCACCTCATCTCAAATCGCCGTCGTTTTGATCAAATCTGTCGGCCAATACGACATTTCGGATTATGCCTTTCAATTGGGCGATCTCTGGGGAATAGGAGGAGAAAATGACAACGGGATTCTGATCCTGGCCGCAATGGATGATCGGAAAGTTTTCATTGCGACTGGTTACGGACTAGAAGGCGCGGTGCCGGACGCCTTGGCTAAGCGAATCGTGTCTAATTTGATCCTTCCCAATTTCAAAACGGAGGATTATTATACAGGATTGGATCAGGCCACAGATATGATCTTCAAATTGGCCTCGGGAGAATACGATGCCGATGAGGTAGTCTCTGATGGCAATAGTGGAGGCGCACTGATTGTATTTTTACTTTTCATTGTGATTTTTGTGGTGCTGCCACTGATCAGAAATAAAAGCGACAACGACAACCACATGGGCGGTCGAGGCGGAGGAGTTGACCTGTGGACGACCATTATGCTGGCCAATATGCTAAAAGGTGGCGGAGGAAAATTTGGAGATTTCTCCAGTGGCGGAGGGAGCTTTGGAGGCGGCGGTGGTTTTGGCGGCTTCGGAGGCGGAAGTTTCGGAGGCGGTGGCGCAGGAGGCTCTTGGTAATCGAAAAAAATAATGCTTAAAAAAAGCGCCGTATTTGGCGCTTTTTTTATGCTTTCTCTAAGAGAATTACCCTACTCTTTCTGTTTGAGAGAAATAGAAACTTCCTTCGATTGCAGCATTTTCATCGGAATCAGATCCGTGAACCGCATTCGCTTCGATGGACTTGGCAAAAATCTTACGGATCGTACCTTCCGCTGCATTTGCTGGATTAGTCGCCCCGATCAAGGTTCTGAAATCCTCAACGGCATTGTCTTTTTCCAAAATAGCCGCGATAATCGGTCCAGAGGACATATAGGCACAAAGATCCTTGTAGAAAGGTCTTTCTTTATGAACTTCATAAAATTTTCCAGCCAGCTCAGGAGTCAGTTGGGTAGCTTTCATCGCAACAATTTTAAATCCTGCTTCTTCGATCATTTTTAGGATTGCTCCAGAATTGCCCGCTTCAAATGCGTCAGGCTTGATCATGGTGAATGTTCTGTTTCCTGCCATGTGTTATTGAGTTTATATTGGTTTAATTCGGCCGCAAAAATAGGGGAATAGAAATCAGAATCCGAGTGAATCCACTGAATATTCCCTTATTTGCTTCATTTCCAGCAAAATGACCGAGTTGTCATTTGCAAAAAAATTCATGACCTTTGCGGACTACTAGTGCCTAAGTGCCGTTGAATAGATATAAATGGAAGCATTAGCCTCATTTAAGAAAGAACTTTCCTCACCCAAAAAAATATTTATCACCACTCACGTCAAGCCTGATGCAGATGCGCTGGGTTCCTCTCTGGGACTGGCCAACTATCTGCTGAAGAAAGGACACGAGGTCACGGTGGTTACTCCTTCTGATTACCCTTCTTTCCTCAATTGGATGAAAGGCAATGATTCGGTATTGGATTTTAGCCGTGATGACCTTAAGCCAGCTGTCAGCAGAGCTCTTTTTCAAGCAGATATTATTTTCTGTTTGGACTTCTCGGCGTTGAATAGGGTAAATGAACTGGGAGAGATGATCCGTCAATCGGATGCCTACATTGTCAATATTGATCATCATCAGGATCCGGAGGATTTTGCGAATTTCAGATATTGGAGTACCCAAGCCGCTGCGACCTGTGAACTGATTTACGAGCTAATCGTCAATTTAGGCGATAAGCACCTGATCGATAAGGATATTGCCGAGTGCCTCTACGCCGGAATCATGACCGATACCGGGGGGTTTAGGCATCCTAATACAACCAAAAATGTCCATTTGGTCGTCGCTGAGTTAATTGACATTGGAGCCAATGCTTCTCAGATCGCCAACTGGATTTATGACTCCTACTCCATCAATCGACTGAAATTTATCGGTTTTGCCATCAGTCGAAGACTGATTATTAGAGAGGACTTGCATACTGCCTACTTTGCAATCAGTAAAAAAGATCTTAAAAAATATCAAAGCCGTACCGGGGACACCGAAGGATTGGTGAATTATGCTTTATCTTTGGACGGAATCAAAATTGCCGCGCTATTTTCTGAACGGGAGGATGGAATAAAAATTTCATTCCGATCCACGGTTGATGTAGCGGTTAATAAATTTGCTGCGTCCTACTTCAATGGAGGAGGACATAAAAATGCTGCCGGAGGCAAATCCGAACTTAGTCTGAAAGAAACCATCGAGCGATTCGAATCCTTGGTGGAGGAGCATCAGGATGAATTGTTTCATAAAGAAACCATTTCAGCGGATTAAACCGAAGGCTTTTACACGTGAATAAAAAAACCATCAAATCTTTATGAAAAATTCCAAAAGCCTTCTGGCTATCCTAGCGGTGGTGCTAGGCCTAAGTGTTTCCTCCTGTCAGAAAACCAAAGTAACAGAAAAGGACGGTATTGAATACAGCTACGTCGAGGAAGGCTCCCAAAAGCCTGAAAACGGAGAATATGTTCTCTATCATCTAGAGATCAAAAATGGCGAAGACTCCGTAATTTACACTACGCTGGATCAGCCGTTCCCGGGCTATCTTCAGGCTAATGATTCTACACCTACCAACAATGGAATGGATGAGATTTTCCTGAACCTTAAAAAAGGTGATAGTATCACTTTTGAATCCAAGGCAGAGACCATCTTTGGACCTAATTTTCCTCCTTTCTTAGAGGAAGGTGAAGCAGTCAAAGTACGCTTGGGAGCATTTGAAATCATGGACGAGGCTGGAATTCAGGATTACTTTGCCAAAGTAATGGAAAAGGAAAATGCTGCGAAAGCTGAGCGTGCCAAAGGGCTGATCGTGGAAGAAGGAAAGACGATTGAAGAGTATGCCCAAGAAAATAACATCGAGGTGCAAAAAACCGAAAATGGTCTTTATTATTCCATCGAAGAAGAAGGAACGGGTGATGAAGTGACTCCAGGTACAACCATGTATGTCAATTATGCAGGCTATCTTTTGGACGGGACCTTGTTTGACACAAGCTGGGAGGAAATCGCCAAAGAAAACGAAATGTATGACCCTGAGCGTCCTTACGAACCACTTCCGGTCAATGTAGGAATGGGACAGGTAATCCCAGGCTGGGACGAAGGATTGCTACTGCTTAAAAATGGATCCAAAGCGAAGTTTCTCATTCCTTCACCACTTGCGTATGGCGAAAATGGTGCGGGTGCGATGATCGGACCTAACTCCATTTTGGTATTTGACGTAGAAGTCACTGACGTGCAGAAATAGTCCTAGATTACCGATTAAAATTAAACTAAACCACATATGCTAAAATTAACTCGTTTTTCACTGGTTCTGCTTTTGCTAGCAGGAATTGGCCTAACTTCTTGTATCGATAATGAGTCCACTGTGGAGGCCATATTGATCAAAGACAAAGAAGCTATCGAAGAGTATCTGGCCGAAAATCCACTCGAAGGTGAAAAGGAGTTTATCGATGAATTCTCAGGAGTTTATATGTTTTGGCATAAGGTGTCAGAAAGTGAGGTTAAACCTGCTATCGGGGATACCCTGTCTGTAGATTATGTGGGGAAATTATTGAGTAATAGAGTATTTGATTCCTCGGTTGAGCAAATTGCTCGGGATAATGACGTATATGACGCAAATCGAGAATATGGTCCCCTTCGCTACAGGTTGTCTCAGCAGCTTCAGTTGATTGAGGGCTTTGAATCAGCCGTCAGTCTCATGGAAGAAGGGGATAGTGTTACCGTGATTTTCCCCTCCATTTATGGCTATGGTTCTGCAGGTAGTCAAGGTGGACCTGTACCGATTCCACCTAATTCTCCAATTATCTTCGGGATTGAACTTCTTGATGTCAAAAAATCGAATAATTAATGAATCGTACTAAACACTATTTTTCTGTCTTTTCTATCCTTATGGCTGTGGTGATTTCGGCTTGCGAGCCCACCAATCCCTTTAATAATGGGCCTACCTATGACATCGAGGAAAACCTCGAAAGAGATCGGGTCATTATTGACGAGTATTTGGCCAGTGCAGAGATTGACAGTATCTATCGAATCCACCACGAAAGCGGAATCATCATCATCGTTCAGGAGGAAGGAGAAGGTACCCGACCAATGGTAGGATCTGTAGTTTACTCAGATTACACGGGATCCTTGATTTCTGATGGGACAGTTTTTGATACGAGTCTTGAGGATGTGGCTAGGGAAAACGATTTGTTTGATGAAAATAGAGATTACGTACCTATCGAATTCAGTATTGGTCAGGGTAGAGTCATTCAAGGCTGGGAGATTGCATTTCAGCGCCTGAGACCGGGATCCAAAGCCGTGCTGATTATTCCCTCCCCCTATGCTTATCGGGATGCAGACCGGGATGTCATTCCCCCTAATTCCATACTTCGATTCGATGTAGATTTCTTAGGAATAGATTAATTTAAAGGGCTTCGGCCCTTTTTTTTATCTACTCCATCTTGGAATTAGAGGAGGCACTTCTTTCTGATAAGTTTTGTACGAATCACCAAATTTTTCAATGAGATTTTTTTCCTCAAAATAAATCCCAAAAGGAAGGTAAATGAGCAAGCAAGCCAAATGCACCAAAGCAGTGGCTGTCCCAGCAACTAATAAATAACCCATAAAGATCATCAGCAAAGCGGCATACAATGGATGCCTTATTTTACCGTAGAGCCCGCTTTTAATGAGTATTTCAGTCTCTTCCGAATCAGGGTTTATACCCAGAAATTTCTTTAGGGACCAGGCTTTGCTGCTTTTTACTGATAAAATCGTCCCAAAAGTTGCCAGCATATAACCTAAATACACAAGCAGATTACTTTCTTCAAAAATTCGTTGTGGCTGGATCAAAACAGATTGAATGAGAATTCCCAGAAATAGGACCAAAGAAATTGCCGAGTAAAAAAGTCTATACCATTTATAGCCCGAAGCTAATTTCTCCTTAAGAATTCTTTTTAACTTGGAGCTGGCTAAGAAGCTGTGAAGGAAATAAAAAACCAACCAGCTGCCGGCTAATAACATGTAGTCCATTGATCTTGATTACTCTGTAAACCCGTATATTTTTATGAAAATCGGAATTATTCGTGAAGGAAAAAATCCGCCGGATAGGCGAAGTCCTTTTACACCCGAACAAATCTCATTATTGGCAAAAAAATATGAGGGAGCTTTCCATTTTTTTGTAGAGTCTAGCCCAACTCGGGCATATTCAGATGAGGAATACCGACAGAAAGGGATTGAAGTTTTGGATGACATTTCCGGCTGTGATGTTTTTTTTGGGGTAAAGGAAGTTCCTATCGATCAGTTGAAGTCTGATAAAACCTATTTCTTTTTCTCCCACACGATCAAGCGCCAAAAGTATAATCGGGCACTGCTTCAGGCGATATTGGAAAAAAACATCCGACTGATAGACTATGAAGTACTCAAGGATGAAAATGGAAATCGCGTAGTCGCCTTTGGACGATGGGCGGGAATCGTGGGAGCCTATAATGCCTTTTGGACCTATGGATACAAGACTGATCTATTTCATCTCAAGCGGGCAAAAGATTGCTTTGATTTGGTGGAGATGCGGAAAGAATTGGAAAAAGTCCAGATTCCCCCAATCAAAATTATTCTGACTGGGGCAGGAAGAGTAGGCAAAGGAGCACGGGAAATATTGGAATCGCTGAAAATCCGGGAAGTCAACAAAGAGGAATTTCTCCATTTGTATTTTGATGAGCCGGTTTTTGTCAACTTGCACTCTGCGGATTATAATAGGCGAAAAACAGATGGTGGATTTGATAAGGAGGAGTTTTATCACTATCCAGAGCGATACGAAAGTCACTTTGCTAAATTTGCCGAGGAAGGAGAGCTATTGATTGCGGCTGCTTATTGGGATCCGGCGGCTCCTCGCTTATTTGAGCTTCAGGAAATCAACGATGAGGATTTTTCGATTTCGGTCATTGCCGATATCACTTGCGATATCCATGGCTCTGTTCCGACCACCCGCCGTGCTTCGACGATTACCTCGCCGGTTTATGATGTCGATCGGGAGACTGGGCAGGAAATCGCTGCCTTTGGAAAGCAAACCAGTATATCGGTGATGGCGATAGACAATTTGCCCTGTGAACTTCCGCGTGAGGCTAGCAAGGATTTTGGCGAGCAATTGTCACATTGGGTAATTCCAGCCTTGTTGGAAAAAAATCCGACGATTTTGGAGCGGGCTACGGTGGCACGAGATGGAGATTTAACCTTAGAGTTTATGCACTTAAAAGATTTTGTTTATCCTCATGAATAAATTAAACAGATACCTAGAATCTACCCTGCTAAAACCGACCATGGCGGGGGAAGAAGTCGATCAGTTGGTCCAGGATGCGATTGATGAGCAGTTTGTGGGAATTTGTATTCCTCCTTTTTGGGTCAAAAAAGTCAAACGCGATTTAGCAGACGAGGAGATTCAGGTGGTTACCGTGATTGGTTTTCCTTTTGGCTACCAAGATACTGCCACCAAGGCCTTTGAGACCCGGGAGGCAATTAAAAACGGAGCGGACGAATTGGATTTGGTTTGGTCACAGACGGCCTATCATTCTGGGATGAACTGGCCTAAAATAGAAATCGCTCAAATCGGAAAAATTTGTCATGAGGAGGATCGGATTATCAAAGTCATCATCGAAACGGCCTATCTCAGTCCGGAGCAAATCCGGGAAGCCTGTCTGATTTGTCAGGATT
Source organism: Algoriphagus hitonicola (assembly GCF_900113375.1). Classification (GTDB taxonomy): domain Bacteria; phylum Bacteroidota; class Bacteroidia; order Cytophagales; family Cyclobacteriaceae; genus Algoriphagus; species Algoriphagus hitonicola. The sequence continues at coordinate 273,323 of NZ_FOPC01000002.1, read as the reverse complement.
CGGGAGTGGATTTTGTGAAAACCTCCACAGGATATGCCCCCAGTGGGGCCAAAGTTGAGGATATCTCCCTGATGAGGGAAACCTTATCCTCTCAGGTTGGAATCAAAGCAAGTGGAGGGATCAAGTCGCTGGATTTTGCCCTTGAGCTTATCAAAGCTGGTGCAGACCGGATCGGAACCAGTTCTGCCAAATCCCTGATGGAAGCCTGGAGAGCGGCTAAAGATTAATCTGTGCTGAAATAAATCAGTAAAAACGGAATAATAAAGAAAGTCAGGAGAATATAGGCGAATCCCAAAAATCGAGATTGGACAGATTTTTTGCCCATATACAGGGCGAGTTGCACAGGCAAAATACGGACAGAAGGAAACGAAAGAATGACTAGCGCACCGATGACATTGAAAAGAAAGTGGACTATGGCCAAGGCAATTGCCGCCTCGTTTTTATAGATAGCGGCGATTCCTGCGGTAATTGTCGTTCCTATATTGGCTCCTACGATAAATGGGAATACCTTTTTGAGTGAGACTTTTCGATTGGCCACTAGAGGGACCACGAGTGAGGTAGTCACGGTACTTGATTGTACAGCAGCGGTGAAGAACACCCCATAGAGTAGTGCCATTCCCGTTTTTTTAAAAACTATTTTATTAATATCCCGAAAGCTGTCTAATACAAAGGTTTTGTAAACCGAAGTAGCCAGTATTTTGATGGAAGCAAAAACCATAAATACGGCAATAATTGCTGTCAAAAATGGAATACCAATAATGCTATTCAGCCATTCGGTCAAAGGTCGGGTAAAAACGACATTGTTAAACAATGGACTTTTGGAAGGATAGTCAGAAACAAAAAAGCCTGCTAGAAAAGATGCTGACTGGGATAGTAATCCAAAATAAAGCTCAAGTGGAAGTAAGAGTAAAACGGTGAAAATATTGAATAAGTCATGGACTATTCCCGCCGATAACGCTCGCTTGAATTCTTTCTTTTTCATAATAAAAGAAAAAGAAACCAAAGTACTCGTCAGTGTTGTGCCAATATTAGCACCCATAATCATGGGTACTGCCTGATCCAAACTCATCGACCCTGATGCCACCACAGCCACGATACTGGAAGTGACCGTAGAACTGCTTTGGATTAGGGCAGTCATCAATAAACCGATAAAAAGACTGACAAAGGGATTTCGGGTAGCGACTAGGAGCTCTCTGAATACGGTATCATTAAGATTCCCCATCGAGACCACCAACATATCAATGGAAAGAATAAACAGCAGCAAAGCGCCCACCATTACTAAATAGCTTTTAGTTTGGTTTCGCTTTTTAATTTCTGGTTCCCAGCTTTCCATATGATTGGCTGCGGTGAGTTGGTTTAGGTGAGGGATAATTGGGTGATGACAAGTTGAAATTAAGTCACTTTCCAAATTTTTATCCAATTATTGGGCAAAAGTTGAAATTTTTTTACGAAATACAAGTTTCAAAACAGCTTAAAGCGAATGATTTACTCGGAGTTAACAATTTCTTAATATGGCTTGCGAAATAACTTCTTTAATTTTGCCGCCGTGCCCATAAACACCTATCATGGCTAGGAAAAATATTGACCAAAATATCAATCAGGAGAAGCTCTCAAAAACCGCTTATGCCCTGTTTGATTTTACCAAGAAAGAAAAAACATTTTTGATCATGATCTGCGTGCTGGTTTCTATCGCCGCAGTTATCACTCCTTATACCTATGCGGCGATGTGGTTTGGATTTGCATTGGCTGCTTATTCTGCCATAGCCAATGACAGTATTCAGACCATCGGGACCTTTATCGCTTCCAATCAAAATCAGAAGTGGTACTGGTTGTGGTTGTTTATGGGTTTAATTTTTATTGGGACGGTTACCTATAGCTGGATCGTTTTTAATGGAGATGTCAGTTACGAAAGATTGAGTGTTCCTGGATTAGAACAAGCGCCGACCAGTTTTGTATTCCTCCAGTTGGCAGCTCCGATTGTCTTGTTGATCATGACGAGAATGCGGATGCCGGTTTCCACGACATTTCTTTTATTAAACGTGTTTACCTACAAAGCAGGGACGATTGTAGATGTCATGTTCAAAAGCTTCTCCGGCTACCTGTTGGCTTTCGTGATTGCGATTGTGGTTTGGTTTGTACTGGAGCGTTTTGTTAAAAATTATCTGAAAGGGGAGGCGAAACCCTATTGGATTGTTTTGCAGTGGATCACTTCGGGATTGCTTTGGTCGGTATGGATTATGCAGGATGCAGCCAATATTGCGGTTTTCCTTCCCAGACAGTTGGATGTTTGGGAGTTTTCGGTTTACGCAGGATTTGTCTTCATCGGTTTGGGCTTTTTGTTTTACATGAAAGGAGACAAAATCCAGGAAATTGTAAATGAAAAAACCAGTGTAACTGACGTTCGTGCAGCTACCATTGTGGATTTTGTCTATGCCATTATCCTTTTCTATTTCAAAATCTACAGTGCAGTCCCTATGAGTACCACTTGGGTATTTATCGGATTGCTGGGCGGTAGAGAGTTAGCCATTGCGATCGGAAAGCATGGGAAAGCTAAGAAAAAGCATGCTTGGCGCTACCGGGCATTTACGTTGGCCAGAAAAGATATCAGCAAAGCATTTATCGGATTGGTCGTTTCATTGATTTTAGCGATTATCATTAACGAAGGAGTACGAAACGAAATCCTGGATTACTTCCGGTAATGGAGCTTTATTCCAAGGAATATTTCATGAATGAAGCACTCAAACAGGCAAAAATTGCCTTTGAGGAAGGAGAGATACCGGTGGGAGCGGTAGTGGTCTGCAAAAATAGAATTATCGCAAAAGCCTACAATCAAACCGAAAAACTCAACGATGTCACTGCGCATGCCGAAATGATCGCCATCACTTCGGCGGCTAATTACCTGGGAAGCAAATATTTGATTGATTGTAGTTTATATGTGACATTGGAACCCTGCCTGATGTGTGGCGGGGCACTTTTTTGGTCACAAATCACCCAGCTCTATTTTGGAGCCACCGATCCCAAAAGAGGATATCAACGCTTCAAGGAGACGATTTTACATCCAAAAACTACCGTAGAGGGAGGGATATTGGCTAATGAGTCGGCTAGCTTACTCCATGATTTTTTCAAAAAACTCAGAAATTAGCCGGAATTTGGAGTTTAAAGAACCTTTTTAACCATTCAGTGGTTTTCCAACCATAATGATGACTCAATTTTAATTCATGTTTAACTATAAATTTTAAAACAAAATGGCTTTTGAACTCCCACCATTACCCTACGCTCCCAATGCACTCGAACCGCATATTGATGCCCGTACGATGGAAATCCATCACGGAAAGCACCATAATGCTTACGTCACCAACCTGAATAATGCCATTGCCGGAACGGACATGGAAAACAAATCCCTTGAAGAGCTGATGACTGTGGCTGGCTCCAATGTTGCCGTGAGGAACAACGGAGGCGGACATTTTAATCATAGCCTGTTTTGGTCTATTCTTTCGCCTATGGGCGGTGGCCAACCAGTTGCGGAGCTCGCAAATGCGATCAATGATAAATTTACCAATTTTGATAATTTCAAAGAGACCTTCAACAAGGCAGCGGCTACTCGCTTCGGCTCGGGCTGGGCTTGGTTAATTATCACTGCCGCGGGTAATTTAGAGGTAGTTTCTACCCCGAATCAGGACAATACATTGATGGATGTAGCAGAGATCAAGGGGACCCCGATCATCGGTTTGGATGTATGGGAACATGCCTATTATTTGAACTATCAAAACAGAAGACCGGATTATATTGCTGCTTTCTGGAATGTGGTCAATTGGGATGAAGCAAACAGACGCTACTTGGCGGCCTTGAAATAACCGATTAAACCCTGGTAAAAACCTCTCAATATCGTATTGAGGGGTTTTTTTTGCTCCATAGGTAAATTCAATTATTTCTCTTTTAAAAAAGCGATTAGTCCATATTTGGTTAAATTGCAAAACAAAAACCTATTCAATTCAGCATGGCCTTATTATTAGTTTATCTATTCACCGCCTTAATCACCTCTTTTTTATGCTCATTTATGGAGGCGGTATTACTTTCCTCTCCGATTTCCTTTCTGCGGGCCCAAGCAGCGAAAGGGGTATCGGGTGCGATCACCATGATCGAATTGAAAAAAGACATTGATCGGCCTTTGTCTGCGATACTTTCTTTAAATACGGTAGCTCATACCGTAGGTGCAGCCGGAGTAGGTGCTCAAGCCACTATTGTATTCGGAGAAGCTTATTTTGGAATTGTCTCTGCGGTATTGACGCTTTTGATTTTAGTGTTGACTGAAATTATCCCAAAAACTCTCGGAGCAAATTACTCCAAGGAATTGATCGGAATTACCAGCAAATTCATCTCCGCCACTATTTTTATTACTTATCCCTTGGTGGTAATTTCTTCTGTCCTGACCAAAGCCTTATCTAGAGACAAGCAAGAACTCACCACCAGTCGGGACGAAATATCTGTTTTGGCTAGTATAGGGACCGAAGAGGGAATTTTTGCCGAAAAAGAAAATAAAATCATTCAAAACCTGATCAAACTTAAAAGCTATAAAATCTCTGAGATCATGACTCCCCGAATCGTGGTGGTTTTGGCCAATGAGGAAATGGAGCTTCAGGAGTTTTTAAAGAACAAGGAATTCTTGCACTTTTCCCGAATTCCGGTTTATCAGGGAAACCGCGATAACATTACCGGCTATGTCTTTCGTGAGTTGGTTTTTGAAAAACTCGCTGAGGATCAATTTGACCTTAAACTCAAAGATATCAAGCGGGACATTTTGACTTTCCAAGAGTCCACCACCTTACTCAGTGCTTGGGATTTGATGATTCAGAAAAAGGAGCACATTTCTATTGTTGTCGACAAATATGGCGGAATGGATGGAATCGCCACGCTAGAGGATATCATTGAAACTTTGCTTGGATTTGAGATCCTTGATGAAAAAGACCAAATCGAAGACATGCAAAAGTATGCTCTGGAGCGATGGAAGACCAAGCAGAAAAAATATGAGCTTTTAAAAGAAAAAACGGATTCAAAATAAGCTTTGGTTGATTCTGGATCATTATTTTCTTCTCCTACTTACACACCAACCTTATGACCGATTTTCAACAATTTAATATGCCGTATGAGGTATCCTCCAACTATTCCAAAAAAGTGGCTTATTTCTCTATGGAATTCGCCATTCATCAACCCCTGAAAATCTACTCCGGTGGTTTGGGTTTCCTCTCCGGGTCGCACTTGCGAAGTGCTTATGAACTCAAGCAAAACCTGATCGGAATCGGGATTCTTTGGAAATACGGCTATTATGATCAAACGCGAAATCAGGACCAAACTCTGAAGCCTGAATGGTATGAAAAAACCTACAGCTTCCTGAAAGATACCGGAATCAAATTTCAAATCATTGTACACGATAATCCCGTTTGGGTTAAGGCTTGGTATTTAGCACCCGAGACGTTTCAGTCGGCTCCTTTGTTTTTATTAAGTACTGACCTACCCGAAAACGACTACCTCAGCCAGACGATTTCCCATAAACTTTACGATGCAGACACCGCTGCCAAAATCGCCCAATGTATGCTTTTGGGACTGGGCGGGGCCAAACTGCTGGATATCCTCAATTTTAACCCTGACGTCTATCATCTCAATGAAGCCCATGGTGTCAGTGCCGTATTTCATCTGATCCAAAAATTCGGCAGCAAAGAAGCAGTGAAGGAGCGCTTGGTATTCACGACACATACACCGGAGGAAGCTGGAAATGAAAAGCATGATTTTCACTTGTTGAATAAAATGAGCTTTTTCAATGGGGTTCCCTTGGAGGAAGTCAAAAAACTCACGGGGATACAAGGGGATATTTTTAACCATAGCCTAGCCGCACTCCGTTTTGCACGAAAAGCCAACGGAGTCAGTAAACTTCATGGAGAGGTCAGTCGCGAAATGTGGAAAAACCATCCAAATATTCCCGAAATCACTCACATCACCAATTCCCAAAATTTCAAGTATTGGGCGGACAAGCAGCTGTACCGATTTATGGAGAATGAGGATGATTCTGGCTTTTTGGATCGAAAGCGACATCTGAAAAAGCGTGCCTTTGAGTTAGTTGCAGATCAAACAGGCAAACTACTCGATCCCGATGTCCTGACCATTGTTTGGGCTAGGAGATTCGCCGCCTATAAACGTGCGGAATTGATTACAAGGGATTTACGTCGATTCGATGCCCTGATGAGAAATACCAAGTACCCGATTCAGATCATCTGGGCAGGAAAGCCGTATCCGATGGACTATGGAGCGATCTCGGTTTTCAATCAGTTGGTACACCTGAGCAAAAACTATCCAAACGTCGCCGTCTGTGTGGGCTACGAGCTGACGCTGAGTAAGCGCCTCAAGCAGGCATCGGATATATGGCTTAATAATCCCCGTGTGCCTCGGGAAGCCTCCGGTACCTCCGGGATGACTGCATCCATGAATGGATCGGTCAATTTCTCTACCTATGATGGATGGATCTGTGAGTTTGCTGATCATGGTAAAAATAGTTTTATCGTTCCCCCGGCTAACTATGCCTCCATGAGTATTCAGGATACGGATGAGTATGATATGAATAAGCTATTCGAAATTCTCGAAAATGACATCCTTCCAACTTACTACGACCATCCTGAGAATTGGCGCAAGATTCTCTATAAAGGGATGAAAGAAGTGAATGGGTTTTTTGAAAGTAATCGCATGGCCGATGAGTATTATCAGCTGATGTATGATCCCAAATAAATTCCACTGATCACAGAATCGAAGGCTCAAGACGGTAATTCCGATTTGAGCCTTTATTTTGAGACACAAATTCCTGTTTATGAAAAAAATACTCCTTCTCTGTTTCGCTTTTTATAGTTTTCAGACCATTGCGCAAGACTTTATGCCGCCATTGATCGACTGGTCGGGAAAGTCTGAAAGCCTCCAAGTAGCTGAAAATCATCCTTGGGTGACGCCATCAGAACTGGATGATTTGACTACCTCGCCGGATTATGAGGAAACGGTCAATTGGTTACGTAAACTCACTGATTCTTCTCCCCTTGTGGAAATGAAATCTTTGGGTAAAAGTGAACAGGGACGTGATATTTGGATGTTGATTGCCAGCGATGATTCCAACTTTGACCCAGCTAAAATCCGGGAGCAGGATAAGGCCGTTTTGCTTTTTCACGGAGGGATTCATGCGGGAGAGATTGACGGAAAGGATGCCGGAATGATGCTTTTCAGGGATATTTTACACGGAGAAAAAAAACATCTTTTGGATCAGGCTACCCTGCTTTTTATCCCGATACTCAACGTGGACGGGCACGAGCGCAGAAGCGAATACGGTCGCGTCAATCAGCGTGGACCCCGTGAAATGGGCTGGAGGAGCAATGCTCAGAACTTGAACTTGAACCGGGATTTTACTAAACTGGAAACTGCTGGAGTCCGAGCTGTAGTCGAGGTGATCAATGCCTATGATCCTGATTTGTATGTGGATGTTCATGTAACGGACGGCGCAGATTATCAATACGATATTACCTACGGTTATGTCAAAACGGGTGGATATTCCCCGGCAATCAGTGCTTTTTTGTCGGACAAAATCCAACCCGAAGTCGATCAGGCTTTGAGTGATTGGGGACATATTCCAGGTCCTTTGCTTTTTGCGGCCAACGGACAGGATTTTTCCGAAGGGAATGTGGCATTTTCATTTAGTCCACGATTTTCCCACACCTATGGTGATGCGCGTCATTTACCCTCGATTTTGATCGAAAATCATTCCCTCAAGCCCTTTCGGCAGCGGGTTTTGGGCACCTATGTCTTTTTGGAGCAAGCGATCAAAACGATCGGTGAGCATTATCAAGAAATTCGGGATGCAGTAGCAGCAGACCAAAATCAACCTAAAGACGAACTGATTGTCAAATTTGGCTTTCGGGAAAGCCCTGCCGATACGATGGAATTTTTGGGAATAGCTTCTGAAAAAGTTAAATCCGACATCACGGGCAGAGAATTTATTCAGTGGAAAGGAGAACCCATCATCCAGCAGGTTCCTAGCCTGTTAATGGATAGACCTGTCCAAGAAGTGAGTACACCGGAAGCTTATTTTGTCCCAGCAGAATGGACTGTGGTGATCAAAAAACTCCGACAGCATGGATTAAAAATGGAAACGCTCGAAACTTCCACTGAACTCGAACTGGAATTTGACTTTTTGACCGAATACCAACTTTCGCCGAACCCCCTCGAAGGCAAAATCCGCTTCCAGTCATTTGAAACCAAGCAGATCACTCGGCGAGTAAAGTTGGCGCCAGGCTCAGTCAAAATCCCCGTGGATCAGAATTTGGGTGAATTAGCGAGTATTTTTTTGGAAGCTGAGTCAGTGGATAGTTTTTTCCAATGGGGGTATTTTATGTCGATTCTTTCCCAAACCGAATACATGGAAACCTACATCATGGAGCCGATGATTCAGCAGCTGTTGAAAGAGGATGCAGCGTTGAGGGCGGAATTTGAGCAGGCTAAAGCCGCAAACCCCGACTGGGTAAATTCTCCGAGGAGTATCTATCGATGGTTTTATGAGCGTACGCCCTACTTTGATCAAAATTGGAAAGTAATTCCTATTGGGAAACTACGATAACGAAAAACTATGAAAATCGAACATATTGCGCTATGGGTAAAAAATCTGGAATCGATGAAGGAATTTTATTGTACTCATTTTGGATTTGAGGCCGGAGAAAAATATCAGAATAAAGCCAAAGGTTTTTCCTCCTACTTTTTGAGTCAAACGGACGGGCCCAGGATTGAATTAATGCATCGAAATGATATACCGGTGGTTTTTGGCGAGCGTGGAGAAAAAATGGGCTTGGCACATTTTGCGCTTAGTTTAGGCTCTACACAAGAGGTGGATCGCATGACAGCTAATTTTGAGCAGTCCGGGATTTCTGTATTGGGTCAGCCTAGATGGACAGGAGATGGCTATTATGAAAGTGTAATCGAAGATCCGGAGGGGAATTGGATCGAGTTGACGGTTTGAGTTAAATCTCCTCCAGCACCAGTCCAAATCGGACGCTGATTTCATTTTGGACCTTGACTGTGCCGAGAAACTTTACAGGAGGGTCAATCTGAAAATCGCTGAAGGTCACCGTTTGAGATCCGATGAGTCTGGTTTTGCCATTTTTCTCAAATTTCAAATCGCAGGAAATCGGAAAACGTCGGCAGACACCAGCCAGGGTTATTTCCACATTCCCGTTAAGACTTTCTTGAGGGGTATTGGGATTTTTTCGAATCAAATCCAAAAAGCGAACACGTATTTCGGGATGTTCATCTGACTGGACGGTCTGATGAAAATCCTTGGTCATGATGCGGTTAAAGCAATCGAAATTTTCTGAAATAAGGACAATTTCGCCAGACCAAACCGCATGATTTTTTTCAGGAAAAAGGACTTCGGTCAGGATATCATTTCCCCTATAGTTGATCGATTGGCACTCAAAGCTATTGATGTTGGTTTTTCCTAAAATCTCCACTATACTCTTATCGGAGACCAGCCATTGGCTTTCTTTTTTAGAGGCAGGTATGGTTCCCAAGAGAATCACTGCCAATCCTATCCAGATAATGGTAAGCGTTTTCATGTTGAGGGAGTTTAGAAAAGGCCAGCCTTTATGGGCCAGCCTTTAATTTAGTTTAATTTTTCCGCTTTTGCTTAGAAGCTGATAGCAGCCTCGAGGCTTACGCCTTTGAATTCGCCGCCGTTGTATTTGTTGTCAGCAGCAAAACCTGATTTGAACTGTTGATTGACGTATTCTAGTTTCACTAGGACATTGTTTGTCATAAACCATCCGCCGCCGATATTGGTACGGTTGATTTGTACATCTGCTGCAGATTCGTTGGCATTTCCATTGACTGAGTTGACACGTCCGCCGATGTAAAACTGCTCAGTAGTTCCGAATCGATAGAGCGCTTCTGCTGCTACTTGAGTAAACTGTCCATTGCCCAATTCTTCTGAGTTGCTCACGATCTCATAGATCCCGAAGAACTCCAAGCCTTTGTACTTGATGAAGGGGTTAAACTGGATCGCAGACATCTGCTGGAATCGAGGGTTGAACCGGCCTTCGAAGTCATTGGCATTTCCTTCTAAGGTTTGCATCACATTGTAGTATCGAGATCCAGCACGGTCCCCACCGAATAACCAAGTACCGGTAGTTGTTCCTTTGTTGATGTACCAAGATCCGGTCAATCGGAATCGGAAGTCTTCGCTCAATTGCTTGTCAAAACCCAGTTTTCCGTAGAAAGAGACCTTATTATCAGAGTTGTCATTGACGATTACGGATTGGTTTAATTTACCATTGGATAAACCGACCACTCCGATAAATCCATTGTCCTGAACAGTCACCTCACCAAAAGCCTCAGTGGAGAAAGAGTCCATGATGTAGTTTCCAATGAAAGGGTTGAAAATCACCCGGGCATTGTCAGATCGTCGGAAGTGCGCATCGCCGTAGTTGAATTCGTCCAAACCTACAGTGATGGTAGTTTTACTCATTAATCCTTCCAAGAAACCGGGACGAATGAAATCCAATTTGTCGATTTGCATGTGTCCACCTTTTACCCAGGCTTCGTTATGGTGCTTAGAAGAAAGGTAAGTTCTCAAGTGTAATCGGACTCCATCGGCCAGCTGCGTGTTGATGTTCAAGTTGGCAGTGGGTAGATTGACATTGGAGCCCAGATCGACCAGGTTGTTCAATGCATTGGAGTGGCTGATGGACTGGAATTGAAGGGCGAAGTCACCGCCAACAAATACCCGGACTTTATCAAATTTCTTCTCCTCCTCTTTTGGAGTTTCGAATACGTTGAGTCCTTTTTTGTCATTTGCTCGGAAGTACTGAAGCTCAGTTTCATTTTCTTGAGCAAAAGCTACTGTTGAAGTCATGGCTGCGAGTACAAATGCACCTGCTTTGAGCCAGTTGGATTGCTTTTTCATAGCGATTAGAATTTAATGGGTCAATTTTTTTGGGAAAATGTAGTTTGGAAGCTGAGCGTCAACTCATCGCCAGTTTTGATGGTGCCAAAGACCGCAGTGGGTGCTTCGAGCGAAAACTGACTGAAAGTGATATCATGCTTTCCGTTGAATTTGATTTGGTTTCCGCTGATTTGATAGGTAGCGGTGAGCGTTACAGTTTGCGAATTTCCAGCGATCGTCATTTTGCCTTTGGCTTTTACCTCTGCAGCGGAGATGCTGATTACCTCGGTGAGCTGAAAGGTGATTTTGGGATGCTTGTCCGCATTCAAGGCGGCGTAGGCATTTTTGTCCATGGCAGATTTTCCGCTTTTCAGACTCTCCACATTCATGGTGATGGATAGGGAATTGATTTTCGAAAGCTTGCCATTTTCTAGGGTCATTTGTCCTTGACCGCTCACACCATTCTCAGCGACCATATCCCAATCGTGGATGGTCGAAGTCCCGGAGACTTTCATTTCTACCGGACCACTGAGGCTATAGGATTGCTGTGCAAAAGATGCTCCCGCAGAAAGCAGGATAGCAAAAACGAGTGTTGTTATTTTTTTGAACCTTTTCATAAGATTAAAGGGTTGGTTTTTTTACTTCTTTGATGACTCAAAGGTAGATGGCGCTTGCTGACCAAAGTGTGATCAAAATTGCTTGAAAAAGTGACTTTTGTCACCTTTTATATAAAATGTAAGTTGTAAACTTAAATCCTTGTTTTTAGCAGTTTTTGATTAAAATATTTCTATGATATTTTTTTTGAGCTTTGAAACTCTATCTTTTCAGATTAAAATTTTGTTTTTACTTGTTTATGAAAGAGCCTGAAAGTCTGTATTGATCTTAGAAAAATAAGCTTGGAATTGCTTTTTTTGCTTTCTTCCATAGAAGAGATAGCTGTAAACCAAAGTGAGTGGGAATGAGTTAGTCTCTTTGCGGGTAGAAGCCACATCCATCAATTATTTCTTACCTTTGCACTTTCAATTTGCCCCCAAGTTTATGAGCCAAGTCACTGCTTCGCAGGAAGAATACATCGAGATTTTTGGTGCACGAGAGCACAATTTGAAAAACATAGACGTCAAAATCCCCCGCGAAAGGCTGGTGGTCGTGACCGGGCTGAGCGGAAGTGGTAAAAGTTCACTGGCTTTTGATACCATCTATGCGGAGGGGCAGCGAAGGTATTTGGAAAGTTTTTCGGCATATGCCCGCTCATTTTTGGGAGGATTGGAGCGGCCGGATGTCGATAAGATCAACGGATTATCACCGGTCATCGCCATCGAGCAAAAAACCACCTCGAAAAATCCACGATCCACAGTCGGTACCGTGACGGAGATTTACGACTTTATGCGTTTGCTTTTTGCACGCGCAGGAGAGGCATTTTCGTACGAGACTGGCGTCAAAATGATCCGACAAACCGAGGATCAGATTATTGAGCAGTTGTTTTCTAAATTTTCTGGGAAAAAACTTTACATCCTCGCACCAGTAGTCAAAGGAAGAAAAGGGCACTACCGGGAGCTTTTTGAACAAATCCGGAAAATGGGATTTTCCAAGATCCGGGTCGATGGAGTGGTCATGGATATCCTGCCCAAAATGCAGGTGGACCGATATAAAATCCACGATATTGAGATTGTCATTGATCGGATAGTCGCCGATGAGTCGGATCGATTTCGGATTACTCAGTCACTAAAATCTGCACTGCAGCATGGGAAAGGAGTCATGATGCTTCGGGATGAAGAGGGTCAGATCCATCACTTTTCCAAATATCTGATGGATCCCGAAACTGGACTTTCCTACGAAGAACCCGCACCCAATATCTTTTCATTTAATAGTCCCTATGGAGCATGTCCGACTTGTAATGGTTTGGGAGTGACAGAGGAGATTACCCGAGAGAGCATCATCCCTGATCCAAACCTGAGTATTACCCGTGGAGGAATAGCTCCACTCGGAGAATACCGGGATATCTGGATTTTTAAGAAAATCGAGGCTATTCTTAAGCATTACAAATGTAGTATGAGCACCCCGATCAAAAAGCTCCCTGAGCATGTGGTGGAGGTTTTGCTTTACGGAGACAAAGTGGAGGTAGCGGTGGATTCGGTTAAATATCCGGGAACGAAGTGGAATACGACGTTTGAAGGGATTGTCAATTTTCTACAGAAATACCAGGAAGGGAGTTCGGAGAAAATCCAAGACTGGGTCTCGGAATTTACCATCACCCGGACTTGCCCGGACTGTGAGGGATATCGCTTAAAAAAAGAGGCGCTTCATTTTAAGCTGGATGATACCCATATCGGGCAATTGGCTATGATGGATATCACGAGTCTAGGCCGATGGTTTGAGGGATTGGAAAACAGGCTTTCTGAAAAGCAAAATATCATTGCTCAGGAGGTCCTGAAAGAGATCCGAAAGCGGATTGGTTTTTTACTGGATATTGGATTGGACTATCTGACGCTGAATCGGCCGATTCGAACCCTTTCTGGAGGAGAAGCCCAGCGGATAAGACTGGCTACTCAAATCGGTACCCAGCTGGTCGGAGTATTGTATATTCTGGATGAACCCAGCATCGGATTACATCAGCGGGACAATGTCAAGCTAATCAAAGCCCTGCAGAGTTTGCGGGATTTGGGAAATTCGGTATTGGTGGTGGAGCATGACAAGGATATGATGATGGAGTCGGATTTTGTGCTGGATATGGGGCCGGGTGCTGGAAGGCATGGTGGACATATCGTGGCCTCAGGTTCACCCAGTGAAATCCTCCAACAAGGCGGTGTGACGGCGGATTACCTCAAAGGAAAATTGGGTTTGCCGATTCCAAAAAAGAGGCGAAAAGGAAAAGGCGAGGCACTGGTCTTGAAAGGAGCAAGTGGGAATAATCTGAAGAATGTGGATTTGACCATTCCGCTCGGAACGCTGACCTTGATTACCGGGGTTTCGGGTAGTGGGAAAAGCACGCTGATTCACGAGACGCTTTATCCAATTTTGCGGCAGCATTTTTATAAATCCAAAAAAGAACCCATGCCATACAAATCCTTTAGTGGATTGGAGCATCTGGACAAAGTCATTGAAGTGGATCAGTCTCCAATCGGGCGAACTCCGAGATCAAATCCTGCCACTTATACGGGCGTATTTTCTGATATTCGCACGCTCTTTACCGAGTTGCCTGAGTCCAAAATCAGAGGCTACAAGCCCGGAAGGTTTTCCTTTAATGTGAAAGGCGGGCGCTGTGAAGATTGCGAAGGAGCTGGAATGAAACTGATCGAAATGGATTTTCTTCCCGATGTGCATATTCCATGCGAGACCTGCAAAGGAAAGCGGTACAACCGAGAGACGCTTGAGATACGGTTTAAAGGAAAATCTATCTCGGATGTGCTGGAAATGACCGTAGAGCAGGCGGTTGATTTTTTTGAAAATCAGCCCAAAATCCTTCGGAAAATCAAAACCTTAAATGACGTGGGTCTTGGCTACATTACCTTAGGTCAGCATGCCACAACGCTGTCAGGTGGAGAGGCACAGCGTGTCAAACTGGCCACGGAGCTTTCGAAAAAAGATACAGGTAACACCTTTTACATTCTGGATGAGCCGACGACAGGATTGCACTTTCAGGATATCGAGTTGCTGATGAATGTGCTTCAAAAACTCGTCGAGAAAGGCAATACGGTCTTGATCATCGAGCACAATCTGGATGTCATCAAGGTGGCAGATTATATTGTGGATTTAGGGCCGGAAGGAGGCAATTTGGGTGGAACTATTTTGGTCCATGGTACACCGGAGAAGGTAGCGGCACATAAGGATAGTTATACGGGGAAATTTCTTCAAGTAGAATTGAAAGGGTCCTGAAACCTCATCTGGAGACTTTCGTCTAGAAGAGCTGAAATTCAGTTAAACTGATTCACATTCATTACTATAAATGCTTGATTTAGGCTAAAATCAGTTCTTAAGTCCTTTTATCAAATTCCTCAACTCAAGAGTGAAAGGCTTGTGTAAATTGCATTTCTATGAACAGAATTAGCCTTTATTGGACATTGCAAATCCTCGGCTGGGGCAGTATTGCGTGCGTCAATATTGTTTTTGCGTATCTGTCTCCCCGGGGAATCACTCAGGTTCAGGTAATTGCATTTATTCTGTTGGCCCTTTTTTATCTCTTGTCTACTCATTTTATCCGGTTTATTGTCAAAACTTACGATTGGTTTAAGTTGGCGATTTCTCAGCTGGTCTTCCAGTCTCTTTTGGCGATTTTGGCGATGAGTTTTGTCAATGTGGTGGTAGAAATCCTTATTAATGTCGCCTTTGACACCTTCAATGTAGAGCGGGATTTCAAGGTTTTGGTGATTTTGGCCAATCTCTTTATTGCTTTTCTTTTTTATTCGATTTGGTTCTTGCTTTATTTCCTTTTCCATTTTCTGGATAATTATAATAATTCGCTGAAATACGAGGCTAAGATCAATCAGATCCGACTCAATCATCTGAAGAGTCAATTGAACCCCCATTTTATTTTCAATGCATTGAATAGTGTCCGTGCCTTAGTCGATGAAGATCCGGACAAAGCCAAAAGTGCCATCACCCGCATTTCCAATATTCTGCGGTTTTCACTGATGATGGACAGGAAGCAGACCATCGATTTCGAAGATGAGCTCAATACGGTAAAGGATTATTTGACTCTTGAGTCCATTCGCTTTGAGGAGCGACTGCAGGTAGACTATCAAATTGAAGACGAGGCATATAGCTATAAAATCCCCCCGATGATGCTACAAACCATCGTCGAAAATGCGATCAAACATGGCATATCCAATCTAGTAAAAGGCGGCCTGATTGAAATCAAATGTCGGGAAGGATTGGAAGATGATCTGTATATTCAGGTCAGAAATAGTGGACATCTCCAGGCACCGCCCAGTCTCAAACCCAAACCGAGTGGAGGCCATGGATTGAGCAATACAGTCCAGCGATTAAAACTAATCTATGGAGACAAGGCAAGTTTCAGAATTTTCAATTCAGGAAATCAATTTGTGATTACAGAAATTAAAATCCCGAAACAAAGAGTAACTTTAGACTAACAAAAAGAACAACTATGCGAGCCATTGTAATTGACGATGAACGATTAGCAAGGAAAGAGCTGATCACCCTTCTTAACCAATTGGAATCTGTCGAAGTCGTCGGAGAGGCGGTCAATGTAGAAGATGCCAAGGAAAAAATTGAGCAACTAAACCCGGATGTGATCTTTTTGGACATTCAAATGCCCGAGAAAACCGGATTTGATCTCTTGGAAGAACTCGACAATGTTCCCCATGTAATATTCACCACCGCTTATGACGAGTACGCTCTAAAAGCATTTCAGGTAAACGCCCTAGACTATTTGCTCAAGCCGATTGAGCCAAAGCGACTCGAAGAGGCAATTCAGAGACTCTCTGGCAAAATTGAAGCTTCAGCCAAACAGGAAGATTTTTCCTCGTCCTATTCCAATAAAAAGCTGACCTTGGACGATCAGGTTTTTGTCAAAGACGGAGACCGATGCTGGTTTGTAAGACTAGCCAATGTTCGCTTGTTTGAATCTGATGGAAACTACATCAAAGTCTATTTTGACAATGTGAAGCCCATGATTCACAAATCGCTGAATGCACTGGATGAGCGGTTGGACGAAAAGTCTTTTTTCCGAGCTAGCAGAAAGCATATCGTCAACTTAGGTTGGGTAGAAGGAATCGAACCTTGGTTTAACGGAGGCTTAGTCGTGACCCTCAAAGGAGGCGATCGGATCGAAGTGAGCCGAAGACAAGCTGCCCGATTTAAGGAAATGATGAGCCTTTAATCTTTCATTGACTTTCCAATTGATTTTTAAGGTTATACTGCCTTATTCTTAAGGCTAGTGAAATTCTGCATGGCCAATCTGATGGATGATGACCGCCCATTTTATGGTGAATTAGCTGATGTTAGATTTCATACCTAAAAAAAAGCATTTGATTTTCAGGAATTAATTGTATAATTAGTGTATAATTGAAGTAAGAAATATATACCACTTACGCATTATTCACTAAAAAGCATTGACTGCTAGCAACTTATGAAAGAAGAGCGCATCCTAATCGTCGAGGATGATCCCAGTATTGCGGAAAACATCCAGGAAATTCTTGAAATCTTAGGCTTTGAAAATATTGATATAGCCAATTCCGCCAATCAATGTATCAAGATTATCAAGAAGACCAGACCGGATCTGATTTTCATGGACATCAAACTGAAAGGGGATAAGGACGGGATCGAACTGGGAGAAATTATCCATCAGATGTTTGACGTTCCCTTGGTTTTTGTCACCTCCTATTCTGACCCGACTATTATCGAGCGGGCCAAGCGGATCAATCCAGCCGGCTTTATCGTAAAGCCATTTAACACCAATGACATTCATGCGATTGTAGAGATTGTTCTTTACAATAAGCGGACAAAGCCTAGCACAGAGACGGCCGTCGTCAAATCCCCAACCGAGAGTCCTTTCTTGGTGACTGATGCGGTCTTTATCAAAGCAGATAATGCTTTCGAGCGAGTGCCTTACGAAGAGATTTATTACATCGAGGCCAATGGAAATATGGTGACTATATTCACCAAAAACCGGGATTACCATATCAGAAAATCCATGAAAGAAATCGAAGAGATTTTGCCTTCTAATTTGTTTTTGCGGGTTCAAAAATCTTTTATCGTGTATCTCGGTCAGATCGAAAGCTTCAATACCAAAGAAATCACCCTAAAAAAAGGAGCAATTGTTCAGGTCGGGAGACAGTATTACAACAGCTTTCTGGCTAAATTGAATACTATTACGGAAAGTTGATTAAATAAAAAAAAGGTGAGCAAAGCCCACCTCTTTTATTTACCAAACAATCAACCAAATTAACCCTTACGAGGTTTTCTTTAAGAAGTCCCGGATTTCCGGGACTTTTAATTTTTGTAGATGTTTACCTGAAGAATTTCAGGACCGTTTTCTGAATCTATTCCGATCTGTGAAGTTGGTTTAGTAGTTTCAAATCGGGCAGTATGTTGTGCAAGATTGGCTTCAGATTTTGCTTTGATTACGATAGTCATTGCCATAGCCAATCCGAGTGCTGCACAGACGTTTTTTTGTGTGAAGATTGAAGTATTCATGGCATTAAATAATGTTGGTTTCGTTTTGTACCAAGTCTATATGCCAAAAGGCGACCAAAGTCAAAAAAGCCCCAAAAATAAAAATAAAGGGGGTTTTACCAAGAAATACTGTTCGTAATCGTACGCTATTCTATCAGTGGCGGACGAAATAGTGTGGAGTTTTGGGTTACAAGTTTTTGGAAATTTTAAAAAAAATATTAGCGTAATTTTGGAAAGCAAAAAAAAGTAAAAAGCTGTCTCTAGACAGCTTTTTTTATAACAAAAGATTTTACAACAATTCATTCGCCAGATTCGCCAAATCCGATCTTTCTCCTTTTTCTAGTTTAATATGAGCATAGAGGGGATGGTCTTTGACTCGGTCGATCAGGTAAGACAGACCGTTAGATTGTGAATCCAAATAAGGCGTATCAATCTGATGAACATCTCCCGTAAAGACGATCTTGGTATTTTCTCCTGCCCGTGAAATAATGGTCTTGATTTCATGAGGAGTCAGGTTTTGCGCCTCATCCACAATAAAGAAAATATTGGAAAGTGATCGCCCACGGATATAGGCCAAGGGCTGAATGACCAGCTTCTCCTGATTTACCAATTCAGTGATTTTCTGGTATTCCTTATCAGTCTCTTTGTATTGATTTTGGATGAATTTCAGATTGTCCCAAAGCGGCTCCATGTAGGGATTGAGCTTGGATTTGATGTCTCCAGGCAAGTAGCCGATGTCTTTATTGGAAAGAGGAACAATGGGCCTTGCCAAGAATACCTGCTTGTATTCTCTTCGCTGTTCCAGTGCTCCGGCTAGAGCCAAAAGGGTTTTTCCTGTTCCGGCCACGCCCTGAATCGACACCAATCGGATATTGGGATTGGTGATGGCATGCAAGGCAAAGGTCTGCTCGGCATTTTTAGGCTTGATATTGTAGGCCAACTTTTTGTCTACCCGCTCCAGAATATTTTCTTCCGGATTGTAAAAAGCCAACACGGAATTCTTGTCGCTTTTCAAAATGTAATAAGCATTGGCTTTTCGTTTTCGGGTACCGAGTATTTCCTTAGCATCGATATATCCCGAGTCATAAAGCATGTTGATGGACTTTGGATCCACATTTTCCAAAATGTATTTCCCGGTGTTTTCGAGCTCATTGATATTTTTGATTTTGCCAGTTTCGTAGTCTTCGGCAAGAATTTCTAGGGATTTGGCTTTCAGTCTGAGATTGATATCTTTTGAGACCAGAATGACCTTCCGGTTTTTCTCGTTTTCTTTGAGATAAAGTGCTGCATTGAGGATTTTATGGTCATTTTTTTCCTCTCCAAAAATCACATTGGCATTGACCTTATTTTCGGGATTCATTAATACTTTGAAGTTTCCCTTCGTTTTTCCGTTAAGCGGCGTCCACTCGTGAATCATGTGGTCCATGGATAGTTTATCCAGCAATCGGATAAATTCGCGAGCCTCAAAGTTTTTGGTGTCATTGCCTTTTTTGAACTGATCGAGTTCCTCCAGCACGGTAATCGGAATGACCACGTCGTGCTCGGCAAAGTTCATAATGGAGTTGTGGGCGTACAGGATCACCGAGGTGTCCAGCACAAAGATTTTCCGATCTTTATCGGCTTTGGCTCTAGGCATGTGCAGGTAGGTATTTAGTGGTATCGTGTTGGTTTAATTTAGAAAAATATCCCATCCATTAGCTAAGATTTAACAATAAATTATGATTAAATAAATATCAACAGGCTTTATCCAGTTGAAAATCAAGCCAATAAAAAAGGGTGAGAATATGTCATCCCCACCCTTTTTATCTCTTTACAGAGATTTAATCCAAAAGTGCCGCAATATCCTGCTGATCTAGACTTTTCATAAAGCTTTCTTCGGTGGAAATCAGCTCTCCTGCAAGCGCAAGTTTGCGGTTTTGAAGGGCCATGATTTTCTCCTCGACCGAATCCCTCGAAATGAATTTGTAAATGATCACCTTGTTTTCCTGTCCGATCCGGTGTGCCCGGTCGATGGCTTGGGCTTCGACGGCAGGATTCCACCACGGATCTAGCAAGAAAACATACTCGGCTTTGGTCAAGTTGAGACCTACGCCTCCTGCCTTGAGTGATATTAAAAATACCTTAACCTCATCTTGCTCTTGGAATTTTTCCACTTGTGCTTGTCGGTCTTTGGTGGAGCCATCAAGGTAGGCATAAGGAATACCCTCTTCTTCCAAGTATCTTTTGATGATGGCCAAATGTCGGACAAATTGGCTAAACACGAGGACTTTGTGCCCTTCCGAGATCGTCGATTGCAGCATATAGGTCACGTCCTCCAACTTACCTGAATCACCCTCGTAGTCTTCCCGTACCAGTTTGGGGTGATTGGCAATTTGGCGGAGTTGGGTGAGACCGCGGAGCAAGGTAAACTGCTGAGATCCCCGTCCTGCCACGCTGAGTTCTCCGATGATTTTTTCCCGATAGTAGGTCTTGACCTCCTCGTACACTTTTTCTTGTGCCGGAGTCATCGCAGAATATTTCACATTGGTGATTTTCTCCGGAAGGTCTGTGGCCACTTGGGTTTTGAGACGGCGAAGGATAAAGGGTTTGATCAGAGCATTCAGTTTGACAGCTTTGTCTTTATCGTTTTGTTTTTCGATTGGCTGAAGAAAATTCTTTTTAAAGGAATTCTGATTGCCCAATAATCCGGTATTGATAAAATTCATCTGAGACCAAAGGTCCATGGTGCCGTTTTCGACTGGCGTACCGGTAAGGATGAGTTTTTGTTTACTCTTGAGCTTATTGACAGCTAAAGCAATGTTGCTATTGGGGTTTTTGATCGCCTGGGATTCGTCCAGAATGATATAATTGAAGTAAAAATCCTTCAAAATATTCACGTCCAGACGGGTAATTCCATAGGAGGTCAAGACCAAATCATAGTCCCGGAATTTCCAGGGATCTTTGATCCGCTGTGTGCCCGAATACACCAAAATTTTGAGTTCGGGTGCAAATTTCCTAGCCTCCAATTCCCAATTGTAAATCAGCGAAGTCGGCATGACCAATAGGGAAGTGAATCCTGGGCTTTCTTGCTTTTCGTAAGCCAGTAAGGCCAACGTCTGTACCGTCTTACCCAAGCCCATATCATCGGCAAGGCAACCTCCAAACCGAAACTCGTTTAGAAACCGAAGCCAATTGTATCCGGCTTTTTGATAAGGACGGAGCGTGCCCTCAAAATATTCGGGAAGCTTATAATCCTCGATACTTTCAAAGTCACGCAATTGCTCCAATTTCCGACTCAAGGTGAGCTGAACTAAATTTCCTTCTTCTAATTGCTTGGCTAAGGCGATATGATGCTTTCGCATGATGATCTGATCCGTGGTACTGCCCTCCTCCATAAAAGAGAAAATCTCCCCATAATTCACATACCAAGATGCAGGAATGACGGCAGTTTCTCCGTTTGGTAATTCGAATTCCGTCTTGCCACTCAGGATCATACTTCGGATTTTGGCAAAAGGGACCAGATAGATTCCGAATTTGATCATGGCTTTGACATCAAACCAGTCGATGTTTTCATTGACCTCAATGGTGATTTGAGCTTTGCCGATGTGGTAAACCTTTCCGGCGGGATTTTTTCGTTGGACGATTTTTATCTTTTTGGCTTCCAGTTCTTCTTCATGATCCGAAATCCACTCAAAAGCTTTGGTCTTTGACCAGGAGACTTTTCCCTCACGCACTGGCAGACCGAGGTCATTCAGTACCTTTCCAAATGATTTCTCTTTCTGCAGACTTCGAATCGTTTTTTTGAAAATAAAATCCCCGTCCTTTTCGACAAGTGATACGGACTTTCCGGCAGATTCATCTTTCCCAGTTTCAATTGGAAAGTCGTTTTCACCGTATTGAAACCGAAGCTCAAACACCATAAACTCTTCTTTTTCTCCTTCTGACTCCTCTCCAAAGAGATCCCGGTTAGCATTACCCGGCAAATCCTGAATCGTCAGTAAAACCTGCGGAGTTCCTCTAGCCGTATCAATTTTAAAACCCCTCGCATCCACATCATACTGGGTCAGTAGGGGAGCCATGAATTTCCTGAAGTAGGTAGGCTCCATTTTTTTGTCAATGACAATAAATTTTTTGTTGAGAAAGGGCAGAAGCTTTCTTCCGTCCACTTCTTTTTCAAAATGAAAAAGCTGTTGATTGACAATCAGCCACGCTGGATCTTTACAGATCAGGTAGCCTCCTTTATATTGCCATTCTACTTTTTCACCTTGATATTTTATGGTTGGGAAATAGTGAGTATTCTCCTCATTGCGATAAAAGTGAAACATAATCGACGCTCCGATTGGATTTACGGTGATCTCACGCCAGGTCGGGTTGCCATCCGAACCCATTTCAAAAAGGCGCTTACCGATCAGCAAAGGGAGAATTTTGGCACGACGCATCTCCAGCCCTTTTTCCAATAATTCCTGAAGTTTTAAATCTTCTGTTTTAGGGTCAAAAACGCGCTCCAAGTATTCCTTTGGTCGGAGATTTTTTCGTTTGATATGAGGCTTGATGAGCAAATCGGGCTGCATCGCATCCATCATTTTGATGAGTTCATAGTCTCGCTTGTCCAGTCCCGAATCAAACTCCTTGGCATTGGCAGAGCTGATATTTTGATAGGCATAGGAAAGACGTCCCTTGTCGTCGATTTGAACTACAAAGGATTCGATTAAGAGACCTAGATATTCGTGGCTAAAAATAGAATAAACGATTTGAAAGGGCTTTTCAGCATCTACAATCATAATGAGGGAATAAATAAAATCAGGAGAAAGAATGGGGTAAATTTCCTCCTGAATAAAGTTTTAAGGATTGTGAATAAGGTAATTAGCGTGAAAGTTACTAAAAATACCCTTTGGATTTAAAAAAATGCAGACTTTTTAGCCCAATAAAAATCTCCGACCTGTTTTTGATCGGAGATTTGATTAGGGTTTTGATTAGTCCTTGGTAAGCAATGCCGCTTTATCCTTGGCTTCTTGGTCTTCATCCGAGTTTTTTTCCGGAAAAAAACGACTTTGAAATACCAATATAATCGCTACTCCTATGAAAATGGCGGCATCGGCAACATTGAAAATAGGCCATAGTGCCGTGTAGGAACCTCCCCAAAGCGGAATCCAACTTGGAACATATCCCTCCCAAATATCAAAATAAAACATATCCACCACCTGCCCATGAAACCATGGAGTCGGGGCATTATAGGGAGCATTATTTAACCAAACTCCATAAAATACAGAATCAATTAGATTTCCTATAGCACCACCCAAAATCATCGCTATACATATAATATATACTGTATGATTTTTTTTCTTTATTATATAATATAGGTAATACCCAATACCCATCATCGCTACTAATCTAAATGAGGTGAGTAGCATTTTGCCATATTCTGTTCCCAATTCCATCCCAAAGGCCATCCCGGGATTGGTGGTGTAGTGTAGCTTAAACCAATCTCCAAAAACGGGGATCTGACCCGGCGTACCGAAATCCATTTGGAAATGAACCAGCATTTTTACCACTTGATCGATGAAAATGACCAAAAAGGTGATGCCAAAATATTTGAGGAAGTTTTTCATTTTTATAAGTATGCCATTAAGCTTTCTGTACCAAAACGGCGAGTTCGAAATCATCCATGTCCAACAAGCTGCCCTCACCATTGAGCGCCTTTACCTCTAGAGCCCGGGCTTGGGTTTCGGATTGGATATAGTTGCCAAATGCAGATACGGCTGCCTCGACCAAAGGATTTCCTTCGGCGATTGCAATCGAGATTTTATCCTGAACTTCTAGCCCCATTTCCTTGCGGAGATTCTGTATTCTGTTGACCAGATCTCTGGCGATTCCCTCTTGTCTGAGCTCATCAGTCAAGGTGACATCCAAGGCCACAGTTACACCAGCATCTGAAGCCACCGACCATCCCGGGATATCCTGAGAGGAGATCAACACCTCATCCAATAGAATCTGAACTGCCTTTCCTTCTACATCAATGGCAATATTTCCGTCGCGCTCGATTTGATTAATTTCATCCTGTCCCCAAGATTTGATTGCTGAAGCGACAAAACGCATTTTAGGACCATATTTCTTGCCTAAAACCGGCAAGTTTGGCTTGACCTCTTTTACCAAGATGCCCGAGGCATCATCAATGTATTCGATCGCTTTGATGTTGACTTCACTTTTAATCAGCTCTTCCACGTGCTCGATTTGGGTTTGGGCTTTTTTGCTCAAAACCGGAATCAAAATTCGTTGAAGGGGTTGACGTACTTTTAGCTTTTCCTTTTTACGGAGGGAATGTACCAAGGATGAAATAGTTTGGGCCAAGTCCATGCTGGTTTCCAAATCTTGGTTGATCATTGACTGATCAGCAGATACCCAATCCGTCAAGTGAACGGATTCTCCACCACTCTGACCGGCTTCCGATAGATTTTTGTACAACCAATCTGCATAGAAAGGCGCAAAAGAAGACATCAACTGTGTCAGGCTAAGCAAGCACTCATAAAGAGTCTCGTAGGCAGCCTGCTTATCCGCATTCATATCGCCTCTCCAGAATCGCTTTCTCGCTAGGCGCACATACCAATTGGAGAGCTGATCCACCGTAAAGCTCATTATTGCACGGGTAGCCTTGGTCGCATCGTAATTATCCATAGATTCCTCTACCTCGGCAATGAGGGATTGAAGCTTGGAGATGATCCACTGATCCAACTCGGCACGCTCACTGACTGGAACCGACTTGGATTTATCATAGACAAAAGCATCCAAATTGGCGTAAAGGGCAAAGAAATTATAGGTGTTTTGAAGGGTTCCAAAGAATCTACGCTGTACTTCAGTAACTCCGTCCAAGTTGAATTTTAAGTTGTCCCAAGGATTGGCATTGCTCAGCATATACCAACGCAAGGCATCCGGGCCATATTCTTTCAGCGTCTTGAATGGATCCACGGCATTGCCCAGTCGCTTGGACATTTTGTTGCCGTTTTTGTCCAAGACAAGACCATTGGCGATTACGTTTTTGAAAGCGACCGAGTCAAACAACATCACGGCGATCGCATGCAGGGTGAAGAACCAACCTCTCGTTTGGTCCACCCCTTCGGCAATGTAATCTGCCGGGTAATTGGCTTTGAAAATATCCTCGTTTTCAAAAGGATAATGCCACTGTGCATAAGGCATGGCACCGGAGTCAAACCATACATCGATCAGGTCCGGTTCACGGAACATCTTTTCGCCTTTGTCAGAAATCAAAATCACATCATCCACATAGGGCCTGTGGAGGTCAAGCTCCTTGCCTTTGTAAGGCGATTGGGCCATAAAGCCCGCTGCTACGGATTTTTCGATCTCAGCATGGAGTTCATCGATTGATCCTATGCATTTTTCTTCTGTGCCGTCGCTTGTTCTCCAGATCGGAAGCGGTGTCCCCCAAAATCGGGAACGGCTGAGGTTCCAGTCCACCAGATTTTCTAACCAGTTGCCAAACCGACCTGTACCCGTAGCTTCCGGTTTCCAATTGATGGTCTTATTCAGCTCGACCAGGCGGTCTTTGAAAGCGGTAGTTTTGATAAACCAGCTTTCTAGTGGATAGTACAAGACGGGCTTGTCCGTACGCCAGCAGTGAGGATAGCTGTGCTCGTATTTTTCGACCTTGAAAGCCTTGTTTTCATTTTTTAAAATGATAGAGATGATGATGTCTGTGTTTTTGAAATCAGTGGCACTTTCATCGTCATCTGTATAGTTTTTTACATAGAAATTATCTGTACCAAAAGTTTTGTGAGCAGTGATTCCATGTTCCTGCATTTTGGCGGCTAAATACTCTCCGACCACAGGAATAAATTTTCCCTGCTTGTCCACGACGGGGATATCATTTCCCAATTCATCTTTGACAAATACCCCGGGCACATTGTTTTGAACCAAGGTTCTAAAGTCATCCGCACCAAAGGCCTTGGCCAAGTGGACGATTCCTGTACCGTCTTCGGTCGTCACATAGTCACCGGAAACCACCGTAAATGCCGGATGAGGAAGCTTCAAGGCCTCAATAGGAAATAATTGCTCGTATTCCCAGCCCAGCATGTCTTTTCCTTTAAACTCCTCGATCACTTCGTAGGGGATGAGTTTGTCTCCCGCTTGGTAATCTTCCAGTTTCAGCTCGGCCGCTTTAGGATTCAAGTAGGCTCCCATTCGTGCTTTTGCCAGAATCACGTTTGCAGGCTCATGGGTATAGGGATTGAAGGTTTTGACCTTGACATAATCCAGGTTTTCTCCGATGGCCAGTGCGGAATTGGAAGGCAAGGTCCAAGGCGTAGTCGTCCAAGCGAGGATGTAGGTATTTTCCTGATTTTTCAGCTTGAACTGCGCCGTAATGGAGGTGTCTTTGACATCCTTGTATGTTCCGGGCTGATTGAGTTCGTGAGAACTTAGCCCTGTTCCCGCAGCAGGAGAATAAGGCTGAATGGTGTATCCTTTGTATAAAAGATCCTTGTCATAGAGTCGCTTGAGCAAGTGCCAAAGCGTCTCGATGTACTTGCTGTCAAAAGTGATGTAGGGATCGTCGAGATCGACCCAATAGCCGATTTTCTCGGTCAAGTCATCCCATTCATCTTTGAAGCGCATGACGGTTTCCCGGCATTTGCGGTTGTATTCCTCGACGGTGATTTTCTTACCGATATCCTCTTTGGTGATACCGAGTTCTTTCTCCACCTGTAGCTCTACCGGAAGTCCATGCGTATCCCAGCCTCCCTTGCGCTTTACCTGAAAGCCTTTGAGCGTCTTGTATCGACAAAAAATATCCTTGAGGGTGCGAGCCATCACGTGGTGAATCCCGGGAGTCCCATTGGCGGAAGGCGGTCCTTCAAAAAAAGTAAAGGTTTCCGCTCCCTCTCGGTTGGCGACGGATTTTTCGAAGATTTTATTTTCTTTCCAATATTGAAGAACCGACTCTCCGATATGTGGATAATCGACTTGTTTGAATTCCTGGTACGTTTTCACAGTGTCCTTTTTTGAGGGATTAGGTGAAGAAAAAGGAGAGATGCCAAGCATCCTCCTCAAAACAAGCCACAAAGATAGCAGAAAAGGGCCTTTTTGACAGGCTTATTTCAAAAAATGGTATTCAGTTTTATCTCCCTATGAGAACTTGAGTCAGTTTAAATTCGAAAGTCAATAAAATAAAGACACTAGATTCTTCCAAAATCACTGAATAATAAAACTTGAGTATTATTAAAAAAAATATATAAACAATTGCTTTTCAGATTATAAAGTTTATTTTCATCCAATTTTTAATTCATTTGATATCTTGAAATAATCCAGATTTGAAAACCAAACTCTTTCCTCGCCTTCACCTTTGGTTGATTTTGCCATTTGTACTTACCCTTGCTGGATTTCACCAGTATTGGATGGGATTCACCACCATGCCTTTTCATTGGCATTTGCATGGAATCTCAGCTACGGCTTGGTATCTGGTTTTGATTGCCCAGCCCTGGATTTATCAGCATAAGTCCATTCATCTTCACCGGAAAGTGGGCATGATCGGTTTGGTCTTGGCTGGATTTGTGACGGCTTCCGGATTAAATATGGTCAAAGGAAATCTGCTGTCCACCGAAGCCAGTCCGCTGTTTGATGTCCGCTACAGCCTTTCGTCATTGGATTGTCTTTTTATCGGATTCTTTATGCTTTCGGTGATATTGGCGGTGATGAATGCGAGGAATACGGCCTCCCATGCCCGGTGGATGATCTCGACGGTTTTTTGGGTACTTTCTCCGGCAACCGTGCGCCTTTCCTATGTTCCCTTACTGATGGTATTCCAACCGAAGAGTTTCTCCGACTTACCCTTTATCTGGTCGGATGTCTTTGTGGGCAATCAGGTGCTGATTATACTGGTGCTTTTATTTTTGATTTTCAGGGATTTTCAAAAGGAAAAGAAAATCTATGCCTCCTATGTTTTGGTGACGATCGTACAGGTTTTGGCTATTCCCATTCTCCTGTTTTTAAAAGATTCCCCTTGGTTGAGGGAATTGATGAACTCGGTGTTTTTGTGAGTTTGCTTCTAATTCAACTGATCGCCACATAGGTTTCGTGAAGTAGGGTCCATTTCTTCCCTTCTTTTCGATAGAGTTTCAAAATTACCCCACCACTTTCCATAGACATGACATTTTCAAATACCAACCCATAAATCTCCTCATTTTTCCCTTCCTGAATTAGGGGAAAGGACAATTGATAACCCGTTTTGGAAAGTTGGGCTTGGATCATTTTGGGTTTGACTTTTCTTGGCTTTTCGGTTTGCAGGGATTGCTCAAAAGCTCGAATCTGCTGCCTCGTAATTAAGCTGTCCAGATTGAAGCTCTTGGTCGGATCTAAAATATCCTGCTCAAACGCAAGAGAAAATTCCCTATAGGTTCTAAACTTATTCTTAGGGCTGTAAAACTCGGAGTTGATAGATTTTATGCCATTTTCGCCTACCACTTGATTGAGTAGGGAGTATTCGAGCTCAGGCGGTTTGCCTTGAACTAGAAAAATAAAGCTTAGGACGATTAGAAAATTTTGCATCGAAAAGTTATTTATCTTTAGTTACTTATTCTGGTTTTACTTGCTAGAATCGATAGGAAAAATTAATCTAATAAATCAATTTGAGGAATTCAAGTAGATTGAATAGAGGTGGGGCATAATTAGCTTTACTCAATAGAAATCATAGTTTTATGTATTTTTTCCCAAAAACCCATTTCAATTCGTTTGTATATACAATAAATGGTTTCTCCTTCAAATGATTCAATGATTAATGCATATATTTCCCCACGTTCGCTTTTCAGGACAATTGGATTTGTAAAATAAAAAACACTGGTATTTGCTTGGTTAAATTTTACTTTTTTACAATTACTATCAATTTCTTTTCTTTTAATTTTATTGCGGTTCTTCAAAGAAATTATACTATCTATTTTTTCTTCATAAGGTTGCCCAATTAAACTATCCAAAACAAGATTTTGGTTAATTGCAAAGAGGTCTTCATAATCTGCTTTTTTAGGATTAAAGTCTTCATATTCAGCAAAACCTTGAGATTCCCATGAAATAAATCGATTATTTATAGTGCACCAATCTCTCTCTACTAGCAATTGACTGATCAAGGAATATTCTAAAGTTTGTGCAGTAACTTGTTGGGCAAATAATCCAAATGTCACCAAAACTAGCTTAAGTACTAGGTTGACCTTTAGCATATTTGTTTGAAGTTTCATTGTTTGTAAAATGCACAAAGAGATTGGACAGTATCAAGAAGGCTCCAAGTTCTCATCACTCTGAGCACTTGAGGTAAGGGAGTTTCGAAATCGAAGGGTACTCATACATTTAGACTCCCGTCTTTAGGGTACTCGGACTGACCATTTTTTGAACTCTTAAAGCAAATGGTGTCTTTTCGATTAGCCTTGGACCCTTACTTCTTCATCAACCTAGCAATATAAAAACCGTCGAATCCACTTTCATGGGCCAACACCCGCTGCTCTTCGAGTAACTCAAAATCCTTTCCGGCTTCGGAATTTAAGAATTTCTCGATTTGCTTCTCATTTTCCGAAGGCAAAATGCTACAGGTCGCATAGACCAATTGCCCACCCTTTTTTAGCATGCTGGGATAGGATTGCAATATTTCCTGTTGGGTTTCCTGCACTTGGGCAATGGATTCAGGGCTGAGTTTCCACTTGGTATCGGGATTTCGGCGGAGTACACCCATACCGGAGCAAGGCACATCCAGTAAAAGCCGATCTGCGGACTCTTTCAGCCGCTTGATAGTCTTGGAGCCCTCAATCACTTTCCGCTCAATGATGTCAATTCCGTTTCGTCGTGCCCTGAGCTTGGTTTGCTGCAGTTTCCACTCCTCAAGATCCATGGAGAGAATTTTTCCCTTGTTCTCCATCAAAGCTGCTAGATGTAAGGTTTTGCCACCCGCACCGGCACAGGCATCGATTACGCGCATTCCCGGTTCCACGGCCAAAGCAGCAGCGACCAACTGGGAAGAGGCGTCCTGAACCTCAAAAAGTCCTTCCTTAAAAGCCGGGTTCCTGAAAATATTCTGTCTTTCCTCCAGGATCAAGGCATCCGGATAGCCTTTGACAATGTAAGTGCGGATACCATCAGCAGCCAGACGGTTTTTAAGTTGCTCCCGGTTGATTTTTAGTGTATTCACCCGAAGCACCACTTCTGCCTCTTCATTGAGACTGTGGATTTCCGGGGCCCATTTATCGCCCAGTTCTTTTTCGCCCAATTCCTGCATCCAATCGGGGATCGACTCCAATAGCGCCGGTTTCTCCAAGGCTTCGTAGCGGGTTTTCAGTTTTTCGGGATTAATCCGCGCAAATTCCTCCCAAGGCGGCAGCTCATTTCCCTGCATCAGCCAATAGGTGCCAAAAAGATCCCAGTAGTCTTTTGAGGGACTGAGGTAATTGATCAGTCTCCACCAGCGCACCATTTCATAAGTGGTCTCTGCGATAAAAGAGCGATCTCTCGCCCCCCATTTGGGATTGGATTTGAGGGTTCGCTCGATCACCTTATCGGCGTACTGTCCCTCTTCAAAAATGGCTTCCAAAGCGGAATGAACCCCTCGGATGGTATTGTTATGCAGCTTCATTCGATTCTATTTCTGCACAAAGGTAGGTTTTCTTTCCGAGTCTTTTGAATCCTCCAATCAAAAGGGCTTAAAGCTCAGGGAAAGCCGAACTCCTTCCCGTGCTACGGCCGAACCGAAATCATAACGATCCCCAAAATAGCCCTCGGCCAATAAATAGTTGGGATCATAAATTGTCAAGCCATTTGTCAAGCTGGGAACGCTTTTCAGGCTTTGCTTGCGAAACTCCAAAAAATTGGCTCGCAGACCCAAGTCCAGCTTTGGGGACAGTGACCAGGCAAAAGCCAAATCCAAGCCCGCTTTCCAGTTATTTTGCTCCATTTCCCGTACGATTGGCCCGGGAGCAATCGATAGACAATTCGGACAAGGCCACCAATACCAGTAAGAATAGTCTGGAAAAATCTCCAATTGCCCATGGGTTCCACTTTCATTCATTCAGTAAAAATTAATGTTGAGCGAGGTTTTTTCACCCAAGTTGATCTGGCGCTGAATAAATGCACCAAAACCAATCAATTCGCTTTGTAGTCCAACTGGTATATTTTCCGTCGTGTTGCCAATGTAAATCGGGTTTCCATTCTCATCCGGCTCCGGACCGTAAATTTCTCGATATCGCTTCCCGTCTTCCTGCTGCTGATAGGTAGCGCTAGGTCCCTCCAACAGTCCAATGGCCCATTTCTCACCAATCGGTATGCCTACAAATAATCTAGCACTTCCAAATCGATTTTTTTCGGGGGCAAAAAATTGTGGATAGCTCAGGGACTTTTCCCAGTAAGTACCGTCGAGCTCAAAGAATACACTGCGTTTTTCCTGAGCATAAGAAATGAAAGGAAGAAATAATATCCAGGAGAGTGAAATTAGTTTTTTCATTTAAAGCGACTTTAGTGTTTACCTTTACGAATACTTAAGAGAATTCGCTACAATGATTAATTATTCCACACTCGTCAAAAAATGGGCGGGGCAGTTATCGCTTTATGAGCAGGCTGAAGCTCAAGCGCTCATTGAGTGGCTGCTAGAGCATCACTTGGGCTTGAGACGAGTGGATATGATGCGGTTTTTGGAGGAAAAAGACCTTCCCAAGGCACTGAGAGATGATTTTGAGCGATTGAAAACCGGAGAGCCCATACAGCAGATTTTGGGTAGAGCTCCTTTCTATGGCAGGGAATTTCAGGTGAGCAGGGATACTTTGATTCCCAGAAATGAAACCGAGGAACTGGTGCATTTGATCATCAAGGAGAATCCGAAACCAGGTCTTAAGATTCTTGATATTGGTACCGGCACAGGTTGTATTCCGATTACCTTGTTTTTGGAAATGAACGAGGCAGAAGTTTACGGATTGGATGTTTCTGCCTCCGCCTTAGCCATTGCTCAGAAAAATGGAAAGGCGTTAAAAGCAAAGGTGAATTGGATTCAGTTGGATATTTTGAAAGAAGAAATTCCAATCCAAGACTTGGATATTTTGGTTAGCAATCCTCCCTATATTCCTGAAAAGGGCAAAGCCAAGATGCATTCCAATGTCCTGGATTTTGAGCCGGAACTGGCACTTTTTGTACCCGATGAAGATCCCTTGCTTTTTTACCGGAGAATTGCCGAATTGGGAAAAAAGGCATTAAAACCAAAGGGAAAACTTTACTTCGAAATCCACGAAGACTATGGAAAAGAAGTCCAGGATTTACTTCTGCAAAAAGGCTATACGGAGGTGAAGGTAATTCAAGATTTGAATGGAAAGGATCGGATGGTGTTTGGACAATTTTAAATTTTGTAACCCATAAGTGAAACTTTGACTTCAATATTTACTTATTGAAGTCAATACCAATTTTTGGTATATTTGAATTTAAACAAGTTGAAAAATGGGAAAAAACACATCTATTTCTTTAGGTGTCCATTTTGAAGAATTCATCCGTAAGGAAGTGAATTCTGGCCGATATGGTTCAGCTAGTGAAGTAATTCGAGCGGCCTTGCGCCTTTTAGAATCAGAAGAACAAAAGGAAAGGGAATTGATCAAAGCACTCCAAGAAGGAGAGCAAAGTGGTTTTGTCGAAGACTTTGATTTTCAGAGACACTTAAAAGTTAAACTTTATTCTCATTTAGATTAAGAAATTTACTCAAATTGGCTTCCAATAAACCAGACTAACAGACTACTCATAAATAAGGTCAAAGAGAAAAACAAAACCTCAATTTTAATAGTGCCCTGCTCTTTATTTTTAATTGCCCGGACAAGCTGTTTACTACGAAAAGTAAGGCCAATAAAAATAAGGGGAAGAATGAACAAGATTAATGGATGCATAATTGTCGGCTAGCTTTTTAAACTGGTTTTTTCAC
The DNA here is from genome assembly GCF_900113375.1 of Algoriphagus hitonicola. Taxonomy (GTDB): domain Bacteria; phylum Bacteroidota; class Bacteroidia; order Cytophagales; family Cyclobacteriaceae; genus Algoriphagus; species Algoriphagus hitonicola. Next base: position 240,324 of record NZ_FOPC01000002.1, on the reverse strand, counting down.
AAAACCCCCGCACAATCTCCAGAGTCCGCTCCTTCTCCTCAATCATTCCCATGTGGCCTGTGCCTTCGAGTTCCACATAATCGGTAAAGGCTGTTTTCTGCTGACGGCTAGCTTCAATTTTGACCGCCCCGTCTTCCGTACCGGCAATCATGAGTTTGGGACCTTGAAAGTTTTTCAATACTTCGAATCGATCCTTGCGGTCCCGCATCGCCGCCATGAATGCAATCAATCCCCCGAGTGTGGATTGTCGGGCTTGTTCGATTGCCAAATCAATCGCATCGGCAAACTCCTCCCGATGTGCTTCAGAAAACAAGGGTGGAACAAAGGAAGTCACGAACTTTTCCACACCGTTTTTCTTTAAAAATTGAATCGCCCGATTCCGCATTTCCTTTTTCTCTGCATCATCGGCAAATGCCGTCGAGTGAAAAAGTCCAATCCCTTTGATTTTATTTCCCATCAATTCCAAAAGTGCCAAAGCCACATAGCCACCCAGCGAATGACCGATAATAATTGGATTTTCAATGGCATTTTCTTCCATCCATTCCTCCAACACCACCGCGGTTTCTTCCAGAGAAATTTCCCCATGAGGTAGGATGCTTTTTCCAAATCCCGGTAAATCAGGACAAAAAATCTGAAAATCTTCCGAAAGGGCTTTGGCAAAATCTGACCACATCATACCGATCTCACAATAGCCATGAATCAATATCACAGCAGGACCTGTTCCTTCGGTGAAAAAATGAATTTTAGACACGGTTTTTACTTGATTTTGAGCACTTCAGTCATACTTCGCACGGCATTGGCAATTCCCTCCGGATCAAATCCACAAAGTCGATGCAGTTCGATTTGCTCACCATGCTCGATGACCTCGTCCGGAATACCCAAACGCTTCACCTGAGCCTGATAGCCATGATCGACCATAAATTCCAGTATGGCCGAACCAAAACCACCCATCAGACAGCCGTCTTCCACGGTGATTACTTTATTGAATTTTCCAAATACCTCGTGAAGCAATTCCTCATCCAAAGGTTTCACAAATCGCATATCGTAATGCGCTGGGTTTAAACCTTCTTTTTCAAGGCTTTCACAGGCCTCTACTGCATAATTCCCAATATGACCTAGGGTTAGTATAGCTATTTCTTCACCTTCTTTCACGATTCTACCCTGACCTGTTGGGATGGCTTGAAATTCCGTCTTCCACTCCGGCATGACACCGTTTCCTCTCGGATATCGGATCGAATAGGGACCTCCATGATGAGTAGAAGAATACATCATATTTCGTAGCTCTTCCTCATTCATCGGTGCTGCTACAACCAGATTGGGCACACATCGGAAATAAGCCAAATCATACGCGCCGTGGTGAGTCGGTCCATCTGCCCCAGCAAATCCTGCTCGATCAAGACAGAAGACTACGGGTAGATTTTGTAGGCAGACATCATGAATCACCTGATCATAAGCCCGCTGCATAAATGTCGAGTAGATATTGCAAAATGGGATTAAGCCTTGCGTGGCCAATCCCGCCGAGAAGGTCACCGCATGCTGCTCGGCAATCCCTACATCAAATGCCCGATCAGGCATTTCTTTCATCATGATGTTCAAAGAAGATCCCGATGGCATCGCAGGAGTCACGCCCATAATTCGAGAATCTACCTTTGCCAGTTCGACTATTGTATGGCCGAAGACATCCTGATACTTGGGTGCCTGAGGTTTGCCATGAGATTTCTTATAAATTTCCCCGCTAACTTTATCAAAAGTACCCGGTGCGTGCCAAGTAGTATGGTTTCCCTTTTCGGCAGGTTCGTAGCCTTTGCCTTTTACGGTGACACAATGTAGAATTTTCGGCCCTGGAATATCCTTCAAATCCCGTAGCACTTCAACCAGATGATTGACATCATGGCCGTCTACAGGACCAAAATAGCGGAGATTAAGCGATTCAAAAAGATTGCTTTGCTTCAGGACTGCCGATTTGATCGCGCCTTCCACTTTCGAGATGATTTCCTGTGCCGAGCTTCCAAACTTGCTGAGTTTACCCAGCATTTTCCAGACCTCATCTTTGGCCTTATTATACGTATGGGAGGTGGTAATATCAGTCAAATAATCCTTCAAAGCCCCTACATTGGGGTCGATGGCCATGCAATTGTCATTCAGGATGATCAACAAATTAGAATCGCTCACCCCGGCATGATTCATGGCCTCAAAGGCCATCCCTCCTGTCATGGATCCATCTCCAATGACGGCTACATGTTGGATATTCGTATTTTTGTATTTTGAAGCCACAGCCATACCCAAGGCGGCTGAGATGGAAGTACTCGAGTGACCCACTCCAAACGTATCGTATTCGCTTTCTTTTCTTTTCGGAAAACCGGAGATCCCACCGAAAATCCGGTTGGTATGAAATTTTTCTTTCCGACCGGTTAAAATTTTGTGTCCATAAGCCTGATGACCCACGTCCCAGACGAGTTGGTCTTCTGGAGTGTTCAGTACATAATGCAGAGCGACAGTGAGTTCGACCACGCCTAAACTTGCTCCAAAATGACCACCATATACGGAGACGTTGTCTATGATAAAATCGCGCAACTCATCGCAAATCTGGACTAATTTATCTTTGGGGAACTTTTTGAGGTCCTCAGGACTATCTATTTGGGCTAATAATTCTCCGGGTTGAATCAACATGAACGCTTCTACGATTTGTGGTCAGAAAAGATAAACTTAACAAAGAATTGTTTGTTTTTTAGTTAGCATAGCAACTAAGTACAATCCCCCGATTCTCCGACCTGAAATCCAATTATTTCTAGTAATTGAATATCTTTGACAATAAGGCCACAAAATTAACCATTAATTTAGATATCCATTGAGTTTCGAAATCAAATTACCGCTATTTGAGGGTCCTTTTGACCTCATGCTCTTTTTTATAGAGCGTGACGAGCTGGATATTTACGATATTCCTATCTCCAAGATTACCAATGATTTCCTCGATTATCTCCATCATCTGGAGCAAATGGAAATCGAGGTAGCGAGTGAATTTATTCTCTTTGCGGCTACGCTGATGAAGATTAAATCTCGAATGCTGCTTCCTCGGCCCGAGTTAAATCAGCTTGGAGAGGAAATTGACCCTAGAGAGGAACTTATTCGGAATTTATTGGAATATAAAAAGTACAAATCGGTAGTCGCTGATTTGGCAGCTTTGGAGGAAAACCGAATTGTCAAAGAGAAAAGAGGTAATATTGCCGCTGAACTGAAAGCGCTCAGCAAAATTGACGATGTGGATGCTGAGCTTCAAGATGTAGACTTGTACAAGCTATTGAAGGTATTTCAAAAGTGCATGGCCAAAATGGCCTCCCGAACCGAGGAAACAAAACATACTGTCATTCAGTATCCCTATACCATAGAACAACAAAAAGACTTTGTGTTGGAAAAAATAAGCTTCAAAAGAAAAGTACCATTTACCGATTTTATCAGTTATAAGCCTGATAAAATCTTTGTTATCTATACCTTTTTGGCCATTTTAGAGCTCCTTCAGCTGTCAGAAGTGACTATTATCATCGGAGAAGGGTACAACAATTTTTGGGTAGAAAAGACGGAGCCGATCGGAGTAGCCTAATATGAAGCTTGACAATAAGAAGATTTTTGAAACACTCAACCCCAACAAGGTCTGGGTTCCCGTTCTGATTGGATTGGGGATCGTATTTGGGATGTTTTATTTTGACCCCAGTGTCAATGCCAATACACTCCGCGGAGTATTTGATGCCTCAGCAGCCTTTATCGTCTTGGCCATTGTGGTGATATTTTTCAGAGATTTGGGTTATGTATACCGGATTCGGGAAATCACCCAAAAAGAGCTCTCCTGGACTCGGGCGATTTATGTGATTATCCTCTGGGAATTTGCTTCAGCGGTGACGCCCTCAGTAGTCGGTGGGACAGCCGTAGCCATATTTATTTTGAATAAGGAAGGAATCAAGCTTGGTCGAGCTATCGCCTTTGTGATGGTGACGGCGATTTTGGACAATCTTTTCTTTATTATCGGAGCGCCGATTATCCTCTATTTTGCCAAAGGAAATATTTTTCCTGACAGCCAGCTACTCGAAAATCAGCTGGAGAATAGTCTTCAGGCGATCTTTTGGATTAGTTATGGATTATATGCAGGATATAGTCTGATTATGGCTTTGGCATTATTTTACCGACCAAGAGTATTCAAGTGGATTCTGATCAAAATCTTTTCCATTAAATGGCTCCGCAAATGGAAACATGATGCACAGGAGTACGGTAATCAGATCATCGATGCCTCAAAAGAATTGAGTGGAAAAAACTACAAATATTGGGTCCCTATTATCTTAGCCACCATATTTATTTGGTCCTCGCGCTATTTGATGCTCAATGCGCTGATTTCGGCTTATATACCACTAACCCTGGATAATCAAGTTATTGTATTTGCCCGGCAAGTAATCATGTGGATTGTAATGATGATTTCACCCACTCCTGGAAGTTCTGGGACGGCTGAGTTTTTCTTTGGGCAGTTTTTCGCTCAGTTTTTGGGGGGATATACGTTTGTGACGAGTATTTTGTGGAGATTGCTTTCCTATTATCCATATTTGATTCTGGGGGCGATTTTCCTTCCACGGTGGATTCGTCAGGTTTTCTTCAAGAAAAAAAGCAATCCCTCAATCGATGATACAGAGCCTCAACCCTGATCAAATTGCAGCAATTACCTCGGGAGAGATTGTAGGGCCTGGTGTGACTACGGCAATCCGACGAATCGCCATTGATTCCAGGCAGGTGATTGATTCGGCTCATACCCTTTTTGTGGCTTTGAAAGGGGCCAAAGTGGATGGTGCCAGATTTATTCCGGATTTGATCGCTCAGGGAGTTTCTGTTTTTTTGATTTCCAAAACAGAAAAATCCAACTTTCCCGGGATTACGCTGATTTGCGTGGAGGATACCAAGGTAGCACTTCAAAAACTCGCCGAATACCAGCGCTCTTTTTTCCCCAATCCACTAATAGCGGTCACCGGATCCAATGGAAAAACCATCGTCAAAGAATGGCTGGGCCAGGTGCTTTCAGAGCGATTTTTGGTGGCCAAAAGTCCTAAAAGTTACAATTCCCAAGTGGGGGTTCCGCTTTCTGTTTTTGGAATGGAGGGTTTCCATCAGGTCGCAGTGATGGAAGCAGGAGTTTCGCAAAAAGGAGATATGAAGGCTCTGGCTGGGATCCTCCAACCTGATTTGGGGATTTTTACCAATATCGGAGCCGCACACGATGAGGGCTTTGCCGATAGAAACGAAAAGATCAAGGAAAAACTGACCCTTTTTCAAAAGGTCAAATTGCTGATTTATTGCTCCGATCATCCGGAAATCAACGAAGTTATCAGGCAGAAAATAGATCCTGAAAAATTGATCTCCTGGTCGGATCGACCCGGAGCAGATTATACCCGTTCTGTGAAAATATTGGAGCAAGGAGCACGAATCATTTTGATGAAATCGGATTTGAGTACGCATACTTTTTTTACCCAATTTTCGGACAAGGCCTCCCTCGAAAACGTCACACACGTCATCATTGCCGCTCTGACACTTCAGCTCAATCCCGAGCAGATTCAGCAGGGTCTTCAGCATCTCAAACCCGTGGATATGCGACTTACCCTCAAAGCGGGTATCAATGACTGTAGCCTAATTGACGATACCTACAATAATGACCTGGAGGGTTTGCGGATTGCATTGGACTTTATGAAAATGCAGCGACCCAAAAGCCGAAAAATCCTCATTATCTCGGATTTATTACAGCAGGGATCGCCGGATCATTGGTGTCCCGAAGTGGTGAATTTGATCCAAAATCACGGGATTGATTGGGTTTTGGGTGTCGGAAAATCGATTCGGGCTATTGGGGATCAGTGGAAGGGGAAAATTGATTTTTTTGAAACTACCCAAGAAATGTTGGATGGGTTGAAGCCTGAATTTTTTCAAAATGATCTGATTTTGGTCACTGGGGCCCGGGCTTTTGGGTTTGAATCGGTAATCAATCTTCTACAGCAGCGAATTCACGGGACGGTTTTGGAAATCAATTTGAATGCTTTGACCCATAACTTCAATTTTATTAAAAAACGCCTTCATCCCGATACCAAAGTAATGGTTATGGTCAAGGCTTTTGCCTATGGTGGGGGAGCGGTGGAGATCTCCAACCATTTGCAAACACTCGGAGCGGATTACCTCGCTGTGGCCTATACCGATGAGGGGGTGACTTTGCGTCAGCATGGAATCAAGCTGCCGATTATGGTGATGAATCCACTGGAGGAGTCTTTTCACCTATTGAGGCAATTTGACTTGGAGCCGGTGGTATTCAGTTTGGAGTTTTTCAAAAAGCTAAACCGATGGTGCTTCGAACAGGATGCAGCTCTAAAAATTCATTTGGATTTGGATACGGGAATGCACCGACTGGGCTTTGAGGCGGGGGATTTAGCGGAATTGCGAATTGAATTGCAACACACAAAAAACCTGAAAATCGCATCCATTTATACCCATCTGGTAGGGTCGGATGAGCAAATCCATGAGGAATATTCCCGGGAGCAATTGGAAAACTTTCAGCACATGAAAGATTCAATTTTGGAGGTTTTGGACGAGAAACCATTAATCCATGCCCTGAATTCCGGGGGAATTATTCGTTTTCCGGAGTATCAATGGGATATGGTTCGTTTGGGAATAGGCTTGTATGGGATAGAGGTCACAGGAAATCATGATTCTGCATTGAAATCAGTCAGTACGTTGAAGACGACCGTTTCCCAGGTTAAAAGCTTGGCGCCGGGGGAGACGGTAGGTTATTCCCGCAAGGGCATGATGGAAAAAGGCGGGAAAATCGCCACCCTTCCGATTGGCTATGCAGACGGTTTTGACAGGAGATTCAGCAATGGCAAAGGATATGTGCTGATTCACGGAAAAAAGGCTCCAGTCATCGGCAATGTCTGCATGGATATGGTGATGGTGGACGTGACCGGAATGGCAGTCAGGACCGGAGATGAGGCGGTAGTTTACGGACAGGAAATTTCCCTAAAGGAGCTTTCAGAGCGAATTGGGACGATTCCCTACGAACTCCTAACCAATATCAGCAGTCGGGTCAAGCGAGTCTATTACCTGGATTGATGAATTGAATTTTATTTTTTTAAATTCCGAAATGAAAATCAGCAAAAAGCGACTGGCCCACATTGTTTTCGAATCGGATGATCGGGCCTCCCGAACCTTCGACTTGGTCTTGTTGGTTCTTATCTTTGCCTCGGTGATAGTGGCCATTTTGGATTCTGTGGCCCACCTAAGAGCTGATTACGGCGCACTTTTTTATCAACTGGAATTGCTGTTTACCTTTTTGTTTACCTTGGAATACCTCCTGCGGGTATGGCTCACCAGCCGAACGATGAAGTACGTGAGCAGCTTTTACGGGATTGTGGATTTGCTGGCGATTTTGCCGGTTTATTTGAGTTTTTTGGTGGCCAATGTCCAATTGCTGACTGTCGTCCGTTCCCTGAGGCTTTTGCGGGTTATTCGAATTTTGAAGTTAGGCAGGTACTTGGCTGAAGCAGATTTTATCCGCAGATCTCTCAAAGCCAGCATGGCCAAAATCCAGATTTTTTTATTTACTGTGTTGACAGTGGTATTGATTATGGGGACGATGATGTATTTGGTCGAGGGACCTGAATCCGGATTCACCTCGATTCCCAAAGGAATGTACTGGGCGATCGTAACCATGACTACGGTAGGTTTTGGGGACATTACTCCGGTGACGACCTTGGGGCAATTTATGGCCTCTTTGATTATGCTTTTGGGTTATGCGATTATTGCGGTGCCCACTGGAATAGTCAGCTCGGAAATGGCAAAAATGAAGTCAGCGGATCATCATGCTTCTACCCGTACCTGCACGCATTGTGGAAAAGACGGATTGGATCCATCGGATCATTTTTGTCGGGAATGTGGGAATTCCTTGGATTGATTTCTTTAATCCTCAGAAAGATTCAAAAACTCCTGTAGATGTTTGAGTTTGCCGAAAAGCAAAAGCAAATCCCCTTCTTTGAAGGTGTAATCAGCATTAATTACCCCCAAAACATTTTTGTGAGGTACAGCCAAACCAATTAGATTTTTACGTTCCTCCATCCGGATGATCGTCATGATATTCAGAAAAAATTCACTCCGAATATTTGACTCGGATACGGTCATTCCCACAAATCGCTTAGGTACTTTGGCTTCTACAATATTGTATTCGTCGGAGATTTCAAGCGAATCAATCACCCCTTTCATTTCGAGTCTTTTGGCTAGTCGATCGGCCGTCTCTTCTTCGGGATGGATAATTTCTTCGATCCCAATGGCCCTTAGAACTGTTTCATGCAGATTATTGATGGCTCTACCGATAATTCGCTTGGCGTTGAGCTGCTTAAACATGGCCGTACTCATAATCGAAGCACCCACATCCTCTCCAATGGCGATGATTACTACATCGGTATCCTTTACGGGAAGGGTTTTGACCGCCTGCAGGTCCGTTGCGTCCAGTAAAACCGCATGGGTAACCCGGTCCTTTACAAAGTCAATTTTTGACTCACGGGTATCTATGCCAACCACCTCATGGCCCATTTCGGTGAGTTGGATGGCTAAATAACCTCCGAAATTCCCCATTCCTACAATGATGTATTTCATGTGTTTATAATTGTCTTATAGCGGTCACATGGAATCTTCGCATGGATTCCCCGATACATCGGGGCATCCCGGTGTGTGACGGGTACGTCATGCTCGATTTCATGTGTTTATAATTTATTTTTCAAAGGTCATAACTTGTCCCTAGTATTGGGGTGGAATCCCGCAGGGTTGCCCCGATAGATCGGGGCATATCAGTATGTGAGGGTCGCATCATGCTCGATTTCATGCGTTATGTAATTATAATGGTTTCTTTGGGATAAGCGTACTTTTGGCTACCAGCTTTCCTGACTACAGCTACTAATATAGTCAAACTCCCTACTCGACCGATAAACATAATGATCATGATGACGATTTTACTCGCCGTACTGAGAGAAGCCGTTATCCCCAAACTCAATCCAACAGTAGAAAAGGCACTAAACACCTCAAAGGCGACATCAATCAAGGCCAATTCGGGATTAAAAAGCGTTACCAAAAATACCCCCAAGCCGATGATCAAAAAGGAAAGTGCGATTACCGCAAAAGCTTTTTGAAGACTATCCTGACTGATTTCCCGACCAAATATTTCTACTCTCTTTTTCCCGCTCGCAATACTGACCGTATTGATTACCGCCACGGCAAAGGTACTGGTCTTCAATCCTCCTGCCGTACTTCCCGGGGATCCTCCGATCCACATCAACACCAGGTAAATCAACACCGTCGGCATGGCCAGTTGCGTCATGTCCACGGTATTAAAGCCCGCAGTTCTTGGAGTAACCGTCCCAAAAACCGTAGTAACAACTTGGCCATAGGGACTCAAGCCCTGAAGAGTATGTTCTTTTTCTGCAAAATAGTACACCACTGCTCCCAGAATCAATAAAAACCCGGTGGTATACATCACCAATCTGGTGGTCAGATTGGTTGTACGGGCCACATGTCTAAATTCCTCGTATCCGCAGAGCTTTTTCCATCCGCCGACCACCAGATGCTTGAGGTAGGAATAATAGTTTAAGACTACCGGAAAACCGATCCCTCCCAGCACGATAGCGATACAAATTCCCAACTGCATGGTGTAAAGCTCCCGAAATCCAGCTTCGAAAAGGCCATTGCGCAGCGTAGAAAATCCAGCATTGCAAAAGGCAGAAATGGAGTGAAACAGAGAGAAAAATATCCTATCCGAGATACTTTCAAATAAGGATCCCGGCGTATTGAAATAAATCATCAGTGCTATTCCTCCTTCAACCAAGAGGGTAAAGGAAATGATTTTTAAAAGCGTGGAATAAACCTCATTGACATTGTTTTCATTGATGTAATCTCTCAGAAAAAGACTGTTTTCGAGACTGTAGCTCCCTTTGAAAAAGAAACCGAAAAAACTGGTGAACGTCATCATTCCCAGACCACCGATTTGGAAAAGTGACATGATTACCGTCTGACCGAAAAATGTAAAATCCGAGGAAGTATCCAACACAATAAGTCCCGTCACACAGACGGCGCTGACCGAGGTAAAAAAGGCATCAATCACTGAAATATCCCGGGTGGTGGCAGCAGGTAAACTCAGCAGCGCGGCACCGATGCAGATGACCATCAAAAACGATAAAATAAAAACCAGGGATGGACTCAATCGCAAGCGGTTCACCGCCATACTCAGCTTACTCAGTTCGATAAAAAAGAGCACAATAATAGAAAGGTTGACCAAATAATAGCTTTCCAGCCATTGGAGATTTGAGTCAAAGGATGAAGGAAAAAACCCAAAGCGATAAATCGCCGAAAATATCAAAAAGAGGCTTAGCAGCACCTCAGTGATGATTCTGGAAGATTGGATTGATTTTTCGAAAAAGCCGATTTTGACTAAAGAAGTGAAGCCAATCAGTAAAATCAACGAAGAAAAAATAACAGACTCGACGAGCCGCTCCCCTGGGTCCTCTGAGTATCCAATATGCCGAAGGAGAACAAGGAAAGCCAAAAAACTCCCATAGCGGATTACCCGCTCAAGGGACTTTTGGAGCTTCTGCAGAAATCGAATTTGCTGACTTGGGGAAGAAAATAGCTTCAAAATAGATTTGAATGGATGTTCAAATGTAGCGTGTTAGGCGAACTTAACAAATTCAATGTTTTCCTAAAAAGTGATTCTTCTCCATTAGAATTCTTCAACCGTTTTTCACTGATTCAATTTAAAAGTTGCGGGCTTAGACTGCGCTAAGCCTGATCACGGCTTGTGATTCACGAATTGCTTGAGAAAGGAGAGATTCGAAACGAAGTGCACGCTTATATCCTGTTCGGGAATTATTTCAAATCAAACCCGAAGGAAAAGCATTTTTCTTCGCGATTCTGTAATCGATTGCGTGTGAAAATAGAACTGATTTTCAGGGACTCACCGCCTAAGCCCCATTTCCCTTGAGTACAAAATATTCTTTGGTAAGCATATTTGTCTTACCTTTGCAGCGCAATGAAATTCTTTATGCTAGCAAACGGGCCACATTAATTTTTGATTTCTTTCTGAATCTCTTTCGGAAAAATGCCCTTTATCTGCATTCTTGCACTTACTCATTCCCACCTAATCAATCCTATTTTATCTTGATGAAAAAGTATTTCAATCTATTTGACTTTAGCCAACGCGTAGATTACAAAACCGAGATTCTTTCCGGCCTGACTGTGGCGTTGGCCTTGATTCCAGAGGCAGTCGCTTTTGCGCTAATCGCCGGGCTTTCTCCCTTGACTGGCTTGTATGCCGCTTTTGTGATGGGTTTGGTCACTTCCATTCTGGGTGGCAGGCCTGGGATGATCTCAGGAGCAACCGGGGCGATTGCCGTGGTCATTGTGACTTTAGCGGCTACTCATGGAGTCGAATATGTCTTTGCAGCGGTGGTTTTATCGGGGCTCATCCAGATTTTGGCAGGTTCACTTCGTCTGGGAAAATTGATCCGCTTGGTACCCCATCCGGTGATTTTTGGTTTTGTCAATGGTTTGGCAATCATCATTTTCATGTCCCAATTGGATCAGTTTAAAGGCATGGATGGAAATTGGCTGACCGGAACGCCACTCTACATTTTATTGGGTTTGGTACTTTTGACCATGCTGATTATTTGGGGATTGCCCAAATTGACTAAGGCAGTTCCCGCTTCTTTGACGGCTATTGTGGTCGTTTTTGGATTGGTGCTTGCCTTGGGGATCGACACCAAGACTGTGGGCGATATTGCCAGCATCAAAGGTGGATTTCCTCCTTTTCATATTCCTGCTATTCCCTTTAACCTAGCGTCGCTTCAGATTATTTTTCCTTATGCGGCGATCATGGCAGGTGTGGGATTAATCGAGTCGCTTTTGACCTTAAATATTGTCGATGAGATTACCGAAACCCGCGGTCGAAGTAATAAGGAAGCGGTAGCCCAGGGCGTGGCGAACGTGGCTTCGGGATTTTTCTCAGGAATGGGTGGCTGCGCGATGATCGGTCAAAGTTTGATCAACGTGTCCTCAGGGGCGAGAGCTCGACTTTCGGGGATTGTGGCCGCAGTAATGTTGTTGGTATTTATTGTCTTTGGCTCCAGTTTGATTGAGCAGGTACCCATGGCAGCCTTGACTGGTCTGATGATTATGGTGGCCATCGGGACCTTTGAATGGGCTAGTATTCGCACCATCACCAAGATGCCGAAGAAAGATATTTTCCTGATGTTTTTAGTCACCATGATCACGGCGGTACTTCATAATTTGGCTTTGGCGGTATTGATCGGAGTGATTTTGGCAGCCTTGTTTTTTGCCTGGGACAATGCCAAACGTATCCGTGCCCGCAAGCATATCTATAGAAACGGGGTTAAACATTATGAAATGTATGGCCCACTTTTTTTTGGTTCGGTGGCGGCATTCAATGAGAAATTTGATGTATTGAATGATCCGGATGAGATCGTGATTGATTTTGCTGAAAGTCGGGTCGTGGATATGTCGGCGATTGAGGCTTTGAATAAAATTACCGAGCGCTATATGAAAGTGGGTAAAAAAGTTCACCTGAAGCATTTGAGCCCAGATTGCCGTCGATTGTTGGCCCGGGCTGATCAAATTATCGATGTGAATATTATGGAGGATCCTACCTATAAGGTGCTGACGGATGAGTTTGCATAATTGGGGCTTCGACTCCGCTCAGCCTGACAATGGCTCTGCTCGGCCTGACAAGGGCTCTGCTCAGATGTTGAAAATCTACCAACAAAGGTTGGTCTGGAAAACTGTGTCAGTCCGAGCGGAGTCGAGGACTTTTCGATCTCGTACAGATTTCGGAACGCAACCAATGATTGAATAATGTTGACCGGAAAACTGTATCAATCCGAGCAACAATATGAGGGAAATCTTAAATTGTGAGGACCTTTCAATCCAACATTAAAGCAAAAACTACTCAAAATTTCAACTCAATTATTTGATTTTTAGGTCTTTGATTTTAATTTAAAGTATTCCTTTTCAGTTCTTAAAATTTTGAAGAAATATTTCGTCTATATTTTAAGTTGTTCAGATAATTCATTTTATACAGGGATTACAAATGATCTTGAGAGACGATTTGGAGAACATCAAACCGGTATTGATCCAAAATGCTACACATATTCTAGAAGACCTTTAAAATTGGTTTTTAATCAAGATTTTGCTGATGTACGTGAAGCTATTTCTTTTGAGAAACAGGTTAAAGGATGGAGTAGGAAGAAAAAAATAGCTTTGATCAAAAATAATTGGGAGTCTTTACGGGCATTAGCAAAATGTAAAAACGAGACTTCGCATAAAAATTATCGTGGGGGCTTCGACTCTGCTCGGCCTGGCTTCGACTCTGCTCAGCCTGACAACGACTCCGCTTAGCCTGACAAAAACTTGATTTTACTTAATAGCCTTTATGAGCATGCTATTGATCCATTTTTGGACTTTACCAGATTTTCTTTAACTTAAAAGGAAGTCGAAACTCAAATCAAACCTATGGACAAGTTTTTAGAAAACTGGGCCCAATCGGCCTACACCAGTTTGGGATTTTTTTGGATGGCCCTTTGGGCTTTTATTTTGGGTTATGCGCTGAGTTCGCTGATCCAAATCTTCGTAACCGAGCAACGCATGCAAAAAACTATGGGAGACAGTGGTGGCAAAAGTATGGTCTTGGGTACATTCTTCGGTTTTATTTCCAGTTCCTGTAGTTTTTCAGCTTTGGCCACCACCAAATCCTTATTTCAAAAAGGAGCCAGTTTTTCCGCTGCCATGGCTTTTCTTCTGGCTTCGACCAATTTGGTGATCGAGCTGGGAATAGTAATTTCCATCTTTCTGGGCTGGCAGTTTGTCGTTGGTGAATATGTCGGAGGAGCCTTGTTGATTTTGATATCCTGGTTTTTGATTCGGGTGATTAAACCCAAGAAACTGATCGAACAAGCCAGAAAAAATTTAGGCAAAGCCGAAGCAGATGATAAATCGGACCAGTCCCTAAAAAAGCGAATCCAATCTTCTGAAAACTGGGCCAAGGTGGGTAAGCAGTATGTGATGGAGTGGAAAATGGTCTGGAAAGATGTGACCATTGGATTCACGATTGCGGGGATCGTAGCGGGTTTTGTACCCGATTCTTTTTTTCATTCTTTATTTATCAACACGGGCGAAAATGCCGACTCTTTTTCGTTTTTGACCTTGCTGCAGCATACCGTCATCGGTCCCGTAGCGGCTTTTCTGACTTTTATCGGTTCGATGGGAAATATTCCATTGGCTGCCTTGCTCTTCGGTAAAGGAGTGAGTTTTGCCGGGGTGATGGCTTTTATCTTTAGTGATTTGGTGGTCTTTCCGGTGCTGCGAATCAACGCCACTTACTATGGTTGGAAGATGTCCCTGTTTATTTTGTTTTTGCTTTTTTCTTCTTTGATCGGAACAGCCTTGTTTTTGCACTATGTCTTCGAATGGATGGGTCACTTACCGGACCTAAGCTCGTTGGATATTACTGATCGTGAACACTTTGCGGTTGACTACACCTTTTTCTTCAACCTGTTCTTTTTGGGGCTAACGGCTGTACTGGTTTACTTGGGATATGTCAAGGGAAAAGGCGTGATGCACCATATGGAAATGGCGCCCAAAAGTGCCTTGCTGGAGAAGATTTTGACTTATTTGGCCTACATAGCCTATGTTTGGTTGGCTGGGGGAATGTTGGTTTGGGGATTTGTGGTTTGAATATCCCTGAAGTTCGTGTTTGGAGCACAACTGGAAACTTACAGTCTATTAATTAAGTGAAAGTGTTCCTTCCTATGCGGCAAATAAGTTTTTGGCCATCCATGGTAAATCAGAGAAAAACAAACTTACACTCTTAAATGATCTACTATTCATTAGTAAAAGAAGTTAAAATTAGTAGATTTTTTAAAAATATTTTGTAACTAGAATGCTTTAAATCAATTTGTTATGAAACCGAGCACGACGCAAGCGACACACACTGGGATGCCCCGATGTATCGGGGAATCCATGCGAAGATTCCATGTGGCCTTAAAGAAAAATTATAATCACATGAAAAAGGTTATTTCAATAATAGTTGTCTTAATTTTCTTTGCGGCTAACGTTTGCCTAGCACAAACAAAAGGAGAGTCTATTCTCGTCGACGGTAAATCCATCCATTATTTATTGATGGGAGATAAAAACAGAAAATTAGGGCAACCCCTGATTATTCTGGAAAGCAATCATGCCTCCAATGCCGAAACTTGGAATAAAGTTATCGACCTTTTAGGCAAGAACACCCCCGTGCTGGCTTATGATCGAGCAGGCATTGGCCAATCTGATTCTTTTGAGGAATTGCCAACTCCCGAAAATCGAACCCGACAACTCAAAAACCTTCTCACAGAATTGAACCTAGAGCCACCTTATATTTTGGTAGGACATGGATGGGGAGGCATTTTGATTAAGGATTTTGCCCAATCTTATCCCGAACAGGTAGAAGGGATGGTTTACCTAGATCCGGTGGATGAGTCTTCCAGCTTTGAAAAAATGGTTGCCATTTTTGACAAAGAGGGCTGGGATGGGGAGAAAGTCGCCAGGGAGTATTTTGATCTTCGAAAGAAAAGATTTCAACAAGCACCAGAAGGAATAAAGAAGGAAGCTCAAGTCATGTTTGATTTTGCAAAAGGTGAAAGGAGGAAGTCTGAGCTATATGATTTTCCAAAAATTCCATCCGCAATTCTCGCAGGAGGCAAGCAAGTAGTCTTTATGGAAAATCCTTTTGAGCCAAAACTATCAGTTGATTACCTGCAAATGGTCAATCTGCTCCACAAGAACCGAATCGCTGAATTTACGACTCAGATTTTGAATAGCGAAGATTCAGAAATGGTCCTTCTGTCCAATTATTCGCATTACCTACATCTACAAGAACCGGAAAAAATCGCTTCCTCCATTCTATCAAAGTATTATGGGGATCCGGCTAAAAAATTGGTGAAGGCCGCTCAACTGTATGATTCCGAGCGATTCGCCAAATACCTGGAAGGATTGGAGATGCACACTGCTTCCGGGAAAATTCCTGAGGCAACGATTAATATGCTCGGCTACGATCAGCTTCGCAAAGATCAACCAGCCCATGCTTTGGCTTTATTTACCTATAATTTGAATCGAAACCCGAATTCAGCGAATGTTTATGACAGTATGGGTGACGGATTGGTCGCCTTGGGAAAGACACAAGAGGCTGTAGCCTATTATGAAAAAGCGGTCTTGCTGGGAGAAAAAAGTCAACACAACGATTTAGGTATATTTAAAAAGAACTTGGCAAGGGTTAATGGGGAAAAGTGATTGTTTATTTCCCTATTGCATTTTTTTGATTTTGGTTTTCTCTTTTCTATTTCAAACATATATCTGCTTGTTTGTGACCTGATAGTTCGTTTAATATTTTCTCAAAAGTCCTTGAATTATCTTAATATCCCTGAATTCAGGGATTTTACTTAATCCAATTCCTTTAAAAACTCAATTAGATCTCCCAAAATCAATTCCGGTGCATCCCGATAGGCATAATCAACCACAATGGGTGTATCCAGTTTCACCAGCTGTGCATTTGCCCCAAAGGCTTTTTTCATCCGATCCTGAGCGGCAATCAAGGCCGGATAAACCGTCTCGATTTGAAAATCCAGGACCTCACGCTGCATCACCGTATCTGCTGCGAGTTTGTAAAAAAAGGCTCTTGCGCTGGAATCCTTCATCCGGTCAAACTGCGCAGCCCGATATTCCGGATCAGTAACCCTGCGGTCTAAATCATCCCGAAAAGGGGAAGGGGGAAAACTTTGCCGCACCTCATCCATCAGCGGAGAACCTGCCACCAGCAAGGCGGCCACATCCTTTTCATACCCTAATCGTCCATCCTTATTGGTGAAAAATAAAGCCGGTACATTAATGATAATATCTTCAGTAAAATGCTTTGGGCGATAGGTTGATCGGGCTGCCAATATCTCCTCTGCCTTGTTTTTTCTAGAGTTGCTCTGTTTCCCACCTTCATTTAATGCATCAATAGGGTCTTCTGAATAGGCGTAGCGGGTGTACATTTTATTTGTCTGATGGGGATCCTTTTCGTTCATGATGTCCCAAACCCAAGGCGTAGAAAGTCCCGACAGGTACACCACTCCTGCAACACGGTTTGGATAGTTTTCTGCCAAATAGGTGATTTCCGCTGTTGCAGAAGAATTTCCAATAAAGACCGCCTTCTCCAGTTTTAATGCATCCAAAAATCCAATCAGGTAATCGCCCTGGCTGGGCACATCATAGCGATCTCCTTCCGACTTGCCGTAACCGGGCATAGTAATAGCAAACACTTGGTTGTTATCATTCAAAAATGGTCCAAAATCCCGATAGACTTCGGCATTCCAGGTACCCGATGGGATAAGAATTACCGGTATGCCTTCGCCGCCGAAGTCGAGGTAATGGATGTTGTGATCTTTGACATTAATGAACTTTTCAGTGAATGAAACCGAAGTTGATTCTTGTGAGTATAGAGACAATGAGGCTACTAAAAAGCAAAAGATTAAAAATAAGGGCTTTTTCATTTTCTTATCGAGTTAATTTTTTCAGTATCAGTTATTACGAAAGCACCAATTTGCTGTAGCAATGTATTGAATTGGTCTGTCTCTTTTACAGATTCGAAAAGTGGGTTACGCTTGAGCCATTCTGCATCTCGAAAGCCTTTTTCAACAGCTTTCGATAAATGTTGCATTGCTTTTTCATTGTTGCCTTCTAAGGCATAAACCGCAGCCAAATCGAGCTGTACGCCATAGCCTTCATTGCCTTGCGCAAGGAGTGCTTCGGCTTTTTTCTGGCTTTGTGATAGCGCAGTTTTAGATTCAATATCTTTTCCTGCTTTCTGCTGTAAAAGGGCCATTAGGGTGGTAAGCTGATAGCCAAACACCTGGGGTGGTACCCAGTAATTGTGGGTTTCTTCCAGAAATAAATTGAGGTCTTCCAGTGCTTCTTCATATTTTCCTAGAAATACTCCCAATTGTGAAGCAAAAAGAAAAGAACTGAGATGCATCCGGTTTTCAGCGTAATAGCGCCTTTTTCTAAACAGTTCATATTGTTCCGTGGCTTTAGTGTTTTGGTTGGTAGCTAGGTATAAATGCGCCAATTTGTAATGGGCATCCAAGTCAATATTTTTGGCAGAGGAAATGATTTTTTGATAACAATGTTCAGCTTCTTCGTAAAACCCCAATGTATAGGCAACAACTCCATGATACCGAAGCGCCCAAGAAGCATCCGGATAGGCTGTAAAGCTAGCATCTGACCATTTGTATGCTTCTGTTAAACGGCCCTCGTTTAGGTTATTAAAGCTTAGGCCTCGCGAAATTGTAAGTGTTGTATTTAATGCATATTGATAATTTCGACTTGAAGCAATCTTACCATTGAGAAAATCCTGTAAAGCCGCAAAGGATAAGGCTTCAGGTGATTCCGGATCCAATTCCAGGGCTTTTTGAGCCGCTATTTTTGCCGAATCCGCAAAAACCTCCTTTTTGGGATGCGGCATTTGTGATTTAGTATTGTAGGCTTTTCCAATCAAGACCCAGGCTGGTGCAAATTGCTTGTCTTGTTTTAAAAGTTCGCGGGCTTTGATTAACAGTGAATCTGGATTTTCAATAGCGCGAACCTCGGTATAGGATTGATAGGTGCTAGTTTGACTTACATTTTTAGATTTATCTTGAGCTTTTAAGGCCAAAGAGCAAAGGGTAAAAAGGATGAGTAAGGTTTTTGATTTATGCATACTTGAAAACTCGTTTAAATTTCCTTCCTCCTAAACGGCTGCATTCGTCCATAAGTCAGGCTTCTCCACCCCCATTCCAATGGACCAAAGAGGAATTTCTTTAACCAAATCGGACTGATGACTAACTGAAAAACCCAAATTCCCAATACCAAAAAATAGAGTTGATAATATTCCCATTCGGCATACTGATTCAGTCCATAGCCATAAAAAACTAGGGTACAAATAACTGAATGCATTATATAATTGGTAAAAGCTAATTGGCCCACTGCCCGAAGACCGTTCATCAAGCGCTTCAAATATCCTTTTTGATACAATAAAATCACCGTAGAAACATGCACCATCATAATCAGGATCCTTTGGAAATCATATATCAAATCCACCCAGTTAATGGAATGCTCCTCAATAAATTTCAACCCGGCTTCCACATTGGGAAAGTGAATGGTATTGTAGATAAAGGAGAAGATGACCAAAGGCAGGCCGATTCCATAGCCAATCCAAATGGTTTTTTTGTATTGCGCTTGAGTCCATTTCATGGTCAGGAATCCCCATTTAAAAAGAGCGATTCCCAGCATCATCAAGGCCAGCATATCCCAAATCGAAAAAATCAAAAATTTAAATTGCCCGTCCCAGGCTTTTGGTCGAAGGTGACGCGCAACCTCTGAATAACTTCCCTTCATCAAAGCTGTATTTTCAGCCACCTCTTCAGGATTAGGAATGTATTCCCGCTGAATTTCCTTCCAAGTTTCAATAGCAGCAGTTTGTGTGTCAGTAAGTGCTGAGCCTTGCTCTTGTAAAGAATTTGCTTCTTTATATTCTAGGTATTTACCTCGAATATCTTGCATGAAAAGGGTATTGGCCACAAATCCAATAATCGCCACGATAGGCACTCCCAAAGCCAGGTATTTGGGTTTCATCTTTCGGAAAAGGTAAGCCAGCATCCCGATCAAGCCATAGAAATACAAAATATCTCCCACCCAAAGTAGTAAATGGGCATGGGCCAGACCAAAAAGGGTCAGCCAAATCATCCGCTTGTAAAATAGCCAGGTAACTGATTTTCCGGTTTTCTCTTTCTTACTGGTGAAAAGGATGATTCCAGCCCCAAAAACCAAGGAAAAAAGAGCCCGCATCTTTCCTTCAAAAAAGATGATATTGACCGCATGCGTCCAAAAATTAACGTTGCCGGTATCCTGAACCCAAGGCTCTGTGAAATATTCAGGCATGGAAAAAAATGGGATATTGAGAATCAAAATCCCCAAAAGCGCCACTCCTCTGATGATATCGATGATATCTATTCTATCGGTAAGAACGGCGGGTTTGGGAGCCTCATTGATTTGTTCGACTTCCGTATTGCTTGGTAGATTCATAGGCAAAATTTTTTGTCTTCAAGTTTTACCTAATAATGCATAAAATCAATCCCTGAATTCAGGGATTGTGGAGGACACTTCCTTGACTTATTTTTAAAAATCTCAATTTCACCAAAATGAAGCCACTTCCATTCCTCTTTTTTATTCTATGCCTGGCTAATTTCATTCAAGCCCAATCGACATGGCCCGACATCAGCAAGCATCAGGGTTTAAATTTAGTTTCGGAAGCAGATAACATCACTGTCTTTACCTCTGAAAATGCCCAAGTGGATGATCATACACTAAACCTGCTCTGGGATGCTAAACGCTATTTTGATCAGGTTTTTGGGATGGATTTTCCGGTTTCGATACTTTTTGTCTCCAATTCTGAGTGGAATGATTATGCTTACTTTCCGCCACCAGGCATGCCGCAGGCTTGGGCAGGCAATATATTTTTGGGAAATGAAAAATCAATAGTAGCCATCCAAGCCGAGCAACAGCTCCAAAATCTACCTGCTGAGCAATTAAAAGAACTGCAAAGTCATTTTGGCGATCCATTGAATATGGATTTATTTTATCGAAATAATGTAGCGGTGCATGAATTGGGGCATTTGTATCATTTTTTTGAAGCGAGCAAACCCCAAAAAAGATGGCTTCAGGAGCTTTTCGCTACCTACGCAGCACGGAACTTTTTAGTAAAATCTCATCCCAAAATGGCTAAAGCCACGGCAGCTTATGCTGAAGTTGGTTCGGAAGCTCATTTTCCATTCATTAAACATACTTCTTTGGAAAAGTTTGAAGAACTGTATCTGCCCGGATTGGGAGCGCAAAATTACGAGTGGTTTCAGTTTCAATTGTTTAAAAAAGCGGTGAAGCTGCAAGAAAAATTCGGAGAAAAAGGACTGATCGAATTGCGGGTATTTCTGATCCAAACTGATTTGACGGAAACCGAAAAAATGGATTATGCTCAACTTCAAAATCAGCTTGAGGAACAATTGGGTATCGATATGGCTGAACTACTTTTGAGTTGGGGGTATTAAATCAAATCTGATTGAACTTATAAACCAACTCGGCAGTATTCTTCGCCTCCAGCTTATGCAAAAGATTTTTGCGATGGGACTCTACCGTATTGAAACTGATATGCAGCTGCTCGCTGATACTTTTGGTGGAATGTCCTTGAGCCAAAAGCTTAATTATTTCAGACTCCCTTTGAGAAATTTTTCGAATTGCAGAAAGGCTTTTAAATCGCTTCTGATTATCCTGGATATAGGCAGTTTTGATTCGTTTGAATTGTTTAAGGATTGTCTCTTCATAAAGAGGAGAACTTTTGATGCTTTCAAGTTTAATCCAAGAACCTAGAACAAGATAAGAAACTGGATGGGATTGCCTCGCATCAAGCAAAATGCCTTGATATCTCACAGGGACTTGAATTTGATCTTGGTTTAGAATAGCCGCATCCACTTTTAAGAAAACATGAGAATTAAGGTATTCAGGGCCTTCTTCTATTTTTTTTGCCTGATTGTCCAATGAGGAATAAATGTTTTCAAAATGATTTTCAGGAATGATTGTTTGTAAAAAAGCCACTCCTTTTTCCTCAAATAAGCTGTACGGATGACCAAGAATATTCTCAACAGATCTACTGATATATAAATAGTCATGGGTGTACAGCCAAAATAAGCCGAAATAGGAATCCGGCAGCTCCTCAAGTTGGTACTGAGCATCTAAGACCTGACTCTTCAGGTTATCATTCTTGATTTTTAAAGCTTCATGTAAATATCCGAATACCATAAATTTGATAGCAATAGCCTAGTAAAAACACTACCCGATACTTCTGAACTTATACACCAGCTCAGCGGTATTCTTTGCCTCCAGCTTATGCAGGAGATTTTTGCGATGGGACTCTACCGTGTTGAAGCTGATATGAAGCTGTTCGCTGATGCTCTTGGTAGAGTGCCCCTGGGCGAGCAATTGGGCCACTTCCTTTTCCCGATCGGAGATTTTGTTTTTGACTTTGAGAAAGGCAAAGCGCTCTGGCTTGGATTGAAAATAAACCTGCTTGATTGCCTTCAGCTTGCTTCTTAATTCCCTTTCCAACTGATGCACTTCCTCGGCTGATTTATCCCGGGTGTCGATCCAGGAGCACAGCACCAAATAGGAGATGGGGTCAAATATTTTTTCATCCAGCAAAACCGCATTGTAATTGACTGGGATTTCCTGCTTTTCAGGATCATAAACGGCTGCTTTGATTTGCAAAAATTCATCAGCAAAAAGATGCTTGGGATGATTTTTTATCGCTTCTGCCTGAGCATACATGGTTTGGTATATGTTTTCAATCAGCGGTGGAGGAATAATCCCGGTGAAAAAGACCATCCCATGCTTTTCAAAATTCCTAAAAGCATGTCCAGTCACCTTTTCGATACTCGGGCTGATGTAGAGGAAGTCATGGGTGTAAAGCCAAAAAAGGGCAAAAAAAGTACTTGGGATTTGCTCTAAATCCATTTGCAACTGATCAATTTTTGATTTTTCCGGCTCGCCAAAGACGCCAAGAGCTTCAGAAATGGATAAAAAACACATAGCTAGCTGAATTAAAGCATCCGTTAATTTCTCAGTAAAATCTAATCTAACCCAAAAAAGTTATATTTCCTGAGAGAAAAAAGAAGAATCATGATTTCTTATCCCTGAATTCAGGGATTGAAATCTAAGGATATATACCAGATCTTGATTTTAAATTAGAGAATACCCCTCAATTCAACCCTTACCCCTCTGCTCCATGCGAAAAGCTATTTTCTTTTTGATCCTGATTTTCTTGGGCTCCTTCTCAGTTCGAGCACAAGACCGCGTGTTTTTCAGTTCGTTCTCCCCCGAAACTTGGGAGATTTATGTATCAAAAGATGATGGAAAGAGCTTTCAAGCGATTACGGATCATTCGGCCTTGGATTATGATGCCGTGATTTCCCCGGATGAAGAGTGGATTGTGTTTACCTCGGAGCGAAGTGGAATTCCACAGCTCTATGTGATGCCCTTGGACGGGAGTGCCGAGCCCAAACTTTTGATCCAATCGGATTCCTTTCAGGACCAGGCTGCATTTTCCCCCGATGGCGCTCAACTCGCCTTTGTGGCTTCCCATGAGGGAAATGCAGAGATTTATTTGATGGACTTTTTGCCGGATTCTTTACAGGATATTTCAGCAGCCAAGAATCTCACCCTTCATCCCGGAGGAGATTTTCGCCCCAGCTTTTCTCCTGACGGAAAGTTTTTGGCTTTTTCCAGTGATCGGGGACATGCGATACGTCCGCACCGGGTTTTTCCTTTTGCTATGGATCGGATTGGGGACATCTACAAGCTCGAATTAGAAACCGGAAATCTCGATCGTCTGACCGAGGAGGAGGCCTGGGACGGAAGTCCAAAATGGTCCGCGGATGGGAAAGAAATCTATTTTTACAGCGAAAGGAAAAACAATCAACCGGCGATTTTCAAGATGAAAGCCGATGGATCGGAAGTGCTCCAACTCACCGACTCCAGCCATGTAGGACTTTCGCCAGAATTGATTTCTGAAGGCAGATTAGCTTACACAACAGTAAATCAGGAGACAGATCGAGTGTATCAACTCACCTTGGATATCAATTCGCAAGAGCTGGATACTCTTTATCGAGGGGAATTGGATCTATTTAATCCAAATCGAAGCAAGTCCGGGCTTTGGGTGGCTCATGGTGCCAAAACAGCCCAAGAAGTCGAGAGTAATAAGGGAGGTTTTCCGGGCAGTTTGATCGGAGCTGGTTTTCCTATCCTCAAAAATCAAGATTCTTTACAGCTTGAGCTTACGGCCATTCGCCGTGCATTTGCGGCTCCTCCGGACCCAAATGGCCCCTTCTTGGTATTTGATTATTTTGATCAGGCAGATCCGACAAAGATCTTCATCGACGGAGCCACATTTTGGGTATGGATCGCTTTGATCTTGGTTATCCTAAGCCTGGGAATGCTGATTCGGGGAATTTATTTGGGAATTCGAAATCGAAGGAAAATCCCTTTTTGGAAATTTTTGCTTGTAGTTTTGGGCGGATTAATCGGACTAGTGGCAGCACTGGGCGTTTTCTTATTCTTCTTCTTAATAGATTTTATGATATTTGATTACTTGCCCTTTGCTGCTTTTGGCTTGTTTTTGATTTTGGGAGGAATGGCCTTGGTGTTTTATTTCAAATGGAAAAAAGTAGCCAATTCCAATGCCTCCCAGAGCATTTTGACTGCTTATCTTTTCCGTACGTTTCTGATCTTATCCATCCTCTGCATTTACTTGGGCTTCTTTGCAGGCTATTTCTTTCAGGTCCAAGCAGAGCTGTATCGTGTCAATTATCAAACGCTGGAATCTGAACGAATTCATACTATTCTACCCCAGTCAGGCGTGCACCCTGCCTTTGGGACGGTCATCGACTTGAAATACCTGCCTGATGGTTCCGGGTTGCTTTTTACTACGGGGCCATTCCGGGGAGATAAGGGAAGCAAAGCCACAGTTTGGACGTATGATTTTGCAAGCAAAAGCCAGGTAAATCTCACTCAAATGGATAATAACAGCGGTTTTGGAGATTATTCAGCGGCAAAAGACAGACTGGTTTTCCGTAGTAATCGGGATGGGAATTTTGACATATTTGTAAAAGAACATGGAGTACTCACGAACCTGACGAAAAGCCCTAGTAGGGAAAATTTCCCGGTGATTTCTCCCGATGGAAATAAGATTGCTTTCGTGGGTGATCAACACGGAAAAGATGTGGGAGGTGGTATCAAAACCATGGACATCTATCTGATCGAGCGAAACGGTGATGCTTGGTCGGCGCCCAAGCAAGTCACATTTACCCAGAGCCAAACGGGCCATCCCCACTTTTCACCGGATGGAGAGTGGCTGATCTATACCACGGAGGAATATGGGATCAATGATGAACAGCCGCTTTCGCAGAGTTTTATTTTTTCTCCCCAGATGTATGGGGAAATCGTGGCGCTCCGGCTTCTGGACGGCAAAAAAGTCAAACTCACCCACAATAAATGGGAAGAAGGCGCACCGCTTTGGGTGAAGGGAATCTAAGCTATTCGAGATTTGCGATCTCGAATATCCTATCGTAGGATTTTAAATCCGAATAACTGAAATAGATCGCGCTTTCAGCGCTCTGGCTCCCTATCGCTGATTTCTAAACCCCAAATTGCATTTGGGGCTTGTAAAGAACGCGCCTTCAGCGCTTTGATTAGTCGGATTACTGACGCCTAGGGCTGTGTCTCCACAGCCCAATCGCAGGAAAATCATAATTGGAATTCAAGATTTATGGTCTGAAAATCCTTTATTTTAATTTCATTTATCAGTCCAGGACTTTACGAAAAACATCAAATCACAACTCGCTCAGTTCATCAGTTAAACAGTTCATCAATTCCCCAACCTCCGCGTAAATCAAAAATCGTAAATCCTTTCGCCTCTTCAGCGTTTTTTCTGTCTACTGAAAACTGCCACTGCCTACGGTTGGTCACAATCGCCATTCACCATTTATCATTGGATATTCATTATTTTTTCCCAATTACTGGAGGGTCAGTAAAACCAGCTCTTTTTCCAGCCCAAGTCTTGAGAGGAGTAGATACTGCCTCTCCCGCTGAAAACGTAGGCAATTCCGCAAGATAAGGCCAGGAAAATCCCCGCTTCGTAGCCAAAAAGCTCCATACCCATCACCGTGCAGGCCATGGGGGTATTGGTAGCACCCGAAAATACCCCAACAAAACCCATCCCGGCCAGCAAAGCCAAAGGCAGAGGAATCCAAGCGGATAAGGCATTTCCCAAAGTAGCTCCGGTAAAAAACAGCGGAGTGACTTCTCCTCCCTTAAACCCCGCTCCTAAAGTAAAGCCGGTCAACCCTGTCTTCGCCAACCAGTCGTACCAGGGTAAAGGCGTTTCAAAGGCCTCCACAATTCGGGGAACCCCTAAGCCAATGTAGGTCGTACTGTCCGAAATCCAGACAAATAAAGCGATCAGCAGTCCGCCTATGAGCGGTCGAAATGGAGGCCAAGAGATTTGTTGGGAAAAAAGTTTGGAAAAAAAATGGGTGCACTCGGCAAATAATCTGCCGGATAGTCCGAAGACAATGCCCGCTGGAATTATCCAAGCCAAATTGATCCAGGTATGCGGGGCGATTTCAGGAATTTCGTAATGCGTATGCGCCACTCCCCAAATAATAGCGCATATCCAATGTGCGATCCAAGCTGTCCAAAATGCAGGAAAAAGGGATTTCCAGCGAAATTTTCCCTGATGCATCCACTCCAATGCGAAAATCGCCCCGGCCAGGGGTGTACCAAAGACCGAAGCAAAACCCCCTGCCACGCCCCCAATCAAGTGAATTCGACGATCTTCTTGACTGATAGCGATCCATCTGTTGAGTTGATCGGCAAGTGATCCGCCCATCTGCACAGCTGTGCCTTCCCGTCCGGCTGAGCCCCCAAAGAAATGCGTGAAAATCGTCCCAAATAGCACCAAAGGCGTCATTCTCAAGGGAATGGGGTGCTGAGTTTGATAGAGTTCGTCAAGCAATAGATTATTGCCCTTGACTGAGTTTTGGCCGATTTTATAGTAAGTCCAACCGATCAAAAATCCCCCCAAGGGAAGGAGGGCGATGATCCAAAGATTGGCCTCTCGGAAATTGGTCGCCCAATCCAGGGCAACAAGAAAAAAAGCCGAGGCAGAACCCGAAAGTAACCCAATGAACAAACCTCCAAGGAGCCATCGGGAAAGGTAGGAAAGGTAGAATTGGAAGTTCAAAATAGCTTAACTTAGGGAATCGTGCCAAAATAGGTATAGATATTGA
This sequence comes from Algoriphagus hitonicola, assembly GCF_900113375.1. Taxonomy (GTDB): domain Bacteria; phylum Bacteroidota; class Bacteroidia; order Cytophagales; family Cyclobacteriaceae; genus Algoriphagus; species Algoriphagus hitonicola. The sequence goes on along the minus strand of NZ_FOPC01000002.1, from coordinate 213,313 downwards.
ATTTTAGAATTAAGGGGATCGGAAGATTGAAGTGTTTTCAACCTTTTATTATTCCCCGAGTTATCAACAGAACTCAACACACATGGAAAATATACTTATCACCGGAGGTTCTGGTTTGATCGGAACTAAAATCACTCAGCTATTAGAGGCCAAAGGTTATGCGGTCGCTTGGTTGAGTCGGAGTACACAAGATCAAAAATCATTTATTTGGGATATCAAAAAGCAGGAAATTGACGCAGAAGCCATGGAATGGGCAGATGCAGTCATCCATCTTGCCGGAGCAGGAGTAGCGGATAAACGCTGGACTCCGGAGCGAAAGCAGGCAATTTTACAATCGCGTACTCAAAGTACCGCATTGCTGTATCGTGCAATCGAAAAAGCAGAAAAAAAACCCTTGACTTTTATATCAGCTTCTGCAGTTGGATACTATGGGTTCAATACCGGGGCTAAACTAGTGGACGAGTCTACTCCTGCAGGAAATGATTTTTTGGCGCAGGTGGTGACTGCGTGGGAAGATGAGGTCAAAAATATCGAGACTTTGGGCTTGCGTACGGTGATGCTTCGGATCGGCATTGTACTCGATGCAGAGGGTGGAGCTCTGGGCGAAATGCTGAAGCCGCCAGTTGCTGCACCCTTAGGTTCGGGCGATCAGTGGATGTCCTGGATTCACATTTCAGATCTCGCACGGATGTTTGTATATGCTTTGGAAAAGACCACTCTTCAGGGAATTTACAATGCCGTGGGACCCAATCCGGCAACCAATCAGCAGCTCACCAAGGAAGCGGCGAAAGCTAAGGGCAAACCATACTTGGGAATTGGGGTGCCGGGATTTATGCTCCGCCTTATTTTAGGAGAGATGGCGGCTATGGTACTGGGAGGAAATCGAGTTTCTAATCAAAAAATCCAAAAGGCGGGATTTGAGTATGAGTCTGAAAGCTTGCCGGAAGCTTTGAGGGATCTTTTTCGGTCTTAAGTATAGTAGAGGGTGGTTTTTAGCCACGAATTCACGAATAATTCATGACAAGCAAAACGTATAAGCGCTCATACTTGAATAAATCCAAGCCCAATTTTTAACTCAAATCCTTTTGCCCCTTCCCACCAAAAACCATAAGATCGTTCCCAAAAGAGGAACTAAAATCACAATTAAAATCCAAATGATTTTGTCGTTGCTATTGGCAAAATTACTGATGACTACATCGTAAATCGTATAAGCGTAGATGGCGAGTCCGATTATTCCAAGTCCAAACATATCAATAGGCTTTTATTTTAGAATTTTTTCCCAAAATCAAATAAGCAATCGGCCCCAAGACCTGGGCAAACAGAATTATCAGAATCCAAATGAGTTTCATATTTTGGTCTTTGAAATCGGACCGGAGGATATCAATCAGACAATATAGCCATAGGACCATATAAAGGACTCCAAAAATTAAAATTGTCCCTCCTCCCATGTTCATAAGAAATGACAGCATATTTATTGGTTTTTTGAGTGAAAATCAGGTTTAAAATCTCTCCTCTTTCTTGCCCTTCTCCCCATGGATAAATACAAAAATGTCCCGATAATGGGTGCGAATAGTATGATCAAGATCCACATCAGACGCTCATGGGCTCCCCTGAATTCATTTCGCAAAACATCGATCAGGGCATAGACCCAAAATCCAAGGTACACCAGCATGGACAATTGCCAAATCCAAAGTCCTGTTGATAAGCTTCCGGGTGAAATTAATTCCATATCGTTTCTTCAATTATTTTTACCACTGCTCTAAAATAGCTTTTTTTGAAAAAAATTAGTAAGAATTTAGTCGAAAGTTATAATTCCCTATGAAAATGAAAAGAAGTTTTATCCTGCTTTGCCTGACTTTGCTGTATAGTGCCAGTTTTGCCCAGGTGGATATGAGTTATTATTTGCCGGAAGGCTATACTTACAATCCCGACATTCCCACACCCAAAGAAGTACTTGGTTATGAGGTCGGTGAGTGGCATGTGACCCATGATCAGCTCGTCATGTATATGAAAGCCGTGGCGGAAGCTTCGGATCGGGTGGTTTTTGAGGAAACAGGCAGAAGCTATGAAAAGCGCCCTCAGACACTTCTGACGATCAGTTCCCCGGCAAACTTGGGAAGACTGGACCAAATCAAGGCAGATCGAAAAAAACTTCGGGACCCCAATGCTTCGATAGACATCGAAGCCATGCCGGTAGTGATGTTTATGGGCTATTCGGTACATGGGAATGAAGCGAGTGGAGCCAATGCCTCCCTTCTTGCAGCCTATCATTTTGCTGCCGCCAATGAAATCGAATCGGAGTTGGAAAATATCGTCTTGCTCTTGGATCCAGCGATCAATCCAGACGGATTGAATCGATTTGCTTCCTGGGTCAATTCCCACAAGGCCTACAATCTCAATGGTGATCCTAATGGCCGTGAATACAATGAAGCTTGGCCTCGCGGACGAACTAACCACTATTGGTTTGACCTGAATCGGGATTGGCTGCCAGTTCAGCATCCTGAATCCAGAAATCGGGTAAAAGTGTACCAAAGCTGGTTGCCCAATATCCATTTGGATTTCCACGAAATGGGAACCAACAGCACCTTCTTTTTTCAGCCAGGAGAACCTTCTCGGACCCATCCCTTGACACCAGAGCGCAATTTTGAATTAACGGAGAAAATCGGACGATATCATGCCAAAGCCTTGGATAAAATTGGTTCCCTATATTACAACCAGGAGAATTACGATGACTTCTACTACGGAAAAGGCTCGACCTATCCGGATGTGCAAGGCTCAATCGGGATTTTATTTGAGCAAGCCAGCTCCAGAGGTCATCTTCAGGAATCGGCCAATGGTATGCTGAGCTTTCCTTTCACCATTCGCAATCAGTTTACGGCTAACCTTTCTTCATACGAGGCGGCTAAAGAAATGCGGGTCGAACTCAATCAGTTTATGAAGGATTTTTACACCGAAATCAAAACAGAAACTGATGCCGACGTCAACAAGGCCTATATTTTTGGCAGTCGCGAGGATGATGCCAGAAGCTTCCATTTGGCAGATTTGATCTTGCAGCACGACATCAAGGTATTTAGTCTAAAAGAGGATATTTCTGTAAATGGGCGGGAATTTAAAAGTGAAAATTCTTACATCGTCCCTGCCGATCAGCCCCAGTATCGCTTGATCAAAGCCATGTTTGAGACCCGGACTGAATTCCAGGACTCGCTATTCTACGATATCTCAGCTTGGACCTATCCGATGGCTTTCAATTTGGATTATATGGCTTTGAATAGCCGAATCCTGAACTTGGCCAGCGTGGAGGAAATCAGCAAAGATAATTTTTCACTTGCCCCCGGTCAGGTAATCGGAGAGGCCGGTGCCTATCAATATGCCATGGAATGGACAGATTATTATTCGCCAAAAGCAGCGTATAAATTGCTTGAGGAAGGTTTCCGTGTCAGAGTGGCCAATGCGCCTTTTTCCACTCCAGAGGGAAAGGAATTTGGTCGGGGTACAATTTTGATTGACAAAGGAGAAACCGGACATTCTGACCAGGCCTTTTTCCAAAAACTCGAGGAAATCGCCCGTCAATCCACTGTGGATATTCATGCAATATCGACGGGATATACCTCTGGGATCAATATGGGATCTACTTTTATCTCTGTTCTCGACAAGCCTGAGGTAGCTCTTTTGGTGGATGGAGGAGTAGATAGCTATGAGGCAGGAGAGATTTGGCATTTGCTTGATCAGCGCTATGAGTTGCCAGTAACCTTGCTGCCGATGGATCGAGTGAGTAGTTCGGTGATTGATCGATACAATTTCATCTTGATGCCGGATGGCCGCTATAATGAACTGGGTAAATCCGGTGCGGAAGCGATCAAAACCTGGGTGAGCAGGGGGAATACTCTAGTCGCAAAAGGCGGGGCATTACGATGGTTGGCACAAAGCGAAATTGCAGATATCAAATTTAGATCGGTGGACAATGATGAAAAGGGATTGCAAAAACCCTATGAGATCTTCCGTGATGCCACAGGGGCAAAAGTGACAGGAGGAGCCATCTTCAATGCAACCTTGGATTTGACTCATCCTATTGGCTATGGCTATGCTGATTCTACGATTCATACCTTTAGAAATGACAACTTATTTGTGGAACCTTCGACTAATCCCTATGCAAATCCGCTGGTTTACACCAATGAACCATTGGCTTCCGGTTATTTGCACCCCAGCAATTTGCCGGGTATCCAAAATGGTTCCGTGATTCAAGTAGCCGGAGTGGGCGGAGGTCGTGTGGTCGCTTTTGCCGATAATATGAACTTCCGGGCATTCTGGTTTGGAACCAACAAACTCTACATGAATGCGATCTTCTTTGGTCAAGTGATCAATGGAGGCACTACCCGCTAAATCATTTCGAATCCCGATTTCATACTGAGGTCGGGATTTTTTTAACCCTTTGATCCAAAATCCTGTTTAACACCTCATGAATAACTTATCACGTCTTCTATTTGCCGCCGTACTGGGAGGAATGCTCCAGTCCATTGGATTCTCTCAGGAAATGAGTTTTGAGGAATACAATCCACCTTCCTCGCTCAGAGTCCCCGAATCTACGGTCACCCGATCTAAATTTCCCTTTGTGGATATCCACAGTCATCAGGGGGGAATCAATCAGGAAAAGATAGGCAAATTGGTTTCTGAGATGGATGAATTGAATATGGGAGTACTGGTCAATCTCAGCGGGAGAGGCTTTGGGCGAGGGGATAGCAATTCCCAGCAAGAATACATTAAATCCATGATGAAAGAATTTGAAACCCATGCGCCGGGACGATTTTTAGTATTTACCAATTTGAACTTTGCGGGATTTGGAGATGAAAACTGGAGTCGAATAGCTGTTCAAGAATTAGAAGAGGACGTGCAGGCTGGTGCTGTGGGATTGAAGATTTACAAAAGCTTAGGTCTGAATGTAAAAGATATCAATGGAAACCGCGTGCCCGTGGATCATCCTGATTTGGATCCTGTCTGGGCAAAAGCCGGGGAATTGGGGATTCCGGTCATCATTCATTCAGCCGATCCCGCCCAATTTTGGCAACCGATGGACGCCAATAATGAACGCTGGCTGGAATTGAAAACCCACCCTGGCAGACAGCGATCGGCTACCAACCCTGCTCCCTTTGAGCAGATTATTGCTGAGCAGCACCATGTTTTCGAAAAACATCCCAACACGACCTTTATCAATGCCCACATGGGTTGGATGGCAAATGACTTGGACAAAGCAGGGGAGCATCTAGATCGTTATCCCAATGTGAATTTTGGGATTGGAGCGGTGATAGCTGAATTTGGAAGGCAGCCAAGACGCGCCAAGGAGTTTTTTATGAAATATCAGGATAGGCTTCTTTTTGGAAAAGATGCCTACAATCCTGAGGAGTTTCATACTTATTTTCGGGTTTTGGAGACCGAGGATGAATACTTCCCCTATTACAAAAAATACCATGCCTTTTGGCGAATGTATGGCTTAGGCTTGCCGGATGAAGTGCTGAAAAAGGTCTATTATAAAAATGCCCTTAGGATCGTGCCCAAAATGGATGCTTCGGTTTTTCCGGAATAAGGAATTTTGATTCTGTCGCGATTATTGACGCTTCGGTCTTGATTTTCGACAGTTCAGGCAACTTGGTTTTTTTGGAAGCCTAAATCAAGCCTATTTCGGTTCAAATACGAATCGAAATGGACAGACGAATTATTCTTTATCTCTTCTTTTTTCTTAGCCCATTCCTGGCTTTTGGCCAGACCCAAATCAGTGGTCGGGTTTTTGATGAGCAGGGAGAGCCGCTTCCCGGCGTCAATGTTTTTATCAAAAACAGTTACGATGGAGCCACTTCTTTAGGGGATGGGAGTTTTGAATTTTTGACTTCTTTGGCGGGAGAGCAATCGCTGGTTCTTCGGCTTTTGGGATTTCATGAAGTTGAATTGACCGTCCAGGTATTGGGGGATAGTCTGAACGTTCCCGATCAGTTTCTTCGAGAAGCAATCACCGAAATGAATGCGGTGACAATTTCGGCTGGAGCCATGGAAGCTTCGGATGAAAAAAAATCGGTCATTCTTCGGCCTTTGGATATTGTGACCACACCCAGTGCGATGGGGGATATTGTGGGGGCTTTTCAAACTTTACCCGGAACGAGTACCGTTGGAAATGACGGTCGGCTTTTTGTCCGCGGAGGGGATGCAAGCGAGGTTGGGATTTACATTGATGGGCTTCGGGTAGGCAATGCGTATGGAACCACAGCCGGGAATGTACCCACCCGGACGCGTTTCAATCCCAATTTGTTTAAGGGGACGTTCTTTTCAACCGGAGGCTATTCGGCGGAATACGGACAGGCACTTTCCTCTACCCTAGCTTTAAACACCAAAGACCTCTCCCTGCGCAGTCAGGGGGATGTGAGCCTCATGTCTGTAGGAGGTGGATACTCGCATACTTGGGCCAATGAAAAACAAAGCTTGACCGCGTCGGTAAACTATTTTGATCTAAAGCCCTATCAAGGATTGATCAAGCAGGATTTTGATTTTAAGCGGGCTCCATGGGGTAGAGATGCGGAACTTGCTTTACAAAAGAAATTTTCCAAAGGCGGGATTTGGAAAGTGCTGGCAAGAACTGAAGCCGGGGGTATGAAACTGGGTGAGCAGAGTCCGGGGGAAACTTTGGTCCAAAGCATTGACTTAAGAAATCGGTACAGTTTTATCCAGAGCAACTGGCGGAAAAGCTTCGAAAGTGGCTGGACGATATTTGGAGGTGCGGCACTGTCAGATAATTCAGATCAGTTGAACTTGGATTCGCTGAATTTGAATCGAGAGAATTTCCTTTTTCACTCCAAATTTTCAGCCATCCATGATTTTTCGGATCGCCTTTCGGTCAATTCAGGATTGGAATATTTTGTCCATCGCTATGGGGAAAGCCGCTCACAGCATAATCAATTGCGGAACTTTGACGATGGGCAGCTTTTCGCCTTCACAGAGTGGGATTATTACCTCAGCAAAAATTGGGTCCTTCGCTCCGGTATTCGCTGGGGAAATAGCAGCTTAAATCAGGAAACTTGGCTTGATCCTCGAGTATCCCTTGCCTTCCGTCTTTCGGAGCAGTCGCAGGTCTCGCTTGCCGGGGGAAGCTTTTCCCAATTGCCTGTGGATAACTTGCGGGTTTTGAATCCCCAACTCAAGAATTTGGAGTCCAATCATTTGATTTTAAATTATTTACTCCAAACCAAAGGATTAACTTTTCGGGCGGAGACTTTTTACAAAAGCTATGAAGAGTTGATTCTTTTTGAAGGTTATCCACAGTTTCCCATGAATCCAAGAAATGGAGGGAAAGGTTTTGCCCGGGGTGTGGATATCTTTTTAAGGGATCGCAAGAGTTTGAAAAACACCGACTATTGGATTACATACAGCTTTGTGGACAGCAAGCGTCAGTTTGACCAGTTTCAGACGCAGGTTCAGCCGGGTTTTGCTCCGAAACATAATTTTTCGGTTGTGGTCAAGCATTTCGTGACTGATATAAAATCGCAAATGGGCATGAGCTTTTCCTGGAATGATGGCTTTCCCTATACCGATCCAAATTTTCACGGAGAGATGAACCGGAAAACCAAGTCCTTTCAGAATCTGAGTTTGAGCTGGAGTTATTTGCCCCGCCAAAATCTGATTATTCACGGGGCCGTTTCCAATGCCCTGGGTGCAGAGAATGTTTTCGGGTATCAATTTTCACCCAATGCAGACGAATCGGGAAATTTTGACTCCAAAGCCATCGGCCAACCTGCCCCACGTTTCTTTTTCCTTGGCGTATTCCTGACCCTTTCAAAAGATAAAACAGCAAATCAATTAAACAATCTCTAAATTAATTTATCATGAAAAATCTACTTACCAGTTTAGCCCTTTATGTCTTGGTAGTTTCACTGGCTTTCGGGCAGAATGCCTTTGATGAAGCGATGAAAAGTCAGTTGTCTGCCATGAAGGAAGTGGACGGTCCGGAAAAAGGAATCGCCGTCAAAAATGCTTTTTTGCGAATAGCCGAAGCCAACGATTCAGAGTGGTTGCCCCTGTATTATGCCGCTTTGGTGGATATCGAAACGGCCTTTCGATTCGATGTGGATAAGGATGCTACATTGGATCAGGCGATAGAGACCATTCAGCAGGCATCCCAGCTTTCACCCGACAATTCCGAACTCACCGCCCTGCATGGCTATGCCTTGATGGGAAAATTGAGTATTGATCCGGCCAGTCGGGGCCAAAACCTGAGTCCTCAAGTCATGCAGCTATTCAATCAAGCCATCAGTCAAAATCGGGAAAATCCCCGTGCAGTTCTGCTGATGGCCCAAATGGAGCAAGGCGTGGCGCAGTTTTTTGGAAGTGGACCGGAAAAAGCCTGTGGAATGGCCCGATTGTCCTTGGAGCTTTTTGAAAAGGAAAAGGAAATTGTGAATAAGGATTTTATTTTTCCCACTTGGGGAGAGGACTCTGCCCATGCGTTGATTTCTGCTTGTCAGTAATTTAATTGGGTACAATTAAAAAAGGAGCTTAACAAATTTTTGAAGCTCCTTTTCATTTCTTTTGCTAATATGTAATTGCATTGAGAGTTCTAACCTAGCCATCATTCGTGGATCAAATCATTAAACCCAGCTCAACACGTTTTAAAGCCATGCACCGGGGTGCGCTATCCTTTGCTTTGGTCAATTTGGGTATCGCTACCTTACTCATGCTGATTTTCTGTCCGAGCTGTTTTCTTTCTCTTGAGGGACTTAAAAGCTTGATTCCTGATTTTATTTACTCCTTCCTCATTTCGATGATATTGAGTTTTGGAGGGGGGAAAGTGGAGGAACTTTATGAGAAACGGGTCAGCTGGATCTATGAGCCCGTCAAGCGACTTATCCTCACGGTGGCTACTTACATGGCTTATTCCTTTGTGGCCTCTTTTATTTTTGTGTTTGCTTTTACTTATTTGGATGGGCAGTTTGAACTTTCTGATATCCCCTGGAGAAGTATTTCGAGTTTTACAACTACGCCGATGACGGTTGCTTTGGTGTTTATGGCTATTTTCACCACGGCATCTTGGCTGGGAGAATGGCGAAAATCAGCCATCGAAGCAGAGCAACTCAAGTCCGAGCGTCTGGCTTTTCAGTACCAAAGTCTCAAGGATCAATTAAACCCCCATTTTTTGTTTAATTCCCTCAATGTGCTTTCCAATCTTGTTTATGAGGATGCGGATCGGTCGGCGGCATTTATTCAGAAACTTTCGCGGATTTATCGGTATGTTCTCGATGTGCAGCAGGAGGATTTGGTTGCCTTGGACCGGGAGCTGGAATTTGCCCGTGATTACATGGCCCTGCAGCAGATACGTTTTGATCAATCACTGCAGTTTCAATTGGAAATCCAGGAAGCGGACAGATACTTTATCCCCCCGCTTTCCCTGCAGCTTTTGCTCGAAAATGCAATCAAACACAATGTGGCAAGTGGGGCCAAACCCCTACTTATCCACATCAGCCAGGAGGGAAATGAACTGTGGATAAGCAATACTTTCCAGCCAAAATCTTCGCTACCGCCAAGCTCAAATAGGCTGGGTTTGTCCAATATCCAAAAGCGATATGGGCTGCTTGGTGAGCGCGAACCGACTATCCAAAAACTTGATGATCGTTTTATTGTCCAACTTCCCTTACTTAGACTTTCATGACTTCGATCCTGATCATAGAAGATGAGAAACCTGCAGCAGATCGGCTCTTACAGTTGATTAAGCCTCATTTTGATGATGTAAATTTCATTAAGCCTATCGATAGCATTGTGGCTGCAGTAGATTATTTTATGACTTATCCACATCCGGATTTGATCTTTTGTGACATTCAGCTGGCGGACGGGTTGAGTTTTGAAATCTTTCGAAAAGTAAAGTTATCCACACCCATTATTTTCACCACCGCTTTTGACCAATATGCGATAGAAGCCTTCCGGGTGAATGCGGTGGATTATCTCTTGAAGCCGATTGATCCGGTGGATTTAAAGCGGGCTGTGGATAAGTATAAAAGTCAGCAAATGCCGCCTAGCCTTTCTCCGGTGCTGATCGAAAAACTACTTCGAATTGCTCCCTCCGGGAATGAATTCAAGAAACGTTTTTTGGTCAGGTTTGGGGAAAAGATCCAAAGCATTTCAAGCGATGACATCTACTTTTTTTATTCGGAGGAGCGGGTGACGTTTTTGGTCACTACGAAAGGGAAGAAATACGTGCTAGATCAGACCTTGGAAAAGACGGAATATCAGTTGGACCCCCATGTTTTTTTTCGGCTCAACCGGAAATATATCGCAAGTTTTCATTCCATCGAGGAGGTGATTACCTATTCCAACAGCAGACTTAAAGTCAAACTGAAATCCTGTGAGGATTCTGAAATTTTGGTGAGTAGGGAAAAAGTCTCCGATCTTAAAGCCTGGTTTGACCAGTAGGTTGATTCCCTTCAGATTGGTAATCCGTGAAAGGAGCAAGTAGATTCATTGTGTTTTTAAGTGGATAACTTCTATCTTAGAAATCGTTTATTTCAGACTTAACGCTACAAAAATGAAACAATTGATATTCCTTGCCCCGATAGTTTCTTTTTTCTTTTTTTCCTGTGATAGCAAGGAGGAAAAATCACTATCGAAAATCACCTTTGATGATTTGATCGTGGATACACTTGTTTTGGAAAAAGACGAGAACATTGCGCAAATTTCCCAGTCCCTGACTTATATGGAAACAGATACCGGCACTTTGCTCCTGGACTTTCAAAAGTTTCAATTAGTCGGATTTAGCTATCCGGAGGGAAAGAAAGTCCTTGAACAATTCTATATGAGAGAAGGCTCCGACGGGGTGGGTGACAGTCCTTTTAAGCATGCGATCACCGAGGAAGGGATTTTCGTTATTTCAGCTGACACCAAATTGATTCAGGCGGATTTCAAAGGGAATGTTTTAGCCAGATGGGAATTGCCTGGAGTTCCAGCGGAGCGGCTTTATGTTAATTACAGTGTAGTGCCGAGTAATCCCATCTCGAAAACCGGAAATGAATTGATTATCGCTGATGTCCCTCATATTCTGAAAGAAGGAATGATGGATTATCAAAACTGGATACTTCGATATGACTTGGAGGATCAAACGAGCTCACATATTCAATTTTCCTTTCCTGAGAGGTCAAAGGAACATTATGATGATCCTAATTTGGGCCCTTACAGTCATTATTTTAATTCTGCTACAGAGGAGACTTTGGTATCCTTTCCCATATCAGATAGTTTGCTTTTGATTTCGGATAAAGAAAAAAAGTGGATAGCTGCCTCTACGGATGAGAAGCTTGAATTTCTGAAAGGGCGAACTGATCAACAGGGAGAGTACACGGTTTTTTTACCCGACAATAATTCACCGAGATACACCTGGATAAAGTACGATCCGGTAAATAAGGTGTATCTCCGACAGGTGATTACCGGGACTAGGCCTGAGGCAGAACGAGAAGAAAAGGGGGCTTATAAGGTGAAGTTGATCGTACTTGACGAGAATTTTGAAAAATTAGGAGAGCTTGAGATGCCTGGAAACGGGAATGGCTTTTCTACTCCCGAGGGGTTTTATTATGCCATTGGTTTTTTGGGAGGGGAAGAGGAAGTGGGGTTTGTAAGGCTGGACTTTTCTAAAATGAAGCCATAAAAAAAAGCGAGACTTACTCAGTCTCGCTTTTTACTTTAAGTTCTATTTCCTCTCCAGATTCGTCTAGGAATCTGTATTCCGTCACCGGTAGGGAAGAATCTTTGATCAGTTTAATCCATTTGTAATACTTGAAAAACCACTTCACCCGTCGGCTAATCACGCCGGTGGTAAAGTATGCGTGCAGGTAGGGATGCAGCCCGATCTGTATTTTGTCCACGTTTTGGATGGTGGCCATGTGATCCAGATCTTTTTCTAATTTGTCGGCTATCAGGATCGAAGCCTGAATTTTGCCTGTGCCATTGCATGCCGGGCAGGTTTCCTTCGTCACGATATTGACCTCCGGTCGGACGCGCTGTCTGGTGATCTGCATGAGTCCAAATTTACTCAATGGCAAAACGGTATGCTTCGAGCGGTCCTGCTTCAGCTCATCTTTCATCGCTTCATAGATGACTTTTTTGTTTTCGGCACGTTTCATGTCGATAAAGTCCACCACGATGATGCCTCCCATATCCCGGAGGCGGAGCTGTCTGGCGATTTCTTTTGCAGCGACCAAGTTGGTTTTGAGTGCTGTGGATTCTTGGTCACTTTCCTGATTGGATTTATTTCCGCTGTTCACATCGATGACATGAAGGGCCTCGGTATGCTCGATAATCACATACCCTCCCTGCGGCAGACTGACGGTCTGTCCAAACAAGCTTTTGATCTGCTTTTCTATTCCAAAACTTTCAAAGAGCTTTGCTTTACCGTTGTAAAGCTTGACAATTTTTTCTTTTTCAGGGGCTATTGTCCTGATGTAGGATTTGATCTGATCGTAAGTGGATTCTTCTTCTACGGTGATTGCATCGAAGGATTCATTGAGGAGGTCTCTCACAAGTGAGGAAGCCATACTCATCTCTCCTATTACCTTGTCGCGGCTTTTGGCTTTGAGCAACTTGGCCATGCCTTCTTCCCAATTGGTGAGAAGATTTCGGAGATCCTTATCCAAATCGGATACGGATTGTCCTTCAGCTACTGTCCGGATGATTACTCCGAAGTTGGCAGGCTTGATCGAGTTGATCAATCGCAAGAGTCTTTTGCGCTCGTCACTGCTGCGAATTTTTTTGGAGACATTGACTGAATCCGAAAACGGCACCAATACGAGGTAGCGACCAGGAAGAGAGAGCTCACAGGATAGTCGGGGCCCTTTGGTTGATATGGGCTCTTTGACGACCTGAACCAGTATTTGCTGGTTTTTCGACAGGATATTGGAAATTTTCCCAATCTTGTCTATTTCAGGTTCGTTGCTGAAGCCCTTCAAGTTGTAATTAGCGAAGTTGTTGTTGCGCACCATTTTGGTGAACTTAGTCAGGCTGTTGAAATTCGGCCCAAGGTCTTGGTAGTGCAAAAAAGCATCTTTCTCATAGCCCACATCAATAAATGCGGCGTTGAGTCCGTTGACTATTTTGCGAACCGTCCCCAGGTAAATGTCACCCACCTTAAACTGATTGTCCATCCCTTCGGAATGCAGTTCAACTAGGCTTTTGTCTTGAAGTAGGGCTATTCGACTCCCGTTTTGAGCAGAATCAATTAACAATTCCGTACTCAAAATCTCGTCTTATATAATGTAAATGAACGTGTTGTGTCTATAAACAGGAATAAGAAGAAGTGTATTACTTCTTCTTATGTCTGTTTTTTCTAAGTCTTTTCTTACGCTTGTGCGTAGCGATCTTATGTCTTTTTCTTTTTTTACCGCAAGGCATAGTCTTGTTTATTTATAGTGATACAATAATTATAACCGGTCGAGATAGTCCTGAATGGTTTCCAAAATCATCGGATCTTGGGTCATTTCCTGAGTTTTCTCAAACTGGGATTTTGCTTTGTTCGTTTGGTTGGCTTCGAAATAACTTACGCCTAGGTAAAATTGCCCTTGAAGATTCTCGGGATGATACTTGATCAGCTCCTCAAATCGCTCGGTGGCTCTTTTATATTGTCCCGATTGCATAGACAAAATCCCCATGTTAAACAAGGCATCTTCGTTTTGAGGATCCTGCTCGAGGATTTCCCTTAGCATGGTGATCCCTTGCATGGGATTGGAAGATGACACGTAAGTCATGGCGATTTTGGATTTCAAATCCGTCCGGCTTGGATCGTTTTCCAAGACCCGATTTAAATAGTCCCGCGTTTGCTCCGCAAGATAAGCTACTTTTTCCGGATCCAAGGCAAAGGTGAATGCTTCATAGAAAGCATTTCCCGTTTCCTCGATTAGGCTTTGATCTTCAGAAGTAGCGGCCACCTTGTCCAGATAATATGCGGCACTATCGTAAATTGATTTTTCCTGATAAAGGGAAGCTAGCGCTCGTGCATTTTCAGCAGTGGGTTCTGATTCCAAACTGATTTTTAGCGCAGTTAGTTCTGCTTCTTTTTCAGGAGACAACTCAGCCTCATGCATGGCAGCCGGATCGGAAGTATTTTCTGTAGTTTCTGAAATTTGACCTTCAGAAACATTGGCTTGGTCTTCGTTATCTACCACTATTTTGGGTAATGAAGCCAAGGCTACCACGGCCAAGATGCCTATGCCAATGAGAATGAGTTGCTTTTTTTTCATTTCAAATTTGCTCTGGAATTAATCCTGAGGAGCAAGTTCTTTGATTTTTTTGCTGGTTTTGATTTTCTCAATAAACACCTTCGAAGGCTTGAAAGCCGGAATGTAGTGCTCATCGATTACGATCGCCGTATTTTTAGAGATGTTTCGAGCAATCTTTTTTGCTCTTTTCTTGTTGATAAAGCTGCCAAATCCTCTGACATAAATGTTTTCTCCATCAGCCATGGATTCTTTTACTACCTTGAAAAAGGCTTCAACGGTCTGGGTTACATCATCCTTCTGGATTCCGGTCTTCTCCGAAATCTTGGTGATTACTTCTGCTTTTGTCACTGTGATTTTTATTTAGAAATTTTGAAATAAGCTTAACAACCTATTAACCAAGTGTTTTTGGGACTGCAAATGTACAAGAACCAAACCAATTAAAAAACAATTCCATAAAAATTCCCCAGATTTACTGAAAAGTTTTTTCTACCCCATGAATACCAAAAGTATTGATTATCAGTTGTTTTCCCATGAAATTATCCAATGGTATCGGGCTAATCCGCGTGATCTTCCTTGGCGAGGAACGCTGGATCCTTACCAAATTTGGCTTTCAGAAATCATCCTGCAGCAGACCCGTGTTGCCCAAGGATTACCCTATTATTACAAATTTGTAAATGCATTTCCCAGCGTTCGGGATCTTGCCTTGGCTTCTGAGGAAGAGGTCCTGCGGCTTTGGCAGGGCTTGGGTTATTACAGTCGGGCTCGAAACCTCCATGCCTGTGCCCGATTTGTCTGGCATGAATTAGATGGGAAGTTCCCCAATACCTATGAAAAGCTCCTTCTATTAAAAGGTGTGGGTTCCTACACTGCCGCTGCCATCGCTAGTTTTGCTTTCGGTGAAGTAAAGGCGGTAGTGGACGGGAATGTGTTCCGGGTGTTGGCGAGGTATTTTGGTATCGAGACAGATATTGCTACAGGAAAAGCCAAAAAGGAGTTTGAAGCCCTCGCCAATCGATTGATCCCTGTAGACCAACCCGCTGAATTCAATCAGGCCATGATGGATTTTGGTGCCAGGCTTTGTACGCCCAAAAATCCCGACTGCCCCTCCTGCCCCCTTCAGCAGTCTTGTTTTGCCTATCAGCAGGGCATGGTCAAGGATCTTCCGGTCAAGATCAACAAAACCAAAATCCGGGAGCGGCACATTCACTATTACGTCATTCGATGTGGGGATAAATGGGTGTGGAAGCGTCGCGCCAAAGGAGATATTTGGGAAGGGCTCTATGATTTTCCCCAAGTTGAAGGAGATCTAAAATCTGAAAAAATGGAAATTTCATTTCCGGAATCAGAATTTGAGGCTAAGAAAATCCCAAAGAGTTACCGGCACATATTGTCACATCAGCGCTTGAATGCAGTTTTTTCTGAAGTTGAAGTTTCTGAAGAAAACATGCAAAATCTAGAAGATTGGGCTGAAGAGCAAGGGTATCAGCTCGTCGAAGAGCAACGAATAGAGTATCTGGCAAAACCAAAGTTGATTGTTAATTTTTTGAGGGATCAAGGCTTTTGATTAACTTCATCATTCAATCGCTTTTCAAAAAAAAATTAAGATAAATGGCAGGAGTAAATAAGGTAATCTTACTGGGAAATCTCGGGGCAGATCCGGAGGTAAAATACCTCGAAGGGGATAATGTGGTCGCAAATCTGAGACTGGCCACGACCGAATCCTACAAAGATCGAAATGGCAATAAAGTAGAACAAACCGAATGGCATGATCTGGAACTGTGGGGCGGGCAGGCAAAAATAGCCGAGCAGTATCTTAAAAAGGGTTCTCAAATCTATGTAGAAGGTAAAATCAAATCCGATACCTGGCAAGATGACCAGGGCCAAAACCGGAAAAGAATTAAGATCAGGGTGCTGAGCTTTACCATGCTGGGCGGTCGATCAGATTCTATGGGAAATGAAGGAGGCAATCCTACTCAGCAATCCCAACCTACCTCTAAGCCTGCTGCCCAGTCCGCTGCCGCTACTTCATCTGGTCCTGACTTGAGTCCAGCTGGAGATGATGATGATTTGCCATTCTAATCCAATTCCCCTGATTTTGAATTCAGGGGAATTGTGTAATTTTGCATCAACTATCGTGATTTAATTCATGGACGACCCATACCCGAGTTTGTACCTACTCGCGCAGATCAATGAACCTTCTTTGGGGTATCTGCTGATAAACGGACTAGTATTTATATTACTTTTGATTGGTTCGGCACTCGTTTCAGGTTCCGAAGTTGCTTATTTTTCCCTTTCCAACGATGATCTTTTGGCACTGGAAGAAAAGGATTCCAAAAAAAGTGACTTGGTTATTGAGCTTTTGGAATCCCCGAAACGCCTTTTAAGCACCGTACTTATTCTCAATAATCTCATCAACATCGCCATCGTGACCCTCACCACTTTTGTGACTTGGAGTATTTTTGGGATGAATACGACCGGTATTATTGTCATTTTGATTCAGACAGTGGGAGTGACTTTTGCCATCGTGTTTTTTGGGGAGATCGTACCAAAAGTCTATGCCAATCAAGCCAGAATACAATTTAGTATGATCATGGCCCCGTCCATGACTTTTTTTACCGCCTTCCTCAAACCGATCTCACTCCTTTTAATGGCGATATCAAATGTGATCGAAAGGCGAATCGAACGGAAAGGTTATTCCCTTTCGGTAGATGAACTTCATAAGGCTTTGGAAATTACCACTGAAGATACCTCAATTGAAGAAAAGGATATCCTGAGAGGTATAGTCAACTTTGGCACCTTGACGGTCAAGCAGGTCATGCGTAGCCGGATGGAAATTACCGCATTGGATAGTGAGATGGATTTTCATGAACTGATGGACCGGATCAATAAAAGCGGGTATTCAAGGATTCCGGTTTATGAGGAAACGATTGATAATATCCTGGGTATTCTTTACATCAAAGATCTACTTCCATATATCGATCGGGATGAGAATTTCAGCTGGAAAGAACTGATCCGTAAAAGTTTTTTTGTTCCTGAAAGTAAAAAAGTAGATCGATTGCTTAAGGACTTTCAGCAGAAACGCGTTCATATGGCCATCGTTGTCGATGAATATGGTGGTACTTCTGGTTTGGTTACCCTGGAGGATCTGATCGAGGAAATCATCGGAGAAATCAATGATGAGTTTGATGACCGGGAGGAGTTTTTCTATCAGGAGATAGATCCCGCCACCTATATTTTCGAAGGTAAAGTGTCCCTCAATGATTTTTGTAAAAAGCTTGATTTAGACACGAGCATCTTTGATGAAGTCAAGGGGGAAAGTGAGTCTCTGGGTGGTTTACTTTTGGAATTAAATAATAAGTTGCCGAAAAACGGGACCAAAGTTCAATTTGAAAATTTTGAATTTACGGTCTTGGCCGTTGACGCGCGAAAAATCAAGAAAGTAAAAGTCCATCTGAAATCAGAAGAAAAGGATGGAATTAATCCCTTTACTGATTAGGTGAATAGATTTATTTTTAGTTAATATAATAACTCAAAATATTGTTTTGTTATCGAAATCGATTGCAAATGGAGAAGGTCTTTTGATAGATTTTTTCAATGATTTAATTTTAATTTCCTTTTCATTTTTGTGCTAAAAACTCAAAAAATAGATTTGGCCGTATTTTTTTCAAATTATGGTTTAAATCATCACCGGTTTTTTATAGATCTGATAGTTTTTAATCTCTGATAGTATAAAAATAAACCATTTTTTATTTTACATTAAAATCAAAAAATACTCACTTTTTCAAAAATTAATTACTAAAATAACCTGTTTGTTGCCTTTATTTTAATGATCGAAATATTTTTTGTACTTTTTGAAAAATTTTGGACCTATTAAATCATTAGAATATATGCAAGAAGGCTTGTATCATTCGGAGTTTGAGCATGACTCCTGTGGCATCGGTTCAGTTGTCGATTTGACAGCCACACCTTCGCATGAAACAATCAGCGATGCCTTATATATGCTCAGTAATATGGAGCACAGAGGGGGGAGAGGGTCAGATCCTAAAACCGGCGACGGGGCAGGAGTCTTGATTCAAGTGCCACATGAATTTTTGAAAGACATCACTGCCCGGACGGATATTTCCCTACCCGAGAAAGGAACCTATGGCGTGGGGATGACTTTTTTTCCTAAGAATAAACAGCTATTCAAAAAGTCAAAAGCACTACTTAATCAACTGATTGAGGAATTGGACTTTGAACTCATCGGATACCGACCGGTGCCAGTGGATGAGACGGTGCCGGGTTCGGGTGCCTTGGAGGTGATGCCGATTATTGAGCAATTGTTTGTCAAGCATCGAAAAGGCCTGACTGGCATCGAACTGGAGCGGAAATTATATGTGCTTCGCAATTACGCTACTTCTGTAATCAATACTCAGGTTGCCGGAGTCAATCACTCTTTTTATTTTGCTTCCTTCTCTAGTCGTACCTTGATTTACAAAGGGCAGCTGAGGACCGATCAGGTTTTGCCTTTTTACAAAGACCTTCAAAACAGCAAAATCGAGTCGGCTTTTGCGATCGTCCACTCCCGCTTTTCGACCAATACTTTTCCCAATTGGCGATTAGCACAGCCGTTTAGATTTCTTTCTCACAATGGTGAAATCAATACCATCCGGGGAAATCTCAACAAAATGAAATCCAAGGAAAACCTCATGAAATCGAAGTTTTTCTCGGAGGAGGAATTGGAAAAATTGATGCCCATCACCAATAAGCAAAACTCCGACTCGGCCAATTTGGATGCCATGGTGGAGCTCCTTTCGCTGAGTGGAAGAAGTCTTCCCCACGCCATGATGATGCTTGTGCCAGAGGCATGGCAGGATAACGAGGTTATGGATCGGGATCGAAAGGCATTTTACAAATTCCACGCTTCCCTAGTCGAGCCATGGGATGGTCCGGCTGCGTTACTTTTTACCGATGGAGAATCGGTGGGTGCGACCTTGGATCGAAATGGCTTACGTCCATTGCGCTATTTTATTACCAAAGATCAGCGTTTGATTTTGTCTTCAGAGGCGGGAGCTTTGCCGATTCGCGAGGCGACAATCGTGGAGAAAGGAAGGATCAGTCCGGGCAGAATGCTATGGGCAGACTTGAAAAAAGGCCGGGTTTTGTTTGATGAAGAGGTTAAGGGGGAAATTTGCAGAAAACAGCCTTATGATCAATGGGTCAATGAGCAGCGGATTAAACTGCGTTTAGAGCCCGATCCTGAGGTCTTGACTCATCCATATTCGACCGAAAATATCAAGAAATGCCAAACTGTATTTGGCTATACTTCGGAAGAACTCAAAGTCGTCCTGAGCCCGATGGGGAATATGGGACAGGAGGCAATCGGTTCCATGGGTGCAGATACGCCATTGGCAGTCTTATCTAAGCAGAGCCAGCATATTTCCAATTATTTCAAGCAGCTTTTTGCCCAGGTGAGTAATCCGCCGATCGATCCGATCCGGGAGCGGATGGTGATGTCCCTGTTTACTCGAATCGGTGAAGGTCATAATATACTGGAGGAAAGTCCGCAACATACCCGGCAGATTCATATTTCTCAGCCTGTCTTACTCAATGAATCCC
Source organism: Algoriphagus hitonicola (assembly GCF_900113375.1). Classification (GTDB taxonomy): domain Bacteria; phylum Bacteroidota; class Bacteroidia; order Cytophagales; family Cyclobacteriaceae; genus Algoriphagus; species Algoriphagus hitonicola. Next base: position 193,490 of record NZ_FOPC01000002.1, on the reverse strand, counting down.
TGGAGAAAATCCAGAATATGGAAGCTCAGGGCTATCGAAGCAAAAAATTATTTGCCCATTTCGTGGCGGACCACAAGCCAGGTAGATTATTGGAGGCGCTGGATAAACTTTGCAAAGAAGCGGAAGATGCGATTGGGGAGAAAAAAAATATTCTGATTATCTCCGATCGGGGAAGTAATGAAGAGCTGGCACCGATCCCTTCACTCTTAGCTATTGGGGCGGTTCATCATCATCTGGTGAAGAAAAAAATCCGAACCAAAGCCGGTTTGGTGTTGGAGTCAGGAGATATTCGCGAAACCCATCATTTTGCCACAGCCATAGGCTATGGTGCTTCGGCTATAAATCCATATCTGGCGCTGGAATCGCTTTTGGATTATTTCAATCGAGGAATGCTCCCTCAGGTGAAGGATCAAAAGACACTTTTCTCCAACTATCAAAAGGCAATCGGAAAAGGTCTGCTGAAGGTTCTTTCCAAAATGGGAATATCTACCCTTCAGTCCTATCAAGGGGCACAGATTTTTGAGGCGATCGGACTAGGACCTGAAGTGATTGACCGCTGCTTCAAAGGGACTATTTCACGGATTAGCGGAGTTTCCTTTAACGAACTGGCGGAAGAGGTGCTGATTCGCCACCGTGCGGCCTACGAAACCAAAAGTCCGACTTTGGAAGCGGGAGGAGTCTATCAGTGGAAACGACGGGGAGAAAAGCATCTTTTCAATCCAGAAACCATTCATTTGCTTCAAAAATCCACCCGATTGAATGATTTTGGTCTGTACAAAAAATTTGCGCTGCGAATCAATGAACAAAGCAAAGATGCCTTGACTTTGCGAGGATTGTTTGAATTCAAAAAGCGGATATCCGTTCCGCTGGAAGAAGTGGAACCTGCAGAGAAAATCATGCGGCGATTTGCCACCGGAGCGATGTCCTTTGGTTCGATTTCCCACGAGGCCCATTCGACTTTGGCGATAGCGATGAATAGAATCGGTGCCAAAAGTAACTCCGGAGAAGGAGGGGAAGATGAGATCCGCTTTCAACGAAAAGAAAATGGGGACTGGGAGCGCTCGGCGATCAAGCAGGTGGCCTCCGGTCGATTCGGTGTCACGAGCAATTACCTCACTAATGCCGCCGAGCTGCAAATCAAAATGGCACAAGGAGCCAAGCCCGGTGAAGGCGGTCAGCTACCTGGGCATAAAGTGGACGATTGGATCGGAAGAGTCAGACACTCTACTCCAGGAGTGGGGTTGATTTCTCCTCCTCCGCATCACGATATATATTCGATTGAGGATTTGGCACAGCTCATTTATGATCTGAAAAATGCCAACCGAAAAGCAAGAATCAATGTCAAGCTGGTGTCCCAAGCCGGAGTCGGTACGGTAGCTGCCGGTGTGGCAAAGGCCATGGCAGATGTTATTTTGATATCGGGAGCAGATGGAGGAACTGGTGCTTCGCCACTTTCCTCGATTCGTCATGCAGGATTGCCTTGGGAGCTTGGCCTCTCTGAAGCTCATCAGACTTTGGTCAAGAATAATCTGAGAAGTCGTGTCGTACTTCAGACGGATGGTCAACTTCGGACTGGAAGAGATTTGGCGATTGCTACATTATTGGGAGCCGAGGAATGGGGGATTTCTACTGCGGCTTTGGTCGTGGAGGGATGTATCATGATGCGAAAGTGTCATCTGAATACCTGTCCGGTTGGAATCGCTACCCAGAATCCCGAATTGCGAAAGCTATTCACCGGAGATCCGGACCATGTTGTAAACTATTTCAAATTTTTGGTAGAAGATCTACGTGAAATCATGGCTTCGCTTGGTTTCCGCACAGTGGATGAAATGGTAGGACAAAGTAATGTGCTACAATCCACCGGGCATCTCAACCACTGGAAGTGGGATAAAGTGGATCTTTCGCCTATTTTCCACAAAGTGGAGGTGCCGGATCATGTGGGAATTCACCATCAGATCGATCAGGAGTGGGAACTGAAAGAGGTCTTGGATCGTCAACTCATTCATGCTGCGCTACCGGCATTGGAGCAGGCCATTGAGGTAAGTGGTAATTTCCAAATCAAAAATATTGACCGGGCTGTTGGAGCTATGCTTTCTAACGAAATTTCCAAAATCTATGGAAGTGTCGGACTGCCGGATGATACGATTCGGTTCAAATTTACCGGTTCTGCCGGTCAGACTTTTGGGGGATTTTTGACCAAGGGGGTCAGCTTTGAATTGGAAGGTGAAGCCAATGATTATTTTGGGAAGGGACTTTCGGGAGGCAGGCTGACGGTTTATCCGAGCCGCAATGCGAAGTTTAAACCCGAAGAAAATATCATTATCGGAAATGTGGCTTTCTATGGAGCTACCTCAGGTGAGGCCTATATCAACGGAAAAGGCGGAGAGCGATTCTGCGTAAGAAACTCCGGTGTCAATGCCGTCATCGAGGGAATCGGTGACCACGGATGTGAATATATGACTGGTGGATTGGTAATCAATTTGGGAGAAATCGGGAGAAATTTTGCCGCTGGAATGAGCGGGGGAATTGCCTACATTCTCAATGATTTTATCACTGAAATCAATCCTGAATTAGTGGACGTTGACCCTTTGTCGGAAGATGATTTCAAGCTGATTAAAAATTATCTCAAGCGTCATATCAAGTTGACAGGCAGTGCGCTTGGAAATCGGTTTTTGGATGATTGGGATCGATCAAGTCAGAAATTCATCAAGGTAATCCCGCGGGATTATAAGGCAGTGTTGGAGAGAAGAGCGTTAGAACAAACAAAATCATTGGCGTAAGATGGGAGCGAAAGAAGGATTTATACAATTTAAAAGAGAAACTCCGGTAAGCCGGGACCCACAGGAGCGGGTAGGAGATTATAAAGAAATCTATCAGCCATTTTCTGATGAAAAGCTGAATCACCAAGCTGCTCGCTGCATGGATTGCGGAATACCATTTTGTCATCAAGGCTGTCCCCTTGGCAATGTGATCCCGGATTTTAATGATGCGGTTTATCAGGAAGATTGGGCCGAGGCGATACGGATTTTAAAAAGCACCAATAATTTCCCGGAATTTACGGGAAGGATTTGTCCGGCGCCTTGTGAAGCTTCTTGTGTGCTGGGAATCAATAAAGATCCCGTGGCTATCGAATTGATCGAGAAATCAATTGCGGAGAAAGCGTATGAACTGGGATTGATTCAAGCAAATCCGCCCCAAACCCGCACCAATAAGCATGTGGCGGTTATTGGATCTGGCCCAGCAGGGCTTGCGGCCGCCGACCAACTTAATCAAGCGGGTCACGAGGTCACCGTTTTTGAAAAGGATGCTAACCCCGGTGGTTTGCTTCGCTATGGAATTCCTGATTTTAAGCTGGAAAAGTGGGTGATCGATCGTCGAGTCGAGTTGATGAAGCAAGAAGGCGTGATTTTTACCTGTGGAACAGAAGTAGGGTATAATATCAAGGCAGAAAATATATTGCGAAATTTTGACGCGGTGGTGATTGCTACTGGCGCTCAGCAACCTAGAGTGTTGAAAATCAAAGGTTCTGAACTGAAGGGTGTCCATTTTGCAATGGATTTTCTGGGAAAGCAAAATCAAGTAGTCGGAGGAGAAATTCAGGAAAATCCGATTTCGGCTAAAGGCAAACATGTTATTGTTATCGGTGGAGGGGATACCGGAAGTGACTGCATCGGTACTTCCAATCGTCACGGAGCGGCTTCGGTTACGCAATTGGAGCTTTTGCCTAAACCTCCAAAACAACGAACTAACCTGAATCCATGGCCGGAGTGGCCGATGACTTTGAAAACGTCGAGTTCACATGAAGAAGGTGCCGAGCGGTTTTTCTCTATTTTGACCAAGGAGTTTGTTGGTAATGAAAAAGGAGAAGTTACGGGATTAAAACTGGTTGATATTGAATGGATGGATAAAGATGGTTGGATGACTTTTGAGGAAGTAGCGGGTACAGAACGAGTGCTGCCCTGTGATTTGGCATTTATTGCCATCGGATATACCGGGCCTGCCCAAAATGGATTGCTGGATGCTTTTGGGGTGGAAACACTCGAAAATACCCTTCCAAAATCTAAAAATTATCAAAGTACTCAGTCTAAAGTTTTCCTTGCTGGAGACATGCGAAGAGGCCAATCTTTGGTCGTCTGGGCGATCTCGGAAGGCCGTGAGGCTGCAGTCAGAGTGGATGAATATCTGATGGGGACTTCAGCTTTACCTCAAAAAGATGAGTCTTACTTTCAAGTGGAAGATGAAATTGCGGGAGTTGATTGAACTTTTTTTGGCCAAAAGATCGATTCCAATCGATAGCCCGCAATTAAGCCGTCCGAAAGGGCGGCTTTTTGTTTGTGCTTAAATTTAAAAATTCGGTTTAATTTAGATTTGTCCAAAATCAAAGTGTCCTATACCTATGAGCATCCTAGAAATAAAAAGAAGATTTGCATCGAATAAGCTTATCCCTAAAGAGGATCCAATCTTTGAGCACGTTTTCAAAGAAGTCGAAAAATCCCTCAAACTAATCGCAAAATTGAATGCTTCAGGAGATTTACAGGAGTGCAGGCTAATTTTTAAAGCGCTTTTTGGTGATTCATTGGATGAAGGGACCACGATTTTCACTCCCTTTACTACCAATTTTGGAAAATTCACCAAAATCGGAAAGAATGTATTTATCAATCATGGCTGCTCTTTTTTGGACCTTGGAGGGATTACTATCGAAGATGATGTACAAATCGCACCACAGGTAAAATTGGTGACTGAAAATCATCCGCTTAATCCTAAGACGAGAAAGGGATTGATTCTTTCTCCAATTTTGATCAAAAGGAATGCTTGGATAGGAGCTGGGGCTACGGTTCTACCGGGGGTAACTATCGGAGAAAACAGTGTAGTGGCTGCAGGAGCTGTAGTATCCAAGGATGTACCTGACAATAGCGTAGTGGGTGGAGTGCCTGCAAAAATTCTTAAATCCATTGAAACTTAAAGAGGCCTTCTTTTTATGGAGAAAGCCTCTTTAGGAGTGTTTTTTATGAAATTTTCAACGGCAACTCATACACCCGATTGCCAGTTAATTTATAAACTGCATTGCAAAGTGCGGGAATAAATGGCGGGACAGGGGGTTCGCCAACGCCCGTTGGTTTTTCCTGGCTGTCAATGATATGCACGTGAATTTTTTTGGGAGATTGAGGCATTCGGATGATTTGGTAGCTATCAAAATTATCCTGTTGGACCTGTCCATTTTCAAACGTAATTTCCGAAGTAAGCGCCAAGCTTGTGGCAAATTGTGCACCTCCTTCGAATTGAGAACGGATTCTGTCCTTATTTACAGGAACTCCACAGTCTACCGCATAATGAACGGTTCGAATCACAAGGTTTCCATTGGCGTCTTTTTCTACCTCAACTACGCATGCAACATAAGTGAGAAAACTTTTATGTGCAGCAAATCCCACTGCTTTTCCTTGAGCAAGGCTTTCCTTCCAGTTGGACTCTCCTACGACGCGTTGGATGACATTTTTTAGTCTTCTGGTATTCCAAGGAAATTTTTCCAAGGGTTCTCCGTAGTTTCCAAAATCACCCTTGATTTCATCCCCAAAGTCCAGGTTTTTATCCTCACCGAGGAGTTCTAAGAGCATGTCGCTTGGATCTTGTCCTTTAGCTTCTGCGATTTCGTCCAGCATGGAGTTGGTGGCAAAGGAGTGATGGATGTTACTCACCGATCTCAGCCAACCAATGCGTGTATGGGCTTTAGACTCATGGGTTTCAATTCGAATGTGGGGTACTTCAAATGGGAAATCAATACAGCCCAAGCCCAATTCACCATCAGAGGGGTGTAGCTCGTCCGGGTTGCCTGTGGCCCCAATGGCCGGGAAAACGGTATGATGGTTCCACCCGATGAGTTTTCCCGAAGAATCCATAGTTGCTTTGATCCGCTGCGCACTGAGGGAATGATAAAAATCGTGATGGAGATCATCATCCCTTGTCCACTGGACTCGTACCGGGGCCTTAGCTGCTTTGGAAAGTAAGGCTGCTTCGACCACAAAGTCAGGTTTTGACTTTCGCCCAAAGCCTCCACCTAAAAGGCTTACATTGACTTTTACTTTTTCCAATGGCATATCCAACTCTCGTGCTAGGGCTTCTCTAGCCCACATGGGATGCTGGGTAGGTGCCCAAACTTCACAAAAGTCTGCAGTCCAGTGAGCAATAGCTACCGGTGGCTCCAAGGTCGCATGTGCATAAAAAGGAGCTAAATAAGTCCGCTCAATGACCTTGTTTGCCTGATTAAGGCTTTGCTTAAAGTTTCCCCTTTCTCGCCTGACTTGACCGTCTTTCAGGGTGCTTTGTAGCATTTCCTGATGTTGCTGTTTAGATTGGTAATCAGCATTTGGGCCCAGGTCCCAGTTGACTTTCAATGCCTCTCTTCCTTTGATGGCCGACCAGGTGTGGTCAGCTAGGACTGCCAAGCCTTCGATGGGACTATCCAACCCCGTAGGGATTCCTTTTCCTGAGATTTTGATTACTTGGCTGACTCCGGTGATTGCTAAGGCTTTGCTGTCATCGTAATCTTTGATCACCGCACCGATCACAGGACTGCGCTTGACAACGGCCACTTTCATGTCCGGGAGGGTGATATCCGCGCCAAAAACAGCTTTTCCGGTAGTGATATCTTGTAAATCGTAAATAGGTACCCCATCTCCTATCAGTTTATAATCGCTGATTTCCTTCAATTGAACAGTTTCAGGATCAGGAATAGGCATCTGCTGTGCCTCCTCTACCAATTCTCCAAAAGTGATGCTTTTTCCCCCAGAGTGAATGACGTTTGAGTTTTCAGTCCTACATTCTGCAGCATCTACGCCCCATTTTTTCGCTGCCGCTGCGATCAGTGCCTGCCGGGCAGTGGCTCCTGCTTTTCTCATCGGGTCAAAAAACATACGGACCGAGTAGGAGCCGTCAGTGTTCTGATCGCCATATTTATCTAGGTTAGCTTCCGCTTGAATTATTTTGACTTTTTGCCAGTCAGCGCCCAGTTCATCGGCAACAATCATGGGAAGTGAGGTGCGGATTCCCGTCCCCATCTCTGATCGATGAGCGACAATGGTCACCTGATTTTCGGAATCAATCATCAAGTAAGCATTGGGGGCAAAAGTTACTGGTTCCCCTTTGGGGCCACTACATTGAAAGCTGATCCCCAATAAAAATCCTCCGGTAGTCAAGGAGCTGATCTTGAGAAATTCCCGTCTGGAAGGGATAAAGACTTTACTTTTATTTTCAGGGTCTTTTTTTCGGAATAGTTTGATATTTGGAAGCATGGCTTTTTGGATTAGAGGTTTAGAGAGGCAGTTTGAATGGCTTCTTTGATACGATTATAAGTGCCGCATCTACAGAGATTTCCAGCCATGGCCGATTCGATTTCTTGTTCGCTAGGCTTAGGGTTGCTCTCCAAAAGTGCTACAGCGCTCATAATCTGACCGGTTTGGCAATAGCCGCATTGAGGAACAATGTGCTGAATCCATGCTTCTTGTACAGGATGATTTCCATTTTCCGAAATCCCCTCGATGGTAGTAATTTTTGCCTCCCCAACTTCAGACACCACGAGGCCGCAGGATCGAATGGCCGTGCCGTCCAAATGCACTGTGCAGGCTCCGCAAAGTCCCTGTCCACATCCAAATTTGGTGCCTTTGAGATCCAAAAGATCTCTCAAAACCCAAAGTAAAGGCATATCCTCTGGAGCAGAGACAGTTTGGGTTTTGCCGTTGATAGAGAGTGAATATTCGTTCATAGTTTTAGGTTTTTAAGAAGGCGTTTCCTAATGACTTGGGATTAAATTAATAAGACCCACCATCAAGTTAAGTAGAATATGCTGGAAAGTGATTTTTTGGATGGATACGATCCTTATCGGGTAATTTAGCTTACAGAATTGTACTTTACTACTCTGGGAAATAGAGAAAATAAAAATGTGTGATTTAATTTGGAGCGGGTTGATGAATATTGATAAAAAAAAAACCACCCATTTCTGAGTGGTTTATGTTGGCTTAGTTAATTCCTCCTCCGCCCCTGCGTTTCCGAAATTCCTCCCGGTCCTCGATCATTCCTCCACGAGGGCCACGATTTCTACGCGTTTCTTTGAGCTCTACCCATTTCTGTCTTTGCTCCTCAGTCAGGACCTCCATGATTTGCTTTTCCTGATCCTGCATTTGTGATCTTCTGGCTTCCCTTTCGGCTTTTTGCTCGGCCATTTTAGCCTCTCTTTTTTGTGCATTTTCGAGATTGATGGCAAGAATTTTGGCTTTTTGCTCTTCGTTTAGGCCGAGCTGTTCTGCCATGCGATCAGTCATCATTTTGGCCCGTGTTTCCGGGTCGGGTCTTTCCTGCATTTTTCTTTGCTGTGCTATACTGCTAATACTGATCATAAGCAGTAGTCCTGTGGCAATCATCCAATTTTTCATGTTGTTTTTGGTTTAAGTTCTGATACTTAGACCGCAAAAAGCTGAGTGCGTTTAATCATGATTTCTTAATAAGTCTTAATTCTTAGAAATCAATTCATTTTTCCTCTATCAGTTCCTTTCGCTCGGATTCTTTGACATATTTGGGCTTGATCAGCAGACGTAAACTGGGATCAAAACTGAGGTAGTTCCAAGACCAATCCAAAAAAATCAACAGCTTGTTTTTGACTCCCAAAATGGCCATCAGATGAACAAAAAGCCAAGTAATCCAAGCGAGGATTCCCTGAAATTTCACAAAAGGCAAATCTACTACGGCGAGTTTTCGTCCCACCGTGGCCATAGAACCCAGATCCTTGTACCTAAAAGCGGAAGGAGTTTTGTCATCATGGATCAAGGGAAGGTTTTTTCCTAGATTTTTAGCTTGTTGTAAGGCTACCTGCGCCACTTGAGGATGGCCTTTGGGATAATCTTCCGTTTCCATCAAACTCAAATCCCCCAACGCAAAAATGGTTTGGCTGCCCCGAATCCGTGAAAATTGATCAACAATGATTCTGCCGTTTTTGGCGTAGCACGAGGAGTCCAACCCTTCTATATGATTCGGCTTGATTCCAGCTGCCCAAAGTAAGGTTTGAGTTTCAATAGGATCTTTGCCCTTGAGGTGAACTGATTTTCCGTCGTAGTTTTCGACTAGAGTCCCTAAAAGCACTTCCACCCCCAATTTTTCGAGATATTTCAAGGCATGGGATTTAGCCTCCTCGGACATGGAGGCAAGCAAAGCGGGCCCAGCCTCAATCAGGACCACTTTCATGTTTTTAAAACTCAGTTCCGGGTAATCCTTTGGAAGGACATTATTTCTCAGCTCTGCCATGGCACCAGCGAGTTCCACCCCTGTAGGACCGCCACCTACGATCACCACATTCATCAGAGATCTTCGATCTTCCAGTTTTTGAATGTTGATCGCTTTTTCGTAGTTGGAGATGATTTTGTTTCGGATATAAAGAGCTTCCGAAACGGTTTTCATCGGGGAGGAGAAATTTGCAATAGTGGTCGAGCCGAAATAATTGGTGTCAGCCCCCATCGCCAAAACCAAATAATCATACGTCAAATATCCCGCATCCGTGAAAACTCGATTCAGAGAATGGTCGATGGATTTTACCTCGCACATTCTAAAAATGACGTTTTTGGTATGGTGAAAAATCTTTCTCAGGGGAAAACTAATTGCACTGGGCTCCAATCCGGCCGTAGCTACCTGATAAAAAAGCGGCTGAAACTGATGGTAGTTGTTTTTGTCCAGCAGGATAACCTGAAAAGGCTTCTTACTAAGCATTCTCGCCAGTTTGAGTCCGGCAAAACCGGCTCCGATGATCACTACCTTAGGAAGATTGGACTGGGGGATGTTTGGGAGTGGACTAGAGGAAAAAGCATTCATAGATAAGGGTTTGCATGCTTTTACGATTTATCGGATTTCTTGGACAATAAAAGCCGGTAAAATTCTCCTCTTGATTGGAAATAAATCGGAGGCTTTCATTCCCAAAAGATTTCTTATTTTTACCAGCCAAAATCAAAGAATTTCATGGGAAGAGCATTTGAATTCAGAAAAGAACGAAAATTCAAACGGTGGGACAAAATGTCCAAGGTCTTTACCAAGCTAGGTAAAGAAATCGTCATGGCGGTAAAAGCAGGTGGACCTGACCCAACTTCCAATCCAAGGTTGAGAACTCTCATTCAGAACGCCAAGGGGGCTCAAATGCCCAAGGATCGAATTGAGGCAGCGATCAAGCGGGCTTCAAATAAGGATGAAAAAGACTACGAAGAATTAGTATATGAAGGCTATGGTCCATTCGGCATTGCTGTACTGGTTGAGACTTCTACTGATAATATTAACCGTACCGTCGCAAACGTCAGATCCTACTTTACCAAAGCAGGAGGATCTCTTGGGACTTCTGGTTCGGTCAGTTTTATGTTTGATCACAAGGCCGTTTTCCGCTTCACTAAATTGGAAAATCACGACCTAGAAGAGTTGGAGTTGGAATTGATCGATTTTGGATTGACGGATATTGATGAAAATGAAGGAGAAATCTTTGTCTATACCGAGTTTGAAGACTTCGGTATGATGCAGAAGGCACTTGAAGAAAAGGGAATCGAAGTGATTTCAGCAGATTTTCAGCGATTTCCGACTACGCTTACCGAACTGACCGAGGAGCAGGAGGAGATTATCAATAAGATGATCGATAAAATGGAAGAAGACGACGACGTAAATAATGTATACACCAATATGGCCTAAGCAGTGATTAGGCTTTTTTTTATGAATTTACCAAAAAGACAAAATTTCCAACCGACAGAAAAACCACTGGTCATTGTCGGAAGTAAAAATCCAGTAAAAATCTACAGTACCGAGGATGCGTTTACTTTGGCATTCAATAAGGGATTTCACATTAATGGTGTAAGTTCTTATTCGGATGTTTCCGCCCAGCCAATGGGCGATAAGGAGACGCTTTTGGGAGCCAAAAATAGGGCATTAAATGCACAGAAAATCTTTCCGGAAGGAGATTATTGGGTAGGAATAGAAGGAGGATTGGATACGGATGAGCAAGGAATGAATGCCTTCGCCTGGGTTTATATTTTAGATTCGGAAGGACGATCGGGTCAAGCTAAAACAGGGATCTTTTACGTTCCCAATGCCATTGCTGACTTGGTAAATTCCGGAATGGAATTGGGACATGCAGATGATCAGTTTTTTGACAGGGAAAATTCCAAGCAAGGAGGAGGTTCTGTGGGGATTTTGACTCATGGAGCCTTGGATAGAAGAAGCTACTATTCCCAGGCTGTATTGCTGGCATTGATCCCATTTTTAAATAAAAATCTTTATTAAGCCAGATATTTTGGCTAAAAATCTTGAAAAAGTACCTATTTCAAGAAAAAAAAATGCAAATGATTGGATTTTTGAAAATAAATATGCTCTTTGGTTTAAGAATTTTAAAGACACAATATTGTAATACATAGACAGTAAAAGTTGCTATAATCACCCTATGTTTAATTAGCGACTAAACCTCCCTCCAGTAGGGAGGTTTATCATTTTTGGAGGTTTTGTAGGAAGTTTCTAAGTGCTACTCTCCAATCCGGATCAGCATCCCAAATCGGTCCGATATAGAGTTCATCCCGGACGATCAATTTGATGTAGTATTTCACTACGGTTTGGGTTTCTGTTTCTGGATTGGATTCCAGTCCCATGCTTTTTTTCAGATCCGATTCCCTGCCCTCCACACGAACTAGTAGAAATTGAGTTCGGTCTCTCACTAGCTCTTCATCCGGTTTTGCTTCGGTAAGCCATGCGACTTCATAGGGATATTCTTGATCCAGGATGCTTTGGATTTGGGATTTCTGTGCTTCTTGTTCTGCGAGAATTGCCTCTTGGGATTTGCCGTAGAGATCATATCTGAAATAAGTCAGCAATCCAGTTTGGGCACTGGATCCTTCGATGGGGATTCCCAGTTTGAATACGTCCAGATTCAGTGGGTTTCTCGCCAAAAAGCCAGAAGACTCAGTAGTAGCTCTACTGGAACTGGATTCTACTCCGGGAAACTCCGGAACATCAATAACGAGCAGATTTTTTGTTCTTTGGTTTTGACCCAGGGCAGCAAATGAACTTTTGGCCTCCTCCAGATCGGATCCGCTAATCCCAAAAAGTGCCGTGGAATTGATGATTTTTCCATCTCCACTAAATTCCCCGACATGAATGCTGAATTGGTTTTTTTGGCGGGTCACTAAAATGATGTTTTTGATAACTCGCTGTTCAAAACCTTTTGCATAAGCGCTTTGAACTTCCTCAGAAAGGGCTACTTGTTCGATTTCATAATAGGCCACGGGATCTCCTCCAGCATCTACCAGCGCTTGATGTACCGAATCGGCGACAGCTCGCCAGTTCATGGTAGGTCTGGCTGCAGGATCTGTCGAAATCAAAACCACGGATTTTCCTTCAAAAAATGAATCAGGTAAATTTCCTTGTGCAAATGCAGAACATCCAAGCAGAATAAAACTGATCCAAAAGAAATATTTCATAAAAATAGCGATAGGTCGGGGCTTAAGGTTGTATTTTCACGGCATTAAATAACGTAATTTTCATCTCTTCATGCACATCTATCGCCAAGTTCTGCTCGTAAGCGTCTGTTTTTTTTCATTAATCCAATCAAAAGCCCAAGAGCTTAACGAACGTAGCCTGATCAAAAGTATGGTTTTTTTGTCTTCTGATGATTTGGCTGGGCGAAAGACCGGTGATGCCGGAAATCTTCAGGCTCGGGAATTCATTGCGGATCGCTTTGCAGAATTGAAGCTAGACACACATTATTCTGATTATTTGCAATCATTTTCTTTTGAAGGAAGAAGGGACGGCAAAAAATATGAGGGGGTCAATGTGGTCGGATTTATTCCTGGCACTTCAAGCCAGAAGTTGATCGTAGTTACGGCACATTATGATCATGTGGGGATAGGTCGAAAAAATGCCGAAGGGGATTCGATCTACAATGGAGCCGATGACAATGCCTCCGGGACAGCCGCTCTTTTAGAATTCGCCGCCTATTTTGCAGAAAATCCTCCAAAACATGGAATTTTCTTTGCTGCGGTCGATGCCGAAGAAATGGGCCTGCAAGGGGCAAAAGCTTTGGTTCGTGATTTTCCTTTTTCGCTCGATCAAGTGGCATTGAATGTCAATATGGATATGATTTCCAGAAATGAAAAGGGGGAGATTTATGTGTCTGGAACGTATTATTACCCCGAACTGAAAGAGATATTGGAGCCAATTGCTCTGGATTCTAAGCCCAAGTTGCTATTTGGTCATGACGTTCCCGGCACCGGCTCGGATGATTGGACACGCTCTTCTGATCATGGGGTATTTTTTGAAAAACAGATTCCGCACCTGTATTTTGGAGTGGAGGATCATTCCGATTACCATCAGCCGAGTGATGAATACAAAAATATCGATCCGGAGTTTTTTGTTTCCGCTTCATCATTGATTCTGCGCTGTTTGTTGACATTAGATGAAGATTTGTTAAAAGAATAAGGGATTCTTTTCCTTTCCGCGAGTGGTTTTTTTACTTTGTGCTCACGCTTTTATTTTCTTGACTTTTGGCTAAAACTGACCTCATTACCAAGCTATTAATCTGGCGCCTCCGCCACATGAGCAATCAAAGTTTTATTTTGATTCTCAGTGGGATTATTGGGGTGCTTTCAGGTTTGGCTGCTGTAATTCTCAAAGAGGTGGTGCACTTGATTCAGCGTCTTTTGACGGAGGGATTTTATGTGGAATATGCCAATTTCATGTACATCATTTATCCTATTATCGGGATTACTGCGGCGTTTCTACTTGGTAAATATGTTTTCAAAGATGTCGGTGGACATGGTATCCCCGACGTGTTGTTTACTATTTCTAAAAAGCAAAGTATCATTCCCCGAGTGAAAACTTATAGTAGGGTTTTCACTTCAGCCCTAACCGTGGGCTTTGGGGGATCGGTAGGTTTGGAAGCCCCTATGCTGGTGACAGGTTCTGCCATTGGCTCCAATACGGGCTTACTTGTTCATCTCAATGCCAAAAAGAGAACGTTACTCATCGGTTGTGGAGCTGCAGGGGCTATTTCTGCTATTTTCGGTGCGCCTATTGGTGCGGTGATTTTCGCCATTGAAGTTATCCTTTTGGAGATCAGTACGGCGAGCTTCATTCCCTTACTGATCGCATCGGTGATGGGATCCTTGACTTCGATGCTGTTGATAGGAGGAGAGGAGGCTACATTTAACTTTAATCTTCAGGATGAGTTTATCGCTGCTCACATGCCTTATTATTTGCTTTTGGGGATGGTTTGTGGGGTGGTTTCCCTTTACTTCAGCCGGGTGGTACTCCGAACGGAGAAGATTATGGAGGGGCTGGAAAGTCAATCCATGCGCATTCTTTACGGGGGGGCTTTGCTGGGAATCATGTTGTTTTTCTTTCCTCCTATTTATGGAGAAGGATATGACACCTTGAATTTGTTGATTGACGGAAATGCAAATCAAATATTGGAGAAAAGTCCCTTTTTCTCAGCCATCGAGAATCCCTACTTGATCCTGATATTCTTGGCGCTGATCATTTTATTAAAACCCATCGCTTCTGCTTTGACCCTTGCAGCCGGTGGCTCGGGTGGAATTTTTGCTCCCTCGCTTTATGTAGGGGGGATTGTGGGATTTTTATTTGCCTACAGCAAAAACCTGGTTGGTTTTCATATTCCCTTGCCTTTGGCCCATTTTACCTTGGTAGCCATGTGTGGTGTGATGGCTGGAGTTCAGCATGCACCTTTGTCCGCGATATTTTTGATAGCCGAGATCACAGGCGGGTATGAACTATTTGTTCCCCTGATGTTTGTGTCGGCGATCTCTTACATTACCACGACTTATTATCAAAAGGACAGTATCTACGTCAAGCAACTGAAAGAAAAAGGACGTCAACTGCCGGAAAGTAAAGATCAGGAACTGTTGGATATGATCGATATTTCTCATGTGATTGAGCGGGATTTATTGCCGATCAATCCGGAGGCTTACCTGCGTGATTTGATCGATTTGGTAAAGATTTCCAAGCGGAATATTTTCCCTGTGGTAGATGAAAATAAGCAACTGCGTGGCATCCTCACCTTGGATGATATTCGTGACATCATGTTTGATGCGGAGAAGCAGGATACCTTGCAAGTAAAAACGCTTATGCATAGTCCTCCGGAAATTCTATTTTCTAATGAAAATATGCAAAAGGCTATGGATAAATTTGAAAAGTCCGGTGCTTGGAATCTCCCTGTGGTAGAGGATGGGGTCTATTTAGGCTTTGTCTCCAAATCTAGAATTTTTAATTCATACCGTAAAAGATTGATCCGACAAAAGCAGGATTAATCAGGTTTTAGAATAAAATTTGGAATTTGGAATTATCCACCTTTTCAAATCTGATTTTTCGAAAAAAAATTGAGTTATGGATTATTATCCACAAAATTAGACCTTTTTTCAATCATTTAAATTACTGAAAATCAATAATATAAATCCTACATGTTGAAAAGTGTGGATAAATTATTGAAAATGTGGATAAAAATTTCTTGTTTTTTTTATTCCTCAAATCCGTTGAGAAAAAGGCGATTTTTATCCCAAAGTTATGCGAGGTTAATCTTTTGATAATATTGGATTTTGGGTCCAAATTTCTATTAAAAGCGAATAAAATTTTGAGTTTTGGAACTTGGCCAAGGGATGTTTATTCCCGTTTTTGAAAATTGTTTCAAATTCCACCTACTTTTTTCTGAAAAGTGCAAATGGTCTTAGAAAAGTCAAATTTTAAATACCAAATCCGATAGGGTTGAGGTTGTTCATTTGCCGGAGAATCCAGGCTTGTCTTCCAATGATATAGGGGGTGGGACGCTTGGGATTCCAGCGTCTTGGATTGGGCAAAACCGCTGCGATCATCGCCGATTCATGGCGGTTAAGGTTGATGGCAGGTTTTTGATAATAATGCTGAGCAGCGGCTTCGATTCCATAAATTCCCTCCCCCATTTCGATGACATTGAGATAGACCTCCATGATTCGTTCTTTGCTCCAGATCAGCTCCACCAATAGGGTAAAATAAGCCTCTAGTCCTTTTCGGATATAGCTGCGATTGGGCCAAAGAAAAACGTTCTTGACGGTTTGCTGTGTAATGGTGCTCGCTCCTTTGATATTTTTACCTTGCTTATTGCCTTCCCAGGCCTTCTTCATGGCCTCAAGATCAAATCCACTATGCTCCAAAAACTTCTGATCCTCGGCAGCATACACAGCCTGGGGTACGTTTTTGGAGATTTTTTCTATCGGGACCCAGTCTTTTTTCAATTTCATGGACTTTTCCTCATCAAAACCCTGCTCCACCAGTCTGATCACCATCAGCGGAGTAATGGGCACAGGTACAAAGCGGTATATGATCACCAAACCTATCGAAACGATGAAAAACCAAAGGGTTAACTTCAGGAAGAATTTTCCTATTTGTCGGAAAAGTGTCATAAAGGGCGGGTTGCTTTTGCCTGTACAAATTGGTAAAAAAATACCGCATTCTTCTCGGTTTTGAGTTGGTCGAGGTCTTTTTCCATTTGTATCACTTCCCTTTCAGAAATCAGGCCACAACTTCTCATGCCTTCAGCGGCACTTTTCATCAGTGACTTCCAATAGTCACACATGGCGGCCAAGGATTCGGGTTGCGACTGATCGAGATGAAAGCCTCCGTGATTTAGCTTTATTTCTATAAATCCAGATTGGTCGAGGAGATTACCTAGCTGCAGTCCGATATCTGGGTTTCCACCGTTTTGTAGTTGATATGCATTAAATGCAGAATAATAATCGGTCAAGCCCCCTAACTTGGGGAAAATATGAAAACTGGAATTGAAAACCTCGGTCAAATAAATAATTCCTCCTGGATCCAAATGGGCAAAAGCCCGACCCAAAACATCGAGTGGCTCAGATAAATGCTCCAAGACCCAGCAAATGAAAATTGAGTCAAATGTCTTCTCCAGCTTGAGCTGCTGAGCATCCTGCTGAACAAAGTCTATTTTCCGATCCGAATACGAAGCTAAATTGACTTGCGCTTTTTCGAGTTGGCTGGCCTCGATTTCCACACAGGTCAGTTCAATCTCCGGATAGAGCTCCAGCAAAAGTTTACTCTGGGCACCGACCCCGGATCCAATTTCGAGGAGCTTTTTGGATGTGGAAAAATCGATCCACGGATAAATCAGCGAAGCCAATGTTCCCGCTTGATTCAGTAATCGTTCCTGTTCATCGGAGAGGTAGCCGTGGATGTAGTTGGACATGGATTGGTCTTTAAGATGCGAAAGTATCGAATTTTTAAATTAGCATCAGTAGGATTTCGGAAAAAGGGAATTAGCCAGTCTCGAACTTTTTATTGCTCCTCACGATACTGCTATTTCAAAAAAAGAAGCTTGTATTTATTGGCTAAAATTCCCTTATTCGTCTCCACAACAAATTTAATTTTTGATGAGTCAGGTAATCATCCGCAGCTTCGAGGATTTTGAAAAGTACAACGGACTAGAATTAGGCACTTCCGATTATTTTAAAATCACCCAAGATCAGATTAATCTTTTTGCCGATGCCACCCATGATCATCAGTGGATCCATACTGATCCAGAGCGGGCTAAAAACGAAGGTGCCTTTGGAAATACCATTGCTCACGGTTACTTGACTTTAAGTATTGTGCCCTATCTCTGGGAGCAGATCGTCAAGGTGGAAAACCTCAAAATGATGATTAATTATGGTATTGAGTCTTTCCGTTTTGCACAGGCAGTGACTGTCGAAAGTGAGGTCAGATTGGTGGCAAAACTTAAAAATGTTGCCAATCTCCGAGGCACGGTCAAAGCGGAAGTGGAAGTCAAACTGGAAATCAAAGATCAGCGAAAGGCAGCATTTACCGGGGTACTGATTTTTCTTTACCATTTCTTGCCTGCCGAATCAGGAAGCTAGCAAATCATTAATGACCGTGGCTGCGCAGGAGCAGCCAAATGCCGCTGGCAAAAAAGACATGGTGCCGTATGCTGATTTCTTGAAATTTGACCCGTCAGTCATCATCAAGCTTTCTTTGATTACTTGCTCTGTAGAAAATACCGCTTTGAAACCCGTATAAATTTTTCGACTCTTTAATCTTTTGCGGAGCATTCTTGCCAACTTGCATTCGTAGGTTTCTGAGATGTCCACGACTTGGATTTTGGTAGGATCTACTTTGCCTCCAGCGCCCATGGAACTGACCAAAGGTAAACCTCTTTTGTAGGCTCCTTCGATCAGGTGTAGCTTGGGCGAAAAGCTGTCAATGCAATCTACCACGTAGTCAAATTCATTTTCCTCCAAAAGCTTCGACATTGCTCCAGGATCCAAAAACTCCCGAATAGTGGTGATTTTAAGCGCTGGATTGATCGCCAGAAGGCGCTCCTCCATCCACTCGGCTTTGGATTGGCCCAAATTTTTTTGGGTGGCGGGCAGTTGCCGATTGACATTGCTGATGTCCACGGTATCTCCATCGATGATGGTCATTTCGCCGACTCCTGATCGACAGATAAATTCCGCTGCAAATGAACCCACACCTCCAAGTCCGACGATCAACACGTGTTTTTGGGATAGTTTTTCCAATCCAGCCCTTCCGGTGATGAGCTCTGTTCGGCTCAGCCAGGCAAATTCACTCATGGTATTTTTCTACTTGATATTCTGTTCCAGTTTTCCTTGGTGAGTTGCGTGAGCTGCTCCACAGGAAGCCGCAAAATTAAGGAAGCCGATTTATAAATTTCAGCGATGTCTAGATTAGAATTATCGGTTTCCAAAAAAATCCGCTCTTCGGGGCATCGCATCAACCATTTCACCGCATTGGACTCAGGAAGGAGTAGATGTCTTCCAAAGGAAAAAGAAACCGGAAAGTCGAGCAATTCCTCCGCTAGGTGCGATTTCAGATTCCAGCCATGCCAAATGATTGGTGGAGGGTTTTTCGTTTTTTTCAAATATTCCAACAGTAAATCATGCCCTTTGACACAGTGAAGGATCAGCGGGATTTTAAGCGAATTAGCGACTTGACATTGAAATTCGAAAGCGGATTTTTGGATCACTAAATCAGGACCTTTAATTCGGTCAAAACCCGCCTCACCAATAGCCAGACAATTGGGATTTTCAGCTAGCTTTTCCAGCTTTTCCCATTTTTCCCGCCAATTTTCGCCCAAAAACCAAGGATGCAATCCAATCGAAAAGTACCCGATAGACGTCTCATCTCCGTCAAAACCTTCCCGATTGAGAATATTTTGGGAAGTAGAAAGCTGATGCGTATGAACATCGATAAGGCTCATTTGTGAATTAATAATTTATCAAATAGATTAGGTGGAAACTTTCAAAATTATGAAATCGAATTTCTTTTTGTTCCTGCTCTTTTTCGCCTCGTTAGTAGCCTGCCAAAATGAGAAAGCCAGCCAACTCTCCAAAGCTAAAAATTTACAATTGGAGATTGTGGATTCCCTTCGGGTAGATTATATCGGTAATTTGTCCTTTATGGATGTACAGCCTGATCTTCAGCGGGTCTTGTTTTTTGATATTCAGAAGCGTGCATTTGTGGTGACTGATTTTGAAGGAAATAGGTTGGGAGAATTTGTTAAGGAGCAAGATTCTCCGGATGGTTTTGGCACTTTTCCGATGGGTGCGGGACGACTTTTGGAGGGAGATCGAGTCCAGGTGGTGTCCATGTTTGGGGTGTTTGAATATGATTTTGAGGGGAATCTTTTCCAAAGTGCCAAAACGCCCGACGAAGAAATCAAGAGTTTTGCTGGGCGAATTGACGCACAGAGGGAAATTTACCCAGTAGAAGATAAACTGCTGATGACTGGATTGGTTGCGAGAGGGGAATACAATAAAACACAGCCGGAATTTTACGATGAGTTTGAGCAGCTTGTCTGGATTGATCCGAAAACGGGAAGTATGGAGCAGTTTCTTCTTTTAGACTCAGCGAGTCTTTTCCAAAATGGGCAATCGCATGAGCCGGGTACGCTATCGGCCACCTTTGAGGTGATCGATGATCAGCTATATGTGATTAATGGCGGGGAGCCAGTTTTGACGATTTACGAACTTGCCGCTCCATATCAAAAAATCAAGAGAGTTACGCTTGATCTGACCGATTTTCAAGTCAATGAAGGAGAAGACCCCCAAAAGGCGGACCCAAATGCGATTTCTTTTGATCCGAGTTATGGCATCATTTCAAAGATGGTGCGAGCTGGAGATTTATTGATAATCAGCTACACGACGGGATACGATGATTTGGATCGAGAAGAGTACCAATCAGTCAATTCCCAGCAGTCATTTAGGGATTTTAATGAACGAATTGCAGGAAAATACAAAAGCCGAATTCAGATCATGAATCTGGATGGAGAGAAGGTGGCAGATTTTGAATTTCCCGAAAAATTAGGAAATACTTTTGTCAGCAGGGATGGGGCTTTATGGTTCAATGCCTTGCCTAATCCTGAAGTGGAGGAAGATTTTTTCCAACTGTACCGAGTGGAAATCAAAGAAAGCCAGGAATAACCCCGGCTTTCAATTTATTTTCTTTCGTATTCGAATGTGCCGCCTCCTTGCTTAAAGGTCATTTTCCCTGTTGAAGGATCAAAGATGAAAACCGCTCCCACCGAGGTGAACTCAAACTGATGTTCGGCGGTAGCTTCCAGCTTGGTGTCTGGCTGGCCACTGGGTTTGGCGATTAAGGTACTGCCTTCTTTGACAAAGGTAAAAGAGATCGGAATCTGCTCCGAAACGTATTCGCCGAGGTATTGGTCGAGTGCTTCGGTACTTACCTCATAGGTTTGGAAAGAAGGGATTTCGACCTCTTTTCCAAAATTTCCATTTAACACTGCCAAAAGGAGGTCGTTATTATTCCAATTGAGCCCATTGGAAAGGGTAACAATGGCGACCTTTTCTTCGGGAAAATAGCCCAGCATGGAGCGGAATCCGTCAATTCCTCCCGTATGTCCAAAAGACTTTTTGTCATAGTAAGGAAAGCTAAACATCCCGCGTCCGTAGCCTTCTTGGATTTCCATCATTTGCGCGAGACTCTGCTCTGAAATCAATTTCCCTCCAAAAAGTCCTTCTGCAAAAAGCATCAAATCTTCCGCAGTGGACTGAATCGCTCCCGCTCCCATAGGAATCGTGGGGTTAGTTTCCTTTTCTACTACCCAGTCTCCGTTATACGTGTATGATCTGGCTTCTTTTTGCTGGGAATCGATCGCATCGAAAACCCCTGTATTCTTCAATTCCAGGGGCTTGATGATTTCTTTTTCTAAAATTTCCGCAAAGGATTTTCCATGGATGTCTTCCAAAATGTAAGACAAAAGTACATAATTGGAATTGCTGTATTCTGCCTTGGAATCCGGCTCAAAATCACTTCCGCCATCCTCGATCAATTGAAGCATTTCATCCCGGGATTTTGATTCGGTATGATAGCTCAGATAGTCCTCATTGCCGGTAAAGCTATGAATGCCGCTGCGGTGCTTGAGGAGTTGGTCAATGGTAATTTGATCTGCATTGGGGATGGTTGGGAAAAATTCGGAAAGCGGCGTTTCCAAACTTAATTTTTTGTCTTCAATGCCTTGAAAGATCAGAACCGAAGTAAACATTTTGGATATGGAGCCGATCCGATAGCGAGTTTCGATGACATTCTTAATATCATTTTCGGTATCCGCATATCCTATTGCTTTGGCAAATTTGATTTGACCACTTTCGGCCAAAAGAACTGTGCCCATAAATTTTTTGTGCTTTTCCAAAGAGTCCAATAATTGGCTGGTTTTAGAAAAGTCGGATTGCTGCGCAAAGGCCATTTGGCCGATTAACAGCAGCAGTGCAAATGCGAAAAGCGTGCTTAGTTTTTTCATAGTTGTTTTGGATAAAAAAATTCCCCTTTACCAAGATAAGCAAAGGGGAATCAAGTGAAAATTAATCGAGTCGATTTCGTTCTTCGGTACTGCCGGAGTTGGATTTTACGCGGAAGCTTTCGCCCTGAGCAAATCTCCATCTCAAGGTAAATCGGACGCCTTGATTGCTTCGGTATTGACGGAAATTGGTGTCAATATTGGCAAAATCCACATCTGCATAAATTACCTGCGTGCGGAAGAGATCAGTACCGTTTACAGAAATAGAAAGCTTGTCTTTCATCACGGACTTGGTGACCCCAGCTTCAACCCATCCAAAGCCTTCGATGCTGCCCTGACCCCAGATCTGAGGGCCGAGGTACATTCCGACCAGTTCCAATTTGAATCCAGCCGGCAAATTGAGATTGTGCTGGGTTCTCATCATAAAGGAAGTCTGTGCATTGTCCAAAAGGTCATCCCCAATCTGGGATTTGAATCGATTGTGATTTACTTGGACCATGTTTGATGTTCCCCACCATTTGGTAATGTCAACCGGCACGATAGCTCTGAAATTGATGTTTTTCGTCTTGTCAAAATTATCCGTGAAAGTGGTCGTGGTTCTGGCCTCCTGATCCTGCATAAATACCTGCATGAAAGCATCCACCGTTTCGCTGTAGCCGATGTTGAACTGATAAGCTCCTTTGACCACGTGGTTCATTTCAAAGTTATTGGAGTACTGCGGCTTCAAGCCTGGATTTCCCTGCTCCGAAGTTAAGGCATCGATGTAGTAGATGAATGGATTGAGCAAGCGGTAATTAGGCCGGGTAATTCTTCGATTGGCATTGTATACAATCTGGTAATTGTCACTGACTTTGTGCTGAATAAATGCGCTGGGGAAAAGGTTAAAATACTCCTGTGTATTCACTTCTTCCAAAGTCACCGAATTGCCACGGATGTCTGAGTATTCTCCTCTCAAACCAGCCTGGAAGGATACCTTTTCAGAAAATTTCCCTTTGTATGTCGCATAAGCCGCCAAGACATTTTCATTGTAAATAAATCGGTTGCTATTCGGGTCAGGCTCAAAGGGTGCATCTTCCTCGGCGCGCTGAAGGTCCAAGTCATTATCGGATTTGACCCAAGAACCTTTTAAACCCGTTTCTACCGTACTTCCATTTTTCAAAGGCTTGACAAAGTCCACTTTTGCCGTGAAGATGTTATAATACATCTCATTCAGGTTCAAGATTTGGTTTTCAAATCCGGCATTTTGATTTTGTCCAGTCCAAAATGAATTGGTCAAAAGGGATTCGCTGGAGGCATTCATCCGCGTGAAATCTACATCCGAGCTGATTTTGGTGCCGAGCGTATCGAGCTTTCCATCATAATGAAAGTTAGCAAAAAACCGCTCCCGATCACCATTGGCCTCGTTGATGCTTTCCATGAAATTCAAATCTGCTTCGCCCGGGTTGGTAATTTCGGTAAGAGAACTTGAATTATTGGAGTCATCCGAGGTAGATGCTTGGACATTTAAGCCTAGGTTGTGCTTTTCGTTGAGTTCATAGTTGGTTGAGCCGCTGAAGAAAAGGGTTTTTGGCCGGGAAGTGATGCGGGAATGTTGATTGAAATTGGAGATTCCGTTTTCCAAAGTGAAATTCCGATTGATGTCCAAATCATTGAAGTGGGCATATTCGTTGTAATTCAAATTGGCGTTTGAGGTCCATTTTCCTTTCTTGACATTGATGGCCACTCCGGTATTTGGGGACCAAAGACCATTGTATTGTCCTCCGAGTTGGACATTTCCAAAAAACCCATCCACGGTATTTTTCTTCAATTGAATATTGATGACTCCGGCCGCACCTTCCGCATCAAATCGGGCAGAGGGATTGTTGATCACTTCGATGCTTTTGATATTATCAGCGGGCATGGATCGGAGAAATGCAGCTAAATCAGTCGCCGACATGTAAGTGGGTCGGTCATTGATCATGACGACTACGCCACTTCTTCCATTGAGATTGATGGTACCCTCCTGATCGATAAATACACCGGGAGATCTTCCAATCACATCGAGGGCATTGGATCCTTCGGCCATGACGGTGCCTTCGACATTGATGACGGTTTTGTCAGGCTCGATGGTGATTTCGGGACGGGTGGACTGGACGGTCACTTCTTCCAATCCGGTCATTTCATCCTCGATTTTGATGGCTCCAAAATCTTTTTCCATTCCGGGGTTTAGTTCAAAAGCTTCCGAACTGAATGATTTGAATCCGATCGAGGATACCACCAATTGAACTTTGGCGGATTTGACTGACTCGATGAGGAAAACTCCCTCTTCATCAGAAACAGCTCCATCGATTAGTCCATTTCCTTCGGCTTCGATGAGTGCTACATTGGCATAAGGAACAGGAGCACCATTTTGGTCGGTAACTGTTCCGGTGATTTTACTGACTTCCTTTGCGGCAAGACTGCTCAAACCCAAAAAGAAAACCAATAAGGTCAAAAATAGATAGTTGGTCGTTTTCATTTTTTTGATAGATACTGAGTGTGTGATGACTCTCCTTATGAAAACAAGGTGCCAATCCCCAAAAAGTGCCGTCAAGGCTCTCAAATGATGTTTTTTTCAAAAAATGCAAAAAATGACTGTATCAAAATCGTACAGTATTTTATTCGGTTTTCGGACAAAAATTTTCAGCTGGGCAATAAAAAAGTCCGAAACCCAAGGGAATCGGACTTTGAAAAAGAAATGAATTAGATCAGGACGGCAAGGCTGCCAACCCATTGCCATCCGGTTTATTTTTGACTTGACAGGCGTCATTAAGGATGAGGGTTTCTCCATTGGCTGTCGAAAATTCTGGCCATGTAGGTAGGTTTGGCACATTGGGATTTCCTGTTCGCATAAAGGCCAAAAG
This sequence comes from Algoriphagus hitonicola, assembly GCF_900113375.1. GTDB lineage: Bacteria > Bacteroidota > Bacteroidia > Cytophagales > Cyclobacteriaceae > Algoriphagus > Algoriphagus hitonicola. Next base: position 168,773 of record NZ_FOPC01000002.1, on the reverse strand, counting down.
GGAAGCACTCATTTTGTCCGCAAGAGCTCTGGGTCGAGCTCCTCCACCGGTATGGGTGTACATGCGGTCGGTATTTTTGAACCAAAAACAAATATCGATACAGTGAAATGCCTTCATCCGACCATCGTATAAATTGGGTTCCCATCCAAACCAGGCCAGATATACCGGAGCGGCTTGCTTGGATTTGGCAGTGGAGGTGTTGATTGCTCCCTGGCGATTGGATAAAATCATCGCCCAAAGATCAGCAGCTGAAGCTTCAGGAAAATCTTTTTGGTAGGCCACATAAACTTCCTCTGATTTTTCTCCAAATCGCTCTTTTAATTGAGCAATGACGCCAGACCGATCAATTTTTTCCAGTTCGGCATTGGTTCGTGTCGGATTCCATTCGTGGAAAGTGGTACAGACGATCAAAGGCATGTCTGCTGCATGAGATGAAGTTTCGCTGAAAAATTCACCTTTTGGAATATGAACCCCATCCGCTATCGGACCAAATCCCCCTCGGAATCCCGGTTGCGGGTATTCCTTTCGCATTCTATCCATGGCTTTATTGGCAATATCTAAATACTCCCTCCAAGAGATTTCCTGAAGTTTATCGAGACTTTCGGGACTCAGCTTGGCTTCTTCCATGACAAATCTGCCCAGCGTTTGGGCATATTCTTTATCATTGGCGGCGAGCATGCTGCCACTCAGGGCTACCCCTTTATGTACGATCCCTTTAGATGCCGGCATGGCCATGGCACAGGTGACTTTCGCTCCGCCTCCAGATTGACCCATAATGGTGACATTGCTTGGGTCACCACCGAAGTTGGAGATATTGTCCCGAACCCATTTCAGTGCGGCGATGATATCGAGCATGCCTACATTTCCAGAATCTCGGTATTTTTCTCCCCCTACTCCGGAAAGGTCGGTAAATCCAATCGGCCCCAGGCGATGATTGATTGAGACAAAGACGATGTCTCCCTGCTTGGCAAAATTTTCACCATGGTAGCCGTCCTGTTCGATGGCGTTGCCATTGGTAAATCCTCCTCCGTGTAGCCAAACCATGACCGGTCTGCGCTTTCCGTCTAGGCTGGGCGTCCAGACATTGAGTTTGAGGCAGTCTTCGCTGACATCATCATAGTTCCAGTGATCCGCAAAGGAATAATGCGCATTGGCGTAGCGATTATCCATGATTTGTGGAGCGGTATTTCCCCACCAGATGGTGGGTTTGACATCTGTCCATGGCGTTGGTTTTTGGGGTGCCATAAATCGGTTTTTCCCTGCTGTATCTGCACCGTATGGAATGCCCAAATAGGTGTAGGTGCTGTTGAGAATGTAGCCACGAACTTTACCATTGGTGGTTTCGGCAATGGCGATGTTATCTCCGATTTGGAGGAATTGATCATCTGAATTTGGTGGACTTTGGCGGGCAAAGGCTTGGGAAGAAAAGGGAACGGAGGCGGCTAAAGTGCCCACGCCTACTTTTTTGAAGAAGTCTCTTCGGTTTGATTTCATAGCAAAAGGTTTAAGGGGTTATTGTTTCAGTATGACAAAATAGAAAAAGAAATTGATAATCAGTTAGAAAAGCGACGCTTTTGGTAAAAAGGACCTAAAATTTCTTTTGGGTATTCATTAATTAACCCGATATCAAAAAAACCTATTTTCTTAGATTCTGCATTTTGATTGCGTTTCTTTTTTTCAATATAGAAATCCAAATACCCATAAAGGCAAGTTTTTACCCGCAGGAAACTCCAAGTCATCTTTTACCAAAAAATGGTTCCCGCCTGTAATCTGCTTTCTTGATTTATTTTTTCCTCCTATTTCGAAATGAAACTCTTGATCTACCAAAAAATCTACCGTTTTGGAATAGCTGATTTGATGATTTACTCTCAATTGACTTTGGAAAAATATTTCTCGAACACTGCCTATTTCAGGGCTTTTTTCAGCTAGAGCAAACAGATAATTTGTGTTGTTTATGAAAATTTTCTCTGGTTTTTGAAGCGTAGATACACTTATCCCTTCTGGATATTGAAGTTCTAATAGGCGTGCCTCAGCAAGATATTGGAGATAAAGCGCCAGGGAATTCCGATGAATTGAGGTTTTGTTGGCCAATGAACTGATGTTTGGCTTAAAGGGGACTTGCTGAGCGATGATATAGAGTAGTTGCAGTAATTTTTTTCCATTTCGAATATCAAAACCTTTGATTTCGGCCATGTCGTATTCGACGATAGTCCGAATCATTTGTCTCAATTTCTGGAAATAAAGATCTTTATCCTTTCCTGAAAAGGGAAAGTATCCTGTTGTCAAATAGTCTTTGAAATAGGATATTGGTTTAAATTCATCAGGAAAAAGGGAACGAAGGTCTTGTTTATCAAGAAGCAATTGATTCAAATTCAGTAAGGGTAAGTTTAGGTTCTTTTTAAAAAGTAAATATTCCCGAAATGATAAGCCATGGAATTCATAAATGATTGCTCTTCGGCTGATATCCCCCTCAACTTTGCTAATATCAATGATAGACGAACCTGAGAATAGGATTTGTAAATCCGCATATCGGTCATGGAGGTTTTTGACCTCACGGGACCATCCAGGATACTTGTGAACTTCATCTAAGGCGAGAATCTTACCCCCAGTTTGATAAAAAAGTTTGGCAGTTTCCACTAGACTGTTTTCCAAGAAAAACAATTCGTCCAAAGAAAAGTAAGCTACATGATGTCCTTCTGCTTTTTTTCTCTTTAGATATTGTAGAATAAGCGTGGTTTTCCCAGTACCTCTAGCGCCTTTTATACCGATTAAGTTCTCTTCCCAAGCTACCTGATCTTTTAAATAGCGCTCGAAACCTAGCGAGGTTTTGCTGATTAGCGAATCCGATATTTCTAATAATTCTTCCATTTTGCACAAACATATGTGCAAAAATATAAAAAAATGCACAAATGAATGTGCAAAAAAATAATTTTACAGTCTTGGTTCTTGTCTCTTATTTCTTGATTTTCACAAAAAAAAGCCGACTCCAATCACGCTCGGAGCCGGCTATTTCATCCTACCTAGTGTAGGTAAACTTCCTGATTTTAGACCTCTGACTTGCTTTACTGTCCAACCAGGAATATGGCATTGCTCAATACCAATTTTCCAGATTCCCAGAAGCCACGGAAAATCGGGTTATCTACAAAATAGACGATTTCGCCACGCCCTTTTCGCTCGCTTCCGACGGCTAAAGATTCACCCATACTGGATTTGATCTTGTAGCCAATGTAGCCGGTTCGATAGGAATCATTTGAGCTGATTTTTCCTGCGTTGACTCCATTATCCATAAAAGAGAAGATGCTAGAGTTGTTTTTTAGGGTGTAATATTTTCCACCGGTTCCATAGCCCAAGGGATGCGTTTCATCCATATCCACTTGATAGATTGCTCCAGCAGCACCTCCGGAAATAGCGAGTCGCTCCCCCTCCAAATACGGCTCCAATCGCTCGGCTTTCGCCAAAGAATCGGCAGCTTTCTCAGCGGCTTTTTTCTCCTCGTCGGTATCAAAGGTTTTGAGCGTAAATCCTTCTTTGTTGGCAAATAAGTTAACCGCCCCGTCGATGGCGATGACTTTTCCGCCTGCCGAAGTCCATTCCATCAATTTATCCTGAGCAGCCTTGTTCAATCCACCACCCCACATCGATGGAAGAATGATCACATCGTATTTGCTTAGGTCATAGCGAGCCATATTCTCCAGTTCAAGAGTGGAGAGTGGATAATCTAATTCCTTTTCGAAGAAATGCCATACCTCGCCAAAATTGAGTGAGGACGTTCCTTGACCCCCGACTAAAGCCACGTTTGGGGCTTGTATGATTCGGATATTGGGGGAGCCAAAATCTTTGCCTTCTTCCATATAACCGGTCATGGTAGTTTCGAGGTGGATCCCTAATCGATTGGCTGTTTCGGTCACTTTTTTGTCAAAGTCCCTTACATATTCATTGCCTCCTTTGGTGATCAGCAGGGTCCCTGCCGGAAAGCTTTTACCTTCCGTTTGGAATGCATATTCAGGGTATTTGACGCGGATACCTTCTTTCAGCAAAGCTGCCAAAAATGCGGCATCCCGAGTTCCTTCCCAGCGGGCAATATAGGCCACGGGAGTTTTTCCCGGAGTATTTTCTGAAAAAGCCGGTTTTTCATATTCTCCCGCAGGGTCCAACCTGCTTTCCAAGGCATAGGCTTTCAAATTATAGGCATAGGGCAAAGCCCATGAAGTAATATCGTACGTGATGCTATCATTGAGCTGAGGATTAGGCTCAAAGAAAATCTGGGTCAATACGGATTTTGGCTGATATGTCGAGATTACAATGTCCTCTTCTGAAGTGCTGAAGGAAGCTTTTTTCCCAGTTTGGTAGTCAAACCCACTCAATCCTGACTTGCTTCCTGCTTTGCCGTAGCGGATTCCGTTTTTGTCCAAAAGCTCCAGTAATTTGGCGGTTTGGGCGGGATTACTTTCTCCTTTGATCACAAAGCTTTTGTATTTGCTTTTAGGATTGCTGGAGTTTTCGGAGAAGTAGTTCGAAAATTCAGTAAGTAATCGCTCCGCATTTGCACTAGTCATCTCAGCCGCAGAAAGGGCAGCAGTATAGTGACCTTCGATCCGATAGCTCAAGGTCACCGTGTCGCCTACGGCATTGAATCCGCCACGGCCGGCTTGTCCGCCGCCTCCCTGCTCGATGGTCATCCCGATGGCTCCATTATACATGGGATAAGTATCCCCGTATGAGGGGTAGAGTAAATCAAAGCGCTCTTTAGTAAAATAGAAGCGGCCCATTTCATCGAAGTATTTTGCGGTATTTTTCCCGAAAATATCCTGGAATTCATGCTGCCATTCGGTGAGTTGCTCATGAAGTGGCTCGGCAGCTGGTGCCATGTAAAAAGGATTGTTGATTCCCTGCTCGTGAAAGTCGAGATGTAACTGAGGCATCCACTGCTGATACATTTTAAGTCGCTGCTGAGACTCTACTTGTACCTGCCAGGCCCAGTCGCGGTTGAGATCAAAAAGGTAATGGTTTGCCCGACCTCCTGGCCAAGGCTCATTGTGCTCCATTGACTGCAAATCCGGCTGAAGTGTGGTATTCATTTTCTGATTGTACCACATCGCATAGCGATCTCGCCCATCAGGGTTAATTGCCGGATCGATGATGATGATTTGGTTTTTCAGCCATTCTTGAGTCTTGGTGTTGCTCGGATCGGCCAAGGAGTGAAAAGCCGAAATCGCCGCTTCCATTCCCACAGATTCATTTCCGTGGACATTAAAAGACATCCAATTGATGGGAATGGAGGTGCTGGGCGTACCTTCAAGCAAACCTGCTCGGCGTAAATTGTCCTCTCGGATTTGCTCTAGATTGGCCATGTTTTCCGGACTGGAGAAAATAGCCAAGATCAGCGGGCGCTTTTCATTGGTTTCGCCGTATTGGATGAGCTGTACATTGGGAAGATTCTCAGCGACATGCTCAAAATAATCCACCATTCGGTGATGCGGGGTGAATCGGTCGCCGGGCTTATAGCCGAGAAACTGCTCGGGGGTTTGGATTTGGGCTTGCGCAAAGCTGAGCAACATGCAGAGCATTAAGCTTAAGAGTAGTGGTTTTTTCATGCGTTTAAAGTTCTTTTTAGCGGGTCGATTTCGAAGTCAATCATTTACTCCGAAGCCGAATTTAAGGGGAAAAGACGTGTTGAGGAAATCACTGGTGGAAAAGAGGATAGAAAACTGATCTTGGGTTTTTATTTACCATGAAAATCGTAAATCCTACTTTCGATTTTCATGGTAAAGTGCTTTCTGGAAGAAATAAAAAAAGCACAAAATCTAATCGACTTTGTGCCTAAGGGTGTGGGATCTAGGGGATTCGAACCCATGACCTCTGCTCTGTCAAAGCAGCGCTCTAAACCAACTGAGCTAAGATCCCGAAATTGAGAAAGCGAATATAGACAACTGAGTGAGAGTTAGCAAAAATTAAATAGTATCCAGATTTTTTATTTGGGATTTTCAGAAAAAAAGATTGAAAGTTAATTCCGCTAACCAAATAAATGATCATTCACTCCTCAAACTATTCACTGGTTTTTCCTTAAAAACAAGATAGGTCTTTGTGACTATTAAAATCCAAATCAAAAAACCAAAAAACAGGATCGGAAGTAGGAGATTCCACCAAGCTATGGAAACTCTGAAAGCATAGTTTTGTAACCAATTTTCGGAAAGTAAATAGGTGAGTGGAAGACTGATAACACCCGCAGCAATCAGATAAAGAACAGGTCCTTTTCCGAGATAATTAAGTATTTCTCTGTAGCTCGCGCCTAAGATTTTCCGCACGGCAAGTTCTTTGGTTTTTGTGATTGAAATGAAATATACCAAACCATAAAATCCCAATAATGAAATGAGAATAGTAAGACCTGAAAACAGCTTTAAAGCACTGAAGAAGTTTTCATCACGCTGATATTGTCTTTGAAAAAAGTCGTTCAGATAGAAATAGTTAAAAGGGTTTCCTGGAAAATACTCACTCTAGCTTACTGACAAATCCGCCAGCATTTCATCGGAATCTTTGACTGTTAAGTATAAAAACTGATTCGGATTCTCTCCCAATTCAAAAATCAAGGGTTCATATTGTTTCTGAAGACCGAAAAGTTGAAAATTTTTCACAACACCTATAATCTCAGGAGTTGTGTTTTTTCGGTAATAAATTTTCTTTCCAATAGCATCAATTGGATCTGTGAAACCCAATAATCGTGAAGCCTCTTCATTTATAATAATTCCATTTTGATCCGTAAAATTTTTGCTGAATGTTCTCCCAGCAGAAATTTTAAATTCAAAATTTTTCAGAAAGTCCGTATCCATCTGCGTAAAAAAATAGGTATGAGCTGATTCTTCCGGCTGTCCCAATTGTCGGATATACCCTTCCGCCTTGCCTCGTACCGCTTGTCCAGGTACAAAGTTGGCGCTTGATACTTTTCCGATCTCTTTCCGTGAAGTAAGAAAATTTTTGAAAGATTCAACTCGCTGATCTAAATTGACATTTTCAGCTTCTACTGATGGTCCGGATAGAACAAGAACATTTTCGGTATTAAAACCCAAATTTTGAGTCCTCATGAAATTGATCTGACTATAAATTAGGAGCGAGAATGCGATTACAAAAATGGTGAGTCCAAATTGAAAGATGATCAAGGGTTTTTGAAATGATGGAGGTTGAAAACCACCTCGATAAAAAGACTTAAAGCTTCTGCTAGAGATCACCCATGCTGGATATATCCCGGATAGAATTACTCCTAGAAGTAAGACTACTAGCCAAGTGATGATGTTTTTTGGGAGCAATAAGCTAGCAATCAAGTCAAAACCAATCAGATACTCCAAAAGTGGTTGGAGCAGAATTAAAAGTATGATCGCTAAAGTGAATGCAATCAGATTGATCAAAAATGCTTCAATGGTCAGCTGTTGAAATAGTTGATGTTTTTTTGCCCAAAAGATCTTTCTCAAATGCAATTCCTTCTTCCGTTGCAATGACCTGGCTAACGAGAAATTGATGTAATTCGCGCAAGCTATAATCAAAACAATAGATGCAATCAACCCTAGCATCCAAAGCACTGATTGACTTCCGTTTGGCTTAAATTCATTATTTAGGTTACTTCCTAAATGGATCGAGGAAAGTGGCTGCGAGAAAAAACTAATACCTGATTCCGAAAATTTTTCCTTTGCAAATCTATCAAGAGACTCCTCGAGCTCTGCCTGTGTATTTGTAGCATTCAATTTTACATAGGTATAAAATTGGTCGCCCCAATTTGAAAATTCCCGCTCAGGATCAGTAAATATATTAAGTGAGATAATTGCGGAAAAGTCTAAATGTGTATTGCCGGGAATATCTTCTATTACACCTGCAACAGTGTAGTTTTTAAACTCTTGATAACCGTCGTTCCCATAAATTCCAAAGGATCCATTGATTTGAATGGGTTTCCCCAGAGGGTCTTCGTCACCAAAAAGTTTTGTTGCTGTGCTTTCCGTTAGAACAACTGACTGAGGAGTAGATATCCAACCAGAAGAGGATCCAGAAATAAAGTCAAACTGGAATAAATCGAAGAAACTCTCTTCTGCTCCAATTATTCCTGGCTGCAAAAATGCTTCGTTTTCTAATTGAATACTAGTATTGGGTCCGTTTCGATGAATCCTGACTAATGATTCAGCGATGGTTTCCTGATTTAGAAACGCTTGACCAACTTTTGAAAAAACCGAAGCATTCAAGACCTCACCTCCTTCTTCTATGGACTTGACCTGTGCGATTCGAAAAATTCTTTCATGATTTGGATGAAACTGATCGTAGCTTTTCTCAAATGACCAGTAGCTGAAAATTATTAAGCAGGTTCCCAGTCCTAGACTTAATCCCAAAATATTAATAAGAGAAAAAAGTGGAGTTTTAAATAATCCTCTGATACTGGTTTTTAGGAAATGGTATAACAAATCAAATTCATTTTGATCAACTACTTGTTAAACCTTTGCCAAGGCAAATCGGGGCTTATGGTCTTTTTATAGTGTTTAATTAGAAAGTAATATTTTCTAGCGAACAAAAACGTCCGATCACGAACATTCTAGAGACAAAAATGAAGCTCAGCAATAGCTCTCCCGCACAAAAGAAATCTTATAATTCACTTGAATTAAAACTCTCAATAATGGAAGTAAAATAAGGCTGGATTTGCTCGAAATGTTCCGAAGGAGCAGTACCTGTAATCTTAAAAGTCTGGTTGAGTTTTGGGTACATGTAGAAAATGCTGATCAATTCTTCGTTCTTACCTGACCGGAATCTTACCCATCTTCCTGAAGCACCATTTATCTGAGCTTTTCCTTGTTCGACTATCTCGATTTTTCCAAATACCTCTGGCAACATATAGCGGATCTCAAAATCAAAATTATCATCAAAGGTCGGTTTGGAACCTAAAGATTCCAAATAGCCAGAACCTTGGGCATCTTCCAGATAGGTCATGGAAAGGTAGGCATTATCTACCTCTGAAGATTGAATTAGATAATCATATCCGTCATCTTTTACCTCCCACCCCTCAGGCAGAAGTTAGCTAAACTTGATTTCAGGATCGGTGACGGTGATTCTTTCTTGAGCTGATGTGAAAATCGGTAAGAGTGCCAAGAGAAGGAGAAATAGCGGTCGATGGATCATAATGATTTTCGATTTGGATAAAACAAAAAAGCCTGTGTTCATAAATTCCTTTAAGAAATATATCCAACTCAAAACCACCTTCAAAATAGAAACCTCCTGCTTTAAGGTTAATTAAGATTTTAGACTTCAACGGGTGCTTATCCGATGCTTAATTCCAACTGATACTATCCCTGAAAAACTGATTCCTTCTCGGTTAAAACGCATGAATCAAGGACTTGATCTGGAAGGTGTTTTTAAACCTATTACAGATTGAAAATTTGAAATCTAAAAGGTTCACACATGATCTCAGAGCAGTCAGAGCAGCTCTCCCAACCTCCCGATAATAATCGCGGATGAGCTAAGATTTGTGCCTACGGATAAAGCGGCGGGATTAAAGGATCGCAACAGCTGGAAGGTTTTGCTCAAAACAATTCCGAAGACTCAACCTCTGAGATATTCGGGTATCCCATCTACCTTTTTTCTATTGAATATTTCTATGCCAACTTGGTCAATATGCTTTATCAATTCAGGCTCTTGAATCTGATGATAATTGACTAGGTCAAAATGATAAGGCATATTGGTCTCTTCATTGAGTAGATAGCTGATGTGACTAACTATTTCAAAGGTTAGACTTACTCCCTTCAAGGCCAAATCCACATCACTTCCAGTACGGAAATTTCCCTTAGCTCTGCTTCCAAATAGAATGACCTCTTCAACTAGGTCTTGATTACCGATGATTTCTAATATGGATGCCATGTCCGATTCCAAAAGTCCAAATTTATTCTTCATTTACTTTTCTTTGGAAGGTGAATCGCAGTGCGTTTAATAAAGGGAAATATTTTTCTTTTATGAGTTTTTCCATTTCAGTAGCCTTTTGCTCATCATAAGTATGGGCTGTGAGGTTTCTGTCTTGTAACAAATCCATCCAATCATGGCCATTTTTTAAAAGATTGACCTCAAATGCTTTTTTTAAGGCTCCTCTTGGTGATCGGATATCCACAAAGCCTTGCTCTTCCAGATAATCCTTGACCAGGTTCCATGCAAGCTCGAAAGACATTTCAAAAAACTGAATAATACCCGCTTTTTGCACCAAATCGGGATTAGGAATTTGTAAGGCCTTTTCCAAATGACCCATGGCTTTGCTAAAGTTAGAAAAGCGTTGTTTCCAACGAACATCTTCATTTTTCATGCTTCCATCCTTCAATTTCTATTCACAAAATACAGCTTTAATTCTGTTTTTCCTTTTTTGACCATTAGAACCAGGTGGTGAATCTTCAAGGTTGAAGGCGTTTTTTAGTCTTCTGATATTTCTTGTGCTATCGATTTTAATTGAGGAATAAGCTTCGAAAGATAATCTTTGAAATAAGCCAAATCTTTCTCTTCGGGAATCAATCGTTTTTCAGAATTTGCTTCAAATTGATCCTTAAGACTGGTTTTTGATCCTAGGTCCCCTTTAATTCGATTGAATAAATCAGGACTCACTAAAGCATGGGAGCTCCAATAGGCTGGATCAAAAGCAACCATGGTTTCCAATCCCACAAAACCGAATCCTTTTTCCAGTGATTCTAAATCTTGTTTGGACTGGACAAAGTGAAAATCTTCGAAAAGAATTTTCTCCACGATCGTGGCTTCACTTCCTTTTCGATAAGGTCTTGGATTTCCGATATTGATGGGGCCGAAGAGTTTAGCTGTTAATTCTACCTCGCTTACAAAGACTTTGTTATTCGAATTTTTAAAAATGACTGAAAGACTTCCGCCCATTTGCCGTTCTCGCCCATTTCGGTTTTTCGGAAAGGCAATGTAATTGTACTTGGAGAAATTGAGGATAATACGCTCGATGCTTTCTGCTGACTCACCCAAAACGATTTTTCCCTCTCCAAGGAGAAACAGGTCAGAATTTGCTTTGATGCGCTCCTCATCTTTTGATTTAAATAGGATGATTTCCTTTCCATTTTCTAAGTCGTACTGGAAATCGTAAAACTTAAGATTTGAAGAGGATAAGGGCCAAGAATATTCAAAAGCGTGAAGTATTTCTCTTGCATAAAACGGTTTGATATAATACTGATCCGCTCGTTCAGTGCTGGGTGAGGTATTCCTTGCAGGAATCGTGTCTCCATTCGTCCAGTCCCAATGATGGCTTCTCCTCAGTTCTAGGGGCACTAGAAATTGGTAAGCACTGCCACCTGCCCATCCTGCTTGGACAAATTCATAGGGCTTCCATTTTTGACTCTTGGAATGGAGAGAAATACCACTTGCTTCGAAAAAATCCACATACTTTTCCTGCTGTTGGACCGCATAATACCCCCTGAAATTAGATAGGAATGCCTCCTTGTCAAAAGCAGGCTCAAAGCTTTTGCTGAGGTGCATTAGCTGATCGATAGGGTTTTGAAAGGATCGAACTTCGATTCCTTCCAGCGCGATTTCGGACCTTTCCAGTAGAATTACTTTTTCTGCATTTGGCTCGACGCTGAATTCCTTGTCTTGGTAAAAGTAACTTCGGATAAAGAATGTAATCCCTTCCTCCAAGATGATATTTCCAATGCTATCGGTGATTCCATACACGGTCCCATCCTCAGAAAATATTGGTAAAAACGGAATGGGGCTTCTTGTTTCATTCTTTTCTAGTATGGAATACTGATGCTTCTTTTGTTCAGCTTCTTGACCGTGCAACGATTTTGGACCAAAAAATAAAGCTGCAAAAGTTGCATAAGCTGACATAAGTAGGATTGCCTTTCTCATTCTAATAACTTTAATCGATAAACGACAATTTTTTCTTCCCGTTCAACCTGTCTGTTGTAGGATCCGTAGAGGTAGGGTTCCTTGTATCCAAAATAGTTAAACCCTTTGGGTACAGCTTGATCAAGCAGCAAGGTGTCATTTCTATAAAGCTGAATTCCATCTGCTAGTGGACTGTTTTTAGTATAACCACGTACCAGAAGGTTTTGCTTCTCCATAAAATCTAAAGTTGTATAAAAGTTGACTTTTGGGCGAAGGTCTTCTCGGCCTTGATCAAACTCACTCACATCCAAAGCGCTCAGATCAGGGTACTCGGTCATCATGTCTTTGCCAGCATGTCCAAATGCATGGTGAATCAGGCCATCAGCAGAAAACTTGTAAAGCAGACTATCCGCCTCAAAACTTTGAACATAAAAACTATTCTTAAGCGGCGCAATAGCTGTACCCATCAGGTAAGGAATAAAATTACTGCCTGAATAAATAGGAGGGTAGCCACTCGAGATTTGTATTTTTCCACTGCTTAATTCCAAAATTCCAAGGTTTTTGGCTTCCTCAAAGTAAATTTTATTCAAGATGTAGTTATACTCGGGATGAGTCGAGGATAGCTGAATCATCACTTTCCCTTCTCCAAACCAGGTCGGTTTCTGAAATTTATAGTGGATTTCGTAAATGCCTGTATATTCCGGTTTGGGGTTTTTCAACAATTCATCATAAGGCGTATTTTCATGGTAAAAGTCCAAGTTGCCTGTTTGGGAAATAGTCCAGTTCTTATCGACGACATAATAGTCATAATTCCCGCCCAAAAGAAATAGCCCCTGATCTCCGGAAGCCATAGCGACAAGCCCCCCATTTAATTGGTTTGGGCCCTGACCGATTCCTAATTGTGTTTCTTTTAAGCTTAGGTCATCCTTAAAGACATAAATTATTCCGGTTCTTTTATCTGCGAGAATAATTTGATCATTAAAAATCTTCCAAATTCCACTTCCAGAGAAAATGACCTCCTTATTCTCGATTGAATCAATTTTTAAGGCAATACTACTCCTATCGATATTCCGATGATAGTCGATCTCTTCTCCGTCAAACTTCACCTTTTCGGCGGAAGTACAGGAGAAAAAAATAAAGGATATAAAAGCCCAGATTGGAAACTGCTTTAAATGTGTTAAGCTTAGAAAGGAATGAAAGTCAGAGTATTTCATGGGAAGAAAATTAAAAATTATTTAAACTAATTCTTAAATAGATTACGGAAATAAAAAGATACAGTTTTCAAAAATCTATAAAATTTTTCCCTTGTTTCTCAAGTAATTATCTTGCTATCACCTCGAAGCAATTTTTACCAAGCCAATGTGTGATGTTTTCAGGCTTGCTCGAATTCATAGCTATAATCAAGTCTGAACTTACATGAATCCCTCCCTCAAATACTCCGCGGTATAATTACCCTTTTCTTTAGCCAAATCCTCAGGCGTCCCGGCAAAGGTCAGGTGATCTCATTTATTTTCTTCTTCGCGACTAAAATCAAAAGGAATTAGCCAATTATTTCAATTAGAGATTTTCAAATTTATGAATTTGATCTACCTTGAGAATTTCCTAATCAAAATACTGTTAGAATTTTTGATTGAATCAAGTTGACTAACTATAGCTTGAATCTTTTCTTTTGAGATCGAGAACCTTTTATCTTCTTTAAGATAATACATCCCGTTCTCTTCTACATATGATTTAGCCTCAGGAAAATATTGAAAATAATCTAAAAGAGATTTTAATTCCTCGGTATTGTAAATCAAGTAATCATAATTATCCCTGATAGCTCGGTATGGGAATTTATTTACCGGCAAGAAATCATCAGAACTGAAAATGCCTTTAAGGTTTCTGAGAAATTTTGAATTTTTAATTTGGGAAAACAGGATGATCGAATCATTCTTGGCAGGAAAAACCGTAAAAATATTTTCTGCATCGGCTACCCAAAAATCCACTAATTGAGGTCGATCCTCACCTGAAATTTTAAATTCAAGTTTTTCTTGACTATTTCTCAATTGATCATAAAGTATAATTTCTTGATTTGGATTATCGTTAATATAGATCGTGTTTGAAAATTTTTGGAAGAAGGTATTTGGAAGAGAAGCTTTATAGTCAGGCTCACCACCAAGTTGGTTTAAAATTGTACCACTACTATCTGATTCTACGATCGTGCTTCTATAGTCAAGGTAAGATTCTTGCGGATTGACTAGGATATAGCCTTTATCGGACTTGCAAAAATCTCGTACTTGTAAATGTATATTTTCTAGTTCATAGTTGAATTTTCCGTCAGAAAAACATAAGATTCTCTTTCCAAAATCATAAATATAAACATTCCCCGCAGGATCTAAATCAAAAGAGTTTATTTGGGAATACTCTCCAGGGCCCTCTCCTTCGGCACTAATTATTCCACTTAATTTTTTTTCTTTGCTATCAATGATTAAGATTCGGTTGTTGAAATTATCGTGGATATAAATCTTATCTCCTAATGCTTTGGATGAGAAAACATTCCCGATTAAAACACTGTCTGGCAGAGTGATGGGAATCAGTTCACTAGAATTAAAGATTTCGCCGATATCTAATAAATCGCCAACAGGGTCAGATGGGATTTCAATAGGGCCTGAAATAGTTTTTTCCTCACAGGAAAATAGGACCCAAAACAATCCCAGAGAAAAAAAACTTACTAGTTTATGCTTCATTTGTTTAGTTGTAAATTGGTACAGGGGGAGGATCAATCTTACTCCCCCTTTTTTACAAAAATATCAGGCATCTGCAAAACTTGGAGCAGTACACCCAATTCTAACCACTTTTTGAGAGCATTCTGTAGCCTCCGAACTATTATTGCAGGCATCCATATCTGTACCATTCACGCAGCATGTAATTTTTGTATAATCCATAGAAAAAAATGGCTCCCGACCTATTGAAACTGACCCGCTTGAGTTATACCAGACATCGGAGGATCTCATGTTGCCACACCAGTCAGCCATAGCTTGTTCGCTTATTCCAAGCATAAGACATAATAGAACTGAAAGTAAGAATAACCTTTTCATAAGCATTAAAGTACTAAAGTTTAACATTAAATTTATATTTTGCTAAGTAAAAAAAAAAACAAACCTAGTTGTCAAGAAAAATCAAAAAAATCTGATGAATTTTTTAAAAGTTGAAGATTTAGAAGGGTGATGAATTAGTTGATTTTATGCAAATCCCTCCCTCAAATAGTCCGCGGTGTAATTCCCCTTTTCTTTAGCCAAATCTTCAGGCGTACCCGCAAAAGTCAGATGGCCTCCTTTGTTTCCTCCCTCCGGACCCAAGTCAATTACCCAATCGGCGGAGCGTATGACTTCAGTATTATGCTCGATGATGATCACCGAATGACCCTGATCGATTAGGGCATTGATGCTGTGGAGGAGCTTGCGGATATCATGGAAATGCAAACCTGTCGTCGGTTCGTCAAAAATAAAGAGTACCTGATCCCCAGATTTAGTGCCGCCTTTGCCTAGGAATGAAGCCAATTTCACCCGTTGAGCTTCTCCACCGGAAAGCGTATTCGAACTTTGGCCCATGCCGATATAGCCCAAGCCTACTTCTTGC
Organism: Algoriphagus hitonicola; assembly: GCF_900113375.1. Classification (GTDB taxonomy): domain Bacteria; phylum Bacteroidota; class Bacteroidia; order Cytophagales; family Cyclobacteriaceae; genus Algoriphagus; species Algoriphagus hitonicola. The sequence goes on along the minus strand of NZ_FOPC01000002.1, from coordinate 153,311 downwards.
AGGGGTTGGAGCCGATTGATGATCTGGGTTTTTCCTTTGAAGAACTCCATGGCCTCATCGATGGTCATGTCAAGTACCTCGGAGATATCTTTATCCCTGTATTTGACGTCTAAAATTTCATTTTTGAATCGCTTTCCTTTGCAGGATTCGCAGGTCAGGTGGATGTCAGCCATAAACTGCATCTCCACGGTAGTGGTACCTTCTCCGGCGCAGGCTTCACATCGACCTCCATCGACATTGAAAGAGAAAAAGGCCGGTTTGTAGCCCCGCTGCCTAGATACCGGTTGATCGGCAAAGAGCGTTCGGATGGCGTCGTAAGCCTTGACATAGGTCACCGGATTGGAGCGGGAGGATTTACCGATCGGATTTTGATCGACAAATTCCACTTGGGTGATGCGCTTATAATCGCCCTCGATCTTATCGTATTTTCCGGATTCATCGATGACGGTTCCTAGCATTTTTCCCAAGGCTGGATATAATACCTTTTTGATCAGGGTAGATTTTCCCGAACCGGAAACTCCCGTGACTACGGTTAGCGTATTCAGTGGAAACTGTACCGTCAGATTCTTGAGGTTATTTTCACGCGCTCCTTTGACGATGATGGAGTCCTTCCACTTTCGGTTACCATTTTTCTTGAAAATCTGCTCCTCTCCACGCAGGTATCGGGCAGTATGGGTTTGGGCGGAAGCGATGAGCTCTTCGATGGAACCCTGAAACAGCAATTCCCCGCCATGAACTCCGGCATCCGGGCCGATATCGATAATCTGATCGGCGGCTTTCATGACTTTATCCTCATGCTCGACCACAATGACGGTATTGCCCATATCGCGCAATGACTTAAGTACTCCCACCAATCTATCGGTATCCCTTGGATGCAAACCGATGCTGGGTTCATCCAAAATATACATAGACCCCACCAAAGCTGAACCCAAGGAAGTCGCCAGTTTGATTCGCTGATATTCACCTCCAGAGAGTGTGGAAGTCAGTCGATTTAAAGTCAAATAGCCCAAACCGACCTGATCCATAAACTCGAGGCGGCTGACAATTTCTTTCAGTAATCGATTGGCGACTTTGGCTTCATGCGGAGCGAGTTCCAATTCATTGAAAAACACCAAAGCTTCATCAATTGGCATCAGCACCAAGTCTGTAATCGATTTTTCTTGGATTTTGACATAGCTGGCGTCCTTGCGAAGACGGGTTCCCCGGCACTCGGGACAAGTCGTCCGCCCTCGAAATCTGGAAAGCATGACCCGATACTGAATTTTGTGGGTTTTGGTTTCCAAATCTTTAAAAAATGCATCCAAGCCTTTGAAATACTTATTTCCCGTCCAGATGAGGTCCTGTTCTTTTTCGCTTAAATCCTCAAATGCCCGGTGAATGGGGAAGTCGAATTCAATTCCTTTTTTCAGCAATGGTTCGAGCCAAGTTCGCGAAGATTCTCCGCGCCAAGGGGCAATGGCCCCTTCATAGACGGAAAGAGATTTGTCTGGAATGACCAAGTCAGGATCAATTCCAAGGACATTGCCAAAACCTTCGCATCTTCGGCAAGCTCCGTAGGGATTGTTGAAAGAGAAAAAGTTGACCGATGGCAGTTCGAAGCTCATTCCGTCGAGTTCGAATCGATCGGAAAATTCCCGGGTTTCCTTTTCAGGAATGGTGATTTTACAGTCTCCATGGCCTTCGAAAAGGGCCGTTTGGACCGAATCAGCAATACGAAATTGATTGTCTTCATCGTCTTTTCGGACAGAAGCCCGATCGATTAGGATTTCATAGTTTCCTTTTTGGATTTTCTTTTCCTGAAGCAAATCCTCTACAAAATAAGCTTCTCCATCAATGAGAATTCGGGTATACCCTTTTTGCAAAAGCAATTCCAATTCCTGCTCGATTTTTCTACCTCTTGCCACCTGAAGTGGACAAGAAATCATGACTTTGTCTCCTTCCTCAAAGCTGAGAATATAATCCACAATGTCTGTGACCGTGTGATGCTTGACCTCTTTTCCAGAAATTGGGGAATAGGTTTTCCCCACCCGGGCAAAAAGCAATTTGAGGTAATCGTAGATTTCAGTGGTGGTTCCGACAGTGGAACGGGGATTTTTTGTGCTTACCTTTTGCTGAATTGCGATGGCCGGAGCTACGCCTTTGATATACTCGACCTCAGGTTTTTCCATTCGACCGAGAAACTGCCGGGCATAGGAACTCAAACTCTCCACATACATGCGTTGGCCTTCGGCAAAAAGGGTATCAAATGCCAGAGAGGATTTTCCCGAACCAGATAGGCCCGTGATGACCACAAATTTATTTCGGGGAATGGCTACGCTCAGGCTTTTCAGATTATTGACCCGGGCGTTTTTGATGATGATGTATTCTTTGGGATCGAGTGAATCGAGGTCTTTCTTAGCTGTCAGGGTGCTCAAAGTCATAGGCGCAAAGTTAGTAATCAAACCACGCAAGGTGGAGAAAAGTTGCGGAAGTAGATAGTGAACCACAAAGAACGCGAAGTAACACAAAGATAAAATTCATTATTTTTCTTAGTTGTTAAAAGAAAACCATAAAGATCACGAATTCCAGAAAAGAATCTTAGTGTTTGTGGTTAAACAAACTTGTGGTTAGACAAACTATTCCTTACTTCGCAGCATGGATTTTCAATTTTTTCTTGATGGATTGGCCGAAGGGCTTCAGGCCATGACTTGGCTGGAAGCGATTGCGGTATTTTTTGGGATAGCTTCGGTATTTTACTCTATGCGCGAGCACATTTGGGTTTACCCGACGGGAATTGTTTCCACGCTGATTTACGTTTGGATTTGCTTTGAATACAAGCTTTACGCTGATATGGGGATCAATGCCTACTATTTCAGCATGTCCATCTACGGTTGGTATGTTTGGACCCATCCCAAGGTTCATCAGACGGTTTTACCCGTTACTTGGCTGAAGCCGAAAGGTTGGTTGATCGCTGGTTTGATTTTCATTGCCTCTTATGGGGTATTGTCCTTTGTCTTAAAAAGCTTCACCGATTCGGATGTGCCGTATTGGGATTCCTTTACTACGGCCTCCGCTTTTGTAGGCATGTGGCTAATGGCTAAGAAGAAGGTAGAAAACTGGATTTTTTGGATTATCACTGACTTGGTTTCGGTACCCCTTTATTTTTACAAAGGATTGATTTTAACTTCTTTTCAGTTTTTGTTTTTCACCATATTGGCATTTTTAGGTTTAATTGCCTGGATCAAATCCGGAAGAAATTATGCACAGCCCTAAGCGTATTCTTATTTTGGGTCCGGAGTCCACCGGAAAAAGCACCTTGGCTTCTGATTTAGCCGTGCATTATGACGAACCTTGGGTCCCGGAGTTTGCGAGGGAATATCTGGAAATGCTGGGAAGGCCCTATACTTATGCGGATCTTTTGAAAATCGCCAAAGGCCAAATGGCTTTGGAAGATGAAAAGCATAAAGTCGCCCAAAACTTTTTGTTCTGCGATACGGATCTTCGAGTCATTCAGGTCTGGTCTGAGCATAAATTTGGAAAAGTGCATGATTGGGTCAAAAACGAACTCGATCAGCGAGTTTATGACTTGATTTTGCTGACTGATATTGATCTACCCTGGGAGCCTGATCCTTTGAGAGAGCATCCCGACCCAGAAATGCGGAAGTATTTTTTTGAGAAATACCAAGAAATCGCTGAATCTAGCGGATTTCCTTATTTAACGGTCTCTGGAGATCAGAAACAACGACTCCAAAGTGCTATAGATGTGCTGAAAAAGCTTACCAAGTAGTTTGCTATTTCTTACTCAATGCTTTCTTGGCGGCTTCCACCAATGCATCGTGTTCAGGGTGATAGTTGTTGTTGAGGAGAATAATGGTTTTATTTTCCTCGATGAAGCGCACAATTATCGTTTGGTATCCCGGGTTGTCACCCGTGTGACTGACCATTTTTCCAAGTGGGCTTTTGGGCTCGATATCCCATCCAAAGCCATAATTACTTTTTGTTGCGTCATTGAGTTTAGTAGGAGTAAAAGCCTCCTCCAGCGTTTCTCTACCGACCAGTTTTTCACCGTAAAGCGCCTGGTCCCAACGAAGTAAATCCTGCGCGGTGCTGCTTACCCGTCCTGGGCCTTTTCTATTTCCCAACCAAAGTGTATAGTCTGAAGATCGAAACTGGTTGGCGTTGATATAGGTGCCATTATGGTCTTTGAGATGGCCTGCGGCAAAATTGGGGACTTGGGCTTTTTCTTCCAGACTTCTGATAGCGGTATGATTCATGCCAACTGGGTCAAAAATCCATTCGTTCGAAAGCTCCACAAAATCTTTTCCCGTCACTTCTTCCACGATACTGGCCAAAATCACATAACCGGTATTGCTGTATTCGTATTTTTCTCCGGGTTCGAAGAGCTTCGGTGGGGCATAGCGACGGAGGTATTCCAAAATGTCCGGATTGCCGGCGGCTTTACTTTTGTCCCAATGCTCATCCATGATCGCCTGATAATCCGGAAGACCGGAAGTGTGGGTAAGCAGTTGACGGATGCTGATATTAGGGTAGGGAATGCGGATGAATTTTTCAGCTGGGTCGTCAAAATTCAAGAGGCCCTTTTCCTTGCACATCATCACCATCATCGCGGTAAACTGCTTGGAGACAGAAGCCATTTCAAAAAGATCGGTGGTTTCAAGCGGTATTTTTTCCTCAAAACTTCGTAAACCCACGGCTTTTTCAAAGATAATTTCTCCCTTGTCTGCTACAAGCATGACGCCTGAGTAGCCTTTTGATTCAGCTTTCGCTAATGCAGATTCTAGTTGAGATACTTGCGCTTGTAGTCCAAAAGAGCCAATAAAAATAAGAAGAACTGATGCCAGTGATTTCATAGTTAAGGGGGATTTGCCAAGACCTTACACAATTTAGTCAACCTATTCTCCTTTACAAAAATCGGAAAGTTTTCCTTTAGGAGATTTTAATTCATTTCTAGAAAATAACTCCAAAAAAGTCGGTCTCTTGGTGGTTCGCTAAAAGCGGGGAGAAGTGAATAGACGTCAAATCTATTTTGCTATTCAGCTGAAAAGGCTGATGACTAGAGTTAGTTTAAACTGGACTTTCACGCTGCTTTTAGACTGGTCAATGACCTTTACTGGTGAAAAAATGAAAAACTAGATTTCTAAAAAAAAGTCCCTAGAACTCTCTGGGGACTTTTAATTATCATATTGAAACTAAATTTTATTGATCAGCCATTTTAAAATTAAAATCGCTCAGTAGAATCAGATATTCTTTTCGGACCGGGTTATATTTTACTTCATAGTTGGAAGGATAAAACCCATTTACCTGGAAGTGGGTAGGAAGAGGGATCTCATCGACATTGCTTGGCTTACTTTTGATATAATCCAAGGTGATCATGGGCTCCATGAAGATGACTTTTTCTTTGAAAGATCCGTAGATGAATGTCTTTGTAAAGGTAGCCCCGTTCAATTCTGGGCTAGTGGGATCTGTCCAATGAACTCCCATATTTGGGACACGACCCGGAAGCTGAATGTAGGGTGTGGGAATGTATTTTGCCTGTGGAATTTCAGGATCCATACCTTCCAGGGGAGTAATTGCCAGTCTTTCTTCGTTGGAAATCATGTAGAAATGGAAATCAAAATGAGGCAAATCGTAGATCCCCTCAGGCTCATGACCTTCAGGTGCCCAATCAATGGTCATGAATTTATAAGGCGTGATTTCTGCCTGCTTAGGAAATTGTAAAACAGTCTCAAATGAAGGGGGATGGCCTTCTCTATGGTGGGAGCCTCCATTTTCAGAAGGTAAATTTTCCAAGGCTTTTTCATTTAATGCGACCCCCATCGCAGTGGGTCTTCCACCCCTGTTGATCGTAATAAAGGTTTGAGCTTTGCCATTGCCCATGGCTACAGCAGGTCCATAATAGGTAGTTTCCTCATTTTTTTTGTTTTTGACAATGGAGGGGTTATCCTCTCGAATAAGTTCGCATGAACTTGCGACCAAAAGGATAATCAATGACTTTAGCGTCATTTTAATTAGTGTAGTCTTCATGGTAGAAATACTAGTTGAGTTTAAATTTTTTTAACGACCACATGATGGGAAACTTCAATGGTGGGTTGCATGAGGGGGAAATAATTTTAAAAAATAGCGTGCTCAGCCCAGCATTTTTCGGGAATTAACCCCTTGTGGCCAGCATAACCCATAACCCTAGAATGGGTTGAGCCAAATTGCCTTTGATCCTTTTGGATCATCTCAAAAGAAATAATTATCCCGAGAGTCATCCTTAATGCAACCCACTATCTCTTTTTTCCATCAATTGGGAAAATCAACTCCCAATACATATGAAAAATAAAATTCTTTCTTTTACAAGTGCGGCATTGTTGGTGGTGAACCTTTTTGGTTGCCAATCCAATGAATCCAAAAAGCTGAACACAGCGCAAGCGGAACCAGACACTCAAGTTAACTTGGATGCAAAGGTTGCCTTAGGCAAGCACTTAGTGGTGATTGCCGGATGTCATGATTGTCATACGCCTCGAAAAATGGGGCCGATGGGTCCCGAAATGGACATGTCCCGAGCGCTTTCTGGACATCCAGCCCAGGTCCCTATTCCAGAAATAGATCGAAATGAACTGGAATCAAAAGGTATAGCAGCCACCCAAAGCTTAACGGCATGGATGGGTCCTTGGGGGGTGTCTTTTTCCTCCAACCTCACTTCAGATGAGACCGGTATAGGCAATTGGACAGAGGAGCAATTTTTTATTGCCCTTCGTGATGGCAAGTCTAAAGGGATCCCAACAAATCGGCAGATTCTCCCTCCCATGCCTTATGAAATGATTGGTCAAATGACAGATGAAGAAATCAGTGCTGTCTTTGCCTACCTGAAAAGTACCACCCCGATTGATAATGTGGTTCCTCAGCCTATTCCTCCTTTGAATGCAATGAAACCGTGAATTTGAAAATTAAACCAACTATGAAAACTTCACTTTCAATAATTCTCTTCCTTTTGGGGCTGATTGGAAATTTAAATGCCCAGCAACTTCAGCAGCCGCTGGTTGATTTCCCCCTTTCCAATAAGGGTTATGCCTTGCTCAAGTCCGGAGATGTGGTCGAGGGTAAAATCATCAACTATGTCAGTACCCGCGGAATCACTAGAGTAAGCCTGGAGGATCAAACCGGAAATACGTTTAAAATCAACGCAGAGGATATCTATGAATTTGCGATCGCTATGAATGGAGCGGTTAGATTTCAATTTGCTATGGAGCGCGGCTCTTCGGTCAAAAAACTGTTGTCAAGAGATCAGCCCACGGCCAAACCTAAAGATTATATTATTTACCGAAACACCAGTATAAATGGTGAAAAGGAATTCTTGCTTCAGCTCCTTAACCCTGATTTTGATGAGGTTTTTGAGGTGTTTTTTGATCCGTTGACTAGGAAGACTACCGCCTTGCAGAGCCAACACATCGCATGGACGGGAGACAAGCACCGGGTCTATTTTATTTCAAAGAATGGTTCTCCATTAATAAAGGTTAAAAAAGGGAATTACAAGAAAATCTTCCCCACTCTATTTGGAGATTGCTCATCCTTGCTCACAGAAGTTAAAAAGCCTAAGCTGGCGAATTTGGGGAACCATATTTTATGGTATCAAAACAAGTGCTCCTTTGATTGATGTAGCCATGAAGAAGTCTAATAAATGGATGATTTTCACGCGCATTTACCTTGGAGCTTCCATCCTGTCGCTCCTTTTGGTCAGTATGATGGCTCTTTTTAACCCACAAGCAGTCATGGATATGGTACGTGTAGAGCTAGATAATACGGATGCGCTCAGTTCGATACGAGGGGTGTATGGAGGGGTAGGAATCACGATATGTATGAGTATCCTCTACCTCATGGTCAAAAACCCCGAGAAAGGGTTAGCCTTTCTGAGTATTTTTTGGGGTTCTTATGCCTTTTCTCGCCTGATTACGATGATTTCTGATGGCCCTTTAGGAGATTTTGGAAGTAAGTGGTTGCTAATTGAATCGATCATGGCACTTGCTGGATTAGGACTTTGGCTGGCTTTTAATTCCTACAAGGGAAAACAGAAATTATTACTTAGATCCACATTTTAAGGGGATAAGAGGTCCTCAAAAACAAGTATTCAATCCTTAACAAAATGAAAAATTTAACCCTGATAAGTAGTTGCTGCCTTTTATTTCTGATGCAGCCTATAATTGCTCAGAATATAGAAAACGAGCAAAAAGCTGAGGTTCTGAAGAATCTAATCACAGAACTGAAGAATTCTTACATTGATGAGTCCAAGGCAGTTGAGATGGCAGATCACCTAAATGAAAATATCTGGAACGGAAACTATGACAGTATTCAAAGTGCAACTGAATTTGCTTTTATCCTTACTCAGAATATCCGATCGATAAGCAATGATTTGCATTTAGAGGTGCTCTACTCAGATTCACCTGTACAAGCCGAATCCAATGAAGGAAACGATGAAACTTGGTTGATAGACCTGCTTGAAAATAACGGATACGGAGTCAAGAAGAAAAAAATACTGGATGGAAACATAGGGTATTTGGAGATTCCCTTTTTTGGTCCAATCACCCATTGTGCAGACAGTCTGTTTGAAGCGATGAAATTTATTTCTGAAACTGATGCCTTGATCCTGGATTTACGGGAATGTAGAGGAAGTTTGGATCCCAATATGATCCCACTTTTTAGCGGATATTTCTTTGATCAGCCCGTTCACCTTTTTGATTTCGAAAATCGAAAAAAAAACACCTTAAAACAGATGTGGAGCGCTGCCTATGTACCCGGACCAAAATATTTAGGTAAACCTTTGTATATCCTGACCAGTGGCCGGACCTTTTCTGGAGGCGAAGAATTTGCCTATGACATGAAACACCTAGGCCGAGCCAAGCTTTTAGGTCAAGTAACAAAAGGAGGCGCTAATCCAAAGTTCCCGGTACAGCTTTCCGAAAATTTCTTGGTAACTATTCCCATGGAGCGTTCGATCAATTCAGTAACTGGTACCAACTGGGAGGCTGTAGGAGTACAGCCGGATGTGGAAATGCATGCGGCTCTTGCGCTTCATCAAGGTCAAGTGATGGTATTGGAGGAGCTTCTGGCTACTGAAAAAGATCCGAAAAAGGTGAGCCAGTTGAATCAAAATTTGGAAAAAATGAAGGAGACCATCCCGGAGTTGAAGTGTGTTGAAATTTCTCTCACCGGCTACCCGGAAGCAAAGCAAATTCTGGTTTCGGGTACCTTCAATTATTGGGCTACCAATACTAATTTTCTCCAAAAAACCGACCAGGGATGGGAGGGATTTGTGGAAGTATTTCCCGGAGAACACCGTTATCAATTGGTAATTGATGGAAGATGGGTCCCTGATCCGACAAACCCAAATCAAATCAAAGAAGGAAACCGTATTTATTCTTTGCTCAAGGTTAACTGATTTTTCAATCTTGGTAGCTGAATGTAGAAGGGTCGGAAATCAAACTTTCCGACCCTTTTTAAATTGTTGTTGTCAATAGAATCTGTCATTGTTTTGCTTTTTTAATCATAGGACAGATTTTCCAGATGTCTTTATCCCGGATTTTGTATTAGATTTCGTAATGAGGATTTTAATGGCAAGGAAATCAGTCTGTTAGGAGGCTGAGTCATAGCGCTGCTATGGTGAAGTCGAAAACAGCAATTTATAATTGATTTTGAAGCAATTATAAGCCGTTATAAAATTGCTATTGCATATTCCGGGTTTAACCTAAAGAAATTAATAGATTCTGGAATATGCATTTGAACTCCCATTCCGAGCTGATCCGTTTGACGGATAAATTTTTTAAGGTGAGCTTCTGAATTTTAAAAAGAGTCTTTAGCCAGGAGAAATAAAAAAAAGAACCCTCAAACTCAGACGAAAGGTTCTTTGGATTGGACTAAGATATCAATATATGTTTAGTATTGATCATTGAGGAATCTCCGGCATAACTAGCCCATCAATATAATACTGTGCCACTCCTCGGGACAAAAATGGATAGAAACCTCCCCGTCGGTTAGTCAATACGATAATGCTTATCTTCAAATCAGGAAAACGAATCACATCAGCCAATGCCGGCCCTCCGCTATGTCCTGTCAAGCGGTGTCCTTGGTAAGTTTCTGTAATCCACCCCAATCCAAAATACGATGGATTCCCGTTTTTTAAGGGATTAGGTCCAAAAATTAGCTCTTGAGTAGCCGTTGAAATTAATTCCTCCCGGTCTAGAGCCTGCATAAATCTGGATAAATCATCGATAGAAGAATAAATTCCTCCCGCTGGGTAAAACCAGTCCGGAAACCGCATGTCTGAGATAAATGGTCTACTTTCTGCCCAACCGTAGACCCCTACCCGATTTTCGATCAAATCGGCGGTACGAAACAAGCCCTCATCTTTAAGCAGATCAAATCCGGTATTTTGCAACTTTAGTGGATCAAGCAGCATTTCTTTCATCAGTTCAGGGAATGATTTACCCGAGATTTTTAACAAAACTTGGTTCAAAAAAGCATAGTCCGTACTGACATAATATTCTTTCGTACCCGGCTCGTATTCTAATTTTTCTTTCATAGCTGCTTTGATGGCGGTCTGGAGGTTAGGGAATTTTTCGAGTTCGACCATTTTGATACCCGATTGGTGGGAGGCAAGTTGACGGAGGGTTATTGTTTCCCAGCTGTTTGGAAGGGAATCCATATATTTTTCCAGGCAATCATCGACAGAAATCACCTTTTTTTCATGTAAAATACCAAGAAGAACTCCTGTGAAGAGTTTGGTAGTAGAAGCCATCTGAAAAGCACTGTTATAAGTTAAATCTTGGTTCCATTCCAGATTTGCTTTTCCATAAACAGATTTTTTCAAAACCTGCCCATCTTGAATAACTGCAACAGCTGCACCGGGAATATGCTGTGCATGCATCACGCTGTCTATAAATAGGTCAGTGCGATCTTGAGCCTGCAGGAAAATGAATTGGAGAAAGAGGATCGAAAGAAGTGAGAGCTTTTTCATATCAGTGAATTTGGAATAGTGAATAGTGAGAAATGTAATGAGTAAATGATTTTTCGGTTCGAACCCTAGCAGAGGCCAGAGTCTTTGTTTTGGAGTGGAATCTACCAGAATTTCGGAAATAGTCTCGACTTTTTCCAAGAGAAAAATCAGCTAGAAAATCTGAATAGTTGTCCAGTAAATCACTCTCTTCCAGGGTTATGGACTTGAGAGAGACATTTTCAAGCTGGAGTGTTTCGGATGAAATTAAGGGGGCTTTAAGTCGAGCTTGGTTAGGTCCTTGTAAGTGGAATATGAGCCAATCTATACCCTTGGAATCTATTCCTGACCAAGTAGTAAACAACAGGTCGACAGTTCCTGTAACAGCGAGCTTTGATTCATTTTGGATAGAAAAATCCGCTTCAAAAGTTTGCACCGAAGTTGGCACCTGGGCTGCTCTAAATCTGGAAAAAATTTGAAAATCTTCCTCGGCATAGTTGAGCTGGAATTCGACTTTGGGGAAAAGGCTAGCATAATTTACCAGATCCAACTTAAGCACTCCACTTAAAGGCCCTATTTCTAATGGGGTTTGGCTAGTGAGGTCTGAAATTGATTCAAATCCATACACTGAGTAGGATCCGGAGATGGCTTTGGAAAAGCTAATGATTTGAGAATTCATCAAATTCATTGCACTCAAGTTAAGTTCTACTTCTTCGCCAGAAAAAGTGGCTTTTTCCGAAAAAAATTGGGCATAAGTTTTTTCTCCTTGTTTTAAAAGGACAAAAAAACGGGTCGGAATATAATCCAAAAATAGGGGCAAAGTATGGGGTAAAGCCTGTCCGTGGGAAAAACTTCCTCGACTTCCTATCCAGTACTCCTGATGGGTGGGAATCTGCTGGAATTTTAGAGTAGTGGTACCAAATGAGGGATGCCCTTCATTATTAACACTTATTGGGAAAAAACTTCCCACAGAAACCCCATCGAAAACTTGCCCCAAGCCCTGGCGAAATTCATCAAATTCGGTGAATATTCCCCAAGAGAAAGAATCAAACTCATAGCTGCCAAGATCCACCCGGTGATCTCCTGCCTGAACCAATTCTTCCACGTGTACTGTTTGACCATCCTGATTCCATATCACTAAATGATGCCTCACTTGATCCTCTATCAGACTTGGGTCTATGCCTAATTCAAGTAGAAAAGCAGCCTTTTCAAAATTGCAAATCTCATAATTTTCTGGATTTGAGGTTTGGTATACTTTGAGCTGATGATTGCCCGCAGTAAATCCTTCTAAGGGAAGAATCCATTCCCCGTTTTCAGTTTTTTCAGGAAAAACTTCAAGGTTTCCAATAGAGAAGGTCAGGTCGGAATTGGAGATATCGGGATCTGATAAAATATCAAAGCGAAGAAAGTTTCCAAAAACTTGAAGATTCGTTTTGATTTCAAAAGATAGGATCGGAAGGTCATTTTCTTCTGTACATCCGAAAAAAATCAAAATGAATAAGAAGTAAACACCAATAGTTTTCATCGTTGTTGGATTTAAGTTTCAGAGGACGCGAGAATTTAAACCTTTTGGTTTTTTTAGGATGGATTTTAACCAGGTTGGGTTGCTTGGAGATTAGAAAAAATAACCATCATGTATATCCGTAATGACACCAGTAGCAAAATTTTCTTAATGTCCACCTCGACTTAGTTCGACTAGCTCACCAACCATCGCTCGGTGTCCGTTTGTCTCTTTTTGTAGGAGGGGAAGAAACATTAAACTCGGTGGCAGAGCTCGGTCACTGAGCTTGTTGAAGTATCTAGGCCATTTTCACTTACTGGCAAAAAAGCGGATAATCATAAAAACCATTTAGAAAAAAAACTTTTGAATACTCAATAATTTTAAAAAATAGATTTTAAAAGAAGGAATAAAACCGGTAAAGTTCTCTTTCCCGGTTTTTGAAATGCTTATTCTGGCCTTGCCTCCAACCCGGCCAAAATCCCCCCGTCCACATTGAGTTCTATTCCTGTGACATACTTGGATTCGTCCGAAGCTAAATATAAAGCTGCAAAGGCCACGTCTCTTGGACTTCCAAAATGTCTCAAGGGAATTCCTCTTTCCACCTCCTTTATGATTTTATCTCGGACTTCTCCCTCTCCGAGCATGGCATCCCACATCGGTGTCATGATGGCGGCAGGATGAATGGAATTGCAGCGAATTTCATAGCCTTTTTCAGCGCAGAGCAAAGCAACGGATTTGGTGTGGTTTCTTACTGCTGCTTTGCTTGCCGCATAAGCTGCCGCACCGGGAATGCCCACTAGTCCACTGCGCGAAGAAATATTGATGATGCTTCCATGACCCTTTCGCCTCATCAGCGGAATGGCGTATTTACAGCCCAATACAGTGCCATTTAGGTTGACCCGCAGTACTTCTTCAAAGGATTCCATGTCGGGGTTTTCAGCGTCAAAAGGGCCTTTGGTTTCCATAAAACCTGTGATTCCTGCATTATTTATTAGGATATCAAGTCCGCCAAACTCTAATAGCAGCTTTTCATAAACCAATTGCCACTCCCCTTCATTTTTTACATTGAGATGGGTATAGCAGGCCATTTCGCCGAGTTCTTTAGCAAGGCCTTTTCCCTCTTCGTCGCGGATATCCGAGAGAATCACCCTTGCCCCTTCCTGATGAAAAGTCCGGGCAATGCTTTCCCCTATTCCCCGAGCTGCACCGGTGATTAAGGCTGTCTTATGGTGTAATCTTTTCATAAATCATATAAGGGGGTTTGTCTATATTCAGATACAAACGAATTAACCAATTCAGATTATTCTAATGGCATATGTTTCTTTGGACGCTATAATCAGCTTTTACGTTGCTTTTCATGAGCCACATAATCATGTGATTTGGAAAAAGAGGAAGATGGATATTTTGCCAAATCACTTATTTTTAGGAAGAAAATATGAAAAAAATATTTCTTTTTCTTCTTAGCTTATTGAGCTACTCAAGTCTTCAAGCAGAAGAAAACCGTTTTTTTATCAATCGGTTTGGGCTGGCTGATGGACTTTCTTCCAATCAGGTTTTGACAATTCATCAGGACCAAAACCGGTTTCTTTGGATTGGTACTCCCAATGGTCTACAGCGGTTTGACGGACGCAAATTTATGGCCTATGAGGTGAAAATTGATGGGGTCAAGCAACCTAGCCTTCCAGTCTATGAAATCCATCAGGATCGATCTGGAAAAATGTGGCTTCGAATAGGTGATGAGTATGGAATCTACATTCCCGAAAAAGAGGAGTTCATTCCATTCCCTTTTGAAAACGAACAGAAAAGATCCAGTTGGGGAACCCTGTGGATGGATCAGAAGGCAAATGTTTTTATCGTTTTTAAAGAAGACAAAATTCTGTGGATAGATCCTGAAAAAAGAAAAATTACAGATCAAAATATGCCTTTGAAATTTCCGGAGGGGTGGCGCCCCAATTCCATTTTTGAGGACCGGGAAGAAAGGTATTGGATTAGCTGTTTGGAGGGAATCGCGGTCTATGATCCTGCCACTAATCAAGTATACACTGCCCAATACAACCCTGAAAATCTGGCTTTGTTGAATCGCAAGGATTTTCATCATGTAATCAATGTCTATCAAGATCAAGAGGGTGTTTTTTGGATAAATTATTGGGATCCAGATGAGATTTTACTTTCCTACGAACCCAAAACCAAGGATTGGAAAGACCATAAGGAAGAATTGCGAAACGGGAATGCCAATTATCAGGAAGTCTATGGAATATTGGAGTTGCCAGATGGTCAATTTTGGCGATATGGGGTTCAGGCTTTGGGAGATTATGACCGAGAAAGAAGACAGTTCAATCGTCTGGTTCAGAAGAATATCGTGTTTGACAAAATAACCAAAGCGATATGGGATCCCGCCAAAGGAATTTGGCTTGGCACCGATCAGGGGTTGTATTTTATCCATCTCGATACACCTGCTTTTTTTTTCAAGGAAATGGATACACAAGAAGGGAATTATGAATTCCAATCCATAGAAGAGGTCGTTCATGAGGGAGATACTTCCATTTGGTTGGGAAGCTGGGGTAGAGGAATCAAAATCTTTAAAAACCAACAGGAGCAGGATGCAGAATGGACCGCAATTAACCGTCCACCTTTAATAGAATTCAATCAAGTATGGGATTTATTTCATGACAAAAAACGTGAGGTAATTTGGGTAGCGCTACAAAAAGGTAATCTGCAGATCATCGATCTGAATACTCGGAAATCTACCTTTCTCAGTCCGGAGGCTTTCGGAGGCTCGACTATCAGAACAATAGCTCAAGACAAAACAGGCGACCTTTGGTTTGGTACTCAAAATGGAACGGTGGTCCATTTCACCGGAGAGGGAATTGAAGAGCTTGGTTTTAGCCAATTTTATAAAGTAGGAGGGACCATCCCAAAGCTGCTGGTGAGTAAAGACCAAAAAATCTGGATTACTACAATTAATGAAGGGGTTTATGTAGTTGATTCAGCAACAGAAAAACTTTTCAAACACCTCGATGACCGTGTCCTAAGCTCCAATAAAATCGAAAAAATCCATCAACTCAATGATAGTATATTTCTCATGGGCTTTGAATTGCTCAATAAATACAATGCACTAACTGGAGAAAATCAGGTTTTTTCTTACTCAGATGGATTGGTGAGTAATGTAATCTCACACATAGCCTCAGACCGTACGGGGCAGGCATGGATCTACACACCCAACGGAATGACGCGGTTTGATGCAACTACTAATACCTTTTCGTCCTTTGGAAAAAATCACTTTTTTTCTCAGTTACCTACTGATGGTTACTCTGGAATGCAATTGTCCAACGGAGATTTAGCTTTTGTCAGCAATAATGCCTTGCTGATTTTTGATCCTTTACAGTTTGAGCGCAATCAAACGCCACCGAAACCCACCATCAGTAGTGTGAGTCTTTTTGGCGTCTATGTAGGTGATGAGACAGTGGGAAATTCTCAACGAATATTCTCTTCGCAGCAAAACAACCTGACTTTCGACTTCAATTTGTTGAATTTTTCGATTCAAGATCGATTTGGGTATTATTATCGATTGGTAGGAGCGGATCCAGATTGGGTAAAGGCAAAAGGCGATTTTCAGGCAGTGTACTCGCTTTTGCCTCCGGGTGAATACCAGTTTGAAGTAAAAACTGCCAATGAGCTTGGGGTTTTCTCAGACCCATCAATTTATGCTTTTGAAATCAAGCCAAGTCTAGTGCAGACCTGGTGGTTTAAAGCATTACTGGGTTTGCTCTTTTTGGGAATTGTATTTTTGATTTACCGAATGAACGTAACCCGGATTTTGGCTGTCGTCAAACTTCGCAGCCGCCTGGCCAGAGATCTACACGATGATATGGGCTCCACCCTAAGTACGATCAATATCCTGAGCTCCATGGCCAAAACTAAACTCGGTACCGATCCCGCCAAAACCAGCGAATACATTTCGAAAATATCCGAAAATAGCCAGCGTATGATGGAGTCTATGGATGATATCGTCTGGAGCATTAAGCCTCAAAACGACTCCATGGAAAAGCTCATCGCCCGCATGCGTGAGTTTGCCAATCAGGTTCTTGAAAGTAAGGATATCGTCTTTTCGATGGAAGTACACCCTCAGATCCTCGGGTTGAAGCTCAGTATGGATGCGCGAAGAGATTTATTTTTGATCTTCAAAGAAGGAGTCAATAATTCTGCAAAATACTCCGGCGCATCCAGAGTTTATATTGCTTTTGGCATTGAGCGTAATTTATTTACCATGCGAATAAAGGATTATGGGAAAGGGTTTGAAATGGAGGATCTGAATGAAGGTAATGGTCTGGAAAACATGAAAAAAAGAGCATTAAATCTTGGAGGATATCTGGAAATCAACACCCACCCGGGAAAGGGAACTGAATTGATTCTGAAAGTCCATTCATGACAAAAACAACCTAAATATGTGATTGAAAGTCATTTTTGACTATGCTAATTTTATATTGCTAAACCTCAAAAACTATGATCAAGCTCCTAATTTATGAAGATAATCCCCAGCTCCGAGAAGGGCTTACTATGCTGATCGACGGTAGTGAAGGGTTCAGTGTCTTGGCTGCTTTTAAAAACTGCAGCAATGTCGCCCAAGAGATTAAGAATTTTCGACCGGATGTAGTGCTTATGGATATTGATATGCCCGGAGTAAACGGGCTCGAAGGCTTGAAAATCATCCGTCAAATTGATGGACAAATCAAAGTGCTGATGTTGACTGTATTTGATGACCATCAAAACATTTTCGAAGCCTTAAAGAGTGGAGCTAATGGCTATATTCTGAAAAAAACACCTCCAGCCAAATTACTCGAATACATTCTAGAGGCTTCAACTGGCGGAGCGCCTATGACTTCCTCTGTCGCTGCCCAAGTACTGAAAATGTTTTCTCAAATCCAGCCTGCAGTAGAAAACGATTATAATCTTACTGACCGGGAAAAAGAAGTTTTGCAGTGGTTGGTCAACGGGTATTCTTATAAAATGATTGCCTCGGAGATGTTTATTGCCATAGACACTGTCCGATCCCACATCAAAAAGATCTACGAAAAGCTCCATGTCAATTCTAAAAGCGAGGCAGTAGCTAAAGCTTTTCGGGATAAACTTGTATGATCAAAATTCGATTGCGGATAAGACCTTCCAGGATTTCGAAAAACCGGAAGGTCTTTTTTTTTACTCTGATTAGACTCACATCTTTTTGATTTTTTTCACCTCTACTTCTTTGTTTTCCACCCATTTATGTGATTTACGGACACTAGTTTTTGTGGCAGTTTTGTCCCGTACTAATTGGTAATCAAAGTGATGAAGCCTTTTTGGAAAATTATCTTCTTACTCTGGGCAACGACCGTATGCTTGGGCGAAGGAAAAGTTGAGCCTTCGATTTCAGCTCATGCTGAATCGGGAAGCTTGACCCAAAAAAACCACCCATTCATGTGATGCCAAACTCACATTTCCACCTGATCAAATCTCGTGATAATACCATCAACCAATGTCCCTTTTTGAGAATGAAACCAACTTTTAAAAACTATCCCATTATCTATTATGAAATCTACATTGGTCAAACTACCATCGGAACCCTCTACTAGCGGACTTCCGATCGAGCAGCTGTACTTGGGCTGTCTTGTACAAAATCCCCGGACGCAGCGCGAACTCTTTAATCGGCTTTATGCTAAAATGCTGAGCCTTTGTCTAAGGTATATCAAAGACTCTGCCGCTGCAGAGGATGTGCTTTTGGTTGCATTTCGTAAAATTTTCGACCGAATCGAGCAATTCAAACAGACCGGAAGCTTTGAGGGCTGGATCCGGCGCATAGTGGTCAATGAGTGTCTGATGCAGTTGGAGAAAGAATCCCAGTGGCAGAAAGATACTGGCTTGGAAAAAATCCAATTAGCGGCAAATCAGGAAAACCCCGATACAGCGCTCCATTGGGAGGATCTGATCAAGACCATGGAACTGCTGCCAGCCGGGTATCGAAAGGTTTTTGAACTTTTTGTTTTTGATGGCCTTAGTCATGAGGAAATTGGAAAGGAACTCTCCATATCTCAAAACACCTCAAAATCTCAGCTGTGTCGGGCGCGCGTCCACCTGCAGCGACTCTTACAAATGGAACCAAGGAGCAATTAAGCTCCATAAAATTCATTGATGGTCACCTTTGATAATTTAAAGTCTTATTAACTATGCAGAAAGAAGCTCGTTCCAAAATTCCATTACTCATTATTGGATCTAAAATTTTCTACGAAAGGGTTTTACCAAAGGGGTTGAAAACCCGCTTTGAACTCTTTTATTTTGATCACCGGGGATTTGCTGAGCATCCCGGAAAAACGATGAGCTATTATTCATCCTTAGATGACATTAGCAAGGAGATCGAAGAATTTCGCCAGGCACATCGCCTAGATAAATTGTTTCTTTTTGGTCATAGTGGCCATGCCTATATGGCCTTGGAATATGCCAAAAACCATCCAAAATGGGTATTAGGTCTAATATTGTGCGCTTGCAGCCCGGATTTAAGCCCTTCCACTCATACAGCTGCGGCGACATTTTTTGAAAATGAGGCAGAGGAATTCAGAAAAAGGGTATTTGAAGCGGATATGGCCACTCTAGGTCAGAAGATTGAAGAAAATCCTAAGGAGCGGTTTATTCAATTTGTTCTTTGCCAAAAAGCAAAAAATTGGTTTGATCCGAACTATGATGCCTCTTGGATGTGGGAAAAAGTTCCGACACACTTACCCACCTTAGATTACATCTGGGGCAAGCTTTTCGCGGATTTTCAAGTCAAATCAGGGCTAATGAAAATCAGCTGTCCTGTGTTGTTTTTACAGGGTGAATTTGATTTTGTAGCAGGGCCGGCTTTGTTATGGGATCCATATTTATCCTTCTTCCAGCAAGTGGAGGTTCATCTTTTTGACCGAAGCGGACACTATCCAATGGTCGAAGAGCCTATCAAGTTTGAGCGTTTGATTGCGGCCTGGACTTCAAGATTGAAACAAGGAACCCTACCGCCCGAGAATTTTTGAAAATACCTCTCAGGTATTTTGGCTCCTTTCTGGGTTGATTTCCTCTTTCCAAAATTCCCGCGGGTTGAATTCTCCTTCGAAATACGGATAAACCTGATCTTTTTGGAAGATTTCCATGGAAGGAGCCAAAAGAACCTTTCCAGAATCCGGAAACTCGCAAATATCAAAACCCATAAATGTCCGGATATCCAAGTATATGCAGGGTTCATCATTGCTATTATAGAATTGGTGAGCACCATTTTTTCCTTTTTCAAAGAAGGCAAGATCTCCGACCTGAAGTTTTTGGAATCCCTGTTCCGATCTTAAAGTCATCGAACCTGAAAGAATCATAAAAAACTCCTCCGCATTTCGATGGAAATGATATGGCGCTGAGAATTGACCCGGTTCCAATCTTCGCAAATCCACGTGCAGGTTTTCGGGTTTTAGTCCTAATCGGGTTTTAAAACTTTCAGTAAACAAATTATAACCGGGAATTTTTCCTGATTCCTGCTGAAATTTCCATTCTGATTTTTTGAGTATATAAGTCATTTCAATTGTTTTAACGATCAAAAATGGACGGTAAAATCTGTAACTAAACCTGTAGAAAACTTTCTTGGAAGGGCCGCTACTCCCGTAAGTGACCTGCTGTGCTTCCCAGCACTCCCTAAAACCTGATTGAAGAAGTCAGAAGCTCCATCAGCTACCTTAGGTGCTTCATCCCATTTTTCCGAAGACCGGTAATAAAGGTGCAGGTGATTTAAACTGAACAGTCTTTGGAACCCCATTTCCTTTTGGATTTGGGCAAGTACATTTAGACTGCAAAGCTGCGCCGCCAAATAACCATCATCAGTTGTCAATTCTTCACCAAGTTTTCCCTGAAAGCGGAATTGATCCTTGTAAATGGGAAATTGAATCGAAACAGTAAGTCGGTTTCCCATCAAGTTGGTTGCAGAATAGTTTCCACCAGGCATTGGTGGCTTAGGTATGTTCAAGTTCATTGAGTTTAGTGCCTCAAGGATAGTCGATGCATTGGTTTTCATAGGATTAAAAGATTAAAATTGTTCCGTTTTCAGGAATATAAACCCTAGATTCATTAATTCCTTTTTCCTCAATCATTTTTAAAAGACTTGATCTTGTTTCTGTTTCGTGATCCAAAGCATCGATATGGGTTACTATGATTTGGCTCTCTGGTGTATATTGGGTTAATTCAGCCAATTGGACGCCATCCATAATGAGTGGTTGGGTATCTTCCTTGAGCCCTAGATTCAAAAAATCATAGGATTTGAAAAATTTATTCCCTCCAGCATGGCAAACTAGGATTTCCGGACTAAACCGATCGATCGTATTTTTTACATTTTGTTCAAATATTGTATCACCTAACCAATACAGTGTTTTTTCAGATTCATTTTGAAAAACAAGTCCGGAAACAGGCCCCATTAAATCAGCAATTTTCCCAAAACCATGCTTACCAGAAATTTTTTGGATCGAAGTATCGCCAAGATTAATTTTTTCTTCTAATGGAATTACATGGATAAACCCCATCTCCAGTATCGAATGATAGTCTTCAGGTTGGCATAAAACTGGGATTTCTTTCTGCAATTTTTGTTGTGCCAGGGAATCAAAATGATCAGGGTGAAGGTGTGAAATAAAAAGGTAATCTACCTGCTCAATTATTTCATCAATAGAGGAGGGGAGTGCCGAAGTAGGATTTTTTGAATTTCCTCCAAAAGATGGTTCGGAGAATACTTCTGCGAAATAGGGATCAATTAAAAATGTCTGTCCGCCATATGACAGTTTCATTGTGGCGTTTCTTATATGTAAGATTTTCATAGTTCGTCATTTATGTACACACATTCACATTGGTGCTACTTTTCTGACTTTGCAACAAACATGGACTAGTCAGAATTAGATTTTTTAAAGAAACCCCCGCCAATTGAAGCGGGGGCTTGCTCAAACAAAAAACCAAAAAAATTACTCCCAAGCAGAAATCTCACTGCCAGGGATTCCTTCAAAAGTTAAATCTGAAGTTCGCAAAAGGTCTATGAACTGCTTAGCGACTGCGATTCCATGTTGCCCTGAGTAAGCGATCCTTGAGTTTTGAATGAGCAAGGATCCTTGGGGGACATTGTCCACGGTGATTGCAGCGGAAAAATTGTTTGCCAACAATCTCCCGGCATGAAAAATTTCAGCATATTGAATGTGATTTTGTGCGTGATTAGTCGAATAGGTAATTCCATACCATGACCCTGCCTCTTCGCCCACACCGCGAATAATAACGGGATTGCCTTCATTTCCCTCGATTCTTAAATAGCCTAGCCTTCCATTTGCGTCCTGAACATCAATGCGTGAATTTGGCTGCATTTTGATGGTCACACCCTCTTTGAGCCGCATCCCTGATTGGATTACGAGATCCTTACTCAATCCCTTGATCACATAGGGGATTCGCTGTTGAAAACCTTTCCAGACGATTTCTCCTCCATCTTTGGCCAATGGATGAAATCCATCAACGAGGACTTCATTTTCGCCATTATTTTCAAACTTGTTGTAATAATCGAGGTGTTCTACCACCTGAGCGGAAATGGAAAGTGGATTTTTCAGGTGGTTTTGGATGATGTTTTGGCTGAACTCAATGGTTAAATTGGTCGCAGCGGCTTCCAGTCCATGGCCTTTCCCTTCATCCAAGATAGTCTTGACTACTTTTAGACCTGCCCCATTGCCCAGTTTGATGGTGGCAGCATCTTGTCCTGCAATTGGAGTGCTTCCTGCATGTTTGATTTTGGCAAACATGATACTGCTTACTGCTCCTTGGGAGTCAGTGATGTAGATTCCTCTCCAGGCACCTTTTGCTTTGGTTTTTCCTTCGATGACTACTGGAGCTGTCTCTTCGCCAAGTATTCGGAGTTTTCCACCTGAAATCACCCGGATTCCCTGATCATTGCCCATGTTTAAGTGAGCGCCAGTTGAAAGCACCAAAGTAGAGCCATTGTAAATAACCAATTCATCTAAAACGTCATATTCTACCTGAAATGTCGGCCAAAAATTATCTACGCCGCTTAGGATTTTACCTTCTATGATCTGGATGGCACCATCTTGAAATTGATTGTCAAAAGAAACATAGGTCATTAAACTGGCAGGAATCTGCAGTGGAGCAATGGTATTTTCTTTGATCTGGTTATTCTTAAATTCCGCTAGTTGGGAGTTGATTTGAAAATCAAGTCCAATTCCATCATTGATGTGAATGGTGGAGTTTGAAAGAAATAATTTTGCACCAGATCCAACTTGAATCCCGTAACCCAGTTTTCCAGCATCTCTTACCTCTATACCTACCAGGTATTCAGGTGGATTTTTAGAAAGTATTTTAATCCCGTCCCAATACCCCTTTTGGGCTTCTTTGCCCTGAAAAATAATTGGCAACGTCTCGGTCAGCATGGTGTAGGCCTTCAGGGAGGCATTTTCTGCAATCATCAATCCTGCCCCATCTTCAAATCCAACGCGCACTCCTGGTTCGATAGTCAATTTTGCACCCCTTACTGCTACATCAGAAGTGACCAAATAATCTAATTTTTCAGGCTCAGATACAAAAACATTGGTCAAGGTCCGATCTTCCAAAATATCTTCGTTGATAAGGATTGGTCCTTGATTGGAGCTGTTTTCCAGTACCGTGATTTTCACCAAATCTTGAGACGTTGATTCTCCTAGAATCAAGCTAAGTTTAAATACATAGTCACCGGCCTTGGTGGGGCTAAAAGTAGTTTCGATCAGGGTGGGATTTTCAATTGTAACGGAACTGTTTTCGGGTTTGGAAACATTTTCCCAGAGGATTTGAACTTGCTCTCCCCCTAGGATAGAAGCAGCTCCATTTAGTGCTAGGGAATTTCCGATTTCTACCGTCCGGTCCTCGCCAGCTACTGCCAATAGATTCGGCTCAGGATCGTCACTGAGTTTTATAATCACCTGATCCTTGGCTTCCCAATTTAAGTAGGAAATGGTAAGTGTAATTTTATATTCCCCGGGAAGGGTACCAATCAGCTTGGCAAAAACCTCATTTTCATTTTCAATAGTGGCTGTTGAACCTGTTGGCTTTGAATTTACCTCCCATTGGTAGGCAAAAGGTTTTCCCATGGAGTTGGTGGAGAGACTTCCGTCAAGAATGGTTGCAAATCCCACAAATCCCACTTCAGGATCGCCAGCATCAGCGGTAAGTGGATTTATAGGGTTTTTGTCCTCTTCTTCGCATGCTACAAAAGCGAAAACGGAAAGTAGCAGGAAAACAATTGGTCTAATCGTCAATTTCATAGAATCTGTTGGTTTAGTTTTTGAAAAATTCTTTTCTCACTCAGGATGGAAAAATCAAAAGTGGAGTTGCATGAGTAGCAGATATTTTCTTTCCAGTTGAAATAAACTGCGTGAGGCCTTCTTTTTGCAGAATGAGAAAAAATCAATACTGATGTTAAAAAGTTTGATTGAGTCTTTTTGAATACAGAGAAGGAGTTAATTTTTAAAATATCCCTTTTAGTAGATTTTATCCATCAGGATTAACTACCCATAATATGG
Organism: Algoriphagus hitonicola; assembly: GCF_900113375.1. Lineage (GTDB taxonomy): Bacteria > Bacteroidota > Bacteroidia > Cytophagales > Cyclobacteriaceae > Algoriphagus > Algoriphagus hitonicola. Next base: position 129,271 of record NZ_FOPC01000002.1, on the reverse strand, counting down.
GGTGCTGTCGAGTATGAAAATTTCTTTCACTAAAAAAATAACTGAAGTCAAGGAAAGCTAAAAAAAAGCTTCCCCATTTCTGAAGAAGCTTTTTAAGGTTTTTAGGAAATTTTAATCCATCCCTCCTTTGCGGGTCGGAGATCGTGGAGTTGGCCAATCGGTTGGCTCGCCGTTTCTGCCTAATGGGATTCGAAGCTCTTTGGACACCATTTCTGGCTCCTCGCAAGCCATATAAACCATGATGGCGGCTAAGATGGCGTTGTTTTGTACATCGTCAAAAACGATTTTGTCATAGGTGTCCAAATTAGTGTGCCAGGTGTAATTATAGTAAGACCAGCTTAACGAAGACAGGTTAAACGCCGGTGCCTTTGCTGCCACAAAGGACGCATAATCGGAACCGCCGCCTCCGGGATTTCCAGGGAAGGTAGTTTCAATATCTCGTGTGATTTCCCGGGGAACTTTAGAAAGCCATCGGCCCAAGTATTCATAACTGTCCACAAAGCCTTGTCCGGAAAGATTGGCTACTCGGCCGGTCCCATTGTCTTGGTTGAATAAGGCCTGCAAATTGGCGACGATCTCAGGATGGTCCTCCACGAATGCTCTGGATCCATTTAACCCTTGCTCTTCAGAACCCCAGTGCCCAACTAGAATGGTTCTTTTAGGATTTGGATATACTTCTTTTAAGATGCGCATCACTTCCATCATCAGGATAGTGCCGGTTCCGTTATCTGTGGCACCTGTACCGCCATCCCATGAGTCAAAGTGAGCCGAAAGCATGACATACTCATCGGGCTTTTCTGTACCTTTGATTTCAGCGATGGTATTGAAAGTTGGCTGCACACCGGTTTCTTTGGATTGGGCATTGAGGTGAATCATCGGCTTCTTTCCGCTATCGGCTAGACGAAAAAGCATCCCGTAATCTTCGAGTGAAAGATCAACTGTTGGGACTTTTTTAGTCATCGCGGAGAAAATCTTGTTTGCTCCAAAGCCTCTGGACCAGTAGCTGGTAATGATCCCCAAAGCTCCAGCGTCTTCGAGTGCTTGTGGCAATTCTCTTCTTCCCAAGCCGGTTTTTTGCAATCGCTGATTCCATGCCCGCTCAAATTCTGCTCGTTCTTCTTTCATTCTCTCGAAAGACTCTTCCGTGGCCCACTCTTCCCAATTGTAATCAGGTCGCCCTGTCATTTGAGGAGTAGAAATCATCACGTATTTCCCTTTGGCATTGGGAAGCCAGGTCTGAAAAGTAGCGGCATCCGCCAAGTCTGGCAAAACGATCACTTCGCCCTGAGCTCCGCCTTCTGGAGAAGATGGGGACCAGGCAAGCTGCATTCCTGATAGGGAGCGAACCCATGGTTCTACCATATCGATATGGGTAATTCCTCGATCCCAGCCTCTCCATTCGCCCCATTGTTCATTTCGGGCTTCGATTCCCCAGGATTGGTATTTTTCCACTGCCCAGTCATGTGCCTGTTGCATTTGAGGGGTGCCGACGAGTCGCGGACCGATGCCGTCTAGAAGCTCATGTCCGAGATCTTTTAGCTGGGAATTTTCCCTAGCTTCTTTAATGATATTTTCGATGACGGGATCTTGAGCCTGTGCTTGGATGCCTAAAAATAGCATCAGACCCATCCCTAGAAGGTAGCGTTTTTTCATAGTAGATTTTGTTTAGGTAATAAAAATATAGGAAAGGCTAGGAAAAGGCTGAACCGTTGGTGGATTTCTTCAAAAGAATCCCATCTAGCGGAAACTATAATTCCAAAAAAGCCAACTTGAACCTAGCTTTGTAAGGTTATTTGGTGAACTCTATGACATCTGCCGAAGCATTGACCTGATGTTTCCAGAAAAACAAAAAGAAGGAAGTTTTGGTAGAGAACGTTTCATTTATCAAAGCCTTTGATCCTCCTTTAAGATTTGCATTTTGATACATTTCATTTTTGGCAGACTCGAGGAGTGATTTTTTACTAAGTCCACCTATACCAAATACATAAGTGGCATTTGCTTTTCCCTCCACTCGGTCTTTTACCTCATAATTTTTTTCGGAAAGGATGACTTGCGTGTTTTGAGAATTCAAATTTCCTGTAAAAGCACTATGGCTAGCACAACTGCCAAAAAAAAGCAAGGTGGATCCAAATAAAACTGATTTAATTAATGATTTTTTCACTGCAAAATGTAATTAAAATATGAAAGAAAATAAGGTTAAAACTAGGGCTTCAAGTGCTGTAAGTCAAAATTATTAGTTGATTTTTTTCAGTCTTGGACTCTATACGGTTAAAAGTCAGTGCTTTTGGCTTTCGTCTATTTCTTTACAAAAAAAATTAATTCATGAAATCAAGTCGAATTTCAAAATTTCCTGCATGAGTTTGAAATGCTTTTTGTAACTGAAAGGACTAACTTTTCTTCAATTACCTGATTTTTGTCAGAGATCCTCTTTTTTCCTTTCCACTCTTCCCAATTCGAATGGAATTTAATTTTTGAAGAGTTAATTTACAGTTCCAAAAGCCCAATTAACCGATGAACCAACATCTGGAAATCCGAAACTTTCTGATCCAAGCCCTAGAGGCTAACTCGGAAGAAAAATCCATCCAATGGCTCAAGCAGAAAGCTCAAAAAATACAGGAATCCAATTCTTCAACTCCCCTTTTTCTGGCTTTCAGCCAAGCATCCCGCTTTTTCTCAAAAGATTTGCTTATACTCAGTGAGCAAGAAAAAATTCAAGTAGATCAATTGGTGTCGGCTTTTGAACCAGCACATTGGAATAGGCTTCAAGCGGCGAGATCATTTCTTTTATTGAACTTGCCTCAAGAAAAAGAGAGCTGGTTTTCAGCGATGAATCAGCTTTTCGAAACCGCCGATATGCATGAGCAGCATGCGCTTTTTGCCGCACTTCCCATTTTGCCGTTCCAAGAGGATTTGCTTACGCGGGCGATTGACGGTTGCCGGACGAATATGACGCTAATTTTCGATGCTGTTGCTTTGAATAATCCCTATCCGGCAAGCTATTTCCCCGAAGCCAATTGGAATCAACTCGTGCTCAAGGCAGTCTTTATGCAGCGTCCGCTTTACCGAATTCAGGGGTTGGAGGAGCGAAGAAATTCAGCCTTGGCCGAGATCGCATCTGATTTTGCGCATGAGCGCTGGGCTGCGGGACGAAACGTCATGCCTGAGCTTTGGCGCTTGGTTGCTCCTTTTATGAATGATCAATACCTTGCTGATCTTGAAAAGGTATTGAATTCGACCGATGACTTGGAATTAGCGGGAGGGGTTTTGACCCTCTATGAAAGTGATTTTGCTCCCGCAAAAGCCTTATTGGCCGATTATCCAGATCTACTCGCTCAAGTGGAGTCTGGACAAATCACTTGGCAAAAAATCGGGAAAGAATACCAGGATTCCCGCGTTTGATAAAAAAAAACTGAACAGCATTAAAAACAGAAATTATGGCTAAATATATAGATCCACATATTCACTTGGTATCCCGGACAACGGATGATTACGAGGCCATGCAAAAAGCTGGAATCGTAGCGACCATCGAGCCTGCCTTTTGGCTGGGGCAGCCTCGGACAGAAGTGGGAAGTTTTAAGGATTATTTCAGTACGCTGGTTGGTTGGGAACGTTTTCGGGCGAGTCAGTTTGGGATTGTTCACTATTGCACCATGGGCTTGAATTCCAAAGAAGCCAATAATATTGCCCTGGCGGAGCAGGTGATGGAATTACTTCCACTTTATGTAGGAAAAGAAGGAGTCGTGGCTATCGGTGAAATCGGATACGATGATCAGACGGAAGCCGAAGACCGTTTTTATCGCGAGCAGCTAGAGCTGGCCAAAGATGTGGATTTGCCGGTGTTGATTCATACTCCGCATCGGGACAAGAAAAAAGGAACCTATCGCTCCATGGATGTGGCAGAGGAGCATGGAATGGATCCAGGCTGGGTCATCGTGGACCACAACAACGAGGAAACGGTCAAAGAAGTCCTGGATCGGGGATATTGGGCCGGGTTTACTATCTATCCCCATACCAAAATGGGTTCGGAGCGTATGGTCGAAATCGTCAAACAATACGGACCTGAGCGAATTATCGTCAATTCGGCTGCGGATTGGGGGATTTCGGATCCATTGGCAGTACCAAAAACGGCAGACCTAATGCGAAAAATGGGTATTCCCGAGGAGCATGTGGAGCTCGTTACGTACCGAAACGCCCTGACCGCCTTTTCACTTTCCGGTCAGATGGACGAGAATGATTGGTTGAGCGCCCCACCAATTGATCAGACCAAAAAACTAGGAGGCAATTCCGTTCTCCGTGGAGGTCAGGTGCCCCGAGTAGAAGGACCTTCTGATCGGGTAGAAAACTAACATGAAGCAAAGAGCTTTTTTTGCGTATTTGCAACTCACCCGCCCGGCTAATGTGGTCACCGCGATCGCAGATATCTGGGCGGGTTTTGCTATTGCCGGAGGTTGGGCATTTTTGGTTTCTGATTGGTCTTTGGCTGAAGGAGATTTTTGGCAAAATTTACTTTGGCTTTCTCTCAGCACGATTGGTCTCTATGCCGGAGGGGTTGCTTATAATGATATCGCCGATGCGGAGCTTGATGCTGTAGAGCGGCCTGAGCGCCCCATTCCCAGTGGAAGGGCTTCCAAAAATAGAGCGATTTGGATGGCTTCTCTGCTGTTGATTGTTGGAATTTTGGCTGCTTTTCAAGTGAATTTTTTGGCGGGGATTTTGGCTATTTCGGTTGCCGCTTGTGCTTTGGTCTATGATTATTGGGGAAAACATCAGCGGTTTCTTGGGCCGATCAATATGGGGCTTTGTCGAAGTGGCAACCTTCTGCTGGGAGTAGCAGTAGCACCTGAGGTGCTCGAAAAGGTCTGGCTTCTGGGAATGCTTCCCTTGATCTATGTCGCAGCGATTACCATGGTAAGCAGAGGGGAAGTTCATGGAAAAAACAGACGCTCTTTATTTGCCGGATTTTTCATGTATTTGGTCATTCTAGGGGCAATTTTGTTTTTGGCAAAAATCCAAAATCCGAACTATTGGCAGGTTATTCCCTTTTTGGGATTGGTTGCTTACATGATTTTTCCACCGCTTATCCGTGCGATTCGAACCCAAAGTCCTCAATTGATCGGAAAATCCGTCAAGGCTGCCGTAATTTCTCTAATCATCGTCAATGCTTCGCTGACGACAGCTTTCCAAGGTTGGGAATTTGGAATCATCGTTTTACTGCTTCTACCCTTATCTTTGTGGCTGGCCAAAGCATTTGCTGTTACCTAAAGAAATTACTTCTTTCGGAAACTTTCCCCTCAATAGACCTATTAACCTTGTATGAATACCATCCTTCAGCAATCTTTTGCAGTTTCGTTTCAGTATCCGGTCTGCTTCACAGAGGATCTGTTTGATCCTTCTAATTCACTTTTTGTAGATGCACTGGAGAAAGGAAAAATCTGTAAAACCTTTTTTGTCATTGATGATGGAGTGGCCAAGGCTTTTCCTAATCTGATCCATCAGATTCAAACGTATCAAAAAGTACATCATGATCGCTTTTCGCTCAGCGCAGATCCGAGTATGGTTCCAGGCGGAGAGGAGTGTAAAAATGACCCTGAGATCTATCAACAGGTCGTTCGTGCTACCCATGAGTTTGGGATAGACCGACATTCCTACATTGTGGCAATTGGTGGAGGGGCGGTGCTGGATATGGTGGGTTTTGCAGCTGCGATTTCCCACCGCGGGATTCGGCTGATTCGTATTCCCACTACCGTGCTTTCCCAAAATGACTCCGGAGTAGGGGTCAAAAACAGCATCAATTATTTTGGAAAAAAAAATTACCTCGGAACTTTTACGACACCGGTTGCTGTGTTGAATGATTTTAATTTTCTCAAAACGCTCGATGATCGAGACTGGAGAGCAGGGATTTCTGAGGCGATCAAAGTGGCTTTGATCAAGGATCTCGATTTTTTTGAGTGGCTGGAGCAAAACCAAAAAGCCATGGCGGCTCGGGAAATGGATGCGATGAAAACCCAAATCATTCGCTGTGCCAAAATGCACATGGATCATATTGCCGGAAAGGATCCTTTTGAATTTGGATCTTCCCGTCCCTTGGATTTTGGGCATTGGGCAGCCCATAAATTAGAGCATTTGAGCGATTATCGAATTCGCCATGGAGAGGCTGTGGCCATAGGTATCGCCTTGGATTCTGCCTATTCTCACCTCAAAGGTTGGATTTCAGAAGAGGATTTGATGCGGATTTTGGGGCTTCTTCAGGGCTTGGGATTTTCGATTTATGAGCCGGAACTGTCAGGAGAAAATCTGATTCAAGGGCTTCGGGAATTTCAGGAGCATCTTGGAGGTCAGTTGACTATCATGCTCCTCGAAAAACTCGGAAAAGGAGTAGAAGTGCATGAAATGGATCATGAGTTAATCGAGGAATCAGTGGCTTTGCTTCAGCATAAATCAGGAAAGTTGATTCTCAGTTGATATGCAGATCAGAAATCATCATCTCAGCTATTGCAGTAATATTCATCCTGGTGAAAGTTGGGAGGCTACTTTTGACAACCTTCGTCGGTATATTCCTCAAGTGAGGGAAAACCTTCAATTCGAAGGTCCTTTTGGGATCGGTTTGCGACTTTCGCATGAGGCAAGCTTGGAGCTGGAAAAGGAGAATCGACTTACGGAATTCAAATCCTGGCTGAATTCAGCCAATGCCTATGTTTTTACTCTCAATGGATTTCCTTACGCAGATTTTCATCGTACCGTAGTCAAAGACCAGGTGCATGCGCCAGATTGGAGTACGGCCGAGCGTCGGAACTATACCATCCGATCTTTTCGGATTTTAAGCCAATTATTGCCAGAAGGGATAGATGGAGGAATTTCTACTTCTCCGATTTCTTATCGCCATTGGCAAAAAGATGAATCTGAGCGCACGATGGTGATGCAGGCGGCTACTCAAAACCTGATGGAGGTAGTGGCTGAGTTGGCTCAAATCGAATCAGAAATCGAAAAATTTTTACACCTGGATATTGAACCTGAGCCGGATGGGATCTTGGAAAACTCCGATGAAATGATCTGGCTTTTTGAAGCTTGGTTGATTCCTGTAGGAGCAAAAATTTTATCGGATATGTTGAAAATTTCTGTGTCTCAAGCTGAGAAATTGATCTTTAGACATATTCAAGTTTGCTATGATGTCTGTCATTTTGCGATTGTCTATGAAAAGCCTTCGGAGACTTTTGCAAAGTTTGAGAATGCTGGGATTCAAGTGGGTAAAATCCAGCTTTCGGCAGCGCTCAAGTTAAATTTAAATCAGGATCGTGAGCTATTGAAATCAAAACTTTTGGCTTTTGCAGAATCCACTTACCTGCATCAGGTGGTCGGGCGCAAAGTGGATGGAGAAAAAGTGGCTTACTCGGATCTTCCCGAGGCCTTGGATAATCTTCGTTTAGCCGAAGAGGAGGAATGGCGGATTCATTTTCATGTTCCTGTTTACAATAAAAAATACGAGGATTTTGAATCCACCAACCCAGTTATTTCAGAGGTTTTAGATTTTTTGAAAGTGCATCCTGAGACTTGCAATCATCTTGAAGTAGAGACCTATACTTGGGAAGTTTTGCCACCCTCGGAGCGATTGCCATTGGCAGAAACCATCAGTAGAGAGCTGGGATGGGTGATTCCACAATTGAAAATAGGGTAAAGTGTAGGTAATTAAGGCTAGGTTGTGAACATTAAAATTCAACTAAAAGTTGAAAACATGAGATAGACTTGTTAACTTTTTATTCCATTTATTTTGTTGAGCTATGGAAAAGGATTATAAAAGGCTTCTTTCACTTTTTAAAGAACAAATCAAGATCGCTCAAATCCGAACTGTTACAGCCGCCAATAAGGAAATGCTTTTACTTTATTGGAAGATGGGTAAATTGATATTATATCATCAATCAACTAAAGGTTGGGGTGCGCAGATAATCAAACGGTTGAGTGAAGATTTAAAGAAGGAGTTTCCAAATCAAAAAGGGTTTTCGCCACGAAATTTAAATTACATCCGGAAATTCTCATTAGAGTATTCTTTGCCTATTCTTTTGAAATTGAATGAGGCATCTTCAAAAATGTGTTTGAAAAATCCTTCTCAGTTAAGTATGCAATCTATTCTTTTTGATTTTTTGCAACAAGCTGTTGCACAAATTGAAGATTCTCATAATCAAGACGATAAAATTCTGCAACAAGCTGTTGCAGAAATAGACGAGAGTCCTTTTTACGAGTCAATTCTTTCGAAAATATCGCGGTCCCATCACGTGATCCTATTGGATAAAGAACCTCATTTGGGAAAGAGATTATGGTATATGCATTATGTTTTAGAAGAAGGATTGAGTAGAAATATTTTGGCTATGCAGATTGAAAGCGGCTTGTTTGAGCGACAGGTATCAACAAAAAAAATCAACAACTTTAAAAGGACTTTACCTCCCGTAAATTCCGATTACGCCAATTATTTTATGAAGGATCCATATATTTTTGATTTTGTCCAAGCTAGTGAGAAAGCGGATGAACGAAATGTGGAAGAACAACTAGCCACTCATGTGACTAATTTTTTGCTTGAACTGGGAAAAGGGTTTGCATTTGTGGGTAAGCAAGTCCATTTTGAGGTTGGGGGAGATGACTTTTATGCTGACTTAGTTTTCTACCACACCCGATTAAAATGCTTTGTGGTAGTAGAATTAAAGGCCAGGGAATTTCGACCTGGAGATGCCAGTCAGTTGAATTTTTATGTAAATGTGGCCAATGATTTTCTCAAATCTGATGAGGATAATGAGACGATTGGTCTATTATTGTGCAAAGGGAAAAATAACGTCGTAGCAGAGTATAGTCTCAAAGGACTATCAAATGCGCTGGGGGTTTCAAATTATCAAACTTCAAAGATAATTCCCGATGAATTGCAATCTGAACTTCCACAGTTGGAAACGATTGAAAAAGAGTTTAAAAATAAATGAAAAAAACCGTAGTCATAGATATTGTAGCGCTTTCCTCCCGAGTCATCGGGGAGCATACGCCTTTTTTGAAATCTTGGATCGATAAAAAACAACATTCGGTCATAGAGCCAGTGCTTCCTGCAGTCACCTGCTCAGCCCAGTCCGTTTACTTGACGGGAAAAATGCCGAATGAACATGGGATCGTCGGAAACGGCTGGTATTTTCAGGACGAATGTGAAATCAAATTCTGGAGACAGTCCAATCGTCTGGTTCAGTCCTCTAAAATCTGGGATAAACTCAAATCCGAAAATCCCGAATTTACCTGTGCCAATTTGTTTTGGTGGTACAATATGTACTCCACGGTAGACTATGCGGTGACTCCGAGGCCACTTTATCCGGCTGACGGACGTAAAATGCCCGATTGTCACAGTCAACCCATGGAGCTACGGGATAGACTTCAAAAGGAGCTCGGGCAGTTCCCACTTTTTTCTTTTTGGGGGCCCAATGCGAATATCAGTTCCACCCAATGGATCGCAGATGCTGCCAAGAAGGTTGACGAATGGTACAATCCAACTTTGAATTTGATCTATCTCCCACATTTGGATTATGCACTACAGAAATATGGGATAGATTTTGAAAAAATCGGAAAAAGCCTTCAAGAGATCGATGCCGTTGCCGCCGATTTGATTACTTATTTCGAAAATCAAGGCACGCAAGTGATCCTACTTTCCGAGTATGGAATTACCACGGTTAGTAAACCTATTCATATCAATCGGCTGTTGCGCTCAGCGGGGTGGATTCAGGTGAAAAACGAATTGGGCCTGGAGACGTTGGACGCGGGGACTTCCAAGGCTTTTGCGATAGCAGATCATCAGGTAGCCCATGTACATATTCAGGATGAGAAGGTGTACGAACAAGTCAAAAGTCTTCTGGAAAATACACCGGGGATCGAAAAAGTGCTGGATAAAAAGGCTCAGAAAAAGTACGGTTTAGATCATGAGCGATCCGGAGATTTGGTCGTAGTTGCGGATCAGGATTCCTGGTTTACCTATTATTTTTGGCTGGATGATCAAAAAGCGCCGGATTATGCGCGCTGTGTGGATATTCATCGTAAGCCGGGTTATGATCCGGTGGAATTGGTTTTGGACCCCAATATCAAAGTTCCTCTACTCAAAGTGGGCTCAAAAGTGCTGAAGAAAAAATTGGGATTCCGTTATTTGATGGATGTGATCCCCTTGGATGCGAGTTTGGTGAAGGGAGCTCATGGACGCATTCCTGAGTCGGATAAGGACAAGCCTGTTTTTATTTCAGGTTCAGATTTGAATTCCAAGGAAAAACTTCAGCCAACCGAAGTTTTTGAACTGATTTATCAAGCAGTTAAGTCTTAAGTTTTAGTTAAGATCTCTTTTACTATCTGGAGGTTTTCCTGCTTGGTCGGTTCGCGGTATTTTTTACAAAAATCCGTGTGATATTCATGTTTTTCCAAAAAGGAAAGTTGAAGCTCGTTCCATTGTGTTTCTGTGAGTTCAGGATTGAAGTGTTTCAATTCTTCAAAAAGCGCTGTTCCTTGGGTTTCAAATTGATCTGTGCCCAAGTATTCCAGATCAGCATCGGCTAGAATTCGTTCCAATAGATTTCGCGGTGATTGGGGGATTTTGGTAGCCATGATCATCCCAAATATCATTTTTAATTCTCTGTCAGATAGTTCGTCTTTGAGATAACCCTGAGCTATTCTACATCCAATTTCCTCATGATTTTTGGGGTTTTCGATAAATCCCGTATCATGAAAGAGTCCTGCTATTTTCAGGAGTAAAAGTTCCTTTTCGGAGATTTTCTCCACTCTTCCGAGAAATTCGGCTTTTTCCATCACATATTCGGTATGTCCTAAACTGTGATAAGTCAGATATTCTGGGAGCCGTTTCAGAATATCTCTGAAAACAGTATGTTTTAATTCTTCAAAATCCATCAGCCATGTTTTTTACCTACTTTTTTGATGATTCCACCTTTGACTTCTTTGATTGTTTGGACATAGAAGAAGGCTTTTGGGTCTATTTCCATAATAGCCAGCTTGATTCGGTGCACCTCCAATCGCGTCACTACGGTCATGATGATGTCGCAGGGATGTTTGATATGAAAGGTTTCGGGAAGATATCCCCGCTCTCCTTTATATACTGAGATTGCCTTATTGAATTCTTTGACTATTAGCTCTTTTACTTTTTCGTCTTCTTTAGAAATAATGGTAAGCGCTGTGTATTCTTCAAATCCCTCAACCACGTAGTCAGTGGTTTTGATGGCGGTAAAATAGGTGAGTATAGAATACATAGCAGGCTCTATGCCAAACACAAAAGCTGCCGACAGCATGAGCATGGAATTAAGGAAAATAGTGATCTCACTGGCCGAAAGCGGTGAGTTTTTCTGTACATACTCGGTGATGACTTCAAACCCATCGATCAAGCCCCCTCCACGGATAATCAAGCCAATGCCCGTTCCCATCAAAAATCCACCAAAGAAAGCTGCCAATACTTTGTCTTCAGTCACTGCCGGAACTTCCAAAAAATGGAGTACTCCCACCAAAAGAAAGATTGAAAAGGCTGATTGTATCGCAAAGGTTTCTCCGATTTTTTGCCAGGCCATCCAAAGAAAGGGTAAATTAATCACCACCAACAGGAGATTTAAATTGATCCCAAAGCCCAAGTTGACCAAGATGGCGATGCCCGTAACTCCCCCATCCAAAAATTTATTGGGAAGCATAAACGCTTCGAGGGCGATAGCCGCAAAAGCAACTCCAACTACCGTGAAGGCTAGGGAAGAGAAAGAAAAAATCGACTTCCAATCAACTTGTTTTAGGCTTTTTAGCATCGGGAGCAAGAGGTAGAAATGAGCTTGAACTGGTTTTCATTATCTATAAGTACAAACTCGTAAGTAATAAAATCAAATTAATGCCCACCTCCAAACTTGAGGTGGGCATTTTTATTTTTGATTGTACTCGAAAAACTTCAATTTTTAATACTTCAACTCGGTAGTTACCGTAGGCGCAGGTTTGGTCCAAGGACTGACATCCAGTTTTCGTGGATTGGGAAGGATTTCATCGAGTGTATTCCCATCGTAAAGCCTTCCGTTTTTCACCACATGAGAAATAGTATTGGTGTTTCGAATATTTTCAAGGGGATTTCCATCCATGATGACCAAATCCGCCAATTTGCCTTCTTCTATACTTCCCAATTCTTGATCTAAACCTAGCGCTTCAGCCCCAAGTATGGTAGCAGTTCGTAGGGCATCCATTGGACTCATTCCTCCGCTAGCTACCGACCATAGTTCCCAATGGTAACCTAAACCCTGAAGCTGACCATGTGAACCTACACCGGCCAAGCCGCCCTGCTTGACGATGTCATTGATACCTCGTGCGTGATCTTCAAATACGTGATCTTCCGGAGCAAACCAACCCCCAAGTCCTCCGACCCTTCGGCGAGCTTTTGAATTCATTTCGTTATACGGCGTAAAGCGATTCAATTTGGGGTCGTGAAGTGGGCTTTCGGTAGTGTAGAAATAATTTTCCGCCCAAGGGCCTCCGTAGGAAACCAACAAGGTTGGGGTCACTGCCATTTTACTTTCGGCAATTGTTTTGGTGACATCGGAATAAAGCGGATAAATCGGAATCGAATGCTCATGGCCCGGATAGCCGTCAAAAAGCTGCGTCATGTTGAGTTTGTAATCCAAGCCACCTTCGGTAGTTGGCATGAGTTCCTGCTCTTTGGCCGCCATGATGACCCATTGTCGATGTTGTCTATTTCCGACCAAATACATTTTGATGTATTGGGTATTGTAGTATTTGGAGTATTGCTTCAGGACATTTTTGGTTTGCTCTTCTGACTTGAGGTTGTACATCCAATAGCCCACTCCCGGACCGGTCGAATATACGCGAGGACCGGGGACTATCCCCGCTTCGACCATGTCGGCATAAGTCAGGACATCGGTGGTGGCCGTTTGCGGATCTCGGGTGGTCGTCACCCCGTAGGCCAAATTGGCCGCATAGATCCAAACGCTGTTTTTATGCAGATTCCAAGTCGGCCACATGTGCGCATGCGTATCGATAAATCCCGGTGAAATGGTTTTGCCGCTGACATCGACCACTTCGGCACTGCCAGCTTGCAAGGTGCCGGTTTCTCCGATGGATTTGATTCGGTTGTTTTCGATCAAAATATCCCCGTTTTCGATGACCCGATCTCCATCCATAGTGATGATTCGGGCATTTTTTAAAAGGATGGAGCCTTTAGGCGTGTCCTTGGCAAAATAGACTTTTACTTGTTTTTCATCAGGTTTGTAGTTTTCCTTTTCTTTCTGTTCAGCTTTATGAATGCTGTCTGCTTTGGCCAACGCTTTATCTGCTTTGAAAAGGGAATCGATTCGTTTTTTCTCGGCTTTAGCTAATGAATCAGCCAGTTTTACCGCTTCTTCTCCTTGAGCTTTCAGCTTGGATACACTATCCGCCTCAGCGAGCATTTTGGCTTTTTTGGCTGCTTTGACCGAATCCTCAATATATTCAGCCTGTTCGATATCGTAAACCCAGTGCCCATTGCCTAGCGACCAATGAACTTTTTTGCCATTGGCTTCCCAGGCCGGCCATTCTCCACCGATCTCAGTGAGCTGACGCGAAGGGAAATTGCTTGATTTGGGTTCGCCCACGTTGATGGTTGGCGTCTTGCCGACTTGGGGTACGGTGACGATGTACACGTTATTGTTGACTTGGGCGAGCGCTTTATTGCCTTCAGGAGCCATCAGAATGGTGCTGGCACTGGCAGGCTGCATTTGAGGTTCCTGGGCAGAAACTCCTTCGGGGAGCATGCAGTAGTTCAAAACCGAAGCAGTGGAAATCGGCTTTCCAAAGACATATTTGAAGTCCTCCAGTTCTACACTGTGGTCATGGCCCGCATGCGGATCTGCTACCGAACCAAATGGTGTGATTCCTTTGATTTTCACATGTTCTTTCTCATCATGCCCTTCCCAGTTCACGGAGAGTAAGGTGCCTCCGGGACCGTTAAGGTAGATTCTGCTCAAGTCTTTGGTGAAATGTACATTTCCGTAGTTGCCCGCATCCATGATTTTGGTAAAGTCTCCACCTGCGGCAGGCATCCATACGAGTGTGGCTTCCGAACCATTTACACCGGGACCTTCGGCTTCGAATTGGACCCGATTAGGACCTTTAAACACCACAATTCGGTTATTCGGACTCCAAACGGGACCCATATATAAGGCACTTTCTTGAGTGATTTTTGTGACGTTTGGATTTCCGTTTACCTGGGCTGTGTACAAATTTCCACCTACTGAATCATCCCAGGTGGTAAACACCAACTTGCTTCCATCAGGACTCCAGCTTGGCATGGCTTCCGTGAAATTGTGAGTTGTAATTCGCTTAGGATTTCCCTCGGGGTAATCCATGACATAGAGGCGATTGAGTACGGTAAAGGCCAATTTCTTTCCATCGGGAGAAGGAACCGCATCTCGGATTTGGGTGGCGAGTTTGGCTGTGGTGTCCTTGATAGCGTAATTGAAATACAATCGGGGTCCCATGGCCAACTTCACGTCAGCTTCGAAGGCGATCTCCGTAGCCGATGATCCATCGACGGGGAGTTTCCAGATTTTCCCTCCGTAGGAAGCTATCAAATGCTGACTGTCGGGAGTAAAGGACATTGCCGGCAATACTCCTTGAGGAGCGATGGACTCCTGCTCATCACGCTGTACGGGGTAGGCCAACCATCTTTCATCGCCCGTTTTCATATCTCGAATGATCAAGCCTGTCTTATCATCCCATCGGGAACCGTAGGCCATCCATTTGCCATCTTTAGAAAGGGTGGGGGTAAATGCCGAACCGTATCGGGAAGAAATGGAAGTGATTTTTCCTTCCTCCAAATCATAGGTTCCGATTTGATATTGGGGAAGCAGTGCATTGTAGTTCCATGCGCCATTTCGATGAGAAAAGTAAACTTTTTTGCCATCCGGACTAACTACCGGGTCGATGGTTTTCATACCGGCAGGATCAGGATTGAGCTGAATGCCTCCGCCACCGTCTTTGTGATACATCCAGAGTTTGGTGATGCGTCGGCCTTTGGCGACTACGATATAATCTCCGTCAGGAGACCAAGCAGCCCCTGGCACATCGCCATTTTTGTCTTTGGTCACCTGAACGGTATCCTTTTTTACCATATCGATGTACCAGAGATTGTCGCTGCCGGCACGGTCGGAGGTAAAGAGGATTTTTTCCCCATCGGGAGAAAATCTCGGATGGGTTTCATAAGCGATACCCGTGGTGATAGGGGTGGCTTTTCCTCCTTCGACTGGAATGGTGTAGATATCTCCCATCAGGTCAAAAGCGATGGTTTTGCCGTCCGGACTGACATCCAGGCTCATCCAGGTTCCTTCGGTAGTGGTGAATTTCACTTCCCGCTCCGGCTTTAGCGGAAGCTCTTTGAACTTGGGATAGTCCAGGGAGTCTTTTTTGGTGCTGTCGTTTTGCAGCAAGAGATTGTGAGGAGTGAATTCATCAGCTAATGTAAACTGAGAATTCAGCGCAGCCATGCTCACTAGGGTAAGAGCAAGTGCGAGTTTGGGGAGTACAATTTTTCTCATAGGGGATCAACTAATCGGGCATTAATCTACTGTTAATCTTCGATTTTGCCCAATTATTTTATGTCCATCCAAAAAATAGATCGTATTCGGTCAAAAACAGGATTTGTTCTTTTCAAAATTCCAGAACTTTGCTTTGGAAGAAAATAGAATCTTCTACGCCGGTGTCAAAATTGAATTTCTGTAAACTTTTGTTCCAATAGAAATTCTTTCCATCTAGAAAGTAATATAAGATATTCGAACTGTTGTATTTTATGTTTCCGATTAGCTTAAAATCCTTATCCAAGACAAGAAATTCCCGATCGCTGGTAAATTGTCTGTTTTCAAAATCATTTTCCGAAATCCCTTTTCTTGCTACTCTGAGGTAAAGGTCATTCTCTGGACTGTAAATCAATTGCTCGTAACTATCATTCATCCAATAGTAAAAATTAGTGATGCTTGAAGGGTTTATGTCTGAATTTTCGCGATCGATGGGAATTACCTCTGATACCAACTTACTTTTTGCCGAATAGCGTTTGATCCCAGAGGTAAAGTCAGTAACAAAGATCTCATCACTCAGGGGAAAACAAATGATGAATTTGTCCGTATTTTCATTGTAGACCAAGCTCATCATTTTCAATTGATTGGAAATATCTGGATCGGAATAATACACAGGTGGATAATCGATTTCAAATTCCTCGACCGCACCATTGGCTAGATCTATTTTAGCGATTTTGTTGTATTTAGGCCTAAAATTTTCAGGGATAATTTCGGGATATATTGGGAGTTGCTGCATGTAAATGCTACCTTTTCGATAGGCGATCGAACTTTTCAAGTCAACAGAACCAAAACCAAACGGATTATCACTTAAGTCGATTTTTTTATAAACTTCACCTGAAATATTGGTAAGGAATATGCTGCTTAGGGGGCCATTATAGATAATTACAGTATCTTTATTGACATACTTAATTCCCGAATTCATCCCTATTCCCGGAAGTGCATTGGGACCATTTTGCTCTAAGACAACTTTTCTTTCCAAGGTCTGAGTCCTGACATCAAAATAATCGATGGAGTATCGGGTGGGGTTAAACCAAATCAATTTGGGCTTGCCGTCAATGATGGCCGGTTGACTGAAATAATTCCACAAGGAAGTTTCCGCATCCAGGGGAAGAGTCAAGTTTTCATTTATCGGGATTTGAGTAGGTTCGGATTTTTCAGAGTTTTGCCCACTATCCGTTTTCCCGTTTGCGCAGGAAAAAAGTAAAGGAATTACAAAAATTGCAAGTAATGATTTGATCAAAATTGAACTTTTCATGATGGATTATTTTCTTTAAAAGAAAAGAAAAGAAAAGAAAAGAAAAGAAAAGAAAAGAAAAGAAAAGAAAAGAAAAGAAAAGAGCAAAATTTTAGAGGAATTTTTTAACCAATTTTGTTTGCCTAGTTCTAATTTTTGAAATCTCGTTAAATTAAATTCCTTTTCCAAAGTTCTAGAAGGCACCAATGGTATAATTTTTCACATCCGGAATTTTATCAATTGAAAATCAGAAGAATTTGTGTCTGAAGTAAGAGCAAAAATGATATCGTTATATACCTGAAATTCAAAAATATTTGTATCCAGTACTAATTTTTGTAGAGGATTTCCTTCAGAGTCAAGTACAAAAATCTCATTATTTCTTGGTCTAGCATTTGGATTACCTGCCATAGAAAGTAGGTAGATTTTATTGTCCAAAATTTGCCCTGAAGCAAAGTAAGTCCGTCGACCAAGCTCTTTAGGGCCCGGCATAGGATCAAACCATTCAATTCCAATTTGACTTTTCTTTTTTAAATCATATATTTCTAAATAAGGGATATTATAATAAGTTATAAGAAATCTTTGCTCAAAACGCTCTAATCGAGCAAATTCAAGTTGGTAGTTTTTGTCCCTTTCATCTTGAATGTATTTATCGTTTTTAAGTTTAGGTAGGCTTCCAAAGCCTTTAACTTTCCCATTTGAAATGTTTTTTGCAAAAAATCGACTTGATCTGTCATTTGCATTTAAATAATAAAAATTGGAATCTAATATGGAAATCCCGTTTCCATAAAAATCTAACTGAAATTCTTCTGTTGATTCGTTGGTCATTATTAGCGAATCCACGTAGAATCTCATAACCTTTCTTAAATCGGCATCATATAGGCCAAAATCCTTTTTACCAATTGGAAATAGTTTCCAAGCAAGGCGTGCTTCTTTTGGTCCGTCTCCTTTTCTTAAATATCTTCCTAAATACTCTTCTCTCTTATTATTTTCCAAATTGATTAAATGAAGCAGTGAATCACCTGTGCGTTCAGAAATAATTAAATGATCATCCACAACAGTTAAAGTGGTTGGGATGAAAAGCGAGTCTGATATTTGAGAAAGCGGGGTTGATTTTAAACTATCAATTTCGGAAAAATCATTTTCTTGAATTTTATAAGTAGAATTTACAAGATTTCGATTGTTTTCTTTACAAGAAAGTAGTGTTGAAATCAATAATAATAAGAAAAAGGAAGCTACGGGTTTCATGTCTATAGGATAGATTTAAAATAATCAATTAATCAGGAGATCAAGTGATCTCCTGATTAATTTTACCTAGTTTGAAGCTGATATTAACTTATACCATACTTTCTCATGTCATGACAAATGACAGTAATATCGTTACCATTTTCATCCTGTCCACCTTCAAGGATACAATTTTTATAGTCTGCGTATTCACATGAGTCGTTACAAGTAGCACCTGCGAAACCTTTCTGGGCATTAGAATTTGAGGTGTTGATTAATAAAAGAGAGGTGATTCCTAGCATGAGGCCAGAAAATAACAATAATTTTTTCATAGAAATTTGTTTTGGTTTCCTTAAAGAAAATAAAAGAACAAAATTTTAGAGGAATTTTTTAACCAATTTTGTTTGCCTAATTCTAATTTTTGAAATCTCGCTTAGTTTAATCCCAAATCTTAAACCTATTTAAGGAACAGCGGCTTAATGCTTACCCTTTCCCAGAAACCACCTCAACCACCTCTACAGGAAGTGCCTTATTCTTCATCTTGATTTCGCCGATAGATTTGAATTCGAACTGTTCCTCCAGTGATTTGGCATTTTTCTCCAAAATCAATACCTGCCCCGGAACGGCCGCTGCCTGAAGTCGCGCCGCCACATTGACCACATCTCCGATGACGGTATAATCCAGCCGCTTGAGCGATCGGGAACCGATATTTCCAGAGACCATCTCGCCGTGATTGATTCCGATCGAAACTTGAGGTCTAAAGTGCGTGGTGGTCGAAAACTCCGGCAAAGCATTCATTTTATCGCGAATCGCCAAGCCAGCCCGAATGGCCCGCTCGAAGTGGTTTTCCCCAAAAAATACTGCCATGATTGCATCGCCGATGAACTTGTCGATACTGCCTTTTTCTTCGATGATTTCCTTGACCATGAGATCAAAGTATTCGTTGAGCAGGCCTACGACCACATTGGCTTCCTCATGCTCGGAGATTTTGGTGAAAGCCACTAAATCCACAAAGGCCACGGTAGCCTCGACGTTTTCATTTTCCATTAGTCCTGTGTCGATTTCCCGGTTTCCCATAAAATTGAGCACGGTTTCATCGACATACATTTTTAGGATATTATTTTCCCGCATCGCCCGGAGGTTGGATTTGATCTGCTCGATATGGGCGATGGTTTTTTCCAGCGTAATCTCCAAATCACGAAAATCCACCGGTTTGGTGATGAAATCAAAGGCCCCGAGATTCATGGCAGTGCGTATATTTTCCATATCTCCATAGGCTGAAATGATCACAGTTTTGAGCAGGGAATTTTTTTCCTTGACTTTGGACAGCAAGGTCAAGCCGTCCATTTCGGGCATATTGATATCGCTGAGGATAATGTCTATATCGGGATTTGCATCAAGAACCTCTAGCGCCTGCCTACCATTCAGCGCAAAATGAAAATCAAATATTTCATCTCGCACTTGCTTCCGAAATTTCTGTTTGATCAGTATTTCCAGATCCGCCTCATCATCTACTACTAGAATCTTGACCATGTCGATTTAGCTGTTATGTTTGTCAATTAGTTTTCCGATTTCTTTTTTCAGTGAGATGAAATCGATGGGTTTGGTGAAAAACTCCTTGGCCCCGGAATCCATGGCTTTTTTGAAGTTTTCCTGATCTCCATAAGCTGAAATCATACTGACTTGAATGTGCGGAAAGCGCTCCTTGATTTTATCCAAAAGCTCAAGACCCGTCATGCCGGGCATATTGATATCGGAGAAAACATAAACCACTTTGGGTGGATTGTCCGCACTCAAAATCTTCAGGGCTTCGTCTCCTGAAAAAGCAAAGGCGAGCTCCAAATCGCCACTTCTGACTTCCTTTCTGAATTTTTGGCGGAAAAGGTCCTCGACATCCCGCTCATCATCTACAATTAAAATTTTCATAGTTTAAACTTGAGGTATGGTGATAATAAATTTGGTAAAAAGCCCCGGTTTGCTGCTGACACTTAGTTTCCCTCCGTGGCCTTTGGTGATGATTTCATAACTCATCGATAGTCCCAAGCCGGTGCCTTTTCCTGTGGGTTTGGTGGTAAAGAAGGGCTGGAAAATTTTCGACTGGATTTCTGCAGGGATTCCGGGACCATTGTCTTCGATAGAAATTTCCACACTGTTTTTCAAGGCTTTGGTTTCTACGGTGACTTTTGGAATAAAGGATTCTGCCAGCGGATCTTTAGCTTCTTTGAGTTGATTTTTCTTTTCTGCGGCGGCATAAAACCCATTGTTGATCAAGTTGAGCAATACCCGTCCGATATCCTGATGAATCACCGGGATTTTTGGGAGATTGGGATCTGCGTGAAGTTTAAAGTCCGCGGTAAAGCTCTTGTCTTTGGCCCGCAGGCCATGGTAAGATAGCCGCAAGTATTCATCGGCCAGTTGGTTGAGGTCTGTTTCGACTTTTTCTCCGGTATTGGTCCGGCTGTGCTGCAGCATGCCTTTGACGATGGATTCGGCCCGCTTGCCGTGATGGCTGATTTTTTCCAAGTTACTGGATACATCTACAGCAATCTCCAGTGCCTCGGCGGTATTTCCTTTTTCCAGTTCCTCTTTCAATTCGGCAAGTAGTTCATTACTGACCTCGGAAAAGTTATTGACAAAGTTGAGCGGGTTTTGGATCTCATGGGCGATTCCTGCGGTCAATTCCCCGAGTGAGGCCATTTTCTCGGCGTGAACGAGCTGATCTTGGGTGGCTTTCAGATCGTGGAGGGCTTTTTCCAGGTCATTTTTCTGGGCGGTGAGTTCTGCCGTCCGTTCGATGACTTGTTTTTCCAGTTGCTCTTTGATCGATTCGGTAATTTTATATTTTTCCTCCCGCTGCAGGGCTTTCAGTTTTTCGGCTTCGAGTGCTTTGCGCTGCTTGGTATTGTTGATCCACATGACAATCGCCCACATAAAGGCAAAAAACTCGGTGATGTTAAAGTAATTCTCCCAACTGTCGTAAAAATCAGGGCTGATCAGGAGGGTGAGTTCTCCCAAAAAATTGATGACAATGATGGGTAACCAAGCATAGATCATCCCTTTGCGATGGTGGAGTTCCTCGTTTTTAAGAACCAAATAGACGATCAGTGCTGCGACCAGAAAGGAAATAATCGTAGCCAAGTGACTGATCAGAGGGATCTTTACACTAGCTAAAATCAAAAGAACGCCTGCCAAGACCATTCCGGAGTTGAAAAGTCGCTTCCACTCCGGGGAAACGGTAATCAGTCCCATGGGACGCTTCAGATAGTAAAGTAAAATCAAAGAAATAATGCTTAATTCCATAGATGCTGGGTTATATCATGGGAAAATAGTCATGTTAATCAGGTTGTGTAGGTAAATATATAGTAAATGCAGTCCCGGAGGGCTCTTGGGTATTACTTTTTACCCGAAGGTCTCCGCCATAGGATTTGACGATATCGTAGCTCAGGGAAAGCCCCAGCCCCGTACCCTGTCCAGTGGGTTTGGTGGTGAAAAATGGCTGGAAAATCTTCCCGACGATATTTTCGGGGATTCCTGTGCCATTGTCTTCGATGGTGACCTCCAAGCCCCCGATCACTTTTTTGGTTTTTAAAAGTACGAGCGGTTTGTAGTCAGTTCCCTCGGCATGATGCGCTTTTTCGTTGACTGCATAAAAGGCATTGTTGAGCATATTGAGCAAAATCCGCCCGATTTCCTGTGGGATCACATTGAGTCTCGGGATTTCAGGATCAAGCTCAGTTTTGAAATCAGAGTTGAAATCTTTTTCCTTGGCTCTTATCCCATGAAAGCTCAGATGAAGACATTCGTCTGCCAAAGCATTGATGTCGGTCACCTCTTTTTCCCCGGTACTGGTTCGGCTGTGCTGAAGCATGGCTTTGACGATGGAGTCGGCCCGGAGACTATGCTGGGATATTCGTCCCAGATTTTCCCGGATATCTTTAGCAATAAAGGTAACCTCTTCATAATCTCCTTTTTGGATTTCTTCTTCCATTTCTTCCATCAATTCCTGACTCACTTCGGCGAAGTTTTTCACAAAATTGAGTGGGTTTTGGATTTCATGGGCGATTCCGGCTGTGAGCTCGCCGAGGGAAGCCATTTTTTCTGCCTGAATCAATTGAGATTGAGTGGACTTCAAATTTTCGTGTGTCGAAGCCAACTCCTCGTAGGCTTTTTCGATTTCTTTGGCATGCTGAAGTTCGCGTTCTTTGGCTTTCTCCCGCTCGGCTTTCAATACTCGGTTTCTCAGGTAAATATTGATCGGATAAATCAGCGAAAGGGCCAATAATCCATAAATCAAATAGGCCCACCAGCTTCGGTACCAAGGCGGTAAAACTGAGAACTCAAAGCTGATCGGTTCGGTCCATTCTCCGGCACTCGATTGGGAGGTTCCAGCGTAACGAGATTTGACCAAGAA
Organism: Algoriphagus hitonicola; assembly: GCF_900113375.1. Taxonomy (GTDB): domain Bacteria; phylum Bacteroidota; class Bacteroidia; order Cytophagales; family Cyclobacteriaceae; genus Algoriphagus; species Algoriphagus hitonicola. Next base: position 106,806 of record NZ_FOPC01000002.1, on the reverse strand, counting down.
AGTATAATCTCCTTCCTGAATATTACCAAAAGTGGCGCTGGTACGCTGCAGTACCGGGCTCCACTCTTGGTCATAGCCTTCGAGAATGTATTGATATTCGATCAAAAAGGGACGGGCCATTTCATTGGAGCCGTACTCGATGTTCAGGTGATTGTGCCGATAGGGGAGTTTGAGTTTTTGTGGAATCGGGAAAAACGGATCGACTGATTCAAAACTGATCCCTTTGAACCGCTCGCGGAGTTTTTGTCTTTCGTCCGTACTTAGTTTACGTCCCAGCGTGATGAGTTCATCGCTGGTTTGAGTAAATATATCCGAGAAGGCTTTTTCACCAAACCTAGTGCTGTCCTCACCTGCAAGCGTATGCCATGGGATGACTTCCTCATTGATCCGAATCTGCTTGATCATCAAGTCTTGCTGAGGATTGATTGGCTCATAGTGGGTATAATCAAATCGAACTAACCCGGTCTTCGAACTTCCGGTTCCCGCCCAAAGTACTCCATTACTGTCAAAAAACATCCCGTTTTGGCCATCGGTCAGATCTTTGACCGGGTAGCCGTTTTCGGAATTGAAATTCTCTATTTCGCTTAAGCCTATTTCATTTTCACTCTTGATCTCAGGTTTGAAAACTGTGATTCCGAGATTAGATCCCAAGGCTATTTTTCCATCGGGCAGAGGCACGATTTGCTGGATCAGATTATTGGATAGCCCTTCCTGTGTGGTGAAATTTTGAAACTGAAGGATGATTGATGGATTTTGAGCCAATTCCGAAACCTGTGCTTGGGAAAGAAAACTCAGACCATGAGCAGATCCTATCCATAGATTACCCTCCAAATCTCCTGAAATCCGGATAATTCCATTGTCCACAATTCCCTGCGAAGTGGTAAATCGGAGAAATTTTTCCCCATCGAATCGAGTAAGCCCTCCATCCACAGATCCAATCCAAATCGCGCCGGTTTGATCTTCAAAAAGACTCAAAATCACATCTCCGGCCAAAGCTTCCTCCGCACTGAAATAGTCCAGCTGCCCATCGTGGAGGTAGTGAAGACCGGAGTCCGTACCGATCCAGATACCTCCTTTTTGATCCTGAAGAAGGGCATATATTTCATTGGACACCAAACCATTTTCTTGGTCTAACTGGATGAATCTTTCTCCATCAAAAATACTGATTCCATTCCCGCCAGTTCCAAACCAAATCCTATCCTCCTTATCTTCCATCATGCAAAAAACAATGTCCCCGGCCAGTCCATGTGTGGAATTGATCGAGGTGAAAGATTCTCCGTCAAACCGACTTACGCCAAAGCCGCTGGTGCCAAACCAGAGGTCTCCGTTTTTATCCTCTTCGATGCTCAGCACAATGTTTCCGGCCAGTCCCTGACCATTGGTGAAATTGGTGAAATGTGTCCCGTCTAATCGGCTGACGCCACCTCCATCGGTCAAAAACCATAAATTTTGGCCTTTGTCCAAGACTGCGCCCATTACATTATTCCCGGCTAGGCCTTGATCGGTGGTGTAACTGGTGAATTGCTCTCCATCAAATTTGCTCGCTCCACGCTCCGTGGCAAACCAAAGATTGTCATCACGATCCTCAATCGCAGATCGGACGACCAGTCCTGCCAGTCCATCCTCCAAACCATAGTTGGTGAAATTTTCCCCATCAAAACGACTCACGCCGCCACCAATGGAGGAGATCCACAAGTCGCCGGATTGATCTTCGTAGATATTCCGGACCCGGTTTGAGGTCAAGCCATCTGCCGTGGTAAAGGTTTTGAATTTTCCATCGATCATCTGGGTCAATCCTCCACCATAAGTACCAAACCAAAGAATTCCTTCGGAGTCCTCTAAAATGTGAACAACAAGATTGTCACCCATTCCCTCCTCGACACCAAAAACGTCAAACTTTTCCCCATCAAAACGGACGGCTCCTATGGCGCTGGTGCCAAACCACATGTTTCCCTCCCCATCTTGAGAAATCGCAAATATGACCCCATCTCCGATTTGCTCTGCAGAGTAATTGGTAAAGACTTTTCCGTCAAATTTGCTTACGCCACCTACGGTGCCAAACCAAATATTTCCTTCCCGGTCTTCGTAAATGCTTCTGACGCTGTTTTCGACCAATCCTTGGGCATCGGAAAAGGTAGTGAAAGTCATCCCGTCAAATCGGCTGGCCCCTCCGCCATTGGTTCCAAACCATAAATGACCCCGTGAATCGAGCAAAGCACAATTGATGGCATCCAATGCCAGCCCTTCTTCAGAAGTGTATTTTTTAAACTGTGAAATACCTCCCTGCCCGAGGATAAATGAGGCTCCATTTTCGTTTTTGATGATTTCCCCCTGATCATTTCGCAGCCGGGAAAGGGGAGTGGGTTGAGGGGCATTGGTCCCTGTGGAGAGAGTAATTTCAAGAGGTGGGGGAAATTCCGAAAGCTGAACCGATTGAAGGTCGATATCCCTTATCTCGGTGATTTCGGGTACTATTGAGTTGGTCGGGGTAGGAGTAGATTCTGCGGGTGTTTCTTTTTGACAGCCCGGCAAAAAAATCAATAGAAAAAAGAGAAATACGTTGAAATAATTATTCATGAGTGCTATTCGGTAATTCGATTTTAAAAATGGTTCCTTGACCTGATTTACTTGAGACAGTGATTTTTCCTCCATGAGATTTGATGATGTCATGGGAAATGGAGAGTCCTAGCCCAGTACCCTCGGTGCCTTTTTTGGTAGTGAAAAAAGGCTGAAGGATTTTATCCAAATTGGGTTTTGGTATCCCCGGGCCATTATCTTCTACTTCGAAGTTAAGTGTATTTTTATTATTCAAAGTCCTGATTTTCAGTTTTGCATGGAATTCACCCGGATTTTCGTGGAGTCTTTGCCGCATTGCGTCAAAAGCATTGTTGCAGAGGTTTAAGATCACGCGGGAGAAATCCTCGGCATTAATTAGGATTTCGTTGATTTTTGGGTCCAGGTCAAGATCAATGCTGACGTTGATGGGGTCCTTTCCGGCTCTCATACCATGAAAGGACAGATTGACGTATTCTTTGATCAGTTCATTGAAATCCGTCAATTCTTTTTTACCGGTGCCTTCCCGACTGTGCTTCAGCATGGATTTGACAATATTGTCAGCCCGAGCACCGTGATCGTGGATTTTCTTGAGGTTAAACTGAATGTCTCGAAGTAATTCCAGGCTTTCTCCCAGCTCCCCTTTTTCGAGGTTTTCTTTCAATTCATCCACCAGTTCGGAATTAACCTCGGAAAAATTAAGAATGAAGTTAAGTGGGTTTTTGATTTCATGGGCAATACCGGCAGTGAGTTGACCCAGGGAAGCAAGTTTTTCTTGCTGAATCAATTGCTCTTGGGTATTGACTAGAGCCTCGTTCTTTTCTTGGATGTTTTTGAATGCTCGCGATTTCCCCAATTCATATACTAAAAGAATGATGAAAATGGTAATATTGGTACTCAGGAGGGATGAAAAGTAGAATTTCTCGATATGCTCCAAATCATACTGCGGAGCAGGTGCACCCCAGGATAACTGAGCTAGGTAAAGACCAAGGCTCAAAAAAGCCGAAACCAGCATCCAAAATATCGCTGCACGCTTTCCGGAAATCAACATAGCAACCGCAGGAAGTAAGAAAAGTGCTGCGGCTGCAGGGGAGGCCAAGCCTCCTTGTAGCCAAGCTTGCAAAGGAAAGCTGATTGCAAACTGGGTCAAAAAGATAGCCGACGAAATAGATTTGGATAGACCAGACCGGTAGGCAAAAAGAATCAATAGGCCAATAATACCATTAATCAGAAGTAGATAGCCATTCTGAGTTGAGCCGATATCCAAAGCCAGACCGATTCCGAGGAAATTAGAAATAGATGAAATAAGCAAAACAGCCACGAAAATCCGCTCAGACCGTAGCTCATCGCCAGTTTCCAGCTTTCTAGAGGGGATAAAGAACTCTGTAATTTTTTTAAACATAGTTAAGCCTTGCTAAGAGTGCCAAATAGCGCTCCGTGTCTTTTCCACAATACATAAATAAAGGTGCTGTCCAAAAGAAAGCAAGAAATCCCCAGAAACTGGACGAAGTGATTTTCTGGATAAAAGAAGAACATGGAAACGGTAATCAGTCCCGTTCCCAAGGTTCGGGCCCATGCCAAAACCATGGAGAATTGCCCGGTGTCCTTGGTTTGCATCAGCAAAAAGACACATTGCAGAGACAGAATAACATTAATGATGTATCCGGAATTGGCCCCGATCAAGGTATCAAATCCTTCATTTCGATAGAAATAGCTGAAGAAAATCCAGAAAATAAAATTGATAATGCAGAATAGGGCAAAGTGTTTTTTGGTTTCTGCATTCATCGGCTGCTTGGTGCCGTATCGAAGTACAGAGTAGAAAATGAAGCAATCTAACAGAAAGGCTGCTTGATAGCTCAGCGCAAAAAGTAAACCCGTATTGGGATGGTAAATCCAGCTCCAGACAAACTCCCAGCCGATATTGGCCCCGGCCACATAGGCGGGCATTTCGACGAATTTCTTTTTGCGGATTTCCCAGACCAATATCGCATAGGCCACAACCCAAAACAGGCAGCCCACCCCGTTGAAAATCAGACCGGGCAGAGAATAGTCCTCAAAATTAATCAAGGCTTGGTTCATGAGCGTGCTTTTTTAGCTCCCCAGTCCTGAGTCAAAGACCTGGGAAGGTAGAAGTTGATCACATTGGCATTGGTCATTTTGCTAATCATCCACTGGGAGAGCAATCGTGTAAAAAACTGGAGCACCATGGCAAAGACCAGGCTTTTGTCCAGAAACTCCCCGATTTTGGCGATTCGTTTGATGCGTTTTTCGATTTTCAGCTGATGCAATGGATCGGATTCGGGGACGGCCAAAAGATCCGATATTTCCTTTCCCATCATCAGTCGCATGATGGCAATATTGGTTTTTGGGGTAAAAAAGGGATGCGATTTGAGATTGATCCATTGGACCAAAGCATGGGTTAAAGCTTTGCCGGAATCGCTTTCGGCGATTTGCTGATCCAGGATACTGTGGCCGAGTTTCAAGGCATCTTTGGCATTGGCGGGTATGATGTCATCATCAAGTCCTACAATATGCCCGATTACCCGCCAGCAGTGCATGTAGGCTTCGAGTTCGACTGGATCGAGTTCGATTCCCAACTGATCCATTCCCTCCAAAATCAAGGCCGAGAAAGACATCAAAGTACCCGCCATATCTTCCTGATTGATGGGCTCTCCGTATTTTTCCGAATCCCACCCTTTGCTCTTGATGTAATGTCGGATGACGGCGTGAATCAAGCGGACTTTCTGAGTGGCTACCATGCCACGGCCTTTTTTTGAAAGACCTCCCGGAAGCATGGCAAAAATTACAAACTGGGCGGTTTCGGATATTCTTCTACTAAAGGTATCCATAGACCCATGGTGTTCATTTAATCTTGCAGTGCGATGAAGGACTTCCGCTCCGTGTGCGCAAGCATAGCATTCGGGGAGGGATTTGTATGAAAGCAAAAGGGAAACCCAAAATCCATGTCGGAGGTAGATCTGCTGGCCCAAAGCCATCAAATCTTGATCCGCCCACTCGGGAAGTTTACTGCTTTGCTCAAAATAGACCTTGAGTTCGTCGGGAGCATTGCTGTCCAGTCGGTCCCGGTCCCGGGTGATGTGTTCGAAAAGATGGTTGATTTCACCTTCCTCTTTTTTTTGCATGATCATGGCGACCGTTTGATCTGCAAGTGGGTCGGTATGTTTTCGCTTTTCCAATAAAAAGGAATCAGACCAATCATTGGTAAATTCGCGATTAAAAGATTTTAATTTTTGGTTTGCTATTTTTCGTAACCGCCAATTTTTTAATACAAAAATCAAAGAAGCAATCAGAAATAGAATTAAAAGTCCCCATAAAATCCAGGCGATAGGAGTCATATGTTATTGGTTTAAAAATTGGTGGTTTTGTACATTTTGGATTATAATTTTAAGTGCAGCTGGTTAGCGTATTTAATGGACTGAAACAGATGCTAATCAGTAGAACTATCCGACTAAATTTTTTGAGCTCCAATATCTTTATAAAATTCAATTCTATTGATTTGAAAAATACAAAACTATCTGTAAAAAGAAGCCGATATTGATTTATTTGTAAGCTAATCAGAAAAAAAATACTGGAATACGTCCGCTGATATTCAATTGAATAGCCTTTGTTGGTCAATTCTGAGATTTTCCCAAAAAAATCCAATAGATTACCCCTGGTTTTTATTCAGTTTAATTCATCAAAGACTATGAAATACATTTACCCTCATTTGTGCTTTTGCCTACTTTTCATGGCCGTAGGCTTGTCGGGTTCTAGCGCTCAATCCAATCCCGGCTATTTTATGCATCCCGATGTCCACGAAAACAAGGTGGTTTTTGTATCGGAAGGGGATATCTGGATGGCCTCCATCACTGGAGGAATGGCCACTCGACTTACCACTCATCCCGGTGATGAATCCTTTCCTAAGATTTCACCCGACGGAAAATGGGTGGCTTATGCAGCAAGCTATGAGGGACCTACGGAAGTTTATCTGATGCCGATCACCGGAGGTTTGCCACGGAGATTGACCTATGAGCCGATGCCTTCTATACCGACGGCGTGGCGTTCGGAAGGCGAGTTGGCTTATGTGACCAATCAGTATTCGACCTTGCCCCGCTTACGAACGGTGATTTTCGATGTTAACTCGGGGGAAAAGTCCTTTGTACCACTGGAAATGGCAGCAGAGGGAAGCTTTGATGAGGCTGGAGAAACGTACTTTTTTGTACGCCCAACCTATCATGGTAATGTCACCAAACGGTACAAGGGCGGAACAGCCCGGCAACTCTGGAAATATAGTGAGGGAGCTGAAGAAGCGGTCAAGTTGACTCAAGACTATGACGGCGAAGATCATCATCCTGTCTTTCATGATGGTCGTGTCTATTTTATTTCATCCCGAGATGGCATTCAAAATGTCTGGTCGATGAGTCTGGATGGATCGGATATTCAGCAGCATACGCAGGAGGAGTCCTACGATGTGCGTGAATATTCGATTTCGGGAAATACGCTAGTCTATCGATCCGGTGCAGACTTGTATAGCATGAATTTGGGCGAGGGGCAAAAGGAGAAAATTGCCATCAATTTGGTTTCGGATTTTGATCAAATGCGGGAAAAATGGGTGGATAATCCAGCCAGCTACATTACCAATATTTCGGTCTCCAATGATGGGGAAAAAGTAGCCTTGACCGCTCGGGGTCGGGTGTTTGTATTTCCGGCTAAGGATGGAAGAATGGTTCGGCTAAGTCGCAAAGATGGCGTGCGCTATCGGGATGCGGTTTTTTCTACGGACTCGAAGGATATTTTGACTTTTTCAGATGAAAGCGGGGAATTTGAAATCCATCAGTATTCGGGATTAGGTTTAGATCAGGGTAAACAGCTTACTGAAGATGGCAAAACCTTGCGCTTTGGCTTGACTCCATCTCCTGATGGAAAGTGGCTCGCTTGGTATGATCTGAACAATGAGCTTTGGGTCCGAAATATGGATTCGGGAAAAACCGTCAAAGCTTCGATCACTGACGAAGATTTGCTTGGAAGTATGGCTTGGTCCCCCGACAGTCAATGGTTGGCCTATGGACAGGCCGCTTCGAATACCTTTACCCAGCTTTTTGTATTTAATCCATCCACCGAAAAACGCGTCACGCTGACTTCTGATCGCACGAATAGTCTCAGCCCGCAGTGGAGTGTGGATGGGAAGTGGATTTATTTCCTTTCTGACAGGAACTTCGAGACCAAAGTCGGCAGTCCCTGGGGACAGCGTCAGCCGGAGCCTTTTTGGGAAAAGCAGATGAAAATCTATCATATTCCCTTGCAAAAGGGTTTGATTTCTCCTTTTACTCCGAAAAATGAATTGGAATCCGAGGATGAAAAAAGTGAGGAAGAGGTCACGGTCAGCATTGATGAGGAGGGATTGATGGATCGGGTGCAAGAAGTACCAGTGCCGGCGGGAAATTATAAAAACCTGATCGTAACCGAAAAGGCGCTTTACTATCATCGAGTTGGTCCGGGTCCGGGTGTGTATTACGGAGGTGGGGCTTCCAACGATGATGAGCCAGCTCTGATGATGACGCCGATTTCGGAGAAAGCTGAGCAAAAAGTTTTTGCCGATAAAATCAACAGCTATGCCATCTCAGCGAATAATAAATATGCCTTGCTTCGACAGGGTTCCAATCATTTCCTGGTGGAATTAGGCACTTCGCCGGTTTCGGATTTATCCAAAAGCAAACTGGATTTGAGTGGATGGAGATTTAGCATTGATCCGAGAGAGGATTGGAAGCAGATCTACACGGATGCCTGGCGAATGGAGCGGGATTATTTTTACGATGCAGGCATGCATGGCGTGGATTGGGATGCCATGTACGAGAAATATCTTCCCCTCGTGGATCGGGTGACTACACGAAATGAGCTTTCGGATGTGATTGGAGAATTGATCGGCGAACTTTCGGTTTTGCATACCTCCGTGGGTGGAGGAGATATCCGAGATGGGGATGATTCTATTCAATTTGGGATGTTGGGCGGACTTTTTTCCAAAACTGATAAAGGGTATCAGATCGACTACATTTTCCAAAGTGATCCGGATTATCCGGATGAAAAATCTCCTTTGTCACATCCAGCTTTAGGCTTACAGGAAGGGGATGTGATCACGCATATAGACGGGACTTCCGTTTTGGATGTGGCAGATATTCAGGTGTTGCTTCGGGATAAGGCCAGAAAGCAGGTTCGAATAGCGGTAGCTGGTAAAGGTGATCATATCATCTACCCGATGACTGTGGGTCAGGAAAACAATTTGCGCTACAATGACTGGGAATACACCCGCCGGTTGGAAGCAGAGGAACAATCCAACGGGGACATCGGCTATGTGCATCTCAGAGCGATGACGGCCGGAGATATCGGGCAGTGGTACCGGGATTTTTACCCGCAGTTTAAGAAAAAAGGGCTGATCATCGACGTGCGGCATAATCGAGGCGGAAATATTGATAGTTTCATCCTGGAGAAGCTGATGCGGGAGGCGTTCTTTTATTGGAAAAGCCGAACAGGAGAACCCTATTGGAATATGAATTATGCTTTCCGCGGACATCTGGTTTTGCTGGTGGATGAGTTTACCGCTTCGGATGGAGAGGCCTTTGCCGAAGGCTTCCGCAGATTGGGCATGGGCAAAGCCATCGGTGCGAGAACTTGGGGTGGCGAAGTGTGGCTTTCCGGAGCCAATACGCTTTCGGATAATGGGATTGCCAGGGCTCCCATGAATGGGGTTTATGGAGTTGTTGGTGAAGACACCAACAACGGCGATAATGTGGAATGGCTGATTGAGGGAGTGGGCTTTATTCCTGATATCGAGGTGATCAATTTGCCCAAGGCAACTTTCGAAGGGAAAGATGCCCAACTGGATGCGGCGATTGAGCATTTGAAAGAGTTGATCCAAAAAGACCCAAGACCTGTACCTGCACCGCCGGCATATCCGGATGTGAGTTTTAGGAATGGGAAGGATTGAGAATTAGTTTTAGGTGGTCGGTGGAGACATCGGCAAAGGAAATGAAAAATTGAAACCTTGGGCAATTATGAAAGATGGTAAAATTTTTGAAAATTAGATAATTGGATCCAAATAACGGACACTATCAGAATTAGATTTGACACAAATCCAGGAACTAGGAATTATGGTAAAATAGTTACCAACTTTGCTGACTATTTAAATGGATATCAATCATAAAATAAACGAAGTCCTTAAAAAATGGAACCCAATTGGTGTTAAGGGCGTGGATCTGGAAATCGAATACGTAAGATATGTGGATGAAATCATTGATTGTGTGAGGAATAAAAATAATCTATTGAATCTCATTGAGGATATAGAAGCAAACCGTATTGGATTCTTTTACACCTCTTCGGAGGATAGAAAACTGGTAGTTGATCAAGTTTTGAGCATTTTGAAGGAGGATCAATGATGAGAATTTTCGCTTTTTCCATCTTTTTTCTTGCCTTTTTGGGATGTGGTCGGTTTACACCTAAAAAAATTGATTTGGTAATCCCCGATCAAATTCCCTTTAAATTCCAACTAGATTTTACCGAGCTGGCTTCTATACCGAATTGGGATTCTTTACTAGTAGTGAAACCTTATGCCGACCCAAACTTTAACGAACTAAAGGGGTATGATAACCTTTCGAGTTTAACTCAAAGTGATATCCATATTTTGGTTTTGTATGTCGATCATCAGCGTATTGTGGCATATTCTCTTGTTCCAAGGATTTTAGATTTGAATCAGTTATGGGAGAATTCAGAATCTTCGGATAAAGACTATTACAGGTTCCCAAAAGAAGAGGCAAAATTCTCTTTTGAAAAGGAAGAGAGTGTGTATGTCTTGAAGACAGAAAACACTTAAAATCTGTGCATGGGAGAGAATTTATTCCTCTTTGCTAGTTAACTTGTCTGATGGCAAAGTCGACTCAGACAGATAATCAAAAGAGGCAGAACCATTGGTCCTGCCTCTTTTGATTTTTCAATCCAAACGGTGTTTTGGATGATGGGATTGAATTAATTGGTGTGGTTAAACAGGTAGAAAACGCCAAGCTGAAAGCCACGATTTTTATAATCGTTGGAGGCGATTTCACTGATATTACTCATTCCGATATTGTATCGGGCATCGATTCCAAATCCCGTGGGAAGGTGAATGTAGCTCGCGCCAACTCCTATTCCCACATCAATGCTTTTGAAATCGTTTTTCACATCCACTTCTGTGGATCCGGTAACTGATTTGGCATTCATCAATAAGCCCAATTGTGGGCCTGCCTGAACCCTAAATCCATTATCAAACATGTACTGCAATAGCAGGGGGATGTTGATATAGTCTAGATTGAGGCTATTGGATGAGTTGCCAAATTTAGCGCCTTGGGCGGAATAATAGATTTCCGGCTGAAGCCCAATCTGATCTGTCATGTGTATATGACCGAGCAGTCCGAGGTGAATCCCAGTTTTTGGGTTGAAATCACCTGGAGTAATGTTGTAGCTATTGAGGCCACCTTTGATGCCAATATTGATGTTTTGGGCACTCAGAGTCCCGGTCAACAAGAAGGCAAATAGTAATCCAATGGAGTACAGTTTCATGAGTTTTTTAGTCTAGAATTTTGATCAATTGAAAAACAGGAAAGTCCTAAATGATCTGGAGTTTTTTAAGTTTTCTAGCGCAAAAATTTGTTTGCTTTTTCGCCGGTCAATTGGATGATATGATTGCAAATGGAGTGCCCCGATTAGCAAATTCACTAAAAAATAAATAATAAAAATAATGCTTTAATTAAATAAGGCCTTGATTGGCTACAACTGGCATAAAGCAAAAAAAACTGAACCTTCCGGCTCAGCTTTTTATTTTATTGGTTGTCATTTTTGACTTCTACTTCTACTTTTTTGGTTTTGACCGATCCGCCGTCTGGCCCGATTTTGATTTCCGTATCGGCTTCTTTTTCCACCTTTACCTCAATGGTAGTTTCTTTGACGGCCTCTTTTTTGTCATTGCAGCCCATGAACATAGTCAAGGCAAAAAGACATAAAATTCCTAATACTTTCATTTTATACGATAGTTAACTCGTGAAGCCAACCTTAGTCAAAAGCCATGCCCTAAAATGAGAACCCGCTCAAAATGAGAAATTTAATTAAGGACAGAAAAGAATGAATATTTTGCATTTAGATCGATTTACTATAAAAATTAATTCTAACGGTTAGGATAAGCTAATTCCCTCAAAGAGTTTAGATTTTCAGGGTATTTCCTTTAAAAAAATGTATTTTCTTGGAAGAGGGAGATCATGGAAAATTTCCTTTAAGATGATGGATAAGTTTTTGGTTGGCTTCTAACAGCTCTTTGTCCATCCTCAGAAAAGTGATAAAGATGTGGTTTTGCAGGGTGGTGATTCCGCCGAACTGCAATCTTGCTGCTTGCATATCCACTCCGTTCCAAATTTGATCTTTAAGTTTTCCGGGGTCAAGGAGGGGATATTCCACCATGTTATCTGCGGATGGGACTTTTTCGAGGAATTTTGAAAAAGTATCGCGGTAAAAGTTCAGCTGATCTTCTTGAAAATTCTCCATATTAAGGACCAATTGGTAATAGGTTTGAATGTGGTCTGCATCGGTATTTTTAAAAAGGGCAATCTGACTGGATGTTGATAAAGTAGAAAAAGTATTTTTATTTAAATCGACTGCATTGACAAAACCGGGATTATACTCATATTTTAAAATATGATCTATGGTATCCAAGGTAGCCATAGGATTGTTGATCCGATGCTTGAGGTCCTGAAGGATAGCAATACTTTCGTCCAATTCGTCTATAATATCAACTAAAAAAGTGCTATCTTTTTTCAATTCTAAAAGCATAGATTCAGTAAACAATTGTCGGGCTTTCGTTTGCTTTCGTTGTTCATTCCAGTTGTTGATTGATAACGCAATCAATATCCCGATTACTACGAGAAATATTTCCCCGATGGCGTACTTAAGATACTGTGAAGTCTTTCCTACCTGTCCGGCAGACAGGCCTTCGGAAAGGAGTTTTTGGCGGATTTTGCGGAAGAATTTGAACATTAGAATTTGTCTTTTAAGTCTAATTCTTGATCGATCAACCCAAGAATCTCATTTAATTTAGTAAAAATACTTTCGTGATAATCCAACCGGTTGTTTTCTAAGATTGATTTTTTCACCAAGATACCGTGGAAGATTCTGTCGCCCATCAATTGGGATTTGGCCCTGTCTAAGACTTTTGCATTGTAATATTTTTCAGAATCGATCAGTTTGAATTCCTTAAGCAGTGCAAATCCCAAGGTAGGTGCATAAACTGCACTTTTTTCAGTCAACCTTGCAGTCAGTTCCATACTTTCTACCTCATCCTCAAATCCATATTTTAATTCTGTAGCATATTCGGCCAGAAGGCGATTGAGTTTCGGGTTTTTGATCAATCCTGTCTTACCCGAACTAATCAAAGCATCATAAGTACCATTGGTCGGTTCGACTTTCCAATAGGATAAGGCTCCCCGATAAATGTATTTCCCCAACGTGTCTGGATTTAAGGTTTGATTTTCTTCTAATAAGGCTGTTAAAAGAATGGAGCAGTAATTAACCACACGGGTCTGATTGATAAGCGTACTTTCCACGTTGACTTTACTTTGAAAAATATCTTCTTTCAAGGCCTTTAGTGTATTTAATTCTTCATTGTTTTCAAGGCGGCCTGAATTCCAGGTATTGATGCTAAGTGCGATCAAAATCCCTATTACTACAAGAAAGATTTCACCGAAGGCATAGACCAGGTATCGGGTAACCCGATTTCCTGCCTTACTGGAAGGCAGGTCCGCGAGGAGTTTTTGCCGTATTTTTCTAAAAATTGTGATCATTATTTTTTCTAAATAATACTATTTATTAAAATATGTCTTTAAGATATAAGCTGTTTCCTGTAATCTATCTTCAAAGCGTGGAATATGAGTTTGATAATAAAATGACTTTCTGGTCCCCCAGCTATTTAAAACTAGGAGCAATTGTCTAGGGTTGATATCTTTCCAAATTATATCTTCCAATGCCTGATTTCTGATAAATTTTGCATCGATATTCATGGGGAATTGATCCGTATAGGTTCTAACTACGGTCTGATACAGTTCTATTTGGTTATCATGCCACTCTTTCGTATCCAACTGCTGATGATAGTGTGCCTGTAAAACTTTTCTCAATTCGGGATGTAAAATGCTAAGTTTACCAGTATTGAGCATAGACCTATAGGTATTGTCATTAAAACCTGAAAAAGATGAAAAATAAGGCGAAAATTCGTATCTGACCAAAAAAATCAATGAATCTATGGTTTTGGTTGAATTAACTTGTTGTTTAAAAGTATTCAATTCGGCAAGTTGAATATTCCATTGACCTAATGTCTCGTTTAAATCTAATGTATCTGCTATTAAATCTTCTTTGATAGACTGCATAAATTGATTCCGTTCTTTGGATATTTTCCGTTCCTCGTTCCAGGTATTGATCTGCAAGGCCAACAGAATACCAATTACGACAAGAATTACCTCTCCAAAAGCATATTTGAGATATTTACCGATTTTATTATGGCCTAAAAGTGAAATTCGGAGAGATCTAAAGATTCTAAACATATTCATTTTTTGTATTGGTGGAGGTAATCAAGCATAACATTGGTTTTATCCAAAAGATCTTTTTTCATTGATAAGACAATGCTGTTCATGACCATTTTCCCCGCGAAAGTATTGAGCATGGATTCCAGGAGTTGCTTGTCATCAAGATTAGCCCAGTACAACTCTGATAGTGGTCCATTTATGGTAACCGATGCTAACATGGAATTGGGATTGCCGCTTTGTGAGGCGATTCCCAGACCAAATGAATATTGGGTATTCAAATAAATAGATACGTTTTCATCCATGATTTTTATGCTTTTGAGTTGCTCGGAATTGTACTTTAGTATTTTTGCTTTAAGTTCTTCATCAAAGTAATCGACAGTTCCCGTGCTCAATAAGGAAATAATTGTATTCCTGTTCATTTCATTGCTGGGGTCAAAAAAAGGAATATACTCATAGCGTGCAATTTGTCTTAAAGTATCGATTGTCGCTGAGGGTTTTGATAACCTCATTCTAAAACCATCAAGGATTTCAAGGTCTTTGCTAATTGCTTCTATTTCCTGCTTCAGCTGTAAGGTGTCTTGTTTGAAATCTTCAATCAGTGATTGGATCGCTACCTGCATCGAACGTTTCTGCTTTCGGCCTTCATTCCAGTTATTGATCTGCAAGGCAATCAGGATTCCGATGACTACAAGGAAAATTTCACCGACCGCATAAGCAAGGTAGCTTGGCACCTTGCCGGTAGGCAGGTGGGAGAGAAGTTGCTGACGGATATTGCGGAAAAATTTGAACATGTTTATAATTTTAATCGGTTTTTATTTCTTGATCAATCTCCCGAATCACATCCTGAATGGCAACTTGGATGGTCATGAAAAATTTGAGCAAGTCGATGTTGTTTGAATACATAATCGTGACCATATTCATGAAATCCCGGTCTTTGATTGAATTTTCTAATCCAATGGGTTGATATCGAACTTCCATTTCTGGCGGGTTTATTTTGAAATGCTTTCTGATTTCAGGTCGATATACGTCTCTTATATTGTTTGTTTCATTTTCAAATAGGGTGTTCAGGTTAGCGTACTCCAAAGTATAAAGGTTGATGATTTTATACTTGAGTGTCTTGTTCCTGATGATATCGAGTCCTTTGGACTCTAATATTTTGTAAGGACTCGTGACTGGCGTAAAAGTTCGGAATAAGCCCATGTAGATATGGTATTTAGCAATAGAATCAGGAGGTGGCGTTGCTAGGATGGACCAGTCCACTATTGATTTGGTGACCGCTAGCCGAATATTACAATCCCTGATATTGTTGCTTATTACATTTTTTAAATCAGTCTCCAAGGCTATTTTTAAGTCGTCAAGCATTTCGATCTCTGTAGCTCTGATAGTTTTGGCTGTATTCCAATTGTTGA
The DNA here is from genome assembly GCF_900113375.1 of Algoriphagus hitonicola. Lineage (GTDB taxonomy): Bacteria > Bacteroidota > Bacteroidia > Cytophagales > Cyclobacteriaceae > Algoriphagus > Algoriphagus hitonicola. Next base: position 91,256 of record NZ_FOPC01000002.1, on the reverse strand, counting down.
TCTGCAGAGCGATTAATATCCCAATCACGACCAGCAGAATTTCGCCTAATGCATAAGCGAAATATCTTGTAAACCGATTTTTAGAGAGCAGCTTTTGTCGGATTTTGCGGAAAATTGAGATCATAGTCATTTAGTTACGTTTTTCTTTGATCAGAGAAATGATGGTTTCTGTCCGAGCCTTCAGCGGAGGATAGAATACTTGATTTAAGTTGGCCGAGGCCACTATAAAAAGATAAAGCTTGCTTTCAAACCCTTGATCCTGCAAAAACTTGAAATTGTTTGAAGGAAATCTACTCGTTCCTGCCTCGATTAAGCTTTCATCGATTACCTCCAGGTGTCTTCGGAAATTGCCGGAATTGATAAAATAATCGTGAGCAAGATCTCTTCGCGCTACGACATAATCTTCCTGTCTTTTTACCCTTTCCAAATCGGACTTCCAATTGGTGATTGCCTTGCGGAGTTCTGGGTTAGAAAGGATGCTGAGCTTGCCGGTATTGATAGTTTCTTCGATGGTACCTTGATTGGGAACAAAACGGGATTCAAATTTGAAAGTGCCAACCATCAGATTGGACAGTGCCAACTCATCGAAATCTCCAATTGAGGGTCCGGTGAAGTCCCCGATTTGCGTACTGTTGGTGATGATTTGTTCATTGAGTTCCATGGTTTGGTCGAGGATTACCGCATTGGAATCAAACTCCTCAAGCAGGGATGCCAGCAGTTTTTGCTCGGCTGCCTTGGTTTTTCGGTCTTCGTTCCAGTTATTCACCTGCAAGGCAATCAAGATCCCGATAACCACAAGGAAGATTTCACCAATCGCATAGACCAGATATCGGGTCACACGATCTTGTAGCAGGAATTTTTGGCGGATTTTTCTGAAGAATTTTAGCATGTCATTTTTTAGAAAAGAGCGCTAAGATTTTATTTGATTGATCCTGGATGGCATTTCGTTGTTGACTTGCAGTTAATCCCAAAGAGCGACTCCATCTCATCCTATTGTGCAGATGATGCAATCCTTTAATTTGATCTTCAGGGTTGATTTTGATACCAAGAGTTTGAAAAAAAGAACTTGGATCGTCATCCATATCCAAATAGCCACGGGCACTATAATCTTCCATGTTGATCTGGTCAATAATTTTTTCGAACATGATGATGGTAAAATCCTGCTGTGCAATGAGATCTGCCAAAGCACTCCGCTGATTATCTGTGAGAAATTGAATATTGCCGGAGGATTTCATGTCCTCAAAAGAATGCCGGTTGGGGAGGTATCTAAATTTATTTAAAGGAGTCCGCAGTGCGCTGTCTACAAAGGTTTCGATGGTTTGACCCCCTTTTGTAAAAAACCCAAAATAGCGATCAATATTTTCTGCATTTTCTTTTCCCAAGCCATACGCCAGTTGGTCAAGTTGCTTAAGGTCAGATTCAATATCACCTTTGATCCGAATGATGTACTCATTTCGTTTGATATTGTCTAATCTTCTCTGATTGGCATTGCTGACTTGCAAAGCAATCAAAATCCCGATTACCACGAGGAAGATTTCGCCGACGGCGTATATGAGGTAGCTGCTTATCTTGTTTTCCTCGAGGAGTTTTTGGCGGATTTTTCTGAAGAATTTAAGCATAGTTGAAAATTTATTTTTTATCTTTTTCCAAAAACTCATGAATACTAACTCGTACGGCCTCAATTTCTTCTTTGAGATTTATTGATCTTGTCAGCATCACCGAGGCTTGAAAGGAACTTACTTGGATAAGCGGGATGAAATGACGGTCATCTAAAAGCTGATGATAATCGATAGGTACCCGCTTCCTGAATGGCCATTGCCCATGTTTTTCAATGAAAAAGTTCCTTGTCCAAAAGGGTTTTATTTCTAATTCAATTATTTGAAAGCGCTCTCGGGCATAGGTCATGTAATAAGGATAGTTGCGCTCGTACAAATTGGAAATTTGCATTCGCAATGAATCAAGGGATATTACATCTATACCCTTTGATTCCAGTAGCTTGTAGCCATTTTGACCTGGGGAAAGGTGTGGGCTCATTTCTACTACATGGAGAAAAGCACCGATGGAATCTGAAAAAGGTTGCCTTGATTTGAAGTGTTGAATAAGTATTGAATCAAGTCGTATGGTAGTTTCAAAACTCTCAATCTCATCCTGAACATCTAATAGATCCTCACCCAAGTTGTTGTCGATCTCAATCAGGATTCGTCTTTCGAGCTTGGCTTGTTGCTGACTTTGGTTCCAGGTATTGATTTGTAAGGCGAGCAATATTCCGATAACTACCAAAAAGATTTCGCCAATGGCATAAGCCAAATACCGATTGATCCGGTTTTGTTGGAGAAGTTTTTGGCGGATTTTGCGGAAGAGGGAGATCATGGTATCAATTTGGGCAATTGTTGTTTTCGAGACAGTTGATTCGTTCAAGAATTTTAAAGTAGTGCGTTCTAAACTCTACAATGCCTACTGCAAACTTTTGGTTAGCGAGTCTCCAAAACTGTATTCCGGCGATGACCTCCCTTTGGCCTATCATACGTTCGTAATCCAGACTCATAAATTTGGTAGTATCTCCGTTAACAAGGGAGATTTTTTGGATTCTGTAGGGCTGGAAAAGATGGGCATCTGCAACCGCTAAGTCTCTCCAGTAATGGAGTGTCTCGATGGAACGGGTTTGGAAGCTAGCTACTTCATCCAGCATTTCGCGCAATTTGACATCAGAGAGAATACCCAATGAACCAGAGGATACTAACTCGGCATAGGCAGAGTTTTTCAAAAGCCATGCACTCATAAAAAAAGGCGTAGCAGGAATTCTAAACTGTTCATTATTTGGAGCCGCATTGCTCAATAAAAAAGCAAGAGAATCCAGATTCGATGCGTTACTTTCATACAATTTAATTTGATTATCAAGAATATCGATATTCCATATGGCCTCTCCTTTGAGTCTTTCCAAGTACAATTTTTCCTTTTTTTGAAGCTTTTGGTGTTCATTCCAGTTATTGATCTGCAGCGCGATCAATATCCCGATAACAACCAGGAAAATTTCACCTAAGGCATAAACCAAATATTGGGTTCCCCTATTTTGAGAGAGCAACTTTTGGCGGATTCCTACCTTGCCGGCAGGTAGGTTGCGAAAGGATTTAATCATTGATCAAGGTATTTTTGTATTCGGTTTGATAAAGTCAGGTTTGTTTCTTTATAGGTTTTAAGATTGCTAAAAACCAATTCACTCTGATGGAGCAGATCTACCAGGAAGTTCAATACTTGAGATTCTTTGATCAATTCTTTAAAATCGGTTGTGTAATGTCCACCAACATCCAATCGGAAATTGGGAATGGATTGATAGTTTTCCCCTCGTTGAAGTTTATCTAATGGGTCAAATTGTGGGACACCGTTAAAATCAAAGGCGCTGGCCTTTTGTTGGTAAATTTCTAAAGACCACTCTAAAAATTGTTTGGAATAGTAGGTTACGATTTCTTCTGACAATTCTTTGTCTTCAATTTCCTGCAGGAAACCACTTCCGTAAAGTGTCTGATAATTGGTGTTAAACTTTGAAAATTTTCGAAATTCAAACGTGTTCAAGAAAGCTTGCCCGAGCTCTTGATTGGTATTGTTTTCTATCCCTTGATAGGTTAAAAGAATTTGTTGAATACCATCTGTAATATCCCCATAGTAGGCCTGCAAAAAATCAATACGTTCAGCTTCCAATTTCAAATCAGCCTGAATGCCGATTAAAAGTTGTGCTGTTACTTTCTTTTCTTTATTCTCTTCTTTTTGAATGTTTAATTGAAGTGCAATCAATATCCCGATCACCACAAGTAAAATCTCTCCGAGTGCATAAGATAGGTATTGTGGGCCCCGATTTTGGGCGAGGAGTTTCTGGCGGATTTTTCTAAAAATTGCGATCATAGGCTATTTTTCAAAAGGGACATTTACAGGTCTCAGCAGCCCTCCACGCATCACATGGGTAATTGATCGGAAATTGCTGGCATCCATTGAGGGATCTTTTTCCAAGATGATCAGATCAGCCATTTTGCCGACTTCCAAGGTGCCAAAATCGTCCAATCTTCTCATGGCTCGAGCGCCGTTTTGAGTGGCCATCGGGATCAAATCTTTGGCAGGGATTCCTGCTTTTTGCATGGCTTCCAGCTCATCATATACCGAAATCCCATGGAGCGTTCCCGGATTCCCTGCGTCAGTGGATAGCGCGATAGGGATTCCCGCTTTATAGAGCAGCTTAAGATTGGCGTACATGACGGATTTTAGCTTTTCGTCAGTTTCCTCTGATGACTTGACCATGTCCTCAAATTTTTCCTGGCCTTGGTAGTATTTAAAAAATGATTGGGAATCATTTAGCAAATTTTTGGTTTCGGGATCCACTACCTGATTAGGATCATTTAAGGGGAATTCGCCCCGGAGGGATTTGAATGCAATGGAATAGCCTGGAAGTACTACCAAGGTGGGACAAACAATGACTCCGGATTTCTTGGCCAGCTGGATAAATTCTTCATCGACCAGTTGATCATCCACACTATGCACTAGTACTTTCGCTCCTAACCGAATAGCCTCTTTGGCCTGATCCAGGTCGGTGGCATGAACGATCAGTTGATTGCCTTGAAGCGGGATTTCTGCAGCTACTGCCTGAAGGCTTTGCATGAAAATGCTGTCCTCCAAGTTGATACTCCAGATTTTGATTCCTGTGGAACCGAGTTTGGAATTCTTTTGGACGAATTCTTTTCCAAATTCAGGAGAAGTCAGGGCCAGCATCTGTCGGGATGGAGGGACATTGAAGATATCTAATCGATCTTGGGGAAATGGAGTGAGCAAGGGCCCCGCCGCTGCTACATGAGGGGCATTGAGATTGGTTTCGGCTTTTTTGGACAAATCCACGATCCATTCAAATCCTCCCACATCATAGACGGCTGTCACACCCGACCGCAAATACGTCTCGAAATATCGATTGGGGTGTTTTTTCTGTTTGGCTTGTAGGCTGTCAAACCGCAGCGTATCCCGGATATCCAGCGCATCGGGACGGCCGTCAAAAAATCCGGTTTGGGAAAAGTGCACATGGGCATCGACCAAGCCAGGAGTGATAAACTTGCCTGTGACATCAACCAGATTGACATTCTCTGGAATTTCGACTTCCGAACCTCCAATAGCGCCAATTTTTCCATCCTGAAGAATAATGACACTGTTGGAAATGGAATTCCCTGTGCCATCAAAAAGGGTTGCACCATGCAATACGGTTATTTCGGAATCTATGGAAGGGCTTTGGCTACAGGCCGCCCAAATCAGGATTCCAAGTATAGGTAGTAGGGAAAGTTTTTTCATAAGTTTTTGATGGATTTTGTGGAAAAGGGTGATCATTCTTCATTAGGTAAAGTGACAAACAACTGCGATTGGATCAGCCAAGTCCCCGAGGCCTTGGTCCATTGGGCGGAGTACTTTCCTTCAACTACTGCCTCATCCGAACCTTCTTCATAGCCTTTCCAAGTTCCCGTTTCCCATGCCAGTTGGGTTTCGGGATTGACCAGCACTTCATCCGGAGTCCGGATCCAATACATCTTCGGTCCGGTCGATTCTTGGATATATTTCATCAATTCCTTTTTCCCGGAGATCAAAGTGCCTGCCCCTGTGGTGATCAAGGCATCTTCGGTGGAAAAGTTCGCATTCAACTCATCATCAAAAACACGAAGGGCCTGATTCGACTCCTCCCGTTGCGCAAGAATCTGAGAGACCTCAGCCTCCTGCGCAAAGGAGAAAGTGACTATTAAAAGCCCTATCAGGGAAGGAAGTATTATTTTCATAGGGGTGTAATTTGTTGGTTTATGGAAGGTTTCTTTCTTTTGTAGAAAGCGATCAAATGATAGATTATATACAGAATGAGGACGAAAAGACCTATGCCCAGCAGTTCTGTTTGGCTCAGTTGGAAAAAAACCCATATCAAAGCTATCAGGGCAAAAGTGCCAAGGAAGTATCCTCCTTTGATTTTAAATAATTCAGGACCTGGATTTTTTTCTGTTATCCTAAATTTGAAAAAGGCAAGTATCACTCCTAAATAAATGAGTATGGAGTTCCCAGTGACTAATATCAACAGATATCTAAAGCTTCCCGTGCCGGCTATAAGTAATTCCAGAATGGCCAAGAAAACAATCGCAATGGCAGGAGTGCCATATTTGGGATGAAGTTTGGCAAATACTTTTGGAAGGATTCCATCTACAGCTCCGGCATAAAGAATGCGGTTTTTCAATAAAAAAATGGAACTGAATGTGCTCCATACTGCAATAAATGAGACGATCAGAATCAGAAGAAACCCTGTATTTCCAGCCAGATTTTTGGCTAATTCGGCCAACGGAGCCTCCTGATTTTCGATCAAAGTCTGACCAAGAACTCCCTGAACGGCCAAATGGATCAGGCAAAAAATCAAGACAACGCCGAAAATTCCAATTACAAATCCCAAAGGGGCTGTTCGCTTTGGATTTTTCATTTCACCCCCGACACTCAGGGCCAATTCACCACCAAGAAATGCAAAAATCAAGAGTAGGGAAGCTTCTCCGATTTTGGAAAATTCAGGAAATCCTTTCCAAATAATATTATCCAAACTTATGGCAGAAAGGCCAAAGGTCACCAGAACCAGCATCGCCAATACCTTGGTGAAGGTCAGGATTTTTACGAAGATCATGCTGTCTTTTATTCCCCGAACGCTGAGCAAAGAAATAATTCCCAGAATTACTGAAAAAAAGCCTACCCTGGCCCAAACTTCTCCAAGAACAGGGAAAGAGGTAGCCGCAATATCGGCCATGGCATTAAGCAGTGCCGCACAAGCCAAAACACCCACTCCAAACAAATACAGCGAATTGGAAAGAAAACCTGCCAAAGGACCGAATGCCCGCTCGATATAGACATACATCCCTCCCGTGTCAGTAACTCGGCTGCTGACCTCAGCAAAACAAAGACCTAGCGCTAAAAAGATAAGTCCACAAAAAATATAGGCCAGAATACTCCCGTTTCCCAAAATCACAAAGACCAGTGCTGGCAGGAGGAATATTCCACTTCCTATCGAGATGCTTAGTACGTTGGTCACCACACCTAATATGCCAACTTCCCGTTTCAATTTATTCGTTTCGAGGTCTTCCATCGTTCATCATTAGGTTTTCGCCTTGTTTGGGTGTTGGGGTTCGGATGCCAATCTGTTGGGAAAATTTCTCCCATTCCAGCAGTAGTTCTTGGTATTTTTCAGGATTCACCTCTTTCAAATCCTGCTGCTCGGATAGGTCTTTTTCCAGATTATATAGCTCAAAGTTGTTCAAGTCAAAAGGTTTTTCGGTATTCAAAAGCTTCCAATTCCCCTTTCTGAGCATCGCATCGCCCCGATGTTCCAAGCCAAAAACGTAAGTGGAATCATGAATTGGATCTGGATCTCCGGTCAAAGCAGGTAAAAGAGAGCTTCCTGCTAATCCTGTAATTTCTTCCCCTCTCCAGGTTTTGGGATAGATTATTCCTGCCAATTCATAGAAAGTTGGAGCCAAATCCAAGAGGCTGAGAAATTGATTGTTGATTTGGTTTTGAGGGCTGATTCCCGGACCGGAGATAATCATCGGGGCATTCATTCCCCCTTCGGTGGTATAGCCTTTGAAATAGTTGAAAGGGGAAGTGCCTGCTTCTGCCCATTGCGGGCCGTAAGAGATAAAGGAGTTTTCTTTTCCCATATCATTATAGGCATCAGAGTAATTTTCCTGCAGAAATGGGCCGAAATAGTCCGTGTAATAGAAATCCTCGGCAGCAGCTCCATTATCTGAAAGAAACACAATCATCGTATTTTTAAATTGACCAGTTTCCTTTAGGTGAGAAATCAAACGCCCGATGTTATAGTCCAAATTGTCCACCATTCCGGCATAGAGTTCCATTTTACGGGCTTCTTTTTTCTGTTCTTCTGGAGTAAGCGTATCCCAGGGTTTGACTAGCGGATGAAGAGGAGGAGATTGTGCACCAGAAGGTATCATCCCGGCTTTTTTGAGGGATTCTAGTCTCTTTTCGCGCAGGACTTCATAACCGGAATCGTAGCGGCCCTCATATTTTTTCCAGAAGGTTGAATCCACCTGAAGTGGCCAGTGCGGGGAAGTATAAGCTGCAAAAACGAAGAAGGGTTGTCCATCTTCGTGATCAGCATTCATAAAAGAGATCAATTTGTCTGTATAAAAATCCGTGGAATAGGCGCCATCTGGCCAATCGGTCTTTTCTCCATTTTCAGTATAAATAGAAACCGGAACGTCCGGGAAAATACCTCTCTCGCTGTAGTGGTTGGCTCCACCCTCTAAGGTCACAAATGATCTTTCAAATCCTTTGTTGGCAGGATTTGCCTCGGCAGATGTTCCCAAGTGCCATTTTCCGGCCATATAAGTATGGTAGCCTGCTGAGCGAAGCAGTTCGGGGACTGGTACGATGCGATCACTAAGTTGCCCCTCATAGCCGGGAACTCCCGTAACCAAATCCTGAGAACCCATACCTGCTACATGGTTAAAGTTTCCCGATAACATCATTGCCCGACTTACCGCACAAAATGGAGCAGTATGAAATCTGCTAAACCGAATACCCTCTTTAGCCAGTTGATCCAGATTGGGCGTGGAAATATCCCCTCCAAAGGAACCCATATCCGCATAGCCCAAGTCATCTGCCATAATTAAAAGTATATTGGGAGGGTTTGTTGGAGTTGTTTCTTTTTGGCAGGAGAAAAGTAAAATTCCAATAAAAGCAAAGATGAGGATTAGTCTGATCTGATCATTCATTTGTGAATCTTTTTAGGGAAAGTTTTTATTTGGCTTATAATAAATAAGATACGTGTTTTTGGATTGATTTTATTTATACTGCTAACCTTTATTTTTCTTCCACATCCGATACGCCTTACCCAGGAAAAATATTACTGTCAAAACCGCAATCAAAATCAGCAATCCCCTTATTTCAAGTCCTGTCAAATTGGAAAGAAAAAAGAGGATAATTCCCGCTGAAAGGATAGGAACCGTGTAACCCAAAGGGATTTTAAATCCACTAGTTGGCAAATTTTTTATTTTGCGAAGTTTGATCACAGAAAGTACGACCCCAAAATAAACGAGCAGCATACTTCCTGAAGCGATGACTGCCAACTGCCTAAATCCTCCTGCCGCTGCCATCGAGAAACCCAGCCCGGCATAAAGAATTATTGCCAGATAAGGAGTCTTAAACTTGGGATGAATCAAAGCTAACTTGTCTAGGGGAATTACCTGATCTCTCGCCAAACCATATATCACTCTTGGCACGTTGAGAATCTCCCCACTCAACATGCCAAACATGGAAATCCCTGCACCAATGAATAGGATGGTGTAGCCCACCGGGCCAAAAACAATCTTGGCCGTTTCTGCCAATGGTGCCTCTTTAAATTGAGCTAAATCTGTCCCCAAAACTCCCTGGGCAACAGTCTGAATGAGTATATAAAGAATCAGTACAAATGAAATTCCAATAAAAATGGCTTTTGGAACAGTCTTTTGAGGGTTTTTGATTTCTCCCCCTACGCTCAGTCCGGTATCTCCACCTTGAAAAGCAAAGAATAAAATTAGCGAAGCTTCTCCGAATTTTTGGAGAGTTGGAGAGCCTTCCCAATACAAGTTGGAGAGCGAAACATCTTTCCAGCTTATCAAAATCAAGAGTAAAATCGGGGTGAGCTTGGCAACAGTATTGATTTTGACTAATCCTATTCCCTGCTTTACGCCAATTACATTAAGTGATGCCAACCCACCAAATATTACTAACATGAAGGCTAACCTACCATATTGATTTTTGAATATGGGAAATACTAACCCGACTAATTCTGTCAGTGCATTGGCAACCGCAGCATCCGAAAAAACACCTCCCATCACCAAAAATACAGCTGCTAAATATCCGGGAAATGGCCCAAAAGCTGTTTCAATATAGGCATATCCTCCTCCAGACCGAGTCACTTTACTTCCCGCTTCTGCGAAACATAACATCACCAAGGAAATCAGAAATCCGCAGAACAAGTAAACTATGATTCCGGAAGCCCCCATAATTTCGGCGATAATCGCCGGCAGGACAAAAATTCCCGCCCCAACGATGATATTGACAATGTTTGCGGAGAGACCCCAGACACCGACTTCCCGTTTTAATCCTTCTTGGGAGATATTCATAGTGATTTTAAAAAGGGCGGCTCAAACCGTTTTTTATTAAAAGTTGATTTAGCAGGTGATTGAAAAGATAAAAAAATCAAGAGCCACAGGGCCTCAACCTAGGACGGACTGCCTTGATTTCTTCCCTAACATTATGGAATACTTTTCAGGCAAAGTGGGATTGATTTAAATAATTGCTTTATCAAACATATTTTCAAATTCAACTACGTTGTAGTTGGGAAAACCAGGTGGGAATGTCCGTTTTCAACCCCACATTGGCATGTGGGGCTAATCATATTGATTCCCCTTGGGAATCATCGATTGATAGACTGAAATGGATAGATTAAAACTGAAGTTTTCTTTTTCATTTATCAATTACCAAAAGACTGAAATACAGCATTCAAGATTGGTTTTTAGAAAACCACACATGATGTTTTCATTCAAAATTGACTCTTATTTTTAATCAACCACGAAGTGGTTGAATACGATTAGCCGCACATGAAATGTGTGGGTTAATAAATCGACGGGTCAATAGTCCATTCAACCCTAAAGGGGTTGAATTTGAAACCCCATAAATCATTTCAATCACTCGTTTTTAGAATTCAATTTTTTAAATTCAACTACTACTAAATTGATTTTCAACTATGAGCACCTACACACAACTCCTCTATCACATCGTATTTTCAACCCATCTACGTAAACCAACTCTTTCGGAAAAAGATCGGCCTGAATTATTCGCATTCATCTTTGGCCTTCTCAAAAACAAAAAATGTCACCTTTACCGGATTAATGGAGTGGAAGATCACCTACATATTTTTACCCACATTCATCCGACGATTCCGGTTTCCTCATTGATCAAGGATATCAAATTGGCAAGTTCAGATATGATCAAAAGGAATGGATTGTTTGATGATTTTGAAGGATGGCAAAAAGGATACGGAGCTTTTACTGTCAATTATTCTTTCAAGGACGATTTGATCGAATACATCAAGAATCAGCAGGAACACCACCAAAAGGTTGATTTTTTGGATGAGTACAAAAGTATTTTGGAAGAGAATGGGATTGAGTTTGACGAGAAATATTTATTGTTATTGAAATTTTGGCATTTATTTTTTTTCAAATTCAACCACGTTGTGGTTGGGAAAACCAGGTGGGAATGTCCGTTTTCAACCCCACATTGGCATGTGGGGCTAATCATATTGATTCCTTTCAGGAATCCTTATCTATTCATGCAACTTCCCCCCACGGAGAGAAAGTATTTCAGGAATCATTATCTTTTCACCCATCAACCACGAAGTGGTTGAATACGATTAGCCACAAATGAAATGTGTGGATTTATAATCCAAGAGACGATCGGTCCTATCAACTCTGGAGAGCCTGTCCCGAAAATCGGGAAGTTGAATTTGAAACACGCTAATCTTCCAATTTCAAGAATCTCGCTGCATTTCCATAAAATATCCCTTCTTTATCCTCCTCTGTCAAGAAGTCAAGACTGTTCAAAAAATCAATTGACTTCTCGATGGCATAGGGCCAGATCATCTGATCAGAACCAAACATAACTCGATCTAGATAGCCTGCATGCTTGATATTTTTGAGAAAATCCGTGACATATCGTTGAGTGTTGGGCTCCACCCAAAGCAAAACAGCAATATCCGTATAAAGCTGTGGATAGTAGGCCATCAATCGAATGGCATGTTCCGGCCAATCCTCTCCTCCAGCATGCATCAGATACACCCGTAGTTTGGGATACTTGACCAAAACATCTTCTATCAAATAAGGATCACCTAGTTTCAGTCTTGCTTTTGGGGACCAGGAATAGGTGCCTCCGGGGTCTCCACCTCCCGTATGCACAGCCACCGGGATGTCATATTTTTCACAGATTTCCAGATAAGGTTGCCAAATGGAATCACTTAAAGTGGTACCGCTGTAGTAAGGACCTAATTCCCCGAAAATTTCAATCTCGCCGTCCTTGACCATCTGTTCAAACTTGGTAACATCCATCTCATGATCGTCAGGCAAAAAACTCAGAATACCCCGAATTACCCGGTTATCTTTATCCCGTTCTTTCCAGATTTTGACACTTTCGGGATTCCCACTGACCGCTGCTTTGACGATATTGAATCGCTCCATGGCCGCAAAGGTCTCCAGAAGATGCTGCTCGGCATTGGCTGAACCTTTTACCCCATAGTGATCAGTATCGGAAGGTTCCCGAACACCAAAATCACTCTCAGTATAGGAGTGAATGTGCATGTCGATAATTCTCGTTTGCGAGAATAAAAATTGAGGGAGTAAGGCTAGTAGTATAACTAGGTGTTTTTTCATTAGTATTTCAGTAAGCTTTATCAGTTTCTAATAATAGTTTTACTTGGGATGATTGCGATTTTGATTGACAAATGCATGTAATAATTGCGCATAAATGCGTTGACCTTTTTTAAAGCTATCAATTCTCATAAATTCATTATCGGCATGAAAATTCTCATCACTTCGCTGAAACCCGATCGAGACCAAATCAGGTCCGCCTGCATTAGGGATAAAAGATAGGGCTGGGACAGTTCCACCTATGTAGAGGATTTTTGGGGAAATTCCGAAGAAGTCAGTTAGCACTTTTTTTCCAATCTTATACCCCAAATCACCTTCATTTAAGACAGTAGCTTCTGCCATTCCACTCACTTTAAATCCAGCTTGGATTCCCCAGGGAATATTTCTTTCGATATGGCTTTTAATCAAGCTGTTAATTTTTTCCGGGTTCTGACCTGGCCCCAATCGTGTCATGATCCTAAACCAGGCTGTGTGCGGTATAATAGAGGCTTTTCCATCAGTATAACCTGATTTGAAACCAGTGACATCCATGGATCCACGAATCCATGTTCGTTCAGTATAGGTGTATTCAGTTTCTCCAATCCATTGATCAATTTCAAATTTCTTCAATTCATCAGCTTCTTGGTTTTTGTCTACAGAAGCAGCGATTTCTATTTTTTCGGCATCAGAGAAAATTTTTAAATCATCATAAAACCCTTCAATGGCAACTGATCCATCATCATTATACATAGAAGCAATTACTTTAGAGGCTGCAACTGCAGCATTCGGTGCAACTCCTCCATAGATGCCTGAATGTAAATCAGTATTGGCGGAGGTTAAGGTGACTTCTATATCCGAAGCACCACGAAGGCCTTTCCATATCAAACCCTGCTCATCATTATACATGGCGGCGTCTACATTGATGCCGAAATCTATATCTTTTAACCAATCTTTGTGATCGGCTAACCAGCCTGGTAAATGCGGGCTCCCAATTTCTTCTCCGCCATCTAGAAGGATTTTAATATTTACTGGAAGCTTGCCATCTATAGTCATTAAGGCTTCAAGAGTGGTTATTAAGGCTATAATAGGGCCTTTGTCATCAGTGGCTCCTCTACCATACAATCGACCATCTCTGATTTCTGCTTTGAAGGGATCATTCTGCCATTGCTCTCTATTGACAGGTTGCACATCAAAATGTCCATAAAAAAGAACAGTAGGCTGATCTATATGCTGATTGTATTCCGAAGTGACTACCGGCAAGCCATTGGAGAAATTTATTTGGCTTTTTTCTAAGCCAATATTGATTAGTTTATTTTTAAGGAATTCTGCGGCTTCTATCAAATCATTTTGATGATCAGCTTGCATAGATAAAGAAGGGTATGAAATTAAATCTATCAATTCGTCAATATGCCTTTCATAATTCTGCTCAAAATAATTATTGTAGGCTATAATTTGATTATCAGTGGGTCTAGTGACTGTTAAAGAATCACTTTTAGTTTCAGCCTGCTGTTTGATTTGACTCAGACAGATTTGATTGTAGCAGGTAAAGACAATAATCAAATAGAAAAGATGGATTTTAGATTTTTTCATCATTGTATTAAATTGTGTTTTGCCTACTTTGATAAGTTTTCGGCTATTTTTTTTACTATGAGTTTATTTTGTATTCGCCCATAGCCAATTTATCATTTTCCATTCCCCATTTATCTTTCCTAACTGAACATAGTCAAAGAAACTATATTTATTTTGGGTTATTTTTATGGTTGCGATATCTGATGCAATATCAAATATTATTACATCCGCTTTAAAAGGTTCTTCTGGTTTTTCATCCTTTGGTGTTAAAGTTTTTGTGTAAAACAGCAATTCTGAATATCCCATATTACTTAATCGGTAATTCCCTTTATCATCTTTTCTAATTACCCTTTTTGCCAATTCTGGATGTATTGCTTTTTCCATTCTCTCATAATTATTAGTCCATAGACCTTCAATATAGTTCAGAGCGGTTTCTTTGATTAATAAAGAATCACTCTTCGTCTGTCCAAACAAAGAGCTGGTTGATACCAACATTATCACAACACATATAACATGAGATATTTTCATTATTTTCCTGTTTAATTTTTCCTACTCTAGTAAGTTTTCGGCTTTCCTGTTTTTTTTGTTATTTCATCTTGTGTGAAGGCTTTTCATTCCGATTTTTATTCTACTTCTTCAGTATGTTTTTCTCTAACAATTTTTGAATAATGAATTCTAACCGGATGCCATTTATTATTAATCTTTTTGAAAATCCACGTTTCATTATAAGGCTCATAAACTTCCTTATCCTCTGGCAAGGAAAAAGTAACTTCATTTACTACACCAACTATTGCAAAGGTATCATCTGCATCGAATTCAAATTCTGAAAGTTTTCGCTTTCTTGGATACCAGTTTTTAGTTTCTTTTATTACTTCTATCATTTCCTTTGTATCGGTCGTAACACCATTATTGTGAATTATCTTAGACGCTGGCGTCAGTATCTGTTCCATTTTATCCAAATCTCTATCATCAAATGCTTGAAAAAAATCACTAACAATATTTGTTACTGCTGTCGAGTCTTTATTTTTTGTTGATATAAGTTCGTTACTCGATTCAGCAATTATTTTAGTCTTTTTTGATTGGTTCGAGCAACTGAACATTATCAGAGCAATAAAAGGCAAAATGTATTTCATAGTTTCTGTTTTTTTCAGATTACGCACAAGTGGCTCATGACATAAAAGTTGTCACTATACTTTTTGTGCTCAGGTGCTTTCCAGTTCTTATGAGGAATAGTTATTCAAAGGAATACTGACAGGCTTAAATGCTATTCCCAAATCCTTCATTGCCAATTCTGAACTGTAAACAATTTCAGGTTTGCCTACCGGAGATTGATTGTTCAGCATCAATGTCACATCCGAAACCCTGTAACTTTCCCCTGACAGGAGATAATTTTTCCCATGGGTGTTCTTGGTGGTAGCGGCCTTGAAAATCGCATCGGCAACATCTTCTACATCTACCAATGCCCATAATACATCCATATCATAGATCATTTGGATAAATGGGTTGGGGGCAATTTTATTTTTAAATAAGAATTGAATTCCCGTTGAGGTGGAATCTTGTCTGTTTGACAATGATTTCCCCATTACACCCGTCGGCGAAACTGATGTGATTTCAAAACTCAAATTGGGGTGGTCTGCGATGAATTTATCAACGGCCTGATTGGCGATAAACTTAGCTTGGGCATAGGGAATGCCCTGTTCGCTCATAAATGGCGCATCATTTTCGGTGATTTGCTCACCTTCAGTTTTTCCTGCTGGTAAAAATGGAAAGTTGGTGTTGTACGCCGCAACGGATGCGATAAACACAACTTTTTCAATCCCGGGAGTCTTGAGAACTGCTTCAAGGAAGTTTTCGGTACCCTTGATGGTCGGGTCAAACAGCTCTTTCTGAAGGTCTTTCACATCCAATTGAAATGGTGTTCCTCCGTGAATTACGATTTGACAGTCTTTCAGAAAATCCATAAGCTCCTGTTTGTTTTCCACATCCAATTGAGCGATTTCCAGATTCTCAGCATTTTTGAGGCTGAGTAGATGTTCATACTTTTCTTTTTTGGAAAGGTCTGTGGTAGATACTTTTACCTGGTAACCTTCATTTAAGAACTTTTGGGTGTTGTAGCTTCCGATAAAGCCAGAACCTCCGATAATGCCTACTTTTTTCATCTGTTTATAATTTGTTTTTTAGCTGTCGGATGGAATCCCTGCGGCAGGCAGGTCGCATGGTTGCCCCGATAGATCGGGACGTACCAGTGTGTGATGGCCACCTCATGCTCGATTTCATCTTTAATTTATGTATCGTGTGTAACAATAATTTTATCTGTATCCGGGAATCTGTACGGAGTTGGTTTTCATTAAAATCATTCTGCATAAATCCTCTCCTTCATTCGTCTGAACAGGCATTCCTTCCCATGGAAAGGGGGAAGTTGCTTAGCATTTTATGAACTTCAATTCTGAACTATGAAGGCTGACGTGTTTTGATGCGGGGGCATATGTGCTACAATAATTTATTCTGCAGGGGAGTTTGAATTGAAAATGTCCCTGAACAATTTCCATTGCCCATCTTCTTTTTTCCAAAGCACAATGTATTTTTCCGTAGATACGGCTTGTTCACCGACAAATAGCGTCAATTCACCCTCTTCTGCAATTAGGTCTGCAGTGCCGTAAACATTCTCTAGTCTAAGATCCACGGCTGTTATTCCCGATTGGATCATTCCATGCATGGCTGATTGGATATTGGCTCTTCCCTGTACAGAAGGTCCTCCGGGAGCCATAAACTTGGCATCTGCCGTATAGGCATTTGCCAAACCGACAGAATCTCCGGCAGCCACGAGGGACATAAAATTCTGATTTGCTTCCTGAATCTCTTTTTTGGCTGTGTCCAGGTCAAAAACAGGTTCTGATGGGGTTTCCTCGGGTACAACTTCTGTTTTTTCATTGCAGCCTTGAAAGGCAAAAGGAATACTTAAAAGGATGATCCATGCAATCACTTGAAGGGGTAGGTTTTTCATAAAATTTATTTGTAATAAGTTGATTGGTTATTTCTTAAACATTAATGCTCCAGCATCGTAATCTTCCGGTTTCAGGCTTTTCAAATACAGGTAAAGTGCCTCGAGATCTTCATCAGTCATTCTCGAAAAAGGACCCCAGTGCATTGGAGAAATCATGATTTGCCGCCCTTTTCTGAACCGCTCCTTCCATTCTTCCACTGTTTTGAATTTGGAAAGTGCACTGTTAGCATGCGGTGTGATATTGGGAGTGCGCATCCAGAGTTCAGGATCTTCGCCCAAAGCCAGATGTAATTCCGGGAAAGGCTCGAATTCCATTCCGCCAGCGTATTCCGGACCGATCGCCTCAAATGTCATGGGATCTCTAGCGGTATGACAACCGACACAGTTGGCTACATAGCGGGAAAGGTATTCTCCCCGCTCAATAGTTGCTTCCATCGCAGGGGCAAAGGGAGCAGGTGTGGGATTCTCGATGGGCTGAAAGGATGACGCTATGGCGCGGATTGCCTTTCCCATAAAGGTCCACTCATTTTCTTTGACTTGGTTTTCGACAGGAGCCATGCTCCTCAGATAGGACACTACTGCAATCAGATCTTCATCGGCCATGTTCCAAAAAGGCATGAGGATAGACAGTGTGGCTGTTCCATCAGGCTTCACGGCATGGCGCATCATTCGAAACAGCTCGGCATCAGAATATCGTCCAATTCCTGAGGTTGGGTCTGGTGTCAGATTCCGGGTAAATAAGGTTCCGATAGGTCCTAATGGAAATTCTACACCGCCCTGAAGCGGAATATTTTGACCTGCATCGGCGGCGATCATTTCTTTGATACTTGACACATGACAATTGGAGCAATGTGCCGGACCATGGACGAGATATCTTCCCTTTTCTATGACGGTAGAATCCGTACTGGCCTTTAGCTCGGGATAGGGTATCTGGTAGGTTTTGTTCCAAGTAAGCAAGACAAAGAGCACAAATCCACCGATCAGGACTAGCAAAAGGGAGAGAATACTGAGGATGATTTTCTTGATCATATTACTGGTGTTTTGGGTTGCAGATTATTTCTTATTCCACTGTAGCACGATCTCGGTAATAAAAAGCGGCAGCACCCAAGAAAGCCAAATGGCTGTGGGACCAGTCTCTATAAAAGTGCCTAAGTCAGCGTAAAAGGCCTGACTCGTAAGCCATCGGAAAAGCACAAATGCAAAAGTCACCACATAGCTTCGGATCATCCATTCTTTGTGGAGATTGATGCGACGCAAGAGGATAAAGCGAAAGGCCATCCCGGTCGTGCCAAACCAGGCAAAGGCCAAACCGATCAATGCCAAACTCCAGGTCCAGTGAATCGCCAAGCCTGTAGTCAAGGATAAAGAAATCGAACTGATCACTGCGATCAGAATCCCACTGATGTAAGCCATTCCCAGCTTTCGATGAATGTGGAGGTATTTATTCCTAAAGGCAGGCCAAAACTGAAAAGGACCCAAAACCAACGCAATCATCCCTCCGGAAATATGCCCAATAAGCGGCCACTTCATAGACCAAAATCTCCCAAAAACTGACTCTTGCATTCCAAAGTAGGGCAGGGCATCGTTTAGGATAAACTTGCCGGCAAAAAGCACAAGAAAAGCAATTCCCAGCCAGGTAAACCAAGTTTTGAGAGGAATGGGAGAAAGAGTGGTGTGGTTGTTCATGATTTGGCACGGGTCAAGTTTAGGGGCTAGCGAAGGAAGCCTGATCGCTTTATGAGTTCATCGCATCGTGTAGTTTTCTCGTGTCCACGTATTGCTGAAAATTTGTGATTTTTCCATTTTTCACCGTCCAAAAATGGGCAACCTGCGCATTGTAGGCTTTTCCTTTTTTGGTCTTCGCATCGTAGCGCAAAGTGGCTAGCACCTTGTCATGGAGCATTTCATGGAGTTCGATATTTTGTAAATTGAAGTAATCATGATCTTGTAAAATAGGTCCAAAAACGCCGTTTAAGACGGCATCAGGACCAATGTATGGGTTCCCTTTTCCGTAGTCATTTCCTTCGGCTTCGTTCCAGACGATCTGGGGATCCATGGTGCCAAGGACTCCGGGTACATCTCCGATAGCAAAAGCCTGATAGAGACGGTTGACGATGGCTTTATTTTCTGCGGATTGCTTGATTTCGTTTTCCATGGTTATATGATTTATTTTTAGTTTTTACAGTGGACTTCCAGCTCGATTTCGATCAGGAATTCAGGCAAAGCCAAGCCTTTCACTTCCAGCCAGGTTCCTGTTGGGAATTGCTGGGTGTAAATGGTATTCCGGAAGCCCGCATGTTCTAAAAATGCGGATATCTCGGTTGTGAATACATTCTCCACCAGTACATCATCGAAAGTGCAACCAAAGTGTTTGAGTACTTTTTCGAGATCGGTGTAGCAGTTTTTCATTTGCTGAAGGAAGTCGCCCACTGCGGTAGGATTTCCTTCATCGTCCATGCTGACGGCACCGGATACCTTGATGCTGTTTCCAATTTTCACCGCATGAGAATAGCCATAGGCTTGCTCGACTTCGGGTCGGAGTTGGTAAAATGTGGGTTTCTCAGAATTCATAATTACAGTGGATTAGGTAGTTTTTGCTGGAGAATAAGAATGCTCCTAAACGGGTCGATTATCAATTTAAAGGTTCTTTGAGGTCCTAAAGAATAAAGAGGGACAGACGATCCGCTAAATTGTCCAACGAGGTATTTTAACTTTTCAAAAGGGAAAAAACTGGGCTTCAGTCAACATTGCCCGATTGACCTCCACCCAATTTACATCAACTAAATAGCTGGTGGTTTAGTAGATTTTAAGATCGATTTAGTTTGCTGGTCGGCTGATCTCCTTATCCAGCTTGTAGATCGAAGTCCAGTTGGACTCCATTGAAGATCTGAATTTGTTTTGAAGTTCCTCTCGTTTCGCTTTGCCGGCGATTTTTTCCACCGATTCCCAGACTCCTTCCTGCGGGGTATCCATGGCGGCAAAGTCCTGATAGCCACTTACGACGTGAAAATTTGGGCTATCCGGATCTGAGGTTTGCCAGCTATACCAATATCCGGGAATAGAAACTCCGGCTTCTCGTCGGATGGATTCCACCTCTTTTACCACTTCCATCATCTGAAACCCCTGACTGGAATTGGTTTTGAAAAACTGGACCCGGATCACCTCTCCTTCAAAGGGATTTGAATTACTGATATCCGGCATAAGTCTGTTGATATGAGAGACTGCTTTTTCTATATGCGGATTGATCATATTGATGGCTAGGAGTTGGCAGTCTTTACCACTTTCATCAGTTGCATCCATTTCAGCCCAATTGGCCATTGTGGAAGCCAGCACATAGACCGTTCCTTCTCCGTTTTGTTTTTGCCAGAGATTCCAGGTCCAGGGGCCGTTATTTTCTTCGTAGCAGGCCTTCCAGGCTTTGATTCCCTCGCGGAACTGCATTTGATGCCCCGGTTTAATGGTGAATTCGGTTACGTTTGAAAGCGGACCTAGGGGCGCTTCTTGCGCCATAGTGCTTATCGTGGCCATCGCCAGCAAGCCAATGACGAATGAGGTAATGATTGATGTCTTCATATTATCGATTTCTTGAGTTGAATTTGTTGATCCAATTTTCAAATCAAATTCGGTAAGCCACCATCACCTAGGACGAGCGTGAGTGTTTCCTTTCCCAGAGTTAAGTTTTTTTTTCCTAACTTTTTTAAAATACAAAAAAGTGATTTTCAAATACTTAAATTTGTGTATATTTCAAGAATGAAAAGAATTCCACTCTTTTTTTTCCTTTTTGTTCCCGTGCTGCTTTTTGCTCAATTTTTCGATCAAAAAGACGGGCGTGATTACCAAGTGATTTTTGTGGAGACGGATGATTTTGGGGTGGAATATCTGGATGAAATCGAGCAAAGCCTAGCAGAAATCAAGCAGCCTGAACTTAGACTACGCCTACTCAATGACCTCGGGTATCATTATCACACCCGTAACCTCAGGAAATCACTGAGCATCATCAATCGGGGGCTTCAAGAAGCCCAAGGCCTTAAAAACGACCTGTGGTTGGCTCGAATGCAGGTTTCTCAGGGGGCCATTCTCCTGCGAATGGAAGAATTGGATCAGGCTGAGGAGGTTTTGCTCAGTGCAAAAATGAAGCTCCCGGAAGTCGAAAGTTGGTTGCTTTTGACCAATCTGGGCTATGTGTACGAGCGAAGGGGAGATTTGGGGATGGCTTTTGAATATGCCACAAAGACGCTTGAGCTAGGAAAGAAGTACAGCGACCAAAAAGCCATGGCGATGGCCTATTCGGATATCAGCAATCTATTTTGGAAGCAGGGTAAATTTGAAAAAGGGGTGGAATACGGATTGAAGTCTATTGCACTTTTTGAAGATCGAGGGATAAAGGATCTGGATTTTGATTTTACACTTCATGTGTTGGGAAACAACTTGGTCGAACTTGGACGGGTCGAAGAAGCTTTGCCTTATTTTCTTCGGTCGATTGCAATCGGTACACAGTATGGGTTTTACAATAACCTCAGCGATACTTACATCGCATTGACTGAGCTTTACCGTCAAACGGAGGATTTTAAGAATGCCGAAATCTCTGGAAAAGAAGCGCTCAAATATGCCGAGTTGCTTCAAAATGAATTTATGGTGGTCAGGTCCCTGCATGCTTTGGGAAGGCTTAAAAATCAGGAAGGAGATTTTGAATCAGCAGTAGTTTATCTGGACCGGAGTATTCGCACTGCTACAGAAGACTTTGGAGATTTGTATTACTTGGGTTTGATTTATCGGGACTTGAGTGAAGCTTATGAAGGGACCAAAAATATTACTGCTTCCTTTCAGGCGTTTAAAAAGCACAATGAACTTCAGCAGCAGGTTTTCAATGCGGAAGCCGATCAGCGTATTGCGCTTTTGCAAACCGAAATGGATGTCAATCAGAAGGAGAGCACCATTTCGCTTCAGCTCGAAAGGCTGAAGCGACAGGAAATCATCCAGATTTTTACCTTGGTTTTTACCGTCGTCATGGTGTTTTTTCTCTTTTTCCTTTATCGGGTATTTGTGAAACGGAAAAAGTACAGTTTGCTTCTCGAAAAGCAAAACAGGGAAAAGGAGTTTTTGCTCAAGGAAATTCATCATCGGGTAAAAAATAATCTCGAAACGATCTCCAGCCTTTTGGCTTTACAAACGGCTCAGATCGAAAATCAGGAGCTTCAGGAAATTATGGTCGAAAGTCAAAACCGGGTGCAGAGTATGGGGATGATCCACCAAAATCTCTATCAAGGGGAAAATCTGGCAGCGATTGAGATGAAGCATTATTTCGAAAATCTGGGAAGATTTATCATCGATTCCTTTGATGCCTCGGAGAGAATCAGACTGGAGGTCAGCATGAAGCCTTTGGAACTCAATGTCGACCGGGCCATTCCCATCGGATTGATAGTGAATGAATTGATTACCAATTCGCTGAAATATGCCTTTCCGGATCAAAGGGTAGGAGAAATTAGCATCAGTTTGGAAGAAAAAAATGCCCATCTCTACCTGCGAATTGCGGACGACGGGGTGGGAATGGGTTCAACTACCCAATTGAAAGGTACTGGTTTTGGTTCGCAGCTGGTCCAGCTCCTCACTCGTCAATTGGATGGGAAAATGACATTAAGTACACAGCAGGGAACCGAATTATATTTTGAATTTAAAATCGAGCAAGCAGCATGAGTGAGAAGACGAGAATTTTGATCGTAGAAGATGATATGATAATTGCTGCCAATATTTCCCTGCAGCTCTCTAAACTGGGCTATGAGGTCACGGGAATCGAGTCAAGGGGGGAGGAAGCGGTAAGTCATGCTTTGGAAAACCGACCGGATATCATTTTGATGGATATTCAGCTCAAGGGCAAAATCAACGGTATCGATGCGGCAAAGCAAATTCAGCAAAAGCGGGATATTCCCTTGATTTATCTGACCGCCAATTCGGATGAGGACTCGTTTCAAAGGGCTAAAAACACACATCCGTATGCCTTTATTTCCAAACCGTTTACCAAGCTAAATCTTGAACGGACCATAGCCTTGGTTCAGGAGAAGATTGCGACTGAGAAAAAGGAAATCCAGGAAGTCAATGGTCTAGGCGACTTTTTAGATGACCGAATTTTTATCCGAAACAATGGGAAACTAATCAAATTGATGCTGGATGAGATTCTTTACATCGAAGCCGAGCGAAACTATTGCAATATCATCACAACCCATCAAAACTACCTCATCGTAAGCCCGCTGAATTCTTTTTGTCAAAAAATGGAGAGTAAGGATTTTTTACGCGTTCACCGCTCCTATGTGGTCAATATCAGAAAGCTCGATGCGGTGGCCGATTCCCATCTCGAAATCAAGCGAAAAGTCATCCCGATCAGCAAAATGTACAAGGAGGATTTGATGCGGAGTATTCGAAGGGTGTAGGTGATTTTTATCCCTGAGCCATTATCCCTCCATCTATGGTATAGGCAGCCCCTGTAATCCAGGAGGCATCGTCCGACGCCAGAAAAAAGGCAAGCTTTGCGATATCCTCTGGCTCGCCCAAACGCTGGATTAAGGTGTTTTTCCCTGCATTTTCCACGGCTTTGGCCGGATCGGGAAATGCAGCAGCAGATGCATGAATAAAGGGCGTATCTACCGGTCCGGGACAAATGCAATTGATACGCACGGTAGGTCCATAATCTACCGCGGCTTGCTTGGCCAAGGCTACTAAACCCGCTTTTGAGGCACAGTAGGCGGGATGATTGGGAAAGGTCTTGAAGGCAGCAATAGAGCTATTGATTACGACCACTGCCTGCGGACTTTTTTGTAGGTCGGGAAGAGCTGCTTTAAGGAGATAGAAAACCGAACTTAAGTTGACTTCAAGCGTTTGGGACCATTTTTCAAGAGGGAGTTCGGTGATAGATCCCAGTCCCAGCATCCCCGCGTTGGTAGAGAGACCGTCCAATTGCCCGAATTTCTCCAGAGCCAAATCCACCAAGGCCTGATTATAATCGGGATTACTGACATCGCCGGGGAGAAAATAAGCGTTGTTCCCAAGCCTATCCGTCAGTCCTTTTCCGGCTTCTTCATTTCTTCCGCTGAGAACCAGATTGGCTCCTTCTCTGGCAAAGGTCAAGGCGATGGCTTTTCCCATGCCGCTGGTGGCACCGGTGACGATAAAGGTTTTGTTTTGGAGTTTCATGGGAGGAGGATTTGGTGGGTTGGGCCAACTATTTGAAGATAAAGTTGAATATATGTATTTCAAATATATTGATATCGGTCGTCCCGATGGGACTTTCCCATGAGTCATTGATATTCATGATTCCAGAGGTTAAAACCTCTGGCAATAAGATGCGTCGTCCCTACGGGACTGAAAAGGGATTTTTAGAAAGAGCCAATAGCAAACTACAGTTCATAGAATTAGAAGAAATCAAAGGATATGGGGAAACCTAGATGAAATACCGTAGGCATGGCTGATGTTCTAGCCAGCCATTTCAATGGCTGGTACTTAGGATAGGAATATAGTTTGTAAAATGCCGTCAGGCATGACCGATTTTTATAAACAGATCAAATTAGATTTTAATTAATTCAGGAATATATAATTATTTGGCCAGTCCAAACCCCCAATTTTCCACCTCTGTGAATCACAAATCAGTATAAATATGAGGTGAGGTTCCTGAATCTCCAAAGGTCCTCAAAAGCTTTTTTTGCAATTGCCCAGACCGTGTCGAAGGTAATTAAAGCCTATCAGGAGAATAGAGAGTACATTCAATTCATCCACCAATTTTCCCATCACCATTGATGTCTTTTCCGCTTTCTTCTTCGAGCACTTTGAGCGTTTTGATCAGTAATTCCTGCGTTTTCCGCAGTTCACTTTCGAGGTAGGCCACACGGGCTTCCAGGGTGGAGGCACGCGAACTCTGACTGGAGATTTGACTTTGTTGGATCAGGTTCCAGAATAGTCCCATAAATCGTTTTTTGGTTGGTAGATGATTAAACCCGAAATATGCATTAGACTTCTTATTACGAGTCCAAACCGCTTCAAAATCAATCGCTTTACTGCATTTAGCTCAATCACCGTAGCGGTGCTATGCCTCATTCCCTAAATGCTTGATTTTATTGCGGTTTGATCTCTCACTACAGATTCTAATACATAATCCGGGTTAAAGAAAGGAATTTTGGAGGGGATTTGCTAAGAAAATGAGAGTTCAGGTCAGGGACAAGCTTTTCATTTTCTGATAAATAGTCTAGGTCAATAGATAAAAGTATTAGTTAAATATTAAGTCTCTATAGTGAAAATATAGGGTAGGTATACCCTTATAAATAAATTTATCCTAAACTGACTCTATAAATACCCTAAATAAACCCTATAAAAATATGATATCATCAAGGCATATTCCATGTCTGTGTCAAGACGGATTTCTTTTTATTGTCTCCAGCAAATTTGTAGTTATAGTTGAGGAGGATCGAGCTTAAAAAAGCTTTTTAGCGGTAAGCCAATATTCGACAATTGTCTGGAGCAGGGCAGGCAGACAACACCTAGGCCGATTATGGCAATAAAATTAATAGCTTAAGAAACTAATCTTTCGCAAGCCCCAACTCATAATACGTCAGAAAATCCTCTTCCACACCAAAATACTCCTGATTCTTTTCGGCAATAATAGCTCCTTCACTAGTTGCGATAGACGACAGTCGTACCCCCTTTGGTAGCAGTAAATCCTGTTGGATTAATTGATGATTGCCATCAAAAATGGCGGCATAGCGAGGAATACTTTCCAAAAAAGCCATCCACTCTTCCGTGTTTTCACGATTATATTGACTGGCAATCTCTTCACCCACTCCTTTGGTATAGATCACCACAAGGTCATTTTCTCTTCGGTAGATTTGCTCGATCCTTCCAAAAATCACATTAGCATATTCCTCATACCAATCTGCTTGTCTATTCATCGGAATGCCAGGCATAGTAATAGCATCCTCCAAGGCAAGGTCCACCGCTTTGACAAATTGAATTTCTCCTTCCTTCTCTTGATAGACAAAATACTTCTGCTCGGCTAGCATCCATAAAATCCACTCATCTTGGTGTTTGATGATGTTGGGAAAAGTCCATTGATAAAAATTACCTGAACTGTAGACCGTATTGGGAGGGAAGGGCATAGTGGTACGGACTTCTGCGGTTAATGGATTAAATACTTCAAGGATATCAGCTGAATAGACATTTGAAAACATGGTGGGAATATCCTTTAAGCTTTCTCCTTCTTCTGGTCTCAAATACATGATTTCATCTCCTAGCATTTGAGCTCCGAAGGGTAATCCATTGAGGTAAAAGTAATCCCTTGGGGTAGGGTACTTTTCCAAAAATGTTCCATCGAAATCAAAAACGTAAATTCCCTTGACCTGATCCATGACCCAAAGCTTTCCATCTAAAAAATTGATACCCTGAACCCATCCGATTCGATTCGGTCCGTCTTCATTCAATTTAAATGTATGGTTGACTTGCCCTGATTCATCAAAAATCACATATTCTTCCTGCGCATTCCATCTTGCGACATACAACTGTTGGGAAGGTTCATAATCCAGCAAAGTCAATTCTCCCATGTAATCCACCTGAATAGAATCCTGAAAAACCCATTGATGGGGATCATCAACACGCTCTGCCGCTCGGTCCGGTGTACAAGCGGCTATAAAAGTTAGGAAAATAAAAGCTGGAAAAATAAATTTCTTCATTTCGTAATGATAGGATCTTTGGCCGGAATTAGGAATTGAAAAAACGTTAAATCCTTCCAGGCCTTATTTCCAAAAGGTCAGAATAGAGTCTTGTAATATTCAATTTTGAATAAAAGGTTTGGCTCTAAATGGGGAAAGTGATCCTAAAAACTGTATTTCCCGGTTCAGACTGTACCTCCAGCGCCCCTCCATGCGCTTTCACAATATCATAGCTCAAAGACAAACCGAGCCCCGTTCCCTGGCCTGATGGCTTGGTCGTAAAGAAAGGCTGGAAGATTTTTTCTTTAAGATCCTCAGGGATGCCGGAACCGTTGTCTTTGACAGAAATCTGGATTTTGTCTCCCAGGTTTTTGGTGGAGAGGGTAACCAGAGGCTGTAGACCTGTCAGGTTTTCAAAACCTGACAGGTCTCTCTGAGCACAAGCCTGGAAGGCATTGTTGATCAGGTTGAGCAGGACGCGTCCAATGTCCTGTGGCACCACATTCACTTTTGGCAGATTGGGATCAAAATCCGTTTTAAAGTCCGCCTGAAAAGATTTGTCCTTTGCCCGCATCCCATGGTAAGACAGGCGCAGGTATTCATCCGCAAGGGTATTGATATTGGTTGGGACTTTTTCACCCGAACCTGATCTGGAATGCTGCAACATTCCTTTTACAATGGAATCGGCACGTTTACCGTGGTGGTTAATTTTGGATTCGTTTTCTTTAATGTCTTTTAATATTTCATTGATGAGAATCTCATCTCTTTCTTCTTGATTCTTGGCTCTTTCCTCCTCTATCTCCTGAATCAGATCTTTATTCAACTCTGAGAAGTTATTCACAAAATTCAGCGGATTCTGGATTTCATGTGCAATTCCAGCGGTAAGCTCACCAAGGGACGCCATCTTTTCGGACTGGATGAGTTGGGCTTGGGCAGCCTTTAATTCCCTATAAGCCTTTTCAATTTCCTTAGCCTGATCCAATTCTTTTTGTTGAATCCGTTCTCTTTCTTTTCGGAGGGCACTGCTTTTTTGAAAAACATGGACTCTCTTGATTCCGAACAGGAGAATAATGACGTAGATCAAATAAGCCCACCATGTTCTGTGTAATGGAGGAAGTACTGTAAACCGATACACCGCTTCATCGGACCATTCTTTTCCTTCACCTTCGGAAGGACCTGTAAACCTTGATATTACCCGAAAGACGTACTCACCTTCCCTTATATTGCCAAACGTCGCATCGCTTTTTCTGATGACAGGACTCCAGCTGGTATTGTATCCTTCCAAGATGTAGCGGTATTCCATCAGTCCGGGTCTGACGAGTTCGTCCGTCCCAAAATCTATTGTGATTTGATTTTGAGAATAGGGAAGGGTAAGCTTGTTTGGGAAATTCTCAAATCTATTGACATCTGAAAACTGGATGTTGGAAAATTCTTTCTTTTTGGACTCTCTTTCTTCGTAGCCTAACCTTCTACCAAATACCCTCACCTCATCTGCGGTGAAATAAAGGTTTTTTGGATATTGAATCGAACTATCTCTATCAGAACTGTCTTTCAGGGACAACCAGCTGACAGGGTTTTCATTGATGGTTATATTTTTGATTCGTACGATTGGCTTTACTTTTTTCTTTCTCAAGCTTTGGTACCTCATTTTCACCAAACCTGTTTTATCGCTCCCATTGCCAGCCCATATATTTCCTTGGCTATCTTGATAAATCCCCTTGTTGACATCCTTGACCGGATACCCGTTTGTGGTGTTGTAGTATTCCAGATTATCCCTCAATTCATCAAATGGAGTAGAAGTAAATCCGGCAGGGATCACTGTATAACCTTTATTAGTTCCTATAAAGATATTGCCGTCCATATCTTCCAAAAGATCATAAACTGTATCATCACCCAAACCCTCACGGGTGGTAAAACTGCTGAAGGAATTCCCATCAAACTTGGATACTCCGCCTCCTTGGCTTGCAAACCATAAATTACCCCTTCTATCCTCCAAAATACTCCAAATAATATCATTAGCGAGTCCCTGTGCAGTGGTAAAATTTGTAAATGATTTTCCATCGAATCTGGAAACACCTCCACCTCCGGTGCCTATCCAGAGCTTGCCATTGCGGTCCTCTAACAGGCTATAAACCTGATTGGAAGCCAAGCCCTGGTCGGTGGTATAATTTGTAAATCCTGCTTCAAGATTGGGAGTAATATTCCAGTCAAACTTGACCAATCCACCTCCACCGGTACCAATCCATAAATTGCCCTCGCTATCTTCCGTAATGGCATAAATCACGTCATTTGCCATTCCATTACTTTTATTGAAAGTAGTAAAGCTTGCGGTTGACCTATCATCAAGACCTTCTCGGTAAAGCGTAAGTCCACCGCCACCAGTGCCAATCCATAGCTTGCCTTCCTTGTCTTTGAAAACACTGATCACAAGGGGATGTGGAAGGCCTTGATCTGTACCGAAATTGGTGAATGATTTCCCATCATATTTTGTAATTCCTTCACCGTTGGTGCCAAACCATAAGTTCCCCTTATCATCTTCCTGAATTCCGAAAACACCATTCAGCGCAATCCCAAGATCAGGGGTGAAGTTGGTGAATGCATTTCCTTTGAAAAGCACCAGACCACCTCCGGCAGTTCCAATCCATTTATTGTCCGATTTGTCAGTGGTGATCGTGTAGACTACATCTTCGGCCAATCCTTGGGAGCTCGTATAGTTGGTGAAAATTTCTCCATCAAATTTTGAAACCCCACCACCTCCTGTTGCCAGCCATATATTTCCCTGTAAGTCTTCTTTGATATCCCAAACCTGATTATTGCCGAGACCATCAGCAAGGGTATAGCTGGTAAATTCACCCTTCTGATTTAAATTAGTCCCCTGCGAATATTTGGAAATTCCTCCCCCATCAGTTCCAAACCACAGGTTACCCGCTTTATCCTTTGAAATACTGAGGATAGTATTTGATGCTAATCCATCTTCTATTGTGAAGTGGATAAAATCTTTCCCATCAAATCTAAACGTCCCATTATTCCCTGTGCCAAACCAGATGAATCCGTGTTTATCTTCAATGATTTTTATAATGGAATTTGCCGAAAGACCGGTTTCTTTGTTGAACGAAGTAAAGCTTTCACCGTCAAACTTGGTAGCGCCTTTGTTTCCGCCAGCTATCCACGTATTCCCCTTACTATCATGGTAGATTCCATAGATTACGTCATTGACGAGTCCATCAGATTGGGATAAGGTCGTAAAAGAATATCCATCATAAATCGAAATACCTCCTCCTTCTGTACCTATCCATAAGTTTCCATTCAAATCTTCAGCAAGACAGTGAACAAGATTGTTACTCAGTCCGTGAGCAGTTGAAAAATTGGTAAAGGAGGTTCCGTCAAATTTTGAAATTCCTGCTCCCCAGGTTCCAAACCACAGATTTCCCGATTGGTCCAGAAGCGAAGATGTTATGTTGTCGAGTGCGAGGCCATCGTCGGATGTAAGTGTGGTAAAATGGGAAATACCCCCATCTCCTAAATAATAGTAATTGCCTGCCCGATCTAAAACAGGCTCATTATTATTTTTGAGGATAGGTCGATGGATAGGTTTTGGATGAACCAATAAAGATTGATTGATATCCCCAGTCTCTCCCAAATGATGGGGGATAAATTTTGTGAGCGGGGGCTTATATTCAGAAATGAATTTTTTAATGGGTTGAATGCTGTCGCTGAGGCTATCCAGAAAAATGGTAGTTGGCAAAAGCGTATGAGTCGGCTCAATATTACTTACACTAGCTTGCTCAATAGCACCTTGACAAGCTGCAAAAAATACCAGAAAGCTAAAAATGACCAACGTAGAGGGCTTGAAATTGATCGGGTATGCCTTGAACCAATATCTATTCGGATTTCTTACAGCAAACATATTTTACAATTTGAATTACAGGAAAATTTTTGCTGACCTGTACAGTTTAAATAAATGAAAAGAGATCAAAGGCTGAGGTTTTAGAACTATCCAGCAAGGCCCACTTGCCGGATAGTTCTTTTGATTATTCTGTAATAATTATTCGTGGAGGAGATTGTCCTCGGGCGTAAGTCATCGCCTCATGGATAAATACCGAATAGGCATAGGTTCCTTCAGGAGCATTTGCCGATACAGCCATCACGAGTGGATTTCCATCCTTAATATCTCGCGTCTCCAGTCCAAATATCCGCGTATCGGGAAATGCAAATGAAGCGTCAGATCCCTCGACTACCCATCTAATTCTGTCTCCTCTTCGGAGTACTACATCACTTCTCGTTTCATCACCATCAAAGACTACTCTCCACTCATCATTGATGACTTTTACCACCAGTCGGTATTCTACCGCTTGTTGCGCTGGTATAGGTTCCCCTTCCATAAGATAGTCAGGTCTCTGACTTGAGATGAAGAGAATGGGTGCCAAAAGGACTAAAATCAGGATTTTTTTGAAGTACATAAATTGGTTGTTTTTGTAAATGGATTATGTTTAAAATTTAATTTTTCTGAGTTATCACTACTCCACATTCCTGTATTTGACTGGATGAATAGCGTTGGTACTTTGTTTTTATAAAAGAATTATTGGGTTTGTGGTGGGGTGTTAATTTTTGTCTTATTGTCGTTTGGATCAAATGGAAATGTTTTGTCAAAAGCGGATGATCTATCCCAATCTCAACTTTCTGATTGTCATAAATATATATAAAATACCTTTTTACAGTATTAAATTTGTATTTAATATTTTCAAAGACGAGTTGGATTAATTTCATATTGTCCAATTTTATTTTTTCTCTAATCGAATCGTGAAAACTGTTCCTTTGCCCAGTGTTGTCTCCAGTGACAAGCTACCCCCATGCGCTTTGACAATATCATTCGTAATACTCAGCCCAAGCCCAGTTCCCTCTGTCCCTTTTTTGGTGGTGAAAAAAGGCTGTAGAATTTTGTCTTTGATTTCGTCGGGGATGCCTGGGCCGTTGTCTTCGATCGTAATCATGACCTTGTCTTCGCGCAAAGTTGATTTCACCATCAATTTAGGGAGATAATTTGCCTCGTAATTCTGGCTTTCTTCGGTCTCCGGTCTTCGGTCTTTCGTCTTTGAATTCCCCCTCGCACTTCGACTCCGCTCAGCACAGGCGCTTCGACTTCGCTCAGCACAGGCATCAAAGGCATTATTGCACAAATTGATAATCACCCGGGTAAAGTCCTCCTTGATCAGAGGCACGTTGCCCAAATCAGGATCCAAGCTCAATTCGATATCCACATCAATCGGATTTTTTCCGGCCCGCATGCCATGAAATGATAAATTTACATATTCACTGATCAATGCATTGAGGTCAGTAGGTTCCATTTTTCCGGATCCACCTCGGGAATGCTGAAGCATGGAGGTGACAATGCCATTGGCACGTGTGCCGTGTTCATTTACTTTTTCAAGATTAGCCTTGATATCTTCCAGAATTTCATCCACCAGTTTCTCATCTCTTGATTCTTGTTTCTTGGCTCTTTCTTCTTTGATTTCTTCAATTAACTCAATAGACAATTCCGAAAAATTATTCACAAAATTCAGCGGGTTCTTGATCTCGTGGGCGATGCCGGCAGTAAGCTGACCGAGGGAAGCGAGTTTTTCTTGTTGAATCAATTGGACCTGGGCGGCTTTTAAATCCTCAAGAGATTTTTGAAGGGCCAGGTTGCTCTCTTCGACTGCTTTTCTTTTTTGTTCTAACTCTTCGATTGTTTCTTCAAGCAGTATTGAAGTAGTCCTTTTTACCTTTTCCGTGCGGTCCAGTTTGAAGGTTATGATATCGAGTTCTTTTTTTGTCCCATTCAATACTCCCAGCAAGAATTCCTTCTTATGTGCTTCAATGTGCGGATGAGACTTGATGAATTCGATCACGGTCTGGAGACTGTTTTCCATTTATTTTTCTTTTAATGCTACACAGCAGGTAGTCAAATTATGCATTTCCAACTTACCTCCAGTTGCCCGTCCTAGTTCTGCATTGGAGAACATACCTGCCATAGGCACGTTCCACACCTTTTTTATTCCTTCTATTTCTTCTGGCATTAAAGGACCCAGGCAAAGGATCCTGCCGGCACAGCTAAAGACAACTACAGCATCGGCCTCTGGCATTTCGGTTTCCTTAAGCTTTTGAGCTCCCTGTACCACCTTGTTCATCACATCCCAATCGGGAGGGACTGAAAAACGCACTTTGGAGCCTTGGGGAACAGAACCACTGGTATAAAAAGAGCGATCGCTCCAGTCCACTACCAGGCCGGGCCGCATGACAGGGTCACCTTTTTCTCGCTGAAGCTGTAAAGGAAAATTGGCGGCTACTTCCAACCACGCCTCTTTATTTTCCGGTGTAATATTCTCAAGACCTCCATACTTGGTGGTAATATCCAGAGCCGGCTCATTATCGATCGTTATTACGTGATTTCCTTTACTTTTGGTAACGGTTTTTTCAGTTCCCACAGCTTTCCAGCCACAGGTTGCTATACCGTTGATAATTATTCTTTCTTCGTCAAGCGCCAATGCTACTATGCCCCGGTTTGATTGTCTGCCATTGGTAAATACAAACTGCTCTGAAAAAGTATAGTCGTCTGAGGCCATCCCCCCATATACATTTACCTCTTTACCTATAGCATCCTCAAAGCCCAGCAGTAATTGCTCCGCATCAGTTTCCATGTGACTTCCGGAAATCAAAAAAGCAGGTTTGGCGAATCTTTCCATCGCCTTCCAGGCAATTCGGCTTGCTGTTTCACGATAGTTTTTTTCTGGATACTCTTTAAAATAGATCTGAAAATGATCCCGGTTGACATCCAAAAGTAAGATGACCACGCTGTCTTTTTCGGTTGTTTCGTCAATAAATGTTCCGCTAGCAGTTGCACCAAAAACCGCAATTCCCTTTTGGTCTAAAATTTCACTTATTGCCTTTCGGTCAATTTTTACCGAAAGGAAAACCATGGCCAAGGTCGGTTTAAAATTTTCAGCCAAGCTTTCTTCGAGAACTATTTTTAATTCCTCCGGTGACTTTGCTTTGATTGATTTTGCTTTCATAATGTTGTCTAATTTTATTTTTCCTTTAATGCCACCCAACTCACCGTTGTCCCCTGAAATTCACAGCGGCCTTCATCCAATTTTCCAAATTCACCCAATGAGAAATAGCCGATCATAGGCTTGCCCCAGGTGGATGCCAACCCTTCGATTTCTGTGTCGATCAATGGGCCAAAAGTCCCTAACCTTCCCACGCATGAAAAGACCATCAACACATCGGCATCCGGCATCTCCTTTTCTTTACTGCTTCGAGTACTGTCAACTACTTGATCGATTACATCAAAGTCCGGCGGTAGAGAAAAACGGAATTGATCTCCTTCGTTTACACCTCCTGCAATCATGACGGATTGATCGGTGGGATTAAAAAACAGCGCTGGTTTCATAATGGCATTTCCTGAAGCTCGCACAAATTGTAATGGATAGCCTAAGTCTG
Source organism: Algoriphagus hitonicola (assembly GCF_900113375.1). Classification (GTDB taxonomy): domain Bacteria; phylum Bacteroidota; class Bacteroidia; order Cytophagales; family Cyclobacteriaceae; genus Algoriphagus; species Algoriphagus hitonicola. The sequence continues at coordinate 57,075 of NZ_FOPC01000002.1, read as the reverse complement.
TTGGGATAAATCCACTTCCTGCTGAATTATCCCTTACGATATCATTCCCTAAGAACCTTTGAATGACATGCATTGCAGGTTCATGGTCAATGGTGAGCGCCCAAGAGTCTTTACATTTTGTGATTTTTTTGGGTGTTCCTACCGGCTTCCATCCTGAAACAGCCAGACCGCTCATCGCAACCTTGTCCTGATCCAGAATGAGTGCAAGTAATCCTCCCGTACTTTCTGTATCATGGGTGAAAAGAATCCCCTTAAAATCAGCCGGATCACCGGTGACTCCACCCATGATCATGACATCCTTACCTGCCGAATCGGTCAATCCTCTGATAACTTCATCATTAGAAACTCTGAAATCCAATGGAGAAATAATGAAGCCCGGATTCTTAAAAGCGCTCTTCCCAGTTATACCTGCATTATACCCGGCTTCATAGGCAGATGATCCCTCGTAATCGTTCAATACAATTTTGAAATTCTCCGGTTTCATATCCATCAGCAAGACCACGATATCACCAGGGTTAATTCCCTGTTCGGTAAACTTTTGAGGTGTTGTGATCCCGAAGATTGCAATGCCTCGATTCCCAAAAATTGGACGGATCGAATCGGCATCTTCCATTTTGCTTAAAAGTATAATGGCAAGGGTTGGCATAAAGCCATCAGTCAAACTTTCCTGGAAGGTGCTTTGAATTGCTGCCGGTGTTTTTCCTTGGATTGTTTTTGCTTTCATTGCGGTAGTTTAATAATGAATTTAGCCCCACTGTCGATAGAGGTTTCTATAGCTATTTCCCCTCCATGAGCCTTTACAATATCATTTGTAATACTCAGCCCCAATCCAGTTCCTTCTGTCCCTTTTTTGGTGGTGAAAAAGGGCTGGAGAATTTTGTCTTTGATTTCGTCGGGGATGCCGGGGCCGTTGTCTTCGATTTCGATAAGGATGCTGTCTTTTTCAGATTTGGTTCGGACAGTGAGCTTGGGGAGGTAATCCTTTAGGCCTGCCAGGTTTTCGAAACCTGGCAGGTCTTTCGACTGAACTTTCCCCCTCATGGCACTTCGACTTCGCTCTGCACAGGCATCAAAGGCATTGTTGCATAAATTGATGATTACCCGGGTGAAGTCTTCTTTGATCAATGACACTTCCTTGATTTCAGGGTCCAATTCAAGGATAATATCCACCTCAATCGGATTTTTACCTGCACGCATTCCGTGAAAACTCAAATTGACGTATTCCTTCAGCAAGGCATTTAAGTCAGTAGGTTCCATTTTGCCATCCCCACCTCGAGAGTGCTGAAGCATGGAGGTGACAATGCCATTGGCACGGGTACCATGCTCATGGACTTTGCTGAGATTTCCTTTTACATCTTGGAGAATGGCGATGATTTCTTCTTTTTCCTCCGAATTCTCCAATTTTTCAAGCTCGGCAAAGGCTTCATCGATCAATTCACCACTGAGTTCCGAAAAATTATTTACAAAATTCAGCGGGTTCTTGATCTCGTGGGCGATGCCGGCAGTAAGCTGACCGAGGGAGGCAAGTTTTTCCTGTTGGACGAGTTGGGATTGAGTGGCTTTAAGTTCGCTCATGGCGGATTCCACTTCGGATTTGGCTCGCTCCAGCTTGACAAAATCCTCATAGCGGGCATAGGCTATGGAAAAAGCCTTGGCAAGTGCCTGAACCAATTCCAATTCATTTTCCTCCAGCGGATTTACTGCCCCCACATAAAGCATCCCTTGGTCAAAAGGCACAAAATGAAGATCAAGCGATTCGGGTGGTGCAGCGGTACCCTGATAGGTGCTGCTATCCTGGATCTGATCCTGGTCCATTAACTGGTTGATCCATTGGATAAAGTCCTCCTTGTTCCAATGCTGTCTGAGAACCTTTCCCCTTCGCCAAGCTTCCACCGTCTGAAAGGTGAGCTCACTGGCTCGATAGGGAAGCCGCAAAACGCCCAGCGAATTGCCTTCAGGGGAGGAAAGGTAGGCTTCAACCAGTTTTTGTTTTTCATTAATGATGAAAACCCCACAGCGGATAAATGGAACACCCAATACGGTCAGTTCTTTAAAAATCAGCGGTGTGATCCGGTCAAGGTCATCCGCATGGCGCATGGAAGAGATATCTGCTCTTACCCGATCAAGTGAGGCTTGTCGCATGGCGGCTTTGGTGCTGATTTCTGCCACACGCAGATCTTTGAAACGTTTATAAGCCAGTCCGAAGACATTGGCTGTTCGACGCAATAGACTTCTGGAGTCCGCATCGGGAAAGGAGTATGATACCATTACCAAAGAACCCCCTGAAAAGTCAGCTATTGCCCAATAGGCTCTCATTTCGGCTACGGGAAGATTACCTATGGATTTTATGATATAGGAATAGGTTTCAGGGGCGTTTTGCTTGAGCAAATCGAACCATTCCTCTGCCTTTTTGCCTGCATTGAGTAGTACATATTCATCCTGATCTGAACCATAACGATCCATCATTTCATCGATGATCAATTTGCCGGATTTAGGGAACAGGGATTGGGAAAGAACAAGATTTTCCCGTCCTTCAATTTGCAAGGCACCCCAAGATTCGAAATCATTCTCATGTTCCTCATACAAGTGAATGGCACACACTTCCAAATCTCTTTGGCCGAGAAGCCCCATTTGTGTTCGGATTTCCATAGCCACATCTTTTAATTCATCGGATGTCTGCATGGCTACTGCACGGGATCTTATTCTTTCCAAAGCTGCCTCTATTTGTGCTTCCCGTGCTTGTTTTTCCGCTTTTTGAAGATCCAGGAATCGGGTATAAGTGAGGTCAAAAACCTGAGCGAAGCGTTTGAAGATTTCCTCTTCTTCACAGGGGACTTCGGTGATGATCACCAGGTAACCAGTCTTGAAATAGGCGGCATGTAATCGCTGCCAGTTTGGACGTGGAATACCGGATGATTCCATCTCTTCAAAAATCTTTTTGGCAATGGGAATTTCCATCAACCAATCGTAATGTTCACTTAGCTTTTCATTTTCCAGGGTTACAGTCCGATATGCCTCGCCTTGTTGCCATCCCTGATAGAGACTTTCGTGTGCATAATCGCCCACATTAGGCAGGGAAAAGGGCTGAATCAAGCCGTTGTCCAGACTGAGCCACCATTCGTCCTCTTGCCTGTTTTGCTCGCAGAGGACAAATCCACAGGTCCATAGATTATCGACCAGGGAATTTAATTCGCTAAAAAGAACGGTAGCCACGTCACCCAATTCTTCGGCTTTTTGCATGCCCATGGTGCGGGATCGTACGCGTTCCAAGGCTGCTTCAATGCGAGCTTCTTGAGCTTGTGCTTCTGCTTTTTGGAGATCAAGAAAGCGGGTGTAGGTCTGGTCGAAGACGTTCGTGAACCGTTTGAATATTTCGTGAGCTTCCAGAACCGACTCATAAGTAATAAAGAGCAGAAAGCCGTGTGTAAATTTGCAAAGATGATTGATCTGGTAGGTAGGCAGGGATAGTCCTGCGTCTTTGAGAGCCTGAAAAGTGGCTTTCAGTTGAGGCAATGAGGTCATAAAGTCATAATGACTTTCGATCGCCCTGCCTTTCAGTTCTTGGACAAAAAAGGATTCCTTACTCTGAACGAAATCATCCCATTCTTCAAATGAGGGTTCCCCGAAGTGAGGCAAGAGGAAGGGTTTTTGAATGGTCCCCTCGCTGCTCATGATGCAGGTGCTGGATCGGCGATCCTCCTCTAAGATACAGTAGCCACAGCTCCAGGCATGGATACCCAATGCCTGAATTTCCAAAAACATCAAGTTGGCCACTTCGGGCAGTTCCTCACTTGACTGCATGCCCATGGAACGTGACCGCACTTTTTCCAGCGCAGTTTCAATTTTTGCTTCCCTTGCTTGGGCCTCCGCTTTTTTGAGGTCGAGGAATCGGGTATAGGTTTGTTCAAAGACCTTGGCAAAACGCTTAAAGATGGAATGGAACTCCGGTGTTTCCTCATAGGTGATAAACATCAAATAGCCATGTTTGAAATAAGCTACGTGATCTACCTGGCTCTTGGGGAGCGCTATTCCAGCTGAATCCAACTCGGCAAATATGTTGTCAAGCGTAGGAAGGGAGGCCATGTATTTATACGTATTCTCCAATTTCTTACCCTCCATCTTCTGGATGTATAGCAGCTCATCCTGCTCGGAGTGCTCGACAATTTTTTTAAATACATCTTTGGTGGTAGGCGTATCAAATGGCTTGATGGGCCTACCATCTCCTGAACTTACCCATTGTGAAATGACTGTTTTATCCTCATTAAAAATATTAAAACCACAGCTCCAGGGGTTAAGTCCAAGCCCCTTGATTTGACTGAACATCTCTGTTGCTGCTTCGGACAATTCGTCACTGGATTGCATCGCCATAGTTCGGGATCGTACCCGCTCCAGAGCAGCTTCAATCTGTGCTTCTCTGGCTTGGGCTTCTGCTTTTTGCAGGTCGAGAAAGCGGGTGTAGGCCTGATCGAATACCCGTGCAAACCGCTGGATGATATCAATTTCATTTTTGGCTAAAACCTTCCCTTCAAAATCATTGACATTAAACACTGCATTTTTAACCGCGACCATGGAAATGGTATAGTTGGTGCTATCGAATATCATGCGTTTGATATCCTCGGGCAAATGCCTGAATTCAGCAGTATTTGCAATCACATAGTTATAGAAGGCATCTTTTTCTTCTTTTGAATAATGACCCACAAAATAATCCAATTGCTTTTCGATGGCGCTGTACAAATCTTTCGGTACCGGATTATCAAAGTAAGGGAGACGATAATTAGTGATGACCAGGCCAGCTTCATTCTGACCGCAGACAAAAGCATTTAAATCTTTTGAGCCTTCAATGTTTGTGGCGATGCCAACGGCAGTAAAAGGGATTTGCAGGTCTTTTAATCTTTCGAAAAGAACGGAGACCACCTCATTCAGCTCACTGCTTTTATGCATGGCTAAGGACCGGGAACGTACTTTTTCCAGTGCCGCTTCTATCTGTGCTTCCCTTGCCTGCGCTTCAGCTTTTTGGAGATCTAGGAATCGGGTATAGGTCTGCTCAAAAACTTTGGCGAAGCGAGAATAAAGCTTTATTTCAATTTCTGTGGCCTCATTCCATGTGCCCAAACCAAGGAACCCATAATTATGCCTGATCTGGAGAAGGTGAAAATGTTCAGCATCTTCTGGATGACTGATTTCAATTCCAAAAAATTCCTTAATGGCTTTGACCGCTTCAGATTCCTGGATTTTCAATTTGAGCGTGGGAACTTTATTTTTCCAAGCTTCTACTTCCTTTTGTACGGTCGGTAATTTTTCTGGATCAATTCGGATAGGTTTGGCTAGTTTATTTTCATGGGTGGTCCAGATTTCTACCAAGTCTGTATCGGTATCGACAAACCACAACCAACTCGTCTCGGGCTGAATTCCAAGTAGCTTTAACTGCTGAAAAAGTAAATTACCCGCATCGGAAAGCTCTTCACTATGATGCATGGCCATGGTCCTTGCCCTTACCCGCTCCAAGGCCAATTCAATTTCTGCCTCACGGGCTTGGGACTCTGCCTTGACCAAATCCAGATACCTTCTGTAGGTTTGTTCAAATAGCGCACTGAACCGCTTGGTAATGTGAATTAATTGGGGTTGGAATTCATTGGGACTGAAGGCATAAAAGAATCCATGTTCGAAAATAAAACAATGTTGGATCTCTTTTTTAGGTAATTTTTCGATTGGAATCTGAATTTTATAATCCGGAGCATTATTCAGCATGCGGTAGTAATTCAGCAAATCTTCTCCTTCCAGCACATATTGGTGAAACGGAACTTGCTCTAGCCAGGCCTGACGGGCTCTCTTTAGCATGGGGTGCCAAGCCATATCTATGGTGCCGATATGCATATTGACTTCCTCTCCGGTTTTTCGGGCCGTCCAAAGCTGATTGTTTTCATTTTCGTGGTTCAGGATGCCAATCCCAAAGCGGGTCCCTTCATCCACCCCCAAAGCGGTGAGTTCGCTGAACATCTTAACCACACATTTCCCCACATCCTCGCTGCTATGCATGGCCATGGTCTGCGCTCTGACTCGTTCGAGCGCTGCTTCGATCTGCGCTTCCCTTGCCAGTGCTTCTGCTTTTTGAAGGTCGAGAAATCGTTGATAGGCTTGGTTGAACGCCCCCGCGATTTTCAAAACGATGGTTTTGGTGTCCTCGGAGGGAGGACTTACCAGATCAACGCCGAGCAATCCATCCGTAATTCTGGCGCAGGCACTCCATTGATGGGTTAGGATTCCCTTTGCTAAAGCTTCTTTAAAAGCGTTAGCAACCTCTGGATTTATTTCTTCTATCTCGGAAGCAGCCTTCTCTAGTTTTTCAAAGGGATAATCAGCAATGAAGTAGTTCAGGTCAGTTTGCTGGAGGATTTCAAACGGATATCCCATCATTTCATATCTTTTGAAGTCGAATTGAAGGGTATAACTGTTTTGGTTTCCTATATTTCCCGGACTTGAAAAATCCCAAGCTTTCACCCATCCATCCTGATCGACCAGGTAAAAGGTAACGCCTGAGAGCCCTTGAATCTGAAGCCAGTTAAGTTGAGCTAGTATTTCTTTATTTACCTTATCCAGGTCATCGGGATGGTGCATTGCCATGGATTGGGCACGAACACGTTCCACAGCAACTTCAATCTGCGCTTCCCTTGCCTGAGCTTCGGCTTTTTGGATATCTCTAAACCGCTGGTATGCTAGGTAAAAAACCTGGTGAAAACGCTTGAACAATTTCAAAACTTCCTCAGCCATGGGTTGGTACAAGGTTAGTCCAAGTCCCCCTTCCCCAATGGACAAAAAGCAATAATCTAATTTGGTGGCTTTATCTAAAAATGGATCAGGTAAATGGTTTTCGGCTTTGCGATGCTCTCGAAATTCTTTCAGTTCCTTTCCTTCAAGCGTTCCAGTAAAATGCCCATCCTTAGATGTCAGCATCTGCTTGACCATGCCATGTTCTACCGGACTTTTGAGGTATTCGGTTTTTTCAACAGCGGTTTGGTTATAAGCAGTAAAATACTGATAGCAGAGGTACTGACCTATGTTCTGGTCAATAATTGCGATCTGTACATTTCGGATATTGTCGATACCAAACTGTTGCAACTGATCCGAAATGATGCGGCAGACATCTAGCATCTCCTCGGGCTCTTTCATGCCCATGGCTACTGCCCGGACTCTTTCCAGTGCTGCTTCGATGGCCAATTCCCGATTTTTGTGCTCCAGTTCAGCAGTGCGTCTCTTTACTGCATCCCGGAGTTCGAGGTTTTCTTTGGTGATTTTTTCGATAGCCATGGTTTCGCCTTCCTCCACCCGCATATCGGGTAATGATCCGTGCTGTTGAATCACTTTCCAGCCAGATCCGGTTTCATGCAGGAGTGTGGATATTCGGATCTTGGAATAAAAAGTCCCATCCTGCCTGTTGGAATGCAGGTCCGGTTCGCCCAAAACATAGATATCACAAGTTTCATTGATCAAGACCATGGCCCCCAAAGGTTTTATCGAGATCTGTCTGTTTCTCATTTCGGCTTTCCCAATGATCTCTTCCATTTGGGCTTTGTAAAATTCAATTCCTTCAGCTTTGTTATGGGCAACTTCGCTTTCAGAGGTACCGATCATTTCAAAGTTCTCGTCAAGGGTGGAGGCGAAGGTTTCCAGGTCACCTTTGATATAGCTTTCCCAGTAGATTTCGTATGTCTTTTTTGCTTTAGCCAGTTGGTTGTTAGTTAACGTCATCTATCCTAGTTTTCTATGGGTAAAAAAACAATCATCTCGGTGCCTTCACCTTCTTGACTTTTGACCCGCAGATCACCACCGTGTGCTTTGATGATATCATAGCTGAGACTAAGTCCGAGTCCTGTTCCCGAACCTGTGGGTTTGGTGGTGAAGAAAGGTTGGAATATTTTATCTATTAAGGACTTTGGGATGCCGCTACCATTGTCTTCCACAGAGATTTCTATTCCTCCATTTCCTCCAAGATCGACTAGTCTCGTGCTAACTTTGACTTTTGGTTTATAGCTTTCTCCTCCTTCGGAATCTGTTTCGATATTTAAGGAGGTTTGGAGGGTAGAATTGGTTTTCTCATTTACTGCACTTCGACTACGCTCAGCACTGGCACTTCGACTACGCTCAGCACTGGCACTTCGACTACGCTCAGCACAGGCGTAAAATGCATTGTTGATCAAGTTGAGCAAGACTCGTCCAATGTCTTGAGAGACTACCTTGACACGGGGGATATTGGGATCCAGCTCGGTCTCAAAATCAGCTGAAAAACTTTTATCCTTCGCTCTAAGTCCATGATAACTCAGGCGGAGAAATTCATCGGCCATGGCATTGAGGTTGGTGAGCTTTTTCTCCGAAGAGCCACCACGGCTATGCTCCAGCATGCCTTTGACGATGGAGTCTGCCCGCTTCCCGTGGTGTTTGATTTTGCTGAGATTTTCTTTGAGGTTTTTGCCGATTGTTCTGGCTTCGTCGAGATTACCACTTTCGAGTTCCTCATTCATCTCATCGATTAGCTCTTCACTGACTTCGGAAAAGTTATTGACAAAATTCAACGGGTTCTGGATTTCATGGGCAATACCTGCTGTCAGTTCACCAAGGGAAGCCATTTTTTCGGAGTGAATTAATTGCGTCTGGGTGGATTTGAGCTCTTCGTATGCTTTTTCGATTTCTTTGGCATGGGCCAGTTCCTGCTGCCGATTTTTCTCCTTTTCGCGAGCTAAGATTCTGATCGTTTGAATTTTGACCAAGGCATAAACCAGCAAGGCAAATCCTAGAAAATACAGGACAAAGGCCCACCAAGTGGCATACCAAGGGGGAAGAATGGTAAATTGATAGGAGATTTCATCCGATGGGGTATTAAACGTATTTTTTGCCTTGACCTTGAAGGTATAGCTGCCGTAAGGAAGGTTGGTAAATTCACGGGTAATGATGTCTTCCCATTCTGTCCATTCCTCGTCGTAGCCTTCTAAGAAAGTCTGATAAAGGATTTTATTTTCACGCACAAAAAATGGGGCGACATAGTCAAAGGAAATCTGATTGCCTTTGAAGGGAATTTCAGGTCTACTTTCATTTAGGTCTTTGGACAGCGGTAGCCTTTTCTCCCCGGAAGAAACTGATCTGAAATATAATGGAACGGGATGGTCAACATTATACTCTTTGGTGGGATCTAGTCTCATCAACCCTTCGTCAGTCCCGATCCAAATCACTCCACTGGGTTCGGTATATCCCGAAGTGACCCCACTCGCGGTGATCAGATTGACAGGATAGGATTTTAATTGGTAACTCCCGTCAGGCTGCTTTTTGGCGTATCTTTTTTCACCTTTGAAATCCAAATAGACATTGCCTGTCTCTCCGATTCCTAGCCCGTAGGTGTCAAGGTTAATATCGGCGACTTCATCCGAAAAGCTGAAAACTGGATCCCGCTCAAATTCATTGACACTGGTATTGAAGAAATAAAATCCATCAATACCCGAAGTATATACTTTCCCATCAATGGGGCCCTCAGCTAAACCTGAAAGACCTCGGATCCCATCATTTTCGCCAAATTCTTCCACTCTGGCATTGGGTACATCAAGATTGCCAGAGGCAGTTTTGGGGAAAATAATCCGATATAGAATCCCCGCTTGCGTCCCGCCCCATAGCTCACCTTCTTCGTTTTCTGCCATAGAATATACTGAGCGTGGCACTCCAGAAATCGGCCCGATATCTTCATATTGGTATTGGCCATTACTATTGAGCTCTCTTTTGAATACCTCAATACCATAATTTCCGCTGAGGAATACATAGCCCTCGTGGCTCTTGGAAATCACTACTCTTAGGCTCTGAAAATTATCGGTTTCGGGAATCAATTTTGCTTCGGAACCCTTGATTTCAGATAATCCTACACCCGTACTCAATACGCTATAAGTGTCTTCTACCAGGTCAAAAACTTGGGTATTGGGGATTCCTTCCACTTTTTTGATGATGCCGTCACTTTTATCAAGGTAAAGTACGGTGGTAGAAGTGCCGATGTACAGATTATTTTCAAAAGCAGAAAGAGAAAGCGCATTGCCGATTTCGTAGGTGTCAGAATCGAATCGGGTCAAGGGGGAGAAAATTTCGATTTTGGACAGCCCGCTGTTGGTGCCGACCCATAGGTTTTCAGTATTATCGAGGTGAAAGGCATAGACGCTTTGATCCGGGATAGAATTTTTGGTGTTGAAATTTGCTTTGATTTTACCCTCCCGATCGATAATAAAAAATCCATTTCCTAAAACACTCAGCGCATAGGTACTGTCGGGCAGGGCAAGGGCTTTGTACAAACTTCTTCCCTGAAGCAGGTCATCTATTTCAGTCTGAAAGGGCTCGAAATTTTTACCATCAAAATGAAAGAGTCCACCAGCAAATGCTCCAACAAGAAATTCCCCTTTTTCTCGATAGGGGAGCAGCACTTGAACTCGGTCTTCTCCTAGAAATTCACTCCCCGGAATCAGCTGAAGATTTTCCTCTATCTCTTGGAATAGACCAAGGTTCATTTGATGGGCATAGTAGCTGTCATCCAAGCTAAAAGCATACATAAACTCGGTATCAGGCTTCCAGATTTTGAGGCTTCCAGACTGATCATCGGTGGCTGGAGTGTAAATGAAAATAGCCTCCCGTGCCTGAAAATAAATTTTCCCTTTGCTCTCACGGATGGACCAGATATCATTGAAAATAAAATCTGCAGGAAATCCTTGCAAAAGGGATTGTTCGATGGTCTTTCCAGTCGAATCCGTGGTCACTATCCCAAAGTCTCCCAACGAACCATAATAAAAGGTGCCATCTGAGGCCAATAAAGTAGATCGGACGTTGGTGTTAAATTCGGTACTGGGAGAGTTGAGAAGCTCCCAGTTTTTTCCATCAAATTTTTGCAGGCCTGTGGAGGTGCCCACAAATAAAAATCCGTCTTTATTTTGATTGACATTCCAGATTTGCTGTCCAGCTATTCCCAATTCCCCAACCACATAATTGGTGTAGCTGGGAACTCCTTTGGAGGAGTTGATTTGGGCTTGTGATTGGAAACCGAACTGACTCAGAAAAAGTATGAAGAGGAAAAAGCCGAGTAGGTTCGAATTAATGTAGGGAGGAATTGAAGCTTTCATTTTTTCAGGATTTGGATTGGGAGGCATCTACCTAAGTTTTATTTAAATATTTAGTTTATTAAATAGAATAGATGGATGCTTATGGGAATTGTGCCTTAAGTCATGTGTAAAGTTCGGTTCTGGTTTATAATCGTTGTTTAGTTGGTTGGTATTGAAATGATAAAGTTGGTACCGTTTCCTTCTTTGGATCTGATTTTGATTTGGCCCCCATGCGCCTTTACGATGTCATGGGTAATACTGAGCCCCAGTCCGGTTCCATCGGTTCCTTTTTTGGTCGTGAAAAAAGGCTGAAGAATTTTGTCCTTGATCTCCTCGGGGATACCGGGACCATTGTCAGTGATTTCAAGATGGATGTACTTTTGGTGAAATCTGGTGCGAACGATCAGTTGAGGTTTGTATCCATTTGGACCGGGCTTAGCTTTGGATTGTAATTTGGCTCGCATGGCATCAAAAGCATTATTGCAGAGATTGATGATCACCCGTGAAAAATCCTCTTTGATAAGTTTGATCTCCGGTAGATTTGGGTCCAAGTCCAATTGCAGATCGAGTTCGATGGGATGCTTTCCCGCTCGCATGCCATGAAAAGCCAGTTTGGTAAATTCACTTAGCATCTCATTCAGATCCGTGGGTAGCATTTCTCCCGATCCGCCTCTCGAATGCTGTAGCATAGAAGTGACGATTTCATTGGCCCGGGAACCGTGTTTATGGATTTTTTTCAGGTTGGAATCGATGCTTTCCAGCATGTCTGCGATATCGTCGAAGAGTTCGGAATCCTGTGTCCCCGCCCGGGAAAGTTTGGCTGAGGCGAGTTCCTCTTTAATTTCACTGACCATTTCCATGCTCAGTTCCGAGAAATTATTGACAAAATTCAGCGGGTTTTTGATCTCATGTGCGATGCCCGCAGTGAGTTGACCCAAGGAGGCCAGTTTTTCCTGTTGGATCAGTTGGTCTTGGGTAACCCGGAGATTTTTCAGCGCGATTTCGACATTTTTTTTTGCTACCTCCAGCTTGGTAAAATCCTCATATCGGTCATAGGCTACTGAAAAATTATCCGCGAGGGATTGGCCCAGCTCTAGGCTTTCGGGAGATAGTTTTTCGTCATTTCCGATATAGAGCATTCCCTGCTTGAAGGGAATAAAATGCAGCTCTAAGTTGACCGGAGTGCCTCCAGCCTGATATTCTTCAACCGATTTGATCAATCCCTTTTTTGCCAAGGTTCTTACCCATTGGTTAAAATCTTCTTCTTTCCAATTTTCGGTGTGAATCTGTTGTTTTTGCCATGAGTCATAGACCTGCTTGGTCAGCTTGGTGTCCCGGTAGGGAATATGGAGGACCGCTATGGATTCTCGCTGAGGAGTATTGAGAAAAACGTGCATGATCTTTCGCTCCTCGTCCATGATAAAAACCCCGCATCGAATAAAGGGAACATTCATATTGGTCAGCTCCGCCCAAATCAACGGAGAGATTTCCTGAAGATCTTCCGCTTTTCGCATGGAGGCGATTTCGGCGCGGATTCGCTCCAGTGAGGCCTGCCGTGAAGAAATTAAGGCAAGCTTTTCTACGGCTTGCCTTTTATTGTCCAGTTCCTCGATGGTTTCTTCCAAAAGAATAGAAGTAGTTCGCCTCATTTTTTCGGAGCGATCGAGCTTAAATTCGACGATACTGAAATCCCTTTCCAGCGCTTTAGACGCCCGACTGATTTGACTTTTCTCCTCTTCGGAAAACTTATCCGAATTTGATATTAAATCCAGAATCAACTGAATATTAGTGTTCATAAGTACAGTTTAGAAGAAAAAAAGGAAAAATAGTATTTTACTGAATATGAACAGGTTACTTTTCCTTTTTTACCATAGAATTTTACTTTTCGGAAAGCACTACCAATGAGCAAGTATTATTGTGAAATTCATGTTTTCCTTTGGTGGCTTTTCCCATTTCGCCGTAGCTGAAGAATCCTGCCATCGGGGCTCCCCAGACATTTTTTACACTGTCGATTTCATCACTGACCATTGGGCCTAGCGAAAGATGGCGTGCCTTGCAAGAAAACATGATTAATGCCTCCGCATTGCTTAATTCATTTTCTTTAAGGGATTCACATTCCTCGATTACCTTTTCGATGACATTGTAATCAGGTGCCATGGAAAAACGGATTTTGGAGCCTTGTGGGACACTGCCCGCACAGACCAAGGATCGATCGGTTTTATTGGCAAATAATGGTGCCCGGATGACCGGTTCTGAACCTTCGCGCTGGATCTGCATCGGAAATTCGGAACCTACATTGACGATGACTTCTTTCCATTCGTCGATATTTTTATTGATTCCCATGTATTTGATGACGACATCCAGAGCCGGTTCATCATCGATGGTGTAGACGACATTTCCCTCACTCTTGGTAATGGTTCTCACAGTGCCCACCGGCTGCCAGCCACTCGTGGCTAGTCCTGCGAGCTGTACCTTGTCCTCATCCAAAATCAGCGCTACCAAACCGGTGATTTCGTATTTTCCATTGCTAAAGACATAGGTGCCCGTCATGGTAAAATCATCGCCTGCCATACCACCAAAAATGGTGACCTCCGGACCTACGGCTTTTTCTATTCCTCTGATGATCATTTCTCCATCGGTGCTGATCCCGCCCGAGGCAATGATAAAAGCGGGATTTTTGAAGGTGTCTAAGCCGGTTTTGCCGATTTTTTCTGCAATATCTTGTGTATGCTCCTCACCAGTCTCAAAGGAGACACACTTGAAGTGCTCCTTTTTGATGTCCAAAAGCATGATGACCACGGACTCATCTCCGATCTCACCGTCTATGAATTCTCCTGCCGTAGTAGCTCCGAAAATCGCAATATCCTTTTGCTCCAAAAGCTGACAAATCGCGACCCGATCCTGTGTGATGGATAGAAATACGATAGCCAAAGTAGGTGTAAACCCGTCTTCTAATGCGGTTTCAAAAGCTTTTTTGATCTCCGCCGTTGAGTTTCCTTTGATAGTTTTTGCTTTCATGATAGTTGATAAATGGGTTCATTTTAGATTGATGTGGCAAATGAGTCTGATGCAAAAGCCGTTATTCCAAATCCTTTGACCATGACATAATCGCTCATGATCAAAGCTCCCTCCACCCAGCCTTGCTCTGGCGACCAGGATTCATTGCAGGCGTAGAGGTTTTCTGCCGGAAAAGTGATCTTGGGATAGACCTCTGCGAGATCATCGACATTCAATTTGTACTGATGGTAGCCATAGTCGTAAGGTTCCTGACCCCAAATCCGATAAGTGCACAATACCGGCATGGGGATATCAGCATTCTCATCGAGACCAAAAACCAGTTTGATCTGACGCATGATTTCATTGACCAAGGCTTTGGAGCAGGGTGCTGTTCCCTGAGGATTTGTCGGGAACTCAGCCGTTTGGTACATCGCTCCCACATTTTGCATTTCTTTCCAGAAATTGCCCCGGATGTAGTCAGTGTATTGGGTTAGTGCTGCCGGACCATTATAGTTTTTGTCTGCATTAGGGTCTGCGGGATACTGGGAAAAGCTATAGACCGAACCTAGGGGAAGATCGGTGAAATTGGGGCCGTTGGTCAGATTGATAGCAGGATTTTGATGCCACCAGCGCTCTTTGAAATAGAGCCCGACTTTGGTTAGTTCCATATTTTGCACACTATTGACCGCAGCCATAAATTCCGGATTGGAGGAAAGAATCGGGGATGTTTTGGTCAAGGCCTTCATGGGCTTTTTGGGGATCGCCAAAATGACTTTTTGTGCTGTGTAGGTTTGATTGCCTTGAAGGGTAAATCCCGTTTCCGTTTTGGTCAGGGAGGTGATGGCTTCATTTAAAATGATCGTTCCGCCTGCCTTTTTGATGGAAGCCGCCAGTGCATTGGGGAGAGACTGAAACCCCTTTTCAAGGGTTTGAAACTGAGCGGTTTTCGGGTCAGGGAAATCAAAGAGAATCTGTAGCCCTTCTCCCGCATTGATAAAGTCCTGAAATGGTCCCATAAAACCCACTACGTGGCTAAGCATTTCGATGCATTCCTCAGTCAGTCCATAGCCACGAAGGATACTCCAAAAACCCCATTGATTGATCGGAATGGGGTTTCCTTCGAAGTCTTTGTAAATGCACTTATTGCGGAAGTGGGCCCATTTGGCAGGAGAGTTGGGGAGTTCGATATTGTTTTGTTTAAGAATATCCTCCATGACGTTTTCGAGTATGTCTGAAGGGTTTTTGCCCTGTTCGGCGCTAGCCAGGTTGAATAGGGTAGACCAAATAGCATTATTCCCTTCCTTCACATCGGCTTGGGTGAAGGATTTTCCTCTGACATAGTAGCGGTTATTATCATCTCCCATCACAAAATCCACCGTATGGAGTTGGGCTTCAGGATTTTTTTCATTTTCGGCATTGAGGGCGTCGATCAGGCCCCATAGATGCTCCATTCCGCTTCCTCGGGGAACAAAGCGCATTCCCCCTTCCTCGTCGTGTACGGTTTGGGTTTTTCCTTGATTATCGACAATATCTACGAATGTAGTTTCGAGTCTTCCTCCGACCTGTCCCATTTTCTCCACGACAGTTACTTGGATGCCCGGTTTATTTTTCAAAAGTCGCCATGCGGCAAAAAGACCGCTCATTCCACCTCCCACGATTAGTACGTCGGAATTATTTATTGATTGATTTGAATTAGATTTCATTTTAAAAAGGATTATTTGATGAATAAAATTATGGGTTGACGAATCGGGACCAGGCTGATGGATAGTCTCGCTCATCCAGATTGATACTGACTAGGTAGGTGGAGTTGGGATCATTATCGATCATCAACAAGCTACTCTGAAGGTCTCCGACAGTATTCACTACTGCGCTTTTGGCCGTGGGAGCATTGTTGGAAAACCCTTTCATCAAGCTCACATAATCCCATTCTTGCAGGACATTGGCAGCTTCAAACGGCTCGGTTGAACCAGCTGTATATGGGCCTGGGTCCAAAAGCATTTGCTCGACTCCATAGACTTTATTGTTGAGTACAAAGACTACGGCATTTCTCCCTTCTTGCACCATGGTAGAGACTGCCTGGCAGGTGAGTTTGAATGCTCCATCACCCACGATCACAAAAGTTCGTAGATCATCTCGGAAGGAAGCTCCCAGTCCGGCAGGAACACTCCAGCCGATCGATGCCCAGATGTTTTGTGCCAAAAATCCGTTCTGTCGGTTAATCTTCAGCGAAGAGGAACCACCGAAGGAGGAAAGACCAATGTCGGCTACAATCAAGTGATCGGTAGTGATATGCTGATCGAGTACAGCAAAGAAGGAATCATAAGAAATGGCTGTGCTCGGTGCAGGAGGAGTAGGCGGAGTAGGCGGAGTGGGTTGCTGCCATGAGGATTTGCAACCGTTTTTTTGAATAAGGGCCATGACTGCATCGATCACCTGCTCTAGAGGAACTTGCACATAGAGATTTTCCCCATCCTTGACCATATCTCGCGAAGCAAAAACAGGTGAAATATTTCCGATCTCTGTACTTTTCGAGCCAAAGGTGTTTAAGTCTGTATTCCATACACCCAAGCCGACGATAGCCGTAGCTTGTTCGAGGAATTTATGGGTATAGTCAGTGGTAAAGACTGCGTCATACATCCCAAGAAACCAGGGATTATCTTCTGAAATGACCGCTTTTCCCAAAAATGAACTCACAAAAGGAGCTCCGACTGCCTCTTGAAGGGCGGTGAATTTTGCCTGAAGATTTTTGGTCCCGATCTCTTTGCCCACCCAGAGGATGGGATAGCCGGAACTCAATTGGGAATAAACTGCCTGAGCTGCTCCATCGATCGCAGTTACGATTTGGTGGGCATATTTATTTGGCGGGTTGGTAGCATTCATGCTTTTGAGTACCTCCAGCGATTCATAAAGAGGAACAGGAGAAAGCGTCCCTTGAGGTTCGGCGCAAGGCATATAATAGCAATCTTCCATGATTTCGATGGCCACGGGTTTGCTTTGGCTGATGCAGGCAATAATCGCAGCATCAATCTGGGCAGGTGCAGTGATGGGATTGGATATCCGCTCAAAGGCTACCGTTACCGGAGAATAGACCGTTCGGTTGGTGTCTTCGGTGCTGACATTATGGTGGTAGAGTTCGCCTGCATTGATCTCGTCCATCAGCTTGGTATTACTGAGGGTTCCGATGATCGCTACGACGGGGATGTTTTCGACAAAGGAACCTCCGATTGCATTGAGCAGACTGAATGATCCTACGCCCGTGGTCACAGCCACTGCACCCAGCCCATTGGCTCGAGCATAGCCGTCGGCAGCATATCCGGCATTGAGTTCGTTACAATTTCCAATCCGTTTGAGGGAGGTTTGCGTATCAATGATTTCCAAAAAATCACTGGTGTAGTCTCCAGGAACAGAAAATAAATGAGCGACTCCGAGCTGCTGAAGCCTAGTGGCCAGGTATTTCCCGACCGAGATTTGATTTGTCATAATAAATTGAGTAAAAAGGAAAATAGTATGTAAAAGGAGATGAGGTAAACTGTACCTCTTTTGAGAATGACACTCATCTTGAAAAGAAATCCCCTTTTGGGAAATCTATCGAAGTCTTGGTTTAGGACAAATCCTCCTCTGCCTCAGTGAAAAACAGTCCAAGTTGGGTAAAATCCGAATAGTTGGTTTTATGTACAAAAATCTGCATTACCAAAATACAAAAAACGATTTGAAATCAAATATTTATTCAATTGATTTTTATAGTTTTATGATGTTCTATAGGATTTCTAGCTTAAAATAGTTCAATTTTTCACCATGTTCCAGGAGTTCATTTAGGGATAAGGAAGGTTCCAAAACCAGTTTTCTATTTTAAACATCCGGCTGGTTTTTTATCCTGATACCAAAGAGCTACGATAAAAATAAGCCAGGTTAATATTCGGCTTCTTAGATTTTTGTATGAAACTGCACTCTAACTTTCCCAACGAGTACTAAAATTTCCCCAAAGGAAAAAAATGAGTAGAGGCCATCTCCATAAACCGGGATGGCCTTTACGTGTTGATAAGATAAGTCTCTTGGAAGCCAAATCTCTATTTCAACTTAGAATTAGATTTGTGATCCAAATTTTGAATTAAATACTAATCCATCGACACCGTATCAGCTGCGGCAGCTTGAGCGGCTTCCCATTTCATTATCGATGAAGCTATGGGGGAATTGTCCCAATACCCGTGATCTTTGACCACCTTGCCATCTACAAACTGGAAGGTTTCATGCATGGGAATCTCAAATGATTCTCCATTAGCTGACAGAGTGCATCTCCAGGTTCCCCAGTAATTGACCCAAACCTCACCTTCGTCATCAGTGACCATTTCAAAGGCCAAATGGTCCTGTGACATGGCGGAAAACATGTCCATTTCATTTTGTGCTTCGGTGATCAGTTCTTCCAAAGTTTGTGGATTTGACTCAAGTCTATTCCAGAAAATCTGTGCATCTTCTGCATAATGGGACCGTAGACCCTCCCAATTTTTGGCGAGAAAATCATCGAAAATTGCTTTGACCGTTTCGATCTCAGGCGACTGCTGAGTGTAACGTACCGGGGCTTGGCAAGCTGCCAATCCAACCATCAGAATCAGGGACAAGTGTGTTTTTTTCATGTTTTGTTTGAAAGGTTTAGATGGAACTATGTACTCGGAAAAAAAGCAGGTTTTTCTGCTCTACGCGTCACTGGGGTACTCTTCAATCGAGTTGGTTTAATCTAAAAATCGGGAATCCGAAACCATTTTTTCGGATTTGAATTATATGCTGTTTTAAAGTGAAGGAAGGTAGAATTAAAAAAAATGATAAGCAAGTTTTATCTTTCTGGAATTCAGTTTTTTATAGGTCTGAAAAAAGAAGTTAAAGCGAAAGGTAAAATTGGATTATTCTGATCAGCCTCTTTTTTATTTTTCATTCATAGTTTATCGGTTTAATTAACTGATAAAAATTTTACTGATTATCCGCAATTATACCAGTAGTCATATTTTCTTTGCTTAAGCGGCTGGATGCTTCGACTTTGCTCAGCACAGGAGACGGATACTTCGACTGCGCTCAGTACAGGTGACCCAGCCTCGGCTGGCAGGCGAAGTTTGCTTAAATTGAACTTCAACCCTCATTTTGGTCCGTGCACAATTCTTACTGGTAAGAAAGCGGATATACATAAAAATTTTTAAAGCAATTCTTTCTTTAGCCATTCCAGTGTTTTTTTCATTCCCTCTTCGTAGGAAACTTGAGGTCTCCAGCCAATCAGTTTTGCTGCCTTATTGTTGGGGAAATCTTTCTTTGAAGTAGCCATTTCGATAAAGCCCTGATCAATTGGGGTTTTGATGCCGGGTATTTTATTGGCGAAAGCTAAAAGACGAGCCACGAGAAGGGGAATACTTTTGAGTTTTTTACCACTCAGATTGGAGTAATTACTCATAAACTCCTGCCAAGTGGTAAGTCCATTTGACAGGTTGAAGGTTTCGCCAGCTGCTTTGGGATGTATGGCACAAAGGATCAATCCTTCCACTACATCGTCGATGTACACAGGATGGAAATTTCCAGATCCGTCCCCAAACAAAACCGGATTGCCTTTGAGAATAGCCGAAAACATTCCCTCGGACCAAACTCCATGTCCGGGACCATAAATCATGGTCGGCCGGACAATCGAAAGTTCCATTCCGTAAGCTGCGGCCGTTTCAATGGCGCGTTTTTCGGCTTCGGCTTTAGTTTTTGGGTAGACAGAAGAGTGATTCAGTGCCAAAGGAGCACTTTCCTCCACAAGTGTCAAATTGGTCATATCGCAGGCGCCGACGGTACTCACATGGACAAACCGGGAAACTCCTGCTTCTGCCGCAAGCCTGATCAGAGTTTCCGTGGCATCGACATTCACTTTTTGAGCCATGGCAAGATCGGCGACTAGAGCAGCCGCCGTATGAATGACAATATCCTTCCCTTTTACCCATTTTTTTAACGCTTCCTCATCTAAAATGTCAGCAGCCTGGAGTACCACCCCCATATTTTTTAAATAGGAGACTCGGTCGAGGTTTCGGCCTATTCCGGTAACCTGCGCTTCCTCCCGTGTAGCAAGCAATTCTGAAAGTCGGGATCCTACAAAGCCTGTTGCTCCGGTAACTAAAACG
The DNA here is from genome assembly GCF_900113375.1 of Algoriphagus hitonicola. Taxonomy (GTDB): domain Bacteria; phylum Bacteroidota; class Bacteroidia; order Cytophagales; family Cyclobacteriaceae; genus Algoriphagus; species Algoriphagus hitonicola. The sequence goes on along the minus strand of NZ_FOPC01000002.1, from coordinate 36,827 downwards.
GGGGTATTTTTAAGTGATTTCATATATTTCCTAGCGTTTTGAATCAATGAAAGTAGCCCGGTTTTAAGAAGCTATTCCTTGTGCACAGGGGCTTTTTAGGTAGTACGACCTGCTTATTCTTTGTCTAAGTAATGATTAAACCAACTCAAAATCGCCGCACTTTTGCTCATCAGCATGCTGGGTCGATTGACCAGTCCGTGGGAAGCGTTTGGAATGCGGACCATGGCTGATTCCACACCTTGGAGTTTCAAAGCAGTATAATATTGCTCGGATTCTGATATGGGAGTTCGGAAATCCTGCTCACCGGTCAATAGCATCGTGGGTGTGGTCACATTGCCCGCCAGGGAAAGCGGAGATCTACGCCAGTAATTTTCGATGTCTTCCCAGGGCTTCTTTCCAAACCAGTATTTGGAAAAGAAAGCGGCTCCATCCGCGTGAAGTACAAAACTGGTCCAGTTGATCACCGGCTTGGCGACAACTGCGGCTTTGAATCGATCGGTTTTTCCTACGATCCAAGCAGTCAATACACCTCCTCCCGAGCCTCCGGTTACGAATAAGTTTTCCGAGTCGATGTAGCCTTTTTCGACGACCGCATCTACCCCGGACATGAGGTCCTCGTAGTCATGATTAGGGTAATCGTGATGTATGGCATTGCCAAACTCCTGACCATAGCCGGTACTTCCCCTCGGGTTGGTATAGAGTACGACATAGCCTGCGGCAGCGTAATTTTGGATTTCGTAGGCAAAGGATGGACCGTACATGGCAAAAGGACCGCCGTGGATTTCCAGAATAAAGGGGTATTTTTTTTTAGGATCAAAATCGGGAGGAGTCACGATCCATCCCTGGATTCGCTTGCCGTCAAAACTAGACTCCCACCAAATTTCTTCGGTTTGGCCGATTTTCCGATAGGAAAAAATATCCTCATTTACAGCTGTTAGGCGTTTGGTGTCACCATCACTCCAGACCGCCAGGTCAGCCGGATGCTCAGGCCCGCCTTGGGTAAATGCAAATCGGTTATTGTCTGACACGGTATAAGTACCTGTATTGTAAGGTCTTCCTAAATCCAATCCTCCCAAACCCTCGACGACGGTTCTGATTTTTCCGGTGAGGGCCACATGGCCGATTTTAGTGTCCCCAAGTTCATCGTATTGAAAATAGATTCCTTGTCCATTCGCTTCCCATTGGGGATTTCCGGCATCACGATCTAGGTCTTCGGTTAGGTTTTTGATCCCAGATCCATCCACATTCATAATATACAAGTGATTGACCTGATAGCCTTGAAATGTATCGTCATTTCCGGTATACGCAATGTATTTTCCGTCGGGAGAAAGCGTGGGTTCCCCATCTGGACCAAAGCGAGAGGTTAACGCTTTAACCTCCCCACTGCTGAGATTGAGTTGGTAGATTTCTGAGTTTGCCGGCTCCAATTCATGATTTTCATGGAGGTTTGCGGAGAAAAAGAGGCTTTGCCCATCGTTTGACCAGATTGGGTTGCCGTAGTTGTCGTCAGTGAAGGTTCGTTGCCTAGGTGTGCCTCCGGTGATTCCCAAGGTGAAAATCTGTCGGTTTCCCGGCTTGAGATATCCTGCTCCGTCTCCGCGATAATTCAGCTCATCGATGTAAATGGGCGGTGCATTCCACTCGGCACCTTCAGGCTTTCCCGGAATATCCAAAATGGATTTTTTGGCTTCTGGAACAAACTGGGTAAATGCGAGCTGCCTGTCATCCGGACTCCAAGACACCGCTCCTGGAGGCGTGGCCGTGTTGGTTAGCGTGATTGTTTCGCGACTGTCCAAATAGTAGAGGTAAAGCTTTACCTTTTCATCATCTTGATTGGAAAGGAAAGCGAGTTTTTTGCCGTCATGGGACCATCGGGGAGCGTAGTCCCGCTGATTGCCGTGGGTAAGCTGACGAAGATTGGATCCGTCAGGGTTTGAAATCCAAAGATTGGAATAATCGCGGTCACTCATGATGTCTTTGAAATTGCGGACAAAGACGATCCGAGAACCATCAGGTGAAATCTGTGGATCGCTGACATATTCCAGGTCAAAGAGGTCGGAGAGTTCGAGATTGGTTTTTTCTTGGGCTTGGACAGTGCCAAAACAAAAGAGCGCGATTAGCAATAAATAGAAATGTGTTTTCATCGAAATAAGGTTTTGACTTTCAGTAAATTATTTTAATGATTATCCGCAATTATACCAGTAGCCATATTTTCCTTGCTTAAGCGGCTGGATGCTTCGACTTTGCTCAGCACAGGAGACCGATACTTCGACTGCGCTCAGTACAGGTGACCCAGCCTCGGCTGGCAGGCGAAGTTTGCTTAAATTGAACTTCAACCCTCATTTTGGTCCGTGCACAATTCTTACAGGTAGAAAGCGGATATAGATAATTATTTTTATCAATGTGTGTGTGCTAGCCTGTGCTTTTTCAGAATATCTTCGCCAAAGTCATTTCCCTTTTTCCGAAAGACCGTGTGAATATGATTGGCATTGTCGAGGAAGCCTACATTGTCATATTCGATTAGAAAGTCTGGACTGTGAATGACATAATAGTGGGGCTTCATGGGCTCATAGCTCCCGATCCATGCAAAATAAATTTCATCCATTCCCCGGGCATGAAGTGTGGCCAAGTGCTCTGCGGCTTTTTCCGGGTCAAGATTTCCGATGTATTCTTCGATTAAGTAATGAAGGATAGTTTGTTGGCCTTCTGTGAGCTCCGAGCCTTTGATGCCCTGAAAATCCTCCAACCACTGTGGGCGATCCGGGCTGGTGATGATGTCGCCGGGCACTTTTCCAGCTTGAGTTGCCTTTGCCTTTTGGGCTTCGTCCAGCGAATTGACAAACCAAAAACCGTAATCCTCTTCCTTGCTCAGCGGTCTTAAGCCGGCATATTGCGTATCTTCTACTACAGCAGGATCGGAGCCAAAAAATAAAGGAGTCATGGAGAATTCATCCCCAGCTACTGTCAAGTTGATCGAGAGATGGTGTCCTTCAAACTTCAATCCCCAGGCTTCATCTTCGGCAGGGTTTCCCGAAATCAACAGGTAATAATTTCCAAAGTCCCAATCGAGGCCTCGGATCATTTTAATGGCATTTTCATCGATTTGTCCACGGCTGTGTTGGATTTCAAAAAGCTCATGGAGAATATCATCCACCTGCATGATGGCGAAGGTTTTGAGATAGCCTTGCGAACTAAAAATAGCACTTAAAACCTGATGAAAAGCGATCTTGCTTTTTTCAGAAAGCTCGCTATAAGCAAGGCCATTTCGAGCGGCCAATCCGATGGGCAGATTGGTCCACTCGGTACGGGCACTGTCTGAAAAGGGCAGCAAAGCGAGGTCTTTCTGGCTGTCGTCTAACGTTTCAAGTAAACCTAGTGTCTTGGCTTTTAGAATTGGGACAGATTGAGCCATTGACTGAAGGCTCAAGAGTAGTCCAATCCCAAAGAGGAGAAGATTTTTCATTTCAAAATTTAATATAAAATAAAACCGAATCGAACTTAAGATTCAGCGAAAACAAAATATTCTCAAACAATAGTTGGTAGGAAACTCAATTTAAAACTGCCAAAATGGCTTTTTAGAGGTGAGTTAAGTGAATAAAAGGTAGTGATAAAAGTCAAGATTTCTAAGAAGAGTACAATTTTTATCTTCCAGACGGGGGATCAAAAATTTTGGTTTGTGATGACTTAAGAGCCGGTATGAAGGCTTAAAGTAGAAATGAGGCTGTCTCAAAAGTGAAGTTTGTCACATTGAGCACTGGAGAGACGAGAGTCTCGAAATCGAAATGTTTGCCAAAACGATAGAAATGGCCTTCGACTCCGCTCAGTCTGACATCAAAGCGATTTATGAGACAGCCTCATCCAGTTTTATTTACCCAATCAATTTGCCCAGTAAGTTTCGTACTTGGCGAACCGATTTTATATTGTAATTGGCTTGGGTATAGGCATAGCCGACTCGGATGGTGTAAGCGTTTTTTGGCATGACTTTAAACGTATCCTCATCTGTCCAGTCGTCACCGATGGCAAGGATAAAATCATATTCGCTGCCTTTCATCAGGGCAGTGGCTGCCCGGCCTTTGTTGATGTCAGGTCGCTTGATCTCCAGCACCATATTTCCTTCCAAAACCTGCAGATTATGCCCTCGGGCCATGTACTTGAGGTGACTGAATAGTTCGCGCATCCGAAGGTCTCCCAGTCCGCTTTCTACTTTGCGGTAATGCCAGACTAGAGAGTGGTGCTTCTCCTCGATAAAGGCCCCGGGAGTACGAAGCACATAATATTCCATCATCGAGCGGATGTCCTCTTTCCAGCTGTCATCTACCTCGGCATAGAGTTCCCAATCCCCTTTGTTTTCCTTTCGTTTGACCCAAACTCCATGCTCGGCGATGAGGTCGATTTGTTGGCCTTTAAACCAAGTACCCAAGGTGTCCTTGTCCCGACCGGAAATAAGCACTACCTGGGCTTTTTGACTCAGTCCCTTCACGATAGCTTTGAGTTCGGCGTCGGGTTTGGCATCGTTTGGATTGGCGACGAATCCGGTAAGTGTGCCGTCATAATCTAAAAACAGTACGGGGTTTTTAGCAGACTTGAATGCTTTTTCGATTTCGTTGATGACTTTAGCATCGACATCCTTTGAGGTCAGTTCGGCCTGCTTTTCTTTGACATGCTCAATGCGGTCAAGGAATACTTTAACCCACTGAAAAATATCATACTTTTTAAGGCTTTCCTGCATGGAAGAAATCCGGGCTTTTTGCTCCTGTGGCTTCATGGTCAGGGCATTGTAGATGGCATCTACGACGCTTTGTCGATCATTGGGGTTGACCAAAACAGCATCCTGCAATTCTTTGGAGGCGCCTGCCATTTCTGATAGAATCAGGACACCGGTTTGATCGGTTTTGCTGGCCACGAATTCTTTACAAACCAGATTCATCCCATCTCTTAGCGGTGTCACGAGAGCGATATCTGACATGCTGTAGAAAGCGCTCAATTCTTCGAAAGGAAAGCTGCGGTAGAAGTAGTGGACAGGCACCCAGTTTAGGGTGGAAAATTCTGAGTTGATCCGACCGACAAGCAGGTCAATTTCCTCTTTGAGTTCCTTGTAGGATTGCACTTTGTCCCGACTAGGGACCACAATCATAATCATGGAGACTTTGCCACGAAGCTCCTTGTGATCTTTCAAAAGTTGATTGAACGCATGAATTCGCTGAGGAATGCCTTTGGAATAATCGAGTCGGTCAATGGTAATAATCAGTTTTTGATCGGCCACCTGCTTTCTGAATTCCCGTACGATGCCTTGGGTCTTTTTGCTTTTGGCCTGTTTGGCAAACTTGTCATAATCAATTCCCATCGGGAAAGAGTCCACATTGATGATGCGGTTATCAGCCTGAATGTAACCGCTTTCGCTCGAGAGTCCGGTAATTCTCCCCACTGCACTCAGAAAGTGCCGCATATCGTCGTAGGTGTGAAATCCGATCAGATCAGCCCCACAGACCCCTTCCAGCAGTTCCTTGCGCCAAGGAATCATCCGGATGATTTCGTAGGAGGGGAAGGGGATATGCTGGAAAAATGCGATGGTGGCATTGGGGAGTACTTCCCGTAGCATTTGCGGCAGCAGAAGGAGTTGATAATCGTGAACCCATATCGTGTCGTCGGGATCTGCTTTTTTGAGTATGGCATCGCAAAATTTCTGATTGACCCGCACATAAGCCTCCCAGTGCTCGGGATTGTAGACCATGTATTGGGTAAAATAGTGAAAAGCCGGCCAAAGGGTCTCATTGCTAAAGCCCTCGTAAAACTGCTCCACATCTTCTTTTGAGAGGAAAACGGGGGCCATTTTTAGGTCGTGAAGCTCGAGAATGATCTCTGCCCGCTGCTCGGGATCATCGACCGTATTTCCGGGCCATCCAATCCAGATATTTTCGCCGGATTTATAGATAGAGCCCAATCCGGTGGCGAGTCCTCCGGCTGAGGGTTTGAATTCAAATCGCCCATTTCTATGCCGAAGTGAAATAGGAAGTCGGTTGGATACAATTATGGTTTTTGCCATGGTATGATATAGGTTTAAAAACTTGAAAAGAACAAACCTTTTCAAAAAGGTGATTAGCTAAATATAGGAAAAATGAATGGGAATGGAAGAGTGGATGGAGAATTCATTGTGGCTCACCTTTGGCTTAAACCAGAAAAAAAGCCTCCCGAATTTCGAGAGGCTTGAAGTATTAAAGTTTAAATGCCGACTTGATTTTATCGACGAAGTCGAGCTTTTCCCAAGTGAAAAGCTCGACATCCAAAGTGATTTCATCCCGGTATGGAGAAAAGAACGTCTTGGTGACCACTTCATTCTTTCTGCCCATGTGCCCATAGGCGGCAGTTTCTTCATAAATCGGATTGCGAAGCTTCAGCCGCTGCTCAATCGCATACGGGCGCATATCAAATAGTTCTTCGATCTTTTTGGCGATTTCGCCATCCGTCATTCCTACGTTTGCGGTGCCATAGGTATTCACATAGATGCCCATGGGAGCGGCTACGCCGATGGCATAGGAGACCTGCACAAGCATTTCGTCAGCTACACCTGCTGCGACCATGTTTTTGGCAATGTGCCGCGTGGCATAGGCTGCGGATCGATCCACTTTGGAAGGATCTTTTCCGGAGAATGCTCCTCCGCCATGAGCGCCTTTCCCACCATAGGTATCTACGATGATTTTTCGTCCGGTGAGACCGGTATCGCCATGAGGACCTCCGATCACAAATTTCCCGGTTGGATTGATGTGGTATTTGATATTTGAGGTAAAAAGCTTTTGTATGTCCTCCGAAAGTCCGGCTTTTACGCGGGGAATTAAAATGGAAATCAGGTCTGAATTGATTTTGGCGAGCATCTTCTCTTCCGAGTCAAAATCGTCGTGCTGCGTAGAAATCACAATCGCCTCGATTCGCTGAGGAACATTCTCATCGCTGTATTCGATGGTCACCTGTGCTTTGGAATCTGGACGAAGGTAGGTGATGTCCTTATTTTCGCGACGCAATGCGGCCAATTCCTTCAAGATCCGATGCGAAAGATCCAATGCCAGCGGCATGTAGTTTTCGGTTTCGTTGGTCGCATAGCCAAACATCATCCCCTGATCGCCGGCGCCCTGCTCTTCGGGATGTTGACGCTCCACGCCTTGATTGATGTCCGCGGATTGTTCGTGAATAGCAGATAGCACCCCACAAGAATTACCTTCAAACATGTATTCACTCTTGGTGTAACCGATGCGATTGATCACGTCACGGGCGATTTTTTGTACATCCAGGTAGATGTCCGATTTGACTTCCCCGGCGAGCACAACCTGTCCGGTGGTGACTAGCGTTTCGCAGGCTACCTTGGAGCTCGGATCAAATGCCAAAAAATTATCGATCAGTGCATCGGAGATTTGGTCAGCAATTTTGTCAGGATGACCCTCAGATACTGACTCTGAGGTAAATAGATATGCCATAAACTTGCGTTCTTATACGTTTTTCAAAGAAAGCCCAAAAATAGGGTTTGTACGGGAAATAAAAAACCGATTAGGGATGATGGGGAAAGCATGAAACCTCTTCTTTTATGTAGCGAAAGTCTAAAGCGGGGAATAGACTTGATGGTCTTTTCTAGATTTGAAGAAATTGTTGTTTTGAAACTACAATGAAGGTCCTCAAATGTTGTTTTAAAACTACAAAAATATACTCGAAGCCTTAATCCTGCTTACTATCTACTTGGTCATATCTCGCTGCATCTTCAAATACAAGCCTTCCACCCGTTCGCGGGCCCAGGGAGTTTTGCGGAGAAATTTCAGGCTGGATTGGATCGATGGATCATGGGTAAAGCAACGGATGGTGATTCGCTCTCCGAGTTCCTGCCAACCATAATGTGCGACAAGCTGCTCCAAAATCGTGTCCAGCCTTAAGCCGTGAAGTGGGTTTTTGGGTTGGTGTTCCATAGTTTTGGTAAAATTAAAAACTTCTGCTTACTCAGAGGGCTTACTTTTTTTCTTTTCGATCAGGTCCCAGAGATTTCCATACAAATCTTTGAAAACCGACACCGTTCCATAGCTTTCTTCTGCGGGTTTGCGGATAAATTCTACTCCGCGGGCTGTATATTTCTCATAATCCCGCCAAAAATCATCGGTGTAAAGAAAGAGAAAAACTCGACCTCCCGCCTGAAATCCGATTTGCTTTTCCTGCGTCTTATTGGCGGCTTTCGCTAGAAGCAAATGGCAGGTTGAGCCAGGAGGTGCTACCCGAACCCAGCGCTTGGTTTCAGTGAGTGTGCTGTCTTCCAACAGCTCAAAATCCAAGACTTGGGTATAGTAGTCGATGGCCTCGTCATAGTCTTTGACGAGTAGGGAGAGTTGTCCGAGTTGTTGGGTCATAATCCAGGTTTAATGAAAGTTGTTTTTTCAAATCATGGTGTAGTCGTCTGTGGAGACACAGACGACGGCGTAGACAACGGCAAACTTTAGGCTTAGCCCTAAAGGAAATTAGGCAGGTCCAGTTTTTTACCAATCCGAAAAGCCGCATTCATCAATCCCACATGAGAGTAGGCCTGAGGGAAATTACCCCATTGACTGCCGGTAGCCTGGTCCACATCTTCGGAAAAAAGACTCAAATGATTGCAATACTTCACCAGCGTTTCAAAACCCTCGATGGCTTCTTCCATCCGATTCACACAGGCCAAGGCTTCGATATACCAAAAGGCACAAATCAAAAAGGTGGTCTCAGGAACCCCAAAATCATCCATGTGCTTATAGCGGTAAAACAGATAATCCTTGGCCAGCAAATCTTCTTCCAAGGCTTTAAGGTGATCATTAGCGCGTTCTAAATCATTCCCGAAATAGCCCATCGTAATCATTTGAAGTGTAGAGGCATCCATGTGCTTGGAACCGATCGCCTGGGCGTAGGCTTTGCGCTCAGGAAGATAGCAGGACTCAATTTTTTTCACCGCTTCATCCCGGAGAAAAATGGCTTTTTGGTACATTTTATCGTTTTTCAGCCGATTCCCGATCTTGGCAGCAGCGCAGGCTCCCGCCCAATGGAACAAAAAGGTATAGCAATGCTCCTGGGCCAGATTTCTAAACTCCCACAAGCCGGCATCTTTCTCGTGCATGGTTGCCTCGATTTTGTCCAGGAGGTTCATGATCATCGGCTCCGAGTGAATTCGCTCCGATTCTGTAAATCGCTGATCCGAATACAGTGGCAAAAGAGATACCAAGACTTGACCATATAAGTCATTTTGAATGTGCGTGTAAGCTTGATTGCCAAAACGAACGGGCTTGTTTCCCAAGTATCCACTCAATTCAGATATTTCCTCGGTCAGCAGCCAATCGCCTGTAATGGAGTACAGCGGCTGATAGCGCCCATCCGGACCGGTGGGGAGATTAAAAATAAAGTCAAAATATTTTTCCAGTTCTTCGAAGTGCCCCAAGCTATTAAAACAGGTGAGGGTATAGTAGGTATCCCGGATCCAACAGTACCGGTAGTCCCAATTACGAGTACTGCCGGGGGATTCGGGCAAAGAGGTCGTGGATGCGGCAATGATGGCACCGGTATCTTCAAATTGATGGATTTTTAAAATCAAAGCCGAACGCAAGACCAATCGTTGTGAAAAATTAGGGATACTGGTGGACTTTACCCAGGATCGCCAATAGTCGGTAGTGGACTTTAAGAAGCGCTCGGATGTCGTCTCAATGGGTGCTTCCAGCGGTCTTCCAAAAGTCAGGACCAGATAAACCGGTCGCTGAATCATAAAGGGTTTGCTTTCGCAGATGTAGCTCAGTGGCGCATTAGTCGTCAACCGGAGTTCCTGATCGATCCCCATGTAGCGGATATGATTGCTGCCCTGACTGGGAGTGAGCTGTACCGCTCCTTGATCTGTTACCGGTTGGCAGCGGATCTGGATTTTTGGCGTACCGGAAATGGGCTCCACCTTCCGGATCAGCATCAAAGGCTTGTAGTAGCGGTCGTAATTTTTAAAGCGAGGGGCAAAATCCGTGACTTTATAACTGTCCTCCCCATTCCTGACGATGGTTTCGAGGATATTGGTATTTTCCAGGTAAACCTGCGTAGTGCTGTACTCCCCTGAAGCAGGTAGGACGGTAAATTTCCCTCCTTTTTCCCGATCGAGCATCCCGCCTAAAATGAAATCAGAATCAAATCTGGGCATACACAGCCAAGAAATATTAGTGTCTTTTTCGATATGGGCGATATAGGCACAGTTACCGATCAAGCCGGATTCGTAGAGGTGTTGGTTCATTTAAAGTTTCCTTTGGTTTGAGAAAAAAGTGCGGCTTTTGGGTCAGAGGCAAATACGCAAAAAAGAGGAAAGGATGCAAAATTCCTTTCCCCTTTTCGTAACTCTCTTAGATTATTCAATACTCAAACCGGACCAGATTGGGCTCCCGATCCACCGTGACTCCGTAGATGATCCTATTTTCTTCGTCCACTGCAATCCCATATACGGGCATATCCAATTGATACTGATTCAGGATATTTCCTTCATAATCAAATTCAAATACCCGATTTAAATTGTCTGGGCTACTAAGTTCTCGAAATGGTTTCCCCCTAAACAAGGTGAAAAATGAATCCTGTCCCAAAGTTACATCAGAATATCTAGTCGTTTTATCCCGTCCAAAATCCGGCATTTGATATCCCATCGAATACCCAATATCAAAATGTTGAAGCTCAGGTGATGGACCTATGATGGTTTTGGTATGATACCCATCCAAATTGATGATATCTATATAATCGACACTCCTTCCTGCTTTTACAACCATTTTACCATTTTGGGTGGTCTTTATCGGGCCTTGGAAAATGGAACTGATCAAATTTGCATCCAAATCCTCGGGCCGATACCCGTTGGGCAATTCCCAATTTTTGACATGATCTCGCCAGTTTCCCATTAGATGAAGTGTATCCCCATCCCTAGTCAAATGAAGGTATTTGGTCATCCCATCCACTGCGCCTCCAAATAAAGATTGATTTTTTGTCCAAGTCAATTCTGTCAAAAAAAAGCTGGTCTCCGGGGAGCGAAATTCTTCCTCTGCCATTAAACTGCTTTCCCTAAGATCATATTTGGAAAACTTCCTGATTTCAGGATCATAAGCCCATACTTTTCCAGACTCTTCAGCCTCCTCGATTTGGGAGATGACGGTAATCTCTCCAGGTCCCATCCCGTCCTTTCCCTTGGATCTTAAATATTTTCCGGATTCTTTATCTATGACATGGAATTTATTATCGTAAATATTTTTTCGTTCAAAAACCAGGATGAAATCATCAGTTAGCAGTAAACCTCGCGGATTGGTAATTTCCTCAATCTCGTATTTTTCCCCAGTCAATTGAATGGGATCCGGTAGGTAATCCTCTGAAAAATAGATAATATCATCCTTTGAATTGGAATCAATGGTACAGCTAAAAAACACCGAAGCAAAAAAAACAGTGATAAACAGTGTGGATTTATTCATAAAGTCAACTAGTTAAGTGGGAGGAATTTTCCTCCCACAGGGTAAATTACTCAGTGCAAGTTTCGACGCATCGAGTCCAAGTAGATAAATAAGTGAGACCATAATAGGGATGGTCACAACTAAGGGAAGATTGGCAGCATACACCACCCCAATTATTTGTAGAACCTTCTGGACAAGGTTCCTCTTCTTCCTGGGCATTAACCGTAATGCCCGAAAACGCCATAGCCCCAATAAAGGCTAATCCAAACAATACCTTTTTCATCTGTTTATTTTTGCTATTCAATGGTCAGATGGAATCTTTGACGATTAAAATAATCATTTTCCTGTGTGTTTAATGATGATTTTAATCGTGTCGATTTCATGTTTTTTTGGTTTTGTTAGTTTAAAAACTTTTGGCCCAAAAGTAGCTTCGATTATCGAAGCTGAAACTAACTTATTGAGTTCGACTTTTAATCGCAAATCTGAGAATGGAAAAATGGCCATTTTTTCCATCAGTGGTGTTTTTTTTGCAGACGGTTAATAATCAGCTAGAAGTAGAGTTTTTTCGAGCGGATATAGTCCACTACCCCCTCCGGCATCAGGTAGCGGACAGATCGCTCCTGCTGAATTGCTTCCCGGATAAAGGTCGCTGAGGTACCTGAAAAGAGAAGGAATGCAAAAAATTTCTACTCCTCGCTTTCGATGGGTTTCATTCCAAAATGCTCTTCCAATTGGCTAGCTCGATCATTGGGCATCCCAAAATTATATAGTTCAAGTATCCGATTACCTTCAACCAAAAAATGGAGAACAAACTTATTGTCCAAATCAATATAGTCTAGCTGATTTACTTCAAAAAATTCATTTTCAGGATCCAAATAAACCGGATAAGGAAAATCCCGCTTTTTGAAAAAAGAACTAATCTGCTCAGGACTGTTTTTCCCATCTTTCCCTTCTCCACCCAAATAAACACTGACTGAAAGATTCGGATAAGATGCCGCAAAGTCTTTCCAATTCACAATATTATCAGTAAATAAATAGGTGGATCGCTCGGCAATATTTAAATAAAAAACAGCTTTTTCCTCGCAGTCTGGACAAGGGGGATTACCCTGATGAATGATTTCCAGGTTTTCTGGAAAAATCATTTGCTCCGGAGCGCTATGACAAGAAAGAACTAACCAGATTAAGAAAAAATAGGCCAATAACTTATTCATCGAATTGAATTTTTGTCTTTAGGATAACCGGATAATCAAAATCTTGCTCCGGAATTTCTTTTTGGATTTTTTCCAAACTGTTTTGTGGAAGGTCATCTAGCATCACGGATCGATAGGTCAAAAACATGACTTCTCCATCTTCAATCCCAATGGGATAATGATAGAGCATATCCTCATTCAGGTTGGTGGATAATTTTTGGACTTTATCGGTAGATTTATCGATAAATACCAATTCCTTGAAAATGCCTTCAGGCTTCTGAACATGAATGCTGAGTAGCATCAATTGCTCATCCTCAAAAACCCCATGAAGATTGGCAAAGCCTGACTCACTCATTTTGCCAAAGCTTTCCATAATATCCTCCTCCCAAAAGTAGTCGGGGATGGCGTAGCGCCCAAAATCCATTTGGGCAACTCGCTCCAGCGAATCATTCTCAAACTGATACACATACGGCTGAAAGGATTCGATCAGATGGAGGTCAGTTTGGTTTTGAAAAAAATTCCGTTCGGTCATCGGCAAGAGGTTGTTTTGATAGGTATTTTCCAAAAAAGAGGAGAGCTCATTTCCTTGAGCATCTGTTTTTATGAGTCGATGTTGGGTAAAGGGGAGATTATAGCTTCCATAAAGCAAATATTCTCCGGATGGCAATTTGGTAAAGGAACTGGCCAGGTAATCCGTTTCGAAAACCGTTGATATTTCGCCTGCTTCAGAGATATGATAAACCGTAGCTTGATCACCAATTCCAGAAAGCACCTCTACGCTACCGTCAGGATTGATAAAGAAATCATCCAAATCTTTCAGGAAACCCGGACCATCACCCACGGGGGCGATGATCCCCAGATAGTCGCCATTTCGATCGAATTGATGAATCCCATCCTTATTGCTCTCGTCCATCAAATAAAAAACCAAGGCATCATATCGAACCCGGATATCTGTACCCATGAGATTTTCGGAGGTAGTTTCCAGATTGATAATTTTCTGGAGGGCAAGCTTTTCCTTACCGATCACCTCAAGCTCATCCAGGACGAATAAGGGAAGCTCGGATTGCTTGGAATTGCTACAGGAAACACAAAATACGGAGAATATTAAAAGTTTGATATTGTTGATTTTCATGATATTGATCAAAATAATCAGTTACCCATTGGATGCAGCGAATGGAACGCAAACGACTGATATACTTGTAAAAGGGTTGACTTAAAATACGCTTCAATTCAGAAGACTAAACTAATCTATTGATTTCGATTTTTAATTGCAAACCTGAGCCCCGAAAAGTATCAACTTAACCCATCAATGGTGTTTATTTTGCTGTTGGTTTCAAATTGGATTTGCCCTTCAATTCAATACTCAAACCGGACCAGATTAGGTTCCCGATCCACCGTGACCCCGTAGATATATCTCCCCGCTTCATCTACTGTAAAACCATTTAACGGAAAGTCTAATTGATATTGTTTAAGAATCTTGCCATCGAAGTCAAACTCAAAAACCCGGTTGAGATTTTCAAGATCGGAAATTTGAGCATAAGGTTTCCCAAAAAAGAGGACAAAAAAGGAATCTTCTCCTACATAGAGATCTATATACCTTTCGGTACTTTCGCTAGGAAATACTGGAATCTGATAACCCATATTATAAGAAATAGAAAAATCCTGGATATCTTGTCTTGGACCATTAATTGTTTTTATAGTTTTTGTAGAAAGATCTATAATATCAATGTAGTCGACAACCATACCCACTTTGACATAGATATTATTATTGATATTTCCTTTAATCGGCCCCTGAAACAAATAACTTATGGCATTGGGCTTTAGCTCATCAGTTTTAATACCATTTGGGAATTCCCTCTCTTCTAGCATATCTTTCCAAGAACCTAACAAATTCAAAGTATCTCCCTCTAAAGTTACATGAAGGTACTTTGTCCATCCATCTGCAGTACTTCCGATTAAAGTATTATTTTCCGCCCAAGTTGTTCGAGTCAAAAAATAGGTAGTCGGTGGGGATTTAATTTGAAATTCCGCCAATTTATTGGAATCCAGTAAATCAAACTTGGAATAAACTCGAGCCTCAATATCATAATTCCATACTTTATTTTCTTCTTCTGAAGGCTCTAGGTAGGAAGTGGTGATTTCTCCAGGACCCAAACCGTCTATTCCTTTGGACTGCAAATATTCCATAGTACTAATATCAATAATATGGAATTTATCATCTGAGACTGATTTGTCTTCCCAAACAACCCCATACTTTCCACTCATACTAATGCCAATAGGATTTACAAACTCAGTAAAATTAAATTTTTCACCTCTCAGGATCTTGGGTTTTGGCAAATTCTCCTCAAAAATTCTAATTGAATTTGTCTTCTCCACACAAGCATTTAAAAAGAGAAAAAGTAATAAACCTATAAAATTAATTTCTTTAAGCATTGTCTAATTAATACTATCATATTAAACAGCAACCCCAGTACAAGTAATCACACATGGAACCCATTTTGATCTTATGACGGAGCCAGCTAATGGGTGTATGCAATCTAACCTCGATTTACAACAAACTCCGTGAAAAGAATTATCAAATTCTTCTAAACATGGAGAATCCACTTCTTCCTGCGCTGTGATCGTAATACCCGAAAACGCCATAGCCCCTAAAAAGGCTAATCCAAACAATACCTTTTTCATCTGTTTATTTTTGCTATTCAATGGTCAGATGGAATCTTTGACGATTAAAATAATCATTTTCCTGTGTGTTTAATGATGATTTTAATCGTGTCGATTTCATGTTTTTTTGGTTTTGTTAGTTTAAAAACTTTTGGCCCAAAAGTAGCTTCGATCATCGAAGCTGAAACTAACTTATTGAGTTCGATTTTTAATCGCAAATCTTTCCGCTGAAAAACTTCCATTTATTCCATCAGTGGCGTTTTTTTTTGCAGACGGTTAATAATCAGCTAGAAGTAGAGTTTTTTCGAGCGGATATAGTCCACAACTCCCTCCGGCAGCAGATAGCGAACGGATCGCTCCCGCTGAATCGCCTCCCGAATAAAGGTCGCCGAGATATCCAATAGCGGAGCATCTACCTCCATTATTGCCGAATGGGATAAGGCTATTTTTTCACCCGGACGAGGATAGACATAGAGCCGATACTGGGCCAGAATCTGCTCGTAGTTTTTCCACTTGCGGAGTTGCTTCAGATTATCCGAGCCTAAAAAAATACTGAACTGATGCTGGGGATACTGCTCCGAAAGATAGGTCAACGTATCGATGGTATAGCTTGGACGGGGCATATGAAACTCCACATCACTGGCCCGAAAGTGAAAATTATCCGCTATAGCCAACTCCACCATGCGCAGCCGGTCAAATTCATGGACCAGCGATTTTCGCTTTTTCAGCGGATTCTGAGGACTGACCACAAACCAGACCTCATCCAAGTCCGTTCGGTCGTAAATCGTCTCCGCAATGATCAAATGACCAAGGTGGATGGGATTGAAGCTGCCGAAAAAAAGCCCAATGTTCACGGCCTAGGAAGCTAAAAATTCCCGAACAAGCTGCTCCGCTTCTTGAGAGGACTTGGCAAAATCATCGTTGACAATCGTCACATCAAACTGCGGCTCAAATTTCATTTCAAATTCTGCCTTATATACTCTACGGGATAGAGACTCTTCTGACTCCGTTCCCCGGTCATTGAGACGGGCTTTGAGTACTTCCAGCGAAGGCACTTTCACAAAAATCGCCAAAGCTTGTTTGCCAAAGTATTTTTTCAGCGCCAAACCGCCTTTCACATCCACATCAAAGATGACTGCTTTACCAGAATCCCAGATCCGTTGAATTTCTTCTTTGAGGGTGCCGTAAAAATTTCCCTCATAGACCTCTTCCCATTCGATGAAAGCGTCCTGGTCAATTTTAGCTTTGAATTCTTCCTGACTTAAAAAGTAATAATCTTTGCCATGTACTTCATGTCGACCTCTTCTGTCTCTTGTGCAGGCTGAGATTGAAAATCCCAAATTGGGTACCCGCTCAATCAGGTGACGTACCAATGAGGTTTTGCCCGAACCCGAGGGTGCGGAAAAAATAATGGCTTTGCCTGGGTTCATCGGCTCTTATTTGATGTCTGAAATTTTGGTTCGGATTGAATCAACCAATTCTCCCGGAACCGCTTGCTTGCTGCACTTGGTCTTGAGCAGGTCACGGATGGCCTGCTCCAGATGATAATGCTCAAAACAAGGCTGGCATTTGGCTAGCTTTTCCTTGAGGACCTCCTTGCCTGGATCCCCCATCTCTCCATCCAAAATGCTTTCGAGCAGCTCAAAACATTTGCTGACATCACTGCATTGCAGTTTTCGCTCACCCGCTGATTCTTCCTTTTTGTCCATTTGGTAATCGTTTTTTATTCCTCCTCGTCCGTATTGTAGCCCATGTGCTGGGCATATCCTTTTAGTTTTTCTTTTAACAAATTTCTCGCTCTGTGCAGTCTGGACCGTACCGTGCCGATCGGGATATCCAGGATCTTGGCCATCTCCTCGTAGGTAAATCCCTCCAGATCACAGAGGATAATCACCGTTCGAAAATCCACCGCCAGACTGTTGAGTGCATTGGATATCTCGTCTCCGATCATATCCTTGACCGATTCAGCTCTCAGATCTGTGGTCCCACGAAAGTCAACATCATCGGAGTTGTAATAAGTTTCAACTTCTTGATAATCTACTTTCGCCGGCTGCTTGCTCTTCTTTCGGTACTCATTGATAAAGCTGTTTTTGAGGATTCGAAACAGCCATGCCTTGGCGTTGGTTCCCTGCTCAAAAGAATTGATAAATCGATAAGCTTTGAGGTAGGTATCCTGCACCAAGTCCTTAGCATCATCCTCATCAAAGGTGAGCCGGTAGGCAAAGTTGTACATGGAGTCTATGTGTGGCATAAACTCCCCATCAAAGATGGAATTTTTCTCTTCTTGAGAATATTTTCTGCGTTGTACTTCCGACATACGTTTCAAAAGTAATCATTGGGTCAAATTATAACTAGGAATCGGGAAGTTTTCACCTGATTTCCTTTATTTTGTTTTCGAAAAGCTCCATTGTAGGGCTCTCTATTCTTGAAATTGCATGATGATTTTCTTTCGGCTGCTTTCCCGACTTCCCCTTCCGGCTTTGTACATTTTCAGTGATCTGATCTATCTGATCGCCCGATTTGTAATTCGCTATCGCAAAAAGGTCATCGATGAAAATATTTTCCATGCTTTTCCTCAACTCTCAGCTACAGAGCGAAAACAGGTCCGAAACCGATTTTATCGGAATTTTACTGACACATTTGCCGAAACCATTAAAATGCTGACAATTTCGGAAGACGAATTGCGACAGCGATTCCAGGTGGTCAATCAAGAACTGATCGATCAGGAAATCCAAAAAGGCCGAAGCGCCTTGATGATGGCAGGCCATGTCTTCAACTGGGAAATGGCGATTTTGGGTGTGGCCCTGGAAACTAAAGTGACTGCGGAGACCGTTTACCTCAAGCTAAACAATCCCTTTTTCAATCAATTGATGTTGGAAATCCGGACACATTTTGGCGGAGTAATGACCGAAAAGCGGGAATTTCGGAAAAGTATGATTACTATGCGCTCCGAGCCTCGGATCGTCCACTTAGCCGCAGATCAGCGCCCCCCTTCCAAAGAGCGTCGATACCTTCGAACATTTATGAACCGCCCAGCTTATTTCTTCGAGGGTGGAGAATTCATGGCAAAAAAAATGGAACTGCCTGTTTTCTTTGGAAAAATGCAAAAAGTCAAACGGGGACATTATCGATTTGAATTTACCAAACTCGCCGACGCGCCTTACGCCGACTCGGCATCTCACAGCATCACGGACCGGTTCTGTGAACTCCTGGAGGAAAATATCAGAAACCAACCGGAATTGTACCTTTGGAGTCACAAACGCTGGAAGGTGTAAGGAATGGTAGAGAAATTAAGAGAATTGGGTGCAAAAAGGCTTGGAAAAGCCTCAAAAAACGGAATTCAAACATAGGATCGAAGTCTGGTTTCTTATCTCTCATATCTTGATTCTGCTTCTTGATACTAAAATCTAGCTACAAGCTACTGAACTAATGGATTACCTAAAAGAACTCAATCCGCCTCAGCGGGAAGCTGTAGAACGTACCGAAGGTCCAGTGATGATCATCGCAGGTGCCGGTTCGGGAAAAACCCGGGTACTTACCTATCGGATTGCTCATCTGATTTATGCCCGCGGAGTGGATCCTTTTCAGATTCTTTCCCTGACTTTTACCAATAAAGCCGCCGCCGAGATGAAGCATCGGATCGAATCTCTCGTCGGTTTGGATGCCAGAAATACCTGGATGGGGACGTTTCACTCGGTCTTTGCAAAAATTCTCCGCGTCGAATCCGAAAAAATCGGCTATCCGTCCAATTTCACCATTTACGATACTGATGACTCCAAGTCCCTGATCCGAAGCATTGTCAAAGAAATGCGGTTGGATGACAAAGTGTACAAACAGGGAGTGGTACTTTCTCGAATTTCCGGAGCCAAAAACCGCCTGATCTCCTGGCAGGCCTACCAAAAAGATCCCTTTGTCAAAGCGGACGATGAAGCTGCCATGCGTCCTCGCATGGGCGAAATCTATCAGAAATACCAAGACCGGCTATTCAAATCCGGAGCAATGGATTTTGACGACTTGCTTTTCAATACCAATGTGCTTTTTCGTGATCATGCCGATGTTTTGAACAAATACCAGCATCGCTTCAAGTACGTGATGGTGGATGAGTTTCAGGATACCAATCTTTCCCAATATCTGATTACCAAAAAACTCGCCGCAGTCCATCAAAATATCTGTGTGGTGGGAGACGATGCACAGAGTATTTATGCGTTTCGCGGAGCGGATATTCAAAATATTCTAAACTTCGAAAAGGACTATCCTGATTTGTTTGTGGTCAAGCTGGAGCAAAACTACCGCTCCACCAAAACCATCGTCGAAGCGGCCAATTCCATCATCGATAAAAACAAAGCCCAACTCAAAAAAACAGTCTGGACTTCCAATCCAGACGGAGACCTTATAGAACTGATTAAAGCCACCTCTGACAATGAGGAAGGACGAATCGTCGCCACGACGATTTTTGAGGAGCGAAACAATAAAAAACTCAACAACAGCGATTTTGCGGTGCTCTATCGCACCAACTCCCAATCACGGGCGATAGAGGAAGCCCTACGGAAAATGAATCTGACCTATAAAATTGTCGGAGGGCTTTCATTTTATCAGCGAAAAGAAATCAAAGACCTGATGGCCTATATGCGCTTCACGGTCAATTCGGTCGATGAAGAGGCGTTTAAGCGGATCATCAACTATCCCAAGCGGGGAATCGGCGACACCTCGGTAGAAAAAATACTGGTGGCCGCTTACGATCATGATATGCCGCTTTGGGAAGTGGTGCAAAACGCTCCCAATTTCCTCAGTGGAAGGGCCGGCAGCTCGGTAGATGATTTTGCCACGATGATCAAAGCTTTCCAAATCGAAGTGGAGCGAAAAGACGCCTTTGAGGCGGCCAATTTCATCGCCAAGCAGAGTGGACTTTTGCGTGAGCTCTACGAAGACAAAACGATCGAGGGACTCAATCGCTACGAAAATGTCCAAGAACTCCTCAATGCCATCAAAGAGTATGTGGACAATCCCGAAAATGAAGATAAAAGTCTTGGCGCTTTTCTTCAGGAAATTGCCTTACTCACGGATAATGACCGGGATAAAGATACCACCGATGCCATCACGCTGATGACGATCCACTCTAGCAAAGGGCTAGAATTCAAGCAGGTATTTGTCGTGGGGATGGAAGAAGATCTTTTTCCTTCCCAGATGATGATGCAGAGTAGGGAGGATTTGGAGGAAGAGCGGAGATTATTCTACGTGGCCACTACCCGGGCGATGGATAAACTGTATTTGACTTACGCCCTGACTCGCTATCGATTTGGAAGATTGCTCAATTGTGAGCCCAGTCGATTCCTGGAAGAGGTCGATCCCGCCACTATCAAAGTCAATAAACGCATGTCTGCTACTCGGGAAATGCCAGGAGCTATGCGTCAGGAAGGCTTGCCGGGTGGTTCGGGATTTATCGGGTTAAAGAAAAAACCGGAGTCCCGCGTTCCTTCACAGATGAAAATCCATACACCCAGTCCGGATTTCAAACCCAGCAACACCAATAATCTTCAAGCAGAGCAACTGGTGGAGCATCCCAAGTTTGGTTTTGGCAAGGTCGAAAAAATCGAAGTGGAAGGACTCAATCGAAAAGCTACCATCAAATTTGAGCATTTTGGAGAAAAGACATTATTACTTAGCTTTGCGAAGCTCAGAATTATTGATTAATTCCCTACTATCCTGTCTTTTGGTAGATTTTTTGCCAGACAGAATCAAATTAGAAAGGTTTTAGAGCATTTTACACTAACAAAAAAACAAGCACACTCAACGACCCCAATGGGATCCCCTGAAAAAGTCGGGTCAGTTTTGCGAAATTTTCTCGATAAAAATCGAGGCTAACCATTGAAGACAATCATAACCTCATGAAGGAATACGGAAAAAACATACAAGGCTTGGTAGATCATATCTGTACGATAGAAGACCGGGAAAAACGCACCGCCAGTGCCTACACCGTGATCGAAATCATCAAGCAACTCAATCCTGCGCTGAAGCAGGAAACAGACCAAAAACTCTGGGATGACATTTACATCATGTCGGATTTCAAACTCGACGTGGACGGCCCGTTTCCCATGCCTGCTAAGGAATTATTGGGTAAAAAGCCCCTTCCTATCGGCTATCCAAAAGGGGAGATCAAGTTTAAACATTATGGTCGAAACATCGAAAAACTGATCGAAAACGCCATCGAGCTCG
Organism: Algoriphagus hitonicola; assembly: GCF_900113375.1. Lineage (GTDB taxonomy): Bacteria > Bacteroidota > Bacteroidia > Cytophagales > Cyclobacteriaceae > Algoriphagus > Algoriphagus hitonicola. The sequence goes on along the minus strand of NZ_FOPC01000002.1, from coordinate 15,319 downwards.
AAGACGATGAAGAACAGGAAGCGGCCATTATTTACATCGGTCAGCTGATGCGGAGCTTTCACTCGACTTGGAACCGGGACAATTTTGATGACGGAATCATCCTCGATGATATCAAAACTCTCTCCAAAGGAAAGCTTCACATCGACTTGGAGAAGGTAAAAGAAAACGCACTTTTTGAGTCCAATACGCGGCGGGATTTCAAACTTCCGATGCAGGAAGAGAACAACGGTAAGAACAAACGTCCAGCCCATCAAAATAAACGAAGAAGCAACGGGGGCCATAAAAATAAAAGGAGAAATTAAATGGCATCTTTTCGGGTAAGAGGAGGAAATCAACTCAAAGGCGAGATTATCCCTCAGGGCGCTAAAAACGAGGCCCTACAAATTATTTGTGCAGTTTTATTGACCTCAGAAAAGGTCACCATCAATAAGATTCCCAATATCCGTGATGTAAATAAACTCATCGAACTTTTGGGAGATATGGGGGTCAAGGTGACCAAATTGGGCCAGGAGTCCTATTCTTTTCAGTCAGATGAAGTCAATCTGGATTATCTGGAGACTGCTGATTTCTTGGAAAAAGCCTCGGCTCTTCGGGGTTCGGTCATGATTTTGGGTCCGCTTTTGTCACGATTTGGAACGGGAAAGCTTTCCAAACCCGGGGGAGATAAAATCGGGCGAAGACGGATGGATACCCACTTTTTTGGATTCCAAAAACTGGGAGCCAAATTCCACTACGATGCCGAAAAGGAGATTTTTCACATCGATGGCAAAAACCTCAAGGGGACCTATATGCTACTCGATGAGGCCTCAGTGACTGGTACCGCCAATATCGTGATGGCTGCAGTCATGGCAGAGGGCAAAACGACCATTTACAATGCTGCCTGTGAACCCTACCTACAGCAATTGTGCGAAATGCTCAATCGGATGGGGGCTAAAATCACCGGTGTCGGTTCGAATTTATTGACTATCGAAGGAGTAGAAAAACTCGGCGGTACTGATCACACCATGCTTCCGGATATGATTGAAATCGGTTCCTTTATCGGTATGGCTGCGATGACTCAATCCGAGATCACGATCAAAAACTGCCAAATTCCCAAACTGGGAATCATACCTGATACTTTCAGACGAATGGGAATCCAGCTGGAATTTCGTGGAGATGATATTTTTATCCCCGAACAAAAACACTACGAAATCGAAACCTTTATCGATGGATCTATCCTGACTGTCGCGGATCAGATATGGCCGGGATTTACTCCGGATTTACTTTCTATCGTTTTGGTCACCGCTACCCAAGCCAAGGGAACGGTTTTGGTCCATCAGAAAATGTTTGAATCCCGACTCTTTTTCGTGGATAAACTGATCGATATGGGAGCCCAGATTATTCTATGTGATCCGCATCGGGCCACGGTGATTGGACTGGATCGGAAATACCAACTAAAGGGAATTCGAATGACTTCTCCAGATATCCGTGCTGGGGTGGCGCTTTTAATAGCGGCAATGTCGGCCAAGGGAACATCCGTGATTGACAATATTGAACAGATTGATCGGGGATATCAGTATATTGATCAGCGACTGAACGCCCTAGGTGCAGACATAGAGCGGATTTAATCCGAGAAATTCTCTGGGTAGGAGTTTTTGTCAATTTTAATTCCAACTTACTTTGCGTCAAAAGATTCCCTTTAAACGAGCCCTTCCTACCAATTTTGAACCGCAGCATCTTTCGCTTTTTCAGAATGCCTTGGAAGGGAGTTTTGAGCGGGCGCATGCAGTCATGGTCAAAAATGCCACGATCCTGCAGGACACTGTCTTTGCTCCGGGGGAATTTAAATTCTATTCCAAGTACACCCACCGGTCCAACTTGGGGATACCACAGTTTTCAAAAAGAGTGGCAAATTCGGTGGTAAAATCCTGGAAACGGGTGCCTCACGGGATTTGGGTAATCGATGAATGGAGCGCAAATTATTTTCACTGGATCACAGACTGCCTTCCACGAGTTTGGGAAGGGATCAGATGGACTCCGGGTGCCCCTGTTATTTTGCCGGATTCCTATCGTCAGATTTCCTATGTCGAGGATTCTCTAAAACTAGCCGGAGTAAAAGTCCTCTTTTTCAAAAGCTCCCAAAACCTGTGGATTGACCAACTCATTGTTACCGCCCGGACTGCTACTTTTCCCAATTTTGATGTCGAACTTACATTAAAATCAAGAAAAATTTTTCGCCAAAATCCCGACAAATCACCGTTTCGAAAAGTATACCTCAGTCGAAAAAGAGCTTCCAAACGGAAAATATTAAATGAATTGGATTTGGAATTAATGCTCATCAAGCGGGATTTTGAACTGGTAAGCGGAGATGACCTTAGCTTAGAAGATCAAATTAAGCTAATGAGCGAAACAAAACTCTTAGTAGGAATTCATGGTGCCGCCCTGACCAATATGCTTTTTCTACCTGATGGTGCCAAAGTTTTAGAATTCAGAAACGAAAGCGATGTGAACAATCATTGTTATTTTAATCTCGCTTCCGCGCTCGGCATTCCCTATTATTACACGGTCAATTCCTCCAATAATGCGGATTCGGTAGTAGCCGATTTTACAATTGATCTCGATAAGCTGGGTGCAGTTTTGGACAAAATCGTATAGATTTTTCCCCAGAAAAAAAGCCTGTCTTCTTCAGCTATTAACATATCATGAGTATCTGTTTCCTTCCCAATAAGAAAATTAAACAGCCTAAAAGCAGCTTGAAAGTTTAATTTCAGAAAGCAACAGTCAGAAGGGTTTTTCATAATAGTGAATAATCACATAAGCTTTAATCCAGCCAAAAATCACTTTTTTTTACCATACTTAGGAAACAGTGCGTAATTACACCCATAATCATCTGGATGTTCATATTTTTTTTTAACTTCTGAAAATTTTATCATCCCAAAAAAACCTATGACCAAAAAGAAGCTCAGAAGCCAAGAGTGGTACGGCCGAACCGGAAAGGACGGTTTCATCTATCGCTCCTGGATGAAAAACCAAGGATTTCCCCATCATCTTTTTGAAGGTGATAAGCCGGTAATCGGAATTTGTAACACTTGGTCTGAGTTGACGCCCTGCAATGCACACTTTCAGGACCTTGCCCAAGCATTGAAAAGAGGAATTTGGGAAGCGGGTGGATTTCCGCTGGAATTTCCGGTGATGTCCCTTGGCGAGTGCTCCATCAAGCCTACCGCTATGCTTTTTAGAAACCTGGCTTCGATGGATGTGGAAGAAAGTATCCGTGCCAATCCCATGGACGGGGTGATTTTGATGTGTGGCTGTGACAAAACCACTCCCTCACTCGTCATGGGCGCAGCTTCGGTGGATTTGCCCACCTTGGTGATCTCCGGTGGCCCTATGCTTGTTGGCCGGTTTAAAGGAAAAAAAATAGGCACTTCCGATGTGTGGAGATTTGCCGAAGAATATAAATTGGGCAAGCTTTCTCAGGAAGAATTTATTGAAGCCGAAGCGGCCATGTCACGCTCAGTCGGCCACTGCGCTCCGATGGGGACAGCATCGACAATGGCAGCAATGGTGGAGGCATTAGGATTGGCTTTACCGGACAATGCGACCATCCCCGCGGCAGATTCCCGGCGGAAAGTCCTAGCTCATATGGCCGGAATACGTATCGTCGAAATGGTCAACGAAGATCTCAAAATGAGTAGGGTGCTGACCCGAAAATCCTTCGAAAATGCCATCATGGTCAATGCCGCTTTGGGCGGTTCGACCAATTTTATCCTACACCTCACCGCAATTGCCAAGCGGATCGGGGTGGAGCTGGACTTGACTGATTTTGACCATTTCTCTTCAAAAATCCCCCTGATCGCCAATGTGCAGCCCTCAGGTGAGCACTGGGTAGAGGATTTGTTCTATGCCGGTGGACTTCCTGCCGTGATGAAAGAGATCGAAAAACAACTTCACACGGATGTGATTACCGTAACTGGAAAAAGTCTGGCAGAAAATATTCAAAAAGCCGAATGCTACGATCGAAATCTGATCGGAACCTTCGAAAAACCGATCAAACCCGATTCGGGGATCGCGGTACTGAAAGGAAATCTCTGCCCAAATGGCGCCGTAATCAAACCTTCGGCAGCGACTCCTCAGCTACTTATCCACACAGGAAAAGCAGTGGTTTTCGAAGACATTGACGACTTTAAAGCTAAAATAGATGATCCTGATCTCGAAATAGATGAGTTAAGCGTGATGGTATTGAAAAATGTGGGACCAAAAGGCTACCCCGGAATGCCGGAGGTGGGCAATATGGCCTTGCCAAAAAAGTTACTCGAAAAAGGAGTGAAGGACATGGTTAGGATTTCAGACGGAAGAATGAGCGGAACCGGATTTGGAACTGTGGTGCTCCATATTTCTCCCGAATCGGCCATCGGAGGACCATTGGCTTTGGTCCGAAATGGAGATCAAATCGAACTGAATGTTCCGAATCGAAGCTTGAATTTATTGATTTCAGAGGAGGAGTTTGAAAGCCGAAGGGCAGCATTTCAACCCATCAAGCTCCCTTATGAACGCGGCTATGTCAATCTTTTCTTGGATAAGGTCAATCAAGCCCACGAAGGGGTTGATTTTGATTTTCTTCAAGGAAGCTCAGGTTCGGAAGTTAAAAGAGACTCCCATTGATTTATACCAACCCAGACCTGGCAGGTCTTTATCCATTTGAAAATGAAAAAGTCAAACGTAGCCATCATCACCGGAGCCGGTCAGGGAATCGGCCTGGAGATTGCCCGAAAGTTGATTTATGATGGAGGACAGGTCGTGCTCAATGACTTGGAAAAAAGCCTAACCGAAGATGCCGTGGCCAACCTTTCCAGACTTGGGAAAGGCATGGTTGTCGGTTGCTCCGGAGATGCAGGCAATGAGGAGGTCATTGGAGAATTGATTGATCTGGCTCTTTCGAATTTTGGAAAAATTGACCAGGTCATTGCCAATGCAGGGGTAACCTTATTTGGCAATTTTTTGGACTACAGTCGGGCCGACTTCATGGAGGTCGTCCGGGTAAATCAGGTTGGGACATTTTTTCTGGTTCAGGCGGCTTCCAGGGTTATGAAAGAGCAGGAAAACGGAGGATCCATTTTGCTCACCTCATCGGTGACCGCCCACCAAAGCCATGAAAATCTTGCTGCCTATGCCATGTCAAAAGCGGCCATTGAAATGCTTGCCAAGAATCTAGTGCTCGAACTCGCTCCCCTAGGAATCCGAATAAATGCCATTGCTCCAGGTGCCACCCTCACCGAGCGTACCACCTCAGACCCGGATTATGCAAAAACCTGGTCTAAACTCACCCCACTGGGCCGACCGGCTTCCACCCAGGATATTGCCGAGGCCGCTGCTTTCTTACTTTCGGATAGTGCACGCCATATCACCGGACAAACCTTGATTATCGACGGCGGCTGGACCAGTATAAGCCCATCACCCTATGAATGAAAAAGAACTCCTCAACCTATCCAAGAGTAAATTTGTAAAATTTGCTCCAGCACCTTGGGATCTCAAAGGGCAGGGAATCATCTTTGCCTATAAAATCCCAAAATCCTGGATAAATGATTGCGCTCACATTCCCGATTATTTGAAAAAAGAATTTAAAGGAGGGCTGGGTTTTTTAATGCTGGTAAATTACCATGAAAGCCCGGTGGGCCCTTATCGTGAGTTACTTTTCATCCCGGGAAAATTCGGGAAATCACGCAAGCATTCCATCATCAGCATCTATGTCAATACTCCGGCCAGTACACAAAATGGCCGTGCAAACTGGGGAATACCTAAAAGTACCGCGGACATTGAGTGGAAAGAGGAAAATGGAAAACAGGTAATTACCGTTAAAAAACTAGACCATATCATCTTCAGTTGTGAAGTCAATTCGGGAGTAATCCCCCTTCCGGCGACGACCTCCTTTCTGCCCATTGAGCTGCATCAGCGATGGAATGGCGTTCACTTTTTTGTCGAACCGACGGGAAGCGGATGGGGAAAGCTCGCGAAGTTAAAAATCAAGGATCTAGATCCAGAGTACTTTCCTGATATCAGAAAATTTCGTCCCCTTTTCGGGATGAATATTAATCCGATTACCATGCATTTTCCCGAACCCAAATTTCACGAATAGCATTTATTGGCAGACTTTATCCTATAATTGCATAAATAAATGTCCCTAAAATTATCAAAAAACATTCCCTTCCGCTATCGGTTAAACCCTTATTAAAAATCTCCCTCACATGAAAAACATTGCTCTACTTCTTCTTTCTGCTTTAGTTTTTTTCGGTTGTCAAAAAGCTGAAGAAAAACCAGATACCCTCCCGCTGAAAGTAGCCAAAGCCTATGGTGTCGATCAGTGGGACCAAGTCAAAAACATCGAGTACACCTGGAATGTCAGGAGAGATTCAGCGACGGTCATTTCCCGAAATTGGAAGTGGAATGTGGCAGACCGTATGGTCAATTACTCCGATGCTGATACCAGCTATTCTTATAGTTTGGATATGCCCGCAGACTCCCTTCCCGAGGCGGACAGAGGTTTCATCAATGACAAATATTGGTTTATGATGCCTTTTCAGCTTGCGTGGGATGAGGGATACACCTTTGAAACCGAAGAAAATGCAAGTTCACCGCTAAAGGGAACCAACTCTACCAAATTGACCATCATTTACAATTCGGCAGATGGCTACACTCCGGGGGATGCCTATGATCTTTATTTGGATGAAAACAACATGATTTTGGAGTGGACCTTCCGAAGGGGAAATGGTGATCAAGGCGCTACTTGGACTTGGGAGAATGTTCAGGACTTCGGCCCTATCAAGCTAGCACTCGACCACATGAATGCAGAAGGTGAACGATTTATTTGGTTTACTGATGTCAAAGTCAATTAACCTTAATTATCAATTCTGAAAAATGATCCCTTTGGCACAAAAGCTAAAGGGATTTTTTTATCTTGAACAAAAAGCCAAACACATGAAAAACCATTCTACCTATCGACGGGATTTTTTAATCAAAAGTGGAGCCTTGCTTGGCGCAGGCTTGGTGGCAAATCCTTTTTCGCTCTTTGCAGAAAAGAAAACATGGACTGTAGGTGAGATTATGGACACGTTTATCTCTCAAGTTCCCAATGCGCCTTTTGAACAAACGGTAGATACCATTAAGGTTGGTTCGCGAGATACTGTGGTGACTGGAGTGGTGACGACCATGTTTACCACTATGGAAATCATCCAAAAAGCCATCGAACTCAAAGCCAATCTGATTATCCCTCACGAACCTACTTTTTTCTCAGGTCAAGACGAAACGGATTATTTGCAGGAGGATCCTGTTTTTAGAGCCAAGTATGATTTGATGGAGAAAAACGGAATTACGCTATGGCGAAATCACGATTACGTGCATCGGATGACGGACGACGGAGTCCGGGTTGGTGTGGTAGAGGACTTAGACTGGGAGGAATATTACACACCTGGCAGTCGCATTCTCACTATTCCCAAGACCGATCTTCGTGGACTGATTAATCACATCAAAACAAAATTGGGCGTGCCAGCCATGCGGTACGTGGGTGATTTAAATCAACCTTGCAGTAAGGTACTCCTGCTACCTGGAGCAGTGGGAGGCCGCCTTCAGATCACCCAAATCATGGAGCAAAGGCCCGATGTCTTGGTCTGTGGGGAATCCAATGAGTGGGAAACCCCTGAATATGTCCGCGCAGCCAATGAAATCGGAATGAAACTCTCCATGATTGAGATTGGACATTCCGCAAGCGAAGAAGGCGGATCGGAATTTGTCAAAAATTGGCTCAACAAACACATGCCAGGACTGCCGGTTTTTCACATCCCTTCAGGCAATTCGTTGCAGGTGTTTTAAACCAAAAGAAAAGGAACTGGCTTCGGCAAAAAATCCGGTCGCCCGAACCTATTTGGGGCTTGTTGAACAAGTCTCAGACATGTCCGAGACTAGCAAAAAAATCCCGAAATCCAGATTTTTTGTGCATGAAATAGGCCCACTGGACGCCAAAAATCTTGCACTTACTGCTAAATTGTCCGCCAAAAAAAATGGTTAAAGGACCAATTAGATAGCTTTTGATCCTTTACGACGTTTTTCAGCAGGACTTATTTAAGCCGATTTTAACAACACCTGTAAAGCAATAAAAGGGATGCAATCCTAATTATGGAGACAATTCCCTTAGAAGAAACATTCATCCAAACTTTGGCTTCTCGGCAAAAAATTCAAACCGGCAAAGTCCATGAATCAAGGTCATAATTTAACAAAACTTATTTTTTAGAATCTGAAGATTTTTTGTTAAATAAGTGGCCTCAATGATAAGCATCTTTAAACCCTTTTTCCTATGAAATTGCTTGTCTTTTCCCTTGTTCTTTTTTGTTTATTTTTTCCCGGAATCTCAAAGGCTCAATCAGATGAAACCGCCAATCGCCTAATGGAGGTAATGGAAATTTCTGATTCTATGAGTGGAATGGTAGATATGATGAAACAAAACCCTGCTTTTTCTTCTTCCGTCCCAACAGAGTTTTGGGATGAATTCAAAAAAGTGCTTACCTCAGAGGAATTGATTGCCGAGGTGGCAGAGGTCTACAAAAAATACTATTCAGAAGATGAAATGATTCAGTTGATAGAATTCTACACCTCACCTATTGGTAAGAAAACGCTCAAAATTAATCCTCAACTCTCAGGAGAAACCATGCAAATCGGCCAAAAATACAGCATTCAAGTTGTCCAAAAATTGATGGAAAAATCAGGCACTCAGAAATAAGAAAATAAAAGCCGGGCAAAATACCCGGCTTTTTGTTATTTAATACAAAAGATCAATCCTTCTTGAAAATCTCACCCACGTTAGTTTTTAGCTTTTTCCACTCGTTTTCGATATCCTCGGCAGTTTTATTCACTGAAGTTTTGACATCATCCCAAGTGTTTTCGCTGGCATTTTCCACTTCCTCCATGGCCTTTTCAATTTCAGACTTCTCGCCACGAAGATCTTCTTCCATTTCCTCGATTTCGGCTTTCATCTCATCGGAAGCCTCTTCCTTTTCTGCCTCCAACCGTTGAATTTCTCGATCTATCTCCGCCTCCATTTCTCGGAGTTCCTGCTGAAGCTCGCTACGTTCCTCTTCAAATTCGACTTCCAACTCTACGGATTCCGTCTCTGTGGTTTCATTTTGATTTCCATTACATGCGATCAAAGAAAGACCTCCGATGGCCATGGCTAAAATTGCTGATGATTTGAGTTTCATAGTGATTATGAGTTTAAGTAAAACAATTGGTTTAGGTCCAAAAAGAATCAATCCGCATGCCAAGCCAAAATCCCGACATTTTTTCAGGTTTTTATGAAAATCGCAATAAACAAAAAAACCTTGTTTCACTTAAATCCCTACAGACTCCAAGTATTCCCCACCTCAGCAAGCGGCATACAACCTCGGTATTCCCCTGGAATCGGATCATAGCTGAGGACGTTTTTACCGATTTCCTCTGAACTAAAATAAGCCCACAGCACGGTGGATTTCAATCCCCGATAAAACCCAACCGGCTCCCGAGGACCCACATCTCCTCCCCAAACTTTTTTCGGGAATTTGGGAGAATTGGCCTCATGCTCCTGAAAACAGGCGGCTTTATCTTCTGCAGAAAGTGCTGCGAAAACTTTTCCAAATTTGGCTTTACAGTCCGCATTAAATTTTTCGATGTTGGCGATCACCTGTTTTTGTCCGGATTCATCGTAAGTTTTGGCATACATCAGGTCAATAAAGATATCGGCCTTGACATCCAAGCCCCCTGGCGTTTGGGTTTTAGGCAAAAGGAAGTCTACGAAAGAAGAAAGGAATTTTGCCTGGTCCTCATTTAAAAACTGGGGCGTCCAAGTCAGTCGATCGGTTTTGGCACAAGCCTGAAGCAAGCTAAGTAAAGTTGGGGCTCCGGCAGCTGCTCCGATGGCTAAAGCTGATTTTTTGAGTGCGTCGCGTCTATTCATTAGAGGTTCATTTTTTTGAGTTCGGATACGGCAAAATCAGCAGCTCGGGCAGTGAGTGCCATGTAAGTCAAGGAAGGATTGACACAAGAAGAAGAGGTCATGCAAGCCCCGTCGGTGACAAAGACATTTTCACAGCCATGGACTTGATTGTTGCCATTGAGTACAGAGGTTTTGGGATCTTTTCCCATCCGAGCAGTGCCCATTTCATGAATTCCGTAGCCCATTTCATGCTTGTTGTCAAACTCCATCACATCTTTTAGCCCTGCACGCTCCAGCATTTCTTTGGCATCTTTCCGGGCCTGATCATTGAGTGCGATTTCGTTGGATTTCCATTCCGCATCGATGGAGAGGGTTGGTTGCCCCCATTTGTCAAGAATCTCTTTGTTGAGTGACACCTTGTTTTCATGATAAGGCAGGCATTCGGAAAAACCGGTAATGAAAAATTCCCAAGGCCCTGGTTTCATCAAGCCGTCTTTGAAGTCCCCGCCAAAAGCTTCCTGATTGCTGCCTGCTCCCCAGCCGGCTCGACCTCCACCGCCTTGAAAGCCAAAACCCCGGACAAATTTATCAGACTGTGGTCCGTCTTGGAGATTGACATAGCGGGGAATGTAGATTCCATTTGGTCGGCGGCCTTTGTAATACTGATCCTCAAAACCTTCTACGGTTCCCATGGCGCCTACGCGATAGGTATGGTCCATCAGATTGTGTCCGAGTTCGCCACTGTCATTGCCCAGTCCATTCGGAAATCGGCTTGAGGTAGAGTTCATCAAAATTTGGGTGGTGCTCAAAGTAGAGGCATTGACAAAAATGATTTTGGTTTTGTACACAATCTCTTCACTTGTCTCCGCATCGATGATGCGTACGCCGGAAGCTTTTCCTTTTTGTTCATCATAGACCACAGACTGCACGATAGAAAATGGACGAATGGTCAAGTTGCCGGTAGCATTGGCCGCCGGAAGTGTCACCGCATTCGAGCTAAAATAAGCTCCATAAGGACAGCCCCGGTCGCAACGGTTACGGAATTGGCATTTTCCACGGCCATTCAGCGGTTCAGTCAAGTGTGCTACACGGCCAATGATCAAATTTCTGCCGTTAAAATCTTTCTCAATTCGCTCTTTCACGTGTTTTTCAACACAGTTCAATTCCATCGGGGGCAAAAAATGGGAATCCGGCAATTGAGGCAATCCGATGGCTTCACCGCTGATTCCGGCAAATTTCTCCACATGAGTGTACCAAGGCTCAATGTCTTTGTATCGAATCGGCCAATCCACGCCATGCCCGTCTTTGGCATTGGCTTCAAAATCCAAATCTGACCAGCGATAGGTTTGCTTGCCCCAAAGGAGCGAACGGCCTCCCATCTGATGGGCTCGAACCCACATAAAAGGTTTGACTTCGGTATAAGGATTTTCCAAGTCATTGGCGTGAAAGTGCTCGTTGAAAGCACCGATAAATCCGGATCGGCCGCCTTTCGGGTGTTTGGCCTTTTGCTCTGGGGTGAGCCCACCACGAAGCTCATGTTCCCAGGGATCGAGCGTCATGGTGGGGTAGTCCACGACATGCTCTACGATTCTTCCGCGCTCGAGCACGAGTGTTTTGAGTCCAGCTTCGCAAAGTTCTTTTGCCGCCCAGCCTCCGCTGATACCCGAACCGATGACGATCGCATCATAAGTCAGGCCTTTATCGGCATCGATATTAAAATTGGCCATGTACAATAGGTTTTTGGAGGTTTAAGTATAGGAATTTTTTGATGAAATCCAGTTAAGCCCCTTGTCGAAAATCATCCCTATCTGATAGTTTAATTAATAAACCAGAGAAGAACAATTGATTGCTCCAAAAGGAATTTCTTACATTTCAATCTTGATTCCCAATTCTGAAAAGAGAGATCGTTAAATTAAGATACTTGATAAAATACCCAAGTATCCTTCTGATTTTGAGGAAATAATCGTAACTTAAAAGAACCTGATAGGACGCTTTTCGCCAAATTCAATTTTTGGTTTAACCCAGTTATTCAATATCAGGCTATGTTTCATTTAAACCAAAATAACTATGTCAATTGTTAAAGTAATCGAAGTTATTGCCTCTTCAGAAAAAAGTATTGAAGATGCCATCCAAAACGGGGTCAAAGAGGTTTCCAAAACGGTTCACAATATCGATTCCGTATATGTTAAAGACATCAAAGCCCATGTCAAGGATGGAAAAATCAGCTCCTATGGGGTGATTTGCAAGGTTTCCTTCCGAGTGGATTGAAGTTAAAAATCAAACAACTAAGCGTGGTGTCTCACCACGTTTTTTTTTGCCTTTTTGGGAAAAGGCAGCAGGTCTAAAGGAAAAGAACAGCTATTTTGCCAATTGATTACTTGAAATCTCAATGAAATCTAGCATGACGTACGCGTCACACACTGGGATAATTATAATAGCGAGATTCCATGTGACCGCTAAAAAACAATTATAAACACATGAAAAGAATAGTCACTTTTATGGCAATCTTGGTTGTGGTTCTATCCTGCCAAGCTCCAGAATCCTCAGAATCCGAGCCTATGAAACCCCAGAAAATAGTCGTCTATCAGGTTTTTACCCGACTTTTTGGCAATACCCATACCACCAACAAACCTTGGGGAACCAAGGAGGAAAATGGGGTCGGGAAGTTCAACGACTTCACGGATACCGCCTTGGAGGAGATCAAGAAATTAGGCGTGTCTCATATTTGGTTTACCGGCGTGCCGCATCATGGGGTGATCGGAGATTTTCCAGAGATCGGCGTGAGTTCAGATGATCCGGATGTGATCAAAGGCCGCGCGGGTTCCCCTTATGCCGTTCGGGATTACTATCAGGTCAATCCTGACTTGGCCGTGGATGTGACCAAGCGAATGGAGGAGTTTGAGGCGCTGATCGCCCGTACGCACAAACACGACATGAAGGTGATCATAGACATTGTACCCAATCATGTTTCCCGGCATTATGAAGGGAAAAATAATCCCGAAGGAGTTAAAGATTTTGGTGCAGACGATGACACCTCGGTGGAATATGCCCGAGACAACAACTTCTACTACATCCCGGGAGAAGCTTTTCAAGTACCCGTACCCAAAAACGGCTATCAACCTTTAGGGGGAGAAAATCATCCCTTGGCTGACGGAAAGTTTGATGAAAGTCCAGCCAAATGGACCGGAAACGGTTCCCGATTGGCTCAGCCCGACTTCTACGACTGGTACGAAACGGTCAAGATCAATTATGGAATCAAACCGGATGGCAGCAAGGATTTTGAAGAATTGCCGGCAGGAGCAGATTCCTTGGACTGGAAAAAGCACTATGAATTCTGGCAGGGAAAGGACGTGCCGGATTCCTGGAAAAAGTTCAAGGATATCACCCAGTTTTGGTTGGGAAAGGGAGTAGACGGATTCCGCTTCGACATGGCCGAGATGGTCCCGGTGGAATTTTGGTCTTATTTGAATTCTCATATCAAAAACACCAATCCCGACGCCTTTTTGATGGCAGAGGTGTATCAGCCCGCCTTGTATCGCGATTACCTCTGGAAAGGCAAAATGGATTACCTCTACGACAAGGTGGAGCTTTATGACACACTCAAAAACATCATTTACGGGCATGGCTCTACAGACAATCTACCCGCAATTTTTGAATCGCAGCGTGACATCGAGCATCACATGCTACATTTTTTAGAAAACCATGACGAGCAACGCATCGCCAGTCCGGAATTTGCCGGAAATCCCTGGAAAGCCATGCCTGCTATGGTGGTCTCAGCCACCGTTTCCACTTCTCCAACGATGATTTATTTTGGGCAGGAAGTGGGCGAACCCGGGGCAGAGGATGCCGGCTTTGGAGATCCGAGCCGAACCTCCATTTTCGATTATATCGGGGTACCGCAGCATCAGAAATGGATGAACGGAGGTAAATTTGATGGAGGACAACTTTCGGAAAATGAAAAAGCCTTGCGAAACTACTACTCCGAAGTGCTGAACTTCACCAGAAAGAGTTCGGCATTGATGGGAGAATACTTGGAATTACATTCCTTCAACCGTCAACAAAACCCAGCTTACACCAACAAATCCTTCGCTTTTGCCCGCTGGGACGAAAACCAGAAACTGATCGTAGTAACCAACTTTGATGAATTCCAATCGGTGAAAACCACCTTGAAACTTTCTCCGGAACTGCTAAAGGCATGGAATCTGGAAAAAGGCGAACGGGAGATCAAAGAGTTGATGTTTGGAAAGAAAAAGACCAAACTACGAGTGACGGATAATAGGGCAGAGATCGATTTGGAATTAGGGCCTTGGGAATCGGCGGTATTTGAGGTGAGGTAAAAATGTGAAACGCTAAGTAACCAACATGGTTGATGATAACAATGATTATTGAAAAGAATAATTTTTTCATTCCGCCAACCTTAAGGCTATTCCAACTGATGCGGAAATTACTCTAAAATTGATCTGATCCTCAATTTCAAAATTTCGCGACCCCACGAGGGGTACGGTCCAATACTCATGACTGTGGTTTGATACTAAGTATTTAAATTTAAGGTTAATGCCGATTCTATCCGAGATGGATTTTTCTAATCCAAGACCCATTCCGTAGAGAAATGCTGGTAACTTATCCGGGACTGGACTTTCTGCAAAAGGTGCTGGACGCAAAATTGTGGTTGGTCCAGGAGAGTCAAAAGTCCAAGTATAAAATGGGAAACTTAATTGATTTACTCCTAAATATACCTCGCCAAAAAAGGACCAAGTGGCTATGACTTTGCGATAGCCAAATCCGGAATACCAGCCATTAGCTAGATAATTATCTGATTCGAGTGAGCCGAAAATTTGAAACTCATTCCCAAAGGAGTCTGTCCTGTTCTGTAAATTAGCTGCAAAATAGTTTTCCTGCGGGCTGGTATCTATTGGGTTTGTAAATCTTGAATAGTTTATAGAAAAATAAAAGGAAGGAGAAATGGCGTATGCCAAAGTGACTCCTAAATTACTTCCGTGTTGTGCCTGTCCTCCTTCTTGCTTCACAAATCCTCTAAACTCCCGATATTGATTTTCAGGATTGAAGTTTTGATCTAAAGAGGGCTCCACGACTGATTTGGAAAATGATCCAATTGGAATGCTTGCGCCTAGTTGAATTCCCAGTTCAAGCTTATTTAGAAATTTCTGTTGAGAAAAACAGGAAATACTCGTAAAACAACATAGTCCCAGAAGCAAAGAAAATTTATTCATTTTTTATCAATCTAGATTCCAAAACCACATCCTCACCTATTCTTACTCTGACAAGGTAATCTCCCTTTGGAAGATCCTGGATATCCACTTTTTCATCAGCGGTAATCTTAAATTCAAGAATTTTACTGCTCTTATATAGTGGGATGATCTC
>NZ_FOPC01000022.1:29912-32602 GCF_900113375.1 Algoriphagus hitonicola | reverse complement strand
TTGGCAGCATTTTGAATCCGAGGAATCCCTCTTTCAATGTACCCACCCCGCCAAGTACATCTTCCAAAAATCCCTTACCAGCTATAGGTTTGCATCAAAAACAAACCTATGAAAAGAGCAAGTCAACAACAAATGGAAGCGGCAGTAGCTTCCTTCAAGTCCAGCGGCCTTACCCAGCGGGAATTCTGTCTTCGTGAGAACATCAAGCTGCCCACCTTTTCCTATTGGTACCGAAAAGTCAATGTTTCTTCAGCAACTCCTGTTGTCCGATTTACAGAAGTAACTGCCCCTTTACCCTCCGTTGGACTGGAAGTGGTGTTTCCCAACGGAGTGACGGTCCGTGGCATACAGGACCTTTACCAGATCCGCCAACTGATCAACTGGTAAGATGTTCACGCTGGGGTCTTCCCACCGGTTCTTCCTCTACGGCGGGGCAGTGGACATGCGCAAAGGTTTTGACGGACTGAGCGGCCTGGTCCGCAATAGCCTGGACCGGGATCCGCTGTCCGGGGAAGTCTATATCTTCCTGAACCGCAACCGTACCCTGGTCAAGCTGCTCCACTGGGAAGCAGGGGGCTTGGTGATCTATTACAAGCGTCTTGAAAAAGGTGTCTTTCAGCCGCCCGATGGAATGGAACAAGGCGGCAAACTTCCCTGGAGCTCTCTGGTATTGATGGTCGAGGGCATCAAGGTGCTGGATTCCCGCCAGCTTCCCAGATACACCAAACCCTGAGGATTTTTTTCAGGGTTTTTATGTTTTTTTTATCGACTTCCGTTCAGGTTTTCAGCGTTAAAACATCTCTTTTGGATAATTGGGACTGCTTTTTTATGCCAATGGATAGAAATCAGCCGAAAGGTATACTTATCCACAGGTCCTGTGGGAAACTAATGCTTTGAAGACTCTTTTTTGACTGATATTTTCGATGCATGAACCAACCACTGGACCAGCTCACTAAAACCGAACTCATCGCCCTGTTGGGGATGAAGCAGCGGGAGTTGGAGTCCAAGGAAAAGGCAATCCAATCCAAAGATCAAGCGATTGAATCCAAGGACCGCCGAATTGAAGACCTGGAGGGAATTATTGCCAAATTCCAGCGCACCCTGTTTGGTCAGAAGCGGGAACGCTTTGAGTCTTCCGACCAGCTGAGCCTTCCTTTTGAAGCCACTGCTGAACAACAGCAGGCCATGGAACTGGAGCTGACCGAAAAGGTGGAGTATGTCCGCAGGAAATCCGGTTCTTCACATCCGGGCAGGACCAAACTGCCCGAACATCTTCCGGTGGAAGAAATCGAGCTGTATCCGGAGGGGAACCTGGAGGAGATGACCTGCATCGGCAAAGAAATCACCGAGGAGCTTGATTACAAGCCTGCCCAATTCATCATCCGCCGCTACATCCGGTATAAATATGTATCCAAAGCCGAGGAAGGCAAGTCCCCGATAACCATTGCACCGCTCCCTTCCCGCTGATCGACAAAAGTATGGCAGGTACAGGGTTGCTGGCCTCCATTCTGACAGACAAGTATGTGGACCATCTGCCGCTTTACCGGCAACTGCAGCGCTTCAAACGGGAAAACATCCCCATTGCCGCTTCTACCCTGGACGGCTGGGTCAGACAGGGACTGGAACGGCTGGAAATCCTCTACGACTGGCTGATGAAGGACACCCGCGGGAAAGGATACCTTCAGGGGGATGAAACCACTATCCGGGTTTTGGATGCGACCAAAAAGAAACAGACCCACCTGGGCTATTACTGGGTGTACCATAATCCTATGGACGGCACCGTATTGTTTGATTACCAAAAAGGACGTGGCAAGGAGGCACCCAAAAAGCTGTTGGAAGGCTTCAAAGGCTATCTCCAAAGTGACGGGTATGCCGTCTATGGCCAATATGGAAGACAGGACGGAGTGACCCACCTGTGTTGCTGGGCACATGCGCGCCGTGAATTTTTCGATGCACAGCAAAACGACAGGACAAAGGCAGAGCTGGCGCTCACCTTTATCAAAAAGCTCTATGAAGTAGAGGCCCACTGCAGGGAAATGCGGCTAAGCCCAGAAGACAGAAAGGCCTATCGGCTGGACAAGGCACTGCCCATTTTGGATACATTCTCCAACTGGCTAAAGGAGAACTATGCCCAGGTACTTCCAAAAAGTAGTATTGGAAAGGCCATGGCCTACACCATGACACGCTGGGAAGAGCTGACCAACTACCTCATGGACGGGATGCTGGAAATCGACAACAATGCCATTGAAAACAAGATCAGACCGGTGGCCATCGGAAGAAAGAATTACCTCTTTGCAGGATCTCATGATGCCGCACAGCGGGCGGCAATGATCTACTCATTCTTTGCCATCCCGATACTCGGGACAGGTAGTGCAAGATCGAGGACGTGAATCCTCAACAATGGCTCAAGTATGTCTTCGACCATATCATGGAAACCAACATCCAGAAAATACACGAACTCCTGCCCAGAAATTATAAACTTTTCATTAGTAAAAAATCAAACTAAGGAAAGACGGGGTTGCTCGGGTGGATACGATACATCGGGACGGGACAAGATGTGGTAAAAAGAAGAAGAAACCACAAAGAGCACTAAGTTCACAAAGCTTATTTTTCTTTCCCGATGCTCGGGACGAGTTGTGTTCTTGGTGTCCTTAGTGGTTAAATATTCCTTTCCCATGTCCCGATACATC
>NZ_FOPC01000022.1:0-28802 GCF_900113375.1 Algoriphagus hitonicola | reverse complement strand
AAGCTTATTTTCATTAGTGTCCTTGGTGTCCTTAGTGGTTAAATATTCCTTTCCCAAGTCCCGATACATCGGGACGGGACAAGATGTGTCTTAGTGGTTAAACAATTTCTCTGTGTCCTCGGTGGTAAAAAAAACCATCAAGGACACAACGATAATCATCTTTATACTTGGTATTCTTAATAATCATTCGGACATTTTACCCAAAAGCAATCTCAATTCCTTATCGCTTATATCTGACTTTTCTGATTTATCATAAATGGACACTAGAAAAACAGTCTCTGCTGTTATTTTAAAAAATGTAAGTACCCTAGCTCCACCACGTTTTCCTTTTCCCTTTGAACGGATGGCTAATCGAATTTTATAAAAACCACTTCCCAGAGATGTTCCAATTTTCGGATTTTTTTCTAATTCTAGGATCAAATCGAAAATCTCTGATTTAAGAGAAGGAAACTTTCGAATCAACCTTTTGGCTTCCTTTTCAAAGTGCTCAATGGTTTCAACCCGAAATCTCACAATTCTTCCAAAAATTCTTTAGCTGGACGACTTTTCTTTTTCCCTTCTACAACATTCTTTAGCTCCTCAACCCCTAACTTAATGTTTTCACGAATCTGTTCATCTGTATCCTCTTGAATAGGGTCATCATCTATCCTAACAAAAGAAAAATTCCGAATCAGCTCCTTGAAGAATTTGAGTTTATTGTTTTCTACTTCTAATATCAATTTGGCCATAAAATTCTACTTTTATTCAAAAATACTGAAAAGCGTGCAAGCAAACAAAGTAGGAACATTTGGGCCTCGATTGAAAAATGAAAAACCACCAAGAGCACGAGTAAGGAAACCACTAAGAGCACAAAAAATAAAAACCACAAAGCGCACTAAGATCACAAAGATTTTCTTACTTATTCTTTCCCAAGTCCCGATACATCGGGACGGGACAAGATGTGGTTTAAAATCAAAAAAACCACGAAGAGCACGAAGGTCACAAAGCTTTTTTAAAAAAATCCCTTAGTGTCCTTTCCCGATGCTCGGGACAAGATGTGGTTAAATATTCCTTAGTGCCCTTGGTGTACTTTGTGGTTAGTAATTCTCTGTGGTTAGTCTTTATTCCAAAAGTATATCGCACTCACCTGCCCCATCACACTCGTCAGGTTCTTTCCCTTGGGGAAGTCGGGGGTGCTGGCCGGATCGAGCTGCCACTGATAGTTTCGGGCGTGGATGAACTGCAACTTGGAGCTGAGTAACAAATTCCCCAACTGCTTGTCGTAGAGGAAGCCGAGAGAAAGGCCAAGCAAGATTATTATATGAAAACCAGCAACAATAAAATCTATAGTAATTTGAGGAGTTGATTTATAGTTGAATCCGAAATATTCGACTGCTCGGATTTATCATAAATTGACAACAAATGAACTTCCTCCCTTACTACTCTTACATGCGTGATTACTCTACTGCCAGCACTTTTTCCTTTTCCTTTGCTTTTTATTGCCATTCGGATTTTATAGCAGTTTTTCAAAAGAGGAGTTCCCAGTGTAGGATTTTCCTTTAATTGTAAAATAAGCTCTGAAATCTCACTTTTTACCGAGGGGTACTTTTTGAAAAGTCTTTTTAAGTCCTTTTCGAATTGGGAAGTTGGTATAACTTTATAGCTCATCAAGTAATTCCTCGATTGTTTTCGGTTTTATTTCCCCTTTTTCAATCGCGATAGATTCCTTGTACCCTTTTGCTATACCTTCCAGAATACGCTTTTCTTCAAGTTTATCCGAAAAATCGGAGAGACCAACAAACTTCATTTTCATCGCCTTTGCAAAGGCCTTTAAAGCAGTCAGCTGCTCTTCATTTTCAAATTCTATGGATGCAACTTTCATAATCTAAATATAAGCATTATCGGAAATCACTACGAACACTAAAGACATTAAGTTTCTTTAAAAGATTAGTAGCAATAAATAATAAAACCACTAAGTGCGCGAAAGGCACAAAAAGTAAAACCACAAAGAACACGAAGTTCACAAAGATTTTTTCTTCCTTATCCTTTCCCGATGCTCGGGACAAGATGTGCCCTTGGTGTCCTTGGTGGTTCAAAATTCCTTTGTGTCCTTGGTGGTTCAAAAAGCAAAACCACGAAGAGCACGAAGGTCACAAAGATCTTTTATTTCCCATGTCCCGATACATCGGGACGGGACAAGATGTGTTCTTAGTGTCTTGCGGTAAATTAAAAACAAAAAAGAGCACAAAAACTAAAAACCACAAAGAGCACGAAGTTCACAAAGATTTTCTTACTTATTCTTAGTGCCCTTTGTGTTCTTTGTGGTTAAATAATCCTTTCCCATGTCCCGATACATCGGGACGGGACAAGATGTGAGTGGTAAAAAAAGAAGAAACCACCAAGAGCACGAAGTTCACAAAGATTTTCTTACTTATTCTTAGTGCCCTTTGTGTACTTTGTGGTTAGTAATTCTCTGTGGTTAGTCTTTATTCCAAAAGTATATCGCACTCACCTGCGCCATCACACTCGTCAGGTTCTTTCCCTTGGGGAATTCTGGGGTGCTGGCCGGATCGAGCTGCCACTGATAGTTTCGGGCATGGATCAGCTGGAGCTTGGAACTGAGGAGAAGGTTATTGAATTTTTTGTCGTAGAGAAATCCGAGGGAGAGGTCGACCCAGGGTTTGCGTTCGGTGAATTGAAGTAGAGCCTTGTAGTAGAAATCCTGATTATTGGCCAATCGTTCAAAAAGAACCCCAATCTTCTCCACTCCTTCCACTAAGGAAATTTCTACCGTCTGAACATTCGATCCGGTTCCGATACCTACACCAAGCGGCTGACCATAATTTACAAAACCTCTTGCAGGAGTATGGGTATGCCATGTAATCCCTCCTGTTAAGCCTCGATATCGGATGTATCTATTAACTGATTCCTGTTGATGCGTAATTTCAGATCGGATTTGAATCGTTTTTCCCAAATCAAGTACGTCAATTAATTGATTGAAGCCAAAAATAAATGCTCGGGCATGTTCTGGATTGAGGATGTATTCCCTCCAGGTAAAAGCATGGTCTCTCCGCCCATATTCAAAATACAGTTCAGATTTAGTTTTAGGGACCACTAAGCGACCAAATAAGGTAACGGTCTGATCCCTTCCATTTCCGTCAAAATCAACAGAATTACCTCCCTCAAAGAAATTTTTCTTTTGAAATCCCTCAAAAATAGGAAACCAGTCATAAAATTGATTTCCTCTGTTTTCATTGTATTGTTGGAAGGTTCGACTGAACCCAAAATAAAAACCCTTCACCCATTTTGGATTCCAGGTAAAAGTAACCGCATTGAGATACCGGAAGTCTCCGGAAAAGGGATCAAAGAAACGATCATTCAACTCTTCGTTTTGAGAAGGGGCAAAACCTGAGTTTTCTAATTTCCCTATTATAACTTGACCTTCGAAATTACCCAAAAAGGTTTTGGCTGGCTTAGTTGTATTGAACGTCAAATGAGGAAATCCCTGAGCATTATTGGAAAAGGTCAAGGCATTAAATTGGCCAGGTCCCCACCAGATATTTTCAGTACTTCCTCCTAGTTCAAATGCACCATATTGAAAAGTCAATTTAGACTGTCCCCACCAAGGCTTGAAATACCATCCGTCACCATACCGTTCAGGAAAATCCCCGTAATTCCAAAGTAAAAAACGGCTGTTGATCTGAGAATCTGTCATTTCTTCAAGACCAGTTTGGAATCCACTATTTTGAGCAAAAGCAAGCTCAGGACGAAAAGTTAGATTGATAAACTTATAATTAGCCTGAATTCCACCTGAAAGATAGGTTTGGAATCCGGGATTTGGAATCAAGCCATAATCTCCCCATCCATAAGGTCGTCCGGTAAGGATTCGAGTGGTATTGACAAAAGGCAATACACACACCTCCAAATCATTGATAGCAAAAGGCAAATCCAAATCCTGAGTAATTCGATAGAGGCTATCACCTGTAAGAACAGGCCGAAGCAAAAAAGAGCCACCGATGGTATCTGTGGCTCTTAATTGATTTCTTCGCTGCAATTCTTCTAGGATCGGAAAGCCCGCAGGGATAGACTGACCAGCAAGATCCAGCGAATAAAAAATGAGAAGAATGACTAGGTATTTTTTCAATGTAGTAATGGAATATACTCTAACAATTTCCTGAAATATCGGGAGTACAAACGAATATAATTAGTTTTTAACCCATTTTCACGGCAAGCCTTCAGGTCCTCCTGATTAATTATCCAGGTGCTTTTTAAGGATGCCGTACTGACCCCGCCCAATCGCATTTTCATCAGGTCAAAATCCAAATACCGATAAGGTAAATGATGCCTATAGAGAAAGCGAACCAAGAGTTCGAAGTCAGCTGCTATTTTGTAATCCGTTTTATATACCCCGTATTTTTCAAAATTTCTGCGATAGGTGAAAAAAGTAGGATGTGCAGGCATAAAGCCCCAAGAAAAAGCCCCTAAATTAAATCGTTTAGAAGAGTAATAGCGAACCGTCTTATCTAAATCATCTGGAGATACAAATCGAATATCCGCAAAGACACATTCTGTTTCAGGGTCAGAAAAACCTTCTACCACTCTTGAGATCGCATCTTTTCGATGGTAGAAATCATCGGAATTAATAATTCCGACTATATCTCCTGTAGCCATTTTAATCCCCTTATTCATGGCATCATAAAGGCCGCGATCAGGTTCGGAAAGAAACTTGGAAACAGTACCATTAGAAGATCGAATAATATCTTGGGTTCCATCTTTGGAATTCCCGTCTATGATGATGTATTCGATATTTGAGTAGTCCTGCGCAGCAACGCTTTCGATTGTGTCGGATAATGTTGCAGCAGAATTATAGGTAACGGTAATTAAAGAGACTTTCAAAGGAAAAGGTTAATCGTTAGAAAAAAATTAAAACTAATTTTATATTGATTTTTCAAAACACAGAACATTGAACTGAGAACCCTGAACAATTTATTCGATTATTTCCCGCTTTCGGACTGCTTGGGCTGGATTACCCTGGTAAATAGTATAGGGTTCCAAGTCTTTGGTCGCAACAGAACCTACTGCCAAAACTGAATGAGAATGACAGGTAACTCCCGGACAGACCACAGACTTCGCTCCTATCCAAACTCCTTCTTCAAGCTTAATTTCTCCAACCATCAAATCAAAAGATGACTTTTTGAAATTGTGATTTCCTGTCAATAACATTGCTCCTTGGGAGATACAAACATTTGAATGGATTTTTATTAAAGTAAGATTATCAATCCAAACTTCCTCCCCTATCCAAACATAATCTCCAATTTCCAAAAACCAAGGATACTTAATGTTGATATTAGGTTTGATGACAACACCCTTTCCGACTTTCGCTCCGAAAAGGCGCAGTAAAAGAACTTTCAGTTTGGAAAATGGATTGAGTGAACTTTTAAAAAACAGGATATTAACCAAATACCAAATCCCAATTTTTATTTTAGAACCTGGTCGGTACCAGTTATTTTCAAAAGAACTGAGATCTGTTTTTTTCAATTTCGATCTTTAAAATTCAAATAGTTCTTGATACTGCTTTTCAAAATCAGTTTCTTGAAGAAACTTCTCCGCAAATTCACGTGCTCCCCTTCTCCAGGCCAGGTAATCGACTTCATCCCAAGATGCGATTTCCATTATCTTTTCTCGGATTTCATCCGGTCGGTTTAAATCCATATCCCATCCTGCTTGAGCCTCCGGAAGGTTTCTCCAAGGAGTTTTATCTGATAATAAAACAGGTGTACCAGCATGTAAAGATTCAAAAATGGCATGTCCGAAATTTTCACCCTGGGTAAGTAAAAAGAAGAGATGATAATTTGAAAGTAGCTCTCCCGTATGAGCTGGGTTAACTTCTCCCTTATACTCAATTTTAACAGAACCACTTTTCTTATCAATATTCGCAAGACATTCCTTCCAATAGTCAACATCTTTTATCGGACCGAAAATATCAAAAGTAACAGAAAGACCATCAGGCAATTCTTGAACCACTTTTAAAGCTTGAAGTAGGTTTTTCTTTTCGCTAATTAAGGATAAATAAATGATCCGTAATTCTGCTTTCTTTTTTGAAAGCAATAAATTGGGAATCCCATTCTGAGCAGGGATATTACTGGCAATTTTCACTTTTGATTCGTCTCCAAAAATACCTAGGATATCTTTATATTCTTGCTGATCAGTTGTATGCCATATGATATCATTAGTTAATCCTAGAAGCTTCCAGACTTTTAAATATGATCTTTTTTTAAATTTTCCCGCTTTTAGGGCTCCTGCTTGAAGCATTCCCCGAGGCGCAATTACCCAAGAAACCGAATTAGAAATTGATTTCTTATGTAGCAATGGAAAAAAACTGAATGGGGGATTAAACAAGCCATTGATATAGATGACATTCGGACTAATACTATTGATTATTTTTTTTATTCTTTCCCTTGTTTGAAAAGTGGAATCTGAATAAAATACTTGGACATTTTTATCAAATTCAACCCACTTATTTTTATCAACATCCAATTCCCTATCCTCTCCAAGGTCTCGGTTTCCAGTGAAAACAAAAACTTGATAGCCTTTACTTAAAAACTTCGACAAATTAGTCAGTGATCTTGTAATTCCACCACTTTTGACTGCCGGTGGAAAATATTCATAAAAAATTAAGATTTTCGAAATGCTCATCAATTGGGGTTGGTAATAACAGAATTCAAATTGGCAGACCAAAAATCAAGCGAAATCTTTTTGCTTAAAGTTTTACTATTCTTAGAAAAATTAAAATAAGTATCCTCTGACATATCTTGTATTTGAAGTATTATACTTTTAAGATCTTTAAGTTTTGAGGCGTTGTATAAGAAACCATTAAAATTAGGAATAACGAAAGCGGTACTAGCTCCGGTTTCATAGGTCGACACAATCGGAAGCCCTGCCAAAACTGCTTCATGAACCACAACTCCCCAAGCTTCGTAAAGACTGGGTAAAATAAAAAATCCTGCATTTTTCATGATTTCAGGTAAATCTTCAGGCGAAACGAAAGGAATATGTTCGATTAAATCATCTTGAGGAATTTTTGATTTTAAAGGTCCATTTCCAATTAGCTTAACCCTTAAATCCAACCTACCTTCATCTAACAATTTCTGAAGAACTCTGAATAGATTCAACAAACCTTTATGCTCTACTAACCGCCCTACAAAAAGTAACTGTCTCTTAAAAGTATTCTGATTAATATCTTCAAATAACTTTTCATCTGCACAGTAGAGATTAGTAAGAATTTGATTGCTCGAAAAGCCAAGCCTTTGGGCAAAAGGAAATTGAGGCAAACCGGGAACCCAAATATGTGAGCTAAATTGCTTTAAAAACGAAGTGCCAAAGGTTCCGGCAACTCGCTGCTTTATAGTTCCAAGCCATTGATTATCCATTCCTAAAATAACAGGCTTGCCTTTAGCCTTAAAATACTTCCCTACAGCAGTGAACCGCTTATCCCCCCAACCTGCAAGGTAGATTATATCAGGATTATACTCCTTAGCTAAAAGCATTAGACTATTTGCATCCAAATCATCTCCATCTAGTATTTCGATTCCAGGTTCAGATTGCAACTTAAAAGGAGCCTCTACACTTGGGGTACTTCTAACTACCAAATACCGATTCCCAATTTTAAGATGGTCATGACGCATGCACGCCATCCAATACCCTGTCAGTCGTGTGTAGAGGATCAATATATTCTTCATGAATAGGGTAATAAATGATTTGCTGCTGCATCGCAAAATACAGGAACAGAAGCGGAGTAAAGGCATTCATCGATGCAGCCATCCAGGACTCGGTAACCGCAGAGGAAAGAATCAGTAATAAAAAACCAAAGGCCAATTTCTTATCTGTAGAACGTTGGAAACAACGAAATAAAAACAAAAGGTATAGTGCTAAGCCGATAAACCCAACATTCAATAATAAACTCAAATAAGAATTCCAGACCCCATACCAATGCCTAGCTGCATTTTCACCAATATTTGCACTCCGATAACCATCCACAAAATAATTATCATACATCATGCCTTGACCGAATATAGGATGCTGCAAGACCTCCTCCCATGCCACCACCCATACTTCCGTTCGACCACTCGCTGTACTCAGAGTATCTAACCTTAATTCCTCTTGAAAACCAAAGGAGGATAGAATTTCAATCAAATCCGCTGTTGAAACAACATAAAGTAAAGGTGGTAAAACCAAGAGAAAAGGAATCAACAAGCGCTTGGAATCAAAAAGCCAAATACTAGTTTGGTAAATAAGAATTGCAAGCATTGCCGTCCTACTTCCTGATAAAAACAACATGACAAAGATCACAACCTTAACTATCAGTGATCCTCTATTGGGTTTAAGAAAATTATTTCTTTTCTGAAGTAAATCTAGAATGGGATAAAAAAACATCAATAACAAGCCAAGCCCATTAGGATTATTCATCAATCCTTTAAACCTACCAACCAAGTAAAAGACACCTTCAATCCTAAATGGAATTGTGATAGAATTTATAAAAATAAAAATCAACAGAAAGCTAAAAATCAACCTCTCAACCTCAAATGGATTTTTCCTATAAAGAAGATCTATCAGCTTAAAGAGGATCAAAGCCATTAGTAGATAGGCTACAGCCCTGCTAAGAGCAATAATTCCAAGGGGAGAGAATAAGGCAGTAACAAACAATCCAAAAAGCGTAAATAAACCTATCTTCCACCCAAAATTCAACTTTAATAAGCCCTTCTGAAACAAATAAACCACACTAAACCCAATCAGTAAAAAACGAAGGTTATTTGCAAAAGAGAAAAAACCAGAAATATTATCCCCTAGAAAGAAAGTGAGCAAAAATACAATTAGAAGAAATTCTAAACGAAGGTTTTTTAAATAGAGAAAAGAAAAAAGAAAAATTCCAAAAGCCCCTAAAAAACCTCCAAGAAACCCGCCAAGAATAATTAATATAAGAATAATATAAATTCTAATTTGATCACTGATAACAAATCGGATTGAGTTTAACATTCTAATATAAAAGTTAAAACCTTACCTTTAACCAATAATTGAACTGACTTATTGAAAGTGGAGAACGTTTCTTAAATTCAAAAATCAATATAGATGAAAAAACTCCTTTAATTATTTGAAAAAAAGAAGAAATTAAATTTTTATCATATTTTACACTAAATAATATATGACTTATTGTTTTTCCAATAAAATATGGAAACACATAAATAAAAGGATATCTAGTTAAAACAATAAATAAATCATTTCTAACACTATTAAATTTAAAACGGTTTAGCCATTGAGGTGAGCGTTCACCTGGGTTGTAATTATGAAACACTTTAATCTTTTTTCCAAATTTTATTTTTGAACCATTTTTAATCAATTGCATAGCTAGATCAGTTTCTTCGCCATAGCTATGAAATTCGTCTCTAAAACCACTAGTTTTTATAAATTCACTTCTCCTAAAAGCACAACCACAAGCAATAAATTCACCGATTTCCTGATTATCGATAAGATGATGCCTTTCATGAAGCCATTTTCTGTTAGGCTCGTTAATATCAAACATTAACCCGCCTAAACTTAAGTCTGAGTTAAAATAATCGACAACTTTTTCTAAAGCATCTTTCTCCAAAAACCATGCATCGTCATCCATAAAAACTAAAATATCGGAATCACATAAGGAAACTCCATAGTTACGTGCAGAAGCCTGCCCCAAATTTCTATCAAGCCTTTCATAAAAATACTGATCAGGGATTAAATTATTAATCTCAAAATCACCACAGTCATCAATTATATAAACTTGAAAATTTGAATAAGATTGTTTAATAATTTCATCAACAAATTTTTTTATATCAATAGGCCGATTATATGTTGGTACTATAACACCAATTCTTAATGGATTAAATGACACTTTAAAAAGGGTTATTGAGGCAAAACATCATTAATATTTTTACAATAATTAGAATAATTGAAGTAAGAGTCAGCATCTTCAAATGCCCTAATCCCCATTCTTTCCCAATTCTCTTTTTCTGACCAAGCTCTTTCCAAAGCATCATCAAAAGCAGAATAGTTTGCAGCTTTTGCTATAAATCCTGTGACATTGTCTTTAATTAATTCAGCATTGCCGCCGACATCCGTAGCTACCGCAGTTCGGCCACAAAGCATCGCTTCTGCCAAAGCAATGGGCATTCCTTCATAATAGGAAGGCATTATCAAAATATGATTTTTAGACCAAATATCTTGACGAATATCATTTACATGTCCATGGAAAGATACGCGCTCTATGATATTGAAACTTTTCGCCAGATGTTGAAAATAAGACAGATCATTTCCTTTACCATATATATTCAGATGCCAATTCCGATTTTGCCATTTTTTATTAGCTAGACATTGAAGAAGAATAGCCTGACCTTTAACTTTTGCGTTAAGTCGGCCTACACAAGCCAATTGTAACGTTTCATCATCAACATAAGGCAATACTCCTACAGATTCCATATTTAAAGGATTAATTATAAGTTCTCCATTAGGAAAAGTATAACCAGTTTGCCTGATTGCAATTGATTTTAATCGTTCACTAACAAAATAAACTTTGTATGCTTTTTTACATACTTCAATCATCTCAGGTAAAACTCCATAGTTAAAATAGGTGTCCTCTGGATTAGCATGAATGATTAATGAATAAGGAGTAGTAGTGTTTAATAATGGATTTCTAAACGCTTTAACTGCTAAATCACAAAATCCACCCATACTTACAATTGCATAATCTTTATTATTAAGATGATCTGAAAGTTGATTATCGGCAATTAAATATTCCTTTAATTTACCAAATGGTTTTTTAAAAAGATTGGGATAAATAAAACGTGAACGTTTTTTAATAACTACACCAATTTTATTTAAATTTTTGATTTGTATAGGTGTTTCCCCCCAGTCAAAAACGGAACATTCTACATCATGATTGTCTTGCAAAGCATCAAGAGCAAGCTTATTCCAAAGTTCTTCACTTCCACCCCAAGGATTACCAGCCATTGTTGTTATGAATGTAAGCTTTAACCTAACCATCTTGTCTTAATTGTTTTTAGCGATTTATAGCTCTTATCTTTCAATATTTCAGGCTGTTTACAAATTTCTGTCACAATTTGGTACAATTGCTCTGTTACATAACAACTAAATAACTCTCTTTTTTCAAAAGAAATTATGTCAGCATCCATACTTTTGATTTTAGGTACTTCGATTATCCAGCCTATTTTGTTATTATTTATTTCTGGAAGCGCTCTAATATCGGTTGTAATAACAGGACAACCAGTGGCTTGAGCTTCTAAAACGGAATATCCAAATGAATCCGCCCAAGTTGGTAAAAGCCCAACATGAGTATTTTTGAACAAGTCTAAAACTTCACTATTTTCTAGTTTTATGTAATGTTTAATATTTTCCGGAAACTTTTCTATTATTTTAATTGCATTGTTGTAATCTTCTTTTGTTGTATGTGTGGCATAATCACCATAGTTCATAGAACTTATAATATTTAATTGCAATTGAGAATATTTTGGAATTAACTCATTAAATACCTTTAATATTTCCCTTCCACCCTTTCGAAAAAAATCAGTTCCTACTATAGTAAATACAATCTTATTCTTAGGCAGAAATTTTTCATTATAATTTTCAATAAGTGGGGGTTGTGGTGGTAACTTAACTACCATTTTTTCTTTTATTATATCATAATAATTAGGATAAGTTGATTTTAAATAATCTAACTGAAGTTCATAAGCACATTGTGAAATAGCTATAATTTCCTTACAGTTATCTTTAGCCAATTGCTTTACAGCTATATCATAAAAAAACTTTGGAACATTACCCAACCTAGGTAATTTAGTTTCAAAATAAACCCTCCAAGAGTTTTTGCCTAGATTAATAGTATTAAAAAAAACACATTCAGTCATTTGATCTTTAGGATTATAGTATAATCCCTTCCAAAATGGATGATAACCTTTCTTGGTTAATCTATGTGAGATTTTTAACCCTAAATCAAAAACATCTTTTTTATAAACAAAATTGGCTGAGTACTGTGAAAAAATGTTACGTTTTTCGTTATATCCGTTAGGATTATTTGTGATGATCACTTTCATTTTTTCGGTACAATTACTTTACCAAAAATAAGTATTGATAAAAAAAAATAATATTTTTTTGGTGAAATATGCCAAGGCTTACAATACTTTAAAAACTTAAGAATTCCAGTTTTTATATTTCTCTTTTCTAAAAGACGAAAAACAATAAATTTCAAAACAAAGCATGTTTTTGCCTTGCTAGACAAATATGTTTTATATTCCTGAAACCAATCTTCTGAAAAGTCCCATGTGCCTCCTTTTTGATCTGTATTATTATTTTCCCAATGAACAATTACAGTATCTTCTTTCGACCATTCAAACCTTGCTCCACTCTTTTCGAGTTTCAAAAGAAAATCGTAATCTTGATGTCTTCTTAAATTTTGGTTGAATAAAGTTTTCTTAGCCAATGGACTTTTTATCATTATTCCAGGAGTTACCATGAAACCTCCATCGCAAAATAAATATTCTCCTAGGTTATTACTTTTATTTATATGATTTTTTGGTAAAGAATAGCTACGATTGAAACCACTAAGAACATAGCTTGAAGTATAAATTACATCTGGATTTTCGAGATTCATTAAATTTAATAAATTCAACAAATGGTTTTCTTTCCATTCATCATCGGCATCTAAAAAAGCAATAAAATCACCTATTGCTGCTTTAATCCCTGTATTTCTTGCAGCTGAACCATTTTTATTGGTAGAATGTGAAATAACCTTTAATCGATCATCATTAAATGAATTTATAATTGGTAGCGCTTCTTCCCAATCTGGTGAGGCATCGTTGATGAGTATTATTTCAAAATCCTTATAAGACTGAGCAAAAACGCTTAATAAAGAACGTTTAATTTCTTTGCTGTTGTTGTAATAAGGTATAATTACAGAGATTTTCACAAAGTACTATTTCTCTTTAAAGTAAAATTAAATACTCCCTTACCTTCATTTTCTTCCCCAAGAAAAAACTTGGAGAGGATATTAAGCTTACTCAATAAAAAATGAATCAAGGTTGGAATAAGCACTCCTAAAATTAAGAACAAAATCATGTTATTAAGATCAATACCTCTAAGGTTAACAAAGATAAACACATGAATATACATAATAGTTATAGGAGCTTGACTAATAGATAAAAAAGTGTTTTTAGGAACTTTAATTTAGCTAATTGTTGTGATATGTTAAGAATTAGAAAAAAATACAATCACATTGGATTAAGAATCCAAAGTAAAAATTGCTATGTATTAAACAAAATATGATTAATTTCATGATAAAAAATGTTCTACAAAGTGTCTAGTCTCTTCTATAACATTTTCTTTAGAATAAATCTCTTTCAATATAGGTCTATTAATTTTTGCCAACTCTACAAAAGGAGGTAAAAGATCAAATTGATTTAAATCACTTTCTGTATCAAAAAACATAATTCCTAATTCATTTAAATAATCATAAATTGGATTTTTTCGATTTAAAAATACTCTTGCCCCATTATAAAGTGCAATTAAAATATTCCCCATCGCCTGTTGTCTGTAGTGATTCATAACAACATTTCCACACGTTAGTAAAATTTCATTATATCTTTTTATATCTAGAAAATCTTCAAGAAAAATCACATCTTTATTAACATTCCTAGATATATAATCTTTAAGATAATTTTTATACGTTTTGTCACCATAAGAAACTGGGATATAAATTTTCTTATGAAATTCAGATTTAGACAAAGTATCCAAAACTTCAAAATGATTATTTGAAGGTGTAGCAGAATTTCCGATAAAAAAGTTATCTTCCATACAAATCAAACTTTGATCGGTAAGTATAAGATTCTCCAAATACCCATACTTCAAAGGAATATATTTTAAATTTTTATTTAGTGAATTATTTATAATTTTCACTTCATTCGGAACCACTGTCGAGAAAGATTCAATCTTTTTAATTAATTTATTAATATCTTTTTTAAGATAACTCTTAGATTTCTCATCTAAAAAAAAATCAAAGAATGGAAAATAATTATTTAAAAATTTTCCTATATACCAATATATATTTCTTTTACTTTTCAGAAATCGAATTGATTGATTTGATAAATAAAATTTTTCACCTACAAATAAATTATAATAGTCATGTCCCCAAACCATCCAATGGAATCTAACAGAAAAAGAAGCTTCTTCAACAATATTTCTCCTATATGGACTAATTAGATTATGTAAAACTACAACATCGTAGAATTCTAATCGGGATTTTATTTCAATAAATCTTTTCGATTGGATTGTATCTAAAACAATATTCTCATTTTTCGACTTTACGTATTTTAAGGGCAGATTGGGATTTTCAACGGCAACAAAATAAATACTTTTATTTGGAGCAACAGACTCAAATTGATCAATTATCGTATCAGTGAACTTCTCATCCTCCATTAAATGTAAAATCATAATAATCTAAAACTAAATACTAATATCAAAAGGTTCTAGCTTCTTCACCACTTTTGCAGGAATTCCAACAGCAAGTGAATTATCTGGAATATCTTTAGTGACTACAGAACCTGCACCAATAATAACATTTTCACCAATTATAACATCAGGCAAAATCGTACTCCCCGCGCCTATTTGGCAATAATTTTTAATAGTTACTCTTCCCAAAAACTTAACTAATGGTGAAACCTCAACAAAATCACCAAGAGAACAATCATGGGTTATTACCGAGTTAAAATAAACAAGACAGCCTTTACCTATACTAACACTATTTGAGATCACGCTACCAGAAAGAATATTACACCCATCTCCTAGTTTGGTTCCGTAGTTACCAATTGTAGCAGCAGGACTTATAGTGCTTGTTAAAATACCACCTAATTCCAAAAATCTCTCGTATAATAATTTTCTGAGATCAGGTTTACCTAATCCCAACGCAAATCGATTATCCTTCGTCTCTAAATAAGCTTTTGCTTGATCCAAGTTTTTAATGATCGGAAATTTATTAAATAGCATTTCCCCAATATAAGGATTCACATCATCATAAAATGTAAGATTTTCCAATTCTTCATTATCATGACAAATTTGAAGAACTTCTTTAGCAAAGCCACCAGCTCCAATAATTAACATGCTGATCTATTTATTACTTGTACTACCTTTTTCAAATCATCTAATATCAATTCATAAAAAATAGGGAGACACAAGACTCTACTCGCGATATCATTTGCAATTTCAATAGATTGCGATTTGACATAATTCAAATCACTTAAACTTGGATAAAAGTACCTGCGAGGTAATATATCATTCTCTTTTAGTTTATCTTCAGCTTTAAGTAAAGCATCTTCAGATTCAAACAAAATTGGGAAATAACTATGATTCCAATGCGTATCACGGAATAATTGTAATAATTTAATAGATGGTTGACTTTCAAACTGTTTGATATATTCTGCTGTGATAGCCTTTCGCTTTTTTAGTATATCATCCATATACGGCAAAACTGCCAAACCCATTGCCGCATTTAATTCACTAATTTTACCATTAACTCCCAACCCATAAAAAGCTATGGGACCGTTATGACCGAAATTGTGGCTATAATATACCTGATGAAACAAATCAGGATCTTTGCAGAATACGGCTCCTCCTTCTCCAGTGTGGAATAATTTGGTTGCATGAAAGCTACAAGTACTGATATCCCCGTATTCAAAAATGCTTTTTCCTTTATATCTAACCCCGAAACAATGCGCAGCATCGTAGATAACTTTAAGGTTGTGTTTTTTTGCAATTCGATCAATCTTTTCTATATCGCAAGGATTCCCAAATACATGAGTGGCCAATATACAGGTGGTCTTCTCTGTAATGGCATCTTCGATTTTGGATGCATCAATGGTTAAATACTCCGGATTAATATCCACATATACAGGTGTACAGTTTTCCCAGACTATAGCCGATGTAGTGGCAACATAACTGAATGGTGTGGTAATAATTTCACCTCCATTTCCCAATAATTTCAAAGCAATCTGAAGAGGAATAGTACCATTATTGGTAATTAATATTTTGCTTTCCTCCAATTGAAGATAATTCGTGAGCTTTTTTTCCAATTCAACAACTAATTCGCCCCGATTGGTAAGCCACTCATTGTCATAAGCACGCTGGACTTGTGCCATATATTCCTTGATAGGAGGCAAAAAAGATTTTGTTACAGGAATCATACTTTTCGTTGTATTATCAATTTAAGCTCTTGGAGTGCTTCTAGTTTAAAACTGATGGCTAACAAACTGAATGCTACGAATCCAGTCAAGCCACCGATGACTATTCTCAAAAAATCTGTATTGTCCCCGCCCTCAAGCAACAAATCAATACCAAAAACTGATGCACCCGCTATTAAGGCTAAAACAATACTAGGAAGAAGATCTTTTGTCTGATTCCAGGCTGAGTAATTAATGAATTTACCTGTAAAGTGGGTATTGATGAAAAATGCACTGAATGAAAATAAAACACTTCCATACAAAAGACCATAAATCCCAAACTGAAAAGCCACAAGAATCACCAAAACGAGCAAAATTTTCTTAACAACTTCAAGCTTTAAGAATAAATCACTTCTCCCCTTTACATTTAAAATCTGAAGGTTGTAGGCATGTATGGGGTAGAGAATTCCCGCCGCACAAAGAATTTGAAAATAAGGAACCGCAGGTAGCCATTTTTCAGTGTAAAGAAATCGGAATATGGGTTCTGCCATTACTGCAAGAATAATTAAGGTAGGAGCGACTAGAAATATTACCATTTGCATAATGCGTTTGTACACATTTTTTAATCGCACATCATCATTTTGAATTTGTGAAAATAAAGGATACGTAATCTTACTAACTATTCCGCTGATCAATCGAACCGGTAACATTTGTAAGCCATCTGCTCTTGAATAAAAGCCAACCTGAGCCGGCGAAAAGAACTTTCCAATGATGATGGGATAGGCATTTATAAAAAGTGTATCTAAAATTCCCGAAAACATCAACTTAAATCCAAAATTAAAATGCAGCTTAAATTTCTCTTTACTAAATAGCCATAAGGGTCGCCAC
The DNA here is from genome assembly GCF_900113375.1 of Algoriphagus hitonicola. Lineage (GTDB taxonomy): Bacteria > Bacteroidota > Bacteroidia > Cytophagales > Cyclobacteriaceae > Algoriphagus > Algoriphagus hitonicola. The sequence goes on along the minus strand of NZ_FOPC01000022.1, from coordinate 11,688 downwards.
TTGGACCAATACCAAAGTTGACCTGTTGCAGCTAGTGATTGAGCGATTCGGCTCCAGACCAAACTCCATACGCCATAGCCAAAGGAAGCCAAAGCAATTCCAACAACACCACTAATCACCAATGATGGAGTTGACACCAGCATTTGGGTTCTAAAATCCATCATTTTTGTTAAGCGAGTTCGCTGGATAGCTGAAAAAGCATCAATTACAAAAACCACACAATAGATTCTAATAATATCTGTCAATAGCGGTTGAGTATAAAAGTTTGCAATTAGCGGAGCGGATAAACTAATTAACCCATACACTAAAATACTTCCCACCAAATTAAAATAAAAAACTGTAGAATAATCTTCATTTGTGGCATCCTCAGATCGAATTAAAGAGCTAGTCAATCCACTATCCATTAAAGTCTTACCCACGGCCATGAATACCATCAGCATCGCAATCAATCCAAACTCCTCCGGTAATAAAAGTCTAGCTAATACAACTGAGACAATAAAACTGATTATCTGATTACCAAATTGCTCTAGACCTGACCAAAAGACTCCTTTGAGTGCGGTTTGTTTAAGAGACATCTAAAATCACCCCTTGTTTGTGGTAATGGATTTTCCCAATCGAAAAACCTGGAAATCATATTTTTCTAGGTTTAATCCATCCGTTATTCCCCTTCCATCAAAAACAAAAGCAGGTTTAACCATTTTATCATAAACCCGTCTCCAATCGTAGGTGATGAACTCATCCCATTCGGTCAGGATAGCGATGGCATGTGCTTGGTCCATCGCAAGGTAGGGATCGTTTACTACCCTGACACGTTGCTTAATTATTTCTGGATCTAAGGTTCCTAAATATTCCAAATCCGAAAAGATTTGATGCTCCTTGACCTTAGGATCGTAAATAGTGATATTAGCTTGCTCATGAAGTAATTTTTCGGCTATATATATGGCAGCACTTTCACGGGTATCATTGGTATCTTTTTTAAATGCCCAACCCAAAAAGGCGATCTTTTTATCGGCTACGGTATTGTAAAGCGTCTTGACGATTTTTCTTGCAAAGCGATTTTTCTGATGATCATTCATGATGATGACCTGCTCCCAATAATCTGCCACCTCATTTAATCCCAAGCTTTTGGAGATATACACGAGGTTTAAGATGTCCTTTTGGAAACATGAACCCCCAAAACCTACAGAAGCATTGAGGAATTTTGGACCAATTCTACTGTCTTTGCCAATGGCTTTTGCTACCTCCTGCACATCTGCTTCTGTAACCTCACAGAGTTCGGATATTGCATTGATAGAGGATACTCGCTGGGCTAGAAAGGCATTCGCTACTAATTTAGAAAGCTCGGAAGACCATACGTTAGTGGTCAAAATCCGATCTTTAGGAAGCCAACTGGCATAAATATTCACCAACTCCTGCATGGCTAGCTTACCGTCCTCCGTATTTTCTCCCCCAATCAATACGCGGTCAGCATTTTGCAAATCCTGAATGGCTGTTCCCTCTGCCAAAAACTCAGGATTAGATAGAATCTGAAAATTGACTCCATTACCCGTGTGATCAAGAATACTTTTTACGGCTTCGGCTGTTCGCACAGGTAGCGTAGATTTCTCGACAATAATTTTATCATTGGTAGCCACTCTGGCAATCTGTCTTGCACAGAGTTCTATGTATTTTAGATCTGCTGCCATGCCCTTGCCTTCACCATAAGTTTTGGTAGGCGTATTGACAGAGATAAAAATCATATCTGCTTCATCAATAGCTTTATCCACATCAGTCGAAAAAAACAGGTTTCTTCCCCGAGCTTCAGCTACCACTTCTGCCAAGCCAGGTTCGTAAATCGGAAGATTATCCAAGTTTTCATTGTTCCAGGCTTTTATTCTGGACTCATTTAAGTCCACACAAGTTACCTTGATAGAAGGGTTTTTCTGAGCGATCACGGACATGGTGGGTCCCCCTACATAGCCGGCACCGATGCAGCAAATATTCTTTGTTGGTCTCATTATTTGAATTTATTCAAATAGGCTATAATGCCTTTTTAAAAATTAGTAATTCTCTTTTTGAAGTAATTGATCAAAATAAGCAATGGTACTTTCTAGGCCTTTTTTTAAATCTACCTTCGGTTCCCAATCCAATTCTTTCTTTGCCAACTCAATGACTGGCTTACGTTGCATCGGATCATCTTGTGGTAAGGGAAGGAACTTAAGCTTGCTTTTGCTTCCTGTCAGTTCCAAAATCAACTCAGCCAATTCTACCATGGTGAATTCCCCTGGATTTCCAATATTCACAGGACCTGTAAAACCATCTCTGGAATTCATCAAACTGTACATCCCCTCGATATTGTCATCTACATAGCAGAAACTACGGGTTTGCTTTCCATCTCCATAGATAGTGATATCCTCCCCTTGTAAAGCCTGAACGATAAAGTTGGAAACTACCCGTCCATCCTGGGGATGCATGCGTGGACCATAAGTATTGAAAATTCGCATCACTTTGATATTTACCCCGTGCTGACGATGATAATCGAAAAACAAAGTTTCTGCACATCGCTTGCCTTCATCATAACAGGCCCGAATACCGGTGGTACTCACACTACCACGATAGGATTCGGGCTGGGGATGAATCTCTGGATCACCATAGACTTCGCAGGTACTTGCCTGTAGGATTTTGATCTTTAATCGCTTGGCTAACCCCAGCATATTTATGGCTCCCAAAACCGAAGTCTTGGTTGTCTGTACCGGATCAAATTGGTAATGTACTGGACTAGCAGGGCATGCCAGGTTATAGATCTCATCGACTTCTACATAAAGGGGCCAAGTAATGTCATGTCGTAAGAATTCAAAATTTTTATGATCCAATAAGTGATGGATATTGGACCTTCTTCCAGTGAATAGGTTATCCACACAAAGAACTTCATTTCCTTCTTTGATCAAGCGATCACAAAGATGGGAACCAAGGAATCCGGCTCCGCCTGTGACAAGAATGCGTTTCACGATAGTTTTAAAAGTTAAAGGTTAAGTGTAAGTTTTGTTCGGGGTTCGAAGTTCCTTGTTGTTGTCGAACTGGAGAACTGTTTAACTGTCGAATTGGTGAGTTTCGTTCGGGGTTCCCGCCACGGCGGGCAAGCAGGGTTTGGGGTTAACATTGAACCTTGCCTTCAGCAGGCAAGCTAGAACTTTGAACGCTTAATCGCTATTTAAAGTAATTGAGGGTCTTATAGCCCCCTTCACGGAGGTACTGATCTTTTTTCATCAGTTTCAAGTCGCTCTGCATCATATCGATGACCAGTCCTTCCAAGGTGATTTTCGGTTCCCATCCTAATTTTTCCTTGGCCTTGGTCGCATCACCAATCAATAAATCCACCTCTGTGGGACGGAAGTATTTGGGATCGACTTTGACTAAGGTTGTTCCAATGTTCGGGGTTCGGGGTTCGCCCCCCCTGCCCCCCTGTAGGGGGGAGTGGGTTCCAGATTCAGCGCCTTGAACGTTGAACGTTGAACCCTGAACAGTCAGTTTTAATCCAGTTGCCTGCTCAAATTTCTTAATATCGATAGAATCGAGAATACCGACCTCATTAACGCCGGTCCCCTCCCAGCGAAGGTAGAGACCTGCTTCGGCAAAGGCCATTCGTACAAAGTCCCTTACCGGGGTAGTTTTGCCGGTGGCAATCACCCAGTCTTCCGCCTCCTCTGCCTGCAAAATCATCCACATCATTCGGACGTAATCCTTGGCATGCCCCCAGTCGCGTTGGGCGTCGAGATTGCCCAAGTACAACTTATCCTGTAAGCCCAGGGCGATTCTAGCTGCCGCTCGGGTGATCTTTCGGGTTACGAAGGTCTCTCCTCGAAGCGGAGACTCATGGTTAAACAGGATGCCATTGCTGGCAAAAATCCCATAAGCTTCTCGGTAATTCACGGTAATCCAAAAGGCATACATTTTGGCTACAGCATACGGACTGCGGGGATAGAAGGGGGTTTTCTCGGTTTGAGGAACTTCCTGCACTGTACCGTACAGTTCGGAAGTTGAGGCCTGATAAATCCTCGTCTTTTTCTCCAAACCCAACAATCGAATAGCTTCCAATAATCTCAGGGTACCAAGCCCATCGGCATTTGCTGTATATTCCGGAGTTTCAAAAGACACATGCACATGGGACATCGCTGCCAGGTTGTAAATCTCATCCGGCTGAATTTCCTGGATGAGACGAATCAGATTGGTACTGTCGGTCATATCCCCGTAATGGAGGATAAAATTTCTATTGGATTCGTGAGGGTCTTGATACAAATGATCAATTCTATCGGTATTAAAAAGAGATGATCTGCGCTTAAGGCCATGGACGATGTACCCTTTTTTAAGCAAAAATTCAGATAAGTAAGCGCCGTCTTGGCCGGTAATGCCGGTGATTAGAGCTGTTTTCATTTTTTTCTTTGGAGCACGGAGTTCCGCGGAGGTTTCACGGAGTCTCACGGAGTTTTTTTAATTTTTGGAGCACAGAGACTCATTTTTTGGAGCACGGAGTTCAGTGGAGTTGGCACGGACCTGCCTGCCGGTAGGCAGGGAATCACGGAGTTTTTTTTTAGTTTCACGGAGTTCCGCGGAGTTAGGCACAGCTTGTCCCGTCCCGATGTATCGGGATTCGGGAGAGGCTCACGGAGTTTTTATTTTTTAAAGAATGAATCGGTGAATGCCTTTTACAAGACTTTTAGTCCTGAAATTCAACAATAAACCAACTCGGTATTCTGAGAATTTCAAATAAGTTAAAATTTGTGCTTTATGGACATCTGTTATTTGCTCAACTGTTTTTAACTCGATTACCACCTGTTCCTCAACCAATAAATCAATCCTATAACCACATTCTAACCTTATCTCTTCATAGATCAATGGCACAGGAACCTCATATTTTACTTCTAATCCTAATTTCTCCAGTTCGTATTTTAAACATGCTTGATATGCTGATTCAAGAAGACCCGGTCCTAACTTAGAGTGTACCTTGAAAGCACAACTCAAAATTTGTTCTGTAAGATGTTCTTTTTCAAGCATGTTTTGTGGTTTTTATTGGAACACGGAGTCCCAAGGAGTCTTTTTTTAGGATCACGGAGTTAAGCGGAGTCAACACGGAGTCTCACGGAGTTTTTTATTATTGAAACTTACTATTAAACATTAAGCTAGACATCGAGCAAACTCTGTGTTACTCCGTGAAATCCCTCTGTGTAACTCTGTGCTCCAAAACCTGCGAGCTTGCGAGCCAAACTCCGTGTATACCTCTGTGAAACCCTGCCTACCGGCAGGCAGGTCTGTGTACCAAAAACCGCGAGCCTGCGAGCGTCAAATTTTCACTTCTTTGAATGAGTCTTGATACTCGAGGAACCATTGGTAGGTCTTGCGGATGCCGTCTTTGAGGAAGGTTTTCGCTTTCCAGCCGGCATTGGTCATTTTGGAGACATCCATCAATTTTCTTGGAGTACCATCGGGTTTGGTGGAATCCCAAAGAATCTCTCCGGTATGACCCACAATTTTTTGGATGAGTTCGGCGAGTTCGCGGATAGTGAGATCTTCTCCTGTACCTATATTGTAAAGATTATCGTCAAATTGATTCTCCATGGCGAAAACTACGGCTTCGGCTAGGTCTTCGACATAAAGGAATTCCCGCATGGGTGTGCCACTGCCCCACAGCTCGACAGGCTCGCTAACCGCCGTTTCTTCACTTTTAACCTTCGCTTCGTGGAACTTGCGAATCATGGCGGGTAGCACATGGGAGGTTTTTAAGTCGAAATTATCAAAAGGCCCATAGAGATTGGTGGGCATTAGGGAGACGAAATCCTTTTCATACTGCTTTCTGATGGCTTCGCAAGCCTTCACGCCAGTAATTTTTGCCACCGCATACCATTCATTGGTGGCTTCAAGTGGTCCGGTTAGCAGATACTCTTCCTTGAGTGGTTGAGGGGCAAGTTTTGGATAAATACAGGATGAACCTAAAAATATAAATTTCGAAACGTCTGTTTTTAGGGAGAAGTCAATCAGATTATTCTGAATCTGCATATTCTCCATCAAAAATTGATAAGGATATTCTGAGTTGGCCAAGATTCCTCCTACTCTCGCAGCTGCATCAATCACCACCTCGGGTTTTTCTTGGGAAAAGAATTCTTGAACGGCTTGTTGATTTCGAAGGTCAAGCTCTTTGGATGTTTTACCGATCAGATGGGTATAGCCTTTGGCTTCCAAAGCTCTCCAGATAGCTGATCCTACCATACCTTGGTGTCCGGCGATGTATATTCGGGTGTTCAAGTTTGTTGTGGAATTGGGGAACTGATGAACTGGGGAATCGATGAACTGATGAATCGGGGAATGAAAGGTTAAGGGTTAATTGTTAAACGTTAATTCGTACTGAGTTCGAAGTTCAGAGTTCGCTGTTCCAGGTTATGGAATGTATAGAGTTAATTGTTAAGCGTTAATTTGTTCCCGCCACGGCGGGCAAGCCGGGTTATTGTCGAATTGATGAACTGACCTATTGTGGAATCGGTGAATTGTTTAATTGTCGAATTGATGAACTGTCGAATCGTTGAATTGATTAATTGTCGAACTGAGGTCTCTTTGGTTCGAAGTTCGGGATTGGCTGCTGACGGCAGTGTTCTGAGTTCGGGGTTGATGTCGAACTGAGGAACTGTTTAACTGATTATCCAAGGTTCGGCCCTTCGACTTCGCTCAGGGCGACAGGTTTGCGGATTGATTGGTTAATAGATCAAATTCCTAAATTCTCTTCCTATTCGGTGTTTTCAAATCTCTTTATTATTGCCTCTTGTCTCCCAATTGCCATTTCAGTTTAAGAAAGCAAGAAGCTGCGAAGATCCCTTGTTTGGATTCCTTCATGGGTATTTCCATGAAAAGCGTCCATGGTAATCACTACTTTGGGGTAATTGTCAGCAATCATTTTTAAATTGCCGAATTCACGGTCCATTGTAGCCGGATCATTGATCGTCAGGGCTACTTGAACATACATTTTTTCACCATTTTTCTCTGCGATAAAATCTACTTCCTGACTACCCAAAACTCCCACGCGCACTTGATACCCTCGAAAAACAAGGTGATTATACACTACGTTTTCCATGATCTTTCCCCTGTCTTCCAGTCTATAGCCCCAAAGTCCATTGCGGATGCCAAGGTTTTCAAAGTAGTACTTATCTCCTATCTCAAAAAGCCGCTTTCCAATCAAATCATACCTGGGAACTTGATGCAAGAGGAATGCATTGACCAAATGATGAATGTAGGTTTGTACTTGATTGGGAGCCATTTTGATGCGCTGTGATTTAAGAAAATCACTGATTTTTTTGGCTGAGAAAATACTACCCGTATGCGCCGCAAGAAATAGAACCAACTGCTCTAGAAAAGGAACATTGCGAATAGCAAAGCGATTGATAATATCTCTATATACAATGGTGTTGTAAATGTTTTTCAGATATTCAAAGACCACCTCATCTACCAGCGGCAAATGAATCAGATAAGGCAAACCGCCATATTTAAGGTATTTTTCGAGACTACTTTTATCATCTACCAAACTATGGAAGTCCACAAACTCCTCGTATGAAAGGCTAAAAACTTGTACCTCCACATACCTACCACTGAGATATCCTGCAATATCTCCAGAAAGCAGATTAGCATTACTACCTGTGCAGTAGATATCAAGATCCTCTTGTAGCAAGAGCGATCGGAGTGCTAGTTCGAAATTTTGGATATCCTGAACCTCATCAATAAAAACATAAGTTTTGTCTGCTTTTGATTTATTATCAAGGACATACTTATTTAGGTCATTGGCTGTTTTGATAAAGCTAAAAGCTAGGTCCTCTTTGTTGATGTAAAGTATTGTAGCAGCGGGATTCTCTTCTTTTACCAAGTTGATTATCTGAAAAAGAAGATAACTCTTTCCTACCCGACGTTGCCCAGTTAGCACCTTGATTACAGGCTTGCCAATAAAAGGCTGAAGCCTATCCAGGTAATGCTGTCGGAGGCGAAGATTTGAAGGAAATTTGAGTTTCATTTCTATAAATATACTTATAACTTATTTACAATAATTAAAAAGCTATAAATATATCAATAATAATTTTGAATTCACTCTTGCTAGTCTTTAGCATATTAAACCAATTCCTTACAACCGGAAATGCTTCGCAACAAGTTATGTTTTTAGTCTTCTTAAGGGTTAATAAATAGCGAGCCTGCGAGCACTCCATAAACTTCTTTGTGATAAAACCGTGAGCCTGCGAACACTTAGTGATCTTAGTGTTCTTTGCGGTTAATAAATGGCGAGCCTGCGAACCATTTGCGTTTTTCCCAAATCCCGATACATCGGGACGGGAAAAGTTGTGTTTTTAGTCTTCTTAGCAGTTATTAAGTAGCGAGCCTGCTGGCACTCCATTGAATCTCTTCCATCAGATTTCGTTTGAAATCCAGCGAAACAAGCTCAATTTTCTTAAAAAACTTTTCGTAAAGTGAATCCATTTTGCTTTATCTATTAAGCAAATATATCCAATTTTTGCTTAGTGTAGTGATCAAAAACATGGATTGAATTGTTTTTGAACTGTGTAATTGTCGAATTGATAAACTGATGAATTGATTGTTAAGCGTTAATTGTTAATTATGTTAAATATTAATTGTTAAGCGTTCTGGCTTCGAAGTTAAGCGTTCATGCTTAACAACCTTGAACTTTTAACCTTTAAGCAGCCACCGACTGGATTGGATTTTCTCTCCCAGCCCATCGATGAGTTCTATTCCCAATTCTTCACAGACAGGAACCTCCGGGATGGACTGATTATTCTGATCCCCACCATTGGCAAAAGCCAATTGATGGGTTTTTCCTAATTTTTCATGAATCAATCGGATCGTTTCGCAGACGGTTCGATCTTGATCTATCGACAAAAACACCTGATCTACAGCTTTGATATTGGAAACGATAAACATACGCTCGTCTTCCAGTTGGAATTCCTTGGCTCCTTTTAGTGCCCGTTGATGATCATTGTTTACGATGACAATCAATTCATCCCCTGCTGCCTTAGCCAAGTTGAAGTATTCAATATGGCCTTTGTGAAGGGGGTTGAAGTAACCGGAGACGATGATGGCTTTTGACATAATTTATTTTTCTAAAAAATCTATTTAGTTTTTTTAATTTTCAATAAGATAGTTACTTGGACAGCGTTAAGTGTTAAGTTGTTAAGGGTTAAATTGTTAAGTTCTACTTTCACCCTATTTATAGCCTTTGGATCCGCTATTCTTTAAAGTTGTAATCAAGTTGAAAATCTTTCTTTTGAGTAAATCTGTTCGCCTTAGTAATTCATGAAATTCTTCCTCCGATATAAAATTGGAATCAAATGCTCGGTAAGATTGGGATCGAACCTCACCGTTTGACCCTTTCGCAATAAACAGAAAATTGATAAACTCCCTATTTCCGTCTCTTTCAAACCCCTCGGCAACCCTGTGAAATATTATTCCATCAGGAAGTTTTTCAACCGATTTTTCAAATATCTTTTTCCGTACGTTGTCTTTAAATATTTTTCTCGGTGAAGAGCATCTTTTTGACTGAGACAGGCTTCAAAATATACTAAATCAAAAGGCCTTCTATGTTTTGTTGAGAGCGAAAGTCCATTTTCATGCTCTTGAAGCCGTCTTTTCAGATTAGAAGTAAAACCGGTATAAAATTTTTTATCTAATTGACTTTGAAGAACGTAAACGTAGAACATTTATCTATTTCACAGGGTCCATTATTGAACCAGCTGCTGAGTTGATTTGAGAAGAAAATTTAAAGTCCTTTAAAAAGAGTCCCTTCTGAGTTAAAACCCTAACATATTTGCAAAGTTCGCGGGCAATTTGCCAGATTTCTAACTCTTCAAAGCTTTCTATTCTCGCCATTCATTTTAGATTACATTTAGATTCTATCTTACTTTAAAATCTAAAAAGATCATTATTGATTCATCTTAAAAATACCAAAAGAAAACTAAACTACTATTTAACTAATAACCTTTAACAGTTAACATTTTGTATCTATACTAGGCTAAGTTTCCAAGCTAATCACCTATGTAAGACAGTCTAGAAAACCATCGACTCTACTCTACGGCTTCGCCCCTTCAGTCCCAGGATAAGGAAAAAAATGGGAAGAATGGGAATAGCATAGGTTTTCCCGCCAGTATTGCTCCTCAGTTTTTTGCTATGTCCTAGTACTTAGCTTTTAAAATCAGGTAAGAAAATTTCCCGGAGAGGGAAGGTTAAAATTAAGGGTTTATTTTCAAGAATTGCCTCCTAAACGGCGTTTTCTCTGAATCAAGAATGATGCTACAAATGTACAAAATAGAGCAATTTTGGAACTCGTTTTTCTTAAAAAACATACCGTAATTACACATCCGTATATTTGCATTTTATATAATTATTTATGTATTAAATATTCAATTAATTCGGATAATTTGTTCCATTGATCGATTTTCCAAAATTGGCTGTGACCAAAGTTTTCAGCCAGAAATTTTCGGTCATTTTCCAAGTCCACGGTAAAGGGCTGATTTTGGAGTGTTTCATAATCGGGGATATGGTTTTTTTGTTTGATTAAGAATTTTTTGATGGTGGCCCCATAATCATAAACCCGGGCAAAATTGGCTAGTTTTTGGTCACCGAGATAGAATTCGTATTTGCTACAGGGCTTGTGATCCAGATGATGAACGTACCGGTTGACTTGAAATCGCTCATTATTAAGCAGGGCAGAAAATACCACTGCAGGATTTTGGTCTTTAAGATCCCAAAAGGGTAAGTTTCCAATTTCAGTTTGAAAACTCAGATTGGGAGTGATAATCTTGGCAACTTCATAGTGGGAATTAAAATCCATCAACATGGTAAAGGCATCAAAAAGTACGGGTTTGCCGACATATCGATAAGTTACCTTTTGACCTTTGACAAGTTTGGATTTGGATTTATATCCGGTCAGGGCCTTGGAAAGCAAATTGAAAATATTCATGGCTACTAGGTTAAAAGATTTTATAAAAAACGGATAAAGGCTGGGTTCATTGCCTTATCCAAATTAACAGCAATCATGCCATGAGTATATTTCTAAAAAATGAATTTATGGATAAGTTTTTGGGCGAATAAGCTGGGTTATTTGATCAGCAAAAATGTAGGAATGAAAGACAAATAGTTGAGGATAAAGGTTTGTGGCTAGGGAATTACAAATTATGATTAATGATTTAGGAGGGGCAGAGAAGGGTTTGAGCTTTTTTTCAGGGTTCAGGGTTGATTAACTGACGAACTGTTTAATTGATGAATTGGGGAATTCTCGAACTTTTGAATCGATGGGAAGGTGGGAGGTTGGAGAAATTAGTCCTTTAAAATATCGAATGATAAATGCCCAATGATGAATTTTGAAGTGTGTGTAAAGCTGAAAGTTTAAATCAGAAATCTGAAAGGTCGAGAAAACTTTAGGTATTTTACAATGACCCTGAAAGGGTCAAATCATAAATACCTGTGCGCCTGTGGCGTAGCCCCGTATGAAGTGAGGCAGAATGCCGAACGAAATGCGGGGTCTGGTGATGAGAAGAGATCCCAACCTCGGCCCGAGGATTTGCCAGATACTAGCCTCGTAGTGCCGAGGAGATCGGCAGGAGTTGATTAGGAAAAATCTTGAATTTGTTTAACCCGTCAGAGTAGTTTTCACCGCTTTTGATTTGTCACTTT
>NZ_FOPC01000003.1 GCF_900113375.1 Algoriphagus hitonicola | reverse complement strand
GTCTTCCCGGTTGGCACCACGACAGTGACCTACACGGTAACTGATATTCATGGAAATGAGGAAAAGGCCAGCTTTACAGTGACGGTAACTGACCTTGAGAAGCCTGTTATTAGTTGTCCTTCAAATTTCAGTACTACCGTAGAATTTGGGCAGACTGGAAAAGCGATTACCTATGATCTTCCAACAGCAACCGATAATTGCGGAGAGCCAAACCTTGAACTGATCAGTGGGTTTGGAAGTGGGGAAGTTTTCCCGCTAGGAATGACCACAGTAATATATCGCGCTACAGATGTTTCTGGAAATATAGCCGATTGTAGCTTTACCGTGACCATTACAGAAAGCTCGGATAATGAGAATCCAGTTATCAACGACTGCCCAACAAACATTAACATTTCCAATGATCAGGGAAGTTGTGAAGCAGTAGTGAATTGGACTGCACCGACGGCAACTGATAACAGTGGATCGGTAACATTGACCAATAATTTTGAACCAGGATCAGTGTTCCCTGTAGGAATAACCGAGGTGATCTACACCGCCAAAGATGCAGCTGGAAACCAAGTTACATGTAGGTTCAATGTTACTGTTTTGGATAGCGAGCTACCTACTGTTTTTACAAGAAATCGTGAATTTGCCATAGATGAGGATCAAACACTTATTCTGAGTTCAACTGATCTGGATGATGGGTCTAGCGATAACTGCGGAATTTTAAATTATCAATTAAGTCAAACCAATTTTACCGCTTTAAATAAAGGAGAAAACGTCGTCACATTAACCGTAAATGATATAAACGGAAACCAGGGTTCTGCTACTGCTATTGTCACAATAAGTATCAACTCGGTAGATGTCGGGGATTTGGATTCCGATGAAGATGGTTTCACTCCAAATCAAGGAGACTGCGACGATTCGGACGCAACTGTTTATCCTGGAGCACCAGAACTATGTGATGGTAAGGACAATGATTGCGACGGAGATATTGATGAAGGAGTACAAACCGCCTATTACATTGATGCAGATGGAGATGGATATGGAGATCAAAATGCCGAGCCGGCGTTCTACTGCCTAGCTCCAATAGGATATGTGAATAATAATTTGGATTGTGATGATGCAGATCCATTAGCCAATCCGGATAATCCGGATCTATGTGATCAGGACCCTTGTGCTGAACCAATTGAAATAGTGAGTATCTCTGGTCCATTGGATCCTGTTCAAATCAATAATCCAATCTATGTTTCAGCTTTAGTTTCAGCAGATGTAGTCGAAGCTAAATGGATATGGGATAATGGGGAAGAGACTATCCTTACGGAGCCTTTTGATAATTATTCAGCTACCTATACTTATTCCACTCCTGGGGTCTATCAGATTCGATTGATTTTGATTGATGCCTGTGGAAATGAAACTGTTGGATTGACTGATCTTGCGGTAATATTTGATCCGGATGGAGGATTTATTACTGGAGGAGGTTGGATTTGGTCTCCTAAAGGGGCATATCTGAACTATCCAGATGCTGAAGGTCGAGCCAACTTTGGATTTGTAGCCAAATACAGAAAAGGCAAGAATATCGTGGATGGAAACACTGAGTTCCAATTCCGAAATGGTAATCTAAACTTCAACAGTACTTCTCATGAGGACATGTCTCTCGTTATAACGGGGCATAAGGGGATTTACAAGGGCGCTGGAAAAATCAATGGAATTGAGGGATATTCCTTTATGGTGTCGGCGATAGATGGTAACCTCAAGGATCCTATTGAAGCTGATAAATTCCGAATTAAGATTTGGGAGACCTCATCCGGCAAAATGCTTTACGATAATCAACTTGGTAGTGCGGATAATGAGGACGCGACAACAGACATTTCAGGGGGAAGTATCGTGATCCACCAAGCGAAAAAAGGTAAAAACATGTCCATTGATTCCAATTCCCTTTTAACCGTTCCATGGAACACCCCATTTGACTCACTTGCCAAGTATGACTTTGATTTACTTGGATATGAAAATCCGATTGAGGTCAACTGGAATGTGGAAGATTATAATGGGTTGGTTCCAGGATACTATCAGATTTCTGGTAAGCCAAAAACATTGGTTCTCAATAGACTCATGGAAGATATGATCAAAATGAATGTCTTGGTGGAAAATAAACCGCTGCCTTTAGACATTGAATTGGATCTGAATATTCTTCCTGAAAAAGTGCTGAAAGATCAGGTCTTAGCAACACTACAGACGATAGATCCAATAGACACAATTCATTCTTACCAATTGATAGATAATGAATACGTCTATTTGAATGGAGGTCAAATTCAATGGAAAGGTGAGGAGGGAAGAGTCAAAGCTCATGTCACCTTGAAGGTAATTTCAACTGATCGAGCCAATCAGTCCATTGAAAGAAACTTGACCTTGATGATGCCAGATTTACCGATTAATCTCCAAGTTTATCCAAATCCAAGTACGCGATATGCAACCATCCGAGTTGATTTTAGTGGCGAAGCACCAGTTATAATTAAAGTATTTGACGCTACAGGACGGTTGGTTATGGAAGAAGAAACGGTTCAATCAAACAACTATGAGCGCCTGATCGACATAGAGTTGCTGAGCAATGGAATGTACCAGGTTCAAGTTCAGATAGGCCAGTTTATTCTGACTAAAAGACTGGTAAAGCAGAATTAAATTTGATTTTATAAAAGCAAAAACAGCGTGAGAGAGACTTTTCTTACGCTGTTTTTTTATCCGCCAAAAACAATAAAAAACCAATAGCTAAAAGCCCCAATCCCGCCAAACTTTCTAATGGTCGCTCATAAATAATATAGCCTGAAATCACCAAACTACTAAATAGATAAAGTAGTTGGGGGATGGGTTTCCATGGAGTTGTAAAGCCTTCTGGCTTTCTAATTTTCAATGAGGAATAAATCGTAATCGTTCCCATCAATTGCAGCACAAAGCCGGCATACAACATGATTTGCTCAAAGGAACCACTCAGAAAAAGGATCAAACTGATTAAGGTATTTAGGAGAATTGCCCGAACGGGAATTCCCTGTGAATTTGTTTTAGAAAGTGGACGCCAAAGTCTAAAATCTTTGGCCATGGCAAAAGTAATCCGAGGTCCTATCCAAGCGTAACCCGATATGGTGGCCAAAAGCTGAATTCCAATAAAAAGTCCAATCCAAAGTACTGCTTCATTGCCCAGAATATTGCTGAACGCAATCTCGGTAACTTCGATTTTCCCTGCCAACTGTTCAAGACTGGCGTGCTTTAAAAGAACAAAATGGAAGAGTAAATAAACCATCGTCACAAAGAGTGTAGCAATAATCAAAGCTCTTGGCAGTGATTTTTGTGGTTCTTTTACTTCTCCGATGATATAGGCGGCTGAATTCCAGCCTGTGTATGCAAAAAACACATAAATCAAGGATACTGCAAATCCAGGTTGGAGGATTTCCAATGACCAAGTCGAATCAAAATTCAGTGCCGTTGTATTTGAATTAGTCGAAAACCAAAATCCAATGCCAATTAAAAAGAGAAGAAATAGAATTTTAAAAAGGGTCAGGAAATTTTGGAAAATAGCTGATTTAGCAAGGCTTATGCTATGAGCTATTGGTAAAATCAGCAACACCAAAAGCCCTGGCAAGATGGTTTCTCCAAATAATGGACTGAGGTAATTATTCATTGCCATAGCAGCAATTGCTATTGGAGCAGAAAATCCAACGGTCAGCGATACCCAGGCATACAAATAGCCCACTATGGGATGGATGGTTTCGGAGAGAAAAATATAATCCCCCCCTGTTTTTTGGAAGTGCGTTCCCAGTTCGGCATAAATCAGCGCTCCCATCAGGGCCATTCCTCCTCCGATAGCCCAAAGCAAAAGTATTGACCAGGTATTCTGGATTTCGATCAACTGAAAACCCAAACTCGTAAATACACCTGTACCGATAATATTGGCAATGACCAGTCCTGCGGCTGTTTTCCAGCCGATTTTTTGAGTATGGGGAATCGACGAATTTGAAGATAAGGGCATAAAAAAAGCATCCGTGGTATTCGCGGATGCTTTAAAGATATATTTTTTATATTAATCCTTTTTCAATCCTTCAAAAAGATCCAATTCGGTACTTTTTACCTTTTCCTCGAACGCTTTGAAGTCACCGTTTAAGAACTCATCCAAGACTGCGAATGCCTCTTCAGCTGCTTCTTTGGCATGCTGATAAACCCGCTCTTCGGTTTCTCCTGGAGCTGTGTAGCTTGAGCCTGCATAGCGTCTTGGACTTCCTTGAAGCGTCATCGTAGTGGGGTAAAGGTTTCGGACGATTCCTTGTCCTTCTCGTTCTGGTCCGTAGAAGGCTTCCCGAGTTTTATCCAGCTTCTTCTTGATCTCTTTAGCCGCTTCCTTCAAAGCTTTGGCTTCTTCAGATTCTAAATCTTTGGTGAGCTCATTTACCTTATCAATGGTTTTTTGAGCTTCAGACAGCTTGTTGGTTGCTTCACTCATTTCAGTTTGAAGAGCTTCCAATTTCTTGAAGAAATCATCCTTAGCCTTCAAGTCAGCGAGTTGCGCATCGATTCGAGGATCGGAGAATATGTTAATGGTGGTTTCTGATTTTTCTTCACCATAGACAAATTCTACCCGATAGGTGCCTGGTAAGGCATCTCCGCCACTAGGTTCAAAGAATCCATTTCTTCTTCGATTTCCACCGGAATACTCTGCGGTTGACTTGCGGTCAAGATTCCAGTTGATTCGATTGACTCCTTTTTCAGGAACAGTCTTAAGCGTTCTGATTTGTTCTCCAGCTGCATCGTAAATATTAACGGTTACGGTATCGAGCTTTTCTTTGTCATCATTGAGGATAAAGCTCAATCGACCGCCAGTTTCCCGATTTTCTGCAGCATATTTTCCATCAGCAGCAAATCGCTCACCATGAGGCTGTTGAATCTCAACTTGGTAAGCGTCTGGGGCAGGAACTGCCGTGATTTTGGCTTCTGGCGCTTCTCCATTATTGGCTGCAAAAACTCTCAAAGGACGGATATCATCCAAAACCCACATGGATCGTCCAAATGTCCCGATCACCAAATCAGCTTCTCGCTCCTGGATAGTCATGTCATACGTTGATACAGCTTTAGGATATCCATGCTCCCATTTGTTCCAGCTTTTAGCTTTGTCAAAAGAAACATACAATCCATATTCTGTTCCCAAGAATACCAAGTTTGGCTCTTCTGTATCCTGTTTGATGGAAAGGGTATATCCCCAAACTTTTGAATCATCGGCAATTCGGGTAAATGTCTTTCCATAATCATCACTATGATAGGCGTATGCTGTGAAATCATTGTTTCGGTAATTATTTGCTACGACCCAAACTTCGCCCGGATTATAAGTAGAAGCCTGTACTTGAGGAATCCAAGAAGCCTCAGGTAAATCATCCAATTTTTCGGCTACATTAGTCCAGGTTTCACCTCCGTCTTGAGTCACTTGCAGGTTTCCGTCATCAGTACCTACCCAAATGACATTTTCATCCACAGGGCTCGGCGCAATAGCGATAATTGTCGTGTGGTTTTCAGCTCCTGTAATGTCAAAAGTTAAACCACCAGTTTGCTGCTGTCTTTGTTTCGTTGAATCATTAGTCGTCAAATCCGGAGAAATGATATCCCAAGATTCGCCGCTGTCAGTGGACTTGTGCAAAAACTGAGAACCATAATACACTCCATTTTCATCATGTGGATCGACAGCGATCGCCGCATTCCAATTGAATCGGAGGAAAACATCCTTATCGGGATGGGTAGGTCTAATGACTCGGTTGTGTCCGGTGAGTTTGTCAAATCGGCTGACATTTCCGCCTTGAGACATGGTATATCCAAATCGCGAATCCGCAGGATGCGACACTACATCAAATCCATCTCCGAAGGAAATTTCTTGCCAATAGGTATTTCGGATACCATCTCTTCTCCAGATATAAGCCGGACCAGTCCAAGAGCCGTTATCCTGCATTCCGCCATAAATATTGTAGGGCAATTCGTCATCTACATTGACGTGATAAAATTGTCCAACAGGAAGTTTTTCAGCAAAATACCAAGTTTTCCCCCCGTCTCTCGAGATATTCAAACCTCCGTCATTTCCATCGATAAGTAATTTTGGATTTTCGGGATTGATGTACCAGGCATGATGATCCGGGTGGACACCGGCATATTGTAAAATCTGCGTAAAGGATTTTCCTCCATCCTCACTCATTCCTACTCTTGAGTAAAGCGTATAAATGCGATTCTCATTTTTAGGATCGGCATGGATTTCAAAGTAATAAAAAGGACGATCACCGATCTCCCCCTTATCATTGACCATGTTGAAATTTTCTCCGCCGTCCTCAGAAACATAAAGTGCATTATTCTTTGATTCTACGAGCGCATAGACTTTGTTGCTGTTTGCAGCAGAAATCGCAAGACCCATCCTTCCATATTCGCTTTTTGGAAGCCCATTTTTATCATCCAGTCTTTTCCAGTTTTCGCCTCCATCGAGGGTGACATATAAGCCAGAAGATTCTCCTCCTGATTCAAAAAACCAGGGATATCTTCTGTGTTGCCACATATTGACAAAGATTTTATTGGGATTGTTTGGGTCCATGATCATTTCTCCAACGCCGGTTTTTTCGTCGATATAGAGAATTTTCTCCCAGGTTTTTCCGCCATCGGTAGTTTTGTACACCCCTCGCTCTTCCTGCTCTCCCCAAGGAGATCCGATCGCTCCAACAAATACGGTATTGGGATCATCTGGGTGAACGATAATACGGTGAATGGCACGGGTTTCTTCGAGGCCCATGAGTTCCCAGGTTTTTCCGGAATCCAAAGAACGATAAACGCCTCCGCCAAGATTGAGTGAGTTTCGTGGGTTTCCTTCGCCAGTGCCGACCCAAATCACTGATGGGTTTTTCTGATAAATGGAAATGGCTCCGATAGAATGAACCTTTTGTTCATCAAAAATAGGTTCCCAATGGATCCCTCCTGAGGTGGATTTCCAAAGTCCACCTGAGGCTGAACCTGCATATATGATCGAGGGGTCAGTGTCTATCGCATCGATAGCGGTGATTCGACCACTCATTCCAGCCGGTCCTACGTTTCTTGTTTTCATGGATTTGAACCAATCCATGTCTGTTTGCTGCGCTTGGACTCCAAATCCCAGCAGGATCAGCAAAATCAATAAGTAGAATTTTTTCATAAGAAGGTGTTGGTAATTTTTTCTTAAATAAATAAAAAGCATGGGATACTTCAGCATCTTTTACGTCAGTGGAAGTTTATGAACGTGAAAGTAATAAAGATGCTTAAAATTTGATTGGTGGTTTGGGCTATGAATCCTTTTTCATTTTCTTTAGAAAAAAATTATTAACTGTATGAAATCTAAGTTTTCGAAGCCTTTTGCGGGGCTTTTTCTTTGTTTATTGGGGAGTTTGCAGGTAGTGGGGCAGACGGGTCGCTTTCAGCAGGCGGTGGATTATAAAATGGATGTTTCCATGGACGTGGAAAGCAATCAATATAGTGGAACCCAAGAGTTGGTTTATACTAACAATTCTCCAGATACACTCACCCGCGTTTTTTATCATTTATATTATAATGCTTTCCAGCCGGGAAGTATGATGGATGTGCGCTCTAGGACGATTGCTGATCCAGATCGTAGAGTGGGAGACCGGATTGCAAACCTTCAGCCTGACGAAATCGGCTATCTCCACGTAAAAAACCTAAAAATGAATGGAAAAGATGCTCAGGTATCTGAAGTAGGGACAATATTGGAAGTCGAATTACCCGAGCCGATTCTTCCCAATTCCGAGGTCACTTTTACCTTGGAATTTGAAGGACAGGTACCTGTACAAATCCGTCGATCTGGAAGAGATTCGGAGGAAGGCGTTCGCTATTCCATGTCTCAGTGGTATCCCAAATTGGCCAATTACGATGAGCAAGGCTGGCATGCAAACCCATACATCGGAAGGGAATTTTATGGAATTTGGGGTGATTTTGATGTGAAAATCACCATCGATAAAAACTACACCATCGGAGGAACCGGATACTTACAAAATCCAAATGAAATCGGCCATGGGTATGAAGATGCCGGCGTGACGGTTCCTGATGCTTCGGGCGAAACATTGACTTGGCATTTCAAAGCGCCTATGGTTCATGATTTTATGTGGGGAGCTGATGATAAATATCAGCATGATAAAGTAGAAATGGATAATGGGATCACCGTTCACCATTTCTTTATTCCCGGAGAAAAAACTTCAGGGAATTGGGAAAAATTGAAGGAGTTTACCCCTAAGGCAATTGAATACATGTCGGAGCACTTTGGGCAGTATCCATACAAGCAGTTTTCAGTAGTTCAGGGAGGTGACGGAGGAATGGAATATGCGATGTCCACGTTGATTACTGGTGAAAGAAGTCTACCAAGTCTAGTTGGCGTAATGGTTCATGAATTGGCCCATAGCTGGTATCATGGCGTATTGGCATCCAACGAGTCTCTTTATCCTTGGATGGATGAGGGCTTTACCAGCTACGCATCCAATTTGACCATGAATGAAATCATGAATAGAAACTCATCATCCATTCATGCAGGTTCTTACCGTGGATACATTGGCTTGGCTAAGTCAGGAGTAGAAGAACCCATGTCCACTCATTCGGACCACTATCACACCAATCGAGCTTATGGTTCCGCCGCTTATTCCAAAGGAGCGGTATTTATGGAGCAGCTGGGATATGTTATCGGAGCAGATGTCCGAGATCGAGGTTTGCTTCGCTATTTCAATGAGTGGAAATTTAAGCACCCTAATGTCAATGATTTGATCCGAATCATGGAAAAGGAAAGTGGGCTTGAGCTGGATTGGTATAAGGAATACTTTGTTTATTCGACCAAGACGATTGATTATGGAATTAAAGAAGTGGTTGCCGATGGAGATAAAACTTCGATTACCTTGGAGCGAATCGGATTGATGCCAATGCCGCTAGATGTGGTCGTGACTTACAAAGACGGAAGTCAAGAGCAAATTTATCTTCCAATGGTAATTATGAGAGGTGAAAAATCAACAGAATCAGGAATGCCTGAGCGTATTCACAGTGAAGATTGGCCATGGACCAATTTGACCAAAACTGTGATTTTGTCCAAAGAATTAGAAAGTATTCAATCTGTCGAAATCGACCCAAGTGGAAGATTGGCGGATTTAGAGCGTGAAAACAATAAAGTGGAGTTTTAAGGCTCCACTTTATTTACCGGATTCACACAAAAAAAGGTGGCTTTTGGCCACCTTTTACTTTTTTTGGTTAAATCAACCAGCGTTTTTCTTATCCTGCACTTCTTTGCGGATATCCTGTGCGATGTTTTTCAAATCCTGCATCCCTTTTCTTACTCGGGTTCCTGCGGCTTGATTACCTTTTTCGTAGAATTTTTCGAAATCGGCTTCTAAGCCCATTACAAGATCTTTGACTTCACTAAATCTGCTCATAGTAAAAGTGTTTTTTTAAGGTTGATGATAAGTTTATTTGATTCCAATATAGCCTAAATACTTGCTAATTCAATCCTGAGGGCCTTTTTTTTGGAAATTTTTTTATTCTCCGAAAGAAACGGCTATCTCAGAGTTGCGATATACCCCACTTGTCAGCTTTTCTTTTACCGCTGCAAATGCATTGATAGTTTCTTCTACGTCTTCAAGTGTATGTACCGCTGTCGGGATTAACCGTAAGATAATCATGCCTTTAGGTACTACTGGATAGATTACCACTGAGCAGAAAATATTGTAATTCTCTCTCAAGTCATAGGATAGTGCAGCAGCTTCCCCAACAGTTCCGTTCAAAACTACCGGAGTCACTGGAGAATTTGATTTTCCTGTACTGAATCCATGAGAATGGAGTCCATCCCGTAACGCATTCACTATTTTCCAGAGATTCGCCTTCAATTCCGGTTGGGTTTTAAGGAGTTCCAAACGCTTTCGCGCACCTTCTACCAAAAGCATCGGAAGGGACTTGGCAAAAATCTGGGAACGCATATTAAAGCGGAGGTAATGGATGACTTTTTCCTCTCCTGCGATAAATGCTCCGATGGAGGCCATGGATTTTGCAAAAGTAGAAAAATACAAGTCAACCTCTTCGATAACCCCTTGCTCTTCGTGGGTCCCTGCTCCGGTTTTACCGAGTGTTCCAAAACCATGCGCATCGTCCACTAGTAGTCTGAACTCAAATTTCTTTTTCAGTTCACATATTTCTTTGAGCTTGCCCTGATCTCCTGTCATCCCAAATACACCTTCAGTAATGACCAAGATTCCTCCACCGGTTTCTGCAGCAAGTTTGGTCGCCCGTTCGAGTTGTTTTTCACAGTTTTCGATATCATTATGCGGAAAAACATAGCGCTTGCCCATGTGCATACGAAGTGCATCAATGATGCAGGCATGACATTCCGAATCATAAACCACGACGTCCTTTCGATCCAATAAGGCATCGATGACAGACATAATGCCTTGATAACCGTAATTGAGCAAGTATGATTTTTCCTTGCCTACAAATTCAGCAAGTTCTTCTTCGAGTTTTTCGTGCAAACTAGTTTGTCCTGACATCATCCGAGCGCCCATAGGATAGGCAGCTCCCCATTTGGCGGCAGCTTCAGCGTCAGTTTTTCGGACTTCCGGGTGATTGGCCAGTCCGAGGTAATTGTTGAGAGACCAGGTGAGTACCTCTCTTCCCTGAAACTTCATGCGAGGTGCGATTTCTCCTTCAAGTTTGGGGAACATGTAGTAGCCGTCAGAAAACTGGGAATGTTTTCCAAGCGGACCCATGTTAGTTTTTAATTTTGCAAATAGATCCAAAGCGTATCGATTTAAGTTTAATTTCTAATGAATTAACCATTAAAATTCGCCAAAAATAAAACTAATATGCCTACCAAGCAAAAAAGGAATTCTGATAAGCGGTTTTCTTAACATTCCTCAAATTATTTTCCTTAATTCGCTTCTGACTTTAAAAAAGCCCAAATTCTAACTGGAGATTATGCCTAAAATCAAAAAACTTTTAGTTGCCAACCGAGGGGAAATAGCACTAAGAATCATGCGTTCCGCTCAGGAAATGGGAATAAAAACGGTAGCAGTGTATTCTGAAGCAGATCGTTTGTCACCTCATGTGAAGTATGCCGATGAGGCGATTTGTCTGGGACCGCCGCCCTCCAATCAGTCCTATTTATTAGGAGAAAAAATAATTAAATTTTGTAAAGATCTCGGAGTAGATGCGATTCACCCCGGATATGGCTTTTTATCAGAGAATGCATCTTTTGCCAGAAAAGTAAAAGAGGCGGGGATCATATTCATAGGTCCTTCTCCTGAAGCCATTGAGGTCATGGGAAGCAAGCTTGCTGCTAAACAAGCCGTTTCTAAATACGATATTCCGATGGTGCCAGGGATGGAAAAAGCCATTACAGACATTGCTTTTGCAAAAAGTAAAGCGGCTGAAATCGGCTATCCGATTTTGATAAAGGCCAGTGCCGGAGGGGGAGGTAAAGGAATGCGAATTGTAGAATCAGAAGGGGAGTTTGAAGAACAAATGCAGCGCGCAGTCAGTGAGGCCGAATCCGCCTTTGGTGATGGCGCAGTTTTTATCGAAAAATTTATCACATCGCCCCGGCATATAGAAATCCAAGTGCTTGGGGATCAGCAGGGCAATATTGTGTATTTATTTGAGCGCGAATGTTCGATTCAGCGCCGACATCAAAAAGTAATCGAAGAAGCTCCTTCAGCGGTGGTCACGCCTGAGCTTCGCAAAGCCATGGGAGAAGCCGCAGTCGGTGTGGCAAAAGCCTGTGATTACCATGGAGCTGGGACAGTAGAATTTATTGTAGATGAAAAGCTGAATTTTTACTTTCTCGAAATGAACACGAGGCTTCAGGTGGAGCATCCTGTCACGGAGATGATCACCGGAAAAGATCTGGTAAAGGAACAAATCAAAATAGCCGAAGGACAATCCCTGACTTTTGCTCAGGAGGATCTTCGGATTCAGGGACACTCCGTCGAGGTCAGGGTATATGCAGAAGATCCCAAGAATAATTTCCTTCCCGATATCGGAAAATTAAGCACTTATGTCCGTCCTCAAGGCCCGGGAATTCGGGTAGATGATGGATTTGAGGAAGGTATGGATATTCCGATCTATTATGATCCCATGATCGCGAAGTTGATTACCTACGCAGAGACTCGCCAAGAGGCGATTGACCGGACGGTACGGGCAATCGACGAATATCAGATCACGGGAATACAGACGACGTTAGGATTTTGCAAATTTGCGCTTCAGCACGAAGCCTTTACTTCTGGTCAGTTTGATACCAAATTTGTCGAACGCTATTTCGAGCCAGCTGTTTTGGAAGAGAAACTGTCTGCTGGAGAAGAAGAATTGTTCGCCGCTTTGGCAGTGGAGTTTTTTCAAAAATCCAAAAAAGAAGCAGTCCAAAATACCATGGCGCAGTCACCGGTAAAAAGTTCTGCCTGGAAAAATCGTTTGAAATAAGTATGGCAGAAATTTTACCCTTCAGAGCTTGGAGATATTCGGATAGTTTTTCTGAGCGAATAGAAGAACTTAGCGCACCGCTGTTTGATGTGGTTTCTTCGCAGCAGCGTGAGCAACTCTACAAAAATCCCTACAATGCCATTCATCTTTCTGTCCCGCATCAGCCTCATCCGATAGAAAATGCGAAAAAGACGATCTTGGATTGGAAAGCTAAAGGAGTGATTACTCAGGATCAACTCCCCGGAGTCTACGTTTACTATCAGTATTTTCGACTTCCGGGAGAGGAAAATGAGCGCTGCCGCAAAGGCTTCATCATTCAGATAAAAGCCTACGATTGGGATGAGGGCGTGATTTTACGTCATGAGAATACCATTGTTTCCGCAGTCAATGATCGGGTGGATCTCCTGGCGGCTACTCAAATGCAAGCCAGTCCCACACATGGATTGTATGTAGATTCGGATTTTCAGCTGGAGCAATACATGGATGCGGCGATGAGTTCTCCGATTTATGAGGTAGAAGATTATCAGGGTGTCCGGGAAGTACTCGCGGTGATTCATGATGCAGATGTAATTCGTAGATTTTTGAGGCTTATTAAGAAAAAGCAAATCATCCTGGCGGATGGACATCATCGACTGGAAGGAGCGATTGCCTATCGAAAAAGTAGGAGTAAGGCCTTTCAAGATAAAAAATGGAAAGCTCATGATTATCATTTGATGTATCTAACCAATGCTGCCTCGGATGATCTGAAAATTCTCCCGACCCACAGATTATACTATGATCTGGATTTGATTAAACCTCAATTTTTCGAAAAACTCAAGGAATGGTTTTTAATTAAACCGTTTTCTGACCCTGAAGAATTAGGTACATATACTTTCCGACGGGTTCGGAAGTTTGGTCTTTTGATCGAAGATGAAGCCTACATCATCGAACTCAAACCGGAGCTTTTTGATCAAATCAATCAGGAAATGCCGGAAGTTTTAAGGAAATTGGACTTGGTGATTTTACACGAAGTACTTTTCCGTAGGGTTTTGGGGATTCCACATGAAGAACAACGAAATAAGGAAAATCTGGTCTATGAACGGAATTTCTCCAAATGTCTTCGAGAAGTACAGTCCCAAAAAGCGAGTTTTGCCATCATCACTCGCGAACTGGAAATGTCTCAGGTTTTGGATGTGTGCAAATCCGGTTATTTGATGCCTCAAAAGTCGACTTATTTCTATCCCAAGGCTTTGAGCGGTTTAATTTTTGCGAGTATCGACCAAGATGAATTTGAATACGAATATGACGCCTTTTTTGGAAAAAATTAAAAACAAGAAAATCATCCTAGCTTCCAATTCTCCACGTAGAAGAGAGCTTTTGAGAGGGTTGGAAATTGATTTTGAAGTCAAAGCTCATCCGATTGATGAAACCGTTCCGGCGGATATTCCGGCGGATTATGTGGCTGCTTATCTTTCTAAACTCAAGGCTGAATCTTATGCAGAGCAATTGGCGGAAGATGAAATATTAATCACTTCCGACACGGTGGTAATTCAGGAAGGCCATATTTTGGGAAAGCCGCATTCGGATCAGGAAGCGTTTGATATGATCAAAAGTTTGTCGGGCACGACTCACAAAGTGATGACTGCAGTGACAATTGTGGATAAGGGAAAACGAACGACCTTAGAGGATGAAACCCTAGTGACTTTTCGTTTTTTGTCAGAAGAGGAAATATGGCATTATGTAAAAAATTACGGGCCTTTTGACAAGGCTGGCGGATATGGGATTCAGGAGTGGATTGGTTTTGTCGGAGTATCAAGAATAGAGGGCTCCTACTATACCGTGATGGGATTTCCGGTTCATCTGATTTATGAAGAGTTGAAAAAATGGTAAAACTTTTATTCTTCTAAAAGTCCGTGTTCTTTTAGAAAATCCGACATGTATTTAGGGGAAATGGGTTTTTGGATGTAATCTTTTACATCGGAGTAGGTCATCGCTTGTTCCTTGTCCTGAGGACTGATCGAACTCGTGATAATGGCTATAAAAAAATGCTGACGAATAGAATCCGGTAGCTGTCGAAACTCATCCAAAAATCCCCATGCGTCCATCACGGGCATATTGATGTCCAACAGTAAAAGTATCGGAAATTCTAACTTTTTAATGGAATTTGCTTCGATCCTAGATTTAAGTTCTTCAATCGCCTCTTGCCCATTTCCAAACTGACTAATTGGGCCATCATAGCCGATATTTTTTAAAATTTTTATTCCCACCATTTTGACAATGGCATCATCATCTACAAAAATAATCTCACTGAGCTTATACACTTCCTGTTTGTACTTTTGATTTCGAATGCAAAAGTATATGTTTTAACGTATTATCAATTGGAATTTACCAATTTTAATTTACTGGAATTGAATAAAAGACTCCTAGTTTTTAATTGAATTTTTATATACGTCAACTGCAAAAATCCACCAATAAAAATGCATCTGCGAAATTGTTAATAGGACAATTTGAAAATTCTGATGGCTCCTTGGGTTACCAATCCAAAAACTAGCGTTCCGATTAGTAAATCCGGAAGAGGAGAGTCAAGCCATAAAACCATAAAACCAGCGGTAATTACTCCTAAATTGATCAAAATGTCATTGGAGGTGAAAATCATGCTGGCTTTCATGTGGGCAGCTTCACTCCTTGATTTTTGAAGGAGATAGAGGCAGATTGCGTTTGCAATCAAAGCAAAAGCTGAAATGATAATCATCATTTTGTAGTCAGGATTTTCATCCACCTTTAGATATCGTCTGATGACTTCCAAAAAACCCAGAATGGCCAAGACCAATTGAAAGATGCCTGCAATACCCGCTATTTTTTTCTGCCTGTTGATCCCCGCTCCCACGGCCAAAATACTAATCCCATAAACAAAACTATCGGCGAGCATATCCAAGCTATCAGCGATCAAACCGACCGAACCTGAAATCCACCCAAAAAGCATTTCAATCACAAAAAAACCAAAATTTATTCCCAAAACTGTCCAGAGTAATTTTTTTTCAGGTTTATGGGACTCTGGTAGATCTGCGGGATTTATCGCTTCGGTTTGGATTACTTTGCTTCCTAGGTTTAAAGAATCTAGGATTTTGTTGAGTTCTGGGCTGGGAATATCTTCATAGACATGGAGTTTCCGCTTTTCTAGATCAAATTGGAGTCCTTTTACACTTTTCAAACCCTGAAGTTTTACTCTGATCAGGTTTTCTTCTGATGGGCAGTCCATCTCTGAAATATGAAAAGTCGTCTTTTGCATGCTTTTAAAACAGGACTTGCTCCAAGCTAATTCTTAGAATATTCCCCATGTTTTTACAGGATAAAAATTTATCATTTTGATAATGTCTGGCTAGTTCTTCCCGAAGGCTCACAATATTGTCTATCGGAGCTATGTCGTCCTGCTCCATAGCCATGAGGATATCCTCGATTTCAAAATGGGAGGATTTCACCCGGCTAGCTATAAGTGAGCGCTCCTCTCGCTGATATTGGCGCATGGATTCCGATGTGATGTACTTCATCCCGAGGTTGATTAGCACATTGTTTTCCTTGAAATATTGGGGAAGGTAAATTGATTTTTTTCCTTCATAGGATTGCTGATCAAAATCAATGGCTCGAATCCGATAGTGTGTCTCCTCAAAATCAGGTGTCACGTCTATGACAAAATTCGAAGAGTGCATATCTCCCAAAAGTCGCACAAAACAGCGCTCATTGAACTTCACAAATTCCTTGGCAAGACGGATGGGGTTTATATGAGGATCATCCATATGAACCCGCATAAATTTATCTCCGGGAATTCCTGCGATATGCTCTTCGATCAGGGTATTTTGATGTACCAAATAGCTGATTCTATTAGGGGAAAGCAAATGCTCCAACTCCAAGCCGTACACTCTCGAAGCGTCGGCATTTTTGATATAGAAATAATCAAAATTATCATTGATCCGGTTGACTATTCGGACCCGAAAAGGCTGAGTATTGCCATAAATGCATAAATCTATCCGGTCCACATAGAGGTGCTCCATGACTGACATGTCTCCGCCGGCCTTGAGCAAAGCATAGATTTTCTTGACGTTGAGGTGGATTTCCTCCCGATCCGATTGATCATAAAAAACCGTTTCCCATAGTGTGTCCTGTTCTTTGGAATCGTACAGCGCTATCGAATTGGAATACCTCAGGAGTTCGTGATAATGTATGGGAATATCCACTTCCCGGGCATAATCGATCAAGTAACCTCTGAGTGCAGAACTTATGGCATAAACTTTCTTTTTTTTACTGATCAGTGCCATTTAAAAATCAACTTTCTGACTTTTTTTGAGATTTCGGTGAAATATAAAAGGACCAAATGGGAGAACCGAAGCGATTAGAGCAAATAGCGTTCGGCTAAAATTCCATTTCAATTTAGATGCCGTCGGGAAAACCACATAAATGTAGATCATGAAAAGAAGACCATGAGCCCAACCCACATAGGTGACCGCAAGGGGAGAATCATAGATGTATTTGAGCGGCATAGCGATAAATAAGAGAATCAAAAAGGAAAGTCCTTCGATCAAACTGATCCATTTGAATCGTTTTGCCCAGGTGGTTTGTTCAGAATTGAGTGTCATGGATAAGATTAAGCGAGGTTGAAAAGAATTTTGAGATTGTTCCAGAGTTTTCCTTTGAGTTCTTTGTTTTCTGCGATTTGACTGAGCGAATCCGCAAATAGATATTCGGTTTCTTCTTCGGTGTAAATGTGGTAATTATTGATTGGAAGGGAATTGATTGGATGCTGGATTCTCCCAAATTTAATCACCGTATGGGCATTGAGCGCATTAAACTCTTCTAAGCTTCTGCCCGACAGTCCCTCACTCGAAAGCAACCCTACTGAGTTCATCGAAAGTCCGACTGCCTGAAGGATTTTAGACAGGAGTTCCATGATTTCATCGCTCAACTGATCCTCTTCGTAAAGAATCAGAATTCCTTTTTCAAATTGCCCTTTGACAGGAATGGGTTCCGGATTGATTGGCTCTTCCACGATAGAGGTGGTGTCCTCTGATTCTACTTTTTCCGAAGGATATTCTTTACTTTCAGTTGGATGAGGTCTGTTTTGTTTGGTTTGCCGTATTAGATTGGGAATGTCTTCCTTGACGAGAAATAGATCTTCTGTAAGGATATACTGGAGTTGACCGAGCGTGCTTTTTTCCATAGCTGAAAATTGGTCAAAAATTAAACTCAAGCCAAAAAAAGGGAAGATTTATTGTCTTCCCTTTCGGTTTATTTTGTGATATCAAGGTTGAAAATGGACTTCAGCTCCATCGCATCTTCAGGTTTCATTCGCTTGGCAAGAACGAGCCGTAGTTGTCTTCTTCTCAAAGCTCCGTCAAATAATTCGATTTCCTCTGCTGTTTCGGGAACCACCTCCGGGATTTCGATGGGTTTGCCGTTTTGGTCCACCGCCACAAAAGTGAAAAAAGCCCGGTGAGTGATGGTTTTTTTGCTGGCTGGAATATCCTCTGCACTCACTTCGATAAATACTTCCATAGAAGAATTAAATGCCCGTGTTACTTTTGATTGCAAGGTAACCACGTTGCCAAGTGCGATCGGTTGTTTGAATGAAATACTGTCAGCAGATGCGGTGACCACGATTCGATTGGAGTGTTTTTGAGCGGCAATCGCAGCTACCACATCCATCCAATGCATCAATCTTCCACCCATTAGATTATTGAGTGTATTGGTATCGTTTGGTAGCACCATCTCTGTCATGATAGTAGCAGATTCCTTGGCAAATTTTTTCTTTGACATACCGATGTTTTTTTCAAAAATAAGAATAAAATTTTTCTGAACAGAAAATGAAAGATTAAAATCAGAATATTATTTTGAAAATTCTGTTTTTATCTCCATCCATCTTTTCCCAAAAGGGGGACAAATGCAAATCCGTCAAATTCCTCTCTTTCCACTTTGCTTGGGCCGGTTTTGGTAATTCTCACCATGGTCTGAAGGCTGCGATCACCGACCGGGATGACGAGGATTCCACCGACTTTGAGTTGCTGAATCAGTGCATCCGGAATCACGGGCGCTCCGGCTGTAACTAGGATTTTGTCATAAGGTGCATGCTGAGAAAGTCCTGCACTTCCGTCCCCGTAGAAAAGGTGCATGTCGATCCCAAGCCGTTTTAAAAATTTTTGAGTGGTCTCAAAAAGCTTCTTTTGATATTCTATCGTATAGACCTCCGCACCCAATAAATGGAGAATGCTGGCCTGATATCCCGAACCTGTACCGATTTCGAGTACCTTATCACCTTCTTTGATGTCGAGGAGTTCTGTTTGGAAAGCCACCGTGTAGGGTTGAGATATTGTCTGACCTTCGCCGATCGGGAAGGCCTTGTCTTCGTAAGCGTGCGATATCAGTGCAGAGTCAAAGAAAAAATGTCTAGGAAGTGTATTAATGGCGTGTAGAACCCGCTCACTTTTGATGCCTTTTTTTCGTAATGCAGCAACTAATGCTTTTCTTTTTCCCTTGTGTAAATAAGTATCTTCGAGCTTAAGGAGTGGCATTTCAATTTTATTTTCTCTCGAAGTTAATCGATTATTTGACTTAATTTGAAACCGAAACGGGCAATTTTTGCTTACTCATTGAAAGCCAGAACAGAAGTATTACAAGATGTTTACAGGAATTATCGAATCATTTGCCAGCGTCAGGGATATTGTCCGAGAAGGGACTAATGTTCACTTTGAGTTGGAATCAAATTTAGCAGCCGAATTAAGCATAGACCAGTCGCTCGCACATGATGGGGTCTGTCTTACTGTGGTCCAAACTTCGTCTGATTCCTATCGGGTCACGGCCATCGATGAGACCATCAAAAAGACAAATTTAGCTCAGTGGAAAGTAGGAAAAAAAGTAAATCTGGAGCGCTGCATGTCTGCAAATGGTAGATTTGATGGGCATATTGTGCAGGGACATGTGGATCAAACTGGTAAAATCACCCAAATCAAAGATCAGGACGGTTCTTGGATTTTTGAGGTGGAATATGATGCAGCTCTTGGAAATATTACCGTAGAAAAAGGTTCCATTACCATCAATGGCACCAGCCTTACTTGCTTCAATTCCAAGCCGGGAGGGTTTTCAGTTGCGATCATTCCCTACACCTATGAGCACACCAATTTTCATCAACTTGCGGTAGGGGACTTGGTCAATCTTGAATTTGATATTGTCGGAAAATACATCCAGCGAATCACCAAAGGGTATCAATAAAATCTAAGACTTTACTCCTAGGATACTTGGTAAAACTTAATCAGTAAGAATTAATTCAAACTGAGACTTTTTTTCTCCGGGTCTTTCACTAATCGAAATCCGACATTAGAGGTGCCTGAATCGAATGCCTGTCCCTGTCGGGCACTTGGTCGGTAGTTTACACAATAGTTTTCGGCACAGAGATACGATCCGCCTTTGATTACTCGCTCTTGGGCGTATGGATTTTCAGGATTGTAGCAGGGATTCATGCCGGCATCAAGTTTGGGTGCTTCCCCTGCCAGTCTAGCGAGTTTGAGGGCATCATACCAGTCGCTGGTGAGTTCCCAGACATTTCCGATCATGTCGTAGAGGCCATAGGTATTTGGTGCATAGGATTTTACTGGCGATGTACCGGAGAATCCATCGGATTCTAAATTTTCATGAGGAAAAGTTCCCTGAAATGTATTGGCGAGATAAGTCCCATTTGGAGTCAATTCATCCCCCCAAGCGAAACGTTTCCCATCGGCACCACCTCTTGCTGCAAATTCCCATTCCAATTCTGTCGGGAGTCTTTTTCCTGCCCATTCGGCATAAGCCAAGGCATCTTCATATGCGATATGAACAACAGGATGATTTTCTCTTCCATCGAGATTACTTTCAGGTCCTTCTGGATTTTTCCATGAGGCTCCTTCGACCCATGACCACCAAAGCGAGACGTCTTGGGTGGGAACCTGGTAAGGTGGCGGAGTAAAAACCATCGAACCAGGGACGAGCACTGAGTCATCGGGTTTGGTAGTGCCGGGGGGAACTTGTTTTTTGAGATCTTCCCAATCTGGTTTTTGCTCAGCTACAGTCACATAGCCGGTTTCATCTACAAATTTTTGAAATTCTGCATTGGTCACTTCATGAGTGTCCATCCAAAAACCGGAAACTGAAACATTCACCGCTGGTTTTTCAGCAGGATAAGCATCGGCTTCAATGGTGCCCATGGTAAATTCTCCTCCGGGAATCCAGACCATTCCTTTTGGCGCATCACTGGGGGGGAGAGGATTGGATATATTTTTTTCAGTAGATGCGGTTTCCTTTGTTTCAGTTTTTGTTTGACAGGCAATAAAACCAATCGTAGAAGAGAGAAGTAGAGCAGGGAAAATTCGGAATCGGATTGAGGTAAACATAGATCGAATTTAAGTAAAATCTCCGAAACTGGATTTCAGCCTTTACACTTTTAATTCCATCGCGTCGATTCGAAGTTGGACTTTTCTCCGAAGCTTATTGAAAAACTGGTTCCGTTCTTTTTCCCCGACTTTACTGATTTGGGTTGATTTTTTGATCAAATTTTCAAGATTGACAAACATCCCATCGTTAAAAGACTTGTCTGCTGTGCCCAAAAAATAGATCACCCCATAATTCAGATAAGTGATCCTAGTCCCGTCGATTTCGACGAAAAACGTATTGTCCCCCAGCACAAATTCATTGACAAAGAAATGATAATCGGCACTGTCCATGCCTGGATCTTGGTGGGGAAGAAATTTCTTACCCGACTCGGTCATTCGCTCCAAATGATCCACCACCTCCAGCATGCATTGATAGAGTCTTTTGGTGTCCTGAGGATTTGGGATGATTCCCATTTCTTGATACAGATCAATCTGTCTCAGTGTCGTATTCATCCCTTCTACATTCCAGATTTCAGTGGTTTCGATTTTATTGTAAGTTTTGAGAATCTTCTGGGTCAAAGGCTCAAATCCATGGTGAGATTGGTCAGAAATACTGAATTTTGCTCCTTTGAGACTATCCTGAAAAAGAATTGATTTTTTCCAAAAGAAAAATTTAAAGGACGCCAATTCCGGATGGTAAAAGTGATACCAGGGTGCCATATCTTTGAGTAGATAGTATATTTTCTTGTTTTGAAAAGTATTGACCATTTCCAGCTGGGCGAGGACATCTTCCAGCCAGTTTTTGAAATTGTCCTCTTGAAAGGTATTTTGCTTCCCCTGAAAAACGATGGTATTGGAATTCAAGCTAAAGAGCTTATCTACTGAGACATTAAATTTTTTGCAGAGCAAATTGATCTCTTCAAAATCAATTAATTTTTCTCCAC
This sequence comes from Algoriphagus hitonicola, assembly GCF_900113375.1. Taxonomy (GTDB): domain Bacteria; phylum Bacteroidota; class Bacteroidia; order Cytophagales; family Cyclobacteriaceae; genus Algoriphagus; species Algoriphagus hitonicola. The sequence goes on along the minus strand of NZ_FOPC01000003.1, from coordinate 327,588 downwards.
GAATTCTCCGGTAAGCGCTGTCCATACTGATATTCAAAGTTTCAGCAACTTTATCTACCAAAGAAGAGTAGGAGGGGATTGCGGATTTGAGACTTTGGAAGAAGGCGGCCTGATGTTGGTTGATGGTCTCCATAGGTTCTGGTTTTAGTCTTGATTTAATTCAATAAATCTTGGATTAATTTAAACATATAATTTTAAAATAGTTTGATTCGTAAAATATTATTTTGATAATTAGAATTATTCAAAATTAAATATTTAATGATCGAGTTGTTATTTTTTAGCACATTGAGTCAGTTAACCCAAGTTTGATTTTTGTGCTTACCTATTGATTGGTTTTAGATTGATCGAATAACCTAGACTCAGCTGGCCTATCCCACCATCAGCATCGAAGATCCTTCCGTATTCGATTCTAAAGGCGTTGTTGGAAAGGTTTTGCCGGATCAAAAGTCTAAGATGGGTATCTCCGTCAAATTCCGAGTCATTTCCGGTGGTAGTATAGTAGGGTGTGGCTTCGAGTTCTCCCTTACCCAAAGTCCGTGCACTTTGGAGATCCGAAAATACCGGAGCACAACTGGCAGTCAACAGAATCAATCCAATTGCAATAGGAGGGATGGGAAGAGTCCAAGAACTGAGATGCCCTCTATGATCAAAGTCAGAAAAGTATTTTTTCATCATCGATTCGGTTAATCGGTCATTCTTTGATGGGAGAGTTCCAAACATCCAATCCCATAAGATGGTACTGAAGCTATATCCTTTATTGGGTCGGATGCTGTGATGTAAAATGTGGGCTCGTTGGATTCGGGGCAGGAGGATTTTCCCAATCGGAAGATGAAGTAACAGATGTAAGTAGCTGTAAAAAGCGAATCCAAAAATAAATCCAGAAATAGTCATCCAAAGTTCATTCTTGATGAGTGCTAACGCAAATGTCAAAAGAACTAGGAGCAAGGAAATCAAACGATCCCAATGGTTTACTTTCATCGAACCGGGATCTTTGTGGTGATTATGGTGATTAAATAGCGTGTCTTTACTTCCTGGTACTATTAACTCATGCATTAAAAATCGATGAATGAAATACTCAAGGAAAGTCCAAATCAACCAACCTTGAAAAAACAAAAGCAATAGCTTAAGCGAATAATTTGGAACCAAATACGAAGCGATCAATCCTATAGAAAGGATAAGGACAAAAGCACAAGTAATACAAAGGCTCACTGTCCAGAGGGATTTTTGAATGGAAGTTTTCATGGCTGTTTTTTTTAAGGAAATTAGATTCCTTTCCAAAGGCCTGAAAACTGAAAAAACTAAGCTTGAAACTTGCTTTAATTTATCTATGCCAAAAAATAAAAAATTGTATTTTTTCTAGGTTGTAGTTTGCAAAAGTTGTCGCGCTGAAACTGATTTTTGTAAAAAATACTAATTGAATTTTCTTCACTGTGAAAATCGCAATGCCCTACTGGAGCGGTTTTGATTGTTCAAATACAGAATTTTCTAATTTAAGAGCTGTATTTTGTTTTTCGCCGATACTTTGGAATAAAAAAGCTGCCTACTTGCAGAAGTAGACAGCTTTTTAACCTAGTTCTTCTTGGATTTTAAGCCTTTTCACCGGCATGGGCAGCGGCATGGAGTTTTCCAAGTTCTTGATCAATAGTCCAAAGACCGATTCCCTCTTCACCAATAATATCAAACAGCTCCAAAGCTCTTCGGGACATCGTTTCTTCCTCACGTTGCTCGGTCACGTACCATTGCATAAAGCTGAAGGTGGCAAAGTCCTTTGCTGAAAAAGCATGATCCACAATACTATTGATGGATTTGGTCACTTTGATCTCATGCTCGAGAATCAATTCAAATATTTCTCTTAGCGAATTGAAATGATTTCTGATCCCGGTAATTTCCGGCTGAATAGCATGTCCTCCAGCTTCATTGACATATTGAAATATCTTCATCATGTGCATTCGCTCCTCATCTGCATGGGTATAGAGGTATCGGGCGGCATTTTCATAGCCCATCATGTGGCACCATGAGGCCATCGATAGGTAATATGCAGAAGACTTTCCTTCCATCTCAATTTGCTTGTTGAGTAGTGCTTCGGTGTCGTGCAGCAAGGATCGCTGCAAAGTGACTATTTCTTTTTGTTTCATTTCTGAGGGATTTATTGGTATACAAGTTAACTAGAATTGCGATTTCTAGTTCCTTTTGAAAGGGTCAGAGCTAAAATTTAGAATTGGTTTAAGTTAGCAAGCTTTCGAGAACAGAACAAAATCAACCAATAGTTTTAAGTTTCGGTTAAGATATCGAACGGCAGATTAAATTTCTGGGAAAATTAAATTTTACAAAGGGTATTTAGGTTTACCGCTAAATCTTAAATTTATGCCAAATCCTTAATTTGATCCTTTAGTTTTCTATGCGTTCATTCCACCCACCAACCAAAGACGAATATCCTGCTTATTTTGATCGCTACCTTCAGCTCAATCCTCAGCAGGATTATCCTTTGCTGATCGAAGAACAAATTCAAACGATCAAGGAGTTATTTAAATCCAAAACCTCAAATTGGGCTGAAAAACCCTATCAAGCCGGAAAATGGTCACCAAAGGAGGTCTTGGGTCATGTAATAGACACCGAGCGAATCATGACTTTCAGAGCCCTGTGTTTTGCTCGTGGTGAGCGAAATGCACTTCCGGGATTTGATCAGGATCCCTATGTGTTGAATGCACGGTTTGGCTCAGTTCCGTCTGCGCTTCTTTTGGAAGATTTTGAAAATCAGCGAAAAGCTTTATTGACTTTGATTCAAACTCTTCCTGAAGATTCCCTGGATTTTCACGGTAAGGCCAATGGGACCAAAATCACCCCGCGCGCATTGTTTTGGATTATCCCGGGGCATTTTATTCATCATCTTACTATATTAAAAGAACGCTATCAATAAATGGAACTTTCAATTGCAATTGTAGATGCTTTTACGGAAAAAGCTTTTGGTGGAAATCCCGCCGCGGTCTGTCTGCTAGAGCAGGAAATTAACGCTGCTTTGATGCAGTCAATCGCTTCTGAGATGAATTTGAGTGAAACGGCTTTTGTCCTCCGAACCGAACAAAAAGGACATTTTAACCTTCGCTGGTTTACGCCGACCTTGGAGATTGACCTCTGCGGACATGCCACCTTGGCCAGCTCTTTTTGGATGTTGCAAAAGGGCTGGGCGGTAGAGGGAGAAAAACTACATTTTCACACCCTAAGTGGAGAACTGATTGTGAAAGTGGGGCAGGAGATCATCGAAATGGATTTTCCACTTTTGGAAACCACTGTCGCTACGCATCCTTATTTTCAAGATCAGCTATTTGGCAAAAAAATCGTCCGAGCGGCAGAATTGAAAAGAAATTGGATTTTTGAGTTGGAGGACGAGGAGGCCGTCAGAAGCCTCATTCCTGATTTTGGGGAAATCTCAAAACATAGCGAGGAAGGAATCATCATTACCTCCAAAGGAAATGACGTTGACTGTGTTTCTAGGTTTTTTGGTCCTAATGTGGGAGTTCCCGAGGATCCGGTAACGGGTTTTGCGCATTGTGCTTTGATGGATTATTGGAATAAGCGAACCGGAAAATCAAACTTGAAAGCTCACCAAGCCAGCAAAAGAGGAGGAAACTTGGAAGTGGAAAAGCTAGGCAACCGAGTTTTACTCAAAGGAAAGGCGATAGGAATTTTGGAAGGTGTAATTAAAATATGATGAAATCGAGCCTGACGAAGAAGTCACACACTGGTATGATCCGAAACATGGGGCAACCATACGAGATTCTCCCCTAGTTCGATAAATCGGGAGGGGATAGAATATCCTGACCTTCGGTGCGGGACAAGTTATAACCTCTGAAAAACAAATTATTAACAGATGAATGAAGAAGGTAAAAACCCTCACAAGGCCATTCGCTATATCCGGCATTTCAGAAACTATTGGTTGACAGATATCAGTTTTAGCTTGCTCTTGGTGGTATTGCTGTTTATTGTCTTTGTACTTCCGATATTGATTGATTACGGTCATGTGGATATGATTTTTTCCAATGTCGTTTTTCTGTTTTTGTATTTTACCGGGATTTGGTCCTCAAGAGAGCGATTTTTGATTTTTCTTACTTCGGGCTTGTTTTTTACTCAATTGGCGATGAAACTTTTGCGGTTTAGTGATTTACCGGTGGAGTTTTACCTGCTGGAGCGAATCGTAGGTATCGCCAATATGTCCGTTTTTATTTTCCTCAATCTCCGCTTACTTTTCAGAGATCGGGAGGTAAATGTGTATCGGGTTGTTGGAGCAGTAAATGTATATTTATCGGTCGCGCTGTTGGGTGCTTTTGTCTTTGAAATCATCCACCTGACAATCGGGGAAAGTATCGGTGGCGATATCAAATTGGAGGGTTTGGATAATGATTATTCCAATTATATTTATTTCAGTCTCGTTTCCTTAACTACCGTTGGATTTGGCGAATTATTTCCGGTGAATGTCATGTCAAAAATGCTCTCCGTGTTTTTATCAACCGTGGGGATGCTGTATCCTGCGGTAGTTATCGCAAAATTGGTCAGTGAGACCAGAAAATAATTCCATTGATGTAAAACCTAGTGCATTTCTTCATCTGAGCATGTAGCTTACCTTAAAATCACTAAACTATGAGAAAATTTACCTTACCTATCCTTTTGCTTTTTTGCTTTTCCGGTCTTCAGGCTCAGGAAAACCGAAAGCTTCCTGTAGAAACTCAAATCGAAAAAAATCACGAAATCACGATCAAAGGAAATCGAGTTCCTTTTAAATCTATCACAGGTACACAGCCGGTCTGGGATGAAAAGGGAGAACCTATTGCTTCGCTTTTCTACACGTATTATGAGCGAACAGATGTAGATGATAAGGACACGAGGCCTTTGGTCATTTCATTTAACGGAGGCCCAGGATCGGCATCCATTTGGATGCATTTGGCCTATACAGGCCCTGTTTTACTCAATATTGACGATGAAGGCTATCCCGTACAGCCTTACGGGACTCGAGACAACCCTCATTCGATTTTGGATGTTGCGGACATTGTTTATGTCGATCCGGTCAATACGGGATATTCTAGAATTCTGAATGAAGAAACGCCCCGTGAAACTTTTTTTGGAATTAATTCTGACATCAAATATCTGGCTGATTGGGTGAATACCTTTGTCACCCGGCAGAATCGTTGGGCCTCCCCAAAGTACTTAATTGGCGAAAGCTACGGAACAACCCGTGTGGCTGGTCTAGTCTCCCAACTCCAAAATTCACACTGGATGTATTTCAATGGAGTAATTTTGGTTTCTCCGACCGATATGGGAATCGAGCGGGGTGGACCGGTGAAAATGGCTAATTATTTCCCTTATTATGCAGCCACGGCTTGGTATCACGGTCAATTACCGTCTGATCTACAAAGCAGGGATTTGGATGATATTATTCCTGAAGTAGAAAAATTCGCAGTGGATGAAGCCCTTCCTGCCATGGTTAAAGGAGGAAGTCTCACTGCTTCCGAGAAAGAAGCTATGGCAACGAAAATGGCCCGCTATTCAGGTTTGGACAAGGAAGTTTTCCTTTCAAATAATCTGATGGTCGGGACAAGTCTCTTTTGGAAAGAATTGCTCCGTGAGGAAGGAATGACGGTAGGTAGACTGGACAGCCGATATAAAGGTTTTGATCGGATGGAAGGAGGAGAGTCTTATGATTTTGATCCTGCGCTGACCAGCTGGAATCATGCTTTTGCGCCTGCTTTCAATCATTATGCGAAAAATGTCTTGGGATTTGAGTCAGATCTCACCTACAATCTTTTTGGTCCGGTTCATCCTTGGGATCGATCTAATGAAACCACAGGATATGACTTAGGACAGGCTATGCGCCAAAATCCTTATCTTCACTTGATGGTTCAATCCGGCTATTTTGATGGAGGGACCGATTTCTTCAATGCCAAATACAGCATGTGGCATATTGATCCCAATGGAAAAATGGCTGATCGAATGAGCTTCAAAGGCTATCGGTCTGGTCATATGATGTACTTGAGAGCCGAAGATTTGGCTACTTCCAATGAAGATATCCGACAGTTCATCCAAAATTCCATGGTCGAGGAAGGAATTCCCGCCAAATACGACTAATGAAAATGGCCCGGGTTTTTCTTAACTCGGGCCATTTTTTTACAGAGATAAAATGCCTTTGAAATCCTCCATATTAGAAATGGGAACTGTTGAGCCCATCATTTCACCAATCAGTCTAAAAACATCGGATAGCTTTTTTCCGCTTTTGCGCAAATGGTGAATAGAAGTGGCGCCATCTGATTTGGATAATTTTTTCTTTTGGGCATCTTTTAAGATGAGGTGATGGTAGAATACGATATTTTTAAATTTCTTAAAACCAACTATTTCTGACAGATAAGTCTGAGCAATACTTGAACTAAACAGATCCTGACCACGAACGATTAAATCAACCTCAAAATAGTGGTCATCTACTAAAGACGTCATGTGATAGGATGGCATTTGGTCTTTTTTCCGAACCATAAAAAAACTGGTATCCAACGGAATGGGCTGAATGATTTTGCTATCGGGATACTCGGTAAATTCTATCAGATCGGCGATTAAGGTATTGATTCTCCAAGCTGCTTCTTTCCGATCCAGCGGTATTCTTCTTTCTAAACAGTGCCCTAAATAATATCCGGAGGAATCCATCGATTGGATTTTCTTTCGCGAACAGGTGCAGGCAAATATGTGGCTTGTTTCCTGTAGTTTTTCTAATGCTTGTTCATAAAGCGGTCGTCGATGAATTTGTGACCATTCCTTTTCAAATTCAGTCAGATTTTTTGGTCCCTTATCGATAGTAATTTCCAAAAAATCCAAACTATCGAAGATGTCCTGAACGTATTCCGACCGATAGCGCTCCCGATCCAAATCATCGATCCGAAGGAGAATTTTTGCTCCTGTTTTTTCTGCCAAAGCTTTGGTTAGCAAAAACGAATAGGCATTTCCAAGGTGTAAAAACCCGCTGGGAGTGGGAGCAATTCTGGTCAAGTTAAACTTCATTTCGTCAAAATAAATATATTGGAGAAAAAACGATGCGCAAGTTATTTCTGATTTTGGTCATTTTAAGCTTTTCTTCCTGTCAATTTGAGGAGAGAAGTGTAGAATCCGCCACAGAGTTGGTCGAGAAATCCATTCAGTTTCATGATCCAAATCAGATGTGGGGATCTTTTTCAGGTACTTTTTCGATAAAAGACAGTCTTCCCAACGGAAGAGCCTCGAGGAGATATGAGGTATCTTTTCAGAATCAATTAAACAAAGTTCACTATCGAAATGATGATTTGGAATTTATTGTTTGGGAGGATTCCGTACAGGTTTTTAAGGGAGAAATCAAAAAAGATCGAGCCCTGATGCTTCGGAATTATTACAGCTATTTGTGGGGATTACCGATGAAGTTGATGGATCCCGAGACAAAAGTCGAAGAGGAAATTCTTGTGGAAGACCTGGATGGGAAATCCTATCAAGTAGTGCGTATTCCTTATGAAAAGGATACCTGGTATTTTTATTTTGATCCAGAGTCGGCACAACTGGAGGCTTATAAATTTTATCAGGACGAGGTGAAACAAAAAGGGGAAATTATATTTTTGGAAGGATTAGTGGAGTTTGAAGGGCTGAGAATTCCAAAAAACAGGTCTTGGTACCGCACCGAAAAAGAGGAGTTTTTGGGTACAGATCAGCTTATTTCGATCCAGTCACAAAATTCCAATTAAGCAACTTTAACGCTCAGAAAACGCGATTTTGAATGATTGGCCTTAATTTTAGGCAATGAAAATCCTGCGCCTTTTATTTCTGATCATTGGATTTGGATGGGCTTCTTTCGCCCTTGGGCAGACGACCTATTCGGGAAATGTCCTGGATGCCAATGATCGGCAAGTGATGGAAGGCGTCACGGTTAGAGTTTTGGATCGCGAGTCTACTAGCACGACCAATCAGCGCGGTTATTTTTCTGTCCAAGGCGTCGTAGGAGATACTTTATTGGTAGAATTCGAAGGATTCGTTTCCCAGAAGATTCCCTTGGGAAAGGAGCGCTTTTTAATGATCGAAATTCAGGACAAGGCTAGATTCCTACCGACTTTTGAGGTTAGATCCCCTGCGTATTCATACCGATTTAAAGATGGGAGATTGGTACTCAGAGATGAAAATGAAGTTGAGTCGCCATCTCGAAAAGGGGAGGTAATCGCCGGCCCCATCAATCGAGGAGATGGATCGGGCGGGATCGCATTTAGCGGAGTGATTTCTTATTTCACCAAAAAAGCCCGATATGCACGGGAATATGCCAGAAAACAGGAATGGCATAAACGAAGAGTAGGATATTATTCAATCATTGAATCTGATTCAATAAAAGCCAAGCTAAAGGAAGATTTTCAGATAAGTTCAGAGGATTGGAATGAATTAATTATCCGGTTTAACCAATTTCATGCATCCCACGAATTTTTGGATTGGAGCGAAAGCCGGGTCTATAATCAGTTGCGGCAGTTTATTGAAATCGAGACGACTTATATGGATTAAGCTTTTCGCTTAAATGACCATGTGACATGAAAACGGGCAACGAGCTCTCCTACGGGATTTTTTCCCTCAGAAATCATCGTTAATTGATTGGATTGATTCACTTCTAAAGCCTCTATTAATTTGAATAATTCCGCTCCTTGATCACAGGTAAAAGTGATTTTTTGATTGGCTTTTTTGAAATACTCTGCTCTAAAATCAACAACCAACATGCTAAACGAACCTTTTCCTGCCAAAGCAAGCTGACAAAGTGCTCCTGTGCTGAGTTCGGCTGCTCCTGCTAGTGCAGCAAAATAGATGGACCGGAAGGGGTTTTGTGATCTCCAAAAATAAGGAATACTCACCTGGCAGACCTCTGAATCGAGATTTTTGATTTTTAATCGCCAAAAAACTGCTGATGGAAGTTTGACAAGCATGGCAAACCAAAAAATGACAGGATGGGTCATTTTTCTTTGGTATTCGCGAGCGGCAGAATTTAGATTCATGGGATTTCGATAATATTTTCGGGTCAAAGTATTGAATATAACGAATAGACGGGCTCTTGAGAAATATTTGAAAAATACTTGATCGCATTCGTATTATCTTGCATTGTAATTGTTATATCTATTTGAAATAAATGTTTTAGAAATTATGAAGAGAGTTATAGCCATTTTCATTTTAGTCCTGTTATTGGATGCTTGTTCGAAAGTGCCGATTACAGGAAGAAGTAGACTTTCGGCGGTTTCTCATGAAGAAATCATGCCTTTGGTCAATGAGCAATACGACAGTGTCATTAATGAAGGAAAAGTCCTAACAAATACTGCTGACGGCAGAAAAGTGGTCGAAGTAGGAAGTCGTATTTCCAAGGCAGTTGAAAATTTTCTGGTTCAAGAAGGATATGGTGACATAGTCGATGAATTTGACTGGGAATTCAACCTATTGGAATCAGAGCAAATCAATGCTTGGTGTATGCCGGGAGGAAAAGTTGCGTTTTATACGGGAATTTTACCCATTACCAAAAATGAAACCGGCATTGCAGTCGTAATGGGCCATGAGATTGCTCATGCAGTGGCATCCCATTCACAGGAGCGGATGTCAAATGGAATGGCAGCCAACCTAGGGTTGAGCATATTCTCAGCGGCTATGGGTCAAAATCCAACGATGATGCAACAATTACTTCTTCAGTCAGTAGGTATCGGTAGTCAGTTGGGAATGCTAAAATTCTCCAGAAAGCACGAATTGGAGGCCGATGAATTGGGTCTTTTATTTATGGCAATGGCAGGATATGATCCCCGAGAGGCCCCAGTATTTTGGGAGCGAATGTCAGCTGCCGGAGGAGAAGCGCCGCCGGAGTTTCTCTCCACTCACCCCGGTCCGGATCGACGGATTGAGCGCCTGAATGCAAATATGAAAAAGGCGATGGAATATTACGAGCAAGCCAAATAACACCAAAAAAAGCCCTGAAAATTTAAAACTTTCAGGGCTTTTTTTTATCGATGAGTAAGGGATCTCAGTCTGACTTGAGTGAGTTTTCGCTTGGTATCCAGCGGGAAATCTCCCCGCATCATCCAGTCATAATAGCCCGGTTCTTCTTTGAGGACTTGCTCGATGGTTTTTCCCTTATGCTTGCCAAAGTTAAAGATTTCGACTCCTTCTGAATTGTAGATAAATCGACCGGCAAGATCAATCATTTTTTCATTGAGAAGTTCATGAAGTTTTTTCATGTCATTTTCAAAAATCCCAATCTTGTTCCCCTGAAGATCTTCTACTTCTTCGCCTACATAGCGCTCGACCTGAGCTCTGAACACGTCTAGAGTTGCCAGCGTATCTGCTTCGGCACTGTGGGCATTTTCCAGCGTTTTGTTACAATAAAACTTATAAGCCGCGGTCAGATTCCGCTTTTCCATCATAAAAAAGATCTTCTGAGCATCCAGGAGATTTCGCTTATCCAAGTCAAAATCAATTCCTGCTCTAAGAAACTCTTCGACTAAAAGTGGGATATCATATTTCAAAACATTGAATCCAGCCAAATCAGCCGAACCGATAAATTGATGAATGTCTTTTGCCAGGTCTTTGAAAGTTGGGGCGTTTTTGACATCCTTGTCATAAATCCCGTGAATCAGAGAAGCCTCCATCGGAATAGGAATGCCCGGATTGACCTGCTTGGTATAAATGGTTTGACCTCCGTCAGGCTTTACTTTTACCATAGAAATCTCCACGATACGATCCGTGCCCACATTGGTACCTGTGGCTTCCAAATCAAAAAATACTACCTCGTTTCTTAAATTCAATTTCATTTTTCTTCAAATTTTATCAAGATCCCCTGGAGATCCATATTGTCGTAATTTCCCGAACTCATCAACAGTAAATTGCTATTGGCGTAATTCAGGCCTTCAAGGTACGATTTTAAAGCTTGACTATCAGTGAATAATTTTAAATCGTTCCGTTCAAAACCTTTTCTCAACGTCTCCTCATCCATCAATTCCAGTTTTTTTAAGGCGACTGCGTGAGGATTTAAATAAATGATTGCTTGATCCGCCGAATCCATGCTGCCGGCATAATTTGGCAGAAAATCCTTATTGAGCGAAGAGTAGGTATGCAATTCCTGGACAGCAATTAATTGCCGGTCTGGGAATTGATTTTTAACCGCAGAAGCTGTCGCTTTGAGTTTGGATGGAGCATGGGCAAAATCTCTGTACAGGGCCCGATCCTCTTGTGATTTAATGAGTTCCAGACGTTTTGCAGCACCTTTAAAGGTTTGTATGGAATCATAAAATTGACTTTCGGTCAACCCCAAAGCCTCACAGATTTTTTTAGCACCTTGGAGATTTTGCAGATTATGCTCCCCAAAAAGATGGATAGGGATTTTATTTTCTTGCACGGTCAAAAAAGTCTTTCCATTCTTAATCGTCGCGGGATGCGCATGGTAGGGATTTTTCTTTCCCTTGACCGTACTTTTTTCGATAGCGTCTTTGACCAATGGATCTGCCTCGCAGTAAATAATTTCTCCCTTTTCGGGAGTCAGATTGATGAATTGGCGGAATTGATCTTTGTATTCCTCAAAATCCGGGAATACATTGAAATGGTCCCAGGCAATTCCTGATAGCAAAGCAATGTCATGCTGGTAATGAAAAAACTTTGGTCTACGATCGAGGGGAGAAGTGAGGTATTCGTCTCCTTCGATAATGATGATCGGAGCATCAGAAAGCCGGACCATCAAGTCAAATCCCTCAATCTGAGCCCCCACCAAATAATCGAAGTTTACTCCTTGGTCTTTGAGCACATGGAGAATTATCGAGGTGATGGATGTTTTGCCATGTGAACCTGCTATGACTACGCGCTTTTTGTTTTTACTCTGATTATAAATGAATTCAGGGAAGGAATAGACAGGGATTCCGAGTTCACGCGCTCGGACGAGTTCAGGATTATCAATTCGGGCATGCATACCCAGGATAATTCCATCGAGTTGAGTGGTGATTTTCTCAGGAAACCAACCGTAGGAATGAGGGAGGATTCCAGCCCGATCCAGTCTGGAGCGGGAAGGTTCGTAGATTTCATCGTCGGAACCAGTTACCTGATATCCCTTTTGGACCAAGGCAAGTGCCAAATTGTGCATGACAGCCCCTCCGATTGCAATAAAGTGGTAGTTCTTCATTTTTGGTTTTCTCTTGCTTCAAACTTAGTTATATTTTTTGGGTGATCGGAATTGATTTTGAAAATTGAGCGGGATGTTTCGGGATTATTTTTGTCAGTGAGCGGTCGTTTATTTTTGAATGAATCCAATGAATTCATTTTCAAAAGCAGCTTTTGCTTTTTTACTCTTGAAGATCTTTTAAAATGCCCTAATTTCGCGTCATAAATTTTTCCTTATGCTTGATTATAAATTTGCCTACCTGTCCCTGGCGCTTTTGTATATGCTGGCTTGGCTGGGTGTATTTTGGAAAACTCCGTGGAAAAGTGGAATGATCAAAGTGGGCTTTATCGGCGGAATCATGGGGGTAATTGCTGAGGTTTGGTATTTTAGGGATTACTGGAGGCCGCCCACTTTATTTTCCGATGGAGGCATGATCGGGATCGAAGATTTCATCATTGGATTTGCGCTTTTCGGGGTAGGAGGATATATCCATACCGCTTACACTAGAAAAGAAATCGATTTTGAACGCGAAGAGCCTGCAAAGAATTTTCATTTCTTTATTTTATTTCTTTTGGGTAGTGGGAGCTTGACCTTATTCAGTATTGGATTGGGTTTTCATTCGGGCTACGTCACCTTTATTACCTTTTTTCTGCTGTCAGTTTACATATGGATTCAGCGGCCGGACTTGATTGGTATTTCTATTCAGTCGGCCTTTCTTACCTTGGGGATTTCCTTTATTATTTACTTTATCAATTTCAATCTGCTTTTTCCGGATTTCTGGACCAAGTATGGAATGCTGGAAAAACCAATTCTTGGGGTGAGAATACTGAATATTCCACTTTCGGAGATGCTGTGGCATTTTACCTGGGCGATGCTATGCAGTATGTTTCGAGGATATAGAAATGGGGTGTATTACAAATCCTATGATCCTCAGGTGGATTGATTTTTGTTGATAAGTTTGGGAAAAATTGTTTAAAACTCTTGACCGAAAGCCGATACATTTGTTAGATGTCCGATAAGCCAACCAACCAACGTATTCCCCGAAAGAAGCCCACTTTTGAAAATCCCTCCTCGCTGGGAAAAATCCCCCCTCAGGCCATTGATCTTGAGGAGGCAGTCCTTGGAGCTTTGATGCTTGAGAAAGATGCGCTGACCAATGTCATTGATATTCTGAAAGTAGAATCTTTTTACAAAGACGCCCATCAAGTCATTTTTCAGGCGATTTTGGATCTTTTTACGGATTCTCAGCCGATTGATTTGTTGACCGTGACCGCCCAGCTTCGTCGTAATGGCACGCTGGAAGTAGCTGGTGGTGCATTTTACATTACCGAACTCACCTCCAAAGTTTCTTCCGCTGCCAATATTGAATATCACGCCCGAATCATCACTGAGCAGTCCATCAAGCGTGAAATGATCAAAATAGCTTCTGATATTCAACGGGATGCTTTTGAGGAAACGACGGATGTTTTTGAGCTTTTGGATAAAATGGAGCAGTCTCTTTTTGAGATTTCCGAAAAAAATATCCGGAAGAATTATTCGGATATGAAATCCATTATGCGGGAAGCCATTGCGGAGATGGAGGCCAAAAAAGATCAAAAAGACGGGCTTACCGGAGTTCCTTCCGGATTTACAGCCTTGGATCGAGTGACATCGGGTTGGCAAAAATCCGATTTGGTAATTATCGCTGCACGTCCGGCGATGGGGAAGACGGCTTTTGTATTATCGGTTTTGCGAAATGCCGCCGTGGATCACAATAAACCTGTGGCGATATTCTCCTTGGAGATGTCCTCAGTCCAATTGGTCAATCGTCTGATTGCTTCTGAAGCGGAATTGGATTCCGAAAAAATCAAAAAAGGTTCTCTCGCAGAGCACGAATGGGCGCAGTTGGTCCACAAAACGGCCAAACTTTCCAAAGCTCCACTTTTTGTGGATGATACGCCGGCATTGTCTATTTTGGAGCTGCGGGCAAAATGTAGAAAACTCAAAGCCCAACACGATATTCAAATGGTGGTGGTCGATTACCTTCAGCTGATGTCGGGTGATACCGGAAAAGGCGGATCAGGTAATCGGGAGCAAGAAATTGCGAGTATTTCGCGGGCATTGAAGAAGATTGCCAAGGAACTCAGTATTCCTGTGATTGCGCTTTCGCAGCTTTCCCGAGCGGTGGAAACGCGAGGGGGAGATAAACGACCTCAGCTTTCTGATCTCCGAGAATCAGGTTCGATCGAGCAAGATGCCGATATGGTCATGTTCCTCTATCGTCCGGAGTACTACGGAATTACCGAAGACGAGGATCACAACTCTACCTTGGGGGTAGGTGAGGTAATTATCGCCAAACACCGGAATGGATCATTGGAAAATGTGAAACTTCGGTTTATCGGCAAATACACCAAGTTTACAGATTTGGATAATTTTGGAAATTTCCCTGAAAAACCGGGCGCCGATTTACCGTATGGAGGTAAATTCACTCCTGCATCGAGTGGGGCTTCAGATTTTGATCGTCCAAACACCATCAAAATGTCAAGCCGTGCAAATGACGATATGGATGACTTTATGAATCCAAATACGAAACCGTCAGATTTTTAATCATGAAAGGTATCGTTCTCAATAGATCTCTTCCTGGACAATTGGAGGAATGGAATTTTGATTCTTTTTCGATCAAAGAGAATCAAGTAAAAATCCAAATTAAAGCTGCTGCGCTAAATCATCGGGATGAGTGGTGTCGTCAAGGATTGTATCCCAATCTTAAAGATGGTGTAATTCTCGGGTCAGATGGTTCGGGGATAGTTTCTGAACTCGGGTCAAATGTAAAACATCTTGCCTTAGGGCAGAAAGTGATTGTAAATCCTGCCTTGAACTGGGGGGATAATCAGAAGGCACAGGCTAAGGATTTTCAGATTATCGGGATGCCAAATCATGGGACCTTGGCAGAGGAGTTAGTCGTTGACTCGGATCGAATATATCCCAGGCCAGACCATTTGACTTGGGAAGAAGCGGCGGCCTTGCCTTTGGCGGGTTTGACAGCTTATCGCGCGTTGTGTTATCAAGGTCAGGTAAAATCCGGGGAAAAAGTGTTAATCACGGGTTTTGGTGGTGGGGTAGCTCAGTTTGCCACTCAGTTTGCGTTAGCTTTGGGAGCGGAAGTTTATGTCAGCAGCAGCAGTGCTTACAAGATCGAGAAAGCCATCAGCCTAGGAGTAAAAGCCGGGTTTAACTATCAGAATGCCGATTGGACCGAAGAGGCCAATTCAAAGGTTGGCGGCTTTGATTTGATGATCGATGGAGCGGCTGGAGACCCGTTAAATGATTTGATCAAAGTGGCTTCTCCTGGAGCTAGGATTGTTTTTTACGGTGCTACTAGAGGAAATCCGGGAAAATTGGAAGCCAGAAAGATATTTTGGAACCAGTTGAAAATCATGGGAAGTACCATGGGTTCTGATCAAGACTTTGAAGAAATGTTGGACTTGGTCAATCGAGATAAAATCAAACCTATTGTAGACCAGGTTTTTTCTTTTGATCAGGCAGTCCAAGCTTTTGACAAAATGAAAGCAGGTGACCAAATGGGGAAAATTGTTTTAAGGCCTTAGATTTCTTTATAGGTTTCTTTAAATTCTTTGTGGGCGATCCGGTAGATTTCGTCTTTCTCAGGTGGCAAGACCAAAAAATCTTCGGGTTTGGCGATACTTAATTCCCCCCAAGGTGCCGTAAAGTCCAACACATCTTCAGCACCAAATTTTTGAATATCTTCTGCGGTGATTTGGATGGCCCAGATAAATTCACGAAGCTGATAAGTTGCCCAACCTTCTGATAAGGATTGCGTGATTTGGTATTTGCGTTCAAACACATTTTTTCGAACCAAATACATTTCACTGGTGCTGGTTTGATTTTCAACAAAATAATCTCCCTCTTCCGCAATATTTTTGGTTTTGATCCCATCCGAAGTTTCGGTGACAACTTCCATCCCCTTGGGCGCAAGTTTGGCTTTGATCAAGGTGTTTTTTTTATAGCGCTTTCCTTCCTTTTCTACCTTTGGGAGGAAATATTCCAACATTTTTTCTTGGCTAATTTTCATCTTATGCTTAGTTCTGTGGTTGAGGTAAAATACAAAATAGGATGTATTTTTCCTTCCGATCTATTTTAAAAATCCTAAAATCAGCGATCAATTCAAGTGATTTTACTCACACTGATCGATTTTATAATTTCACTCATCTTCCAAGTCGTATTCAAAAAGAAAATTCTGATATCTGTTTTTTAATTCACGCAGTGCCTTTTGATCGGACTGGCTTTTTGCCAATTTAATTCCCTCTTTGAAAAAAATCTGTGCATTTTCGATTTCTTCTATATTTTCAAAAAACTCTGCTGCAGTATAGTAGAGCGGAAGATAATTCGGGAATTTTTGACGGATCTCCAGAAAAAGATTCCTGGCCTCAGTAATATTGGTTTTTTGGTATTCCAAAGCCAATCCATACCAATTAAATGGATTTTCAGGTTCCTCGTTTATAAATTGTTTTAAGAGTTTTATTCGGGGTAAATTGGGCATAAATAGTTTTTTTAATTACCTTCTGACTGTTAATTTCACGCGAAATAAATCTTAAATAATCTAATCCTAAACCAATGAAGATTCTTGTTTGTATCACTCACGTACCAGATACGACTTCCAAGATTCAATTTACTGCCGATAATACAAAATTTGATACCACTGGAGTTCAATTTATCATCGGGCCATATGACGATTATGCTTTAGCCCGCGCAGTCGAACTTAGAGATCAAACTGGAGGGAAGTTGACCGTACTGAATGTAGGAGAGGCTGAAACCGAGCCTACGCTTCGCAAAGCTTTAGCCATCGGAGCAGATGAAGCCATTCGGGTCAATTCTTTCCCAAAAGATTCATTTTTTGTCGCTCAGCAAATCGCACATTTTGCCAAAGAAGGGTCGTATGATTTGATTTTGATGGGAAGAGAGTCCATTGATTTCAATGGGGGAATGGTTCACGGGATGGTCGGTGAGCTTTTGAATATGCCGTCTTTTTCGCCGGTTATGAAACTGGATTTGGATGGAACTACTGTAAAAATGGCTCGTGAAATCGAAGGCGGAAAAGAAATGCTGGAAGCCCAGCTTCCTTTGATAGCAGGATGTCAAGAGCCCATCGCCGAATGGAAAATCCCCAATATGCGAGGAATTATGTCAGCTCGGACCAAGCCATTGAATGTAGTGGAAGCGGTCTCTGAACAAACTCAGGCGGAGACCAAAAAATACGAACTGCCTCCGGCAAAAGGAGCAGTGAAACTAGTGGATAAAGACCAAGTTTCCGAATTGGTGAAACTGCTCAAAAATGAAGCGAAAGTGCTTTAATTTTAATCATTTATTTTATTAATAATCAATTAGATATGTCAGTATTAGTTTATATAGAACATGCCGAAGGGAAAGTAAAAAAGACCAGTTTGGAAGCGGTGTCCTTTGCGCATGCCTTAGCCCAGAAAACCGGAGAAGGAGAAGTAGTAGCCGTAGCGCTAGGTAGTATTGATTCTGCAGAATTGGTAAAAGTAGGAAGTGCTGGTGCTACCAAAGTATTGCATGCCGGAGATGATCGTCTGACCGCAGGAGTGATTCAAGCCCATGCTTCGGCTGTGGCTCAGGCATTCGAAAAAGTGGGTGGGAAAACCCTGATTTTAGCCAAATCTTCCCTAGGCGATGCGGTCGCAGCTCGACTAGCAATCAAGCTTGAGGCTGGTTTGGTATCCAATGTCGTTGAATTGCCGGATACTAGCTCTGGATATACTGTCAAGCGAAGTATTTACACCGGGAAGGCTTTTGCATTTACTGCTCTGACCACGGAAAAGAAAATTTTAGCAATTAAGAAAAATGCCGTTGATTTGAAAACCGATGGGGGAGATGCCTCCGTCGAACCGCTGGAGGTGACGATTTCTGATGCTGATTTTGCTTCAAAAATTACGAATACCGAGCGGGCAACAGGAGATGTGCTTTTGCCGGAAGCTGATATTGTGGTATCTGGTGGTAGAGGAATGAAGGGTCCTGAAAACTGGGGAATGATCGAGGATTTGGCCAAAACGCTGGGTGCAGCAACGGGCTGTTCCAAGCCGGTTTCTGATATTGGATGGAGACCACACCATGAGCACGTCGGACAGACCGGTATAAAAGTCGCCCCATCTTTGTACATAGCAATAGGAATTTCAGGAGCTATTCAACATCTTGCAGGTGTAAACTCCTCCAAGTGCATTGTCGTGATCAACAAAGATCCTGAGGCGCCATTTTTCAAGGCGGCAGATTATGGAATAGTTGGAGATGCGTTTGAAGTGGTTCCTAAGTTGAATGAAGCACTAAAAGCTGAACTATAAAATTTTGTGGAAAAACTCATAGAACTTGAGATTTTAGGTCTTTCTTCCAATCACTCTCAATCTGGGTCTTTTACCTTGGTTCTGGGGGAAATAGGAGGTATCAGAAGATTACCGATCGTTATTGGCATGTTTGAGGCGCAAGCGATTGCGTTGGAAATCGAAAAAATCGTTCCCAATAGGCCCATGACGCATGATTTGTTTAAATCCTTTGCCAATGGATTTAATTTTAATCTAGATCGAATCGTGATCACTGATATGAAGGAAGGGGTTTTTTATGCCAAAATCCAATGCAAAAGTGAGGCGGTCGAAGCAGAAATCGATGCTCGTCCATCAGATGCCATAGCGATTGCGATAAGATTTGGCTGTCCGATATTTTGTAGTGCCAAAGCCATGGCAGAGGGTGCTGTCGAGCATTTCGAAGTAGAAGGAGAGGAAACCAAACCTCCACAGTCTGGTCCTAGTCAAAAGTTCTCAGCTAAAAAAGAGCCTTCTTTGAAAGATTTTAGTCTGGATAAGCTCAATCAGATGCTTGACAAAGCGATTTCAAATGAGGATTATGAAAAAGCGGCCCGAATACGGGATGAAATAAACAAAAGAAACTAAGCAAATATTAAAGTCCTGAGAAATCAGGACTTTTTTCTTGAATAGGACTTGCCTATTTTTAGCGCTTGATTTGAAAAAACAATCACATGGATTATATCAGAGGAGTCTTCGGACTAGTGGTCATCGTTTTGGTGGCTTATATTTTTTCAAATAACAAGCGTAAAATTGACTGGAGATTGGTTGGAATAGGAATTATTCTTCAACTGGTTTTTGGATTTCTAATTACAAAAGTTCCTTTCATTGCTAGCGGATTCGCCCTGTTGAGTGAGGGTTTTGTCAAGTTTTTGAGTTTCAGTGAGGACGGTGCTCGGTTTATATTTGGGGATCTGGCTGGAGATAGTTTCGGGTTTATTTTTGCCTTCAAAGTTTTGCCTACTATTATCTTCTTCTCTACTGTCTCTGCCGGTTTATACTATTTGGGTGTTTTACAAAAAATCGTGTTTGGAATCGCCTGGGTTATGGCTAGAACCATGCGCCTTTCTGGACCGGAAAGTCTTTCTGCTGCTGGAAATATTTTTCTTGGACAGACGGAAGCCCCGCTGCTAGTTCGGCCTTTTATTCCTCAAATGACCAAATCCGAACTCATGTGTCTCATGACAGGAGGTATGGCTACGATAGCAGGAGGAGTTTTGGCGGGGTATGTGGCTTTTTTGGGAGGTGATAGTCTGGAAGAGCAAAGTCGCTTTGCGGCATATCTCTTGGGGGCGAGTATTATGAATGCTCCGGCGGCCATTGTTTTATCCAAGATTTTTATCCCTGAGGTAGAAAAAGAACGATTGGAGGAAAAACTCGAAGTCAATGAGGAAAATCTCGGTGTGAACTTGATCGATGCCATGTCAATCGGTGCTTCCGAAGGCTTGAAATTGGCCTTAAACGTAGGGGCGATGCTTTTGGCTTTTATCGCTGTGATAGCGGCGGTCAACTACATTTTGATGGGGCTTTTTGGAGAAGTCACAGGTTTAAATAGTTTCGTGATGAGCTCGACCAATGGACAGTTTTCGGGATTTTCACTGGAGTATATCTTTGGACAGGTTTTTAGATTATTTGCTTGGGTGATCGGGGTGGAATGGGGTGATACCCTCCAAATCGGCAGTTTGCTGGGTCAAAAGACTGTGATTAATGAATTTGTGGCTTACCTTAGTCTGGCAGAAATGAAAGAAGCCGGGAGCTTGGCCCCAAAATCCATCGTGATTGCCACTTACGCATTATGTGGATTTTCAAATTTCAGTTCGATTGCAATCCAATTGGGTGGGATCTCGATCATTGCCCCTAATCAGCAGGCAAACATCAGTAGGTTGGGATTAAAATCCCTGGCCGCTGCATCCTTGGCTTGTTTGATGACTGCAACCATCGCAGGAATGTTATTCTGATCTGGAGATTCAAGTCAAAAAAAAGCCTGATTTCTTTCTCGTGAAATCAGGCTTTTCCTTTTTTAGAGAGTGGTTTTTATTGATCTCCGTACAATTTTTTGCTCACTTCTTCGTATTTATCTCCGGCTTTCCAGACAGGTTTTTGATCCCAGTTGGCCACTCGTTCCGCCGAAAGAATGTAGGATTTCCAATATTTAACTGCATAATCCAGATCGAAATTATCAACATGATCCCCAGGCTTGTGATAGTATTTTTGAATCTCATCATCAAAAGCCTGAAATCCCAAACTGAAAGTAGGAGCGGGGATTCCTTTTTTGGCAAAATTGACATTATCCGATCGGTCATATAGACCCTGCTCCGGAGATGGGTCAGGAATCGCCTCTAAACCAAATTCAGAAACCGCTGAGATAATCTCATCATCAACCGATGTCCGTCCAAGTCCAATGACAGTAATTACAGAAGTGTCGTTGTAGCCACCATTGTCAATATTCAGATTGTAAATGATCTTATCAAGGGGCACCAAAGGATTTTCGGCAAAATATGCAGAGCCTAAGAGTCCTTTTTCTTCAGCAGTCCAAAGAGCCAAAAGGATGGATCGCTTTGGGGGATTTTTCGCGAAATATTTTGCGGCATTGATTACTGCTACTGTTCCGACGGCATTATCTCTCGCACCATTATATATCGAATCACCGCTTTCATCTGGAGTGCCCACCCCTACATGATCAAAATGTGCAGATAGGAGAACGCATTCATCTTTGAGTTGAGGATCAGTCCCCTCGACCCAAGCGACGATATTTTTCCCTGTAATCGATCTATTATTTTTCCCTTCGATTTGCAGATTGGTGCTGGTTAATTTTCCTTCAGAAAGCTGATCTCGTAGGGAATTGTCCAGATCTTTGATCCAAATGTAGGGTAGATTTGAGCTTTCTCCCTGATCGATTCCTAGCGTAGTTCTATTCAGAAAATTAGAAACCAACTGCCAGGGAACTGAGGGAATATTAAATCGCTCAATCAGTCCAAGGGCTCCAGCTTCTTTGGCTCGAACTACTTTTTCGCGACCAAGGGCAAACAAATCAGCAGGGCTGATTCGATTCGGGGCCCCCACATTGGAAATGAGAATTTTTCCGGAAAGATCTTTTCCCTCGAAATCTTCTTCCAAACCGAATCCAATATCAACCAATGGGTAATCTCCCTCAATAGCCAAACCATCCAAGACCAAAAGGTCTTCCCCTTGAGTAAAATTCTTATCTGCCAGCGTCACTTTTCCGGTACTGGGAGGAGAGGAAATGCGAAATGGGATATTTTGATAGTAGCCATCAGCACCGGGAATTTCAGAAGCACCATATTTTTTCAATTGCTCGGCAATGTACTTTTCGGCTAATTCAATTTCGGGCCTTACAGGATCTCTTCCCATTAATTCATCTGAAGCCAAATAGGTAAAATGACCAATGGCTTCTTTTTCTTTGAAGTTTTTTTCTACAGCCTTTTTTTGAGCCAAGGCCGGAGCGGCCAAAAGTCCCAATAAGGTAAGCGTGATGCATGTTTTATTCATAGGGTAATTGTTTGAAAGCAAATTAAGGGAATTTGCAGAAAGGAAAAGACCGCTCATTGAATAAGATCCGAATTCATTTCAATTTTGGTTAAAATTGTCCGAAAGTGATCAGGAATTGATGCTTTGAGACTCATTTCCTGTTTGGTCCAAGGATGTTGAAGTTCTAGTTGATAGGCGTGTAATAGTAGATTCTCAAGCCCAAATTGTGTGAAGAAAAAATGGTTTTGTTTGTTGTTTCCATGCTTTTTGTCTCCGATAATGTAATGTCGAAGATGTGCCAGATGCCGTCTGATTTGGTGGGTGCGTCCGGTTAAGGGACTCATTTCTACTAGGGAATAGCGCGACGTTGGATATCTCCCCGTGGTGTCAAAGGGAATCTCAATTTTCTCCAATACTTTATAATCAGTGATTGCTTCTTGAAGCTTTTTGGATCGTTCATTTTCCAGGGGATAATTAATCCTCCCTTCTTTTTCTGATAAATACCCACGAACCAAGGCAAGGTATTTTTTTGAAACCAACCGCTCTGCAAACTGAACTTTCAGTAGTGGCAAGCTTTCGGGATTTTTTGCAAATAACAAAACTCCACTAGTCGGACGATCGATTCGGTGGGCTGGATAAACTTTTGAGCCGATTTGATCTCGTAGTTTTTGAACTGCAAACTCGGATTGTTCCTCTGCAGCTATTGAGGTTCGGTGGACCAAAAGACCGGCAGGCTTATTAATTGCGATGAGATGTTCATCTTCATGGATTATCTCCAGCATATGAAATAGCCTTTTTAAAATATGGTGCCTGAACCAATACACTCCTCTGAATCGTACCATGCTACAAACTGCCCTGAAGCTATACCTTTTTGGTCTTCTTCGAAAAGCACATAAAGTCCATTTTCCCGCTGAACTAGCGTGACATTTGATAAGGGTTGACGGTATCGAATGCGAGCCTGATAGGTAGAGGATTGACCGGGATTCAATTTTAAATCCTCTCTTATCCAGTGAATTTCATCTTTTTTGACAAAAAGAGCATTTCGTAGCAGTCCCGGATGATCCTCACCCAAACCTGTATAAATCACATTTTCCTGCGTATCGGTTGCGATTACAAATAGTGGTTTACCGGTTCCCCCCACATTTAATCCTTTCCGCTGCCCGACGGTAAAATAATGGGCACCATTGTGCTCTCCGACGGTTTTTCCTTGATTCACCTGATAATGGATGGGCAAAGCAAGATCAGCGAGCGCTTCATCCTCCAATTCGGAAAGATCGACTCCTGCCGGGATCTTTAGACGGTCAAATTCTTTTAAATCATCTGGAATTTGGATGATTCGACCTTTTTTGGGTTTGAGTTGCTGCTGCAAAAACTCAGGCAAGCGCACTTTTCCGATAAAGCATAAACCTTGGGAATCCTTCTTTTCTGCGGTGATTAGATCAAGTTCTTTGGCGATTTTTCTTACTTCAGACTTTTGTAGATGACCAATGGGAAAAAGGGCTTTAGCCAATTGATCCTGAGAAAGCTGGCAAAGAAAATAGCTTTGATCCTTATGGGGATCAGCTCCAGCGATCAAGTGATAAATCGATTTTCCATCTACTTGGCTTTCACTTTTTTGGCAATAGTGTCCGGTGGCGACGAAATCAGCTTTTAATTTCTTTGCAGCTTTTAAAAATATGTCAAACTTGATTTCCCGATTGCATAAAATATCGGGATTGGGAGTGCGCCCGGCCTCGTATTCCGAAAACATATAATCTACGATTCGTTCCCGATATTCTTCGCTAAGATCTATGGCTTGAAAGGGGATTCCTAGTTTTTCGGCTACGAGCATAGCATCTGTAGAATCTTCCATCCAAGGACATTCATTGGAAATGGTGACGGATTCATCATGCCAGTTTTTCATAAACATGCCGATGACCTCGTAGCCTTGCTCAATCAAGAGATGGGCAGCTACCGAACTATCCACTCCTCCGGATAATCCTACTACAACTCGTGTTTTATTTTTCATAGTCAAATCAATTAATGGATTCAAGGTCCATTCGATTAGATGGATGTAAAACTGATGGGATTACAATTCAGTTCAAAGTCTCAAGGAAATTATTCTTGACAATTTTTGTCACTTTCAGGAGCTTTAATGATAGTAGAAAATGATTTTAACTGAAATCATTGGCTTATTTTTGCTGTCGATAAATTTTTCCCCAAAATGAATTTTCAACTCATCAAAGACGCTATTCTTGGAAAAGAGCAGGACTTCACCACCTTGGGGTTGAAAACAGCCATTTGGGTTTTGGCCATTCCTATGATTCTGGAAATGATGATGGAGTCGGCCTTTGCAGTGGTGGATATATTTTTTGTGGCCAAGTTGGGTGAACATGCCATTGCTACAGTGGGGTTGACCGAGTCTGTGATTGTATTGGTATATGCCGTAGGATTTGGGATCAGTATGGCTGCGACGGCTTTGGTTTCGCGGAGATTTGGTGAGAAAGAATACGATCAAGCCGGTGCGGTTGCCTTTCAGCTTTTGATCGTAGGGGGTGTGATTTCCATTATTTTGGGCGTGTTAGGATGGGTTTTTGCCGAAGACGTCCTGAGATTGATGGGGGCAGAGGAGCAAGTAGTCCATACAGGCGTATCTTATACGAGGATTATTTTCGCGGGTAACTCGGCAATTATGCTACTTTTTTTGATCAATGGAGCATTTCGTGGTGCGGGTCAAGCTCATCATGCGATGCGCTCGTTGTGGATCGCCAATGGATTTAACATAGTATTGGATCCGATTTTGATTTTTGGGATAGGAAGCTGGGCAGGGTATGGTTTGGAAGGAGCGGCTATAGCGACTACACTGGGGAGAAGTTTGGGCGTGGTTTATCAATTATACCACTTGTTTAATGGAAAGCACAGACTTCAGATTGCTGCCAGACATATGAAAATCAAGTGGCAAACGATTAAAAAAATCATGGACATTGCCGCAGGCGGAATGGGACAGTTTCTCATTGACTCGGTTTCATGGATTGCGCTGACCCGGATGAATGCCGAATTTGGGTCTGCAGCTTTGGCCGGATATACCATAGCGATGCGGGTATTGATTTTCACGATACTTCCGGCTTGGGGAATTTCGGGTGCTGCAGCGACATTAGTCGGACAGAATTTAGGTGCCAATGAAGTCGAGCGGGCCGAAAAGGCGGTTTGGATGACGACTCGATATTGTGTGATTTTTATGGCTTCGGTGACTGGAATTTACTTGCTGTTTTCTTCCGAATTAGCCGGCTTTTTTACCGAGATTCCCGAGGTCAGGGATATTGCTGCACAGGGTCTCTGGGTAATCGTTTTGGGGTATGTGTTTTTTGCTGTGGGAATGGTTTTGACACAGGCATTCAATGGTGCCGGAGATACAAAAACTCCTGCTTATATCAATATTGGAGTTCTATGGTTTTTGGAAATTCCGTTGGCTTGGTTTTTAGCATTTCCCATGGAAATGGAATACTTGGGAATTTTTATTGCCATTGCCTTTTCACATTCCTTTCATGCCTTGGTAGCCCTGTTCTTTTTCCGAAGGGGAAAATGGAAAAAAGTGGCAGTATAGATTACTCTGGAAGATTTTGAAGCAGATTTTTACCCAAAATCGGATTCACCAATCGGTTATTGGTAAGTTCCGGTGAGTTGGTTAAAATATCGAGTGGCTCGAGAAGGGGTTCGTCAGATAAATCAAAAGTACCAAAATGCATGGGAATAAAATGTTTGCCGTCCATTTCGATAAAAGCCTTGCCCGCATCCTGTGGACTGGTATGGGAGGCATTCATAAACCACTCTGGCCGAAATGCTCCAACTCCCATTAAAGCATAATCTGGAGCGCCCATGGTTTCACTAATCATTTTGAAATGTGGCCCATAGCCCGAATCCCCCATAAAGTATATACTCTTCTCAGAAGTCTGAATATAAAAACCTCCCCAGAGTCGCTGATTGGTATCTGATAGTCCTCGTCTGGACCAATGTCTGGCAGGGACATAGGTAATCCGAAGATCTGCATCTCCTGAGAATTGCTGAAACCAACCCGCTTCTTCGATTTGGACAGATTTTCCAGTCCAATCTTGAATCAGGGGTTTCATATTTAGGCCCGCCAGAATCTTCACCTTGGGATTGAGAGAAGTAATCAGTTTTATAGTTTCCTCATCACAGTGATCTCTGTGATCATGGGAAATCAAAATATAGTCGATGTGTTGAAGTTGTTTGGGATCGATTGGAAGTTCGCTGTTTCGCTTCAAAACCCAATTGTCCAACCAAACTGGGTCGGTGATGATCGTTTTTCCGTTGAGATGAATCAAAAAAGATGCATGCCCTAACCAAATCAGCTGGTCGAGACCGTTTGGATTGAAATTGGAAATCTGCTGTAACTCCAGCCTTCTATCATCCTTTTCCTTTTGATCAGCATAGGGGTTTTTGGAAAGCTTCCATTTCAAAACCTCCCAAAGACTGGACTCAAAGGGATAAAAAAGATTTTGATAAGTCCCATCAGATAATTGAGGAGTACCTTTCCAAACAGCAGGAATGGCTGCGTATGAGAGTGAAGGATTTTCGGTATAGTTGAGCGTGTTGTCTTTGCTTGGCATAAGAAAAAATGAAAATAAAAGCCCCATTGCCAGAAGAGGAATCAGGACGATTTTGGTTTTTAAAGGACGTGGAATTTTCAAGGGATGAGTTTCTTTATTTGTCTAAACCCCATCACTCTCCAAGAGGTTTCACTGCCCATAAAAAAGTCGATCCCTACAGTAAAAGGATCGACTAAATGAAAAATTCTTGTCTTTTAGTTCAAGGTCACAAATTTGCTATCCACGGTCTCATTGATAAAGTAGATTTTCTTTCCTCCGAAGGTCTGACTTTCGCTGTTGTAGGCAGCTACTTGCACCAGGGCAGTACCAGAAGCGGATAATTCATTTAATTCACTCGCTGAAAAAGTGACGGATGTTGCACGGGCTTCTTTGGTAATCACCTTGCTTCCATCAGAAACCACCCACAATAAATTATCTACTCCCGAAGGAAGTTGCTGAACGCTCAATTCCACACCTGCACTTAGTGTAAATTCCTCCGGTACGCTGGTTTGAAATCGGACCACGCCAGGCATGGGTTTGGTCGTGGTATGCGTAAACCCTGCAAACCCATTATCTCCGGTAACCGACCACTTGTTAGTCTGACCGGAATTAATTTCCAAGGTAATATCTGTGAAATTGTTGATGTAAGCATTTCCACCTACATTTTGAAGGTCAAACTCATTCAGGCTTACGGCTCCGACATTGACCAAAGTTCCTCCGCTGGGAGAAGAATAAAAATTAGCGTTAGCGACATCAATCAGAATGTCTGCCATACCCGGGAGAGAGGGGGTTCCATCCGGTAGATTGGATTTGGCTTTGATCGCAGCCATCACTCCATCCGCGTCCCCAAAATCAGGAAGTGGGTTGCTACTTTGCTGATCTTGTGGATTTTCGTCCGAATCACTGCAAGAGCTAATGGAAAAGGCTACTACCGCAAAAAGAACAAGAAAAGAATACGAGTTGAATTTCATAGAGTTGAATTTTGATGTGTCACCAAAACTCAACTTAAGGGGCTGCTTTAGCAATAAGGCAAATAGCGTATTTGTGTCAGTTTATCGAATTGCTGAAGCACTGCACATTGATGAAATATGGCATATTAAAAAGCTTTTTCTCAGGATAAACTGCGCATCCTACACCCAAATAACGAAAAGATGGGCTTAGGATGTTGGCTCGGTGTCCGGGTGAATCCATCCAAAGCTTAACGACTTCTTTTGCATAGCTGGCATAAGTATGTCGCTGTACTGGTTCGCCTTGACTGGAGCTTCGATAGTAAAAGTCTCCCGGTGACTGCGGAGCCCCGACAGGTCGTCCATATTCATAATCTAAACCGGCCGTACTGCTGATGTTTTCTGCAATTTGACCTGGATTCAATCCGACGATTTGAAATCGATCCCGGAGCAGTCGTTTATTTCGGATGGTACTGAAGTGACCATAAAAATTATAATTCACCATATCCGAGGCATGCGAGGCGGATAGCTGCTCGATCCGAAAAGAATATTTTAACGGACCTAGGCCATGTTGACTTCGCTGCTCATTGGTGGCATAATAAATTGCAGCATGTAAAAGACCATAATCTATATCCCGGTAATCGATGGGTTGATTGGCTTGCGGCTGATTGAAAAAATCCTCCCAAGTAAGATTTTGATAGTTTTGGGACTTCCAATTCTGACCCAATGCCTTTTGGAAAATGAAAAAGGGCATCAGAAATATCAGGATAAGCTGCTTCATTTATTCTCAATTCGTTCCAAAAAAGAGACGACAAAATGCGGCTTTTAGTGTATTCGGTCAAAAATTTAATTATCCCGAGGCAGGTCGAGTAGGAGGTCGATTAGAGCTTTAGGTGTGCCGGCATTTTGGATTTTTTCTTCCTGCAGATTTACCTGAAGCTGATACTCCAATTCAAAAATCAACCCATTGACAAAAATGGGATCCATATTTAATTTTTGAATGAAATGATCATTTTTACGCTGGCCATGGACATATATTCCATAAGAATGAAAAACTTCTACGGCTTTTTTTATTCTTGAAAAATGCTGATTCATGTCAGAGAATTTGTAGATATCAAATATAATTAGTTGGTTTTTAAACGAATTAACAAATAATTCATTGTGGGTTAAACTTCAATTAATTTAAAATGGTTGCATACCCATTCAAAATAATTTGATTTTTACATTTTTTAATGAAATGAATAGTATCTGAGTATAAGCTGATTTTTCTTTTCAGTTTAAGCTTCGCTATTCCAACCTTAGAAACTACGATCATTCGCATGGGTTTGGATTAAAAAGTAGAAAATAGCTTGGCTCATTTACCAATTAGAACATCGAATAGGTGATGTACTTGGAATAAATTCAATTACCAGGTTTGAAATTGTTTCTTGATCTCCGATAAGGTTTCCGAATCATTGATGATGTACCAATTTAAGGATTGAAAGGTCGTAGTTGCATCATTTTTATTGTGAAAAAAGACAAGAGCTTTCACTTGTGGAAAACGCTGGGGGAAATTCTCAAAAGCCTTACCATACCACTCTGCACGATTTCCACCAACTGCCAAAGATCCAAATTCAGACAATAGTATCGGTTTTTTGAACGCGGCAAACTCTTCGTAATATTTTGCAAATATTTCATCAAAACTCCACCATTCGCTCCAGGGAGCCACCGTTCCGTAATTGAGCGTTCCTGTTCCGACCCAGTCCACATATTCATCCCCGGGATAATATTCCTCAAAATAGCCATAAGCCAAATGCGGTGCCCAGACCCAGAGTACATTATCAGCTCCCTGCTCTCGGAATAAATTCACCACGTGGCGCCAAGCTGCCACGAAATCCTCAGGTTGATTATTTTGCGGACCCCAAGGGTAGCGATAGGGGTCATTCATTTCATGCCCCATCCGCAGTAAAATGGTCGTTTGGGTATTTTTCGCTTCTTTCGCCCATCGGATTAAATAGGGATCATAAAGTCCAGATGCAATATCTTTTAGACCGCTTTTATCCCTGTCCTCGGATGAACCCAAAGATGGAATTTCTTCTTCCGAGAAATCATTTAACCAAGGTTCCCAAGTCAGGAAAGGAATGGATCCAAGGGTGGAAATAGCCCGAATTTGTTCAATTGGAAATCGCTGTTCTCGTTTGCTTCCCCAAGCGGTATAAAAATGAATAAAGGGGAAAGTCACACCTAAACTGTCTTCTAAATCGATAATTGGTTGGAATGAAGGAATGGCTTGATTGTCATATGCTCCTAAAAAAACCGGATCAGGATTTTTCAGCAAGTCTGAATTTTGCTTGTATTCAGCCAACCAATCCAATTTATCCGCTCTAGTTTCACTTCGTTTTTTAAGAATGTAATCCTCTTCCAATTTGGAAACAGAACCGCTGATTCCCCGAAAGAAATCCTCAACAGGTCCGGTGGATTCTTTTCCTACAAAAGCAATTCCTATGAGCAAAATGGAGGCAATCGCTATTACAAAAAGAGTTGATGCTATTCGTTTTATGGGTGATTTCATGGGTATTAGATCAAGAGGATTTGGGGATTTTTTGCCACGGACTTTCGGGATTCAATCGGCTGGATTCCCACACCGCATAAAGTCCCATCAAGGCCATCAGAAACGGAATCGTGGCAAAAGCCATCATTCCATAGGTGATTTCAGCCGTTTCGATCAGTTCCAATTCATTCAAATTGTACTTGCGGGTATAAATCAAATAAACTACTGTAATCAGATAAATGACTACCTGAATCAATAAGGGTTTTGCAAAAGGTGAAATCTTCCCCCTTACCGATTGTTTGGCAGTAGGAATGTACGGAATTTTTTTATTGACTAACGAAAGCAAAAAACCCATCAGATACACGGGCCAGCAGGCAAATTTCATGACCATCCCTCTCCAGTGCAGTCCTGATTCATCCTTTGGAAAACAAAGCCATTGCTGCACATAGAAGTAGATGACGGTAGAAAAAAATAAAACCGGAAATCCAAACTCCAAAAATTCAACGAAATACATTTTGGCAGGCAGCAAGTCCATCCAAAAGAAGAGAAAAGGAATCAAAAGATAAATTAGGGAAACCAATCCCTCTAGATAATAGGTCCCAATAGTAAAATAGGATAGTTTTTGCCAAAAACTTAATTTACCAAACAGTCTCGGGACTTCATCAAAAAGCACTTCATGTACTCCTCGTGCCCATTTGAGTTGCTGTTTGCAAAAGGATCCAAAATCTTCTGGAACCAATCCCCGAGCCACTATGACCGGATGATAAATTGATTTCCATCCTTCGGCATGAATTCTAATGGAAGTCACCAAATCCTCTGCCAAGCCTATCCCATGTCCTCCGATGGATTCCAGGGCTTTTCTCCGAAAAGTGCAATTGGCACCGATGGCCACCGTACAGTTGTATCCATGCATGCCCATCTGTGTGGGGCCATAAAAGGTATAAGTTTGTTCAGCAGCGGCTTGAGCGGTAAAGGATCGGTATTGATTGTAATATCCTTGGGAAACCTGCACAAAACCCACCTCTGAGTCGGAGAAAAAACCTAAGGTTTGATCCAGAAAATTTGGAAAAGGAACATGATCCGGATCTAAAACCAGGATAAATTCCTCTTTGGTTTGTTGAAGGGCAGCATTAATTTTTCCTGCCTTGGCTCCTGGGAGGCCTACGAGTTCTAGCCAAACGGCGCCGTATTTTTCTGCAACTTCACGGAAACGATAATCCTGCGTATCATCCAGTAAGTAGGTGGTGTGGGGATAGGTGATTTTGGAGCATGCCTCCAGTGTTTTTTCAAACATGGAAAGGGGTTCGCCCGGTGAACTTGTAGTAAAAATCGCAACTGAAAGTCCTTTTGGCGCTTCCTTAAATTCAGGTTTTTTTATCCCCAGGTAATTGATCCAGATAATGATCAGACGCAGCATCCCGTACCATAGCGTGACCGATAAAATCACAAAAAGCGCAAGATTGCCCAAATGCTCCTCTCGAAACCACCAATCGGCAAACCGCAGAATGGAAATTATCCCGGAGATCACCAAACTAAGAAGGATCAACTTTTGAAAGTAACCAACGTCTTTAGCTTCGCTTTGACTCCAGAATTGTTTTGAAAAAATCGGGTCCATTAGTAAAGCTTTAGATTAAGATTAAAGGCTACAAAATGGCTGTCAAAAAATATGGTTTTTTGGTATTGATAGGAGAGATTGATGCTGGTACGCTCTGAAAAGGTATTGGAATATTCAAATTTCAATTCGACTGGGTTATAAGTTTCTGTATTGAAAAGTAAAACCATGTTTTCCGTGTTAATTGGAGCATTTCCTGGGGTTTCAGGCCCGAAGTAATAAATATTGGGATTGGATATTTCTGCAAACACTCCATAATTGCCCGTGATGCTGATGTTTTGACTTTCTCCCAAATCCAATGAAATTTTAGCTAACGCTCCAAGAATGGATTGATTGATCGGAGTAAAATAAGGACTATAAGCCCCGGGGATGAGTTCGCCAAAACTAGGTCTAATAGGAGGACTAGGCATGGAAACCGTTTCAAATCGCACGCTATCGGTATCTGCCAAAGTACCCGAGTAGCCAAGATAAAACTTAACGCTCTGTGATTTTATGATTGGAATTAAAACCCACAAGCTGAGCATTTGAAGTTTATTATCCGATTCAAATGTTCGTTGATTTGCCTGAAATTTTCCCATCCAGGAATTCTCAGATTTTCGCTCAAGACTTATTTGAGCTAATTTGGGACTGATGACCTCTTCCAAACTAGCCAAGGTGTACAAGTATGCTT
Source organism: Algoriphagus hitonicola (assembly GCF_900113375.1). Taxonomy (GTDB): domain Bacteria; phylum Bacteroidota; class Bacteroidia; order Cytophagales; family Cyclobacteriaceae; genus Algoriphagus; species Algoriphagus hitonicola. The sequence goes on along the minus strand of NZ_FOPC01000003.1, from coordinate 295,232 downwards.
CTTTGCCGAGAGCAGCTCCGGCAAAAAATCCCTTTCCCAATCCTTGTTCTAAAGAGGCTTCATACGTGAAATCCAATTCATTGAACCTGCTATTTTGGACCAATCCACCTGTTAATATCAAGGTCGTTTTAGAACTGGGAAAGGCTAATTTATTTCCCAACTCCAATAAGCTGATTCGTTGGTTTTCAGCATAAAACCTATTTTCGATTCGAATGAAGGGCTGGAGTTTAGAAGATTGATAGCCGCTGAATTTCCCTCCGATTATACCATAGCGAAGTGGCTGCGAATCCGAATAATATCCCGATTGAATAGACAATAGGGGGGCAGTTTGTGAAATAATTTCTTCCTTTAATTGCCCTGCTGATGGATTATTGGGGTATTCGGATAAAATCCTTTCCAGAAATTCCAGAGATTTTTCTTTACTCCCTCCGGTCCAGTAATTGATCTCGGCAAGTTTTTGGTTGATTTCCGGGTGCTTGGGTAGTTTTGGATAAAGCGCTTCCAAAAGTTGCTCAGCCGCCTCCCATTCCTGGAATTCGTAGCGAATTCGTGCATAATCGAGTTGAAGCTCCAGAAATTCCGGATTGGAGCTAATTTCTTGCTTAAAAAACTCTTTTGTTTTGGGAAAATCCTTGGACCAATAATAAGCCTTACCAAGGAGTCTACTGAGGTCCTCATTTTGAATACCCTGATTTTTAAGATTGGATAATACTAGGATTGCTTCCTGTATTTGACCCTCATTTAATAGTTTATCCGCTTGAGTTAGTTTTTGATAAAATTCTGAATTTTGTCCCTGAGCAAAATGAAGGAAATAAAAACTTAAAACAACGATTATCAGTGCTCTAGGAGGCTTAATCCTTTGCATAATTTTCATAAATAAGTGCGGGTCCTTTTGGTAAAATATCAACTCAGGGAAAGGAGGGAGGATATTTTCTTTGGGTGAATACCGTCAAAAATACTTAAATTATTTTAAGAATATTAAAATTAAGAATCTTCCTTCAAAGAATCGGAATCCCAAGCGTGATCATTCAATGAGAATTTTTTCATCAATTCTCCAGAAAGTAGGTTTTCCTGCTGCTCGATATGTTTTTTTGCATTTTGGATGTATTCGCCCTCGTCATTTTTGAAATTGACTAAAATCTGAAGGGAATCCTCATCGTATTTTTTGAATTGTGCGGCCAAACGGTGAATCGTATGAGCCCGAAATCCCATCTTTCGAAGGACATCTTCACCCATTCGAACAGAAGTATCCAAATGCTCCCGATAGATATTTCGTACTCCGTTTTCCATCAATTCGTAAGCATCGTAGCGGTTTTTGGCACGTACCATTACTTCCAATTGGGGAAAATGCTCCTTGCAGATTTCGATGACCTGTAAGGTTTGAGAAGGGGTGTCGATGGCTGAAATCAAAATTTTAGCCTCATCGGCTCCGGCCGTTTTAAGTACATTGACCTGAGAGCCATCACCGAAATAGACCTTAAAACCCATTTTTCTCAAAAAATCAATTCGATCCGGATCATAATCCAAGATGGTACATTCTACGCCGTTGGCCCTTAAAAATCGACCTACCGTACTTCCGAAATTTCCAAATCCCAAGAGGATGACTTGATTCTTTTCGTGGATAACTTCATCCTCTTTTCCAGTGATTGGATCTTCTTTTTCCAATTTTGGAATGATAAACTTGTCCAAGGCCAATGAAGCCAATGGCGTAAAGGTCATCGTCAGCGCCGTAATAGCCATCAATTGATCGGAGAGACTCATATCAATGACCTCGAATTGCAAAGCAAAAGCATAGGTCACAAAAGAAAATTCAGAAACCTGAGAAAGTCCGATGGCGAAGCTTAAATTTTGACCTGTGGAAAGTTTTCGGAGTTTTCCGATCAGAATTAGAACCAGAGATTTGACCAGCATGATTCCCAAAGTGATGGAAATAATGGTCACTGGATCTGCTATAATCAGATTGAAATTGATCGTCGCACCTACAGCCATGAAAAATACGCCCAAAAGCAACCCTTTAAATGGTTCTAAATCAGATTCTAAAGCATGTCGATATGGAGAGTTTGCCAAAATGACTCCTGCGATGAAAGCTCCCAGTGCGGGACTCAGACCTACGACTTGCATTAGCCAGCTGATTCCAAATACAATCAACAGCGCCGAAGCTGTGAAAAGCTCGCGAAGGCGGGATTTTGAAACCCATTTAAGCAATGGTCCAAAACCGTATTTCCCAAGCAGAATGATGATTCCAATCGCTCCAAATATTGAAAGCGTTTGCGCCCAGGTCGGAAGACTATCGATCAATCCAGCCTCCACTTCAGAATTGGCAGCCAAATCCCCACTTACTGTGGCCAAAAGGGGAATGATAGCCAAAATCGGAATGACTGCGATATCCTGCATCAGCAAAACACCAAATGACATTTTGCCCACAGGGCTCCCCAATTGACCTTTTTCTTTGAGAGAGGATAAAACGATCGCCGTTGAGGAGAGGGCCATTGAGAGCGATACAGCAAGACTGATTCTCCAATCAATGTCAAGGTAAATTGCGAATCCAAAAATCAAGGCAGAAGTCACCAAAACTTGAAATAATCCGACACGAAGGATAAGATCCCGCATCTTCCAGAGATTCTCCGGATCGAGTTCCAGCCCGATCAAAAAGAGCATAATCACCACGCCGAATTCTGTCGTGTGCATGATGTCCTGACCCTGATCACCACTTTCGATAAATCCCAATAAGTACGGGCCAATTACGATCCCTGCAATCAAATAGCCCAGTACGGAGCCCATTCCCAGTTTTTTTGCGATTGGCACAAAAAGAATGGCGGCAGAAATAAAAATGATTGCGATTAATAAAAAACTGTTCATGGCTTCTGTATATAGGGTAGCGTAATTTCTTCGTCCCGGAGTTTCAGAATCAAATCCCGATATTCTTTTGCTTTTCGGCCGAGTTGAATAGCGTCGATCTTGTGGGTCCCTGCCACGTGAAATACTGGCAAATATCGCATGTTGCAGAGGTAGGCAGTTTGCTCAAATGACCGCATAAAGGTCTCCAAACTAAAGCGGTTTCGACCTTCGGACGAATACACATCGGCTGATCCTCCTGAGCTTACTGCATTGAAAATGTATTTGTTTTTGAGGTAAATGCCGTTTTTTCCATAGGCCCAACCATACTCCAGCACCAAATCTATCCACTGCTTCATCAAAGGGGGACAGGAATACCAATAAATCGGATGCTGCCAAATGATCACATCCGAATCAAAAAGGGCTTCCTGCTCAGGCTGTACCTGAACCTGAAAATCCGGATAAAGCTCATAGAGATCTCTCACGACGACATTTTCAAGTCCGGAAACGGCCGCTAATAATTTGGAATGAACATCCGAATGCTCAAATTTTGGATGGGCAAATAGGATCAATACCTTCCGCATGCGCTTAATCTTATTTATCCTTTGAATGCAATTTTTTTGTGGGTGCCGTCACAGAACGGTTTGTTTTCACTACTTCCACAGCGACAAAAGGCAGTAACCTTATATTGGGGCTTAGTGCTTCCGTCGGCCATTTTGACTTGTATTTTTCCATACACCATCAGTGGCCCACTTGAAATGACTTCTACTAGTAATTCTGATTTTTCGTCCTTATCCTCGTTCTCAATTTCATTTTCGAAGTAATATCCCAAGGCTCCGGATGGGCATTTTTTGATCTGTTCTACGATTTCATCTGTATTTGAAGCTTCCACCTTGATCCAAGGCTTTTGATTTGGATTGAAAACCGCAGGAAGACCCTTGAAACAATTTTCCGAATGGATACACTTATGAGGCTCCCAAGTGACCACAACTTCTCCATTGGAGTATTCTTTTTTGATTTTACCTTTTTCCATCATTCAAAAATTTTTACTGATGTATATTACCAAAAATATTTCAAAAGTAAGACGAATTATCCTCTATCTAAACGCTACTTTCTTCCCATGAATTAAAAAAAAGCTGCACTGGTTTCCCTCAAAGGCGAAATCCCAGTACAGCTTTTTATACTTATTGAATTTGCTGGAGAATGATTTGATTCCAGTTTTGAATCAAAACCTTTTCACCTACCATATCCGGAAATTGATCTGAATCGTAAAACTCCAGGTTTTTGCTGGGTTGATCAGGATTGGTGAAGTGCAAGGTCAGGGCAAGAAAGTCCGTTACGACGATATTTTCCTTACCTACTTTCACTTTTCTGACCTTTTGATCTATAGAGCAGGTTTTGACCGTTTTTAGGTCGATTACTTCCTGACTTGGAAAATCACCATATCGGTTGTAGATCAATTTTTTTTCAGTTTGGTCAATCCCGATTTGATAGTGATTTCTCCATTTTTCTGTTTTGGTTAATTTAAGGTTCATTTTTTCGGCAAGTTCCAAAAAGCTCAGATCTTGCTTTTTTACCAGTTGATTTTGTTTATTTCTCTGAATCGCAAATGGGGCAATAAATGCCATAAGGAAGAAGGCTGACACCAAAAGGGTCGCCAAATCAATGTCAATCATGTTTTTTGTTAATTAGTAAATGTTAGAAAGCGTTGATAGGCCCAAAGGGCAAAAGAAAATCTCGCCTTATTTACCAGGGATAGAAATACTGCTGAAAAAGGATTTTTACATCAAAAAGTGGTGCCGAACCAGCAGTCCAAAATTCTGATCCGATCAACCGATGATATCGGACAAACTCAGTGGACCAAGTGGAATTTATTTTGCCATCTTGGGTCCAGTCTACTTTAAACGTGGGGATCTCAGAGACGGAGTTTCGCTCAGAAACAAGCCCATAGCCCAAATAAAATCCCGAAGATTCGGTTAAGAAACTTTCTTGGCTTTTTTCTTTATTAAACTCTGATTGAGCTGGTGAGAAAAAAGCAATCCAACCCATCCCAAAGGAAAGGAAAAGGGTTAAAAATAGGAGTTGCTTTTTCAACTTTTGGATGGAATACTCATCAAAATTAATGCTTTGTACGGAGTAAAATTCAAAAGGGTTTAATTTATTTCTGCGAGGTTATGAAGTTTAATCGTTGAGAGGTTTTCAGAAAATCTGATCTTCTTCCAGGGTTCGGTTGGAAAGAGCGTGGAAGTGATGACCATCTCTCCATCATTGATAAAAAGCTCCAAGGAACTGGCATCCAAAAAGAGGCGAAGTGAATTAGCTTCCCAACTCATCGGTGCCGAATGCACAGCTGCAAAATCAGGATGAAAATCTGAATTGCCCGCAAGGCTTCGATCCACACTCACTAGACCATTGTCTCGGGTAATTAGGACTTTTTCTCCAATCTCATTTTCGATCAAAATGGAAAAGGCCTCTTCATCTTCGATTTCTGCGGTGATTTCCACCGCTTCGGAGGGTAAGTTTGACTGTAATTTATCCAATTCAAATGAGGATCCCCGAAGTTGTAGCGTCTCTTCGGCGGGTGCTGATTTGACCAACAGAGTTCCGTCAACTTCAAATAAACTGAGCTCTCGGGGAATCGTCATCGCCGACCGCCAAGTTTCTGTCGGTACCACTTGGGCATAAAGCCAATTGCTCATCCAGCCAATAAACAAGTTTCGATTGGGTGTATTTGCCCAAGTCACACCAGCATAATTATCCGGCCCGTAATCCAGCCAGCGGATCAATTGATCATCAGGAGTGAATTTCCCATCGGTAAAGTCACCGATGAAATATTGGGTTGCAGAGCCTTTTTGGGGTCCACCGGGATTGATACTGACCAAAAGCACCCATTTCTCCGAACCGTCCGGCGCAGTCATCGGGATCAAATCAGGACATTCCCAGACCCCTCCATGAGCTCCTTGATTTTGCCCAAACTCACTTTCCAATTTCCATTCAAGGAGATTTTCTGAACTGTAAAATTGAATTCTATCCGATACTGCTAAGGTCATCAGCCAGCCTTTTTTCCCATCAGAAAATGTCCAAGGCATTACTTTGGGATCACGGAAATCCCGGATTCCTTGATTGGGGAGCACGGGGTTTTGATCGTATTTTTCCCAGGTAGCTCCTTTGTCCAAGGAATAGGCGATGGCTTGGGATTGATAATCTGATTTGCCGGATTGCTCTCCTTCCATATCGTGGTAGGTGTAGATGGCGACCAATGGGGGATTTTCGCTCGTTCCCAATCCGGAGCTATTTTCCACATCAAAAACTGCACTTCCCGAAAAAATATACCCCAATGAATCTGGGCTAATGGCTATGGGCTGATGCTCCCAATCGATTAAATTTTCTGAAGTCGCATGTCCCCAATGCATCGGTCCCCAGACTGTCGAATCCGGATAATGCTGATAAAATAAATGATAGGTATTTTCATAGAAAACCATTCCGTTGGGATCGTTCATCCAGCCTGTGGGAGGTGTGAAATGGTAGATCGGGCGATATTTCTCTGATTGAGCTGACTCGAAGGTTATTTCCGGGGCCTGTTGACAGGCAAAATTTATCAGGACAAGAAGGATAATCAGCGCTGGATTTTTCATAATAATTGAGATAAAGCGGAATGCAATACTACTGGTAAAAATAGGATTTTGATTTCATTCTCTTAGAATGTCAGCGCGCAAAAGCTTGGGAAAAGATTGACAAGTATTAAAATAGAAATTTGTTTTTTTTCCAGTTGGGAAAAAGGTTGGCCGTAAACGATAGGTAAATTTCAAAAATCAAAAGGGTATTTGTAGTTTTAGCCGATTATTTAACCTGAAATCTGAATTAACCCAAGTCCTATGAAAGGAATTATTTTGGCCGGAGGCTCCGGAACCCGTTTATATCCATTGACCATCACGGTAAGCAAGCAATTGATGCCCGTTTATGACAAGCCGATGATTTACTATCCACTATCGGTCTTGATGATGGCGGGGATCCGGGAGATTTTGATCATCACGACTCCGGAAGATTCGGCTGCTTTCCAGAAGTTGTTGGGCGATGGTTCACAACTCGGCTGTCGATTTGAATATGCCGTTCAGCCATCCCCTGATGGATTAGCTCAGGCATTTATCATCGGGGAGGAGTTTATCGGCAAGGATAAAGTTGCCTTGATTCTCGGGGATAATATTTTCTATGGATCCGGGCTTCATAAAACGCTTTTGGAAAACACCGATCCTCAGGGAGGAGTGGTTTTTGCCTATCATGTCAATGATCCTGAGCGATATGGAGTGGTGGAGTTTGACGAAAACCAAAAAGCCATCAGCATCGAAGAGAAACCGGAAAACCCCAAGTCCAACTATGCAGTTCCGGGGCTGTATTTCTATGATAATCGGGTTGTGGAAATCGCCAAAAAGATTAAACCCAGTCCTCGGGGAGAGTTAGAAATCACGGATATCAACAATGAATATCTGAAAATGGACGAGTTACAAGTGGCGATATTGAATCGAGGAACAGCTTGGTTGGATACCGGAACTCACCAATCTCTGCTACAGGCGGCGCAATTTGTCGAGGTAATCGAGGAGCGACAGGGCTTGAAGATCGGCTGTATCGAAGAGATTGCCTATCGAAGCAACTTTATAGGGAAAGAGGAGCTGCTTAAAGCGGCTGATAAATTGGGGAAAAGCGGCTATGGTGTCTATCTCAGGCGCTTGATTTCCTGATTCTTGAACAAAAAAAAGAGGTGTAATTGAAATCAACTGCACCTCTTTTTTCTGAGGTCAGTTAAACCCAAAAATCTTCTTCCCATAGTCTAAATCCTCCTTTGAAGGCATTTTGATTGGTTCCTAAGCGACAGCCTTCGGGAACTTCAGTCAGTAGTTTGGAATTGCCTCCTCCCAACACAATGTCCTCAGGCTGAAACGTGTCTCGAAAGATTTCTACCGCCTTACTGACATGCTTTTCCCATCTTTTTTGACCGCTGTTAAACAAATACGATTTGCCGATGTAGGATTCAAAAGTAGACTTCTTGTAGGGAAGATGTCCTCCTTCGATTGGAAAAATAGTCTGATTCATTACCATGGCAGTCCCTAGACCAGTGCCCAATCCTAAAAAAAGTAGCTTTTTTCCTTCGTAGCTTCCCAATGCCTGCATGGCGGCATCGTTGAGGATTTTTACCGGACAGCCAAAGGCTTTTTCGAAATCAAAGTCCAACCATCCCGATCCCATATTCACGGGTTCGCTTTTGATTTTATTGTGCTTGACTACTCCGGGAAATCCCATGCTGATCACATCAAAAGACCAGTCTGCTGCACTTTCTTTGACCAATGGGACCATTTGCTCGGGCGTAAATTCACTACCGGATGGGATTTTGATTCGTTCATCCTGCCCTGTGGCTAGAATTTTCACATTCGAACCACCAATATCGATTACTAAGATGTTATTTTTGGATTTTTTCATTCGGTCAAAGCAGGGCAATTGCCTTCAAAACAGATTTATTTATTTCACTGTGAAACTATAAAATTTAAAGGAAAAACAGGCTACTCGGTACAGCATTTTCGAGCAGATAAAAATAATTTCCAGATTAACCCCTTTAGTTAAATGGAAATCAGTTTAAAATGAAATTGATTGTTTTCGTTTTTGTTAACGGCGATCTCTTTTCCCAAGTGATAAAAAGCCTCCAAAAGGGTGGCATTATTAAATTTTCCGGCATCTATAGCTTTGAAACCAATCAATTCAATTAATCTTTTCACCCTGATTTTTTCGGGGACCTCATCCCCACAAAAGTAGGTTTCCTTGATAATACCCAGCGGATCGTAAAGCGGATAATCCATTCCAAGGTTATTAAATGCCTTAAATAAATGAGCTTCAGGAGCTATTCGCTTGAGTATTTTGGTAGGAGAGTGGTTGATTTTAGTGGTGTAGGTGGTATTGGTGCAGTCTATAATCAGTTTGTCTGCAGTATCCGTATTTTTAAAGGCACGCCAGATAGCCTGCAAATGTTCGTTTTCACTGCATATTAAAATTATATCGGCTTGGATGATCGCAGATTCAAAAGGACAGATGCGATGATGGAGACGATTGAGCATTTTCCATTCTACTTCTTCTACGTCAAAATCGGGATGAACTCCAAATGCTACGGAAATACCGGCATTGATAAATTTTTTTCCAAGTGCTTTTGCTAAAGAAGTCCCTCCTAGAATTCCTAATTTCATAAAAACGGGATTAATGGGTGCTATTGATTTGGGATGATAATCAAACATTCACTTTATGAAGTAGAATGTAATTAATTGAAAAATAAGTGCTTATATTCAAAATAAAAATAATATTTGGTAAAAATTTAAAAATCAAAATATTCAGCTTTTTTAATTATTTAAAGATCTTTTTTTTGAATTTAAAAAGATGCATGTGAACTAGTGTAAGTATCCGTAAATACTATTTTGGGACAAAAGCTCACTCCTAAGCCATCGACAAAATCGCCAATTCATTATGACATGATTGATGTAATTTGAGTACTTAGAACTTTAATAAAATTCATCAGTTATCCATAGTAATCAGGTAAGCTCGTGGATTTATAAATTGCTTTTTAATGGAAGTAGTAAAAAAAAATAAAAGACAAATCATCACCTTCACGCTTTTTAGATTTGAGGGAAGACATGCCTTTTGGATATTTAGGCAAATGGGAAAATCCATTAAGCAATTCAAAAAAGTAGAGGGACTTGAATTTTTTAAATTGATGGGAAGTGGAGGGAAAAATGGTTTTTCCAAGATGCTCAATGTCAATGTTTATGCCTTATTGGGAGTTTGGGAATCTGAGGAAGCGGCTGCCACTTACTTCGAGCAATCAGATCATTTTCTCGAATTTAAATCTCGGGCAAAGGAAATTTGGACCATTTATATGAATACCAGTAAAGCTCATGGAAAATGGTCAGGAATTAACCCTTTTCATCCTAACCACCCTTATGAGTCTGGGCCTGTTGCGGTGATTACCCGGGCACGGATTAAATTCCGATTTTTGAGAAAATTTTGGAGCTATGTGCCCTCGGTCAGTAAGAATTTGGACGAAAGGGATGGTTCCATTTTCTCCATCGGAATCGGAGAATATCCCTGGCTGATGCAGGCTACTTTTAGTCTTTGGGAGGATTTAGAATCCATGCGCAATTATGCCTATCGCTCTAAGCTTCACAGTGAAGTGATCCAAAAAACCCGAACCTTAGGTTGGTACAGTGAAGAGCTGTTTGCCAACTTTGTCCCCTACAAAACGGTGGGTTCATGGGAAGGAGGAAATCCCCTTAGGCAATTTCTGGAAAATTGATGAGGTTATTCCAAAAGCTAATTTTACCCAAAAATCCCGGAGATACTTCCTCCATCGTGACTGATGGTCTGTCCGGTGATGAAGCTGCTATGTTCCGAAAGTAGGTAAACGGCCAAGGAAGCCAATTCTTCACCTTTTCCCATTCGTCCAACAGGGATGTTCTTTTCCATAGCCATTTTCGCTTCTTCATAGGAAATGTTCTCCTGACTACTTTTATTTTTAATTACCCGCTCGATCGCCGGAGTAGCATGAGATCCAGGTGCCAAAACATTCACGGTGACACCTTTGGCAGCAATTTCCAACGCGAGAGTTTTGGCAAAGCCGACAACAGCTGCACGAAAGGCATTACTTAAGGTCAGAGCGGGAAGGGGTTGTTTTACCGATTGACTTTCCAGAAAGAGAATCCTGCCATAGCCATTATTCACTAGGAGTGGAGCTAGTCTTAGTGAAAGGTCGATTTTCCAACGCATCACTTGTTGCCAAGCCTCATCCCAATCGTTCATGGTGGTTTGTAGGGGAGTTCCGGTGGGAGGACCACCCGAATTCAAGAATATGCCGTGAAAATCCTGATTTTGGACAGAATTAAAAATTCGGTCTAGGGTTTCCTGGGAAGTAAAACTACCGGCGATAATTTCTGACTGTTGTTCAAAATCAGCGAATTTTTCTTGAAGAAGCTCTTTTCTCCTTGCGACTAAGACTACGTGGGCACCTTCTGCCAAAAGTAGCCGCGCCACTGCCTCCCCAAAACCGCTGCTAGCGCCACATACTATAAATCGCTGATTGGTTAATTTTAGGTTCATAGGAATCTAGGTTGATATTTCATTTATCTGTTACTGATTGAAATTATATAAATTATCAGAAAATGAAGGATCATCCCATGATCTAACATAAGGTTAGAGGCTTGACTTCAGGTCCAAGGAGAAGAAGAATTCTGAATCCGGGATGTCACTTCCCGATACAAAACTTCGAAAAAATATTCGCTAGCAAATCATCCGTTGTGATTTCACCGGTAATCTCTCCCAAATAATGTAAGGATCTCCGGATATCCATGGCCAAGAAATCATTGGTCACTTCCTGGTCCAAACCATTCAATACGTCCAGCAGGGATTCTCTTGTTCTGGCCAAACTGTCGTAATGACGAACGTTGGTGACGACGGTATTTCCGGTCTTGAATTTATCCAGATTGACCAGTTCAAGTATTCTGGCTTTGAGGCCTTCCAGGTTTTCCTTTTGTCCGGCAGAGATAAAAATGGTGTCAGGATGTTTTATTTTTAACTCATTGATAATATTTTCTTTAGCCTTATCTGTTTTGTTCGCTACTTTAAGAAATGGAACGCCGAGGTTTTCCAGTTTATTGATGTCTCGATTGATCTCAACCAAGTCGGTATCGCTCAAATCAAACAAGTAAAGAATCAGCGATGCAGTCTTCATTTTTTCTTGGGTTCGAGTCACTCCGATAGCTTCAATGGTATCAGTAGTTTCCCGAAGCCCGGCCGTATCGATAAACCGAAAAATAACTCCTCCGATATTGATTTCATCTTCGATAAAATCCCGAGTCGTCCCAGCGATTTCCGAAACGATGGCTTTTTCCTCATTAAGCAAGGCATTGAGTAGGGTGGACTTGCCGGCATTGGGTTTTCCGGCAATGACCGTGGGAACCCCGTTTTTGATCACATTGCCCAAGTCAAAACTTAAAATCAATTCCTCAACCACACTAAGAAGTTTTTCTACCAACACTCTCAAATCATCCCTGCTGGCAAATTCCACATCCTCCTCGGTAAAATCCAGTTCTAGCTCGATCATAGAAGCAAAGTGAATCAACTGTGCTCTCAATTCCTGAATTTCCGATGAAAATCCTCCACGCATTTGATTTAAAGCGGCACTGTGTGAAGCTTCTGAATCGGCATGAATCAAATCAGCCACTGCCTCTGCTTGGGCCAAATCAAACTGTCCGTTGAGAAAAGCCCGTTGGGTAAATTCCCCGGGTTTGGCTAGGCGAACTCCTTTTTTGACAAAGAGTCGAATGACTTGATTGATAATGTAGGAGGAGCCGTGGGTGGAGATTTCCACCACATTTTCCTTGGTAAATGATTTAGGAGCCACAAAAAGAGAAACCAATACCTCATCGATCACCCGCTCCCCGTCACGAATCGTCCCAAAATGAATGGTGTGGCTGTCTTGTTTTTCGAGGTTTTTCCCAAAAAAAACCTCATTACAAATTTTTATGGCGTCTTTTCCAGACAAACGTATAACGGCAATAGCCCCGACACCTTGTGGGGTAGCCAGGGCTATGATGGTATCTTCGCGTTCTGCGAGGCTAAAACTCATGGTTTTGATCTAAAGGCTTTTTCGATTAATTCATTCAACCCAGCCATAAACTGATCCGGCGTTCGGTATCCTGGTAGTTGAGCAATATTTTTAAGAGTGGGCTCGATGACTACAAAATTGGGATAGGAGCGAACTCGCATCGCTGCAGCCATTTGAGCCTCACTGAATGTTTTCCCCTGAAAATCAAAGGTACGCTCGTTGTCTTCGGCATTTAATTTCACGGCGTGAAATTTCTCGTTGATATAGGCGACTACTTTTGGATCGGTAAAGGTCTCCTTGTCCATTTTTTTGCACCAACCGCACCAATCCGTGTACACGTCAATCAAAAGCATTTTGGGATTGGTCTGATTTGCTGCGATGGCATCTTCGAATTTCATCCATTCGATTTTATCCTGGCCAAAGCTCAATTGAGCTAGGAGTAGAAATGAAAACAGAATCAGGTATTTCTTCATAGTAATAATCATCAGTGAGTAAACGACTTCTCCTTTTCTTGAGTTCCAAAACTAAATTTAGACTTTTTACTTTTCAAAACAGCAGAAACCAAGAAAATGACCCCTGCTACTGTGACCATCATTCCGGCTATCGAAGAATCAAGCCAAAATGCCAAATAGTAGCCTAAAACGGAAATCAGTAGGGCTAACAAGACGGTAAGTTTCATCAGAGGAATAAGTTCTTTGGTCCAGAGGAATGCAATCGCAGGAGGCACGACCAGCAGCGCAACAACCAAAATCGCACCTACCGCCTCAAAGGAACTGACCGTAGTATAAGACACCATACTCATCAGCGAAAGATTGATTGCACCTGCAGGTATCCCAAGTGCCAAACCAAAGTTTTCATCAAAACTGGTCAGAGTTAACTCCTTAAATAACAATCGGATAAAGCCTAAGACCAGAAGTAAATTCAGGACAGCAAGCCAGGTAATCCTAGGCCCCATACTCATGCCTGAACCCGTAATCCACAGGTCAATGGGAAGGTAGGCGATCTCTCCATAGAGTACGCATTCCTGATCCAAATCAACTTTGTAAGCAAAAATATTGATTAGGATGATCCCAATCGCAAAGAGCAGGGTAAAGGTGATTCCGATCGAGGCGTCTAGCTGCACCTTGGCTTTTTTGCGGAGCCAGTCAATCATCAAGGTTGCTAAAATCCCGAGCAATCCTGCTCCGATAATGACCTCAAGGCCCCGCTGACTTCCGGATACAAAAAAACCGATTACGATTCCGGGCAGCACGGCATGGGAAATCGCATCTCCTGTCATAGCCATTTTGCGCAGCATCATAAAGACACCCAACAGACCGCAGGAAATGGCGATTAGGGATGCTGTGACAATAATTAAAAAAGCATTTTGGTCGAAACTAATCATGATCTCTTGGGATGTTTTCTTGGTGTGGATCTAGTTTGGGATAATTTAGTCTGCTTTCAAGCAAAGCCTCCAGTTCGGGAGTGAGCAAATGCTCCAGTTTTTCGGCCGATTCATGCACATGATCAGGGGCAATATTCATGTATTCATTGAGGTAAGATTCCCATAGACGATGAAGTCTTACCACGCGTTTGGCTTCAGTCAATCCGCTATTGGTTAAGGATATAAAGTTCTGATTTACTATTAAATAATGATCTTTATTTAAATTTTTTATTGACTTAAGGGATTGCTTCTTTTGTTCGGGATAGAGTTGATAGATTTCCTCTATGGTTAGCCCGGATTTTCCTTCTTCTGTAGCTTTGAAAATACTTTTGAGAATGTGTTCATTTTGGGTTTTTCGCAGGTAATTTTTTCGGGCAAAATATCGGTAAACCATTCCGCGCTTTGGTGCAAAAAGGAAAGAGATCAGAGCCAAAAGAGACAAGCTTACGACTACCCAAGGACCGGTGGGCATTTGGGGAATGACATAGGAAATGTAGGTTCCGGCTATTCCAGAGATGACCGCAAAAATCCCCGCTAGCACCAAGAGTACAGAAAGCTTATCCGTCCAAAAGCGAGCCGCCGCACCTGGCGTGATCAATAATGCGGCCATCAAGACAACTCCGATCGCTTGAATCCCGATGATCACCGAAAGGATCATCAGGACATTAAAAAGAAGCCGAATGCTTTTCATCGGGTATCCGATCGCTTTTCCAAATTCAGCATTGAATACCAATAGGCTGAATTCCTTCATGAAAATCGTCAAGGTCAGAATGATCAAAACCGCCAAACCCCCATAGATCCAAAGATCTTCTTCCAAAATCCCGATGGCATTTCCGAAAATAAACTGATTCAAACCGGCCATTTCCGGGTTTCCCGTTTTCTGAATCACGGTCAACAGCACAATTCCGAATCCAAAGAAGATGGATAAAATACTGGCTATGATCGTGTCCTCACTGAGTTTGGTGTTTTCTTTCAGCCAGGAACTCAAAAAGGTGGCAATCGCACCCGAGACAAATGCTCCTCCGACGATATAAATGGGGTTCTTTTCTCCTGCCAGGAGAAAGCCAAGGCAAATACCGGGCAAGACGGCATGGGAAATGGCATCTCCCAATAATGCCTTTTTGTCCAAAAAACTGAAGGTCCCCACGTAAGCCGAACCTATGCCCAAAAGTGTAATTCCGATCACGATAAAGGCAATCGAGGAATCCTGAAAGGTGAAGAAATAGAGAAAATGGTCCATTTTTTAATTCTTCAAAGGGTTAAAGTCCTTTTGACGGATGATTTCATTGACTTGAGTGAGCAAGTTGAGTTTACCACCGTAAGTTTTCCGAAGTAGGTCTTCTGTGACAACTTCATCTTTTGGTCCGGATGCTACCAAATGCAGATTGAGCATGATCATCCAGTCAAAATACTTCATCGCAGAGTGAATATCATGATGTACCACGATTACGGATTTGCCAGCTTTTGCCATGTTCTGGAGTAGTTCAAAAATGGCGTTTTCGGTAGCCATATCCACCCCGGCAAATGGCTCATCCATCAAATACAGATCGGCCTCCTGAGCTAGAGCTCGTGCAATAAACACCCGCTGCTGCTGTCCTCCGGATAGTTCGGAAATTTGGCGCTTGGCAAAAGCACTCATTCCTACTTTTTCAAGAGACTCCAGCGCAATGGTTTTTTCTTTTTTTCCGGGACGCTTGAAAATTCCCAACTTGCCATAAGTGCCCATTGTGACCACATCCAAAACTGAAGTTGGAAAATTCCAATCGACTGATTCTCGCTGGGGAACATAACTGATCCGACTTCGGACCTCATTCAGGTTTTTGTCAAAGATTTTGACATAACCGCTGCTGTGATCCACCAAACCCATAATCGCCTTGATCAGGGTAGATTTTCCAGCACCATTTGGTCCTAAAATCCCAATAAGTTTAGCGGCGGGTAAGGAAAGGTCCACATTCCAAAGCACGGGACTTTGTTCGTAGCTGACCGTGAGATCGTGAATTTCGAGAATAGGATTTTCGACTTGTTTAATCATGGCTTGAGACTTTCAAATATGATTTGTAGGTTGGTTTGTACCATACCGATATAGGTTCCGGCAGGAGTAGAGGGCTGATCCAAACTGTCTGTATAAAGAGGTCCAGCCAATTGGATGTCATGCCCTTGATTTTTGCCAGCGGCAACCAAGGCATTGATGGCTTTGGGGGAAATGGTTTGTTCGGCAAAAACGGCTTTAATTTTTCGCTCCGCGACGAAATCCGCCAGATCTGTCAGATCTCGAATTCCGGGTTCGCTTAATGTGGACAAACCCTGAAGTCCCCTCACCTCAAAATCGTAGGCCTTCCCAAAATATGCAAAGGCATCATGTGCAGTGATCAAAGCTTGTCCCGTAGCCTTCAGTTCCTTGACTTTCGCTTGGATTTCCTTGTTTAGCACATTCAGTTTGATTTGATACAGAATAGAATTTTCCTCCACCATTGACTTCCATTCGGGTTTCCATTCCTTCAGTTCTTTTGCGGTATATTTCATGGCTAGGGACCAGAGTTTGACATCAAACCAAATGTGCGGATCCACACTGTGGGCCTCAGGACCCGATCGGATAAGCAGGCTATCCGGGATTTCAGTAGAGATATTGATAATGGATTGACTGTATTCCAGCTTTTCAAAAATCTCAGTCATTTTTCCCTCTAGAAAAAGGCCATGATAAATGACTAAATCGGCCTTTTGAAGTAGATCCAAATCTCTGACGGATGCTTTGTACAAATGAGGATCGACTCCGGCCGGCATAAGGGAGACCACCTCGGCATTTTCGCCGACAAGATTATAAACTCCATCCGCCAAGATACTTGTGGTCGCTACGATCAGAGGTTTTTCACGCCCGTTTTCCCGCTCGATTTTGCAGGAAAAAAGGCAGAACAAGCAAACTAATAGAAGAAGATTTTTCATGATTGAAGAACCAAAATATTGGAAGCAACATCTTTTGACATAAAGAGGGTTTTCTTTTGATCGACCAAAATCTCCAATGACCCGTCAAACTCCACTTTGTCCAGGACTTTGATCCGGGCTCCGATATATGCGCCGACTTTGTCCAGGTACCTAAGGAATGCTGCCGAACTGTCCTTGACAGCTGCAATCTGACCGGATTGGTCGATCTCCATTTCATTGAGCTGTATCCGAGGTCGGGAGCGTACATCTCCATATTCGTCGGGAATCGGATCTCCATGGGGATCAAACTTGGGAAAATTCAAATAAGCATCGAGTCGCTGTATCAGTAGGGGAGATTGAATATGCTCCAATTCCTCGGCAACTTCATGAACTTCATCCCAGGCAAAGTTTAATTTTTCGACCAGGAAGACTTCCCAAAGCCGATGTTTTCGAATGGTCTGCAGGGCCAGTTTTTTTCCTTCCTCGGTGATATGAACCCCGTAATATTTGCGGTATTCGATAACCGATTTTTCTCCCAATTTTCGGAGCATGTCTGAAACTGAAGCCGGCTTGGTTTTCATTTCGGCGGCAATGTCATTGGTCGAAACGGATTTTTTGCCCTCGTCGGAGAGGTGATAGATTGCTTTTAGATAATTCTCTTCAGCCGTAGTCAAAATCATAATCGTTCAATTGTCAGACAAATATAAAAATAAATTAAGTCCTATCTAAATAAATATTTGAAATAATCTAAATCACCTGTTGATAAGTCATTTTAGAATGTGTTTACGAAATTAGATAAGGCTAAAAAAATAATTAGGCTCAACTTTTAAAATTGATATACCATTGATTAATAAATAGATATAAATGAGAATAGAGGGTAAATCTCTTAAAACTGGTTTTAAAACGAATGATGCAGGGAGTTTCCGCTTGGAAAATTTCGTGTAAAAATCAGCGGGGCGGTGGATAAAGTTTTGACTTATCCACCATTCGAAAAGGGTCCAAATTAAAGCGAACTGATAAGCCTCAGGAATTCAGCTTCCTGACTTTCCCAAAAGATTTGCACCGGTGGATTTTGGGTGAAATAAGATTTTAAGCGGGCTTGTTGAAAAGCAGTAATGGCTAAACCGGTATTTTTAAAATCGATGGGATATCCACCTTGATAGGATTGGATAAAGTGCTCCCACTTAGGATTTGGAGAAAATAAAAGCGGCACACCCAATGCTGCCGCCTCAAAAAGTTTAGTGGGCATTTTCGAATTTATTTCAGGAAGGTTTTGATAGGGCATTAGGACGAAATCTGCCTTTTGGTAAGCGTTCAGAATTTTAGAGTGATCAATGGGATCAGACGAGAAAATCACGTTCAGCTTGGGGTTGGAAATCGCCATTTTTTCAACTTCCATTTGGTGGGAAGGTAAGGGCACATGTCCGATCAAAGTTAGTGTGCTTTTGGGATGGACTTTCAGGATTTCATCAAACCAATTGATTACATCTAGACTCCCAAAAACTGGCGAGATGGTCCCACCCAAAACGAAATGAAATTCCTTTTTCCCTTCAAAATTGATTTCATTTATCGGCTTAGGAAGGGGGCCAGCATACTTGTTTTCGAGAATCAAGTGGGGAGTTTTTTCCGGCATTTCGGAAGCGTAGCTGGACTCGGCCAATAGAAAATAATCAATGGATTTTCCACTTTCTGCCCAGCGAATCAGCTTTTTTCCAAGTTTCTTTTTCCAAGAACTCAGGTTGGGATTCAGGTTGAGGTTTGAGCGATAGTTTTCCTGTACATCGTAAATCAAGCGGTAGGAAAGCAGTGGTTTGAAAAATTTGGCAAAAGGTAAAAATTCCCAAGTACAGCAGATGACTATTTTTGGCCTGATTTTCAGCAGAATTCGCAGAAACCGAAAAGGCATTTTCAAGCGCTGTCCTGGAGATTTTGTATGGGATATTGAACTAAAAAATCGAATTCCATCTTGTTTAAACGTTGATTTTGCTGAAAAGCCTATGAAGTTTAGGCTGTATTTATTTGTTTCACGCAGCGAAAGTCCAAGCTTCTCAAATGCCCGGCTATCTTTGACGGGTTTTAATCCTGAAGCGATTAAAATAGGGGACTTTTGTACACCTTCAACTTGCATAAACGAAACTAACCAAAATAATGGAACTAAAAACCATCATCGAAAGCGCCTGGGACAACCGGGAATTGTTAAAAGAGAAAGAAACTCAAATCGCCATCAAAACCGTGATTGCGGATCTTGATGCAGGGAAATTACGCGTAGCTGAGCCTGCCGTGGACGGTTCTTGGACCGTAAATGACTGGGTCAAAAAAGCAGTGATTTTATATTTTCCAATCCAAAAAATGCAGACTATCGAGGTGGGGCCTTTTGAGTTTCATGATAAAATGGCCCTAAAGACCAATTATGCTATGCAGGGAGTTCGTGTAGTTCCTCATGCGGTAGCTCGATATGGCGCTTATTTGGCCAATGGCGTGGTGATGATGCCAAGTTATGTTAACATCGGTGCCTATGTGGACAGTGGCACGATGGTTGATACTTGGGCCACCGTCGGTTCCTGTGCTCAGATCGGCAAAAATGTGCATCTCAGTGGAGGAGTAGGGATAGGGGGAGTTTTAGAACCCGTTCAAGCTGCTCCCGTAATTGTAGAAGACGGAGCGTTTGTTGGATCCCGCGCGATCATAGTAGAAGGAGTTCGGATCGGGAAAGAAGCCGTAATCGGAGCAGGAGTCACATTGACTGCCAGTTCGAAAATTATAGATGTGACAGCTTCAGAACCCATCGAATACAAAGGGTATGTTCCGCCAAGATCCGTAGTCATTCCCGGTTCTTTAGCCAAGGAATTTGCTGCGGGAACTTACCAAGTGCCATGCGCTCTAATCATCGGACAACGCAAAGCTTCTACGGATTTAAAAACCTCCCTCAATGATGCATTGAGAGAAAATAATGTAGCAGTCTAAACCAACTAGTATGAAATTATCAATCCGAGCGGGGATCACTTTACTCTTCAGTATGGCGTTGCTGGCTTGTTCTAATTCTGATCAAAACCAAGCCGACACCTATTATAATGATGGAGATTATGATCAAGCGGTCGTAGCTTATACCGAAAAACTCAAGAATAATCCCAAAGATGTCTCGACACTTTACAGCAGAGGAAGAGCTTATGAAGAAGCAGGGAATTTTGAGGAAGCAAAATCTGATTTTGAACAAGCTTTAAAAATAGATCCGAACAACTTCCAGATTTTATTGAGTTTGTCAAATGTGTATCACACCACTGAAAATTATACCAACGCGCTCCTTTATGCCAATCGTGCTGAGGAAATTTCCGGTGCTCCTGCGATGGCTTCTTTTCTTAAAGGGAGAGCTTATCATTCACTAGGAAATACCGAAGAAGCACTCAAAGCCTACGGCAGTGCGATCAGAAGAGACAAGAATTTTGGTCAAGCCTATTACAATCGTGGGCTATTGAAAGTAGCCATGGGAAATATCGGAAGTGCTTGTGAGGATTTGCAGCTGGCAAGTGGTCTGGAATACCCCGGATCATCTGAGGCTTTTGCAAAATATTGCCAATAGAATAGAAAAATTTTCTATCAAAAAAGTCCCACTGGTGTATCTGTTGGGACTTTTTTAGTTTGAATTTTTCTCGATTTCAATCGTGATCATGATCAAGTTCCTGATGATTACAGACGGTTTCAGTTGCTGTTTTTCCAGAACCTCCACAAACTCTACAATCACTTTTTTCTACTTTACTTCCTTGGCAAGTGGGACAGGTTAATCTCCCTTTTCCGCTACAGCGCTCACATTCGAAGTACTCCACGATGTTGAAGATATTCCGTTTGGTAATCATACCACTTGCTGCACACCGACTACAGCCAACGACTCCGGCGGCTTTGCAGTAGCTGCAGGATTGTTCGATTTGTTGCGCACCTAGACAGTTTTCGCAAGTTTGGTGACGATAACCTTGGGCATTGCAAAGCTGACACTGTTGAATTTCGGTAAGAGGCTTTTCCAATTTTTCCTTCAGCTCTTGGGCACCTTGATAGTTTTCTCCTCTAAAACCATTCAACTCCAGGTATTTATTCAGAAATTTCTGACTGTTGTCATATTGCTTTAATTCAAAAAGCGTTTCCGCAAAATAATAGGGCATTTCCGGAGGAAGCGGCAGACTCGAATCAATTAAGTTTCTGAAAATAGAATTGGCGGTTTCGTAGTCATTCCTTTCCATGGCAGCCAAGGCACCTTTCATCCATCGATCGGCTTGACCTAGATTAGGTACGGATTGCGCGAGAAGTGGAGTTTCAGCCAGTAGAAAGATAAGCGTCAGAAAACAAAGAAATTTTTTTATCACGGGTCAGATGCAAATTTGAATACTGCAATAAAGGCAGATGGTAAACAATTGTAAAGTTAAAGTTTCTCAATGAAGATTTTGAAGGTATTTTATGAAATGCGTTTCGGAAGCCAAAAATTGTCTTTATTTTAGGTCATGAAAAAAATCTCATGTAGGATCTTGAGACTTTTAATTTACTAACATAAAACCAAAAAATCATGGGAAAATCAATCACAGCCATCGAAGGAATTGGAGAAGTTTTTAAGGGCAAATTGGCTCAAGCTGGAATCACTACCGTAGAAGGGTTGCTAGAAAAAGGAGCCTCAAAATCAGGCCGAAAATCAATCGCTGAATCATCCGGAATCGACGAAGGTAGAATCCTCGACTGGGTCAATATGGCAGATCTATTCCGGATCAATGGCGTGGCCAGTCAATTTGCGGAGCTGTTGAAAGCGGCTGGTGTAGATACGGTGAAAGAACTCAGAACCAGAAATGCAGAAAATCTTCACGCTGCTTTGGTAAAAACACAGGAAGAAAAAGGATTGACCAAAGCTGTCCCTGCGCTATCTAAAATCGAGGATTTTATTGCTCAGGCAAAAACGCTGGAGCCATTAGTCACTCATTAAAATATTTTGTTAATACTAATATTTTACTAAAACCTTAATGCTATTGGCTTTAAGGTTTTTTTGTAGTTTCAACCTTCAATCTTTTTTCAGCCATGAGTCAAAAAGAAAAATTCACCCAGCACCTCGCCGAAGGTCAAACCTATAAAAAAGATTTTATTGTCTTAGGTACAGGTATATTAGAGGGAGAACCCATCACCGGTGCAACCATCAAAGTTCCGCTAAAAACCCTGAACAGGCATGGTCTGATTGCAGGAGCCACGGGAACCGGAAAGACAAAAACCCTACAGGTGATCTCAGAGCAGCTTTCGCTCAAAGGGATTTCTTCTGTTTTGATGGATCTCAAAGGGGATTTATCCGGCCTGGCACAACCGGGAGAGGCCAATGATTTTATACTGAAGCGATCGGCGCAAATCGGAGTAGATTATGAACCCATGGGTTTGCCGGTGGAGTTGATGTCGATTTCGAAAGAGAAGGGAGTCAATCTCAAAGCCACTGTTTCAGAATTTGGTCCGGTTTTGATTTCCCAGATTTTGGATCTGAATTCCACGCAGCAAGGTGTGATCGCTTTGGTATTTCGCTATTGCGACACGCATCATTTGCCACTTCTGGATTTGAAAGATCTCAAACGAGTATTGCAGTTTATCACTAATGAAGGAAAAGAGGCGATTCAAAAGGAGTTTGGGCAAGTGTCCGCTGCCTCGGTCAATACCATCATGCGGAAAATCATCGAACTCGAGCAACAGGGAGCGGAGCGGTTTTTTGGAGAGCAGTCTTTTGATGTGAATGATTTTGTCCGAAGAAAGGATGGAAAGGGAATTATTTCCATCATTCGGTTGACCGATATTCAAAGCAAGCCAAAGCTATTTTCGACATTTATGTTGAGTGTTTTGTCGGAGATTTATGAGACTTTTCCCGAGCAAGGAGACTCAGATCAACCGAAGCTTTGTTTATTTATTGACGAAGCACACTTGGTTTTCAGTAGTGCTTCAAAAGATCTGTTGGAAAAAATCGAAACCATCATCAAGCTCATCCGATCTAAAGGGGTGGGGGTATTCTTCTGTACACAGACTCCTACCGACGTGCCAGAATCCGTATTGGGACAGTTGGGACTAAAAGTCCAGCATTCCCTGCGGGCATTTACTGCCAAAGATCGAAAAGCCATTAGTAAAACCGCCGAAAACTATCCGATTTCGCCTTATTATAATACTTCTGAAGTTTTGACTTCAATGGGAATCGGAGAGGCGCTAGTCACTGCTCTAAACGAAAAAGGTATTCCTACCCCTCTAGCGCACACGTTGATCAGAGCTCCGATCACCCGAATGGATATTTTGAGCTCTTCGGAAATTGATCAGGTGGTCAGTGAATCCACTTTGGTCCCGAAGTACAATCAAGAAATAGATCGGGAAAGTGCTTTTGAAATTTTGAATCAAAAAATGGATCAAATAGAGAAAGAGCAGGAAAAAGCGGATCTAGCCGGTCCTGGAAGCAGGTCCCGAACTACGGCAAGAACACCACAGGACCAGTCCTTGATTGAGGAACTCAGCAAAAATACCCTGGTAAGACAAATCGGAAGAACGATCTTTCGCGAGTTGACTCGTGGGATATTGGGTTCATTTTCTAGAAGATGACAATAAAAAAATATTTATTCCTTTGAAAATAGCAGTGATCGGAGGGGGTGCGGCAGGTTTCTTTGCTGCTATTCATGCAGCTCGGCAGGGAAATCAGGTGACGATTTATGAAAAGACATCTAAGCTTCTTTCCAAAGTCCGGATTTCCGGGGGCGGACGGTGCAATGTCACCCACCGGCCGATGGAGATTTCTAAATTGGTGAAAAATTATCCTCGGGGAGAGAAGTTTCTGAAGCGGGTTTTTCGGCATTTTGACCAAAAGGATACCTTTACCTGGTTTGAGTCCAGAGGTGTCAAGCTAAAAGTTGAGGAGGATGGTCGTGTTTTTCCGGTTTCAGATGATTCATCCTCGATAGTTGATGCTTTGCTGAAGGAGGCAAGGGAAAGGAATGTTCGAATTGAAACCGGAATGGCTTTGAATGCCATTCAAACAAATTCAAATGGACTTGAATTACAGTTTGAACACGAGAAAATAAAGGTAGATGCAGTCATTTTGGCGACTGGAGGAAACCCGAAGATTTCCGGTTATCATTTTCTTGATGGTCTAAACCATCAAATTAAATCTCCCATTCCTTCCTTATTTACATTTAATACTCCGGCTGAGCCTATTCGGAAATTGATGGGCTTGTCAGTGCCTCAGGCTCATGTGAGATTAGAGTCCACCAAACTTTCCTATTCTGGTCCTTTGCTGATTACCCATTGGGGTATCAGTGGTCCCGCTGTATTGAAGTTGTCGGCTTTTGGGGCAGATTGGCTACATGAATGTAAATATGAAGCTAGGGCGGTGATCAATTGGAACGGGAATTTCAAAGAGATAGAATATGAGGAACAGCTGAGAAACTATCAAAAAGCCCACCCCAATCGGTTGATCAAGAACTACCCGCTGTTTGGTATTCCGGGGCGGCTTTGGGAGCATTTTTTGGAACGGGCAGAGATCGGCGAATTGGATTCTTTCGGGAATTTTTCCAAAAAACAACTTAATAAATTGGTACAGAATCTTTTTTGCTATATTTTGACCATTAAAGGAAAAACCACCTTCAAAGAAGAGTTCGTAACTGCAGGTGGAGTGGACCTTTCAGGCATTCACCCAGAAACTATGGAAAGTATTTATCACCCGAATATTTATTTTTCAGGAGAAGTATTGAATATTGATGGGATTACAGGTGGTTTTAATTTTCAAGCCGCTTGGTCCACAGGTTATTTAGCGGGCGTATCTTCAATTAGGCATTCTATATGAGCACAAGTTATCCTGATCTACGACAACTCATCGTAGATATGGCAGAGGGGGATGAAGAATTTAAGGATGAACTCACCCGGGCAATACACAATGGTCTCCATGAACTAAAGGATGTGTATGAAGAGGGTGTGACTATGCGGGATGAGGTCACGATTCAGCAAATCAGACATAAGGTAAAACCCACCTTGGGCATGTTTGAATTTGATGATTTGACTGAAATTCTACAGGAGGGAAAGGAGATTCTAGAATCCCAGGGATTTGGTGAAGACTTTGAAAAGCATTGGGCAAAATTAAAACTCCGTCTGCTAAACGCCATTGAGGAAGTTGCCCGGATGATATAAAAAAAGGAGTCTGCACCTGCGACTCCGCTTTTATGTTTTATACCCTATGAAGAAAATTCTATACAAAAGTAGCGTTTGATTAGTTGGCGTTATTTATCCTAAGATGAATAGCGTGTTAAGTTTTTTATTCTATGCCTATTATTTCTTCTAAGTACCGCAATCCTCCTTTTTACCTCTTTAATGGACACCTGGAAACCATCGTGCCGAGTTTATTACGCAAGGTGAAAGGAGTAAGCTATCAACGAGAAAAAATCGATACCCCCGATGATGATTTTTTGAATTTGGATTGGTCCGAAGTGGGCTCAGATCGACTTCTGATTGTTTCCCATGGATTAGAGGGGGATTCGTATCGTCATTACGCCATGGGTTTGGTCAAATTATTTAATCAACATGGAGTCGATGTAGTAGTTTGGAATAACCGAAGCTGCGGTGGAGAGATCAATCTAAAGCCTATTTTATATCACCATGGGGCCAGTTATGATTTGGAAACAGTGGTGCAGCATGTGATCGGGAACAGAAATTATGAGTATATTTTTCTGGCAGGGATCAGCATGGGAGGAGCCCAAACCCTCAAATATTTGGGAGAAAAAGCGCTTAGCCTGCCGCCTCAGATCAAGCGGGCGGCGGTTTACTCCACTCCTTGTAACCTGCCCTCTAGTGCTGCCACGCTAAAATTGAAATCTAATCAGTTTTATAAAAATCGCTTTCTGGGAAAATTGAAAAATAAAATCCGTGCAAAGGCGCTGCAATTTCCCGATTTGATTGATCTAGACCTACTTGATCGAGTGGATTCCTTTGATGAATTTGATACGCATTTTACGGCGAAGTTACATGGATTTAAAGATGCGGCTGACTTTTACCAATCCGTGAGTCCTGATAATTGGATATCACAAATCACTATTCCAACGCTGATAATCAATGCCCTGAATGATCCCCTTCTCGGTTCCGAATGCTATCCCACTAAAATAGCGAACGAAAAATCAGAATTAGTACTAGAAATGCCTCAACGGGGAGGCCACACCGGTTTTTTAATCCCTAAAAATGAGTTTTCCTATGCCGAATACCGGCTACTGGAATTTTTATTGAACTGAGGCTAATTTCCTTCAATTCTTTATATTAGCAAAAAGTCACTTACACATGAACAAGTTATTTTTCGGAACCATTATTTTTCTTTTTTCACTCACCCTTCTTTTGATGTGGTTTTATGAATTTAGTGACTTTCGCTTTGGCTATTTGGTTTTGGCGGTATTAGCTGCTTTGACTTTATTGGGGATTTACGATACAGTTCAAAAAAAGCATGCGATTCGTAGAAACTATCCAGTTGTCGGAAATTTTCGATACATGCTGGAATCCATCAGTCCGGAAATGCAGCAGTATTTTGTGGAAAGCAATACCGACGGAAGGCCTTTTAGTAGAAACCTTCGCGCTTTGGCTTACCGTCGAGCCAAAAATGTCAATGATACTCATCCATTTGGTACCCAGCGGGATATCGATGGAGAGGATTATACGGCTTTGAGACATTCGATTTATGCGGTTCACCCTAAAGATGAAGACCTTCGGGTTACTATTGGGTCCAAATTCTGCACCCAACCGTACTCTTCATCTATTTTGAATATTTCTGCCATGAGTTTTGGTTCTTTGAGCAGCAATGCCATTATCGCATTGAACCGTGGGGCCAAAAAGGGAAATTTTCTACACAATACCGGAGAGGGAGGTATCGCCTCGTATCATTTGGAAGGAGGAGATATTTGCTGGCAGATTGGTACAGGATATTTTGGATGTAGAGATGAATCGGGTCGGTTTAGTGCCAAAGATTTCAAGGAGAAAGCTAGTTTACCACAGGTAAAAATGATTGAGTTGAAGCTTTCTCAGGGGGCTAAACCCGGTCATGGTGGCGTATTGCCAGGGATAAAAAACACTGCGGAAATAGCAAAGATCAGAGGGATTTTGCAAGGAACTACCGTATTGTCTCCTCCATCCCACAGCGCTTTTTCCAATCCAAAAGAAATGATTCAGTTCATTGCTCAGCTTAGGGAACTTGCAGGAGGAAAACCGGTCGGATTTAAACTTTGTATCGGGAGAACGGAGGAATTTATCGAACTCTGCAAGGCGATGATCAGTCAGGAAACTTGGCCCGACTTCATTACCATCGATGGAGCGGAGGGAGGGACGGGTGCCGCTCCATTGGAGTTTTCAGATAGTGTGGGATTGCCACTGGAACCGGCGTTGATTTTTGTCAAAGCGGCTTTGGAAAAATTTAATCTCAAAGATGAGATCAAATTAATTGCATCGGGAAAAGTTGTCAGTGCTTTTTCGATTGTGAAAAATATAGCGCTGGGCGCCGATATCTGTAATTCTGCTCGGGGTTTTATGTTTAGTCTAGGATGTATTCAGTCTTTACGATGCAATACCAATGAATGCCCGACCGGCGTAGCTACTCAAAAGCGCGGACTTGTCAATGGATTGGTGGTGACGGATAAAGCTGAACGAGTCTATAATTTTCATCATAACACCATTGAAGCGGTGAGGGAATTGATCGGAGCGGCAGGGCATTATCACACCAATACCTTGAGTGTGCATGATTTGGTCAAAGGCGATGAAATGATCAAATTAGCCAATCGCTATTTCCCTGATACCGTCAATACACAGGTTTAATTGTTTTTATAAAACTTTATAATTTAATTAGTTATTGAAATCGAGTTAAAGCCATTTTGGCAACGGCGCCTCCAATGGATAGCGAGCTCGTGGCTGCCGGAGAAGGGGCATTGAGCACGTTGATGGCAAACTCAGATTCTCGGATGGCAAAATCATCCAGTAATCCTCCTGTTCGATCACAGGCTTGGGCACGGACTCCAGCACCGCCTTCGACTAAATCGGATGCTTGGATTTCAGGAATCAATTCTTGCAAAGCTTTGGTAAAAGCAGCTTTCGAAAAAGATCGGTACAGTTCGCCAAAACCGGTTTTCCAATACTTGGCCGCTACTTTTTGAAACCCTGGCCAAGCCAAAGTTTCTGCCAATTCACCAAGATTGATTTGAGATTTTTTATAGCCTTCTCGTCGAAAAGCTAGTACCGCATTTGGACCGGCTTCCACACCGCCTTTCATCATGCGGGTAAAGTGTACACCCAAAAAGGGAAAATTAGGGTCGGGTACGGGATAAATCAGGTTTTTGACCAAGTATTCTTTTTCCTTTTTGAGCTTAAAATATTCTCCTCGAAAGGGAATGATTTTGACCTCAGTTGAGGATTCATCATTCATTTTGGCGACTTTATCTGAATACAGTCCCGCGCAATTAATGACCAATTTTGCCTCAATGCTTTTATTTGAAGTTTCGATTTGATTTATACCTTTTTTATGGCTTACGCTTAGGACTTTATGATTTAATAAAATAGCTCCTCCTCCTTGTAGAATTTTGCGTCCATAAGCCAAAGCCACTTGATGATAATCCACGATTCCGGTCTGCGGCACATGGATAGCAGCCACTCCGGCGCAATGGGGTTCGTATTCGTTGAGTTCCTCCAAACTGATTTTCCGAGTGCCTTCAAGCCCATTTTCCAAGCCTCTTTTGAGCAGGGTATCGAGGAGCGCTTTTTGCTCGTTGCGAGTGGCGACGACTACTTTTCCTGTGATCTCAAAAGGGATTTTTTCGGCTTCGCAAAACTGAATCAACTCCTGATAACCCTTGATACAATTGGTGGCTTTGAGTGAACCCGGTTTGTAATAAAGTCCTGAATGAATCACTCCGGAGTTATTTCCCGTTTGATGTTTGGCGAGTTGATTTTCTTTTTCCAGAATGACGATTTTCAAGTCCGGTTTTTGGTTCAAGATTTTCAAACCTGTGGCCAATCCGACGATTCCTCCTCCTATGATCGCTATATCGTATGTCATAAATTCTCTAATACAAAGCTCAAATATAGTAGGAGCAAAGCGATTTCCCGTAGCTAAACCGAGCTTGAATGAGGGAAGAATTTAGAAATAAAATCAGGGAACTGATGAAAAAGGGCGAGGAATGAATTTATTTTGCAGCACGTTAGTTTCTTTCAAAATTCAAAGGATGAGTCGCTATCTTTTAATCCTATTCTTTTTCCTTCAGGCTTTCAGTAGTTTTGGGCAGTTTCTCATCAAAGGTAAAGTCACTGATGCAGAGACCGGAGATCCTATTCCATTTGCTGCCGTCTTACTCAAAGGCACTTCGACTGGCCAAAATACCGATTTTGAAGGTTTTTTTGAAATCGAAACCTCGGTTTTAGTAGACAGTATTCAGGTCAGTTATCTGGGCTATATCAGCCAATCCAAAGCTTTGTCTCAAACCAATGAACAGGTGGTTAATTTTCAATTGCGCCCTGCGGATCTGGAGCTGGAGACCTTTGTATTCGAAGCGGGAGAAAACCCTGCTTTTGAAATTATCAGACAAGTTGTTACCCGTAAAAATGACTTTGATAAGCGTCAGTTAGAAGCTTACCAAACAAGCAATTATACCAAAATCGAAATCGATATTGATCATCTTTCGGAAAGCTTTACCAATCGCCGGACGGTCCGAAAAGTTACTTCGGTATTGGATAGTATTCGCCAGCTGACCAACGATGAAGGGGAGAAGATACTTCCGGTATTTTTTTCGGAAACCCTGAGTAAATTTTATTATCGAAACAATCCTGTCTTAAAAAAGGAAATCGTCGAAAAATCAAAAGTCACCGGAGTGGGAATCACCGATGGATCGACTACTTCCCAGATTACAGGCTCAGCATTTCAAGAATATAATTTCTACAAAAATTGGCTGACTATCGTCGAAAAGGAATTTATATCCCCGATAGCCGACGGATGGAAGACTTTTTATGATTACGATTTGATGGATTCGGTTTTGGTGGGAAATGATTCTTGCTATTTGCTCAAAGTAATTCCAAGACGAGAACAGGATTTGGCTTTTGAGGGGTTTATTTGGATCAATAAAAATACCTATGCGCTCAAGCAAGTGGATCTAACGATTCCCAAAAGCGCCAATCTAAACTTTATCGAGCGGATCAAAATCCAACAGGAACTGGTACCTACAAGCGCAGGACCGCTTATTCCCTCCAAAACCCGAGTGCAAGTCAAAATCGGACAAGTCACTCCCAAAACAGCAGGACTGCTGGCGAAATTTTATACCGCCTCGGATAGCATCATACTCGGAGAGCCTCAACCTACCGCTTTTTTTAATAATGCAGTCGAGCTCAAGCCCGATTTCGGGGACGCAAGTGAGGAGTTTTGGGCTGCAAACCGGGTTGATCCCTTGAGTTCGGAGGAGCTTTCCATCCTTCAGATGGTCGATACGCTTAAAAAAATCCCAATTATCCGGTTTTATTCCGAGGGGCTTAAGTTTTTTGCAACGGGATTTTTGCCGGTGGGAAAAATTGATATCGGACCATGGACGGAATTCGGCAACTTTAATAATGTGGAAGGCCTCCGAGGGGGATTGGGCTTACGCACCAATTATAAGTTTAGTAACAAGTGGGCTTTTCAGGGCTACTTAGCTTATGGATTTGTCGATGAGCGATTTAAATACAGTGTCTCGGCTAAACATATTTTGGATCGAAAACGCTGGACAACTTTGGAACTCAAATCCAGCCGGGAAATTGACCAGGTAGGCCTGGAAATGGAATCTTTGGAGGGGAACTCCATTTTTCTGGCCGCTAGCCGTTTTGGAACGCTCCGAAGACCATTTCTGAGTACCAATCAGCGGTTGACTTTTCAGCGGGAGTTTTTCAAAGGCTTCTTGTTTTCTGCCGGAGTCAATGTTGCCCAATTTGATCCTTTGTTTGATTTTTACTATCGGGAAAAGGACAGCGGAGACCTGAAATCACGCTTTGAAACGACGGAAGTGAGAACGGGCTTACGTTATGGTCGGGATGAAATCATCATTATCAATGACAATGAACGGGCTTCCTTTGGTCCGTCCCGATGGCCGATATTTGAGGTGAATTATGCCAAAGGGCTGCAATGGCTCGGTGGAGACTTGGACTATCATAAGTTGAATTTTTACCTGTATCAAAAGCTGAATATGGGGCTTTTTGGGATTTCACGCTATGAAGTGGATGCCGGAAAGGTATTCGGAGAAGTGCCTTATCCGATTTTGAAAAACCATTTGGGAAATGAAACGCTCTTCTACACCACGGCAGCATTTAATACGATGAACTTTAACGAGTTTGCTTCGGATCAATTTGTCAGTTTACGCTACCGGCATTTCTTTGAAGGATTTCTGCTCAACCGGATTCCCTTGATTAAAAAGCTGAAATGGCGCGCGGTGGCCAATGCCAATGTGCTGTTTGGTTCGGTTTCCGATCAGAATATCGAAAATGTCCCCGGTATCGACCCCGCCGGAAACCCGATTGAAACTTTGGGAAGATTAGATCCCAACAAACCCTACGTGGAGTTGGGTTATGGGATCGAAAATATTTTTAAGTTTTTCCGGGTGGATTTTATTCATCGGATGACCTACTTGGATGTTCCTGAAGCCAATCCATTTGTGGTAAAGGTCAGTGCGCAGATTATTTTGTAAAAAAATTTTGTTTGAAAAAAAAACGATTAGTTTAGAGGAATAGTCTAACTCAGAGATCTTTATCGATCAGATGATTTCATTTTTAAAGTCCCAATCATGAAAAATCTATTCCAAAAAGCTTTTATCTCAGTTTTGATCTTGGCCTTAGCTATTTCCTTTGGGGCAACGGCCCAGACCGAACCCGGGGCTTTCACCGCAAAAAAAGGGGTTTATTTTGAAGTCGGGGGAAGTTCTGGATTTTATGCGATTAACTACAGCAAGATTTTCCATCAAAAAGGGAAGCTAAAGCTGAATGCCAGTGCAGGTTTTTCTATATGGCCTAAAGAAATATAGACTCGAAGACTAGTTGGCTCCCTGCTTTGCCATTAGAGATATCTGCACTATATGGCAAATCAAATCATCATCTGGAATTGGGTATGGGATTCACTTCTTATTTAAACACAAGCTTTGATTTTGATTCGGAAACATTTGAAACAATCAATAAAGTAGTTTTTGACGCCTTTATTCCTCTTAGAGTTGGATACAGGTACCAAAAACCGGAAGGGGGATTCTTTTTCAGAATTGGTTATACGCCATTTTTTAATGTTCCGGTAAGAGCTGGGAAAATTTGGTCTTTCAATCCTTATTGGGCCGGACTAAGTTTTGGGAAGAGTTTTTGAGAAAGTTGTGTACGTTTTTCACCAAGCAAGCTGGTATAATAGTGATTTATTTTTAGATGAAAATTATAAACCAATTTGTATTGTATCTAAAATTGGCAAATTTTAAGTAAATTTTGAATTGATATGGCTACTGTGGATAATTTAAGAAATGAATTAATTGAGAAAATACTTTCCATCAATAATAAGGCATTTTTGGAGGCGATTGATCAGCTGATTTCTTCTGGTTCTTCTGCATTAGAAATGTCAGAATTGACAGAAGATCAAAAGAAGATGTTGAAAATGAGTGAGGAGGATAGTAAAAATGGGAAGTTAATTTCACAAGAAGCCATGGACAAAAGAAATCTGGAATGGCTAAACGCAATGTAGTTTGGACAAAAACAGCAGACCTTCAATTTATCGGTGTTTTAGAATATTGGGTTAATCGAAATAAGTCCACTATCTACTCAAAAAAACTTTTAGATTTAGTTTCAAAAAAAACAAGGCAACTATCCAAAAGACCATTTATTTACAAGTCCACAGAATTCAATGGAGTAAGGGTCGCTCCAATGGGTAATTTTAGTATCTATTACAAAGTTGATGACCTTCAAATCATCATTGTGGCATTTTGGGACAATCTTCAAGACCCCAAGGAACTTTTTAGTGCCTTAAAAAAGTCAAAAGAAAGTAAATAAGACAGTTTTTGGCTTTTTCAGAAGTCAGATTTTTACAAAATCCAGTGGATATTCAAAATTGATTTACACATTCCTTTCGCCTAAATTTTTCCTTTGTGATCACTCTTCGCATATTTGCATCTTAAACCAAACGCCTGTTTGTAAAGGCTTATTTATTTTATGTCAAAACCCATTAAAATTACCCTTCCGGATGGATCGGAAAGGGAGTACGAAAAAGGAACTACCGGACTACAGATTGCTGCCAGTATCAGCGAGGGTTTAGCCCGGAATGTCCTAGCCGCAAAAGTCAACGGTCAGGTGTGGGATGCTACCCGTGCCATCGAGCAGGATTCCAACGTTCAGCTGTTGACCTGGAATGACGGGGAAGGGAAAAACACCTTTTGGCATTCTTCCGCCCACTTATTGGCTGAAGCTTTGGAAGCGCTTTATCCTGGAATCAAGTTCGGTATCGGCCCGCCAATCGAAACGGGTTTTTACTACGATGTAGATTTTGGCGATCATACCTTGGACGGATCCGAATTGGAAAAGATCGAGCAAAAAATGATCGAACTGGCTCGGGAGAAGAATGAGTATGTCCGAAAAGCCATTTCAAAGAAAGACGCCATCGCTTACTATCAAGAAAAAGGCGACGAGTATAAACTGGATCTTCTGGAAGGATTGGAAGACGGTTCGATCACTTTTTATGAGCAGGGAAATTTCACCGACCTTTGTCGGGGCCCACATATTCCCAATACCGGTTTTATCAAAGCGGTCAAGCTGACCAATATAGCTGGAGCTTATTGGAGAGGGGACGAAAAGCGAAAAATGCTAACCCGCATCTACGGGGTCACTTTCCCCAAGGCAAAAGAGCTTCAGGAATACCTTACCTTATTGGAAGAAGCTAAAAAGCGGGATCACCGTAAGATCGGGCGGGAATTGGAATTGTTTACTTTTTCTGAAAAAGTAGGACAGGGGCTTCCACTTTGGCTACCAAAAGGGACACTTTTGCGCGAGCGATTGGTCGCTTTTATGAAAAAAGCCCAAGACAAATCAGGATACGAGCAAGTGACCACGCCTCATATCGGGCACAAAGTGCTGTATGAGACTTCTGGTCATTATGAAAAATACGGAAAGGATTCCTTTCAGCCGATTCATACTCCACATGAAGGGGAGGAGTTTTTGCTCAAACCTATGAACTGCCCTCATCACTGTGAAATCTATAAGCATAAGCCGCGATCGTACAAGGATTTGCCGATTCGTTATGCTGAATTTGGAACGGTCTATCGCTACGAGCAAAGTGGAGAGTTGCATGGATTGACCCGGGTGAGAGGATTTACCCAAGATGATGCCCATATTTTCTGCCGTCCGGAGCAAGTAAAGGAAGAGTTTATCAAAGTGATTGATTTGGTGCTTTATGTGTTCAAAGCTCTGGGTTTTGAAGATTACACTGCCCAGATTTCCCTTCGGGATCCCGAAAACAAGCAGAAATACATCGGAACGGACGAGGCTTGGGCCAAAGCCGAAGCTGCGATTATCGAGGCTGCAGCCGAAAAAGGCTTGGAAACCGTCACCGAATTGGGTGAAGCGGCTTTTTATGGCCCGAAACTTGATTTTATGGTCAAGGATGCGTTGGGAAGAAAATGGCAGTTGGGGACCATCCAAGTAGATTATAACCTACCTGAGCGATTTGAATTGGAATACATCGGTTCGGACAATGCAAAGCACAGACCTGTGATGATTCACCGGGCGCCTTTTGGTTCCTTGGAGCGATTTGTGGCAGTATTGATTGAGCACTGTGCGGGTAATTTTCCACTTTGGCTTTCACCGGAGCAGATTAATATTCTGCCGATTTCTGAGAAATTTATCACTTATGCTGAGGAAGTTAAATCCTTATTGGAGGACGCTGGAATCACCGGAAGTATTGACAATCGGGATGAAAAGATCGGTCGTAAAATCAGAGATTCGGAGGTGAAGAAAGTGCCTTTTATGCTTATTGTAGGAGAGAAAGAGCAGGAGAATCGCGTGCTATCTGTGAGGAAGCACGGAGAAGGAGACCTAGGTAACTACTCAATCGAGGAGTTTATTCAGTATTTTCAGGGGATTATTTCAGAATCATTGAGTAAGGAATAAGTTGGTAAAATATTATTCCGCTTTTTTCGAATAAAAATAATTCCGATATTTGCAGTCAATTTCACAAAAACAACAACAGCTAACTTGAGAGACAGACAACCACACAGAGGTCGACAAGAAGAACCATACAAGGTAAATCAACGAATCAGAGCAAGAGAAGTACGTGTAGTAGGGGATTTTGTAGAAGGCGGAAACGCAGTGATGCCTACCGACAAAGCCATCAAACTTGCCGAAGAAAACGACTTGGACTTGGTCGAGATTTCACCCACTGTCAATCCTCCCGTATGTAAGATTTTGGATTATGCCAAGTTTAAGTACGAGCAAAAGAAAAAGCAAAAGGAAATCAAGGCCAATGCTGCAAAAGTTGTTTTGAAGGAAATCCGTTTTGGTCCGAATACCGATGATCATGATTTCAACTTTAAATTGAAGCATGCCATCAGTTTCCTGAAAGAAGGAGCCAAAGTCAAAGCCTATGTGCATTTTGTGGGTAGAAGTATTGTCTTCAAAGAAAGAGGAGAGATGCTTTTATTGAAATTTGCCCAGGCTCTCGAAGATTATGGTGCAGTGGAGCAGCTACCGAAATTAGAAGGAAAGCGAATGAATATTTTCATCGCACCCAAGCAGTCGAAAAAATAATTTCAACTAAATAAATACAGTAAGATGCCTAAAGTAAAAACTAAATCAAGTGCAAAAAAGCGGTTTGCCTTAACAGGAACCGGCAAAATCAAAAGGAAACATGCTTTCAAAAGCCACATCCTGACCAAGAAAGCCACCAAAAGAAAGCGTAACTTAACCAAAACTGGTTTGGTTCACGAGTCTGATGAGGGCCGAGTACGTGACATGTTGAGAATCTGATCAACCTGTCCATTAATTAATTAAGGTTTATTTATTCACCAGATGCGTTGGTTCTAAAGATTTCGATTAATTCGGAGCACCAAGCGTCAAAAAACAAAAAACTATGCCTAGATCGGTAAACGCGGTAGCGTCAAGAGCAAGAAGAAAAAAAGTGCTAAAGGCCACAAAAGGTTACTTCGGAAGAGGTAAAAATGTATGGACCGTAGCCAAAAACAAGTATGAGAAAGGTCTTCAGTATGCATACAGAGACAGAAAAGCAAAGAAACGTGAATTCAGAGCATTGTGGATTCAGCGAATCAATGCCGGTGCTCGTGAGCATGGGATTTCCTACTCTCAGTTTATGGGGATGTTGAAAAAAGCTGACATCGAGCTAAACCGTAAGGTTTTGGCTGATTTGGCGATGAATCACCCAGAGGCATTCAAAGCTGTAGTTGAAAGAGTAAAATAAGGTAGGCACACCTTATTTTGCGGAAAGCCTTCCTTCGGGGAGGCTTTTTTTTTCTCCATTAATTCATTTCTAAAAGAGGTTTCCGTTTCCGAAAGCCTTGGTAGTCCCGGGAATTGGGAGGAGATTTGAATTTACCTACGATAGGCAGACGCGTGTTCGCCGCGCCAGGGTGCTATGTGGTAGCAGATATTAATCTTGACGCTATTTGTAAAAAGGTAAGATATATTTTTTGATCCAATCACGGCCTTTACCAGATTTCAGTTCCTTTTCTCTGGCAAGAGCATCTTTCTTCGTTTTAAAAAACTCCACATAAATAACAATCCAAGGTCGATATCTAATTGTATAACCTTTGGTTGATTTTTGATTATGGAAATGGAATCTTGTAATTAAGTCAGAAGTCATACCGGTGTATGTCTTTCTTGTTGAAGGAGAATAAAGTATATAAACAACGAATTCATCCATATCCTAAAAATAAAAAAGGCCTCTGAAAATTCAGAGACCTTTGTAGCGAGAGGGAGATTTGAACTCCCGACCTCAGGGTTATGAATCCTGCGCTCTAACCAACTGAGCTACCTCGCCAGAATTATTTAATTCACTAATTCAATTTTCTTATTAGGATTTGAATTTACCTGCTGGAGGCAGGCTCCCGTCCGCCGCGGCGGATATGAATCCTGCTCCCGATAACTTTCGGGATACCTCGCCAGAATTATTTAATTCACTAATTCAATTTTCTTATTAGGATTTGAATTTACCTGCTGGAGGCAGGCTCCCTTACGCCATAGCGCCTGCCTACCGCAGGCAGGGATATGAATCCTGCTCCCGATAACTATCGGGATACCTCGCCATAATTTTCTTCAATATTTATTTTTTGGTATCGAAAGTTCGAATTAATGCCTATATTATGACACAGTCGAAATCGAATAAATCAGGACTGAAAATCGTTTATTTTCATCGTGAATTCCTCCCTGATAAATGGGAATGCAAATATGAGGTCTTGTGCTGTGAAATGCAAGTTGACGTTCTTTAAAAAAGTGAAATTTTCACTGCTGAATTTAAAAAATCATGGTTAAAAATAAGTTTGTAGCTGATTATCAAATTAATGCCTCAAAGAAAATTGTTTTTCAGTATTTAAGTACTGCTAGCGGTTTGGAGGAGTGGTTTGCTGATGAGGTGAGGATTAATGAAGACAAAGTTTATATCTTCAATTTTGATGGCGAGGATCATCCCGCCAGACTTGCCTCACAGAGAATTAACTCGCATGTGAAATTTGAGTTTTTTGATCCCACTAATGCGGATGAAAAAGATCATGCTTTCATTGAGTTTAAACTTGAAGAAAATGAATTGACGCAAACGCTTTTTCTGAAGGTTATCGACTACTCAGACGGGTATGATGATGATGAACTGACAGCTATTTGGGAGGGTTTGGTTGGAAAACTGAAAGAAATAATTGGTGGTTAATTCAATCTAAATCACCAATTTTGAACCTCAAAAATCTTTGTTTCGTATTGGAGACGGGGAAGAGGATTTTCTATGAAGAAATTAGATAAATTAATACTAGGCTCTTTTATAGGGCCATTTTTATTGACTTTTGTGGTGGTTGACTTCATTTTGTTGATCGTCAACATGCTTAAATATTTTGATGAAATTTTTGGTAAAGGACTGAGTTTTTGGATCTACGCCGAACTGATCGGTTATTTTGTGATTAGCATTTCTCCGATGGCCTTGCCTTTGGCGGTATTGCTTTCCAGCTTGATGACTTTCGGAAATCTTGGGGAACACTTTGAGATCACCGCCATCAAAAGCAGTGGGATTTCCTTGGTGAGGGCACTTAGACCGATCGGCGTTTTCACCGTATTTTTGGTAATAGCGGCTTTTTTTTCCAATAATTATCTGGTTCCCAAAGTCAACCTCAAAACCTTCAGTCTGCTCTACGACATTCGGATGAAGTCTCCGGCTTTGGATATTCGGGAAGGGGTATTTTATGCGGGTATCCCAGGATACAGCATCAAAGTGAATCAGAAACTGAATGACAATGACCTGAGAGATATCATTATTTACAATCACAGCGCGGGAACTGGAAATTTGGATATGACCGTGGCTGATTCCGGACGGATGGAGAAATTTTTTAATGAAAATTATATGAAGCTCACGCTTTATAATGGAACCAATTACCATGAAGAAAGGGGAATGCGTGGAATTTCAGAAAAACCAATTCCCTTTAACCGGACGACTTTTGACGAAAACATAATTGTTTTTGACCTAGACGAGTTTCAACTCAGCCGGACTCCGGAAGATCTCTGGTCCACCAATCGATCCATCAAAAACATCTCTCAAATCAAGCTGGGGTTGGATTCGATTAGTACTCTGGTTAACGAACAGCAATTTCAAAATTACAAGCAAGCTGAGAGTATTTACCCTTTTTTTGCACGGACTAGAAATCTGGATCCGCTCCAACCCATTATGGAAAAAAAGGCAATTGCGGATTCGTTACGTGCCGAAATGAGTAGAAAAGAGCGCTTGGAGATGGATTCTTTAAAAAACGTTTTGGAGGATCGGGGTAAAGATACCGTACTGCTGGATTTCAAAGAAAGTCTTGGCGTGACCTTGGATTCTAGTGGTTCGCTTCCGGTTTCTGCCGCTAAACCGGCCAACCCTAGAGTCGATTCACTTTTGCGAGCTAAAAGACCCAGTTCCCTCAGCCCTCAGCGCAGATTAGAGGAAGCAATGGTGGATAATCCTGTGGCCGATGATCCAACTGATCGGAAAGTAACTATCACCCGAACCGAACCTTTGACGGATGATGAGCGGGATTTGATTGACTCTTTAATCAATAAAAGAGGCTATCGCTCCAATGCTCTGACTATGGCGCTTAACAATTCCCGAAACTTGAAAAATAATTTTCAGGTGAAAAAGGTGCAGATTGATAATTACGAGCGCGAATTCAGAAGGTTTGAGATTTCCTGGTATCAAAAGTACACTCAGGCTTTTGCCTGCTTTGTGATGTTTTTGATTGGAGCACCATTAGGAGCGATTATCAAGAAAGGTGGCTTGGGCATGCCGGTTTTGGTTTCTATTATATTTTTCATTGTTTACTATATGCTTACCATTACGGGTGAAAAATGGGCGAAGGAAGGTGTCACAGATCCGCTGATCGGAACTTGGTTTTCTTGTGTGATGCTTTTGCCATTTGGTTTGTTCTTTTTGAAACAGGCTCGAAAAGATGCCCGGTTATTCGAGCCGGATTTTTACATAGAATGGTGGAAATCGACACAAAAACGACTGAAGAGAAGAGTTTCAAAAACCGCTTGATATTTTCTAATTTGGAATATAAACCTTACCTTTGTAGCTGTTTTAATTAATTTAGCTAAACATGTATTTAACATCAGAGAAAAAACAAGAGTTGTTTAAAAATCATGGACGGTTAAAATCTGAAACTGACACAGGATCACCTGAGTCTCAGATTGCCCTCTTTACTCACAGGATTCAGCATTTGACTGAACATTTGAAGTCCAACAAAATGGACCACTCCTCAAGACTTGGATTGCTTAAGCTCGTAGGTAAGCGCAGAAGCTTGCTCGATTACTTAATCAAAACTGACATTGAGCGATACAGAGCGATTATTGCTGAACTAGGAATCAGAAAATAACGAATCAAGGTAAGGTTCTCTTTTGGAGGACCTTACTTTTTTCTTTTTAAACTGGATGCCTTAATTTTTAAAACGAAAAAATAATACAAATCATAATTTATGTTACCAAATTTAATCACTAAGACCATCACCCTTAAGGATGGTAGAGAAATCACTATTGAAACCGGCGCATTGGCAAAGCAAGCTGATGGTTCTGTTGTAGTACGAATGGGGAAAGCCATGCTTTTGGCTACGGTAGTATCCAAAAAAGAGGCTGGAGAAGGAGTCGACTTTTTGCCTATGTCTGTGGATTATCAAGAAAAATTCGCAGCATCCGGAAAAATTCCCGGAGGTTTTTTGAAGCGGGAAGGAAGACTTTCCGATTATGAAATTCTAATCAGCCGTATCGTTGATCGAGCGATTCGTCCTATTTTCCCGGACGACTATCATGCCGATACTCAAATTGCCATAACGTTGATGTCCTCAGATGATGAGGTTTTGCCGGATTGTTTGGCAGGATTGGCAGCATCCGCAGCTTTAGCTGTTTCTGACATTCCGTTTAATGGTCCTATTTCAGAAGTTCGTGTAGCGAAGATCGACGGTCAATTAATCATCAACCCTAAACCAAGTGATCTTGAAAAAGCTTCTTTGGAATTTATAGTAGCGGGATCTTTGGATTTCATTTTGATGGTAGAGGGTGAAGCTAACGAAATCCAAGAGGATGAAATGGTTGAGGCCATGGAATTTGCCCATGAGGAGATCAAGCGTCATTGTCAAGTACAACTTGAGCTGACCAAAGAAGTAGGAAAAGAACAAAAACGAGAGTACAATCACGAGAAATCTGATCCAGCACTGTTTGATAAGATGCGGTCAGAGCTTTATGATAAGTTATACCAGTCTGTTTCTAAGCAAATTGCCAACAAGAGCGAGCGATCTGCTCTGATCAAAGAGATCAAAGATCAATTTGTGGAAGCATTGGGTGAGGAGCATGAATTTGAGGCGAGTTTGATCGGTCCGTATTTCCATAAGATTCACAAAGAGGCCGCAAGAAACTTCACATTAGACTCCAAAAAACGAATGGATGGTCGGGATCTTACCGAGGTTAGACCGATTTGGTCT
Organism: Algoriphagus hitonicola; assembly: GCF_900113375.1. Classification (GTDB taxonomy): domain Bacteria; phylum Bacteroidota; class Bacteroidia; order Cytophagales; family Cyclobacteriaceae; genus Algoriphagus; species Algoriphagus hitonicola. The sequence continues at coordinate 254,239 of NZ_FOPC01000003.1, read as the reverse complement.
GTGGTAGATTACCTTCCTTCGGCGCATGGCTCGGCAGTATTTACCAGAGGAGAAACGCAATCCGTTACTACTTGTACATTAGGTACCAAAATGGACGAGCAGATGGTTGACGGCGCGGTAATCTCCGGATACAATAAATTTTTCCTTCATTACAATTTTCCTGGATTTTCTACTGGCGAAGTAAAGCCAAACCGTGGTCCGGGTAGAAGAGAAGTAGGGCACGGAAACTTGGCGATGAGAGCCTTGAAAAAAGTATTGCCTTCCGAAATCGAAAATCCGTACACTATCCGGATTGTATCTGATATTTTAGAATCCAATGGTTCTTCATCGATGGCTACCGTTTGTGCGGGTTCATTGGCACTTATGGATGCCGGAGTGAAAATCAAAGCACCGGTTACCGGAATTGCGATGGGGATGATATCCGACGCCAAAACCGGAAAATATGCCATCCTTTCTGATATTTTGGGTGATGAGGATCATCTGGGAGATATGGATTTTAAAGTCACTGGTACCCAAAAAGGAATCACGGCTTGTCAGATGGACTTGAAAGTAGAGGGCTTGGATTACTCCGTATTGAAAGAAGCACTTCATCAGGCAAAAGAGGGAAGACTGCATATTTTGAATGAAATCAATAAGACACTTGCTGCCCCTAAGCCGGACTTGAAGCCTCATACTCCTCGTTCTTTTGTGATGATGATTCCTAAGGAATTGATCGGAGCGGTAATCGGACCTGGTGGTAAGGTAATCCAAGAGATTCAAAAAGACACGAGCACAACTATTGTAATCGAAGAAGTCGACAATCAGGGCAAAATCAACGTATTCTCTGCTAATCAGGACAATATGGACGCTGCCCTTCAGCGGATCAAAGCAATCGTCGCCCAGCCTGAGATAGGAGAGACCTATACCGGAAAAGTGAAAAATATTCAGCCTTTCGGTGCCTTTGTGGAATTTATGCCTGGCAAAGATGGTTTACTGCATATATCTGAGATCAAATGGGAGCGTCTAGAAAGTATGGAAGGCGTCCTCGAACCCGGAGAAGAAATCGTCGTTAAGTTGATCGACGTAGACAAAAAGACCGGTAAATTCAAGCTTTCCAGAAAAGTTTTGATCCCAAAACCTGAAAAACAGGAACCAAAAGGTTAAGATTAACCTTCCTTTGATTACATTCAATATCTAAAAATCAATTACACATATCATAATTCTGAATGAGGCAGCTAAAAATCAGTAAACAGATTACCAACAGAGAAAGCCAATCCTTGGACAAATACCTTCAGGAGATTGGAAAGGTAGATTTGTTAACTGCAGACGAAGAAGTTGTTTTGGCAAAGAGGATCCGAGAAGGAGACCAATTGGCATTGGAAAAGTTAACCAAAGCCAATCTTCGATTTGTGGTTTCAGTAGCAAAGCAATATCAAAACCAAGGACTTTCTCTGGGTGACTTGATCAACGAGGGAAATTTGGGATTGATCAAAGCTGCACAGCGATTTGATGAAACCAGAGGATTTAAATTCATCTCTTATGCGGTTTGGTGGATCCGTCAGTCTATTTTGCAGGCGCTTGCTGAGCAATCTAGGATTGTACGTCTACCCTTGAACCGAGTAGGATCATTAAACAAAATTTCCAAAACATTCAGTGAGCTCGAGCAAAAGTTTGAGCGGGAGCCTTCTCCGGAAGAATTGGCTGAAGTGCTCGAAGTGACTGCTTCTGAGGTCGTGGATACCATGAAAATTTCTGGTCGCCACGTCTCCATGGACGCGCCTTTTGTACAAGGTGAGGAAAACAGTCTTTTGGACGTTTTGGAAAATGACGGGGATGAAAAACCTGATGATGAACTGATGAACGACTCCCTCCGAAAGGAAGTGCAGCGGGCATTATCTACACTCACTCAACGTGAAGCCGATGTGATCACCCTTTACTTTGGACTAAACGGAGAGCAAGCCATGACTTTGGAGGAAATTGGTGAGAAATTTAACCTCACCCGAGAGCGGGTAAGGCAAATCAAAGAAAAAGCAATACGAAGGCTAAGGCATACTTCTAGGAGTAAGACACTGAAGCCTTACTTAGGTTAAGAAAAAGGGGAGGCGACTCCCTTTTTTATTTTTTACCCAACCTAAGACCCGGTGGCGGATTTTATAGGATAAGAGTCACATTTGGGAATTTTAACAATTGGTAGTTTTGTTACCATCCATTATTTGTCAAATTTTACCCGATTTAATACTTCTTTAAGATGAATCAAGACATTGAACGAGTAAAGGTGCTGATCGTAGGATCAGGGCCTGCAGGATATACTGCAGCTATTTATGCTTCTCGAGCGGGATTAAATCCTGTGCTTTACACTGGTGGGCAGCCCGGTGGTCAATTGACCATTACCACTGACGTGGAAAACTACCCCGGATATCCCGATGGGATCATGGGGCCTGAGATGATGGAAGATTTCAGAAAACAGGCCGAGCGATTTGGTACCAAAGTGAGATACGGAATGGTCACGGCAGTGGACTTCAGCAAAACTCCTCACGTGGTAACCGTCGATGATCAGGTGACCGTGCATGCGGATACGGTCATTATTTCTACCGGAGCCTCTGCCAAATGGCTAGGACTGGATAGTGAAACTCGTCTCAATGGTAAAGGGGTTTCTGCCTGCGCAGTTTGTGATGGGTTCTTCTTTAGAGGTCAAGATGTGGCCATCGTAGGGGCAGGAGATACAGCCTGCGAAGAAGCCTCCTACTTGGCAAATATCTGCAGCAAAGTATACATGATCGTCCGAAGAGATGAAATGCGTGCTTCCCAGATTATGCAAAACAGGGTCATGAACAATCCCAAAATAGAAATCCTTTGGAACACTGAAACAGAGGATATTCTAGGAGACGATGAAGTAACAGGAGCAAGAGTCATCAATAATGTCACCAAAGAAAAAAGAGATTTGAAGATTTCTGGCTTCTTTGTTGCTATTGGTCATCAACCAAATACCGAGGTATTCAAAGACTACATCCACATGGACGAGTCCGGCTATATTAAAACTATTCCTGGAAGTACCAAAACCAATGTAGAAGGCGTTTTTGCTTGTGGAGATGCACAAGATCATATCTATCGACAAGCCGTGACGGCAGCCGGAACAGGCTGTATGGCGGCCTTGGATGCTGAGAGGTATTTAGCTGCATTGGAGAATCATTAAAAAGCATTCATGAAGTATCCACACCTGATACTATGTATAGGAATATTTTTGAGCATTGGTCTACATACGGCCAATGCTCAAATTTTTCCAAAAATCATTAAAAAGAGTAAATCAGAGACTATTACCGTTCCTCAGGAGCGAGGAAGTATCGAATTGAGAACTTTTGATCAGGATAGCTATCTCCAATCTTTAAGTTCTATCACCGATTCCCTTATTTTTGAAAATAACGTGAATTTGCGAAAATCACGGTCTATTATCGCAGAGGATCAAAATCTGATGATCTGGGCACCCACCAATCGTTTGATCAAAGTATCGGAGCAAATTCAAATTGACAGTATTTGGGTGACCGCTTTTGAATATTATTCTGCCTGGGATTCCAAGAAAGTGGATATTTATAATTTTGATGTCCGAAAATTTCAGGATACGGTCAATCTCCGTCTTTACGATCCTTTTTTTGGCTATGAATGGAAAATGCCTTCCGAAATCATGAAAATCAATTCATCCTATGGTCCTCGCTGGGGAAGAATGCACTATGGGACGGATTTGGATCTGAACACCGGTGATCCGGTTTATGCTGCATTTGATGGCATAGTCAGGGTGCGATCCTATGACCGATATGGTTATGGTTATTTTTTAGTTATTCGTCATAAAAACGGACTTGAAACGCTCTATGGGCACATGTCTAAATTGATCGCCCATGTCGGGGATGAAGTCAAAGCCGGAGATATTATTGGTAAAGGAGGAAGCACGGGACGAAGTACCGGGGCACATTTGCATTACGAGCTGCGGTATCGGGGACTCCCTTTTGATCCTGAGTTAGTGTATGATTTTCCCAGTGGAAAAATCAGATTTCAGGATTATCAAATTACTCCGACTACGTTTAATCAAGTAGCCAAAGCGCGAACGGCCGCTTATCATCGGGTAAAAAGAGGGGATACCCTCGGTGGAATCGCCAGAAGATATGGTGTCTCCATTAGTACAATTACGCGATTGAATCGAATATCCACGAGAAGTATTCTCAGAATAGGTCAAAATTTACGAGTCAGATAATTCCATGAATAAATTAGATATTTTAGTAATCGCAGCTCACCCTGATGATGCTGAGCTTGGCTGTTCGGGTACCATTTTAGCTCAGGTTTCCAAAGGGTATAAGGTGGGAATTGTGGATTTGACAAAAGGTGAAATGGGCACACGGGGGACTCCCGAGATTCGGTTGAAAGAAGCCGATGACGCCGCAAAAATTCTCGGTCTTTCGGCGAGAGAAAATATGGGATTTAAGGATGTCTTGTTTTTGGATGATGAGGCGCATCAATTAGAAGTGATCAGGGTAATTCGCAAATATCAGCCTGAAATCGTACTGGCTAATGCCATTCGTGATCGGCATCCCGATCATGGAAAAGGAGCAAGTTTAGCTACCCATGCTTGCTTTATGAGTGGGCTTCGCAAAATCGAAACCGAATACGAAGGGAAAAATCAGGAAGCCTGGAGACCCAAATTCGTGTATCATTACATTCAAAATAATTACATCGAACCGGATTTTGTGTTTGATATCACGGACCATTGGGAGACCAAAGTCAAAAGTATTTTGGCCTATCAGTCCCAATTTCACGACCCAAGCAGCAAAGAACCGGAGAGCTTTATTTCCAACCCGGACTTTTTGCCCTTTATCGAAGCCCGGGCTCGGGAAATGGGCCACCGTATTTTCAAAACTTACGGAGAGGGATTTACCGTCGAGCGAATGATCGGAGCGGATGATCTATTTGATCTGAAATAAACATCATGGAGCTAGTCTCGATATTTCCCAATGACTTGGAGTGATATTTTCGTAGAGGACCCGGTCATGAAGGCGGCTGGGTCGTCCTTGCCAAAACTCGATTTTATGAGGAATTAATCGAAAACCTCCCCAGAAAGGTGGCCGTTTGATTTCTTCCTTGGCAAATTTATCTTCCATTTCTTTTAGCTTTTGATCAAGAATCTCACGAGAAGCTATTTTTTCACTTTGGGGTGAAGTCCAAGCTCCGATTTGTGATCCAAGAGGTCTGCTGAAATAATATTCATCTGATTCTTCAGGACTGATTTTTTCTACTTTTCCAAGTACTCGAACTTGTCGCTCCAGTTCGGCCCAGAAAAAGGTAAGTGCTGCTTGTGGATTCCGAATCAGTTCCTGTCCTTTTTCACTTTCATAATTGGTAAAAAAGACAAAGCCATGATCGACTTCTTTAAGCAAAACTATTCGCGCATTGGGATAGCCATTTGCGCCAAGGGTAGATAAAGTCATGGCATTGGCTTCGAGGACTTGGGAATCTATCGCCTCTTTCATCCAGTCTTTAAACTGAACCATTGGATCATCGTGTACGTCATTTTTATCCAGTGATTTGAATGAGTATTCTTTTCGTATTGAGGCTATATCCATGGAGATTTAAAGTTTTTATCAGATAAGTATTGGATAACTGAGCTGAGTTTTAACGCCCAACTAATGATCTTGCAATCGATTTAATGCTTTAACTGGGAGCAAACCTATTTGTTTGTCTTCAATTTTTGATGAATTACACGCCCAAGGGGCGTTAATTTTTTCTACAATAAAAGTACGATCAGCATTGCATTTATAAAATTTAGGCATATATTTTTATTTCCAACCATAATCGATTCTGTATGAGTATTGACAAGATTCCCGACCTTTCGGCTGGTGATTTATTGATCTCAGAGCCTTTTTTATTAGATGAAAATTTCACTAGATCCGTTGTGCTGCTCTGTGAGCACAATGCGGAAGGGAGTTTTGGACTGATATTAAACAAACCATCAATCTTAAAGCTTTCTGAACTGGTCGAAAGCTTGTCTTTTTTGGACAAGGAAGTCTATGTCGGAGGCCCTGTCGAGCAAAACACCCTTCATTATATTTATCAGGGAGATCAAAAACTCGAAAAAAGTATCAGCATCGGACTCAACATGTGGTGGGGTGGCAATTTTGAAGAACTGGTTTCAGGTTTGAAATCAGGGGAACTTGATCCCGCGGATTTCCGCTTTTTTCTGGGCTATTCGGGCTGGGCCCCTGATCAGTTGGTCGAGGAGTTAAATGAAAATACCTGGATTGTTTGTAAAGATGCGCTGGACGAATTTACGCTGCAATATACACCTGACGAACTCTGGAGAAAGATCCTACTCAACATGGGAGGAGATTTTAAGCTTCTCGCAAATTATCCTCTTGACCCAAGATTAAATTAGGCAAAATCCCTACTTTTGCCCATATTGCCTCGAAATTTAGTGTTTTTATGACTGAGAAAAACGAAGATATGTCTGAAAAAGACAAGGTGACCCAAGCAGCTGAGCAACCGGATGTAAAGGGTAAAATTGAAGGCCCCAATACTGAAGCCGAGAATCAAACGGCCGAAACTCCCGAACGGGAAGTCGATGCTTCTTTAGCGCAATCTGAAGAAAGTAATGAATCGACTGTCCCGGTATCAGATAATGCTGAAGAGAGCAAAGAGGAGCCGTTAGAAAATACCGATGAGGATCATGATGAGGAGAGTTCGGAGGAAGAAGAACACCACGAAGAAGAACTCGACCTGACCGGACTGGACAAGCTTCAACTGCTCCAAGTCCTAAAGGATAAAATAAAAGAAAGTACCAATCCGCTCAAGTCCGACCGGGTGATCAATGAGATCAAGGCGGCATTTGATGACATTACCTCCAAAGAGCGAGAAGAAGCTAAGGAGAAATTCAAGGCCGAAGGTGGTGCTGAAGATGATTTTGATTTTCGTCCTTCCGATGAGGAGCGAGAATTCAATCAGTTTTATTTCGAATTCAGAAAACAAGTATCTACTATCCGCAAGGAATCTGAGCGTCAAAAAGAGAAAAATTTTGAAGCGAAAACAGATATATTAAATCGACTTCGAGACTTAGTAGATGGAGAGGAGACCACACTGAGCATGAATGCCATCAAGGCCATTCAGGATGAGTGGAAAACCATCGGTCCGGTCCCTTCCTCACAAAATAAAAACCTCTGGGCGAGCTACAATGCGCTGATGGATCGTTTTTACGACAATCGAAGTATTTACTTTGAGCTCAAAGAACTCGACCGTAAAAAGAACTTGGAAAGTAAACTGGAGCTTTGCCAAAAGGCCGAAGCCCTGCAGAATGTTCCTGACCTGAAAGAAGCCATCAAAATGCTCAATGATCTCCATGAGGAGTTTAAGCATATCGGTCCGGTACCCAGAGATGAACAGGAAGCCCTTTGGCAACGATTCAAAAAAGCCTCAGACGCAGTTTACGATCGCAGAAAGGAATTTTACGACAGTCAGAAAGAGGTCTTTAAGAAAAATCAGGAAGCCAAAGAAGCCTTGATCGAAAAGCTCGCGGCATTTACTGAGTTTAAAGCAGAGCGGATCAAAGAATGGAATACCAAGACCAAGGAAATTCTAGAAATTCAAAAAGCCTGGGAAAAAATAGGACAGGTTCCACGGGAAAGCGGTAGGGAAATCAACAAAGCCTTCTGGTCTGGTTTCAAGCAGTTTTTCCAAAATAAAAATCACTTCTTCAAAGAACTCGATGAGATCCGCGCGAGCAATCAGGCAAAAGCGGAGGAACTGATCCAAAAAGCGGAGGAGCTCAAAGAATCCACCGAATGGCAGGCTACCGCAAATGAATTGATCAAATTGCAGCAGGAGTGGAAAAAACTTGGGCCAACACCCGAGAAAAGTCGGGATGGATTGTATAAGCGGTTCAAAAACGCCTGTGATTCCTTCTTTGAAAACCGGAGAAACTCCAATAAGCAGGCAAATTCTGAATACGAGTCAAACTATAAGAAGAAGAAAGAAGTCTGCGAAGAAATCATCAAAGCTTCTGAAGGAGAGAACCCAACCGAGGAGGAATTGACCGAATTTGTAGCCAAATTCAATGAGGTAGGATTTGTGCCTCGCAAAAATATGAAGGATATCCAGGCCCAGTTCAAATCCGCGGTGGATACCTACTTAGAAAAACTCGATCCGGAGAATTTTGATCGGGAGGATTTCTTGTTCCGATTAAACCTGAACAGAATTCAATCTGATCCGAATGCGGTGAAGACTTTCAATAAAAAGGAGCATGGAATACGGAAGCAAATTTCGGATTTGGAAAACAACATCACCCTGTGGAAAACCAATTTGGAGTTTTTTGCGGCGTCCAAAACTGCCGATAAACTCAAGGATCAATTTGATGTGAAGATTCAAAAAGCCGAAGAAGAGATTGACAAGCTAAAGAAGCGATTGTCAATTTTGAGAGAATTCTAAATCAATCTTTCTCAGAATAAGCGAGATAGGCCATTTCTTCAAAAAATCAAATCCCAGTATTTGGTGGCAATGAAATGAAGGCCTATATTTGCACCACAATAAAAGAAAGGCCTCTTTAGCTCAGCTGGTAGAGCAACTGACTTGTAATCAGTAGGTCGCTGGTTCGATCCCGGCAAGGGGCTCATTTAACAAAGCACTTAGATTTTTCTAGGTGCTTTTTTTAATGCCTTTTTATGTGCTGTAGTGTCGAAGGCCAGGATCAGGGATCAGGGATCAGTCTGAATATCTGGGGAGGTAAATTTTTATCGTTTTGTCAAACATTTCGACTTCCTACCTTTGCCAGCGAGGCAGGCGCTCAATGTGACAAACTTCACTTTTGAGACAACCTCATTATTTCCTATAATCAATCATTCAATTCTTGATCCTGAAATGCCTCTCCGCCGTGGCGGAGATCAAACTTTTCAATACTTGTGCGCCGAGGTGTAGCCGCGGGTTAAGGCTGAGCTTGCGAACCCAAACCCGTGGGATTGATGGATAAAAGGTCATGGTTTTCCCGACCCCGAAGCGGGTCAAACTAAACGATGATCATTTTTTCACCTTTCAAAATGTTCAGCCTTTCGAAGTTAATGCGATCATCGTGGAAACAAAAAATTCGTGAATTCGTGGCTCCCTTTTTTAAGCCACGAATGCACGAATAAAAATCCTTGCTTTGGTCTGTATCTCATCGGCCACTTTTACTTTCTGTCCACGTAAGCCCGAATAAGATAAATTCCTGTTCGTGTGGACACGAACAGGGGCGGGGAAACTTCGTGAAGACACGAATCGGAGCGGAAGGTAAGAAATAAGAGTCGAGAGATAAGAAATAAGAGAGAAGACCGATGGAAATGAAACTTGGTTTTTCGCTGAATCCACCGAAAACCATTCGTGAATTCGTGGTCCCTTTTTAGCCACGAATGCACGAATTAAAATCCTTGCTTTGGTCTGATCGGCCACTTTTCCTTTCTGTCGACGTAAGCCCGAATAAGATTAATTCCTGTTCGTGTGGACACGAACAGGGGCGGGGAAACTTCGTGCAGACACAAACCGGAGCGAAAGCTAAGAAATAAGAGCCGAGAGATAAGAAATAAGAGAGAAGACCGATGGAAATGAAACTTGGTTTTTCGCTGAATCCACCGAAAGCCATTCGTGAATTCGTGGCCCCTTTTTTAGCCACGAATTCACGAATGAATTTAGGTTAAGGCTACTTCCTAAGCCGCTTACTTTTTACTCAAGGTAAACTCCGGCAAATGCTTGATTTTTCCGCCTTCCATCGCAGATTCATGAGCCAAAATCCCAACACAGGTGATATTGGCAGACTGTCGGGCATCGGGATAGGGGGCACGCTCATCCGTCAAGGCGACCAAAAATTCATGCACTAAATGGGGATGGGATCCTCCATGTCCGGAACCCTGAATAAAGGACAAGTGCTGATTTTCATCCTGGTCATAGACTCCTTGTGTGGTGAATGAGGCGATTTCATCCGGAAGCAAATGTGCATAATCCGGAATCTTCACCCGCTCGGGAACTTCGCCGGTATGAATTACCGAATCCTCATGCTCGATCAGGGTCCACTCAAAGGATTTTTTGGAACCGTAGACATCGAAGCTTTCCCGATACTGTCTCGCCGTATTGAATAAGGATCGGGTCACTTCAGCCGCCAAATCGGAATCTTTTAACTTAATATGGCAGGTTTCGATGGCGAAAGGTGACCCATATTTTGGAATCAGATTTTCGTCGATTCTACCCGAGCCTAAGCAAGAAACGTATTCAGCTTCCCCTTTGGGCAAAGCCAACACAGGACCTACGCAGTGTGTCGCATAGTGCATCGGAGGGAGGCCTTCCCAGTAGCCGGGCCATCCGGCCATTTCCTGCTGATGGGAGGCTCGGAGAAACTGGATTTTGCCCAATTTCCCTTTTTCATACATCTCCTTGACAAATAGAAATTCGCGAGAATAGACCACGGTCTCCATCATCATGTAGGTCAGACCGCTTCGCTCGGTCTCGGCTACGATTTGGCGGCATTCCTCGACTGTGGTGGCCATAGGCACGGTGCAGGCGACATGCTTTCCGGCACGAAGAGCCTTTAGCGATTGTTCCGCATGATTTTGTATCGGAGTATTAATATGCACTGCGTCAATATTGGGATCCTTCAGTAGCTCGTCATAATCGGTATAGACGTGTTCGATTCCAAAAGCTTTCCCAATGGCTTCGGCTTTTTCTTGGTTTCGCTGACAGATTGCATACATATTGGCTAGCGGATGCTTTTGGTAGATCGGGATAAATTCCGCTCCAAAGCCCAAGCCGATGATGGCGATATTGATAGGTTTTTTACTCATGTGTATGTAGTTTTTTGGGTTTTAAAAAGATGTAAATTGTTGGATGTCACCCTGAGCTGCCGGCCCCAAACTTGTTTTGGGGGATCCGAAGGATGACACTATTTTGCGTTTTAGATTTATTTTGAGGCCCATTTCTTAAGAAATTCCAGTCCTTCTTTGGCAAAGCCATCCTGAGAAGGTACCAGCGGTTTCCAAATACATACCGCACCGGCGAGTTCTTTTACGTCCGGAGTAAAACTCTCAATGGAAATAATTCCGCTGTAGTTGACCGCTTCCAATCCTCTTTTCCAAGCATCCCAATTGGTCTGTCCCGTTCCCGGAGTACCGCGGTAGTTTTCGGAAACCTGCACATGAATCAGTTTGGTCCCCACCGTTCGGATGGCCTGCTCGATACTGGGTTCTTCGATATTTAGGTGGAATCCATCCAAAAGCGCTTTGGCCTCTGGTTCATTGATATCGGTAATGAGCTGCATCAATTCCTCGGCGGTATTGATTAGATCCGTTTCGAAGCGGTTGAGCGTTTCCAATGCGATATCCAACCCGTGCACCCGTGCACGTTCACAGACTTTTCGCAAATTGATCACGGCCCGGTTCCATTCCCTTTTTTTCTGTTCGGGAGAAACTAATCGGGCTTTTCCCACGGCTGAGTACATCGGGCCTGCAACAAATCCGGCACCAAGTTCAGCAGCGATGTCAAAGCATTGGTCCAAATAATCAAAGCAAGTTTGATGATAGCTGGGATCCTCGTGTGTCAAGTCTCTGCTTGTCCCAAAAGCCCCGCAAATTACCACTTCCAGACCATGATCCGCTAGGGCTTTTTTGACTTCACCAATGGATATTAATGAAGGGTCTTCTACGGGGATTTCGACAGCATCATAGCCGAATTCCTTGATTTTCGGAAATAATGAAAGGGTTTCTTTATTGAAAGGGGAGGTCCAGAGCCAAGTGCTCACCCCGAATTTTACGTCTAAAGCCATCCTTATTCTACTTTCATGATTCCGTTCATAATTCTCCAGTGACCCGGTACGGTACAGACAAAAGGATATTCTCCTGGCTCGGTAGGGGCGGTGAAAACCAAGGATTCTCTTCCTTCGGGATCTACGAGGGCAGTGGCCACAATCACTTCAGGGATCTCAGGAACATAGTTTTGCTCGGCACCTCTAGGATTTCTCGCCAATTCGTCCGCTGCATTACCGATGGCATCCATGCTGCCTTTTTGCCCGATGACCAAGTTATGCTGCATAAAGTCCGGGTTTTCGAAATCGATGGTGACTTGTGATCCTGCTTTCACGGTAAATTCTGCTTTGTCAAATTTCATTTCATGAGGAATGACGCTCAGTTTGATCATTGAAGTTCCGTTTGCAGTGATAGTAGCCTCAGCTGAGGATTCCTCTGAACTGAGTTCAACTCCGGGTTTGGTCAGCGAAAGCGTAGATTTATTGTTCAGTCTTCCTGCAAACCACCAGTCACCTTCATATTTACCCACCACATTTCTACTGTCATTTCTGCCCACGCGAACACTCTTTGGACTGAGTTCTTCTTCGAAAAGTCCAGACACTTTTGCAGTACCGATTTCATTGCCGTTGATGGATAAGCTCATTGAGCCGTCTTCTTTGAGGCTGGCATTAATGACAAACTGATCTTCAGGGAGATTTTTTTGAGAACTGATGATGGTTTGCCGATCGTTTTGTACTATCGCAAAATGCAGGGCGTCCTGATAGATGTACAAACTGTAGCCATTGCTGTTGTTTCCTTGGGCGACCAAGACCCCTGCCAGCGGATTATCTCCTTTGGAAATAATCATGCGAAGGTCGATTTCCTTGCCAGCCACATCAGGTGGGAAAAGGATGGAATTTCGCTGATCCAGGGGATATTGCTCGCTGATTAAGCTTCGGCTGATTCGGTCCGCAAGGGAAACTTCTTCATCGGCATTACTGCTGCTAGCCATGGAGATCTCCCTTTTCGAAAACTCGGTAGGATGAGAAAGTACCGCAGCAAACATCGCCTGCGGCAAATAATTGTCTTCAGCATTGGTTTGATCCTCAGCTAGCGGAACGAGCGCTTTGGCTGCATCCTCTGAGAATGGCATTTCAGCAATCGTTAAGAAGGCTTGCTTTCGGGTATGAGCATCATCATCTTTCAAAAGATCGGAGGCCAAAATCGCCTTCAGTGCATCAGGAGAGTTAGGAAGAACTCTCAGTGCATTTTTTCGAACAGATGCAGAGGGATGACGAAGGGCCTTTTCTACCACCATTTCCGCCTCGCGGTTGCTTCCGTCCAAAGCGCCTAGACCTTTCAGAGCCCAAAGTGCATGAACTGCGGCAGGACTCAAGCCGATTTCGTCTACCTCTTGATTGCTGATGAGTTGATATAATTCAGGAAGGAGATCCTGCATTTGATTTTCGACGATCAATCGCTGAGCAGTCATTCTCCAAAACATATTGTCACTGTTTAGAGCAGCGATAAGCTCCCCATTATCCTTGTCTTGGAGGTCAAATCGCTCTGCCTCTTTGGCTCCTTTGTAAACCAATCGATAAATGCGGCCATGTTTGGCATCGCGAAGCGGATTGATGTAGGCATTTCCTTCTCCATTTTCAAAACCTCTTGGAGTAGGATTGTGCTGAATGATAAAATTATACCAATCCGCAACCCAAAGTGCGCCATCCGGCCCCACTTCAGCATGAACCGGTGAAAACCATTCATCCGAACTGGCCAGGATGTTAAAGCCGTTTTTCTCGGTAAATCCTGATCCCTCGGCATTGATGATGGCATTGTGTAAGATCCTTCCGGTTGGTTCAGCTACAAAGGCAATTCGGTTCCAATATTCCTTTGGAAAGTCTCTGGCCGTGTAAAAATTATGTCCAGCTGCTGCAGTATAGCTCCCATGCCAATCTACCTGACGCAAAAACGGAGTCAGGTGCGGCATGTCATAGTGGGAATCGATCCCGTGAACGGTATTGGCCGAGCCTTGGTAGATCGGGCGTCGGACATATTTGTTGGCCATAGAAAAATACACACTGTGCTGTCCATTGGCGGTAGAGATGAAAGTTTCAAAATCTTCTGTAAAACCCAATCCCCAGGTGTTGTTGGAGGTATTACCGAGGTATTCGAGATTTTCACCATTGGGGTCAAAACGGTAAACACCCTGTCCAAAATTAAACTGCTGACCGCTGACTTCCCCGTTGAATCCCGAATATCCCAGTACTCCCCAGATTTTATTGTCAAATCCATATTTGAGATTGGATGGTCCTGCATGGGTGTCACTTTTGCCCCAGCCAGTCATGACCACTTCTCTGACATCCGCTACATCGTCACCATCGGTATCCTTGAGGAAAACAAAGTCCGGAGCCATGGAAATCAGCATGCCGCCATTGACCGGAGTGATTGAAGTGGGGATATTTAGATTATCAGCAAATACGGTTACTTTATCTGCCTTACCATCACCATCGGTATCTTCGAGGATTTTGATTTTGTCATTTCCGCCTTCTTTTCGGACTTCATTTGGGTAATCGGTCGTTTCGATCACAAAAAGTCTTCCCCGCTCATCCCAGGTCATGGCGATCGGATTGATAATCATGGGTTCGGATGCAAATAATTCGAGTTCAAATCCCACCGGAACCTGCACGAGCTTTTGACTTTCTTCTGGAGAAAGTGGTAGCTGAAATCTCGGTGCCGGATCTCTTCGCTCGTAATTGGGGATTTCTGCGTCTCGGAATTCCGTCTGCGGAATTTCATATGCAGCTAAGAGCTCTTGAACTTTGTCTCCGACAGCCCAAAGGATGCCATTGGCAACAATTTGCTGAAACTGGTCTTTTTTCCAAGTTCGCTCATCATGTCCGTAAGCCGTATAGAATACCCTTCCTTTGCCTTGCTCACGGGTCCAAGTGTAGGGTTCTCGACCCTCTTCATCTACCCGCTCCATCAGGATATGCATATCAGGATTGACCGAGGTGTGTACGTAGGTTTCATCCCAAGTTTCAAATTCTTCGATTCCCTCCATGATTGGATGGGAGGGATCCACGATTTCTGCTGTAAAATCGCCAGTACCGTGTCGGCTAAACTGACCCCCTACAGTCTCTACAAACCAGTCTGAGTTTCTAAAGCAAAAGGAAGCACTGTGGATAGGGATTAGGGCTTTGCCACCTTCTACATAATCTTTCAGCGCGCTTTCCTGCTCAGAAGTGATTTCATCATGATTGGCATAGATCATCAAGCCATCGTAATTATTGAGTTTCTCGGCATTGAGATCGTTGGGATCTGTGGTGTAGGTGAGGTTGATTCCTTTTTGAAATAAAGGAGTGCCGAGATACATCATCAACTTTTCGGAATTGTGGTGCTCGCTTTCATGGCCGAGCACAAGAATTTCGACTCGCCGGGGCTCGGTCATGGACAAGTAAGATTTTTTGTCCGAGCAACCTGCTAAAGTCAAAATTCCAAGTACAAAAAGCAGTAAAATGCTTTTGAAGAAATTTGGGTTATTCATGGGTTTATTTTTACGGTAATTTCGATCTACTATATTCCATAAAAAACACGACTCTGACTTACTGTATTCTGTTGAAATTTGACTGTATTTTGATTATTTTTATTAGATTTCAAAAAAAATATCGCATAACTAAGTGAAGAAACCAGTCAAAAAATCAAGGATTCCAGAAGACAAAGCTTTTGTAATCAGGGAGTTAATCGCCCCTTATTTTGATGTGAATTGGCATTTTCACTCTGAATATCAGTTGTTTACAGCGCTTGAGGGAAGAGGAACCCGTTTTATCGGTGATCATGTGAGAGGCTTCAAAGAAGGGGATATGGTATTGACCGGACCTAACTTGCCCCATTTATGGAGAAATGATCAGGCGTATTTTGAGCCCGGTTCAACCCTAAAAACTCATGGTATTGTCATCTATTTTCCAGAGGATTTTTTGAGAAATTCGGTCTTCGAACTCGAGGAATTTGAATCCATTGCGCTGATGCTACAAAAATCCGAACGTGGAATAGAGATATTTGGCAAAACCAATCAGTGGATCAAATCCCAAATGATTGAGCTCCTCCAAGAAAGAGGGGTGGAACGGATCATTCGTTTTATAAAAATATTGGAGGCAATCGCGACATCCTCAGAATGTAAACAAATTGCTGACGCGGCCTATATCAATACCCACAAGGAGTCCGAAAAAGACCGCATGGGACAGGTCTATGAATATGTCATGCAGCACTTTCAGACAAAAGTCAGCTTGGAAAAAGTTGCCGAACTAGCCAATCTGTCTCCGAGTGCCTTTAGTCGTTTTTTCAAAGCCAGGGTAAATAAATCGTTCTCTGATTTTTTGACTGATCTGAGGGTTTCTCATGCCTGCAAACTTTTACACGATTCGGATTTGAATATCAGCGAAGTGGCCTACAAAAGCGGTTTTTTGACCCTTTCTAATTTTAATAAACTTTTTCGCGAACGCATGAATCAAACTCCAGGTGAATATCGACGGGAATTTTTGAGCAGTTTTGGCAGCTAGACTTTATCTACCAGATCTTGGTAATAGGATCCACTGACGGGGACTTTGTGTGACCCAACCCAAACCTGATGTCGCTCAATTTTTTGGACAAGATGTTTATTGACCAAATAGGAGCGGTGCGATCGGATAAAATATGCGGGCAGGATGGTTTCTACTTCTGTCAGCGTCATTCGGCTAACGGCTTTTTGGCTTTTGGATTGGAAGGTTACATAATTCCCCTGCGCCTCGCAAAAATGTAACTCATCAAAATCAATTCTGATTTGCCCTTCGGCCGTCTTCACAAAGGTATATCGACTGTCTGAAGCTGGATTGAGATCGATCCATTCCTGGGCTTTTTGGCAAGCTTTGAGAAAGCGGCTTAAACTAAAAGGTTTAAGCAAATAGTCCAATGCATCCAATTCAAATCCCTGAACGGCAAATTCTGAATAGGCTGTCGTAAAGACAATCAAGACATCTTTTGGAAGTAAAGTTGCCACATCAATGCCCGAAATATCCGGCATATTGATGTCTAAAAAAACCAGTTGGACGGGATTGTTTTTCACATACTCCAACCCCTCAATGGCATTAGTAAATGTGGACTCGATTTCTATAAAAGGAACCCGCTCAGCAAGAGATTTGATCACCTCCAGCGCATAGGTTTCATCGTCAATGGCGATTGATTTGATCATTTAGTGGTGAATTTGAACCGAAAAATGGACAAAGAAATCCGAATCATTGCTTACGATATTCAATTGATGACGATTGGGATAGACTAAATTTAGCCGTTTTTTTAGATTGTCAAGTCCGATTCCAGAGCTTTCGCGTGAGTTTTCCTTGGATTTGACCGGATGCACACTGTTGACTAGGTCCAGGTGTAGCGAACCCGAAATACATCTCAAATTCAAGCGTATCCATGATTTTTCTTTGGTGGATATCCCATGTTTAAAGGCATTCTCCACAAACGGAATGATGAGCATCGGGGCGATTTCCCCTTTGCATTCCGAAGCATTGATTTGGAAGTCCAGGTCCAAATTGGCTTGATTGCCGAATCGAAGCAACTGAAGATCGATGTAGTTTCGGAGGTAGTCGATTTCCCGGGATATAGGAATTCTCGGCAGTTGATTTTCATGAAGCATAAAGCGCATCATATCGCCCAGTTTCTGAATCCCATCAGAGGTTTTTTCGGCCTTTTCCATCAGTGAACTGGCATAGAGCGTATTCAGTGCATTGAACAAAAAGTGAGGATTGATCTGCGAACGAAGAAATTCCATATTAGCCTGACCCTGATCAACTTGATAGGTGAGTTCTGTGATCTGACCCATATATACTTCAAGTTTTTTAAAAATTAAAGAAGTTAAAGGGAAGAAAATCAGCTGAATAAAAGCAACCACACCTAGGCCGCCTACGAAGAAAATTTCCTCTTGATTTTCCTCCACAGAGAAGATGAGAAATATTAGTAGAATTAAAGCTACCAAACCCCAGTTGAACAAACGGGCCTGTGCAATTTTGCCTTTTTTTCTTTTCCCGTAAACCAAAAAGTAATTGTAAAGGCTAGAAATAAAGATTCCAGGTAAGAAAATTCCAAAAATGATGGAAGGCCCGGGGCTGGAAATCGGATCTAATTGAATCAGGAAAAATAAGGTGAAGAGGTAACTTAAGAGGAGACGAGAATAATTATAAAATTGGAAATCGCGAAGTTTGGGAGGGGTCAAGGCCTGACTGAGTAGGTGTGCGCCAATTTGGTAACAGGCATAAAGAACAATAATTCCCAGAAAAAAAGTAGGAAAAGGATTTTTGATTAACTCCCCATTGAAGCCAAAAAGCGCACTAATGCCAAAGGCAACCAATCCTGTCAAAAATATCCAGATCATGGAGGGCCACTTTCGCATTTCCCGTATGAATTTAGGAATCAGAACCATGTGGATGAGATGAAATCCAGCATAAAGTGTCCCCAAAATCACCAGTCGACTGACAAACTTAAAAATGACCTGTGCATTGTCATTGTAAAATTTAGGGCGATACCCAAAAAGAATAAACAGGAAAGCGATAAGGGTTGCCGTGGTGACGATCCACCATTCGATTTGTCGAAAATCAAGACTTTTGGATTTCATAAGGGCTTGGATGGGGTTTTTGGATTAAGAGCAAAGAATTAAAAAGAGATTATATAGCATTGCGACCAAAATCAATGCATAAAATACTCGTTTCGTTTCCATGGCTTTTTTATTTTTTGAATAATTCTGGTACAAGCTTAATCCTTGCCGAAAAGCCATTCAAATCTATGTGACGAAAAGGGGGATATTGGGGATAGATTTCAAAATTATCCTGAATGGAGTGGATTAATCAAAGGGAAATCCCAATAAATCAATATTCCATAGCCAAGGAAGGATAAAATAAACCATCAAGGTAACCAGTAGGATCGACAGGATATTCAGCCAAAAGCCGGCTTTGACCATGTCTTTCATTTTCAGAAAACCAGAACCAAATACCACGGCATTGGGCGGAGTGGCTACCGGCAACATAAATGCACAGCTTGCCGCTAGGGTGGCACCGATCATCAACCCAAATGGGTGAAGGTCTAATTTTAAGGCAACAGACGCCAAAATCGGCAAAAGCATGGATGCAGTGGCGACATTGGAGGTGATTTCGGTAAGAAAATTGACGGAGGCCACGATGACCAAAAGCAAAACAAAAAATCCAACTCCTTCAATTAGGGTAAATTTCTGCCCGATCCACTCGGCTAATCCTGTGGCTTGAAAGCCTTCGGCCAAAGCTAATCCACCACCAAATAGAATCAAGATGCCCCAGGGAATATTTTCGGCTGTTTTCCAATCCAGAATTCTTTTAGTTTTAGTTGAATCGGGGAGGACAAAAAGGACCACCACACCAGTCAATACAATAATGGTATCATTGATGGCTGGGATCAAGGGTTCAAGTAGATACTGTCTAAAAATCCAAGAAAAACAGACTAATCCAAATACAATTAAAACGGATTTTTCTTCAAAAGTCATCCGTCCGAGTGAAGTCAATTGATCCCTGACGATGGTATTGGCATTGGCGAGTTTAAATTTTTTGGGAAGGGGATTGGCATATTGAATTAAATAATACCAGGTTACCATAAGAAGAAAAAGCGATAGGGGAAGTCCAAAGAAGAACCACTCGTTGAAGCCGATGGTGTAGTCGTACAGTTCATCAATAACAGCGACAAGAATCGTATTGGTAGGAGTCCCGATTAGTGTGGCGATTCCACCAATAGAAGCACCGTATGCAATTCCGAGCATGATGTTTTTGCCAAGATTCAGTGAAAGGGGTTCATTATTTTGAATCTGATCCTGAAACTGTTTGACCACTGCCAAACCGATAGGCAGCATCATTAGGGCAGTGGCTGAGTTTGAAATCCACATCGATAGAAATCCCGTAGCTAGAATAAAACCCAGAACGATCGTCCTTAGATCCGTTCCGATCAAATTGATGATCGATAACGCGATTCTACGGTGCAGGTTCCATTTTTCGATTCCTGTAGCCATCAGAAAACCACCCATATAGAGCATGACTGTAGGGTGCATGTAATTTGCCGAAGTGTCAGCAATCGGTAAAATTCCAAACGTAGGCATAAAAATTAACGGAAGGAATGCCGTAGCTGCAATGGGTAGTGCTTCAGTAATCCACCAGATCGCCATCCAAACAGCCAATCCCAGCATGGCTAATCCTTCGGAGCTTAAATCGGGAGTTTCTGCCAAAAAGAGAATTAAAAGGAAACTAACAGGACCAAGATAAAGTCCCAAAGTCGATAAGCTGATCTTCATTCGAGAGGGTGGGTTTCGGCGATTGATTTTTCAGGTTGGAAGATAAATATAATCTGGAAAATATCAGGTTTAAAAATATTTACTTAACATAATATAAATTATGTAACAAAATAAATCAACTGAATTGGGGACAATCAAGCCAATTTCAAACTCAACAAAGGCTACAACTGAAAAACATTCGTTTTCGGCCTTATTTCGAAGTTAAGGGATCAAATGAAATGAAAATACCGATTACGCAGGCAGATTTTGAGGTTTTGTAGTAATCAAAAGAAAGAATTGATGTAGTGTAAAATGAGGTATTTTGAAACAATCAAGAGTAAGTTACATCGATTTTTGTTTGACAGGGTCTTTCAAAAATTTTAACAAAAAATACTTTTATAATAAAACTGTTATGAAATACTTCTACCTAACAGCGCTTGTTTTCTTAGTTGCGATCAAGTCAATAGATGCACAAAGCTCCCAAGTAACCATCCATGAAGATGAAAGCGGAATGAGGCTTCAAGTGGATGGAAAGGACTTTATGGTCAACGGCATGAATTGGGATTATTTTCCCGTGGGCACCAATTTTAATTATAGTCTTTGGCGACAGCCGGATGACATAATAATGGCTGCGCTTGACACGGAAATGTCTCTTCTCCGAAACATGGGAGTTAATTCTGTACGAATTTATACCGGTATTCCTGCCAAATGGATTACTTATATCTATGAGAAATACGGGATTTATACTATGCTCAATCACTCTTTTGGCAGGTATGGCCTGACACTGGACGGAGGCTGGATGGAAAACACGGAGTATTCTGACCCCAGAGTCAAGGCGCTTTTGTTGAAAGAAGTAACAGACATGGTCCGGCAATATCAAGGTACACCCGGTCTCCTACTCTATCTTCTTGGCAATGAAAATAACTATGGATTGTTTTGGGGAGGCGCAGAGACGGAAGACATCCCGATAGAAGATAGAGAATCTACGATCAGGGCGGTATCTATGTACAAATTGTTTAATGAGGCGACCTTGGCCATGAAGGAAATTGATCAAAATGTGCCCATAGCCATTTGCAACGGAGACTTGCTGTTTTTGGAGATTATCAAAGAAGAATGTAAGGACATAGATATTTTCGGTACCAATATGTATCGAGGGGCTTCATTTGGTGATGCATTTGATCGGGTTAAGAACGAATTAAACAAGCCGATACTTTTTACAGAGTTTGGAGCTGACGCCTTTAATGCAAAGGAAAATGCAGAAGATCAGGAATCTCAGGCTTTTTACATGGTCAATAATTGGAAAGAGATCTATGAAAATGCTGCTGGACTGGGAAAGGCTGGTAATTCCTTGGGAGGTTATACTTTTCAGTTTAGCGATGGCTGGTGGAAAACCGGTCAGACGATAGAATTAAACATTCATAATACCGAAGCTTCCTGGTCCAATGGAGGATATTCCCATGACTTTGTAGAAGGCGAAAATAATATGAATGAGGAATGGTTTGGAATAGCTGCCAAAGGCCAAACTACTCCTCGGGGACTTTATACGCTTTATCCGCGTGCTGCTTATTATGCCTTGCAAAAAGCACATCAGTTTGATCCATATTCTGGTAATATGAATCTTCAGTCTTTAACTAATCACTTTTCCTCTATAGATTTGATTGAGTACGTTTTGACGGCTCGAGGGGACAAAGCTGCTTTGCAAGGTGAACAGGCTAAACTTTTATCAGTCAGTGAGTTTAGAGCTGAATTATCTACCTTCAATACCGGTGGAAAATTAACCACTACTCCAGAAAGTCCCGACCCGGATCAGATTACTTTTCCCAATCAGCAAGGATTTGATCATTTGCAGTCATTTTTTGTGGGAGTTAAAGCTAATCCCTCCAGTAATGTCCGCGCAAATGTATCCTTCAACGTCCTTGGAAATGTGGCACTGAACCCCATTGATGAGATTTTCTATGAAACTCGAGGCAGACCCGTTACCATTCAAACCCAATCAGGTACTCAGGTTGCCGATGCATTGGGTCGTTTGGCGGTCTATCAAGCAGATTATACCTGGAATCATGAGCTTTTTGATCTGAATGGTTTTTACCGAACCGGCCATTATCATTGGGGCTATGAAGGTGATTTTTTCGGACTTTATCCAGAAGCTAACTATGGGCCAAATATTGATATTTACAATGCCTTGGCGCCATCAGGATTGGAGCTTTCTGGAAAAAAACTGTTGGACGGCCTAAAGGTAGCTTTTGGTAGAGAACTATGGTGGGGAGCCAACCCCTCTGTATTAGTGAAATATAGAAAACAACTGGGGAATATTGCTTTATCTGGTATTTTTCATGAGGACCTTGATGATCCGGGAGTAGCGATCAGTTCGATTGCCATTCCGCAGCCGCGAACTCGAAGGTTGACTTTGGCGACAGAAACCATATTTTCTGAAAACTTCAAAGTCGAGCTTGGTGGTATTTGGGGTGGACAACCCCTAGTAGGAAGGGAATTTCAGATCCTTCGTAATGAAAATGGAAATTTTGAAACCTTCACAGATCGAATCAGACCTAGTGATTTATGGGGAGGTAAAGTCAAATTTTCGTTTACCAAAGGTAAAATCAACTGGTATGGTCAGGCTGCCTCTCAGGGCCTAGTAGCCAATGGCGGCGGAGACTATACCAGAACTTTCACCGGATGGTCTCTAAAAGATGCCGGTAGCGGAAACAAAAACAATGTGCTTACCGGATTTACCTACACGATGGGCAATTTTCAGATAGCTCCTAATTTTATGTGGCAAAAACCACTGGTGGATCCTATTCCAGGTGATATCGGAGGTCCTGCCCGACCAAGAAATATTTTGGAAGATCCCTTCGTCGTACGGTCAAATAGAGAAACGGTGGCAGGTGAACTGCTCCTAACCTTTGATCCCACACCAGGAACATGGATGTACGAATGGGACAATGACATGCAAGAAGATGCTCCTTTTGCGGCTAGTTTGGGTTTTGTGTACAGACACTTACCCACTACCATGGATGCAGCCATTATTTTTCCAGGAACAGGTCGTGTTCCGGTAGCGGCAAATGGAGCACCACCAGCTTTGGATTTGTGGGAAATCAACACCCGGATCGTGTCCAAAGTAAATTCAAGATTTGGGATAATCGCCAATCTATACGGAGGAAACGGCCAGGCAAATGGGCCTGATCCTAGAAGCATTGAACGGATCGGGGGCGATGTCAGAATTCTTTACAAAGATTTAAAGTTTTCCTCCTTCTTAAAGTTTAATGATTGGGGTCCATTTGATTTTCACCGAGATTTTAACCTGACATTCCCCGTTCAGGTGATGGCAGACATCTCTACTTCTGTGGGTAAGCAAGAGTGGTACATGCTTCCCAATACCACGATGGGTGTCCGATTTACTTGGCGATCATTAGATCAATATTCTCCACGATACAATCCAGCACAAACGGTCGATGTCAGTGGAAATATTATACCTGACCCTACTGCAGTTGGTTTTCCCAATGGAAATGAGTGGGAATTGAGAACCTATGTTCATATCTACATCGGGAAATAATGAAAGTCGCAAAGCCGAACAGCATAGCCATGAAAAAGACAACAATTAACATATTTGGTATCCTATTGATTTTTAGTTTAGTAGGATGTTTGAGGGAAGAGTTTGAAGATCTTCCAAGAGCAAGGTTCAGCACAGCAGCTGATATTTTTACGGATGATTTTGTGGGAATGGGAAGTGACTTCTATTTCCCCTATCAAACGGCAAAACCGGATGTATTCTCAGTAGATGACAATGAAAGCTATCGAGGAAACGCCTCCATTAGAATTGATGTACCGGATGCGAATGATCCCGCTGGGAATTTTGCAGGTGCAATTTTCAGAATTGATGGTGCTGGGAGAGATTTACAGGATTTCAATGTGCTTTCCTTCTATGCGAAGGCAAGTCAAGCAGCTACGATATCCGAAATTGGCTTTGGTCAGGATTTTCTGGGTGATACTTATCGGGCTTTTAGGACCAATGTAAACTTTACCACCAATTGGCAGAAATATGTAATTCCCATTCCAGATCCATCCAAATTATTGGAAGTGAGAGGAGTGTTTCAATTTGCTGCGGGAGGTATTGGTCCCGAAGGTGAAGAAGTGGGCTTTTCCTTTTGGATTGATGAATTGAAGTTTGAAAACCTGTCCTCGGTTGCCCAACCGCAACCGCTGGTCAATAATGGGGAAGATCAGTCTATCAATTCTTTTAATGGAGTTACCCTTCCCGTGACAGGTACAGGAGTTTTGCTCAATGTGGACGGCTTTGATGTTCGGGTGCAAGCATCTCCCTCCTTTTTCAATTTTAATTCATCTGACCCAAGTGTGGCCACAGTAAATGAACTCGGCGAAGTATCGGTTTTGAGTTCAGGAAACTCAAGAATATCTGCCAGTATAGGTTCTGGTGAAAATGAAATTGATGCAGTGGGATCCTTGAATATTGTCTCCGAGGGGCCGTTTTTGTCCGCCCCTACTCCACCCGATTTGGCTCCCGAAGATGTGGTGTCCATTTTCAGTGATGCTTATCAAAATGTACAGGTGGACGATTACAATGGCTTCTTTCAATTTGCAACCACCCAAGGAGGTGCAATCGACATCGCTGGTGAGAATATCATTAGCTATACTGACCTGAATTTTGTGAGTGTGAATATGTTTAATTCCCCGGACGTGGATGCTTCCGAAATGACTCATATCCATGTCGATATCAATGTAAGAGAAAATATCGATCCGGGAGATTTCCTCCGACTTCAAA
Organism: Algoriphagus hitonicola; assembly: GCF_900113375.1. Lineage (GTDB taxonomy): Bacteria > Bacteroidota > Bacteroidia > Cytophagales > Cyclobacteriaceae > Algoriphagus > Algoriphagus hitonicola. The sequence continues at coordinate 229,392 of NZ_FOPC01000003.1, read as the reverse complement.
TCATCAATAACAATGGTCCAGGTGAGACCTCAGGAACGGTTGATTTGACTACTTATCAACCCTTAGTTACCGAAGAATGGGTCAGCTATGATATTCCACTGAGTGATTTTGCAGGTCTGGGAGCCACTAATGATGTCGACTTGATCTTTTTCATCTCAGATGGCACCATCTCCGACATTTTTGTAGATAATATATATTTCTATAGATAATCAGTCTATACTAAAAGTTAAATGAAGAGAACGCATGAATAGTACTTATAAAATTTTCAGTTACATCCTTATCCTTTCTTTTGGATTCCTGCTGATGATCGGGTGTATGGATACCAATGAACTGCCGGATAGAGGATACACTTTAGTTTGGTCGGATGAATTTGACGGTACAACCGGTGATCCGCCTAATCCGGAATTTTGGAATTATGATATCGGAACAGGCGATAATGGATGGGGAAATAATGAACTTCAATATTACACCGACCGAACCGAAAATATCCATATTGACGGTAAAGGTAATTTGGTAATTAAAGCAATTAATGAACCGTTTGCCGGTAGAAATTTCACTTCAGCTAGGATTACGACCAAGGGCTTGAAAGAATTTCGGTTTGGAAGAATAGAAGCACGAATCCAAACACCATTCGGTCAGGGGCTTTGGCCGGCATTTTGGATGCTTGGAGCAAATATTGACGGAGTCGGATGGCCTCAAGCCGGAGAGATGGATATTATGGAGCTCAGGGGTCAGCAACCAAGTACAAGCATTGGGTCTATTCATGGTCCGGGTTATTCTGCAGGCGAGGCGATTTCAGGATCCTTCCAACTCTTTGACTCAAGATTTGATACCGAGTTTCATGTATTCGCAATAGAATGGGGGGCTGATTTCATTGATTTCTTTGTAGATGATAGACTTTATAATCGGCTAACTCCGGAAGATCTTCCTGCTGGTTCAGAGTGGGTTTTTGACAAACATTTTTTCCTTCTATTGAATGTGGCAGTAGGTGGAAATTTCGTGGGTTCACCATCTCCTGATACCCGTTTTCCACAAACCATGCTCATCGACTATGTCCGAGTATATCAATAAAATTTACACTTAACCTAAACAACCATGATTAGGAATAAAAACATTACCCTAGTACTGAGTACTATCTTACTCGGCGCAATTTTCATATTAGTCGGATGTGCGGAAGATGAGATGATTATTCAACCTCCTACGGCTGGATTTACCTTTTCCATAGATGAGGAAACAGGCGGAATAGTTACGTTTACCAATATCTCCGAAGATGCGGAGACCTTTCAATGGGATTTTGGTGATGGAACATTTTCTACTTTGAGCAATCCAAGAAAAGTCTACATGGAGGACGGAAGCTATGAGGTCTCCTTGACCGCAACCAACGCAGGCGGGTCCACTGAGACGAGCCAAACCGTAACCATTGAATTGATTGTGGTCATTACAGATAATGATCCTCCAGTAATTGCCCTCGAAGGAGAAGCCAATATCGAACTGGAAATCGGGGATGAATTTACCGACCCGGGAGCCACGGCAAATGACGAAGTGGATGGAGACCTGACGGAAAATATTGAAGTCACTGGTGAAGTAAATCCTTTACAGCCCGGTGAATATGTGCTTGCCTACAATGTGGCAGATGAAGCAGGAAATGAAGCGGAAGAGGTTACTCGTACAGTCACCGTTAACTATGACCAGGGAATTTTGACCAATGGCGATTTTGAAGAAGGAGATGCTGGCTGGATTGGTAACGGACTGGAAGTAAGAGAAGAAGGAGGCAATCAGTTTTCTTTCACCAATGTCACCACTGCAGGAAATCCATTTGACGTCAATGTCAGTCAAGTAGTACCTATCCGGGCAGGAAGCGAGTATAGACTCTCATTCAATGCCGTCACTGATGTGGAAGATGGACGTACTATTTTGGCGGGTATTGGACTAAATGAGGATCCCTTTACTAATGTCACGGAGGAATTTGAACTGACTACTGATGAGCAGCGCTTCAGTGCAGAGTTTACGGCAAATTTCGATAGCGATAATAGCCGCGTGATTTTTGACATGGGAGCGGAAGTTGGAGTAGTGGTTTTGGACAATGTTTCACTCGAACTCATATCGGAAAACACCACAGCTCTTCCGATTACATTTGAAAATGGAGAGGTACAGGCTTCGCCTTTCAATGGAGCGGCTTTTGAAGTGGTCACTGACCCTACCAACTCTGATAATAATGTCGGTAAATTGACTAATTCGGGTGCAGAGTTTGAAGGCGTTACTTTCTCGCTAGCAACACCTGTTGATTTTGGTGGAGACAATAAATTAATCACCATGAGGTTTAATACGCCGACTGCCGGAACACCTGTGTTGATGAAATTCGAAGGTGGAAGCTCCGATCCAGTGGAAGTTGGCGTAGAAGCTACAGATGAAGGATGGCAAGACTTGACCTTTGATTTCAATGCTGCTTCAGGGTCTTACAGCCAGTTGACCCTCTTTGTGGATGGACCGGGCACTGCCGCAGGAGATTTTTATATCGATGATATTATTCAGACCACTGATTCATCAGGTGGAGAATCAGGCTGTGAAGGGGAACCGATCGCAGCGACATCTTTCCCTGTGACTTTTGAGACTTGCGAATCTTTCGTCAATACCTTCTTTGGCGAAGGCAGTCTAACCACAGAATTGGCTCCTAATCCATCCATTTCGGATGTAAATAGCTCTGAAAATTCCTTGAAAGTAGTCAAAGCAGAAGGAACCAATAGATGGGCCGGATTGCAAAATGCTTTTGCCGAAAATATTGATCCTAACAAAACATTTAGACTTAAAGTATATTCGAGCAAGCCAGATGCGGTAATGAGATTTGAATTAAATAGTGATCCTCAGCCTACTGGGTCAGGTAATCCACCTCCGCAGTTCCAGACAATAGGTCCAGCTAATACATGGGTCGAGATCGAAGTTAAATTTACCGATGTCCCAGATACCAATACTGGTCTAAACCAATTGGTAATCAAGCCGGATAATCCTGATGGAACTGACGGCGAATTGACCTCGTCAACTGAAACCTACTATTTTGATGATATAACACTGATTGATGGTGGTAATGGAGATGGTGGAGATGATAATGGTGGCGGTGACGACGGCGGTGGTGATGATGAAACTGACAGTGGAACAGACATCGCTATCAATGGAGATTTTGAAACAGGCGATGAAACAGGATGGATTTTGTTCCAAAACGGCGGATTAGCGGAATTGGACAATACCGATAACAACGGTGGATCATGGTCCGGAAAATTAGCTACCAACGGCCCAAGTAATCCTGCATTTAAGCAGGAAAGAATTGGTGGCGGGACGGTAAATCCAGGCGATGAGGTCAGAATAAGATTTGACCACAAAGGAGTCATCGTACCACCAGGGGGAATATTCAACGTACTGTTATTCGGAGAAGGTGCCGATGGGGCATCTTTCACCCACGTGTTTAATCCTGCACCAACTCCTGAAGAAGGATGGACCACATTTACAGGATCGTTTACCATCCCCGAGGATGCTGATGTATCAAATGGCCTCTCAGTATTGATTGAGGCAGTTTGTGGAGGAGATGCAGGATGTAGCGTTGAGGCAAATATTGACAACGTAAGAATCTTCCTTAATCCTTAAATTAACTTCTCTTCCGTTTGAATTCTATATAGGTCAGGTTTAATAGCCTGACCTATTTTAAAATAACTATCTAATACACCCAATTAATTTCGTTTACCAGTGAAGAAAAGCGAGCCTGCCCAATTAACCCAGGTTGAAATCAACCATGAGATTTTTTATCAAATTTCAAATGTCGATTCCATCCCTCCATTTTTTATGAGTATCATCAGCCCGTCAAATCATTGGCTGTTTATAGGTAGCAATGGTGGTATCAGTGCTGGGAGAAAAGATCCCGAAAATGCACTTTTCCCTTATTACACAGATGACAAGATTATCGAAACCTCTGAGGTCACCGGCTCCAAAACCATAATAAAAGTCCACAGAGACGGTCAGACTATGGTATGGGAACCCTTTTTGATTCACTTTGCTAATCAATACAAACTCAGGAGAAATCTGTATAAAAATGTACTGGGCAATAAGATTCTCTTTGAAGAAGAAAATTTAGACCTAAACCTAAGCTTCCAATATCAATGGACCAGCAGCGATCGGTTTGGATTTGTAAAAACAAGTAAACTCACCAATCAATCCGAGTTGGCAATAAGTATTTCTTGCTTGGATGGAATTCAAAATATCATGCCCTATGGTGTGGGAAGCGCTCTTCAGGGTGTCAGAAGCAATCTGGTGGACGCCTACAAACGCAACGAACTCGAACCCGAAAGCGGAATTGGGATTTTTGCACTGAGTGCAATAATTGTGGATAAAGCCGAGCCAAGCGAAGCACTGAAAGCGACAATCGTCTGGTCAATAGGCCTTGAAAAACCTCAGCGGCTCCTCTCCTCTTCGCAACTCAATGCTTTCCGAAACGACCAATCTCTCCAATCAGAAACCGACATCAAAGCACAACGAGGAGCCTATTTTGTGGTCACTGATTTGGAATTAGCGGCGAAAGAAGGCAAAGAATGGATGATCCTCGCGGACATCAACCAAAATGTCTCCCAAATTCGGTCTTTGGCACAGGAGATAAAAAATGATCCCGAATTATATGAGAAAGTAAACCAAGATATCAATCAAGGCTCGTGCGAATTGGTCAAACTGAACGCTGCCGCGGACGCCTTGCAACTGACCGCAGATCAGCGAAAAGATACCCGACACTTTGCAAACACCATGTTTAATATCATGCGTGGGGGGATTTTTGACAAGAATTATCAAATCGAAAAGGCCGATTTAAAAAGCAACATCTTGTCTGCCAATCGGATGGTTTTTGAACAGTATAATAAGAGTTTCGAATCCCTTGGTGAGCAGTTTTCCCTTTTTGAACTAAAAAAATTAGTCGCTCAGTCAGAAGATCCTGATTTCCATCGTCTCTGTCTGGAATATTTGCCATTAAAGTTTAGCAGAAGGCACGGCGACCCAAGTAGGCCTTGGAATAATTTTTCGATCAATACCCGAAATGAATCGGATGGGTCAAAAGTGCTCGATTATGCCGGAAATTGGCGAGATATTTTCCAGAATTGGGAGGCTATAGCACTCTCCTATCCTGGGTTCATAGAGGGCATGATATTAAAGTTCCTAAATGCCTCAACATTTGATGGTTATAATCCTTACCGAATTACCAAAAATGGAATTGATTGGGAGCGAATTGAGGCAGACGATCCTTGGTCATATATTGGATATTGGGGAGATCATCAGATTATTTATCTATTGAAGTTTTTGGAGTTTGCCGAGCATTATGCTCCGGGGCAGTTGGCTCAGTATTTTGGTCAAGATATTTTTGTTTACGCCAATGTACCCTACAAAATCAAGCCTTATGAGGCTATTTTGGAAAACTCCAAGGACACGATCGATTTTGACCATCAACTGGATCGAGTAATCGAAAAACGCTGGTCTGAACTAGGTTCAGATGCTGCTTTGGTTCAAAATCAAACCGGCACGATCCATCATGTCAATTTTATTGAGAAAATCTTAGCAACCATTTTGGCAAAAATGTCCAATTTCATTCCCGAGGCTGGCATTTGGATGAACACGCAGCGGCCAGAATGGAATGATGCCAACAATGCTTTGGTAGGCAATGGGGTGTCGATGGTGACGCTGTATTATTTGAGGCGATTTTTAAACTTTTTTACTTCGATTTTATCAAAAAGCAACTTGCCTGAAATCCAGATTTCTTCGGAATTAATGGAATTTCTCAAGCAAACGTTTGAGGGCTTGACAGCAAGTAAACAGTTGCTTTCTTCTACTTTCAGTGACCGAGACAGAAAACTGGTATTGGATGCTTTAGGGAAAGCCGGAAGTCAGTACCGTGAAAAAATCTACCAGAATTCATTTAGCGACGAGCGAAAATCCCTTTCCATTCAAGAGTTGATTGACTTTTGTACCCTTTGCCAAAGCTACCTTGAGCATTCGATCCAAGCCAATAAGCGCGAAGATCATCTCTATCATGCCTATAACCTGATGACCTTGGAAAACGAGCAAGAAGTTTCCATTTCTTACCTCAGCGAAATGCTCGAAGGCCAAGTGGCAGCACTCAGCTCAGGATATTTGAGCGATGAAGAGACGCTTTCTACCCTCGATAGCTTGAGAAATAGTCAGTTGTATCGAGAAGATCAAAACAGCTATCTCCTTTATCCCAACAAGGAATTATCAGGGTTTTTGGAGAAAAATAATATTCCAAAAGCGGAGGTGACCAAATCCCCACTTTTAAACCAATTGGTCGAAAAGAACAATAAAAGCATCATCGAGCAAGATGTCAACGGAGATTTTCATTTCAACGGGAATTTCAAAAATGCCCGAGATTTAACAAATGCCTTGGATTCCTTGGATCAGGAGAAATTCTCGGTAAATCCTGCGGATAAAAAAGGATTACTTCAAGTTTTCGAAAAAGTCTTTAATCACAAGGCCTTTACTGGGCGTTCGGGTACTTTCTACGGATATGAAGGACTCGGATCGATTTACTGGCACATGGTTTCCAAGCTCCAACTTGCTGTTTTTGAATGCTGTAAAAAGGCCTTTGATGGGAATACTTCCCAAGCGACACTTGATCGATTGATTTCTCATTATTATGAAATAAATGAAGGCATCGGCGTCCATAAATCCCCGGAGGTTTACGGCGCTTTCCCCACCGATCCCTACTCTCATACTCCCGCAGGTAAAGGTGCGCAGCAGCCGGGGATGACAGGTCAGGTCAAAGAAGATATCATCTGTCGATTTGGTGAGCTCGGAGTCTCTATCGAGGCGGGAAAACTTGTCTTTCATCCATTTATGTTGAAAAAATCAGAGTTTTTGACTGAAGTTCAAATCTTTGAATACGTGGATGTAGAAGGAAACTTCGTGAAAACTCCAATTTCAGAGCATTCACTTTGTTTCACCTTTTGCCAAGTTCCCATTGAGTATAAATTAAGCACCGAGAATTCGATTGAGGCATTTTTGGAAAAGGGAATTAAAACCGTTCTAAATGAAACCTTAAGCCTAAACCAAAACCTGAGTGAGCAAATTTTTATGCGTGGTGGTGCGGTCAAAAAGTTGGTAGTAAAGATCAATAAAGCCCTGCTCAAATAAACCTACTTTTTAAAAATCCGATGGGAAAGAGATTAACATATGATCAGGAGATAGCGCAAAAAGTCGATGCACTTATTGCTCAAATGACGCTTTCGGAAAAAATCGGACAGATGAGTCAGATAAGACATTTTGATGAAGGCTCTCCAGACATCATCAAAACCAAATTTATCGGTTCGGTGATTCATACCGAAGGTCCGCTCCCTGGAAAAGACGCAGCGGAGTGGCAAGCTAAATTCACAGAACTCCAAAAGCTGGCTTTATCGACCCGATTAAAAATCCCCTTGCTTTTCGGAGTGGATGCTGTGCATGGACAAAATACCTATGAAGGAGCAACGATTTTCCCACACAATATCGGCTTAGGTGCAGCGGCAAATCCGGATTTAGTGGAAAAAGCGGCAGCTATCACAGCTATTGAGTCGAAAGCTACCGGATTCAATTGGGTTTTTTCTCCCTGTGTGGCCATTCCCATGAATGAAAAATGGGGACGCGTCTATGAGGCTTTTTCAGAAAGTACAGTACTCACCACACAATTGACTCGAGCCTCTGTGAAAGGGCATCAAGGCAAGAATGGAAACTCAGGGCTGATGGCCACAGCGAAGCATTTTATCGGAGATGGGTCAACTGATTTTGGAATGGAAGGTGGCAGTACTTCGCTAAGTCGAGCCGAAGTCATTGAGCGGCTGCTTCCACCCTATCAAGCCGCAATTGAGTCTGGAGTTGGATCCGTCATGGCTTCATTTAATACGCTGGACGGGATTTCGATGCATGCGCACAAGGCTATGATTACGGATTTATTGAAGGGGAAGCTTAATTTTCAAGGGATTGTAGTTTCGGATTGGAAGGCTTATTCACGATTTGGGCAAATTGAAATCATCAATGCAGGCATTGACATGGTCATGGCGGTAGATGGAGATTTGGATGAGTTTCAAGAAGGTGTCAGAATGGCTGTCTTGGATGGGACCGTTTCAGAGGAGCGGATCAATGATGCCGTTCGGAGGATTTTGAGACAGAAACTTGGCTTCGGTTTATTCGAAAATCCTTTGCCGGATAAACGCCTTCTTTCAAAAATCGGGATCCCAAAGCACCGAGATATAGCCCGACAAGCGGTGCGGGAATCATTGGTTCTTTTGAAAAATGAAAATCAGACTTTACCGCTCAGTCAAACTTCCAAAATCGTAGTAGTAGGTCCTTTCGCGGATAATTCCGGTTTACAATCTGGGGGCTGGACCATAGCCTGGCAGGGAACTTCCGAAAATTATAAGGGTGCAACAACAATTTTGGACGGCATCAAAAAACATGCTCATCAAGAAGTAATCTACGATCCAGAGGGAAAAGCAGTGATAGAAAATGTAGACGTGGCGATAATCGTAGTCGGCGAAAATCCTTATGCAGAATTTTTTGGGGATGTGGACGGTGAGATGGACCTATTTCAACTCACCTTGACCGAGGAGCATCAGAATTATATAAAAGTTTATACAGAAAAGGGAATTAAAACTGTCGTCGTGTTGATTTCCGGCCGACCGCTAGTTACCACCCAACAGATTGAGCAAAGCGATGCATTCGTAGCGGCATGGCTGCCGGGTTCTGAAGGTGACGGAATCGCCGAAGTGCTTTTTGGGCTGGCTGATTTCAAGGGAAGACTTCCACATTCCTGGCCAAAATCAGTGGAGGATTATCAGGGAAAGTACGGTCCCAATTTTTGGGATGAATCGATCAAACCCCTTTTCCCCATCGGATTTGGTTTATCCTATCAAAAGTCAACCTAACACGCTACATCCATTTGCGCACCAACTTATTTTAGCATGAAATCGATCTTTAAATCAGCCCTAGTCGGAGTAGCCTTGATGGCTAGCTTTTCGTGCAGCGAAAAATCAACCGAAGTTCAAACAGAAAAATCAAAACAAGTGACCGCAAAAGAAATCTTAGGAAACCCCGCCTATTTGGCTATCTCATTTGAAGGCTATCGAGAACGATCAAGAGATATCCAGCCGTCCGTCGATCAGCTCAAAGATGATTTAAAAATCTTATCGGCCATGGGGATCAGAATCGTCCGAACTTACAATGTTCAGCTTGCTCATGCGGCTACGCTGTTGAAGGCGATTCAAGAATTGATGAATGAAGACGAAAATTTTGAAATGTATGTCATGCTCGGCGCCTGGATTGATTGTAAAAATGCCTGGACGGACCTAGAACCCGATCACGAAGTAGAAAGCGAACAAAATGCCGGTGAAATAGATCGTGCCGTAGCGTTGGCCAACAAATATCCAGAAATCGTCAGAATCCTAGCCGTCGGCAATGAAGCCATGGTCAGGTGGGCCACGAGTTACTTTGTCCAGCCGGCTGTGATTCTCAAATGGGTAAACCACCTGCAAGCGTTGAAAGCGGCCGGAGACCTTCCAAAAGACCTTTGGATTACGAGTTCGGATGATTTTTCATCCTGGGGCGGAGGTGATCCAAGTTATCATACCGAGGATCTCAAAAAGCTGGCCCAAGCTGTCGATTATGTTTCCATTCATACTTATCCTTACCACAACAGCCATTACAATCCTGATTTTTGGAGAGTTCCCATTGAGGAATCCAAGCTTTCCACTTTGGAAAAAGTAGATAAAGCCATGCTTCGTGCGCGGGATTTTGCCAAATCCCAGTACGATTCTGTAGCGAATTATATGAAAAGCATCGGAGTGGATAAACCCATCCATATCGGAGAAACTGGCTGGGCGAGTGTTTCCGATGGATTTTATGGACCTGAAGGTTCCCGCGCTGCGGACGAATACAAGCAGGCACTATACTATCAGCACATGCGGGAATGGACCAATGAAGCGGGGATTTCTCTCTTCTATTTCGAAGCATTCAACGAGCAGTGGAAGGATGCTGGAAATCCGATCGGTTCCGAAAATCATTTTGGTCTTTTTGGACTGAAAGGTGAAGCTAAATATGCGCTTTGGGATTTGGTCGATCAGGGAATTTTCAAAGACCTCACCCGAGATGGAAATCCCATTGTAAAAACTTACGGCGGAAATATGGAAAGTCTGCTTAAGGATGTTTTAGTACCTCCGGCAAAATAAATTCAATTAAAACTCTCAATTCAAAAATTTCTCAAGCGTGTAACCACCAAACCCAATTAACCATGTCAACCCTATCAAAAAAAGTCCCGATGGGACAGAAAATAGCCTTCGGAGTCGGTATGCTAGCCAATCAGATGTTCCCGGCTTCGCTTGGGATATTTATGGTGGTGCTGGTACAAAATCTTGGTTTCCCGGGTTGGATGTGGGGAATCGTTTACTTTCTTCCCCGCATTCTCGATGCTGTCACGGATCCCATCATGGGCTTTATCTCTGACAATACGAAATCGGTCTGGGGAAGAAGGCGACAATATGTCTTTTTGGGTGCAATCGTCATGGGAATCACTTTCTCAGTGATGTGGCAGCTTTATGGGGAAAACAGTGTGAATTATAATTTTGTCTATTTTCTATTGGGGTCTTTTGCCTTCTATATCGGACTGACGATCTTCAGTGTTCCTTATGTGGCGATGGGCTATGAAATGAGTGAGGATTTTCATGAGCGAACACAAATCATGGCTATTGCACAATGGATTGGTCAGTGGGCTTGGGTGATAGCCCCTTGGTTTTGGGTCATTATGTATGATCCCAGTTGGTTTCCAAGTCCTGAGGCTGCCACTCGAGAATTGGCCGTTTGGGTGGGAATTATTTTTGCCCTTTGCGCAATGATTCCTGCGATTTTCATTTCGAGCAAGTCCACCAAAAATGAAAACTTCTCTCCACTGACCTTCAATGCCATCGGTGACAGTGTTGCTCAAATTATCAAAGGATTCAAAGAAGCTTTTTCTTCCACTCCGTTTAGAAAACTCTGTATTTCTACTTTTTTCATATTCAATGCCTTTAATACCGTAGCCGGTTTTGTGTTTTTTATTGTGGTCTGGCACTTGTTTAGCGGAGATGCTGGTGCAGCGGGCTATTGGACACCGATATTTGGAAGTGTCGGGGCATTGGTCACTACTTTTATTGTGATTCCGATTGTGGCTCGGATGTCCAGAAAAATCGGTAAAAAGAATGCTTTTATGGTATCTCAGGGCATTGCTTTAGTCGGCTATGCCTCTTTATGGTTTCTTTTTGTTCCGGGAAAACCGTGGATGTTCATTTTCTCACTTCCTTTTCACTCTTTTGGTATTGGGAGTCTATTTGTCTTGATGATGTCCATGACCGCTGATGTGATCGATTTGGACGAATTGAACTATGGAGTACGACGGGAAGGGGTCTTTGGTGCGATTTATTGGTATATGGTCAAGTTTGGTTTTGCCATAGCCGGAGGACTTAGCGGAGTGATTTTAACCGTAGTGGGATTTGATGGCAATGCCGCCGTGCAGCCTGAGGGTGCCGTTGATGGCCTGAGGTTATTTTTCTCGGGACTCCCCATGCTGGGCACAATAGCTGCCATGTACTTGATGCATGATTACGACGTAGATGAAGCGCGAGCCAATGAAATCCGGGCAGAATTGGAGAAGCGGAAGGCTAAAAAAGTAGAACCTCAAATTGCTTACACTGCCTATCAGGAAGGAAAATCTATTCGGCTTGCTGAAGTCGATAAATTGGCAGTGGCAAATTACCAAGGGAAATTCGAAGGGAAATCACTTGCTGAAATCAAGAATATGTTTGCCCAAACGCTAAACGATGGTTTTCACGGACTTTGCTTCAGCCCTTACCTACAAGGACAAAATATCGGCGATATCTTAACCGAAGAGCAAATTAGGCGAAGAATGGAAATCATAGCTCCTCACACCCAATGGGTGCGCTCCTTTTCCTGTACTGATGGCAATGAACTAATCCCGAAAATTGCTCGGGAAAAAGGCTTAAAAACCATGGTGGGTGCCTGGCTCGGTACTGACCATTCCAAAAATAAAGCAGAGGTCGCCTCTTTGATCCATTTGGCAAAAGAAGGGCTGGTGGATATCGCTGTGGTAGGTAACGAAGTGCTCCTTCGAAATGAACTTACCGAGCTGGAAGTATTGGACTATTTAAGCCAAGTAAAAAAATCAATTCCCAATGTGACGGTAAGTTATATCGACACGTATTTCCAACTAGCTCAGCGGCCTGAACTGGTGGATGCGTGCGATTTGGTTTTGGCCAACTGCTACCCATTCTGGGAAGGCTGCAATATCGATCAAGCTCCTGTCTATCTTGAAAAAATGTATGAAATGGCAAAAAATGCTGCCAAAGGAAAAACGGTTATCATTACGGAAACGGGCTGGCCGGATTCGGGTGAAGCAATGAATTCCGCCAAACCTTCTCCCGAAAATGCCATGAAATACATCATTGCTACCCATCAATGGGCAAAAGAAGAAGGAATTGCTATGTTTAACTTCTCTTCTTTCGATGAGCCTTGGAAAGTTCATCACGAAGGTGAAGTAGGACAAAGCTGGGGAATCTGGGACAAAAACGAAAACTTAAAATATTAATACCTATGTCATTTAACGCTGACAAAGTTTTGGCACTCGCAGGGAAAGACCTGCAAGGATTATCCATTCAAGAATTGGCAAAATCATTCAATGGATTGCTTCAGGAAGGCATACATGGGATCTGCTTTAGCCCATATGTAGAAGGACAGCAGCCCGGTGATACCCTGACCGAAGAGCAAGTGCGCCGAAGACTGGAAATCATCCGACCCCACACCGATTGGGTGCGATCCTTTTCTTGTACCGAAGGAAATGAATTGATCCCCATAATTGCCAAGGAATTGGGCATGAAAACCTTGGTTGGGGCCTGGCTGGGAAAAGATGATCAAATCAATCAAGATGAAATTCAAGGCCTGATCAAATTGGCTAATGAGGGATACGTGGATATTGCTGCGGTTGGCAATGAGGTGATGTACCGAAAAGATCTTTCTGAGGAAGCATTGCTCGATTTTATCCATCGGGTGAAAAAAGAATTGCCAAAAACCGTAGTTGGCTATGTGGATGCTTACTATGAGTTTGAGCGAAAGCCCCGAATCACGGAGGCTTGTGATGTAATTTTGGCCAATTGCTATCCGTATTGGGAAGGATGTGCCTTAGATTATTCCTTGCTCTATATCAAAGACATGTACAATCGGGCCGTCAAGGCTGGTAATGGCAAAAAAGTCATCATCACCGAGACAGGATGGCCAAGCCAAGGTTCACCGCTTTATGGGGCTGTCCCTTCAGACCAAAACTTCTTGAAATACTTCATCAATATCCAAACATGGTCCAAAATGGACTCCGTGGACATCTTTTATTTCTCCTCTTTTGATGAGTCTTGGAAAGTCGGGGCAGAAGGTGATGTCGGCGCTTATTGGGGGATTTGGGATAAGGATGAACAGTTGAAATATTGATAAAGGAGAAAGCTTAATTTGAAACGAGTAGTTTTTCTGGCCCTTTGATTCGGTTTATTGCAAAAGGAATCAAAGGGATTTTTTTTAATTAGTTCAGGTCCTTAGTTTTGGATCAAATGAACAATAGTCAATAATGCGAAAGCCTAGTTTTAAGCTGATCAGTAGGGATTAGCTGATGTTCTCCTTCAAAAAGTACATATCAATCGCCCCGTGATTTTTGATTTCTATTTTGCCCCGGTATTGACAATTTACCCCACTGCGAATTAATTCATAGGTGTGTTCCGAAATATTGATCCTTCCGGGTTCAGAACTGGACTCTAGTCGGGATGCAATGTTTACTGTATCCCCCCAGATATCATATTGCCATTTTTTGGTTCCGACGATTCCGGCCACCACCGGTCCAGTATGAATCCCGATTCGCATTTCAAACCGATGAACTTGGGATAGTGGATTGGAACGGACCAAAGCACACATTTCTTTGGCCGCATTTATGGCGTCCATGACGTGGGTGGTGTTTGGAATGGGGATCCCTCCTGCACACATGTAAGCATCGCCAATGGTCTTGATTTTTTCCAGTCCGTGTTTTTCTACAATTTCATCAAACTTACTAAAATAATAATCGATGCTTTGCACGATCAATTCAGGATCCAAATCCTCCGAAGCCTTGGTGAAGTTTTTAAAATCGGTAAACATAACCGTGGCGGCTTCATATTTCCGAGCCTTTACTTTTCCGTTTTCCTTTAGCTCGTTGGCAATATCTGCGGGAAGAATATTCAGCAACAATTTTTCTGACCGATCTTTTTCTGATTCAATTATTTGTTTGGTCTTGCGCTCATACCTATATTTTTTAAAAACACCCACGGCGATGATCCCTGCAAAAAGAAATAAACCTCCCGCACTGTAGAGCAAAACTTCCTGTCGCTTGGTTTTCAATAAATTAAGTTCGGATTCTTTCTCCAAAAGCTCCACTTCAGCCTGCTTTTGAGACACCTCCAGATTTGTTCTCAAATCCGCCAATTCCTGAATTGCTTTCAAATTATTGATGCTATCCTTGTAGGCAGCATATTTTTTAAAAAACCGATAGGATTCGGCCAAATTCCCCGTTTCCTCAAAGTATGCTGCAAGCTTTTGACTGGCGTCTCTAATCTGCTCTTTAAACCCAAATTTTTCAGCTATAGAATTACTCGTAGTAGCATAAGTGATCGCAGCAGGATAGTTTTGTTGGGCTGCGTATATTTCAGCCATATATCCATTATAAACTGAAATGGGATAATAATCTCCCATTGACTGAAGGAGTTCCACTGCTTCGTTGAAATTTGCTTCAGCTCGAGGGTTTTGTCCGAGTTTTGCATAAACCATCCCCAAATTTCCCAGATTATAGGCCTTTCCGGTGAGGTAATTTATTTTTTCGAAAATGACCTCGGATTTCTCAAAGTAATAAATGGCTGAATCGTATTGATCTTCGCTGAAAAACTCATCTCCAATATTCAAATAAGCGGTAGCCAGAGAAGTTTCGTCACCCGTTTGCGTAAAAATATCGATGGCATTTCTGTAGTAATCCACAGAATTTTGATGTACTCCGGAGATCGAGTACACGTCAGCTATGGCGAGATAGGCTTTTCCCTTCTGATTGAAATTACTTGAATCTTGGGTATACTCGAGACTTTTGAAAAAATTCTGAGAGGCCAAATCCAAATTGCCCAAAAGGCGCTGAACTGAACCTTGATTAAAATATCCTGAAAATATCCATTTCGATAGGTTTTGTTCCAATGCCTCTTCGGTGAGCATTTCTGCGTAAAAAAGCGCACTGTCGGGATTATTATAATTAAATGAAATATTGGACAACAGGTATAGACGAAGGGTATCCGAACCCGCTTTTTGGGGATAATTTTTAAGTTCTAAAAGGAGACTATCGGCTTTTTTTTGATCCTGAGCTACTGCTTCCTCAGAATTAAAAATTAGCAGAAAAGCGCCTACTATCCCTACTAAGCTCAGGATTTTCATTGATGTTCTTCCTCGACAAATGGCGCCGGATTGATTTTTAATTTTGGATCAATTTTAAATGTTTTTTCCTCACGGGTTTGATTTCTTCTCACCGTAAATGAAATGTCATACTTGACATCCACCGCCTGACCAATAGACTGATTTAGCGTGCCTGAAATATTATTTCCGTTACTTTCGAGTGGGTAATCCGTAAAAATCTCATATCCGTCAGTTGCAGTAATTTCAGATTCTATGACTCTATAAAACTGACTATTGACCCCTTCAAAATCAATTTTCCAAGTCACTTTATGAGCTCCGTAAACCTTGGAAGTAAATTCCTCTGGCCTTCCTCTATTAACTCCTCCCGGATAGGTCCCGCCGTTGTCATCTTTAAATTCGCATAGATCGTCCAAAATACCTCCATCAAATAGATCCTGGATTTGGACAGATAGGTTGATAATTACATTTTTGCGCATAATAATATTATTTTTTTAATGTGTTAAAATACAAAATTTATAATATCAAATACATAAAAGTGGTGAATTAAATTTTTTATATCGAAAAAGGAAAATATTTCAAAATCTGTAAATCCAAACCTCTCTCCCACTTCGTAGTTCCAATAGATGATGATTAATTCGATCAACATTTAACTACTTGTTCCATTATTAAACGCCAACTATTATGATTAACAACAAACTGATTTTTGGAGGATTGCTGTTGCTTTCCTCTGGGTTGTTTCTCGCTTGCGACAACAACGAAGAACCAATGATTCCTGCGCCAATGCCAACTGGAAACGAAACGACTTTCCAACTGGGTTCGGTCTCTGATCCTTCCATTTCCGGAACGGCGGAGTTTATCGAAAATGATGACAACACCACTACGATCAACCTGATGCTTTCTAATACTTCCTCAGGAGGTATGCATCCGGCACATATTCACATGAATACTGCTGCTGAAGGAGGAGATATCGTTTTGACACTTGGTGTGGTAGACGGTGATACGGGCATGAGCACCATTACCGTAGATTCTTGGGATGACGGTTCGCCTGTCACCTATGCCGAGCTCATTGATTATGACGGATACATCAATGTACACAACTCCATGGAAGACCTAGGAACACTCCTCGCTCAAGGTGACATAGGAGTAAATGTTTTGACGGGAGAAACCAAAACCTACGATTTGGGTGAAGTAGCTGTGCCGGGAATTAGTGGTACGGCCACCTTCAGCGAGCGTGTTAATGGAGAAACATTGGTAGAACTTATGCTTATGAATACTCCTGAAGATGGAATGCATCCTGCCCACATTCACTTCAATACCGCTGCGGAAAGCGGGGATATTGCAGTTTCTTTCAATCCGGTAGATGGAAGTACAGGTCGAAGCTTGACCAATATTTCTATGCTGGATGATGAATCAGCAATTACCTATGATGAACTTTTGGATTTTGATGGTTATATCAATGTGCATCTTTCGATGGAGGAATTAGCCACGATTGTAGCACAAGGTGATATTGGTCAAAACGAATTGACGGGAGAATCTAAGGAATACGTATTGGGAGAAAGAGATGTGGATGGAATCTCGGGAACTGCCACATTCTTTGAGCGGGTAAATGGTGAAGCTTTAGCTGAAATCATGCTTATGAATACGCCTGAAGATGGAATGCATCCTGCCCATATCCATTTTAACTCTGCGATCGAAAGCGGCGATATTGCGTTCACTTTCAATTCTGTGAATGGTGCTACAGGAATAAGTAAAACCAATGTTTCCATGCTGGATGACGAAACGCCTTTCACCTACAGTGATGTGTTGGATTTTAATGGCTATATCAATGTGCATCTTTCCATGGAGGAATTGTCCACGATCGTAGCACAAGGCGACATCGGTTCCAATGAATTGACCGGAGAATCGACTACTTATAATTTATTGGAAGTGGATATTCCGGGAGTAAGCGGCACGGCGACCTTCAGAGAGCGAAAAGACGGAAGTACTTTGGCTGTGATCGAATTGGAAAATACGGTCGATGGAGCTTCCCATCCCGCTCATATTCATGAAAACAGCGCAGAAGAGGGTGGAGATATAGCAGTAAGCTTTAATCCTGTAGATGGAACTACCGGAATGAGTATGACCCATATCCGAACGCTTGATGATGAATCAGCCATTACTTACAGTGAATTATTGGAGTTTGATGGATATGTCAATGTCCACTTATCCATGGAACAATTGGCTACCCTGGTTGCTCAAGGAAACATCGGAAGTAATGTGAATTAGTAGATGGTTAGTTAGTTTGGGAAGGCTCGGTTCTTTGGACCGGGCTTTTTTTATTCCTAGATATTAGATTGAATCCCGTTACTCCAAGTCCTGAAGCCTCATTTCAAAATCATACTGCAAATCCTCGTGCAAACCCAAAATCAGCTTTTTGACTTTTTCGACCTGGATTTTATACAAATTATCAATTACAGGATAGTTAAATTGAAGATATCCGTACTCCTTGAGTTGCTCACAGAAATACATAATGGCCTCGATTTGATCTTCCTTCTTTTTGCTCAATTTGAGCATTTTATTCAATTTTCGTCGGATGGCTTGTGCCGATTTTTTTGCATAGTACACATGGCTGGCATTACTTTTTTGAAATTCAGTATCCAATTCTTCTTTGATCATTTCCAGAAAATAACCTGGATTTTCTTTTTCCTGAAGTTTGAAAAATAGATAAGCCTTATTCTCACGACTGAATTTGGCCAAATCTGAAATTAGATTAACCTTTTCTTTTTCGGGCAAAAGTTCTAATTCCTTTTTGAGTTGAGCTAAACTGGGAAACTGCATGAATATTTAAACTAGAATTGATATTTGAATACGATGCCTAAGATATATCAAAATTTGGGACCGGTGAAGTGTAAATCAACCGAAAGAAAATTGCGATAAGTCAATTTATAGCGCCCATTCATCAAAATCTATTGAAGATCCTATGGCAAATTCCTAAGTTTAATGGCAAATCAAACCAAAATGGAAGCTTACGGGCAAATATTATTGATCGCCATGCCGGCCTTTTTTCTTTTGGTCCTCTTTGAAAAATTCTGGGGCCTTTGGAAAGGAAACGATACCGTACCGCTCAACGACATGATTTCGAGTTTGAGCTCCGGCATGACCAATGTCACCAAGGATGTTTTAGGCTTGAGTGTTGTGATTTTGTCCTATCAGTGGTTTTATGACCGGGCGAGTGTATTTGACATCCAAAGTACCTGGTTAGTTTATGTTATCGCCTTTTTTGCACTGGATTTTGCCGGCTATTGGACGCATCGGATTGCGCATGAATACAATATTTTTTGGAACAACCACATCATTCATCACAGCTCGGAGGAATTTAATTTGGCTTGTGCACTTCGTCAGAGTATTGCCTCGATTGTCAAGATCTTCGCGGTTTTTTTATTACCGGCAGCGATTTTTGGAGTTCCTCCCGAGGTCATCGCAGTGGTCGCTCCCTTGCATTTATTCGCTCAGTTTTGGTATCATACCCGACATATTGGAAAAATGGGATTTTTAGAAAAAATCATTGTCACCCCCTCCCATCATCGGGTACATCATGCCATCAATCCGGAATATTTGGATAAGAATTACGGTCAGATATTTATCTTTTGGGACAAATGGTTTGGGACTTTTCAGGAAGAAAAAGAAGAAATACCTGCCGTTTATGGAGTAACGCGCCCAGTGAGAACCTGGAACCCGATCAAAATTAATTTTATGCATTTCTGGCAGCTACTAAAAGATGCATGGCGAGCCAAAAAATGGTCGGATAAATTTACAATTTGGTTTAAGCCCTTGGGATGGCGTCCAGCCGATGTTGCTGAGAAATACCCCATCGGCAAAATTGAGGATGTGTATAATTTTGAAAAATACAATCCCCAACTAACCAAAGGCATGTTGATTTGGAGTTTCAGCCAATTGATGGCACTGCTTTTTCTCCTTAGCTATTTGTTTGGAAACTTAGCTGAAATCGGTTCTCCGGGAATCTTTTATTTCGGGGCTTTCATTTTTTTGACCGTGTATGCCTATACGGAACTGATGGATCGAAATCCCAATGCCTGGGCTTGGGAACTGATGAAGGTGGCTTATGCGATGTTTATTGTGTTTACGACTGGAGATTGGTTTGGATTAAGTAAGTTTTTGCCAGGTGCAGTTTCTATTTTTGTAGGATACTTGGTCTTATCGGCATTCTTTTCAATCTGGTTTTCCTTACGAAGAGAGAAGCTTCAATTGGCTAATTAATCCAATATAAGTAAATGAAAGAATTTCAAGAGATTATCCAATCCTATGAATTTGCCAAAAGTGAGAATCTATCCGTAGCTTTAGCGACGGTTGTTCAAGTAGATGGCTCCGCATATCGTCGTCCAGGAGCCCGGATGCTTGTCACTCAGGAAGGAAATTTGACCGGAGCAATTAGCGGTGGATGTTTGGAAGGTGATGCGCTGCGCAAAGCTCAAACGGTCATTTTCCAACAGAAATCCATGCTCGTCACCTATGATACCACTGATGAAGATGATCAGAAATTCGGTGTGGGATTGGGTTGTAATGGGATTATCCATGTACTGATTGAACCGATCGATTTGAGTCATCCCGAAAATCCGATAGAGTTGATCAAAAAAGCGCTTGAAAAAAGGGAAGTTTCACTCTTGATAAGCGTGTTTTCGGTTGCCAATTCAAAATCTGAGCAAGTTGGGACGATCCTATTAAGTCAAGGTCAAAATCAATTTGGAGACTATACACGCGTTCATGAAGAGTTTTTGCCAACACTCCAATCCGAAATAAAGTATTTTGACGCATCCCAAAACCAGATTAAATCCTTTCCCGATAGCCTGGGTCAATTCTCGGTATTTTTCGAACTGGTCAAGCCAACGGTCAGAGTATTGCTATTTGGTGCGGGAAATGATACTCAACCGGTAGCCAAGCTTTCCGAAATCCTGGGTATGGAATTGATTCTCATCGATGGCCGAAAAAATCTGGCTTCCCCTACCCGATTTCCCCAAGCCAAAAAAATCATTCAAGGTCATGCGGAAGAAGTGATCGATCAAATCGAAACTGATATTTATACCGTGGCCTTATTGATGACCCATAATTTCGAATATGAAGTCATTATTTTGGAAAAATTACTGACCTGTTTGATTCCTTATATCGGGATTTTAGGTCCAAAAAAGAAAACCGAAAAGCTGATTGAGCGACTGGAATCCAAGGGAATTCAGGTTTCCACTGATAATTTTTACGCCCCTATCGGATTGGAAATCGGAGCAGAAACTTCAGAAGAAATCGCTCTTTCCATTTTTGCCGAAATCAAAGCCGTACTCAACAAAAAGCAACCTATTTTTCTCCGGGATAAAGTCGGTCCAATTCACGAAAAAGGCTGATGAAGACGGGTTTGATCATTTTAGCAGCTGGTTCATCTTCTCGTTTAGGAAGACCAAAGCAATTAATTGAAATACAAGGTGTTAATTTGATTGAAAAGGCAATTACTGAAACTCAAAAATCACAGGTGGAGGCTTTGGTTGTAGTTTTGGGTTGGAATCCGGAATTGATCAAAACTGGTTTTGAACCGGATCAAATCCCTTTTGTCATCAATGAAAATTGGGAACAGGGAATGGCTTCAAGCATGCAGACTGGACTCCAATTTTTGATCCAAAATGAAAATCCAGATCAGGTGATTTTGATGCTTTGTGATCAGCCTTTTGTGGATGCTCCACTTTTAAATCAGCTGATTTCAGAAAAAGAAAAGTCTGGAAAAGGAATTGTCGCTTGTTCGTATTCGAATACTTTGGGCGTACCGGCGATTTTTGATCAAAAATATTTTGAGGATATGCTGTCCTTGAAAGGATCGGAAGGAGCAAAAAAGGTAATCGTTAAAAATATTTCTGATGTTTTTGCCTTGGACTTCCCTTTGGGAGCTGTGGACCTGGATACCGAAGCGGATTTGGATCGATTGAAAAATTGGAAACTTTGAAGATCAAGTTACTCGATATCGCTAAAAAATTCTTCCAAATCCAAGGCAAATCCTTTGATCACTGCGGATTCTACCAGATCTCCTGTGGTCAGCAATCGAGACGGTATATATTTCCCATGTTCAAGTGTGTAAATTAATAAGTCTTGATTTTCAGGATGGATCACCCAATATTCTCGAACTCCTTGGCTTTCGTAAAGTGAAAATTTGTGCTTAAGCTCTGTTTTACTATTTCCTGGAGAAAGGATCTCCACGATCAAGTCTGGCGCGCCGATACAGCCTCTTTCGTCCAATTTTTCAGGATCACAAATCACACAAATATCCGGCTGTACCACATCATGAATTTTGTCGTCTTCTCTTGATTTAATTGGAAATCGTACATCAAAAGGAGCGTCATAAACTTGGCATTTTTGGCCTTCCAAGTAATTATAAAACTTAGTGG
The DNA here is from genome assembly GCF_900113375.1 of Algoriphagus hitonicola. Taxonomy (GTDB): domain Bacteria; phylum Bacteroidota; class Bacteroidia; order Cytophagales; family Cyclobacteriaceae; genus Algoriphagus; species Algoriphagus hitonicola. The sequence continues at coordinate 207,457 of NZ_FOPC01000003.1, read as the reverse complement.
ATAGTTTTAAAGAAACCTGTTGGTGAATTCGCTTGGGTGCAGCAGCAGCTTTTTTAAATCTTCTCCCCTTGATTAATTCTACCACCTCCTTAAACTGCCAAGTCAAATAATCAGCATAGGAATAGCGGCCGTATTCAATATCCGGTTCTTTTACGCGATCCTGATTTTTGATATTCATAGAATAAATATACAGATAATAGGTAATTTGGGACAATTGCGGACCGCAAAGAATCCCTGTTTAGATTGAGTTTCTATTCCAGGTTTCGCAATTTTCTAACCACATATTTTACCCAATCCACCACCTGCTCAATTTCTCCAGCTGTAGTATTTCTTCCCAAACTAAACCGAATTGATCCTCTTCCCAGATCAGACTCCACTCCCATGGCTTGCAAGACGTGACTGGGTTTTGGTGAAATAGAGGTACAGGCCGAACCCGAACTGACCGCTACTTTTTGATTGATTTTTTTTAGGAGCTCCTCTCCTTCTACTCCGCCAAAGGCAATGTTACATACATGAGGAAGTCGATGGTTTTGACCGCCATTCAAAAATGTGTTTGGCAGTTCTAAAATCAAGCTTTCCAGGGTATCGCGTAGCTTTTCTAATCGATGGCTTTCGGTCTTCATTTCCTCTTTTCGGAGCTCGGCTGCTTTTCCAAAACCAACTATTCCCGGCACATTTAAAGTTCCACTTCGGAATCCCTTTTCATGCCCTCCACCGTGAATTTGTGACAGGGGTTTCGGTAATTCGTGATTGTGGCGAACATATAGTGCACCGACTCCTTTTGGGCCGTAAAGTTTGTGGGCTGAGATGGCCATGAGATGAATTCCTTTAGTAGAAATCGGAATTTTGCCAGCTGCCTGCACTGCATCGGTAAACAAAATAATCTCCTTGGATTGCGCTATTTCGGCAATTTTTGGAATGGGATGAATCAGGCCTGTCTCATTATTTGCCCACATCAAGCAAATCAATTTGGTATGGGGAAGAATCGACTTTTCCAATTCATCTAAATTGATTTCCCCTTTGGAATTGACCGATAAGTAGGTGATTTCGGCTCCTTTTTTTTCGATTTCAGCAAAAGTGTCCAACACCGCTTTATGCTCAGCTTTGCAGGTGATATAGTGTTGTTTTTCCCCTGAATAAGTTTCAAAAATGCCTTTGATTCCCAGATTGATGGATTCGGTAGCTCCAGAAGTAAAAATAATTTCTTTTGGTTTTGCTCCGATCAGTTGGGCAATTTGCTCGCGAGCTGCTTCCACCGCATTTTCAGCCACCCACCCATAGGGATGACTTTTGCTGGCCGCATTGCCAAAATGTGTCCCGAAATATGGAATCATGGTTTCGATCACTTCCGGCGCACAAGGTGTGGTAGCATTGTAATCCAGATAAATGGGGTAATTCATGAGGTGAAAATAGGAATTCTCTATCCTTACTCAGAGTCGATGAAAATGTTTTTTGGCCTTGCCCATAAAAAAGATCAAATTTGTATATGCAAGAAACTTGGACTTTTGATCTGCAGACTAACGATATCTCCGATGCGTTTCTTTCTGAAATGCTGAAAGAAAAGAAGAATGAGCTGGGTATTTTCCTTTCTTATTATTTCAAAAAAGACGGAGCTGTGGCGGAAAATGTTGGTTTAGCAACGCAGCCTACATTCTTATCTGAAACTTCAGGTTGGTTGATGTTGAATTTTGACCTGATTTATTTTAATGCCTGTCTGAATATCCACGAGCAGGAAAAAGAAAAAATGAAAGTCACTTTTGAAGTCGATCGTAAAACTGGTAAACTCATCTTGACTGGACCCTATTGGCCAAGTCGCGAAATGGATGAAATCTGAATAGTTTTTTAGGTTCTACCCTTAATTTAATGAGAAGAAAAGTTTTGTCCGTAATTTTATTTTGATGAAGATATGAATGAATAGGTTAGTCTTTCCACTCTGAAAATGACATTAAACCTTTTTGTTTTGCTTTATCAGTCGGGGCAAGTGAGGTATGAAAATGATTTGGCCTAAACTGAAATGCTTGGGTTGATCTTACGCTTTTTAATCTTTTTTTCCTTGATATTTTTGAAGACCAAAAGTATCCATCCCGATAAAAATCGGGATGGCCCCGTTCTTTTCTTTCCGCTGGTAACGTTTTCTACAGGTTGAAATCTAGTGCACTGCGGAATTTTGTCCTGCTTTGCCACCCTAAAAATGACTGGATTCCCGAGGCAAGCCTGCCTGACCGGCAAAGGCAAGCCCGGGACTAAGTCATTTTCTTAACGGGTTTGCAAAGCACTCCAAAACCGAAAATCCCGAAGGGCCCCATAATCGAAAGATTCCAGTCCAATTCAAACTATTACGTTGGTAGAATGATTTGTTACCGACTTTAATAGAGGTCTCTTCATTAAAGTCGTGGTAAAACCGTTTTTTATTTGACTTAAATTGAAACTACGTTTTCCCTTCTCAATAATCATTGGAAATCGGAGCAATTGAAGTAATTTTGACTTTGAATTTTGGGCTCTGGGCCTTTAAAAAATCAATACTAATCACGTGAAAGAATCTACCGAATCACTCAATTTCATAGAACATATCATAGAGGAAGATCTAGCCAATGGCTTTGCCAAAGACAAGCTTCGCTTTCGTTTTCCTCCCGAACCCAACGGCTATTTGCACATCGGTCATGCGGCATCGATTTGTTTGAATTTTGGCTTGGGCGAAAAATACAATGCCCCGGTCAACTTGCGCTTTGACGATACCAATCCGGCCAAAGAAGAACAAGAATATGTCGATGCCATCAAGCGAGATATTGCTTGGTTGGGTTTTAAATGGGCTGAGGAACGCTATTCATCCGATTATTTTCAGCAGCTGTATGATTGGGCAGTCCAATTAATCAAAGAAGAAAAAGCCTATGTAGATCAGCAGTCCTCCGAGGAAATCGCTGCACAAAAAGGCACACCAACTTCTATGGGTACTCCAAGTCCATTTCGGGATAGGTCTATCAATGAAAGCTTGGACCTTTTCGAGCGAATGAAAAATGGAGAATTTCCAGCCGGCTCTTATCTGCTGCGCGCAAAGATTGATATGGCTTCCCCCAACATGCACATGCGGGACCCTATTCTCTACCGGATTATCAATAAAGCTCATCACCGTACCGGATCAAATTGGTGCATTTACCCAATGTATGATTGGGCGCATGGGCAATCCGATTATGTGGAGCAAGTTTCTCATTCGCTTTGCACCTTGGAATTCAAAGCCCACAGGGAACTTTACGATTGGTATTTGGATCAAATCTATGATCCGAGTTTACTGAGACCCAAGCAGCGGGAATTCGCTCGCCGTAATTTGAGCTTCACGGTGATGAGTAAGCGGAAACTTCTCGAATTGGTACAAAAGAAAATCGTCAATGGATGGGATGATCCCCGAATGCCGACTATTTCAGGCCTTCGCAGAAGAGGTTATACACCGGAGTCCATTCGGAATTTTAGTGATATCGCCGGGATTTCTAAGCGGGATAATGTGACGGAGGTTTCTCTCCTTGAATATTGTATCCGGGAAGATTTGAATAAAACTGCCACGCGGGTAATGGGGGTTTTGAATCCGGTAAAATTGATCATTACCAATTACCCAACTGATAAAACCGAAACACTTTACCTCGAAAACAATCCGGAGGATCCAAATTCTGGAACTCACGAAGTGCCTTTTTCAAGGGAATTGTACATCGAACGGGAGGATTTTAAAGAAGATGGTGGGAAAAAGTTTTTCCGACTTTCCCTGGATAATGAGGTCCGACTAAAAAGTGCCTATATTATAAAAGCCGAATCTTTGGTGAAAGATGAAACCGGTGAAATCCTGGAAATTCACTGTACTTATGATCCGGAGTCAAAATCTGGCAGCGGAACGGAAGCCAGTCAGCGGAAAGTGAAAGGTACCTTGCATTGGGTTTCTATTTCGCATGCGATCAAAGCCGAAGTTCGTGAGTACGATCGTCTCTTTTTGGATGAATCCCCAGACAGCCATGAGGACAAAAACTTCCTGGATTTTATCAACCCTGATTCTCTCAAAATCATTAAGGAAGCCTATCTCGAGCCCTATTTAGCCAATGCGACGATGGATGAAAAATTCCAATTCCAGCGCTTGGGATATTTTACACTTGACCCCGATTCGGAATCTGGAAAATTGGTTTTCAATAAAACCGTGGGATTGAAAGATACTTGGACAAAGCAAAATAGTGTAAGCTTACAAACGCAAAAACCTCAAGTAGCCCCAACTCAGCAACCTAAACGAAAGGCTTTAAATGAGATTCAACAAATCAGTAAAAAGCTAACCAATCTTTCAGGCGAAAAACTGGAAACAGCGCTAAATTCCATTTTGGAGTTAGCCGAGGAAGTGAGCTATGATGAATTGGAGCCGCTTTTCAATACGGCTGCCAAAAAAGTGGGCACACGGATTGGGGTGCTTATCGCATTAGGAGTCTTGCTTAAAAAAGGTCAACAGCGAAATGAGGCCATTGAGATCTTCATTCAGGCAGGTTTGAACGATGACAATGAAATTTTAAAGTTAGAAGCCGAAAAACTGGTTTAAAAAAATCACTCCATTTACCAATAAAAAAGCCACTCAGAACATTCAGAGTGGCTTTTTCACTTTTTAAACTATGGAAAAACTATGCTCGTCGAATATCCAATTTGATATCCGAAAATTCACTTTGCTCAATAAAAGGTTGACTTCGTAAGCGACGTCCGGTAGCGGCAAAGATTGCATTTGCAATCGCACCACCGGTTGGCGGAAGTGCAGGCTCTCCAAGACCAGTCGGATCAAATCCGGTATCCAAGAAGTGAGTTTCTATTTCTGGTACTTCTTTCATTCGGATCAACCGATACGAATCAAAATTCTTTTGTTTAGGAATCCCATTGTCAAAGGTAAGATTGGTAAACATGGCATGACCCATTCCGTCCACGATTCCTCCCCGTACTTGATGATTAGCTCCAGTGGGATTGATCACCATTCCACAATCAGTCACCGCAGTGATTTTTTTCAAGGTAGGTGAGCCTCCTTCCATCTCTATATCTGCCACTTGCGCGACATAGGATCGATGAGAATAATAGACACTGAATCCCTGCTTAACATTTGAATTTTTACCCCAATTGGATTTCTCTGCAGCTGCTTTCACTACGCCGATCATTCGATCTACATCGTATCCCAACTCACCGACAGGATTAGACTTGGCTCGATTGAGTAATTCTAGACGAAAATACACCGGATCTTTGCCTGCGGCTAAAGCTACTTCATCGAGGAAACTCTGTTCGGCATAAGCAAGAAAATTGGTGATTGGAGCTCTCCAGGCATTGGTTGTGATGCTGGATTCGTAATTGACACTTTCGATTAGAAGGTTATCTACTGCACCTGAAGGGAAATTATGTTCGCGCGTACTATTTCCGGCATTCATTCCTACCCCACGTAATTTATAACCGATCATGGTACCTGATTCATCCAATGCCGCCTCAAAGCGATAGCGTACCGCAGGTCGATAAGCTCCACCGGTGAGTTCATCCTCCCGGTCCCAAACGACTTTTACCGGGGCATTCACTGCTTTTGAGATGTGTACCGCTTCCTCTACAAAGTCCGCTCGTAAGCGACGGCCAAAACCACCGCCAAGACGGGTGATTTCTACGCTGACATTTTCTGCTGGAATTCCCAAAATTCCCGCGGCTGTTTGACGAGCTCTATCGGGAGTTTGCGTAGGTCCGATCAATTCACATTTATCGCCTTTGACATGGGCAAAGAAGTTTTCGGGCTCCATGGGAGAATGTGCTAAGAATGGACACTGGTATTCAGCAGTGACTACTTGAGCAGCAGTCCTGAAGGCCTGATCGACATTTCCGTCTTTGCGTCTTTCTTCGGCTTTTCCATTCGCGATCAAATCCCTGAAAATCTCATCATGGTCTGAGGTACTTTCTACTTTTCCATCAGGTTCATAATTGATTTTCAATAGTTTTTTTGCCTTGAGCAATGGCCAAGTTTTGTCGCCAACTACAGCTACACTATTTCCGAATGTAACGACATCTTTGACGCCGTTTACTCCTCTAGCGGCACCATCGTCCACGGATTTGATTTTCATCCCAAAAGGCGCTCGCTGTACCATGGCATGAAGCATTCCTTCCCGCTGAAAATCCAACCCAAAAAGCGGCTTTCCGGTGTACATTTCTTTGGCATCCACATTTTTTACAGCGGTACCGATGATTTTGAAATCTTTCTTGTCTTTTAATTTGACCTCTTCAGGTGCAGAAATGGAAGCTGCTTCAGTAACAAATTCCCCAAAGTGTCCGCTTTTGCCTGAGCCTTTATGAGAAATGATTCCTTTGTCTACTGTGATTTCCTCTGCGGGTACATTCCAAGTTTTAGCTGCTGCTGCGACCAATACATATTTGGCGGTAGCCCCAGCTTTTCTCAATCGCTCCCAGCTATGCGGCATCGCACCGGATCCTCCAGTCAGCTGTCTGTCGTATTTTTCTGTATCCAGATTGGCTTGGAGTACGCGAACTTTCTCCCAATCTGCATCGAGCTCCTCGGCTACGACCATGGGGAAAGAAGTTTTAATATTTTGGCCTAATTCAGGATTGGGTGAATAGATCACCACATCTCCAGAAGGAGAGATCGAAAGGTAACTGTTAAAGTTTTTGGCCTGTGCCAAAACCTCTTCGGTACTGAGCACTTCTACCTTGGGCGAGTCACAGCTAAACATATTGAATCCGATAAACAATCCACCGGCTGAGGTCCCTGCGATCTTCAGAAAGTCCCTTCGAGTTGGTTTTGTAAGTGATCTCATAATTAGTTGTTTTTGGCGGCTAAGGCTACGGCTTCACGAATCTTGTGGTAAGTACCGCATCGACATAGATTACGGTTCATGGCATTGTCAATTTCCTCCATGCTAGGGCTTGGATTTTCTTTGAGAAAAGCCGCTGCTTGCATAATCTGACCTGCCTGGCAATAGCCACATTGGGCTACATCGACTTCCTCCCAGGCTTTCTGAACCGGATGATCCCCATCTTGAGATAATCCTTCGATGGTAACAATTTCTGATTTTCCCACGCTTGAGATAGGTGTCATGCACGAAAACGTCGCATTGCCATTGATGTGTACCGTGCAGGCACCACATTGGGCGATTCCGCAGGAAAATTTCGTTCCTACCAAGCCAATGTGGTCTCTGAGTACCCACAAAAGTGGGGTATCATCATCTACATCGACTTGATGGCTTTTTCCGTTTACTTTTAGATTATAAGTGGCCATGATATCATTTTTGTTTCTGTTCTAATTTACAGAAAATCAAGTCTTGGCAAAAATTTAATATTTGGACCTTGTGATAATTTACATGATCAGTGTAAAGCGGTTTTAAATAAAATGTGATTCTTGGCTTGGATTGGGTTTTTTAAAAAAGAAGATTGAGCTATATTTCTATTTCAATTCAATAAAAATCCTAAAAACCTATTATGAAAAAAATCAACGCGGCAATCGTGGGAACCGGTTTTATCGGACCAGCCCACTTGGAGGCTTTGAGAAGAATCCCAAATGTGGAAGTCACGAGTTTGGTAGAAGTTAATCAGGAACTTGCAGATCAAAAAGCAGCGCTCTTGGGAATTTCAAATGCCTATACTTTTGACAATATGCTGAAAGATGAAAGCATAGATGTAGTTCATATTTGTACTCCAAACTTTTTGCATTTCCGGCAAGCCAAAGCGGTTTTGGAAGCAGGTAAGCATGTGATCTGCGAAAAACCACTGGCAGTAAAAATCGAGGAGGCCGAGGAACTGGTTTCACTAGCAGCACAAAAAGGGTTGGTTAATGCCGTTCACTTTAACCTTCGCTATTATCCCGTGGTAAGACAAATGAAAAGTATGCGGGAAAGTGGTGAACTCGGAGAAGTATATGCTGTAATGGGATCTTATTTACAGGATTGGCTCTTTTTACAGACTGATTATAATTGGAGATTGGAGCCGGATAAATCAGGTGATTCCCGAGCGATAGCAGATATTGGTTCACACTTATTGGACATCACCGAATACGTGACAGGGCTTAAAATCACTGAGGTTTTGGCAGATTTTTCTACTGTTCACAAAACTCGCTTGAAACCATTAAAAGAAATCGAAACCTATTCTGGAAAGATGCTTTCGATGGAAGATTACGAGGAGGTTCCCATCAATACCGAAGACCATGCCACCGTTTTGCTTCGCTTTGATAATGGCTCAAAAGGTTCAATCACGGTTTCTCAGGTCAATGCAGGCCGTAAGAACAGACTGAATATTGAGATAGCCGGATCAAAATCCAATTTTGAATTCAACTCCGAGCGTCCGAATGAATTATGGATTGGAAAGCGTGAAACCGCCAATGGGCAATTGATGAAAGACCCTGCCCTATTTAACCCGGAGGCTGCAGCTTTGATTTCATTTCCAGGCGGACATAATGAAGGATTTCCCGATACCTCCAAGCAAATGTTTAAAGAAGTCTATGCGGCTGTAAGAGAAGGAAAACAGCCTAAAAATGCCAGTTTCCCGACATTTGCAGATGGTTTACGCGAACTGATTATTGGTGAACGAATTATCGAAAGCAATAAAAAACAAGCTTGGGTAAAAATCTGACAACTTTTGTAGGCGTTTGTCAGTTTTTGGACATAGAAACTTTTATTAAACCCTTTATTTACCAAAAACTATAACTATGAACTTTATGAAAAGTGTATTTGCGTTGGCCCTTGCAGTGGCATCGGTTTTCGCAGCTAATGCGCAGGAAAAAGCCAGTCCAGCTCGAACTGCAACGGGCGTGGCTGCTGGTTCGGACATTACGATCAACTATTCCTCACCCGCTGTCAAAGGCAGGGTGATATGGGGTGATTTGGTTCAGATGGGAGAAGTTTGGAGAGCGGGCGCAGATGAGGCAACGACCTTTACAACCGCTAAGGACATCCAAGTACAAGGCCAACTGCTTCCGGCGGGGTACGTATAGCTTCTTTGTGATTCCTGGTGAATATGAGTCTACTTTCATCTTCAACAAAGTCGCAAAGCAGTGGGGAGCATATTCGTATGATGCCAAAGAAGACGCTCTTCGGGTCGTGGTACCTTCCGAGCAAACTTCTACCATGGAGGAAAATCTGGTTTATGAAATTAATCCAGACAGCTTTGAAATCAAATGGGAATATGGGAAAGCATCGGCTAAAATAGCTCCTGCTCAGTAAAAACCTTGCTTTAAAAATACTGGACAGCCACTTTTGATCAATCAGAAGTGGCTGTTCTTGTTTTTGAAAAAAGTCTTTCGGACCTTTTCAGCATTTCGTTTAATTTTGCTTTCTCATGCAAAATTTTAGACCCAAAACTTTTGATCTTCCTGTTCAGGAAATAATTTCAGAAGTTCAAAATCACTTTTCTTCCCAAAATTCCCTGATTATTCAAGCACCTCCGGGTGCCGGAAAAAGCACACTTTTACCCTTGGCTTTGCTCGAGGAGCCCTGGCTCAAAGGAAAGAAAATCGTCATGCTGGAGCCCCGGAGACTGGCAACCAAAAGCATCGCCCAACGGATGGCAGATATGCTGGGGGAAAAAGTGGGACAAACTGTCGGATATCGAATCCGATTTGAAACAGCGATTACGGATAAAACCCGTCTTGAAGTGATCACAGAGGGAATTCTCACCCGGATGATGCATCAGGACAATGCACTGGAAAACATTGGTCTTTTGATTTTTGATGAGTTTCACGAGCGAAATCTCTTTTCAGAAGTCGCCCTAGCCCTAGCCAGGGAAGTCCAGCAAGTTCTTCGACCTGACCTTCGAATTTTATTGATGTCGGCTACAATCGATGCGCCTCAACTTGCTTCACTTTTAGGATGTCAGATTATCCAAAGTCAAGGACGACAATATCCGGTGGAAACCCACTATCTCAATGAGGTGGATGAATTTGCCATTGGTCAAGACACGGCACGGCAAATTATCCCGCTAGCCCAAACTCATTCCGGAGATTTTCTGGTCTTTTTGCCCGGTCAGGGAGAAATCAAAAAGGCAGAGGAAGTTTTAAAACGTGCCTTGCCCAATGATGCAATAATTCCTCTTTATGGTCAGCTTTCGCCCATGGCGCAGCAAAAAGCCATTATGCCTCATCCGGCGGGAAAACGGAAGATTGTTCTGTCTACTGATATTGCCGAAACTTCGCTGACAATCGAAGGCATCCGTGTCGTGGTGGATTCAGGATTTGCCAAATCCAATCGTTTTGACCCGCGTTCAGGACTTTCGAGGTTGGTTTTACACCGGATTAGTAAAGATTCTGCGGATCAACGAAGTGGACGGGCAGGTCGTTTGACTTCGGGTCACTCTTACCGACTTTGGTCCAAAGCAACTCAAGCTCAACTTGCCGATTATCGGACTCCTGAACTTTTAGAGGCAGATTTGACAGGTTTAGTACTGGATATGAAAGCTTGGGGAAAAGAGGATATCCGATCGATGACCTGGCTCACTCCACCTCCATCGGGGACTTTAGCACTTTCTGAAAAAGTGCTCGAATCAATCGATGCGATTGAAAATGGAAAACTGACCGAGCATGGCAAAGAAATCCACCAGCTCCCAGTTCATCCCCGAATCGCACATATGTTGATTTATTCGAAGAGGATGGATCAATTGTCCTTAGCCACTGATGTCGCGGCCATTTTAGAAGAGCGGGATCCGCTTTCCGCAGATGCAGGAGTCGATATTAATCTTCGAATTGACGCTTTACGAAGATATCGTGATAGAGGAGTGAGTATGGCACGTATTAAAAAAATCGAAAAAGTTGCTCAGCAGTACCGACGGCTTTTTGGCATTGAGCCTGAAAATACCCCCGTTGATCCATGGGCTACTGGGTTGCTTTTGGCTTACGCCTATCCCGAACGAATTGCCGCAGCGAGACCTGGAAATAATGCACAGTTTCAGCTTTCCAATGGAAAAATCGCTCAAATCGGACATCGGGATGACTTGGCGCATGAATCCTGGCTAGCCGTCGCCCATGTCGATGCACGGGATGGTATGGGCAAAATCTGGCTCGCTTCTCCCCTAAATCCAAAAGACCTGGCACCAATGCTTAAAAGCCGTGAAGTTTTAGAATGGGATCGGAAAAAAGGAGGATTGATCGCCCAGGCTGAAATTCGGATCGGTGCCATTATTTTGGGAACACGACCTCTACAGTCATTTAGCAAAAGACTCGCTACAGAAGCCATATTGGAAGCCATCAAAGAAGAAGGCGAGTATCTATTGGATTGGAATGAAGAGGTGATGCAGCTTATTTTTCAGGTTCAATCGTTGAGAAAATGGAACCCTAATCAATCTTGGCCCAATTGGACGGTGGTTCGGCTTTGCGAGGATGCACAACATTGGCTTGATCCCTATCTTGATTCCGTTTCAAAGAATGAAGACCTCAAAAAATTAAACCTAAGTCAAATTCTCTTGCATTCCTTAGATTTTGACCTGCAAAGTGCACTCGAAATTCTTGCTCCTACCCGACTGCTCGTCCCATCTGGTAGTCAGATAAAAATTGAATATCAATCTGATGGACAAATCCCTAGGCTCTCGGTTCGGTTGCAGGAATTGTTTGGATTGTTGGAAACCCCTCGTGTAAATAATGGTCAGGTACCCGTTTTGATCGAAATGCTTTCCCCCGGATTCAAGCCGGTTCAACTGACACAAGATTTAAAGAGTTTCTGGTCAAACGGCTATTTTGAGGTGAGAAAGGAACTGAAACGCAGGTATCCCAAGCATGAATGGCCTGATGACCCCATCAGCGCTGAAGCCGTCCGGGGAGTAAAACGGAAAAATCAATGATCCATTTTATCCAACTGATTCAAAAACTGTAAATACGATGCGATGGTAAATGGGGTTATTCCCCGATGTTCTAAATGTGATAGAAAAAATGTTCGAAGTTCTTGATAATTCTCTGGAGCATAGAGTTTTGCCAAAGCCGTTGCACGAAATACATGATAGGCATAATTCTGACTTTTAAATCCTTCTGTTTTTTTGGCGTAAAATTCTTGCTGAAGATTTTTTGGGTCGATCATTCTGTCTAACCAAGCAAATCCATTTTTGACAAAAAATTCCTCGGCTACTAGCTGTGCTTCTGAGAGCAGCATGGATTGATCTAATAAAAATCGATTGGGGAGGCTTTGATCAATGGAATGAGCCGACTGAATTAGTGTCAGTGATCGGTCTGCATAGTCTTTCAGCGTAGGTAAATACTGATGAATTAATTCTTCTACACGATCAATTCTCACACCAAGATTGTATTCTAAGTAGGCTTCTTCACCGTATTCGGTGTAGTGGATAAAAATGGCTTGTTTTCCCAAAGGAAAATTTTTGTAAAAAAGACCATGCGAGTTGTGAAACAGAAATCCAAAATCCTGAAAAAAATCAAAGTGACGCGCTATAATCAATTCTTTCTCCACACCCTAAAAACTCCAAAAAGGAGTCAAATGTTGCATGCTATTCAGAAAATAATTCTTTCATTTCCAATAACATAGGCTCCACTTCAGCTTTTTTGATAGCTAAACTATCTGGCTCTTCCGGATTGTGAAGGTAATGGTTCCAGTGTTTTTCCGCCTTTCGGATAGTTCTGGGTGTAATGTCAAATTCTACCTGATCCAAGTAATCTTTTGCCAAGGTACTCGCTTTGAAATTTCCGAATAAATACACTTTGAAAACATCCACAAATCGCTGACTCAGATCAAATTCTTCCAAAATCTGTACAAAAGCACCTTGACGTTTTTTGTTTTTCCGATCAAAAATTACTTTAAAAATCACATCCAAAGCTTCTTCCTGCCAATGGGTTTTGGAAAGTGCCCGACAGGATAAATAGGCGATTTCCCAATCCTCTCCATTGACCAATTCAATCAAACGGTTTTTGGCCACTTCGTCTGCTTTTAATCCTATTTTATCCGCAAACACATAGGCATCTGATTCATTGGGGTCACACATTTTTTCGAAAAGACGCTCAAGATCCTGATCCATGATTTTTTGGTTATTTTGCACAAATATAGGCCAATAAAATCGGCTTTGCATGAAAATACCCAATACACGATCGCTTGATTTATCCCAAACCTTTCAGTTCATTAACTCTGCCAAAAGCTCCAGATGGGAATGGTCCTATAATTCAGAAAAGCATCAATTGGTAGCTGAAATGGATGGAATTCAAATCGCTAAGCTTTTTTTACCCTGGCATTATGAGTGGACAACTGATCAAAAGCTTGAGCCCATTGAGGACTTTCATTTGGGGGTAGTTGCCATTCGGTCGGGTCATGCGGTCTGTGGGTATTTTCACGGAGAGAATCTACTCGACCATAAAGTAATCCGAGCCTATATGGTTCGGAAAAAACAAGGAAAATCCCAGATCAAACATCTAAAAACCAAAGGAAAGTCACGGGCAGGTTCACGAATCAGGCTGGAAGAAACGGAGCGTTTTTTTGAAGAAATAAACGAACGTCTAAATTATTATCAGACCGCCTTTCCTATTCATCGATGGGGCATTGCCTGTTCTAAAACACTCTGGCCATACTTTTTCCAATCAGACACTCCTCCTCCTTTTGAACAGCAGTCAAAATCTCTGCTACCGCTCCCTGTACACTTCAATCAGGCTTCCTATGAAGAGCTTCAGGACTTGTCCAAGGTTCTTTTCAGTTCACATTTATTGGTTTCGGAAATAGGCGAGAAATTAGTTGAAAATTTAGAATTCAAAGAAATCCCCAAAAATGATCAAGAGGACAATTGGTAAATAAAAAAGCCCCGGATTTCCGAGGCTTTAATTGGTGGTTTGTTAAGATTAGACTTCAGTGCCTTGACCATTAGTCGTAGGCATATTATTGCTCAGCATGGCCAAGGTTTCATGAGCCATTTTGATATTGTATTCGTAGGCAAGGCTTTTGTAATTGACCAAATCCACGATGGTACCGATAAAACAAAGACCGACAGTCAAAATATAAAGGATACCCAAACCGATCTGTCCGAGAATAAATCGATGCAAACCTGCAAATCCAAAGAAACCGATCAAGGTCAAGATTAGAATCATTTGTGCGTCTTTTCTTCTAGCTCGATAAACCTGCGCAAATAAGGAAGCCTGATCCTCATCCATGTTTTTCATTAATCCCTGGATGTAGCCCAGTTCCATTCCTTCCAGTTCCGGAAGATGTCTCAATACATTAGCCATAATTGTGTGTTGTTTTTAGGTTGCTGATTAAATTCCATATTCGTGAAAGAATCACCAGATAGGCAAAGGAAGCCAGTGGATGCATTTCCCATGAGGCTTGAAACTCTCCTCGGGCCAGCAAATTCATTGACCTTCCCAAACCACATCCGGGGCACCAGTCGATACCCAGTTGATCTAAAGGACAAAGACTGAAATGTGAACCCTGAGCCGGATCAATCATTAGAATCCCGATGATGCTTCCTATCCAAAAGAGCAGTTCCAAGGGTAATTTACTGATCCAGCGTTTGATTGCTTTCATGCCAGGAAAAGTACGAAAAGGATGCCAGCAGACAAATAGTGCTTAATTCAGCTTTAAATGCAGATATGACTTTTAGACTTGTTTAGTTAGCGTACAAAATTATGTCCGATTACGAACGCTTTATTACAGGCAAACTGATTTTCATTAAAGATCCAAATTGTTCGAGTTGCTGACTTTCCATCATTCTTTGGATGGATTGATGGCTTTTGGAGTTTCCATAGGTTTTCCACCCGGAAAATTTAAAAATCAAATTCAAGATCTCCCTAGGGATTTCTCTATTGAGAGGGATATTCAGTGCAGCCGAAACTTCTTTTCCCATAAAGAAGTAAAAAATGTCATCTACTTGGCGGCTGAGAAGCGGTTCAGGAATGGTGCTCCGATAGTATCCTCTCAAAGCAGAAATAAGCCGGATTCCAGCTTCTGACTTTCGTAAGTGTCTTTTCCGAATCAATTTATCCAATTCGAAAGCTTCTTTTGCGGTATTTGGCCAATAGTCCGTTTCCACTCCCATCAATTTCCCTATCCATTTCCAATACGCAAGCAGTTGTTCTATCTGATCCGAATTGATCGGTTTTCCAAGTTTGATCAAACCCCGAAGAACAATAAAACTGAAAGCCAAATTAGTCCCAATCAAATCTTCCTGATTGATGGGTTTGCCAAAATCCGGATTCCAATCTTTGGCAAATTGATTGATAAAGTAGCGACTAAATGCATGAATAAGGCGGACTTTGGCACAGGTCAAAAAAGGGGATTTGTCAGTCACAAAAGCACCAGGCTTGAAAATGTCCAGAACAAAAGTACCGGTTTCCGAAAGCCGCTGTCCGATTTGATTGACGATTCGCTCTGATCGAACCAAAACCTCTGCCCCATCTCCAAATGCATAGCAATATGGGAGTGAATAAAATCCTAACAAACCAAGGTAAATGTCCCCTTCCCGGGAAAAGAAGTCCTGCCCAGTTTTTAGTGTTTTTTCAGGCCCCTTATCATAGAGGTCAAGGTAGAATTGAAAAAAATCTTTGATAGCAGGCGGAAATTCAACAGGGAAATTTTCTGGAATGCTTTCCCACAAATTAATGGTTGCGGCCCACTGGGAACGGCTTACCAGTGCCAATACGGCATCATCAGCCAAGGGATCAACTTGATTTCTCAACCGATCAAATGTCGAATTTGTATAAAGCTTTAATTTATCCACAGCATTCTAACTGGCATTTTGTAATTTGGTTGCCGAAGCCCAAGAATTGTATGCAAAAGAATAAAATCACCCTCTTAATTCTTACCTATTTTATCAGCCATTCTTTTCTCCTTGCACAGACTTCGTTTGATTTGTGGACCGTTCAGGTTCAGGGGAAAGGTGCTCGGATCCAATTGATTCCTGGAACGGAAAAAGCCCTGACAGACCGTGAGGAATATGACAATCAACCGTCCTTCATCAATGAAAGTCAGGTGGTGTTTTCTGCTGCGGATAAAAAAGGAAACCATGATATTATCGTTTACAATTTTGAAAATGGAAAATTTACCAACTTAAGTAAGACCGCAGACAGAAGTGAGTTTTCCCCGACGATAACCGATTGTGGTCAATATATTTCAGCGGTAGTGGTCGAACCTGATGGAAAGCAGCGACTGTGGCTTTATCCGACCAATTTTGAAGAACCTGAACTTCTTTACGATGATATCGAGCCGGTTGGTTACTACGATTGGTATGACAATAAAGCGGCGATGTTTGTGCTGGGCGACCCCAATTCTTTAATCTACGCCAGAGGTAGAAATGACCTCTTGACAATCGATCAAAATGTAGGAAGATCTATCCACAAACGCCCAAAGACGGAACAAATCACTTATTTTGATCAGGATACAGCTCTGGAGTTTCCGGATGGTGAAGCGTACGAATTGAAATCCTTTGATTTTGTCAAAGACCAGACGCTCACTTTCGGGCTGGGTTTGCCCGGATCACAGGATTTCATTTGGCTCGATAAGAATACACTGCTGATGGCTCGGGGAAATTCTTTTTATCTTCGGAAGTGGAATGAAAAAAACTGGAAGTTACTGGGGAGTATTTCTGCGGATACACATCAAAATATTAGTCGCATAGCTTACAGTCCGGACCAGCAGGTGCTGGTTTTTGCAATGGAAAGAAAATAATAACCTATATGAAACTCAAATGGTCACTCGTGCTGCTTTTTGCGGCCACTCCTTCTTATTTACTTATGGCACAGATCGAAGACAAAAAGAAAATAGTTGAAAAAGGAGCAGAATTAACCTTGGTCCAGGATGGATTTAAATTTACCGAAGGCCCCGCAGTCAGCCGGGTTGGGGATGTTTATTTTACCGACCAGCCCAATAACCGGATTCATAAATGGAATGCGATCAACAATGAGGTAACCGTGTTCAAGGAAGATGCCGGGCGCTCAAACGGTATGTTTTTCACACTTGATGGAACCTTGATTTCCTGTGCGGATGAGCAGAATCAGCTTTGGGCGATCGATCAGGATGGCAAAGAGGAAGTGTTGGTGTCAGCTTTTAGAAGAAAAAAACTAAATGGTCCAAATGATGTATGGGTTCGCCCAAAAGGCGGTATGTATTTCACCGATCCTTTGTATCCCCGACCCTATTGGGAAGGAATTCGAAGTGATGAATTGGAGCAAGATGGCGAACACGTCTATTTTCTCTCAGAAGATGGCGCGGAGCTTTTTCGTGTAGCAGAAGACCTTGAAAAGCCCAATGGAATCATTGGTACACCAGACGGCAAATACCTCTATGTAGCAGATATCGGTGCTGGAAAAACCTACAAATACGAAATCCGTGAAGATGGCTATCTGATCAATAAAGAACTTTTCTGTGAAATGGGCTCAGATGGGATGACCATTGATAACCGTGGAAATGTCTATTTGACTGGAGATGGAGTCACAGTGTTCAATTCCCGGGGTGATAAAATTGCGCATATTCCGGTGCCTGCGGATTGGACTGCAAATGTGACATTCGGAGCTTTGGATCGCAAAACACTCTTTATCACGGCGATGGATGCCGTCTACACCCTTAAAATGAAAACCAGAGGAGTTTGGTAAAAAGCAAAAGACCGAAGACAAGAAGTTTTTCCTTACTTCAGTCTTCGGTCTCCTGTCATCCAACTGATTAACAATTCCCGTCCACTTCACAGCTTTCCCCATTTTCGCTGGATGCAATGTCCAAAGCGGGGATATTTTTTTCAAACTCAGTCCAAGCGTTTGCTAAAGTTTGCTCAAAAACCTCATCTGGTTGCGCTCCCGAAATTCCGAATTTTCGATCCAACACAAAAAATGGAACGCCTTTCACTCCGATCAATCTGGATTCATAAATATCCTGATCTACAGCATCTTCATATTGGTTGCTTTGAAGCAAAGCTTTCACTTTTTCCCCAGCTAAACCTACCTCTTCCGCCAATTGGACTAAGGTATCAGAATCATCTACATTTTTACCTTCTGTAAAATAGGCTTTTAGCAGTCGCTCTTTCATCTCCCCTCCTTTTCCTACGGATTTGGCAAGATGAATGAGACGATGCGCATTTTTGGTATTGGCGACTACGGCATTTTCATAATCAAAATGTAAACCTTGTTCTTTGGCCATTTCACTAACCTGCGCCGAGATTTGCCTTGTTTGCTGCAGGGACCAACCTTTGGACTGAGCCAAATGCTCAATCGTGCTGATATTGGGATTTGTTTGTTGATCGGGATTAAGCTGAAAGCTCTTCCATTCGATTTCTACCTGATCCCGTTGAGGAAATTTCTCGAGGGCTTTTTCTAATTTTCGCTTCCCGATATAACAAAAAGGACAAACTACGTCCGACCAAATTTCGATTTTCATATACTTTTCATTTACTTATGTGAGAAATCGGTTTTTCACCAAAAGAGTTCAGCCAAAATTGAAAACTAAAGAATGTCCTTCCTGCGCCATGGAGATCGACGAAAAGGCGGAAATCTGCCCCATTTGTCAGTTTGAATTCCCAAAACGGTCACCGTGGATTACCTATGTAGCCATTTTTCTGCTGATCGTTTGGCTAATTTCTTACACGCTGTAAAACGCTATCACGATGAATAAGCGCACATTTCTTAAGGCCCTGACATTTTTGGGATTTTCTTCGGGTTCTATTATCGGGAAATCCGCGGCAAAAAGCATTTTCGAGCTGGATTTTGATTCCGATGATATCTGGGATCAAATTCGTGCTGCATATAAGCTCAAGTCGGACTACATTAATTTGGAAAATGGCTATTACTGTTTTCTTCCAGAGGAAACCTTAGAAAAATACTTGGAAGATATCCGAAAGGTCAATTTTCAGGGTTCCCACTACATGCGCACAGTACAGTGGGAAAACAAGGAAAAAAGTGCTCATGCTCTTGCCGAATTAGTGGGAGCTAAACCGGAAGAAATTGCCATCACGAGAAACACCACAGAGTCGTTGGATTTGATCATTTCGGGCTACCCTTGGCAAAAAGGTGACGAGGCCATCATGTCCAATCAAGATTATGGAAGCATGCTCAATATGTTTGAGCTGATCAGTAGGCGCCATGGAGTGCGGCAAGATCGGATTGACATTCCACTACATCCTAAAAATGATGAGGAAATCGTTGCGGTTTATGAAAACGCCATCACTGAAAAAACCAAACTGATGATGGTTCCCCACATGGTAAATATTACGGGGCATATCCTTCCAGTTCGCAAAATCTGCAACATGGCGCATCGCCACGGAGTGGAAGTGATGGTTGACGGTGCACATGCGGTGGGACATTTTCAATTTTCGATGACTGATCTCAACTGTGATTATTATGGCTCAAGTTTGCATAAATGGTTGAGTGTCCCTCTTGGTGCTGGATTATTGTATGTGAAGGAGGGAAAAGCCGAGAAAATCAAACCGTTATTGGCTCCCTATGAACTGGATAAAAAAGGAATTTACAATCTTAATCATACCGGCACGCATCCCGTTTCGACGGATTTGGCGGTGATTCATGCAATTGATTTTTATAATAAAATCGGTGGAAAAAGAAAGGAAGATCGACTGCGGTTTATCCAAAAATACTGGTCCGATCAAGTTAGAGACCTTCCTGGTATTGTCTTAAATACTCCCCAAGATCCCCTCCGATCTTGTGCCATTGCCAATGTAGGAATTGAAAATATGGCACCTGCAGATTTGGCTAAAAAACTAATGGATGAACATCAAATATTCACCGTAGCCATCGATGGTGCGGGGGTCAGAGGCTGTCGGATCACACCCAATGTGTACACCAATACTGAGGAACTCGATCAATTTGTCCATGCGCTAAAAACTCTTTCAGCCAATAAAAGTTGATTGATTTTTGCCAAATTTTCTTTGGTTTAAATGTATTTATGGGAATTTAAGGTTGAATTATTGAGTTAACTATAAGGAAATTCAAGAATTTTTAAATTTTTGAAAAATTTTCTTGCAATTCCATTTCAAAGGATTCAACTTTGTGCCTGCAAAATGAAAACCAAAGCAAACATAGCTCAAGACTTCAACCACTCGAATGCGTTTCTCGTGGGATTTATTGCTATGCCACTTTTTTCTCCATTGAGGAGGCAGACGTTTTCTTTTAGGGTTTGACCCTATATTTTATTTTGTTTTCCCACGTGGAAGACTGTTTCGAATTAACCTTCCTCTTCAATCAGTTTCTAATCCTACCCTTTTAAGGGTATAAATACTTTCACCTTAGATGGAAGATATTTCCTTTAAAATTCTTGTTGCCAACGCCGCTCATAAGTCTTATGCTGAGATTATCACTGAGGAAATGGCCAATTCTGCCAAAGCCAGAGGTACAGGCATAGCCAAGCGGTCACCCGCCTATGTCGAGACCAAAATGGAAGAAGGCAAAGCAGTGATTGCCCTCACCGAATCTGGTGAATGGGCAGGTTTTTGCTACATCGAAGCTTGGGGACACGGCAAATATGTGGCTAACTCAGGTCTGATTGTCGCACCTCAGTTTAGAAAATACGGTCTTGCCAGAAAAATCAAGCGCGAAATATTCAAACTTAGCCGACTCAAATATCCTGATTCCAAAATCTTCGGACTCACCACGGGAGCAGCGGTAATGAAAATTAACTCTGAGCTCGGTTATATCCCGGTTTCCTATTCAGATCTCACCGATGATAATGAATTCTGGAAAGGCTGCCAGAGCTGTGTCAATTATGAGATTTTGATGTCAAAAAACCGACAGAATTGTCTCTGTACAGCGATGCTCTATGATCCACATGCCAAAAAGAAGCAAATCGAGGACCTAGCCTTGCGAGAGGATTTCAAAAAAGAACTCAAACTGTTTGACCGCTGGGTCAGACTCAAAAAATATGTAATGCTTAAATTGAACAAATCAAAGGATTCGATTTCCAGCATTTTCTTTTAACAGATAAAAAACAGTAAAGATGAAAAAAGTTGTTTTAGCCTATAGCGGTGGATTGGATACCACATTTTGTGCCCTGCACCTTTCTAAGGACTTGGGATATGAGGTGCATGCGGTTTTGGTAAATACTGGTGGATTTTCACAGCAAGAATTGAAGGATGTAGAGAACCGGGCGATGAGTCTGGGAATAGCTTCTTTTAAGATTTTGGAAGTGGTGGATACCTACTATCAGGAAGTCATCAAATATCTGGTTTTTGGGAATGTGCTGAAAAATCAGACCTATCCCCTTTCCGTTTCTGCGGAGCGGATTCTACAGGCCAAATCACTTGCGGAGTATGCCAAATCCATTGGAGCAAAAGCCGTTGCGCATGGTTCGACAGGCGCAGGAAATGATCAGGTTCGCTTTGATATGATTTTTCAGACGATCGTTCCTGATATCGAGATTATTACTCCGATCCGAGACCTGAAGCTTTCCCGCCAGGAAGAAATCGACTATTTGAAAAAGCATGGGGTTTCCATGAATTTTGAAAAAGCCGCCTATTCCATCAACAAAGGAATCTGGGGAACCTCCGTGGGAGGAAAAGAAACGCTTACCTCATCCGAGTACCTACCAGAAGAAGCTTGGCCAACTCAAGTTTCTGAATCCCAGCCAAAAGAATTGGTTTTGACTTTTGTTCAAGGTGAATTGAAAGGGGTAAACGGGCAAGAATTTTCAAATCCGGTGGATGCCATTTTGGAGGTTCAGAAATTAGCCGCTCCCTATGGAATCGGACGGGATATTCACGTCGGGGACACCATCATCGGGATCAAAGGCCGGGTTGGATTTGAGGCAGCAGCTCCCCTGATTATTATCAAAGCGCATCAGCTTTTGGAAAAGCATACCTTGACCAAATGGCAGCTCTTCTGGAAAAATCAGCAAGCAGAATTCTACGGAAATCACCTGCATGAAGGCCATTATTTGGATCCGGTCATGCGTAATTTAGAAGCCTTTATGCTAAGTACGCAGGAATTTGTTTCCGGTGAGGTTCGGGTGATGCTTCATCCCTATCGATTTACGCTGTTGGGAATTCGCTCTGCGCATGATTTGATGTCCAATAAATTCGGGAGTTATGGGGAAATGAACAAAGGCTACACTGGAGAGGATGTCAAAGGCTTTACTCGAATCCTTGGAAATCAAACGGCTATCTTCCACCAAGTAAATCACAGTGACGATGCGTAAAATCCGTACAGCGATCATCGGAGGAGCGGGCTACACCGGAGGTGAATTGGCAAGACTGTTGGTTTTTCACCCTGATGTCGATTTAGTCTCTATTCATTCCAATAGCCAAAAAGGAAAAAAAATCTGGGAAGTACATCCTGATTTGCTTGGAGATTCAGAGCTTGAATTTACAGATGAGGTACAAACAGAAGGAATTGACGCAGTATTTTTGGGATTGCCGCATGGAGAAACCCAGCGGTTTTTGGAATTGCATCCTTTTCCTGAAAAAACGGTAATCATTGATTTGTCTACTGATTTTCGGGACGAGTCCAATGGATTTGTATATGGTCTTCCTGAGGTCAATTCCGAAAAAATCAAAACTGCCAAGCGTATCGCCAATCCCGGTTGTTTCGCCACTGCTATTCAATTGGGATTAGCGCCATCCATTGCCAAAGGATGGGCCAGAGAAAATATTCACGTCACCGGAATTACCGGAAGTACGGGTGCCGGTAAAAAACTGGCGGAAACCTCGCATTTTAGCTACCGAAACAATAATATTTCTGTTTATAAGCTATTTACCCATCAACATCTTAAGGAGATCAAACAGACCATGGTCCAACTTAATCCGGACTTTGATCAGCAAATTTTGTTCGTCCCTTATCGGGGAAATTTCCCTCGGGGAATCTGGATCACCAGCTATTTCCCATTCGATGGGGAATTGGATGAGGCGGTGAACGTTTACCAAGAATTTTATCAAAAATCTCCCTTCACTTTTGTATCCACTCAGGATATTGATTTGAAGCAGGTGGTCAATACCAACAAATGTGTGATTTATCTTCAAAAAGAAGTTGGTCAACTGGTCATTTATTCCGCGATTGACAATCTATTGAAAGGAGCTTCGGGACAAGCTGTCCAAAATTTCAACTTGGCCTTTGGACTGGATGAAAAGACAGGTTTGAACCTAAAATCTATTGCATTTTAATTCCAATCAAGCCATGAAATTATTTGACGTATATCCACTCATTCCTGTGACGATTACCCGAGCAGAGGGCTGTAAACTTTGGGATGATCAGGGAGAGGAATATTTGGATCTTTATGGAGGTCATGCGGTGATTTCGATTGGACATACGCATCCGCATTATGTCAAGCGTATTAAGGAACAATTGGATCAAATCGCTTTTTACTCCAATTCAGTCCGAATCCCCATACAGCAGCAGTTTGCCTCAAAACTAGGCGAACTTTCCTGTCTTCATGATTATCAATTATTTCTCTGCAATTCCGGCGCTGAGGCTAACGAAAACGCCATTAAGCTCGCTTCTTTTGCGACGGAAAAATCGGGAATGATTGCTTTTTCAGGTGCTTTTCATGGACGGACCTCGGCTGCGGTTGCTTTGACTGACAATCCCAAAATCGTGGCTCCTTGTAATGCGCGTGATGATTTCCATATTCTTCCGTTTGGGGATTTGGAGGCTGTCGAAGCAGTTTTAAAATCCAATGAAATCGGAGGAATTATCATCGAAGGGATTCAGGGTGTTGGGGGAATTCAAGTTCCGAATGCAGAGTTTCTTTTAGGTTTGGAGAAGTTGGCCAGAACCTATCATGCCAAATTGATTCTGGATGAAGTGCAATCCGGATTTGGACGGACAGGAAGATTTTTTGCCTATCAATGGATCGATGGACTTCGGCCCGATATTATTTCTATGGCCAAAGGGATGGGCAATGGATTTCCCATTGGAGGAATTTTAATCGCTCCTGATTTTGAAGGGAGCCACGGCTTACTCGGAACGACTTTTGGGGGAAACCACCTAGCATGTGCCGCAGGCTTGGCGGTGTTGGAAGTTTTAGAAGAAGAAAAACTCCAGCAAAGAGCTGAAAAATTGGGTGAACAACTGATTGCTGAGTTGTCAAAAATTTCTCATATCACGGAAATACGTGGGAAAGGCCTGATGATCGGAATCGATTTGGATAGAGATGCTGGAGCGGTACGGTCAGAACTGGTGAAAAAATACAGAATATTTACTGGATCGGCTGCCAAAAAGCAAACGATTCGTCTATTGCCTCCCTTGTCAGTTGACTGGAATCAATTAAATTCGTTTATATCGGCTTTGAAAGAGATTTTGAACGCATAAAACCATCCTAAATTTTAGTATGAATCACTTCACTAAATTTGATAATAAAGAACTCGGGCAAACGCTGATAGATCTTGCATTGGACTATAAAAAAGACCCAAGAAAAGATCAGCAAAAAGGTCAGGGAAAACGGATTGGTTGTGTTTTTTTGAATCCTTCTCTGCGAACTCGAGTCAGTACTCAGCTTGCCGCATCCAACTTGGGCGTAGAACCTATTGTACTCAATATGGACAAGGAAGGCTGGGCATTGGAGATGAGAGATGGAGAAATTATGAACAAAGGGACGGTCGAACACATCAAAGATGCTGCAGCCGTTTTGGGTTCGTATTTCGACATGCTTGCGATTCGGGCTTTTCCTTCCTTGACCAACCGTGAGGAAGATATCAATGATTTTATTTTCAGTCAATTTGTCAAATATTCCGGAAAACCAGTGATCAGTCTCGAATCAGCCATTCGACACCCATTGCAAAGTCTGGCGGATCAGATCACCATTCACGAGAATATCAAAGAAAAAAGGCAACCAAAAGTGGTATTGACCTGGGCGCCACATATCAAGGCGATTCCACATGCTGTGGCAAATAGCTTTGCCGAATGGACGCTGGGAATGGGACATTCATTGACGATTACCCATCCGGAGGGTTATGAATTGGACGTGCGATTTACCAAGGGTGCCACCATCGAAACCGATCAGAATAAGGCGTTGGAGGATGCGGATTTTGTCTATGTTAAAAATTGGTCGTCCTTTAATGATTATGGAAAAATCCTCTCGACAGATCCCTCTTGGATGCTGACCGAAAAAAGCCTCTCAAAAGCCCCAAACGCGAACGTGATGCACTGCCTTCCAGTAAGAAGGAACTTGGAGCTTTCTGATGAAATTCTGGATGGAAACCGATCACTCATTCAAAAACAAGCCGAAAACCGAATCTATGCCGCTCAATCAGTAATAAGCATGTTGCTTGATTCTTGATTTTAACGCTCATACCTATGAAGATCAGTATCATCAAAATCGGAGGAAACGTCATTGACTTTCCGGATAAACTGGAGGAGTTTTTGGATCAATTTTCAAAATTTCCAGGTAAAAAAATCTTGGTTCACGGGGGTGGAATCATGGCTTCCCGTTTTGGAGAATCACTCGGTGTCATGCCTGAAATGATCGATGGCCGACGGATCACGGACAAAGATACACTGGATGTGGTGACCATGGTTTATGCTGGGCTGATCAATAAAAATATCGTGGCAAAACTTCAAGCACTACGTGTTAATGCGATTGGGATGACAGGAGCAGATGGCAATGTTATTCGCTCAATCAAGCGTCCAGTAAAAGGAATTGATTATGGATATGTTGGTGATATTGAAGATGTTGATACTAAGTTAATCAAGCATTTATTGAGTTTTGATCTGATTCCTGTTTTGAGTGCGATCACCCATGATCAGCAGGGACAGCTACTCAATACCAATGCCGACAGTATTGCCTCTGCCCTAGCCACCAATTTAGCGAAGGAGCATGAAGTCAATCTGTATTATTGCTTTAATAAAAGCGGAGTATTATTGGATGAGAAAAACGAAAATTCAATTATTCCGCTGATCAATGAAGATATTTATGAGGAGCTCAAGCAAGAAAATGTTATCCACTCCGGCATGATTCCAAAGCTAGACAATGCATTTGAAGCGCTGCAAAAAGGGGTCAATCACGTATGGATTGGCAAAGCAGAAAATCTCTTGCTCTCGACGAAGGGAAAACTGTCCGGCACCATCATCGAAAGACACCGATACGACCTATATTGATGACTACGATCGATTCACTTTTCCAAACCTCAGTTGGCCTATTAAAGGATCTGATTGCCATTCCCTCTTTTTCCAAACAAGAGGATGATACGGCAACTTTACTTGCTCGTTTTTTTGTAGAAAATGACATCGAATTCCAGCGGAAACAAAATAACTTTTGGGCTTTTGCCCAGCCTTTTGATTCCAATAAACCCACAGTTTGGCTCAATTCTCATCACGATACCGTAAAACCAAACTCCGGCTATACCAAAGATCCCTTTTCCCCAATTGTCGAATATGGAAAACTGTTTGGCTTGGGTTCAAATGATGCCGGAGGCTGTTTGGTTAGTTTAATAGCAGCTTTTCTTCATTTTAAAAATCAAGACTTACCCTTCAATTTACTGATGATCGCGTCCGCTGAGGAAGAAATCTCAGGGAAACAAGGGATAGGTTCTTTGATAGACATACTTCCTGAGGCCGATTTGGCGATCGTCGGTGAACCTACTCAAATGCGCATGGCGGTGGCTGAAAAAGGACTGATGGTCATTGATGCCATAGTCAAAGGAAAGGCTGGACATGCAGCTCGGGATGAGGGGGTTAATGCCATCTACCAGTCACTTCAGGATTTGGCAATCCTTAAAAATTTCAAGTTCAAGAAAAAGTCGAATTTCCTGGGCGAAAGTAAAGTGAGCGCTACGGTCATCCACGCGGGGACTCAGCATAATGTAGTTCCGGATTTATGTGAAATCACCCTCGATGTGAGAGTAACCGATGCCTACACTCTTGAGGAAGCTTATCGAGAACTTTCTTCTCATCTTTCGGCAGAACTTAGACCCCGATCGATGCGCTTGCAATCTTCGAGCTTACCTCATGATCATCGCATTTTGTCTGTGGCTAAGGAATTGAAACTTGAAACATTTGGGAGTCCTACCCTTTCGGATCAGGCTTTGATCCCATATCCTTCTGTGAAAATCGGACCCGGCGACTCAGCCAGGTCTCATTCTGCGGATGAATTTATTCACCTAGAAGAAATCAAAGGTGGGATCAGCGGTTATATCTCAATTTTGGAAGCCTACTCCAAATATTTTACCTCATCTGACAACTCATGAAAATCTGGCAAAAAGAAACCGACAGCAGTCAAGAAGTAGAAAAATTTACCATAGGAAGAGATCCTGAGTTTGATCAGATTTTGGCGCCGTTTGACGTATTGGGATCCATGGCCCACGCTAAAATGCTGTGTAAAATCGGGCTTTTGACCAATGAGGAAAATGAACTACTTCAAAAAGGCCTGAAGGAAATCTATTTGGAAATCGAAAAGGGCCAATTCCAGATTCAACCTGGTGTAGAGGATGTTCATTCGCAAGTCGAGTTTCTGTTGACTCAGCGTTTTGGAGAGGTAGGAAAGAAATTACATTCTGGACGAAGTAGAAATGATCAGGTGCTTGTCGATTTGAAGCTTTATTATCGGGCGGCTATTCGGGAACTTGTGATTGAAACACAGGAACTTTTTGATTTAATGATTGAACTTTCCCAAAAGCACAAAACTGATCTGATGCCGGGATATACCCACACTCAGCTGGCTATGCCTTCGAGTTTTGGTTTATGGTTTGGATCGATTGCAGAGGGATTAGCTGAGGATTTAGCTTTGCTCAAGGTGGCTTTTGACCTTTCAAATAAAAACCCATTAGGCTCTGCGGCAGGATATGGATCTAGTTTTCCCTTGGATCGGACCTATACTACCGAGCTTTTGGGTTTTGGGGATTTGCATCATAATGTGATCAATGCTCAAAACAGCCGTGGGAAAACAGAACGAACCATAGCATTTGCCTTAGCAGGATTGGCGGCTACTTTGAACCGTCTTTCAAATGATTGCATCCAATTTATGAATCAGCATTTTGGGTTTATCAGTTTTCCGGATGAACTGACCACGGGGTCGAGTATTATGCCTCATAAGAAAAACCCCGATGTTTTTGAGTTGATTCGTGCAAAAACAAATCAGATTCAAGCGGTACCCAATGCCATCACCATGCTGCTGACCAATACCGGCACGGGTTATCATCGGGATTTGCAACTTCTGAAGGAGGAAATTTTTCCTGCGGTAGAAAGTTTGGGAAATTGTATCAGCATGAGTGCTTTTATGCTGAAGTCTGTACGAGTGAAAAAGGAAATTTTAGCTGATAAATTTTATAAACATTTATTTTCAGTAGAAGAGGTTAATAATTTGGTAATAAGCGGTTTACCTTTTAGAGATGCGTACAAAAAAGTGGGCTTTGCTATTGAAAAGGGGGATTTCAATCCTGATCAAAATAGCATAAATCATACGCATGAGGGAAGTATCGGGAATCTTTGTCTCGAAGAAATACAGATAAAATTTGATGTGGTAATCCATCAATTTAATTTTGAAAAAATGGATGAAGCGTTTAATCGTCTTCTTCACTAGATATTTTTTCCATTCATGGGATAATTGCGTTCCTTTCATAAGAATACCTTATTTTTGAGAAAGTGATTTATTATACTTGCTCAAACCCAAAGCTATTCTATGAAGACCAACCTTCTCGGAGATAATCTAAAATATGACCTTAAATCCAGTTTAGTAGTTTTTTTAGTTGCCTTGCCACTATGTCTGGGCATAGCAGTGGCCAGTGGTGCGCCTCCTATGTCAGGCTTGATTGCAGGCATAATCGGTGGAATAGTCGTAGGATCTCTTTCCGGTTCGAATGTAAGTGTCAGTGGACCAGCGGCGGGCTTGACTGTAATTGTACTTGATGCAATTTCTACTTTAGGTACTTTTGAGCTGTTTCTTGCAGCTGTGGTAGCCGCTGGTATAATCCAACTTATTTTAGGTTTCTTAAAAGCCGGTGTTTTAGGCTATTATTTCCCAAATTCTGTCATCAAAGGAATGTTGACTGCCATTGGTTTGATACTCATACTCAAGCAGATTCCACACGCTTTGGGTTGGGACAAAGACCAAATGGGTGACATGGACTTTAATCAAATGGATAATCAAAATACCTTTTCGGAGATTTGGTATGCAATCCAATATTTCAGTCCAGGAGCAATTCCCATAGCATTGATAGCATTGGGATTAATTATCTTTTTTGAACGTCCCAAAATCAAAAATCACCGCATACTTGGTTTGGTTCCAGGCGCATTATGGGCTGTAATTTCCGGTATTTTGATCAATCAATTATACGGGATATTCATGCCTGAATGGAAACTGGAAGCAGAGCATTTAGTAATGATTCCCGAAGTTGAATCTATAGCTGGATTAGGCAGTCTGATTACCTTTCCTGATTTTGGTTTGGTGACCACACCAGATTTTTGGGTTATAGCTGTGACTATAGCAATCATTGCTAGTATTGAAACCTTATTGAGTTTGGAAGCAGGAGATAAAATGGATCCTTACAAGCGGATTTCTCCCCCATCTAGAGAATTAGTAGCTCAAGGTACTGGAAATACCATATCAGGTTTAATCGGTGGACTTCCTCTCACTGCTGTGATAGTGAGAACCACCGCAAACGTGGGATCTGGTGCCAAGACCAAATTATCAGCGATCTTGCATGGGGTTTTGCTATTGGTGTTGGTAGTCGGTATCGCCAATATTTTGAATCTAATCCCATTGAGTTGTTTGGCAGCTGTCCTTTTTGTGGTGGGATATAAGCTTGCCAAGCCGAGTATTTTTATCAATGAATTTCAAAAAGGAAAAAACCAATTTGTTCCCTTTGTTGTGACAGTGGTCGCGATTTTATTCACGGATTTGCTGACGGGAATAGGGATTGGGATTGTGGTTGGTATTTTCTTCGTCATCAAGACCAATTATCAGAAATCGGTTTTGGTCACTGAGTTGAATGGTCAATATTTGGTCAAGTTGCAAAAAGACGTATCTTTTCTAAATAAGGCTCCCTTGATGCGTCATTTGAGCGAAATTCCTAATGGCAGCACCGTCATTTTAAATGGAACAAAAGCCAAATTTATTGATCACGATATCAATGAATTACTCAATGACTTCATCGCCACTTCTTCGGATCGAGACATTAAGGTCGAAGTGGAAGGTTTTAATTATAACATAAAAGAAACACTATGAACCAGTACGAAAAACTCTTATTACAGAATAAAAGTTGGTCGGAGGAAATGTCTGAATTGGACAAGGATTTTTTCACCAGACTAGCGCATCAGCAAAAACCCAAATTTCTTTGGATCGGTTGCTCAGATAGTCGGGTTCCCGCCAATGAAATCACAGGCACTGACCCCGGAGAGATCTTTGTGCATCGGAATATTGCCAATATGGTCGTACATACTGACCTCAACATGCTTTCAGTATTGCAGTATGCAGTAGAAGTACTGCAGGTAGAGCATATTATTGTTTGTGGACATTACGGCTGCGGCGGTGTCGAAGCGGCGATTTCTCATAATAACCTGGGCTTGATCAATAAATGGCTCCGAAATATCAAAGAAGTCTATCTGACTTATGAGGATGAATTGAATCAAATCGAAGATCATAAGACGAAAGTAAACCGCCTGGTAGAATTAAATATCAAAGAGCAATGTGCTGATTTGATCAAAACCTCGATTGTCCAAAAAGCCTGGTTAGAAAGAAAATCTCCTCAAATCCATGGGTGGGTGTATGGATTGGATAATGGTTTGGTAAAAGAACTCCTGACCATTGAGCCGGATATTGAAAACATCAACCCTATATTCAGATATAATGAGGAACAACTGAAAAAATTGACTTAATTTAAAACAGAAGGTGTGTGAATTGTCTTTGAAAATTCACGCACCTTTCCGTCATTTGCATCATCCTTACACTTTTTAGTGCGAGGTTTATAAAGAAGAGGTTAGAGACAGGCTCGATGACCCTCTGGCAACCTGGAAAATCCAAGGTGCCAATTCCTGCCAAATGAGCTATTCTTATTTGGAACTATAAATGCTTCGCGAAATGAGAATTAACCCTTCCCTTACTACTCCAATTTGTTTCTCCTCAATGATTCCTTTTAGGAATGATATCCATATGCTGTCCAGTTTTTGGATCAGGATAGCTATTACTCTTGTTTATAATCAATTTCTCAAACCCTTTAACCCCTAATCTCATGTCTACAAACTTAAGATTCGAAACTCTGCAACTCCATGCAGGACAGGAACCCGATTCGGCTACCAATTCCCGAGCAGTTCCGATATATCAGACGACCTCTTATACCTTCAATTCTGCAGAGCATGGTGCCAATCTTTTTGCGCTAAAAGAATTTGGAAACATCTATACCCGGATCATGAACCCGACTACGGATGTATTTGAAAAGCGGATAGCGGCTCTAGAAGGCGGAGTTGCTGCTTTGGCGACTGCATCCGGTCAATCTGCACAGTTTTTGGCTTTAAATAATATTATTCAGGCAGGTGAAAACTTTGTTAGTACTCCCTATCTCTATGGTGGGACCTACAATCAATTTAAGGTGGCGTTTAAGCGGATTGGGATTGAAGCTCGTTTTGCCAAAGGAAACAATCCTGAGGAATTCGAGAAATTGATAGATGAAAATACCAAAGCGATTTATTTGGAGACGATTGGAAATCCTGAATTCAATATTCCCGATTTTGATGCCTTGGCAGCTTTAGCTAAAAAGCATGATCTTCCTTTGGTGGTGGACAATACCTTTGGCGCAGGTGGATATTTATTTAGACCGATTGAGCACGGCGCTGCCATTGTGACTTCCTCCGCTACCAAGTGGATTGGGGGACACGGAACTTCCGTAGGAGGAATAATCGTGGATAGTGGCAACTTCAACTGGGGCAATGGAAAATACCCGCAATTCACCGAACCTTCCGAAGGATATCATGGATTAAAATTCTGGGAGGTATTTGGAGAAGGCAACCCACTTGGACTTCCTAATATAGCTTTTGCGATCCGAGCCCGAGTAGAGGGATTACGGGATTTCGGCCCAGCCATCAGTCCTTTTAATTCATTTTTGCTGCTTCAGGGGGTCGAAACGCTTTCCCTTCGAGTTCAGCGAACAGTAGACAATGCCCTAGAACTGGCCAAATGGCTGGAAAATCATCCTCAAGTCCAAAAAGTAAATTATCCTGGTCTAGTTAGTTCTCCCTACAATGAACTAGCTAAGAAGTATCTGAAAAGAGGATTTGGTGGTGTACTCAGTTTTGAACTGAAAGGAGACAAAGAAAAAACTTCTGCGTTTATCAATAGCCTAAAATTAGTTTCTCACCTGGCAAATGTGGGTGATGCCAAAACCCTAATTATTCAACCTGCGGCTACTACTCATCAGCAACTCAGTGAAAAAGAGCAGGCAGCAGCCGGAGTCACTCCTACCCTTCTTCGTGTATCACTTGGAATAGAGCATATCGAGGATATCAAAGGGGATTTTGTACAAGCTTTCCAACATATTTCCTAATTACCATTAATGAATCTCCAAAGTCAATTTGCTACGATTTCCATGTCTGAACAAGTTTTCCTGTCTCTTGATCCTCTATTTTTGGAATCAGGAGAATCTTTTCCCCAACTCGAACTGGCTTACACCACGATTGGAAATTTGAATCCAGATCAAAGTAATGTGATTTGGGTCATTCATGCCTTAACTGGGGATGCGAATGCCACAGACTGGTGGGGCGGTTTGATTGGAGAGGATAAATTTTATGACCCGGCGGATTATTTTATCATATGTGCTAATCTGCCGGGTTCTTGTTACGGATCTACTTGTCCACTTTCGGAAAATACTGGAACGGGAGAACCCTATTACTACGATTTTCCGCAATTGACACCCAGGGATTTGGCGGCTAGCTTGGAGCTTTTGCGAAAGCATTTGAAACTGGAAAAAATCCATACGCTTATCGGAGGTTCTCTCGGTGGACAGGTGGCTTTGGAGTGGAGTTATGCGCTTGGAGAAAAACTTAAAAATGCCATTATCTTAGCTTCAACGGCAAAAACATCTCCCTGGACTATCGGATTTAACGAAACACAGCGGATGGCTATCGAGTCGGATTGTACTTGGGGTGAAAAGTCTAAAGATGCTGGATTGAAAGGGCTTGAGGCTGCTCGGGCTATTGCCATGCTGAGCTATCGTCATCCTCATGATTTGAAACGAAAACAAGCGGAAACAGGAGAAAAATTAGACGGATTCAAGGCGTCCTCCTATCTCCGGTATCAAGGGCAAAAGCTCGGGAAAAGATTCAATGCGCTCTCTTATTGGACGCTTTCCAAAGCAATGGATAGCCATGACTTAGGACGTGGCAGAGGAGGATTGGATAGTGCATTGGGAAAAATTCAGGCAAAAGTTTTGGCGGTAGGGGTAAATACAGATTTGTTATTTTTGCCTGAAGAATCCCAATTAATCAGTGCCAAAGTTCCTAGGGGAACCTACAAAGAAATCGTCTCCACTGCAGGTCATGATGCCTTTTTGATAGAATTTGAGCAGCTGAGTTATTTCATCCAATCCTTTTATCTAGAGCAATCCTAACGAGTCGTTCGGGTCCATTCTACGGTTCTCCCGATAAATGAAAAACCCACATATCCTTTGACTTCCAGCGTATCTTTATTTTTCATTTGGACTTCGCTTGAATACATATTGCCTGATTTCGGGTCGTAGATTTCGCCGTCTTTCCATCGATCCCCAGAAAACTTGAGTCCTTCGATGATTTTCAATCCCATCAATGGCCTCTTTTGCAAATCCTCATCGTCGTTTTCGACATCGAGTGCAGGTTTGCCATCCGGATTGGGATCTTTGAGCCATACGATTTCACCCTCATAAGTATCCCCTGCTTTGGTGATTTTTATTTTGGCAGTTTTCTCAGTATTAAACCAGATTCCTGTTATATCATCCGCAGATTGGGCCTTTGCATGACCAATGATCAGAAAAATTAAAAGTCTTAGGATTGAAGCAAATTGTCGTAGTTTCATAGGGTGTTGATTTTGATTGTGTAATTCTGATTAGATTTGAAATTGTTTTCAATTAAAACCATTCAATTCATTGAACCAAGTTCAAATAACCCATCAAAAGACAGAATTAACACTTTTAAAAGAAAAAGGGCTTTGGATTTCCGCTCTGAGCAGTTTATTTATCGCAGATTTACATTTTGGAAAAGCAGCTCATTTTAGAAAATCCGGAATTCCTATCCCTGAACCCATCCATTCCCAAGATTTAGAAAAACTGGATTTCTTGATCCGTAAATACCAACCTTCAGATATTTATTTTTTGGGGGATTTGTTTCATAGTGATTGGAATGATCAATGGGGAATTTTAATGGATTTTTTTCAGCAATTTTCAGTCATTCATTTTCATTTGATTCAGGGAAATCATGACATCTTGCCAAAATCGGTATATGCCTCTTCCCCCATAAAAGTACACCAACAGCCTATCCATCTTGGGGATTTTACTTTGTCCCATGAGCCACTTGAGGAGATTTTGCCCAATCAATTGAATATTTGTGGGCATATTCACCCCGGAGTCAGACTACGAGGCTTGGCCCGGCAGTCCCTTCGGATTCCCTGCTTTTATTGGGATCAGAATCAATTGATTTTACCCGCCTTCGGAAACTTTACGGGTTTAGCGATAATGAATAAAACACCCACTTCGAAAATATTTGGGGTTACCGAAAAAAAAGTCATCCCAATCCTTTCCGAATTTTAGATTGGCAAAATCCTTGGGGATGGTTAGCTTTGATAAGAATTTTGAAAAACTATGGCAAACTACCCTCGGAAGAAAAAACGATTGGGGCATTTTAAATTTGGAAGCGTACTCTTCAGTACCACCCTATCCCTTTTTATAGTGGGGCTTTTTGGAGTCATATTGATTCAGGCCAAAACGCTGACTTCCATGATTCGTGAAAATGTCGAAGTACAGCTTTTTCTGGACAAAAACCTCAGCGATGATCAAATCAGTCAAATCGAGAGTAACCTATCCAGTAGGTCGTTTATTCTTCGCAAAGCTGATACCTTGAATCTTCGGTTTATCAGTAATGCCGAGGCTGCGGAGACTTTCATCGAAAGCACTGGAGAGGATTTTACCAAGTTTCTAGAGGACAATCCACTTCGGGATAGTTTTGTAATCACCATTTCAGAAGAATTCCAGACAGCAGAACAACTCGAAGAAATTGCCGTCGAACTGGAGGCAATTCCCGGAGTATTTGAAGTCTCGTACATGACAGATTTGGTGGATTCTATCAATAAAAACCTGCTCAAGGTTAGTTTGGTCATGGGCGGTTTTATTTTGATTCTGATCATTACCGTCATCATGCTGATCAATAATACTATCCGGCTGGCCCTGTTTTCCCAGCGTTTTCTGATTCGCTCCATGCAGCTGGTCGGAGCTACTCGGGGTTTTATTCGAAAACCCTTTCTTCTGCGTTCCTGGATTTTTGGAATGCTTGCTGGTTTGATTGCTTCTGGTATTTTATTTATTCTGATCACTTATACCCAATCCGCAATTGAGGGATTTGCCTTGCTGCAAAATCAAGAACTTCTGATCCTTTTATTCGGTTCATTGATAGTCGTAGGCGGTTTTCTTTCGCTACTGAGTACCTTGCGGGCTGTCAACAAATATTTAAACATGTCACTTGACGAACTTTACTAATCATGAGCAAAGCTTCTTTTCCCTTTTCAAGAAAAAATTATAAACTAATGTTCATTGGCATAGGCTTAATCTTATTGGGTTTTACGCTGATTTGGTTGGATCCTGAGCCACATGGTCGTGGAGTTTTGGGGCTTACGATTGGTCCTTTGGTGACCCTATCCGGATTTATTTTTGAGTTTTATGCGATTTTTGCAAAAACAGAAGATAACGCCTAAAGCTCATTTTCACTATTATGCAGGAAGAACCTTACGGTGAATTCTTTTTGGTCAATAAACCTCTTGAATGGACATCTTTTGACGCTGTCAAAAAAATTCGTAATGCTTTAAAGATAAAAAAAGTGGGCCATGCGGGAACCCTGGACCCCTTGGCGACGGGTCTCTTGATTGTTTGTGCAGGTCGGATGACCAAGCAAATCGACAAGTTCATGGGACTGGAAAAAGAATATACGGGTACTTTTAAAATCGGAGAGACCACCGAATCTTTTGATTTGGAAAAACCGGTTCAATTCGTCGCTGATCCCAGCCATATCACCCAAGAACAAGTTGAAAAAGCCATAAAAAATCTGACTGGCGAAATTCAGCAAATCCCTCCGATGCACTCTGCCATCAAGGTGGACGGCAAACGCGTCTATGAATCCGCAAGAGCCGCTAAATCCGTAAAAATGGAACCTCGAACGGTTTTTGTCCGTGAGTTTGAACTGGTTCAATTCAAGGACCATGAAATCAGCTTTAGGATTTCCTGCTCTAAAGGAACCTACATTCGAAGTCTGGCAAGGGATCTGGGAGAAATACTCGGAGTGGGTGCCTATATGAGTAGTCTCTGCAGAACAAGGATTGGATCTTATTTGCTTTCGGATGCAAAGGAACTTCCAGAGTTAATCGAAGAACTAAAAGCCAGAAATACCCATGAAAATATATGAAGGACTTCAGGATTTTGGTACTGTTACCAATCCAGTAGTGACTAGTGGGACTTTCGACGGAGTTCATTTAGGACATCAAAAAATCTTGCTTCGGCTGAAAGAAATAGCCAAAGCTATCGGTGGAGAAACGGTTTTACTTACTTTTTGGCCACATCCCCGATTGGTGCTTTATCCTACCGAGCACAACTTGAGACTATTATCGACTTTTGAAGAAAAGGCCAAACTGCTCAGGGATTTTGGAATAAATCATTTGATTTCGATACCTTTTACTAAAGAGTTTTCGCAATTGAGTTCCCGGGAGTTTATTAAAGAAGTAATTGTCAAAAAAATTGGCACCAAAAAGCTGGTTATCGGTTATGATCATCGCTTTGGCAAAAATCGGGAAGGGAGTTTTGATTACCTTCAGGAAAATAGCTCAGAGTTTGGCTTTGAACTGGAAGAAATCAGTCGTCAGGATGTGGATGCCATTGGGGTGTCGAGTACCAAAATCCGTCGAGCTTTGGAGACTGGGGACGTCCATACGGCCAACCAATACTTAGGTCGTCCCTATGAATTGAATGGTTTGGTGATCAAAGGCCAGCAAATCGGTCGATCCATCGGTTTTCCAACGGCTAATATTCATATTCCCAACGATTATAAGTTGATCCCCAAGGATGGGGTGTACGCTGTTAGGGCGATGGTATCGGGACAGGTTTATAATGCCATGCTCAATATCGGAAATCGTCCCACCGTAGATGGCAGCAAAAAGACAGTGGAGGCACATCTTTTTGATTTCTCAGGAGACCTCTATGACCAGCAGATTACGATTTACTTAGAATTCTATTTGAGAGAAGAGCGAAAATTTGAGAACTTAGCTGGACTGAAAGCACAGTTGCTGATCGATCAAGAAGAAGCAAAATCACGACTATAAACCCAAAATTATGATCAATAAAACTGTAAATGACGCCCGGGAAGCGGTATCGGATATACCTAGCGGGGCTTTTTTGATGATGGGGGGATTTGGACTTTCGGGTATTCCCGAAAACTGCATTACTGCCCTACTCGAAAAACCGATTAATGAGCTCACCATCGTCTCAAACAATGCCGGAGTGGATGACTTTGGGATTGGCCTATTGCTCAGGAAGAAAATGGTCAAAAAAATGATCTCCAGCTATGTGGGAGAAAATGCGGAGTTCGAACGACAATTGCTCAGCGGTGAGTTGGAGGTTGATCTGATTCCTCAAGGTACGCTTGCTGAACGGGTTCGTGCAGGAGGTGCTGGAATCCCAGCATTTTTCACTCCAGCAGGTGTAGGAACTGAAGTGGCCGAAGGCAAAGAGGTTCGCGAATTTGATGGTAAAAAGTACCTGTTGGAATCTTGGCTTAGAGCAGATTTTTCTTTGGTCAAAGCCTGGAAAGGTGATACTGCGGGAAATTTGATTTTCAAGGGTACTGCGCGCAATTTCAACCCGATGATGGCTCCGGCTGGCAAGATTTGTATCGCTGAAGTAGAAGAACTGGTTCCCGCTGGGGAGCTTGACCCCAACCAAATTCATACGCCGGGAATCTACGTGCAGCGGATCTTTCAGGGAAAAGATTACGAAAAGCGAATCGAGCAACGAACTATCTCCAAATGATTTTTTCACTTAAACAAAACTCAAATGCTCAGTAAAGAACAAATAGCCCAACGAATAGCCAAAGAAGTCAAAAACGGTCAATACATCAATCTAGGGATTGGTATTCCGACTTTGGTAGCCAATTATATTCCCGATGATTTGGAGATTGTCCTACAATCCGAAAACGGTCTTTTGGGGATCGGTCCTTTTCCGAAGGAAGAAAATATCGATCCTGATCTGATTAATGCCGGAAAACAAACCATCACCATGGTCAAGGGTTCGGCTTTGTTTAGCTCTGCTGAATCTTTTGCCATGATTCGTGGTGGGCATGTA
The DNA here is from genome assembly GCF_900113375.1 of Algoriphagus hitonicola. GTDB lineage: Bacteria > Bacteroidota > Bacteroidia > Cytophagales > Cyclobacteriaceae > Algoriphagus > Algoriphagus hitonicola. The sequence continues at coordinate 169,096 of NZ_FOPC01000003.1, read as the reverse complement.
CACTTGACGATCCTCGGGGCCATGGAGGTTTCCGAAAACGGAGATATCGCCAATTGGAAAATACCCGGTAAAATGGTCAAAGGCATGGGCGGTGCGATGGATTTAGTGGCATCTGCCGAAAATATCATCGTAGCCATGCAGCATGTTTCTCGTGATGGTTCTTCTAAACTTTTGCCTGAATGTACGCTGCCGATTACCGGTATTCGCTGTGTGAAAAAAATAGTGACAGATTTGGCAGTATTGGAAATTGACCCATCTGGAGGGTTTATACTTAAGGAGCGAGCTCCGGGAGTCAGCGTGGAAGAAATCCGGGACAAAACAGCCGGTAAATTAATTATTGAAGGAGAAATTCCTGAAATGACCTTCTAAGAATTTGATTTGGGGAACTGGGTTGAAGTTCCTCGGGTTACACTGAAAATTTTCGAAAATGAAAGAATCTGAAATTCAATTTAAAGTCCAGGTTGACGAAAGCAACCTTCCCAAAACTATTACTTGGAATGCCACCGATAAAGAAGGCGAAGGTCTTGAAAGTACCAAAAGCATCAGTTTAAACGTGTGGGATAACCTCAATCAAAGCACGCTGCGAATTGACCTCTGGACCGATGAAATGTCCGTAGCTGAAATGAAGCGATTTTATATAGATGTGATCGGCGGAATGGCTCAAACTATACTTACAAGTACGGGTGATGAATACATGTCTGAAGAAATGAAAGACCTCTGTGATCGATTGGTAAAGCATATTAATGAAGAAAACGCAAAGTCATAAGTTGATTTAAAACAAAAAGAATAAGGGTATGATAAATTTCATATCCTTTTTTTATGACCAATCGTTACCTATTTTTTTTAAGATTTATCAATAAATCCAATTTAACAATCAATTTTTATTAATAAATAATACTGATTTTTTAATTGTTTTCAGAATATCTGTGGAGTTTCCCTAATCCATCCCTCAGTCTCCATATTTTCTACTAATGAAATGCGGATTAAAAACCTTGTTTATTCAGTTTTTCGCATAAATTTCGACTAATATACAGGATCACCCTAGTTTCTGTATCAGATATTAATCTAACCCTGAAATAGCCTATGAGCACATTTACTCAAAAAATCAAGAGTACAGTGGCCACACTGACTCTGCTGGTTTCCTTGGGATGGGGAGCAGTTTTTGCCCAAACTACCTCCATCACAGGAACTGTAACCGACGCCGACAACAAGGAAACTTTGGTCGGTGTAAATATTATCGTAAAAGGAAAAGTAATCGGTACAATTACTGACTTGGACGGCAATTTTTCACTAAAAGTCAATCAAGCACCTCCGTTCACCTTGGTTTTTTCCATGGTAGGATATGCTGCTATCGAAGTGGAAATCACCGACTCAAAAACCACGGGCCTCAATATTGAACTCAGTGAGCAAACCATGCTGGGTCAGGAAGTGGTGATCTCTGCCTCACGGGTTGAAGAAAACATTCTACAGTCACCTGTTTCCATCGAGAAGATGGATGTGTTGGCGATTCGAGAAACTCCATCTGATACATACTACAAAGCCATCGCCAATCTTAAAGGTGTTGACGTCACAAGCTCATCGATTAATTTCCAAATCATCAATGCAAGAGGATTTAATTCTACAGGAAATACTCGATTCGTTCAATTGACAGACGGAATGGATACCCAAGCGCCTGCTTTGAATTTTCCGATAGGTAACCTAAATGGACCATCGGAGCTCGATGTAGAAAGTGTGGAGTTTATCCCAGGTTCTGCTTCGGCTCTTTATGGACCAAATGCATTTAATGGAATCTTACTAGTCAATAGCAAAAGTCCATTTGAGTATCAGGGATTCAGTGCTTTTTACAAGCAGGGTTTCAATCACTTTGGAGGACAAAATGGAGAACCAACCAGTCCGCAGCCTATGTATGAAGGCTCTATCCGATATGCAAAAGCCTTCAATAATAAATTTGCCTTTAAACTGAACGCTTCTTTTATGGAAGCGACAGACTGGTATGGCACGGATCAGACCGATCTAAACCCAAGTTTGCAAGGGGATCTCCCTTTCAATCCAGGTGCTAACCGTGTTCACGTTTTTGGTGACGAAGTGGCCAATAATATTGGATTGTTGAGAAATGTAGGAGCAATTCAAGCAGCCGCCAATCAATTGGGATTGGGAGGATACATCAGTAGTATTCCTGATCAGATTGTGTCAAGAACTGGCTATGACGAACGTCATTTGGTGGACTACGGAGCAAAAAACTACAAATTCAATACTGGACTTCACTACCGAATTAATGACCGATCAGAATTGTCCTATACGCTTAATTATGGTGCGGGAACCTCTGTCTATACCGGAGCTCAGCGGTATTCTTTGAGAAATTTTGAAATTAGCCAGCATAAACTTGAGTTGCGTGGAGATAATTACTTTTTGAGAGCTTATACTACCCGCGAAAATTCAGGTGAATCCTACATTGCCGATTTGACAGGAGTGAATATCAATGATATGTGGAAAAGCAATACCAATTGGTTTGGTGAGTATACCATCGCATACATGGCGGCACTTGCCCAACAAGGGGTGGCTCCAGGAGCATTTGGATCTCCAGAGCAGCAAGCCAATGCGCACGGCTTCGCCAGAGGAGCTGCTGATACTGGGCGGATTATGCCTGGTACACCTGAGTTTGAACAGGCTTCTAGAGAAGTACGGGCAGGGTTCATTCCTGAGGGATCGCTTTTCAATGATCAATCTAGAATGTACATGACAGAGGGTCAGTATGATTTCAAAAATGAAATCGATTTTATGGACCTTCAAGTCGGTGGATCTTATCGCGTATATGAATTGCGGTCCAACGGAACCATCTTCGCAGATGTAGAGGGAAATGATATCACAATCTCGGAGTATGGAGCTTTTGCCCAAGCTGGAAAAAAAGTGCTCAATGACAAGTTAAAATTGACGGGCTCGCTTCGTTACGATAAAAATGAAAATTTTGAAGGACAGTTTAGCCCAAGAATTTCAGGGGTGCTGACTCAAAACAATCACAATTTCAGACTGTCTTATCAAACTGGATTTAGAATGCCCACTACCCAAGGTCAGCACATTGATTTAAATGTGGTTTCTGCCCGTCTGATAGGTGGCTTGCCTTTCTACCGGGAAAAGTATGACATCTTTACCAATGCCTACACCCTGGCCTCTGTTGAGGAATATGTAGCTAGAGTTGGTTCAGGGTTGAGTCCAGTAGATCCGGCAGCTACTTCGGCTCTGCAGCCAGCCAATGAGGAGGATTTTCCGGCATTGAGACCCGAGCAGGTTCGATCCATTGAGGTAGGTTACAAGAGTTTGTTAAACAACAACAATATCCTGATAGACTTCGCTTACTACTACAATATCTACAGCGATTTCATCACTCAAAATGCGGTAAGAAAAGCTCCGGGACCTATTTTTCCAGTTCCTGCCAACGGTGATCAATTAGCTATCAACGCAGTCAATGCACCTTCCCTACTTACTCCAATTACGACACCGGGAAGTGAAAATACCTTTCAGACCTATACTAATTTCACGGGATCGGATGTGAAAGCTCACGGAGCAGCCTTAGGACTGACGTTTAATCTCCCAAGAAACTTTGTCCTTTCAGGAAATTACAATTTCAACAAACTCTTGACTGCGCCTGCCGAAGGATTCTTGAATGATTTCAACACTCCTGAACACAAAGGAAACATCACCTTTGGCAATCGAAAGGTTACGGATAATTTGGGCTTTAACGTTGCGCTACGATCTCAATCGGCATTCCGGTGGGAATCATCCTTTGCTAGAGGAGATGTCCCTGCAGTGACTACGGTAGATGCACAGATTAGCTATCGAGTTTCTTCGATGAAGTCCATCTTTAAATTGGGCGGATCAAATATTCTCAATAATCGATACTTCCTGAATTTTGGAGGTCCTACTATTGGCTCTATTTATTACTTATCGATCACTTTTGATGAGTTGTTTAGATAAAATTTCCCAACTATGAAAAATCTCAAAAAATATATACCACTTGTTGCCATGTCCATTTCTTTGGCGGCTTGTAATTATGAATTTCCCGAAACGCCCACGGTGGATCCCACATCGGGAGGTGCCGATTTTAGTAAAATGGTTGTGTTAGGTGACGGAATCGCGGCCGGCTTTATGGATGGAGCTTTGTACAATAGAGGGCAGCGCAATTCCTTTGCTGTGCAACTAGCAGAGCAAATGAAAGCAATCAACGGAGGAGAATTCAATGTGCCAGATATTAATTCGGGAAATGGCTTCTTTGGTTTCGGTCCTAACAATATTCCCTTGGGAAGATTAATCTTGCGTACATCAAATGGCTCGACTGCCCCTGCTCCAATCGGTCAGGGCGAATTACCCGGTCCTTATTCTGGAGATAAGGCTGCTTTGAACAATTTCTCAGTACCCAATATGACCTTGGGTTTGGCGTTGATTCCCCAGACTGGAGGACCGGATGTTCCACAAAATCCGGCATATAATCCATTTTATGCACGATTTGCTTCCAATCTAGGGACTTCTACCCCTGTTGGTGATGCTGCGGCTGCTTTGGCCAATGGTGGCACCTTTTTCACCCTTTGGCTGGGAAGCAGTGACGTGTTGGGTTATGCCGTAGGTGGCGCATCCAATCCCTCGATTCTAACCTCAGAAGGAGATTTTACAGGACGGTATTCTGCAGTGCTCGGAGCTTTGCTTCAAGCATCGCCAGAAGCCAAAGGAGCGGTGGCCAATATTCCGAATTTAAATGTATTACCCTATTTCAATCTCGTTCCTTGGAATGCTTTGCCATTAGATGCGCAGACAGCTGCTTTTGTCAATAGTAATTTTGCGGAATACAACGGTGGACTCCAGCAGTTGGAGGCTATGGGCGCTATCACCGCTGAGGAAAGAGCCTTGAGAACAGTTGAGTTTCAGGCTGGGCAAAATGGCTTTTTGATGAGTGATGAAGCACTGACTGATCTCACGCAATTTGGATTGCCTTCCATTCGTCAAAGCAACAGCTCGGATAAAGCAACACTTCCCCTCTCCCAAGCGTTGGGGCAATCGGTAAATGACAATCCACAATTGATCCGTGGGGTGAGTTTTCCAGTTGAAGATTCTTTTGTGTTGACATCTTCCGAGCAATTGGAAATTCAGAATTCAATTAATTTATTTAATTCAATCATTGAAGGTGCGGTTCAGGCAAATTCAGAGAGATTGGTTTTAGTCGATGTCAATGACCTACTTGACCGAGTTCTTGCAGGCCAGGTGAATTCTGGAGGACAGTCTCTGACAGCGAGCATCATTCCTCCAAACGGAGGTTTCTCAGTTGATGGAATTCACCCCAATGGCCGTGCGCATGCATTTGTTGCGAACGAATTTATCAACTCCATCAATGCTAAATGGGGATCTACTATTCCCCTTCTCAATCCCAATGCCGTGGTAGGAAATGATCTTCCTATTCAATAATTAAAAAAAACAACCACCAACCTAAATCGAAAAAGCCGCTCAATCGAGCGGCTTTTTCTTTTTCAAATATTGGCCTGGATTAATGTTCTCCTTCCAGTGTACTCAGGAAGCTAACCAAGTCACGGATTTCCCGTTTGCTTAGCCTACCCGCCAAGGTGGGCATACTGGATGCGGCAATTTTCTTGTCACTGATCTCAGAAGTTTTAAATGTCTTTTCTGGATCGGAGCCGACTTTTACAGTCACAGAATTTTCGGTTTCCTCCATCAACGTTCCATTGACTTCTTCACCATTTTCCAACTTAAGACTTACAAAACCATATCCTGGAGCCAGTCTGGCACTGGGATCGACCAAAGCAATCAATAATTCTTCCTTACTTAGTTTTTTGGCTACCCCATTTAATCTAGGTCCGGCATTTCCTCCCATATCGTCATAGGCATGACATCGGATGCATTGTGCAGTTTGATTTTGAAAGAAAATACTTCTACCAGCTCGTACACTTCCTTCTGCCAAAGCGCCCTCATACTTTTTCCATTCTTGATCCCCTGCTTTTTCAGCCAAAAGCTCCTCAAATTTATTCTGCAGAGTTTCCGATCCGGTTTTTTCCAAAGCTTCTTCTAGTTCCACCCAAGTGGCAGAAGGTAGATTTCCGCTTGAGAAAGCGCTAAAAATGGTTTCCCATTCGGTTAATTGATCAGAATCTTCCAGGTCACCAAGGGTCAACAGCGCACGTTGTTTTTCTGGATTGGTTCGTTTTTGAATAATATCCATCAAAAGGGCAACTTTTTGGTCTTTTGGCAAGGTAGTCTCTGAAAGTAAAGCCAATCCGCCAACTCTGACTTCCTGCCTTGAATCATTCATCGCAACAGTAATCGCTTCTGGTAAATTTTCGGCTTCCATGGCATTCAAAGCTTCCAATGCCTTAACTTTCACTTCTTCATTTGGATCGGATTTCACTTTTGCCAAAAGCAAATCTGCTGCATCAGTGGATTTAAGCTTACCGAGCGCTTGAGCAGATGCTTTTCGGATTTCAGCTTCTCCGCTGGAAAGAGTAGCTGTTAAAGCTGCTAAACTTTTCTCCCGAACGAGACTTCCATCACGCTCTACCGGACCACGATAGCGTCCATCTACCCGGTCTACGACTGATGGTTTGGTCCATGTGCCTATGATGGCCAAAGCCTCCAGTTTCATGGCTTCAGGAACTTGGTTTTTTGAGATAAAAGTCAACACATCATTGAGCTGCTGCTCACCTCCAAGCCGTTGATTGGCACTCAGAATTCTTCTCATTAAAGGTTCATTATCGAAAGGAGTGGTATTCAGCAAAGCGGCTAACTGAGGCATGGCGCCCTCAACCGAAAAGTCATCGTGAATCGCTCTCGCTGCTTCTGTGACGATTAGCTCATTTTCATCATTGAGGAATTTTGCCAGTTCAGGGCTTTCCAATCTTCTCAAACTAATCACTGCTCCCATTCGGACCGCATCGGATTCATGGCTAGCGAGATTTCCTAGCGTAGATTCATCTCCGATACGGGCAAGAGCCAAACTCGCCGCATGACGGAGGTAAGCATCCTCATCATTATTCGCGGCAAGTAATTCTATCAAAGATTCTGTAGCCTTACTTTCACTTGTCCTTCCCAGAGCTTCGGCCGCAAAAAACTGAACTCTGGCATTTTCATCCGACAGGTTTTCGATCAAAGGTTCTGCCGCTTTGTCGTATCGAATGTCTCCCAGCCACTTTGCAGCCTGTGCACGGATTTCGGGATCATTATCCTTTAAATAAGGAACCAAAGCCTCCGCCTGATTGATGTCCCCCATTCTTGCGATTTGGCTAATGCCTACAATGGCATGAATCCGGGCATATTGGTTTTGATCGTCAGCCAAAACTTCCTCAAAAATTTCAAGACCCTCTTCAGTTCTTTTGGCAAGCTCGAATTGTCCTTTTCTACGAACTCGAAGATCCTCATGGTAAAGCTTGGTTTTCAGCTCTTCTGGGGATAAACTGGCATAATCAGCTTTTAATTCCTGTTCGGAATCGGTTTGTAATTCCCAACCTTCAGCTTCTTCATCTTCCAACTTCCAGATTCGACCGTAGTTTTTGGTTCCCCAGCCATCGACCCAGTCAGCAAAATACAACTTTCCATCTGGGCCAAAATCCATTCCAGTAGGCAATACTCCTGATATGATACGCTCAGTTGACTTGAGTTCAAAACTTGCGCCTTTAGGCTCAAGGGTAAAGGCATGAATCCCCGAGTTGGCGGCATTACCGACAAATTCAACGATGAAGAAATGGTCTTTCCACTTTGGTCCCAATCCAGCTCCAGGGTTAAATACCATCCCTGTAGGACCAGAAACGTAGTTTGCAATCGGTGGTGTGATAAATGCGGCCTGTTCCTCCCATCGTGGAGTGAAGAGTTTTTCATCCATCCATACCTTGTAGGTATTGTTATCAGGGTCGCGGTATTTCCCAAATTGCCAGTTGATTCTCCAACCCGAATCCGATCCATTAGTCAAATAAACCAATCGCTCCTTTTCGCCGGCATGATCTCCATCATTATCCACGGAAATCAGGTTGTTGTAAGCATCAAATACAAACTCATGGGTGTTTCGCACGCCCATCGCATAAATCTCAAAATCCGATCCGTCAGGATTTGCACGGGCTATTACCCCACGGTTGGGGTATTTCCACTCTTTTCCATCCGGACCTTTTCCGTTGAAACCGATATCTCCGATTCCCCAGTATATTCTGCCATCAGGACCCATTTCCAGTCCTGACATGCCATGTGCACCGAAACCGATATGAATGCCATAGCCATGGGAAATGGATTCCTTTTTATCCATTAGGCCATCTCCATTCTCGTCTTCCAGTCTCCACATGTCCGGACCGACTCCTACGTAAAGTGCCTCCTCTCCCATCATCACGGCGCCTGCCACATCCGTGACTTCATCATTGAAGTCCTCAACGACCATTTGCGAGAAATCTGCCAGTCCATCTCCATCTGTATCCCGCAGCTTGAAAATCTGCTCTTTTTCGACTGTCATATCACGCCAGTCATGCGACCCATCGCCGTTTAGATCTTCAAGCCAAGTATTTTGCTCACTCCTTTCAGGAGAAAGTTCAGTTCGTAGAAATTCCCGCTTATCTTCAATATTCTGAAGGCTGATGGAGCGGATTTCCCAATCTTGATGACCACGGATATCAAATTCGGAATTCTTTTGCCGATTGGTGCGGGAATAAAAAAGATCGCCTTGATCTGTAATATGAATAGATATCGGATCAAAAACCAAGGAATCTACTCCCCAAGCGGACAACTTCAATCCGGGTTTTAAAACAGGATTGATTTCCGAACGGGCATTTTCGGCCTGACTTTCAAGAGCGGACTTTTCAAAGGTTTTGATCCGCAAATCCGTAGGCTCTTTTTGACAGGCAAATAGCAAAAATGCCGATGCGGCAAGAATGCTGTACTGTTTTTTCATGAGGTGCATAGGTTATTTTGAGCTAATGATTAATTGGCAAAATAATCATTTTTGAAAAAGTACTAAACCCATTCATAAAAATCGAAAAAACCAGCTGCCTTAAAAACAAAAATCCCGACCAGAAGTCGGGATTTTGTTCACTTTAACCACTAACAACCATAAAACAAAAATACTGCTAATCAGCCTATTAAGCTGATATTTAAGTAGTCCGTACGGGAATCGAACCCGTGTTTCATCCGTGAAAGGGATGCGTCCTAACCCCTAGACGAACGGACCATGAAAAACCTTGAAAAACGTCCTTTTTCAAAAGGTTGTGCAAATATAGAGGCTTGCTTTTAGAATAGCAAAGTGGGTACAGAAATTTATTTTGAATAGCATCTAAAAACCTGATCTAAAGCAATTAAAATTTTGATTCATAACAATCCCTTGCTTTTAGCTATTTTTAAACTTTGAAAAGCACCCTTATTTCATGCATACCAATCCAAAATTACGCATTGCTATCAACGGATTCGGAAGAATCGGCCGATATACGACCAAATTGATTTTAGAGCATCCCGAGCTCGAATTGGTCGCCATCAATGATCTAGCAGATAATCATGCCATTGCACATTTGCTAAAATATGATTCTATCCATGGACGGATGAGTATGTCGATATCTTTGGAAGGCGGGAAACTCTTGGTCGGAGGACAGTCCGTGAATTTATTGTCCCAGTCAGACCCAGAAAAGCTTCCCTGGAAGGCGATGAATGTGGATTTGGTCATAGAGTGTACGGGAAGGTTTACCACCCGACAAGGTGCCGAGAAACACCTGAATGCCGGGGCAAAAAAAGTCATCATCTCTGCCCCTTCTCCGGATGAAAGTATCAAAATGGTGGTTTTGGGAGTCAATGACTCCATCCTTACCGGTGATGAAAAAATTGTTTCCAATGCATCCTGTACCACTAATTGCCTCGCTCCCATGGTTCACGTCCTCGATGACCAATTTGGTGTCATCAAAGGATATGCCTCCACGGTTCATTCCTATACCAATGATCAAAACCTACACGATGCCCCTCACCGAGACTTGCGAAGAGCACGGGCGGCGGCTTATTCTATTATTCCAACCACTACCAATGCAGGGAAAGCATTAGACCGGATTCTGCCTAATTTGGAGGGCAAAATAGAAGCTTCTGCCATGCGAGTTCCTGTTCCGGATGGTTCACTGACCGATCTGATTATCGAGCTCAAGCATCAGGCAAGCGCAGATGCCATCAACGATGCCTTTCTTAAAGCTTCCAATGGCTACCTCCGAGGCATAGTTCAAGTTGAAGAGGACCCGATCGTTTCCATGGATATTTTGGGTAATACTCATTCATGTATTATCGACGCTGCGCTTACCTCCTCCAAAGGAAACCTAGTGAAAGTCGTCGGATGGTATGACAATGAAGCCGGATATGCCAATCGCTTGGTGGATTTGATTGGAGTCATTTCCTTTAAAAGTAAGTTGAAGTAGAAGATAATACTTTTATTATTACTGGATTAAATATCAATGTTTTATAGGTATTATAAAAGGATACGACCCAGGCTCCTAATTCCTCAAAGAGAAAGGTAGGGATATGGGATGGATCTGGAGAAAGAGCATAAAAATTACCTTATATGTATATCAGCTTTCTTACCAGGAGCAAAACTGAACAGCTAAAATTCTGCGAAAATGATAGATTTATGCAGGCATCGGTCATCGGACATCTGACACCTGTCCGCAGAGGCGGATCCGTCTTTTTTAGTAAAGAAAATTAGGCTACTGACATCATAGTGGACAATCATATTTCCTTATTTCTCCCGGTTTAGGCCTAAAGCCTTGATAAACAAATTGGGTAATGGGGAAGATTTTTTTCGGGATTTGAGATTCAAGAAAATTCCCAACGGCGCAAAAATCGGGACCTTATACGTCTCCACCAACTCAACCAATGTCTGATCCGGATCTTCGATATAGGCGAATCTTCCGGCAGCTTTTCCCATGTCAAAATTATCCTTGCTGTCTACCTTAAAATCAAAGCCCATGGATTCGGCTTTTTCTTTTAATTTATCCATCTGATTGACATCAAAGCAAACATGAATAAAGCCCAAATCTCCCCAATATCGGTTTTCAAAAATTTTCCTTCCGGAAGAATCCAGTGAGGAGATCAATTCGATTTCGGTATGACAAAGCAATCGGCCAAATGCACCACTGGGTGCGGATGTTTTAGCCAATATTATCCTTCTGAATTTTCCTTTTCCGCCTGGCAAATTCTGCAAATCCTCAAAATGATCAGTTTTATCAGCTTTGATTTGATGATGAAAAAGCAAATCCCGATAAAGTGGAAGGCTTTTTTCGATGGATGAACAGCCGATCAAAACCCCACATACCCCACCTGTGATTCCATTATCCAGAGCAAACCAGGAGTCATTTTCAATCAACTCAAATAAATTGGAAAATGGATCCTGAACATAAAAATGAAGCGCGCCAGATGGGCTGATTGATGGTTCGGATAAAATAGTCGCTCCCAATTGCTCCAAATGGGATTTTGTTTGAAGGATATTTTTACATCGGATCTTAATTCCCAAAATTCCCAAATCATTCATTTGAATCTGAAAAGCTGCCGGTTGAGGTACCCTTGAAGTATATTGCCACACTTCAAAACCTCCTCCTCCCTGTAAATTCATAGCTAGAATCGCGTAGCGCTGCTGAATCGAGTTTCCGGTGTAGGCTGTCATCAAGGTGGCTTCTGCCCGGTCTTTGAAAATCGGCACATCCATACCAAAAGCTTTTTTGTACCAAGACCAGGAATTTTCCGCGTCTTTGACTCCTATGCCAATCTGCTGAATACCATTTATAGTATAAGTCATTAGGATTTATCTGTGGGTGAGCATTTTATGATATCGATCACGGATTTCTCTTGGATCTCGATTTTTCATAAAATATAGGAAAGCAACCAAGTTAGCCCATTGAACTTTAATCCAACTATTTTGCTCGTATTTTCGGGCAGAAACCAAAATCGATCTCGGAATAATATGGAATCGAAAATATTTTTTGATTCTTCGCACGAGCTCAAAGTCCTCCATGATACAATATTCCTCATCAAAACCTCCAATCTCCTTGAAAATAGAATGATGGATAAAGAGAGTCTGATCACCCCCTCCAGAAAAAAGCCCGTTGAATCGGGTGAACCAGCCGTTAATTCGAAGAAGAAAATTTCCTTGATCAAATCGATATCGATAGCAGCCAGCCTGATGACCATTTAACATGGCATTGAGAATATCCTGGTAAAAACCCGGTAAGGGCCGGGTATCGGCATGAACAAAATAAAGTATCTCCCCACTTGCCAACTTAGCCCCATAATTCATCTGAATAGCCCGACATGATTTTTCGGTTCGTTCGAAATGGATAGCCGACTCTTTGCAATATTCCTCACTGCCGTCATTGCTGCCTCCGTCTACGACGATGATCTCATGGGGAAGATGTTGCAACTCCCTCTTGAGTAGAGGAATCAATTCCTGAAGGTTTAACTTTTCATTAAGTGTGGGAATTATAACTGAAATTTTCATTAAAAAATTAATTTACCTTTTGAATCACATAGTTTTTTATTGGGTTTTGAACCACCACCTTGGTCAGTTCTTGTCCTGTATAATAAAATCGATTTCGGTTTCCGTTGATTTCGATTTCAAATACATCATTTTCTATTTCTTCTACTTTGCTCAGCAATCCAAATGTTTCTGAAACAATAAAATCACCGTCATTGGGTTTTTCGAAGTAAAACTTTGCGGTACTACCCTCAATGATCTGGGCGATGGACTTGTTATTTTCGTACTCATAGGTTTTTGCATCAACCTTATAGTGATTTTCATTCCATTCGATTTTACTGAAAAAATCTCCTTTGTTGGACTCAGAAGTAACCTGAGACAAAATCAGCTGATCGTCACGATATTGACAATTTATTTCATGATTGAGGTAGATTTTTCCAAAAAACCAAAAACTCACATCACTTTGAATTAGCAGCGATTGCTGTAATCCAGACTGGGTGAGCTTTGCTTCCATGTCGCCTATTTTAAATCCAGCTACCCGAATTTCATACTTGCCTGTTTTAATTTGAGATTGGGCATCAAAATTAATCCCCCAGGCCAGAGCTAGGAATAAACCTAAAATGGGGCCCAAAAGCCGCAATTTAACAACAGCCTCCCCCATCATAAAAGTAAGTGGAATCAGTGATCAAAATATCCTCTCTACCCAATGATTGAATAGCAGCTGCAGTTTTATCACAAATAGCGAGTGGCTGATTATGCATGAGTACATGTCCCTTTTGGTCATCAAAATATTCCTGGTCACCAAAATATACCGCTGATTTCCCTGTAAATACGCAGGGACCATCCTCAGGCATGGGATCCTTGATAGCACAGACTTCTACCGACTCCAATACGATCAATTTTTCTGTTTCGTATTGTCCAGGAGCCAATACGCGGTAAGGTCGCTTGGCCCGAATCTCCACTGTACCAAAGCCTGCTTCAGTGGTCATTTTGATATATTCATTCAGCGGAAGTGAACCACTTAAGCAAAGCGCTCTTAGCCGTGGATCATTTTTCAGTTTCTGAGGCATGGGATCCTCTGTTATGGGATCGCTGAGCACAAGTCTGCCGTGCGGTTTAAGCACGCGGTACATTTCAGCTAAGGCTTGCTTGAGATCTTCATGGGTAAAAATATTGAAGAGGCAGTTTTGAGCCGCGACGTCGATGGAATTATCACTAACCGGAAGATTCAAGGCCGTTCCTTTTCGGAGCGTAACAAAATCCCGCTCAAACCAATCGTTTTCCTTTTCGGCTTGATGTAGATTCTTGTCACAGGCTACGAGCATATCCTCGACAATGTCAACTCCAATCACTCCGGATACTTGTCTAGAAAAGTAAGAGAACTGAAGGACTTCCATTCCTCCACCTACACCCACATAAAGAATTCGAGGGTTGTTGACCAAGTCTCGGGGATGAACCGTGCTGCCGCAGCCATAATTCATCTCCTGCATAATCTTGGGAATTTTTAATCCCGGAAATTGCCAGATGGGTGAAGTAGTGCAGCATAACCCGACGTCTGGTGTTTGAGCCGCTTTGGCATACACGTCTATGGTCGTGTCGAGGTAATTATTCATAAGTAAGGTCGATTAAGTCTTTCATTTTTTTCCAGTCTTCCAACGTATCAATATCGGTATGAACAGGCAATAATTGATAGGATATTTTGCCTGATTCTAATCTATTTTTAGTTTGTTTTACCACTTCGGAGGTACTCCAGCTGATATTTTGGAATAACTGCGGAAAAAATCGCCTCATTCCCAATAGATAATATCCTCCATCTTCGGCAGGACCAATGACCACCTCTGATTTATCCAAAAGCGAGAAAGCTTCTTCAAGTAAATGCGAACTGATTTCCGGACAATCTGTACCGATGATCAGGATCTTTTCATAGTCATTTTTAAACAAATCCTCAAAGGCATTGGACATCCGCTCTCCTAAATCTCCTCCTCGTTGAACACGGAAAAAATAAGAAGAATCCGAGAAATGGATTTCAGATATAAATCTGGAAAAATAAAGATATTTATCTACCGATACTTGCCTGCAAACCTCGTGGGTAAAGGCACACAATTGATGGTAAATCTGTAACGCAATTTCATCCCCGACGTCTTTGGCCAGGCGGGTTTTTACTTTACCCAATTCGGCATTCTTTTGAAAAATGATGATCGCGCTTTTTTTCATTCCGCCGTTGCTCCTCCGCAGCTTGAACCGGCTCCTGCAGTACACCCAAAACAGTGTTTGTTTACAATAATAGAACGATTGCTGAGTGACCGGGTATTCCAGTCCGAAATATGCTGACTATCTACAGTATCTACCTTTAAATCCAGCATTTGGTTAAAGTCACAATCAAAGAGAAATCCGTCCCAACCAACCGAAATCGTGTTCCGGCACATTACATTTTGGGCAGCGACGGGATTAAAGCTTTGAAGGAGTTTTTCCATATAATCTTCGTAGTTCTCACTTCGGATCAAGTATTCCAAAAACCGACTTATCGGGATATTGGTGATGGTAAATAGCGAATTGAAATGGATATCAAATTTATCTTTGAGTTTTTTCTTAAATTCAGCTTGCAAGGCTTCCTGTGCCGGAGGTAAAAAGGCCCCGGATGGGTTATAGACCAAATTTAAAATCAAACCGGAATCAGGCATGCCATATCCGACTTCATTGAGCATCTGAAGCGCCCTGATGCTTCTGTCAAAAACCCCATTTCCCCGCTGCGAATCCGTTTTCATGGCCGTAAAATAAGGCAAAGAGGAGACGACTTCGATCTGATGTTTTTTATAAAAATCAGGCAAATCATGGTACTTGGGATTAGCCAAAATAATGGTGAGATTACATCGGACAATGATGGTGCACTCAGTATTTATTTTTCGGATTTCTTCGATAAACCATCTGAAATCTGGGTTCATTTCAGGAGCTCCTCCCGTTAAATCAATAGTATTTATCTGGTTATTTCTGATCACCTCCAAACAATCCCCCATCGTCTCACGAGTCATAATTTCCTTACGATCCGGTCCGGCATCTACATGGCAATGCTTACAGACTTGATTACACATTTTCCCCATATTGATTTGCAAAATCTCAATTTGGGTGGGTTTTAGCGGAAAAAGACCGATTGAATCCAGTTTGTTTTCAAAAGGCTCAATGCCACTTTGCTCTAAAATTTCAAGTTCAAATGCGGGTTCTGCTATTGGATTTTCTAGTGCTTTGAGAGACTTCATTCGGATTACATCGAGATTTCATTGATTTTATTCATCATTTGGGTGGCGTGAACCAAAGATGCTCCACCTCTGATTGCTGCAGCGACATGCACGGCTTCCATCATTTGTTCTTCGTCACAGCCTTTTTCGAGCGTGTCTGTGGTATAGGCATCGATACAATAGGGGCATTGTATGGCGTGGGCTACCGCTAACGCTATTAATGATTTTTCTCTTGCAGTAAGAGCCCCTTCGGCAAAAACTTCACCGTAGTAATCGAAAAATTTATCAGCAAGGGGCTTTTGCAGATCGCCGATTTTACCAAATTTTTTTAAATCCTCTGGGTTGTAGTACGTTTTCATGTTCAGATATACGAATTGACAATTATTAATGGATTGAAGTTATAGGAAAAAAAACACAAGAAAAGCCGGAATGTTATTATTTGTCTTTTTGGGAACATTTTGCACCTTTATCCTATTATCCCTATAGACTTTAAAAACAAAACCATTATGACATTACGATTAGGAGATTTAGCTCCAAATTTTCAAGCTGAGACAAGTCAAGGTAAGATTGACTTTTATGAGTATTTGGGTGATGGCTGGGGTGTACTTTTCTCTCATCCAGCAGATTATACGCCTGTATGTACGACCGAACTTGGCACAGTAGCCAAGCTCAAAGATGAATTTGAAAAACGAAACACCAAAGTGTTGGCTTTAAGTGTGGATGGATTGGAAAGCCACAAAGGTTGGATTTCTGATATCAATGAAACTCAAAACACCGAGGTGAATTTCCCCATTATTGCAGATGAGGACAAAAAAGTTTCTGAGCTCTATGACATGATTCACCCAAATTCCAATGAGAATTTTACCGTAAGATCAGTTTTTATCATTGGCAATGACAAAAAAATCAAACTGATCATTACTTACCCGGCTTCTACCGGTCGTAATTTTGAAGAATTGCTTCGGGTGATTGATTCGCTTCAATTGACGGCGAATTATTCTGTAGCTACTCCAGCAAACTGGAAACACGGCGAAGATGTCGTAATCGCTCCAGCGATCAAAGACGAGGATATTCCTGGTAAATTTCCCAAAGGTCATAAAGTGATCAAACCTTATTTGCGGACTACTCCGCAACCCAATTTGTAATAAAAAGGGAGTCATTTGGCTCCCTTTTATTTTTTGATCTGATCAATCCACTGAACTACAGATTTGATAGAATCCGAAATCTTGGAAAATTCTCCTGCCTCAATCCAGTCTTTTCGCATGAGTTGAGAACCCATTCCCACACAAAGTACGCCTGCATCAAACCAGGGCTTGATACTTTCGAGGTTGGGCTCCACTCCTCCCGTTGGGATAACTTCTACTTTTGGCAAAACGGCGTGAACTGCAGGTACAAAATCAGGAGTAAGAATATTCGCAGGATAAATTTTCACCAACTCGGCCCCGAGTTCCGTGGCCTTAAAAATCTCAGTCAATGTTGCACAGCCAGGTACCCAGGTCATGTCAATTTTTTGACAATATTCCCCCAACTTCTCATTCATCACAGGGGCCACGATAAATTCAGCACCCATGTAAATGAATTCTTCAGCTTGCCATGGATGATAAATAGTTCCTATTCCCAAAGAAAGCCCGGGGAGTGTTTCCGCCAATTTTTTCAAAGCTGGAAAAACCTTTGGCGCCGCCTCTCCCCGATTGACCAATTCGATCACTCTAATGCCTCCTTCGTAGGCGGTTTCTAAAAGTTTGAGGCATACGGTTTCATCAGAATGATAAAAGATAGGCATCACTCCAGCCTGATGCATTTTTTGGATAAAAGGACTCGTTGGATTTCTCATAGTTAACGTTTGATTCGGCCTGATACTCCGGCCATGACTTCACGGATTTCTTCAAGACTAGCATGTAGCTGATCTCCGGGAACGCTGTGCTTTAAGGCTCCGGCAGCCATTGCCATTTCAATGCTTTCTTGAGGTGTAGTGTGTAAAAGACCATAAATCAATCCCGCAGCAAAGGCATCACCCGTCCCTACCCGATCCACTATTGGAGTCAAATCATAGGACTTTGATTGAAAGGAATTATCCCGCGAATGGAGTTCCGCAGATATGGTATTGTGCGAAGCTGAATGGGTAACCCGATGAGTCTGACTAATCCACTCCAGCTGATCAAATTTCTCAAAGGCATAGCTAGCTGCATCCTCAAAATCCTTAAAACCCAGATTCAGGCATTGCTCAAAATCACGCTTTCCCGCAATCATAACTTGAGTAGCTTTCAATAATTCAGGCATGATTTCATGAGCTGCTTTGCCATAGCTCCAGAGATTACTTCGATAGTTTAAATCACCACTTACCTTTACTCCTTTCTTTTGGGCTTCCGTTACAGCCCGCAAGGTAAGCCGAGCGGTGGATTCGGAAATCGCCGGTGAAATTCCGGACCAATGAAGCCAATCAGCATTTTCAAAAAGTTCCTCCCAATCCACAATATCAGGATCAAGCTTTGAAAAACTGGAATGCTCCCGATCATATATAATTTTTGAACCTCGGTCAAGCGCTCCTTTTTCGAGAAAATAGGTTCCCAAACGACCATCTCTGAGATAACAAAAGCGAGTATCAATCCCCAATTGTCTGAGTTTGGCTATTGCTGCTTGACCCAATTCATGAGGGGGAAAAGCGCTGAGATGCTGAACGGAAATTCCCCACGCGGCGAGATTAGCTCCCACATTAGCCTCCGATCCTCCAAACTCAATTTCAAAACTTTGGGCTTGTAAAAATCGCTGGTGAGCCGGTGGAGAAAGTCGAAGCATCACTTCACCTAGGGTAATTACTTTTTTCATGGTAGTGTGAATCACAGCTGTCAAATTACCGATTCCATCTAAAAATACATGATTTATTGCCTTAAAAATCTACGGAATCGCTTTCTGATGCACAAAAAAAAGGATGATCGCGAGACCATCCTTTTTGGTAGTTTCTGTTGATTAGTTCAATTTAATCAAGGCCTCAATTTTAGAAGTCCCTTGACCTGCATTGAGACTGTTTGGATCGGCATCGTAAGACCCAGTCAGCTTTCCTTCGCCCGTGGCATTTTTAAATTTTTTGGTTCCTCCGACAATGGTAATTTCTGCTTCAAATTTAACCAAACCCTCTGGAGTTAATCCAATGACTCGATTGATTCCACTTTCAAAGAAAATAGCATTACCACTTTCACTTACTGTTACCGAATTTACGTTCTGAGGAATATCCACGATTCCAAAACCTTCCAATTGCTCCTCAAAGAACAAAGTAACGGGTGCTGGCATAGACTCTGTATCAGAAATCGGACGCTGATTGATAAAGGAGAATACTTTGCCTGCCCCTCTTGCCTTTCCAGTTCCTGTCCCAGGTAAATAAAAGCCTGCAAATTCTCCCTCATTAATCGTTTGAGGAAAAATTTGATTCACAAAGGATTCTTCATAAGGCATAAATCCGCCTTTCTTGAGATTCTCACCACCTTCTTCCGTGGTGGCAATTTCTACTTGAGACTGGTGGATCAGGGGTGTCTCGGTCTCCGAAATACAAGCTACTGCACCAAACAGAACCACTGCGGGGGCAAGCATTTTTTGGGTGATAGATAGATGTTTTTTCATTTGAACATTTTTAAGGGTAATTGAACTTTAAGGTTGTTTGAAGTAAAATTTTAGAGTGAAGGAAGCAAATAAACTTCTGCATATTCACAATATTGTATTTCATACCAATAAAAATGCCAAAAATAATTATTGCTCTATCAAAAGAAATTTTGCAGTGGAACCTTTCGACCGAATTTCCTTTGCTGTTTGATATTCCTTAGAATAATACCAATCCCTTGCACTTTTTTTATCTGGAAATTCGAGCATGACCAATCGGTCGTGTTTCCATTCGCCCTCCAAAGCTTCGACGGGATTTCCACGAAGAACAAATTTACCCCCGTGAGCAGCCACTGTAGCCGGGGTTAGTTTTTTGTATTCATCATACACGGCAGAATCAAAAATATCCGCCTCTACAATCACAAATGCAGCCATACGTTTTTTTCGAAAAATAAGACTTTATCGGCTTAAAAACCTACTCAAATCCTAAACCTGCTGCATATCTCACTTT
The DNA here is from genome assembly GCF_900113375.1 of Algoriphagus hitonicola. GTDB lineage: Bacteria > Bacteroidota > Bacteroidia > Cytophagales > Cyclobacteriaceae > Algoriphagus > Algoriphagus hitonicola. The sequence goes on along the minus strand of NZ_FOPC01000003.1, from coordinate 149,301 downwards.
GGCCAGAGCTACTTTCTGCTTGGCGAGCAATTGATTCAACGTAAGCCTGGAGTCGAAAACAGTGATTTCTCGTGCATTGATCAAAAACAAACTGCTCTCACCCATTTCGAATCGTCTTAACTCAGCGGATAGCAATCGCTCCAAATTGACTACGTTTTGGCCAAAGGTGGCGACTTGCTGATCCAGAATCCGAAAATTATTGATTTCTGTCTCAAGTTTGGTTCGGAGTTGAATTTCTTTCAATTCCCGGGTATTTTGTTTGAAATCGATTTTGGCTTTTGCCAATCCCACCGATCCCCTGGCTTTTCGCCAAAGTAATGGGGTATAGACCGAAACTCCCCATTTGTAATTATTTTCAAAGAACGGGGCTGTTTCAAACTGATTCAATTGCTCTACCAGAAAATTATACTTGACTTTGACCACAGGCAATATGGATTGGGCCTTTAATTTTCGATCCACTTCCAAGCCCGCCAATTCGAAATCAGTCAATCGAAGTTCAGGATGATTGGTTACCAAAGTTCTGAGTTCTTCTTCATTGATCAAGCCAATGGCTTCCCCGTCCAATTCCTGGGGAATGACCTCCGGATTCAATGCCATTGGAACTTCCTCCTCATTCCAGAGAAAAGTATTGAGCAACTGTGTCGCTGAGAAATAGTCATTTTGGGCGGTTTGAAGTCGGTATTGACGATTGAGCAACTGAGAATAAGCTTCCACGGTATCAATAGCGGCAAAGTCACCCTGTTCAAAACTTCTCTTAATGGCATTAAACCGAACTTCCGCGAGCTTTACTCCTTCTTCCAAAACTTGTAGGTTTTGATAAGCCAAGGACCAATTCCAATAGGATTCAAAGCCATTTAAATACAGTTCATTTAATAATCTGATTCGTTCGACTTCGGTGGACTGCTGATAAATTTGAGCTTGTCTCAGTGCTGCTCTTCGTTCATCCAAGATCAGTCCCTGCCCCAAATTAACTGATGCTCCAGCTGCAAAAAGCCCCCCACTGGGCACCCTGCTTTCATCACTTAAAAACTGACCGGAATTTTGCTCAAAAGTCCCATTTAATTCAACACCTGCCCAGGTCGGAATACTCAGCCCGGCTTCGCGCTTATCATAATAGGTACTTTCTTTGAATTCTTTGTTATCCAAATTTCCAAAGAGCATCGGATCAAACCCACCTCTGGCTGTACGCAATTCCATAGCACCCATCTCCAAGGTAATATCCGCTTGGGATGCAACCGGATGATAGCGCTGAAGCCATTCCAGGAAAGTCTCCACGCTTAAAGTATCCGCCTGAAATGCCTGTGCAGGAATGACATGCAGGGCAAAAAGAAGAAATATGATTAATTTTCTCATTTTACCTTGACCTCATTTGAGATAGCATTTTTCTGTTCTTGGGTGTAGTAATCAGCAGGGAAACCATTGAGCTGTCGCCATATTTCATACCAGACGGGGACATCATTGAGAAGGGCTATACCATCAGCACCCGATCCAATCCGTAGTGCTTCTGGCCAAGCTTCTTCTTCAGGATCTTCGATGACCAAAACACGATACTGATTATTATTTCCGGCAAATTGATCAATAGCGACTACCACTCCTCCAAAAGTACCATTTGATATCTGAGGCCATCCAGAAAATACGATCGCCGGCCAGCCATCAAAAATAAAGCGAACCCGATTTCCTACTTTGATTAATGGGAAATCTACCGGCTGCACGTACATCTCCACGGCCAATTCAGCTTCCGCAGGTACGATATTCAAGATCGGATCCCCTTCCTTGATGGTTTCGCCAATACCAACTTTGATTGCTTTAGCCAAATAGCCATTTTGAGGAGCCAAAATGTATCTGAAATTGGTCCTTGCCTCATAATTGGAATATTGATTTTCGAGTTTGGTGGCAGTCGCTTCTGTATCAAATTGGGAGGACATGGCCGTAAACATCTCGGATTCTGCCTTGGCTAATTTATCTTGAAAGTCATTGTCAATGGCGCCTAGGTCCAATTGAGCTGTAATTAACATATTCTGACTACTCAGATAATCATTTTCTGCAGCGATCAACTTTGCTTGAACATCCTGAAACTTTAATCTTCTGGTTTCTAAATCCGTCAAGGATCGTAGCCCTTCTTCATAGAGACTTTCCCATCGCTCCAGCTGCTGTTTTCCGATTTTAAAATTCACTTTGGCTTGTTGAAACTCAATACTGTCAGATTCTACCTGCAGTTCTGCCATTCGGAGTTTATTTTCAGCCTGCTCTAATCGAAGTTTATTATTTCGGGTCAAAGCAGCAATTTGAGCCTGAAGGGCGGTTACTTTATTGCCGTAAGAGGCAGCAGATTGATTTTTTGCATCGAGCTGCAACTGCGTTCTGGGCAAAAGCAAGGAATCAAAATATTCATCTTTGATTTCAGAAATCCGAACAATCGTATCTCCTTTGGCGACGTATGAGCCTTCTGCCACATACCATTTTTCGATCCTGCCTGCAATTACCGAATGGATGGTTTGAGGACGTTGATCCGGCCTGAGGGCGGTCACGTATCCTTTTGACCGGACATTTTGGGTCCAGGGCAGAAACAGCATCAGAAAGAACATCAACAACAAAGCAGTCAAAACTTTAACCCGCTTGTTGTATTCTCTCAGTGGCAGGGTCATCACCAAGCTTTTGGCGCCACTGAATGGAATAGATTCCGTGATTCGTATTTTCGAAATATTCAGCATGGCTTATTGATTCGTTTTTAAGTATTCCAAGTATTCAGTATAATTCCCCTGAAATAACAAGGTACCTTGATCCAACATGATAATTTGACTGGCCCGCTGAATCACCTCTTGATCCTGGGTCACCAGTAGCAAGGTCCAATCTCCTGCCATCAAGTAATCGAGCAACTTCAATTTGACTTCTTGGGTTTGATGCAGGAGGGCATTTTCCATGATCATCGCCTTGGGTTTGCCGACCAAGGATCGACAGATCAGGATACTCTGTACCAACCTTCGGGAAAGTCCTTTTCCCTCTGGAAGCAGTACCGTTTCCAACCCTAACGGCTTCTGATAAATGTAATCTTGAAGGCCAGTTAGATTCAAAATTTCATTGAGTTGACTCTCGTCGTACTCTCTACCCATAAGAATATTTTCATGGATGGTACCGTGAAAAATCTGTTCCACTTCCAGGCAATCCCCAACCATCGTTCGGTATTTTTCCAAGTGGATCATTTTTATGGACAGGTCATTGACCAAAACATCCCCGTCAAAATCCTCATATAAACCTGAAAATAAAGACATCAATGCACTTTTTCCACTTCCGCTTTTTCCGGTAATTACCACTTTTTCACCAGCCTCTATGGTCAAATTGATATTTCGAAGTAGTGGAATATCAGCATCTTTGGGTTGGAAACTTACGTTCTGCATGGCAAATTTTAACCCTTCCTTTTTAGGCGTAATGACTTTTTCGCTACCGGTGCTATCCTCAAGACTGAGATCCATGAGGTTGCCCAGTTTTTCTACAGCGACCAAGGTATCGTACACAGTTTCCAATGACAAAATGAGTTTTTCGACAGAATTGACCACCAAAATGATAATCACCTCCGCTGCTACAAACTGACCAATACTGATCTGATCATTAATTAGCAATAAACTTCCGGCTACCAATAAAGACGTCACGATCAAAACTTTAAAAGCAATCATGATTTTGTACTGGAAAATCAAGACTGAGAAGTGTTTGGATCGAAAATCGACGTATTTCTGCAGCAATTTATCTGCCCGCAATACAGGCAATCGGGTGTTTCCTGCCAATTTGAAACTGTTCATAGTCCGACCCACTTCCTCCAACCAGTAAGCGGTTTGGTATTTGTAAGTAGATTCCTTGAGCGCAGTATCCATTCCCTTGGGACCAGAGAAGTAGAAGATCAGGAATAAAATAAGCACCAATGAAAGCCCAAACAAAATGAAGAACGGGTGGTAAACAGACAAGAGCAACAATCCGAAAATCACTTGAAGCAAGGCGGTAGAAAAGTCAATTAAAATCTTGGAAAGACCCTTTTGGAGATTAACCGTATCAAAAAAACGATTGACCAATTCAGGAGCGTATTTCCCATGGAGGATTTCTGCTTTGACCCGAGGCAATCGATAGGCGATAGAAAGACCTGATTTGGAAAAAATTCGCTGCTGCAACTTCTCCATAATCTGGAGTTGGGAGATTTGTAAAAATCCACTAAACATCACCCCGCCAGCCACTATCGCTACCAAGATAATCCAAGAGGTAGAAATTCGGCCACCCAATATAAAATTCAAAATAGCCTGAATCCCCAAGGGCAAGGAAAGGGTAATCAAGCCATTCAGAACCGCATAGAAATAAATCGAATAAACCTGGTTTTTTTCCTCCTTGAGCAAACCAAAAAAGCGCTTGATCGGAGTAATTTCCTTATTAGTTATCATTTTGAATGGTATTTATCACCAATTGATAAAAGAACTGAAAACGGGTGCTGGCATTCAAGCTATTTTCGGTCATCCCGGGTAGATGTTGGGAATTAAAGGATTGGAGCAAACTCGATTCCAAAACCGTATACACCAATGTTTTGGGATACGTATAGCTTGGGTTGATTTCCGATACAATATTGGCAATTCGCTCACCGAATTTATAAACCTGAGCAAAAATCCCTACCTCATGCTCCTGATCTACATCCTTGGTCAGATATCCTTTGATGGATTCATTGACGACAATCTCGCGGAGAGTTTTGGGATCCAGGTTTTCATTTTTCATAAAAATAGGCCCTTCAGCCAGGAGTTTGATCGAGAGTCTCAGTCGCTCAGCAGGATCGATTAGATTAGCGGTACCAAACACCAAATTATGCTCCATCCAGCCCCAGTACCAAGCTGTAAGATACAGTAATAATTTATGCTTGTTTTCAAAATAGCGATAGATCGCTGCTTCGGTGCTGCCAATTTGGCTCCCTAATTTTTTAAAAGTGAAGTTTTCTAATCCAAGGTCCCGGATCATTTTGGCTCCCTCTTGCACAATGGCTGTTCCCAGATCCGAACTAAAAGGTTCCTTTTGGTACAGGTTGGAGTTAACTTCAACCTTCATTTTGTTCAAAATGGCCTCCATATTTTTTCCTAATTTTAAGGCTGTAACGGAGGTAGGAAGGAAAAGGTTTAGTAAAGCTTTATTTTTTGTTAGTATTAATTACTGTTTGTATAGAAAAGCTTTTTTGATTTCGATAAATCAATGCCCACGCAATCAATAATGGATGTATAACGACCAATCTTACCCAAGCCATCCAAGGTGACAGGCATAAACCCCCGTCGACGCAGGAGCCAATTTGAATGAAATAGATGTGTGATGGAATAAAAATCAATAACAGGATGACGATTCCCCGAATCGCCCTTTCCCGATAACTGGGATAAAGTAATCCGATTCCCAGTAAAATTTCGAAAACACCGGCCCAGGCATTTAAAGTCCTTGGCATAGGTAAATAATCGGGAATCAAAGGCAAATAAAATTCGGGACTAACAAAATGATTAATGCCGGCAGCTATATAAAAGAAGGAAAGCAGATAAAACCCTGCGATGTATATTTTTTTCCGAAATATCATTTGCTGAAGTTTAAGTTAAAAGTCCTGAAAACCAGAAATGTTTAAAATATCCGGTCCCTGTAAAAAATTAAGCAAATCAGTCAAAAAACCAAGCCTGCTGATAAAAGTGCAGATTTATCCTTAATCTCCTTTGAACTGAATTTTCCCCATTGCATAAAGATACAATACTTTTGAGTACCGAAGCATAACGGGAAGCAATACAATATTAACCACCGCGATGGTGGATAGATACATCCATAGTTCAGGTCTTTCCAATAAGATATTGAGCCCGACAAAAACGGTGATCACCAAGGCAACCGAAAATGCATAGCTGATGTACATCGCTCCATCAAAAAATCGGGGTTCAGGCTCTAAATTAACCCCGCAAATCTCACAATGGTGATTGATATCGGTCAATTTTCGGAAACTAAATACCGAAACTGGAAACAATTTACCCTCTCGGCATCTCGGACATTTTGCGGAAATGATCGCTTGACTTAAACTTTTTGACATTACAATTTTTTTGCGAAAGTAGTGGGATCCTCAATTCAAAAAAGTGACAAAATGCACATAGAATTGACTGATTTAACCAAGTTTTTTTCCTAATGTTTATCTGATTTCATCCAGGTCGTAATCTTTGCCTCTACCCCACTGAAGCAACTCCTCAATCGTGTAGTATTCCAAGGTATCGAGATCTTTGACTTTAAAATTATCTCCGTGCAGTCGCAAAACTATTTCCAATCTTCGGGATTCTCCTTGATTGATCAATAAATACCTACGACCTACCCTTAAATTATCCAAAGCTATGGCCATAAATTAGGATTTCTCTGGGATAATGACTCCTTCGGCCTCAAAAGTGATTTCTTTTTTAGGTTCTGTGATGGCATCGATTTCTTCCTGAGACTTGCCTTCATCCTCGGCATAATGTCTCAAGGTTTCCACATCGGTCTCGACCATAGTACCCACCCCTTTCAATATAACAGGGTATCCCTGACTGTTGGTCGGTACAAAAAATCCATAATTTTTAAAGGTAACCCGCATACTTTCACCAGTTGGAAGGTCCATGGTCAACCAACAACCTTTACTTGTACAGACATCCTCGATCTCACCTTGAATAACAGCCTCAGCCCAGCCCTCTTTTTCGACTTCATCGACAAAATCAGATATTGGAATCGGGGTTAATTTCCCATCAAATTCTTCTCCATATTTGCCCGGAACAGTTTCAGCCTCGCCGATGACCTCTCCCATTTCATGCGAATCCAGTTCGTCAAATGGTTCCCTTTTATCCGGCCCGCAAGCGAAGGCAAACATGAGGGTCAATCCGTATATCCACTTTAATTCGATCTTTTTCATAACAAATCCTTTTTCCAAAAATAACCCTGATTAGCTTGACTACAAAGAAACCTGCAAAAAGTCATATTTTATTTTAGCATACAGAGTACTAATAAATCAACACAATCGATTGCGAAAATTCCAATGAATAAATGATTTTGAAGAATTTTATCAATAAAACTTCTGAATTTTTAACAATCCGTTAATTTTACATCAAATTCAATACAAAAGACCCTCCGCATGCCTCAAACCAAAAAATTCATCATTGATTTTGACAGTACCTTTACCCAAGTGGAAGCACTTGATATTTTAGGGGAAATATCCCTCGACGGGGATGCTGCCGCTGGCTCCAAACTTCAAGCAATCAAAGACATCACTGATCAGGGAATGGAGGGTTCGCTGACCTTTCGGGAAAGCCTGGAAAAGCGACTTGAAATCCTTCAGGCCCGTAAATCCCAAATTACCGATCTGATCGAGGCTTTAAAGAAGCGGGTTTCAAAATCCTTTGAGCGAAACAAGGAATTTCTGCAGGAAAATGCCGACGATATTTTTATCATCTCAAATGGATTCAAGGATTTTATTATCCCGATCGTGGCGGATTATGGAATCAAAGAAAAAAACGTCTTTGCCAATGAATTTGTCTACGATGAAAAAGGAAAAATCGTAGATTTCAATCGGGAAAATCCGTTGTCAAAAAACAACGGAAAAGCTGAAACCATCAAACATTTGAAGCTTGAAGGAGATATTTATGTGATCGGCGACGGATACACCGATTATGAAATCAAGGCATCGGGACTTGCTAATAAATTCTACGCATTCACAGAAAACGTCCACCGTCCCAAGGTGACTTCCAAAGCTGATCATATTGCACCTAGTTTCGACGAAATCTTATACATCAATAAATTGAACACGAAATTCTCATACCCAAAAAGCCGGATTAAGGTTTTGCTATTGGAAAATGTCCATCCGATAGGGATCGAATTACTCAAAGAAGAAGGATATCAGGTGGAAGTGGTCAGTTCGGCTATGACCGAAGATGAACTTTGCGAAAAGATCAAAAGTGTTTCCATCCTGGGTATCCGTTCCAAAACCAATGTCACCAAAAAAGTTCTGGAAAATGCCAACCGGCTAATTGCTATCGGGGCCTTCTGTATTGGAACCAATCAGATTGACTTGGAAACCTGTCAGGAAAAAGGAATTGCGGTATTCAATGCGCCTTTCAGCAATACCCGTTCGGTAGTGGAGATGGCTATCGCCGAAATCATTTTTTTGATGCGAAACTTCTTTGACAAATCCGTCGGAATGCATCAAGGACGCTGGGACAAATCAGCCAGTGGAAGTTTTGAAATCCGAGGAAAGAAACTCGGAATCGTCGGCTACGGAAATATCGGCGCGCAGCTTTCTGTCTTGGCAGAAAACATGGGAATGAATGTGTTTTACTACGATGTTATCGAAAAACTCGCCTTGGGTAATGCGACCAAAGTGGACACGCTGGAGGAGCTTTTGGAAAATTGTGATATCATTTCCCTACACGTCGATGGACGAAAAGACAATAAATGCCTGATCGATTCCTCGAAGATCAACATGATGAAGAAAGGAGCCATATTGGTCAATCTGAGTCGTGGCCATGTGGTGGAAATCCCTGCCCTCAAAGATGCGATCGAGTCCGGGCACTTGGCAGGATGTGCGGTGGATGTATTTCCCGAGGAGCCAAAAAACAACGCCGAACCTTTCCAGTCTGAATTAATTGGACTTCCCAATACGATTTTGACACCGCATATCGGGGGCAGCACGTTGGAAGCACAGGAAAATATCGCACGATTTGTTCCCGGAAAAATCATGGAATACATCAACACTGGAAACACCTTTAACTCGGTTAACTTTCCAAATATCCAGTTGCCTTTCCTTAAAAATGCCCATCGGCTGATTCACATTCACCAAAATGAGCCCGGAGTTTTGGCTAAAATCAATCAGGTTTTGGCTGGTTATGAAATAAATATTGTAGGTCAATATCTAAAGACCAATGAGAAAATAGGTTATGTGATTACCGATATCGACAAGGCCTACACCAAGGAAGCCATCGATGCACTAAAAAATATCACCGGTACCATTCGATTCAGAATTCTATATTGATTTAGAAATACAACCCTCCCTGTCATAAAATCCCAGTCGATTCATTCCGCTGGGATTTTTATTTGGAATCAATCATCCTTCTGAGATAATTAATTTGACCGAGATGGTAATTGAGATGACCATAGAGATGAGTCAGAAAAAATCCGTAGGTCATGGGTTTTCCAAAATGCTGGATCGGATAATTTTCTTCCAATATGCGATCTTCCATTCCCTCGAAGCTCATCTTGACTTGATTTCGGCAAACTTGAATCTCATCCAAAATTGTGGTGCGAGGAAGATCTTTGACGGAAAATTCACGTTCCCGATCTCTAACATATTCAAATCCGCCCATTTCATGGCACACGAAATGGCGCAGATTCCCGCATAAGTGAACTGCCAAATTACCGGCAGAATTGAGAATGCCGGGCGGGTAGATCCACAGATTCGATTCTTGATTAAAGGTTTTGATTTCATTTTCCAATCGGTCCAGATCCCGATCGAAAAGCTCCTTAAAATATGCTGTCATTTTAAAATTATTTTTCATGAAAACCGCTCGTATGCCTTGCGCATGCGTTCGTCATAGTGATGCTGTGCCTGTGCAGGACCATTATAGCAAACAGCAAATTTGGTCCAGTCTTTACTTCTCAAATGGCGCATACAGCCAAATTTTTCCAAATATCTTCCAAATGCCTCCAGATGATTACGCTCGTGTTTTTCCATTTCAGCTACAAACTGAAAAACGGAACTATATCCTAATTTTTCAGCATGGAATCCCATGACTTGATAGCTCCCCCAAGAGCAGGAAGATAAGGCGGCCTCTTTGATTAAAGGATTGGGTTGAAGTGTTTTTGCTTTTTCGAGCCTAAGGTATTCCCTTACTCCGCCCAAATAGTGCTGTCTGGTCCATTTTGGATAGAGTACATCCGCATTTGAAAAATTTGCCAAGGACTCAGGATTGATCCCTCGTGATTTTAATTCTTTCCAAAAAATATGCCCTTCAAATAAGATTTTGGGCCGACCATCAATCAGAAATCCTTTTCCACTACTTTCAATTTCATTCACAGCCTTTACCGCTGCCAATTCCAGTTGATGTTTATTCGCAAAATCAATCAGGTCAGTTTCGTCCAGAAATTTATCCCCAAAGGCATCAGCCGGCTTTGTCCGGTCCAATAGTATGGTCCAAGTTTTAATTCCTACCACTCCATCTATGACCAGATGATTTTTTGACTGAAAATCCAAGACGGCAGTTTCGGTCATTTTTCCAAAATAACCCGTAGCAGGAATATCATATCCCAGCTGAGACAGGAGCTCCTGTAAAAACCGAACAGCTCCGCCCCTGCTTCTGTATTTAATTTGTTGCATGCTCTTAAAAATTATGTGAAACAGTACTTGATTAAAATTTACCTCAAGCTATGCAAAAAACCAATTTTATTTATCGCTAATCGTCAATTACATTTCTTCTCTTCCCATATTTAGAGGGAATGGCAGAAGTGGATGGAGGACTTGTTGGAGGAGTTTTTACTTCAGGTGTATCGATTTTAGGTCTAGGCTTAGGTTCTTCTTTTGGGTGCTTATTTCCACTCTTGTTTTTAGAGAATTTGCCTTTGGAAGACTTTTTATGGGAAGGAGAGGAAGATCCTGTTTTTGAAGACTTTAATTCTGGTCCACTTTCAAAACCTTCGGGAAGGGAAAGTCTAGAAATTTCCATTCCGATCAACTCTTCGATCCGTTGAAATTTATAGGCATCTTTTGGATTGACAAAAGTGATGGCCTCTCCTTCCATATCGGCGCGGGCGGTTCTACCCACCCGATGCACATAATCTTCAGGATCACCCGGAGTATCATAATTGATCACGAGCTCAATCCCGACCACGTCAATCCCACGGGAAATAATATCAGTCCCAACCAGGATCTTAACGGCTTTATTTTTAAACGCAGACATGATTTTTTCCCGCTCTACCTGCTCGAGGTCCGAATGGAAAGCTTCCACATCAAAATGCTTTTTCAAGGTCTTGAACAAGGCCTTAACTTTGTCTTTGGTGGAAGCAAAAATGATGACCGCTTCGTAATTTTTCTGTGAAAGAATATACTTGACCAGTTCTTCTTTTTGGGTGTCATACACCGCATACATGGCCTGTGTTACCCCGGCGGCTGTTTTACCTATAGCAATCGAAATTTCCTCGGGATTACGAAGAATTTTCATGCTAAACTGTCGGATTTTTGGTGGCATAGTAGCCGAAAACAGAACCGTTTGCCGGTCTTTTGGGAGATAGTTTACGATTTTCAGAATATCATCCGAAAAACCCATATCCATCATTCTATCGGCTTCATCCAGAATCAAATGCTCCAAGGAGCTCAAATCCATTTTTCCTCCTGCCAATAAGGCAATCAATCGACCAGGTGTAGCGACGACGATTTCTGCTCCTGTTTCGAGGGCCTTTTTCTGCTGCTCCCAGACGATACCATCTCCTCCTCCATAAATGGGAATGGAACTGATACCAAGAAAGTAAGCAAAACCCTGAATTTGTTGGTCTATTTGAATGGCTAGTTCCCGGGTGGGTGCCAAAATCAGCGTATTGAGTTTATTGTTGCCAGATTTAGAGATTTTATTCAATATGGGCAGAATAAAAGCCGCAGTTTTACCGGTACCCGTTTGGGCACAGGCAATCAAATCTTTTCCCTCCAGCATGACTGGGATGGCTTTTTCCTGAATTGGTGTGGGCTGCTCAAACCCCATGGCATCCAAGCCTTCTTGAAGCGAGGATTCGAAATTAAACGAAGAGAAATCCAAAATGAATGAATATTGGTTAGGTGAAATAATGGCAAATGCCTCCTTCAAATATAACTTGAAATCCTTTGGAAAGCCAAAATACCACTCGGGATCAGCAATCTATTCAATTTATTTTCGAAAAAGACTTCAATTGCATAGCTAGGACATTTGACTTATATTTCAATATTACAAGAATTGACTATCTCTATGAATCAAAATCTACCTGGAAAAATTTATTTTCTGCTCTTTCTTTGCTTCTTGGTCTCAGGGGTAATTCAGGCCCAGAATTATTCTTTGACTGGACGTGTAATTGATTCAGAAAGTGGTAATTATATCGATGGAGTTAATGTCACCCTTCGCGGTACTGCCTTTGGCAAAACCAGTGTGGCTGGAGGAAATTTTAAATTCAATGATCTCCCTGAGGATAAATATGTGCTTTCCCTAAACCTTGAAGGATATAACCGATACGAGCAGCAGGTTAATCTCAAGAGCGATTTGGATTTGGGTGACATTTACATGATCCGAATGGGAGCTGAAGGTACAGTTTCCGCTTTGCAGAAAACCATCCGATCTGATAATGTGATTCGTTTAATCAATGAGCGACCAAATTTCATTGGAGGGAACATGGTCTATGGAATTCCTCCTGATCCTAAAAAAGTCGAGGGTGACAATTATTTGGATAAAAAATGGAATTCAGCCTCCATTCTCCTTTATCGAGATCAGCAGATGCTCGAAGGATTTCGGGTCCGTTACAATATTACTTCCAACATGTTTGAATTGATGGAGCCGGAAAACAATCTGGTTTCCATTTTGCCCGGTTTGAGAGTGCAGAATATTGTTTGGGTTGACTCTACCTACCGCGTTCCACGCTACTTTGTTAACGGTATGGATTTCTTGGATGAGGGCAGCCCAATCTCCGGATTTTTTGAAGTTTTGGTCGAAGGGGAATTACCCTTGATGAGAAGAACCCTCGCCGTATTCAAGGAATCCACCTACAACACGGCCTTGATGGTAGGTGAGCGAAACGATAAGATTCTAAAACGGGACAAATACTATTACTTGGTCGAGAAAAACATCCTTGAAATTCCCAAAAAACGTAAAAAATTCTTCCCGATTTTTGGCGACAAAGCCGAAGAAATGGAGGAGTTTGCCTCAAGCAACAATTTGAATATCAAGGACCCGAATGCTGTTTTTCAACTATTTACCCATTATAATTCCAAATTTCCCGGCTTTAGACCAATAATGAATCAACTGATCGATTCAAGTGACTAAACCGTCAACCAATCAACCTTCACCCAAATGAAAAAAGTACTCTTACTATTCACCTGTTTAATTTCCTGGAACTTGTATGGACAGGGCCTTCCTGGACTCGGATCAGGATCCACTCCCAACAATAAGCCCATCCTTCATGGAAAAAATTGGGTTGCGATTACAGGAAAGCCCTTGGGCGCCACCGCAGGAGCAGCTATTTTCCAACAAGGAGGAAATGCCGTAGATGCAGCCTGTGCCATGATTGCGGCTACTTCTACTATGTGGGATGTGTTGTCTTGGGGAGGAGAAACCCAAGCGCTGATTTATCATCCTATTGAGAAAAAAGTCATTGCAATCAATGCCTTAGGTTATGCTCCGACGGGAGCTACCGTTGATTTTTTCAAATCACAAGGAATGGATTATCCCCCGCAATATGGTCCGCTTGCTGCTACGACTCCGGGGACACCGGGGGGCATCATGACCATGTTGGCCGAGTATGGTACGATGAGTTTGGAGCAAATATTAGCTCCCTCCATGGAGCTTGCCAAAGGCTATCCTCTAGAAGCCCAAACTGCCAATGCGATGGAAGCGCAAAAAGAGCGAATCAAGCAGTGGCCCTATTCCAAAAAGATATTCTTACCGCACCTCGGCGAAGAGCGGGAAGCTCCGGTGGCCGGGGAAATATTCGTCCAGGAGGATTTGTACCAGACCCTTTCTAAATTAATCGAAGCCGAACGAGAGGCATTGGCTGAAGGAAAAACTCGGGAGGAGGCGATTTACGCTGCTTATGATCGATTTTATAAAGGTGATATTGCCAAAGAAATCGTCAGAGGAACGCGAGAACAAGGAGGGCTTTTTACGGAGGAAGATTTAGCAAATTGGAAAGTGAAAATCGAAGAACCTTCACACGTCAATTACAAAGGGATCGATGTGTACAAACTTCAGGAATGGACCCAAGGTCCAGCTTTGCTCCAATCCTTAAACATTTTGGAGAATTTTGACCTGAAGTCCATGGGGTACAACTCTGCCAACTACATCAATACGGTTTACCAAGCGATGAGTTTAGCCTTCGCAGATCGGGACTTTTACTATGGTGATCCGGCTTTTGTGGATTCGCCGATGGAGGGTCTACTTTCAAAAGAATATGCCAAGGAACGGGCGAAACTTATCGGTGATGTAAACGATCCGAAGATTGGACCTGGGGATCCTTATCCATTTCAGGAAGGAACTAACCCCTATTTAGATATCCTGAAAAGCAATCAGGAAGCGATGGCTGCCTTGTCTCCAGAGGATATCAATCAATCCCTCGATGATCAATTTATCACTGATTTCCTTAGTGGGACAACCACCGTGGAAGCGGCGGATGCTGAGGGTTGGGTAGTTTCGGTGACGCCTAGTGGTGGATGGATTCCCGCAGTAGTGGCAGGAAATACCGGCGTTGGGCTTTCTCAACGGATGCAAAGCTTTGTCATTGATGAAAAACTCAATCCTTACAATTTACCAGAGCCTGGAAAAAGGCCACGAGTCACACTCACGCCAAGTTTGGCCCTGAAAGACGGAAAACCCTTTCTTTCTTTTGCCGTGCAGGGGGGTGATTCCCAGGATCAAAACCTTCTTCAGTATTTCTTGAATGTAGTCGAGTTTGGAATGGATGTGCAAGAAGCGAGTGAAGCCGCTAATTTCAATTCTTATCAAATGCAGAGCTCTTTTGGAGACCACGAAATCAGACCGGGAGCCATCGTCCTGAGAAAGGACACACCGGACTGGGTGACCAAGAATTTATCTAAAAGAGGCTATTCAATCGAACTCTGGAATAAAACTTCAGGCCCGATCAATGCCATTTGGTTTGACTGGAAGCATGGGAGCTTCTGGGGCGGTTCAAGTGATTATGGAGACGATTATGGAATTGCCTGGTAAAATTAATTTTCATTTGAAACCATCAACCTAAATTACAAATACATGATTAGTAAATTTAAAGGCTTCCTTCCAGCCCTGTTGGGTTTGTCGGCAATCCTACCCCTTCAGGCGCAGCAAAATTCTACTGCACTAAAAGAAGAAGTAAAAAGTAGCATTGACAATCGCTTTGCCGAGTTAACTGATCTGAGTGACCGGATTTGGTCTTTTGAAGAAATCGCTTTTCAGGAGACTCAGTCCTCAGCCGCCCTATCAGATTATGCAGAAGAGCTTGGATTTAAAGTTACCCGAGGGGTTGCCGAAATCCCAACTGCATTTGTTGCAGAATATGGCTCAGGCTCACCCGTTATCGGGATTTTGGGAGAGTTTGATGCTTTGCCTGGACTTTCTCAAAACAAGATTCCCTATAAAAGCCCACTAAACGAGGGAGCTCCCGGCCATGGTTGTGGACATAATTTGTTTGGAGTGGCTTCTTTGGGTGCTGCTTCAGCGATCAAGGATCTGATTGAATCGGGAGAAATTAAAGGCACGGTTCGATTCTACGGAACTCCTGCTGAAGAAAAATTTTTCGGAAAATTATGGATGATCCGGGCGGGATTATTTGATGATGTAGATGTGGTGATGGATTGGCATCCCGGTGCGGAGACCAAAGCGGCTGTTCAAAAAGGCTTGGCTTTGGTGGATTTTTTGGTCGAATTCAAAGGACAAGCAGCTCATGCTTCCTCCGACCCTTGGAACGGGCGAAGTGCATCAGATGCACTTGAACTTTATACCACTGGGATCAACTATTACAGAGAACATGTAAAACCCACCGTTCGCATGCATTATCACATTCAGGACGCCGGACAGGTGGTTAATGTGGTTCCGGATTATAGCCGGATTTGGGTTCGAGTCAGAGATAGTAGTCGGGAGGGCTTGGTTCCGGTTTGGAAGCAAGTCGAGAAAATGGCGGAGGGTGCTGCCATCCTGGCAAATGTCGAGCATGAGGTCAACTTGATTTCAGGTGTTCATGAGGTTTTGGTTAACCGGACTGGTTCGGCAGCACTACAAAAAAATCTGGAAAACCTGGGATCCATTTCCTACACCGAAGAAGAGCAGGAATTTGCTAAAAAAATCCAAGAGGCAACGGGTAAACCCCAAATTGGCTTGGTTTCTAAAATCGAACCCATGGAGGAAACTGCAGAGCACAGTATGGGAGGCAGTACAGATGTAGGAGACGTGAGTTGGGTGGCTCCGACAATCCGACTCTCAGCGACTACCGCCCCCAATGGTACACCTTGGCATTCTTGGGCGGTCGTAGCTGCCGGAGGAATGTCCATCGGCCACAAAGGAATGGCATATGCAGCCAAGGCTTTATCCATGACCATGGTGGATTTATTCCAAAATCCTGAGCTTGTCCAGCAAATCAAGGAGGAGTTTAAATCCAAAAAAGGTGACTACGAATACAAAGGATTTGTACCCGATGGCCCGCCTCCGATCAATTCAAAATTACAATAAGTGTCTAGCGTGCGAAAGAACAATTCGCACGCTTTCTTTTTCTCAAATCAAAAACTAGTACTCATGAAAGCTTCTATTCTCCTTTCCCTAGCTATTCTTGGATTTATGTCGCATCCAACTTTTTCTCAAACCCATCCTGAGGAAAAACTCATCCAAAACCTGATTCAAGACTCCTTTGACGATCTTTTTTCCGGGTTTAAGTCCGAAAAAATTTTGGATTATTACACGGAGGATTTTCTGCTTTTGGAGCAAGGGGAAGTGTGGGACAATAAAATGATCCTAGCTTATTTTGATCGGACAAAGCAGAATCCAAGCCCGAGCATCAGAACCAACCGATTTGATTTTATTGAAACAAAAGTCACGGGAAATACAGCTTGGATTGCCTATCATAATTATGCTACCTTCAGCCAAAATGGAGAGGAAACACAACAGCTATATTGGTTGGAAAGTGCCACGGCTATAAAAACGAAAAAAGGATGGCGGTTGGACATGTTGCATTCGACCCGGGTAAGAACGCAAGAATAATCATTCGGCTTCTTTAAATCCCAATTCCAGTATCCGATTTCGAAATTGAAAGGGGACTTGTACATAAATTCGATTTCCAGAGGTACAATGGCAAGCAAAGCAATCTTGTCTTCGCTCCTCTTCAGTGGAAAAAGAAACTTTTGCCCCTAAAATACCTTGATCGATCAGGTATTCTTCCACGGCAAGTCCAAGACCTGTATTTCCTTCTGTCGAATTACCCCAAGGATCAGCACAATAGGTTTGGTCCCAATAAAACTCAAAAAGCTTATTGTTTTCCTCATTTAGGCAGGCACTAAACATCCCTGATATTAAAAATAGAAAGAGAATAACTTTAACCGTTTTCATAGATCTTGGTAATTTCTCCTAAAACGGATAAAAAAGGCCGATCGCTACTGACCGGCCTTCTATTATTTAAAGAGTTTCTCCAGAATTTTATACGTAATTAGATAAGTAGGACGGACACCTTCCATTCCCAAGGCACCTGAGGCTAAAGTGCTTCCAGTTTCCAGCGGATTATCCGAAGCATAGTAGGCATAGAGCACCTTGACATTGGAGCGGATACTTTTACGGATTTTCGAGGCGGATTGAATGGCTTTTTGGTAGTGGGCACCTTCCATTTCCAGCCCGATGGCATTCCAGGACGATTCCATAAAATACTGTAAAATGTCTTTATTCTGAAGCGAGGTGCCCAACACGGTGACCATAGAACCGGTATAAACCCCTAATCCATAACCTTCAAAATCCGACTTTTTCAGTTCATTTTTGAAAGGATAATTATCCGCCGTTCCTTCAAAAACATGGGAATCGGGGATCATCAGGTCCCCTTTTCCACCATAAAGAATCCCGGCCTTACCCATGATCGATGTGGAAACCACATTTAAGGTAATTTCATCATCATCCTTTTTGTAAGGCTTTAGCAATTCGTCAAAGCATTCATAAGCTTGCTCACCAAAGGCGTAGTCCATCACTACAAAAACAGGGCGCTTTTCAGGTTCCTTGGGCAATTTGATACCCGGAATAATCTCGTCTTTTTCCAGCAATGCCGTGTCGATAATCTGAGCCCCGATATTGGTCCCCGAATCATCAGGAATATCCACAAATCCATGCTTTAGTGCATAATCATAAATCGCTTTTCCTTGATTTCCTTTTGCTTTGATAGAAATATCCAAGGCTACTTTTTCGATCTCATCGTAGCTTTTGACCCCAAATTTCTGATGCGAATAAATGGTATTTAAAACCGAATGGAGATTCGCAGAAATAATATGGATCGGTCGTTTTAAAAGTCCTTTTTCATCCAATGTAGATTGGATTTTTCTTGCCCAAAGCTCTCCGTACACGTGATGTCCTATCCGCTCCCGTAATGTCGCCGAAAAGGAAATTTCCCGATCCTTATCCTTCTGAATTTCCTCCATCGCCAATCTGCCTAAGTGATATACAATGGAGAAAAGGCTATTGGAATTGGCACTTTTGGCAAATTTTTCCACTGCATGAACCGTCTCCTCATAGGTTCGACCGATCAAGTGACTCAAATAAGCTGAGGCGGCTTCTTTTTCAAACTCCTCTCCTTGCTCCTCTTTTTTAACAAATTCTTCCAGCATCGTCCAATTGGTCGTGATTCTACCTTTTGGATCGATGCTGTTATGGTAAATTTTATTGGACTCGATATATAAAAAAGTCAAGTGCGTCAGGATGTCGTAAATATCAGATCGCCCCCGAGTCATTTCCACATACATCACTTGTTCATCCAGTCTATAGCAATTTCGCTTTCGCTTGGGAGGAATAATCGGTGATAAATGAGAAGTCTCGTATCCCTCTCTACTGATCAAGCGAACAAAGCGACACTCCTCGATGCCTCTTGGCAATCGCTCCATCACATACAGCAATCCATCCAATTCGATTTTCTCCCGATCGGTGATGCTTCCGTAAATCTCCGGACTGAGCACCATCAAGGCTTGAACGAGGCTTTCCCCGGAGACACCCATAGGTTTGTAACTACCCCGGGTAAAAAGATGTCTCATCGTAATATATAATCTTTCGATGGCTGCTCTTGATTCGTGTGCTCTTGTCCTTTTCATGCGGTACTGTTTGGTTAAATTCAGCAAAGATAGCTAAAAAGTATAAAAATAGGGCTGAAAAGCCAGTTTTGGGTTACCTTCTCGTTATTTTTAGATTAAACTCAAGCCCCTTCCGATAGGTACTCTTCAAAGAAATTTTTCAGCTTATCTACCTTGGGTTTGACTACAAACTGACAATAAGGCTGATGCCCGTTGAGATTGAAGTAATCTTGATGATAATCTTCCGCGGGATAAAAATTAGTAAAGGCTGTGATCTCCGTGACGACTGGATGATCAAATACTTCTGCATTATTGATACTTGATTTTAGGTTTTCGGCTATTTCTCTGATTTTATCATTATGATAAAATATGGCAGAGCGATACTGTGGACCAACATCGGCACCCTGACGATTCAAGGTTGTGGGGTCATGTGTAGCCCAGAAAATTTCCAATAGCTTTTCTGTCGAAATTGTATCGGGATCGTAAAAAACCTGAATCACTTCTGCATGTCCGGTGGTACCCGAACAGATTTGACGGTAGGTGGGAATTTCTACAAAACCTCCAGCATAGCCCGAAACTACTTTTTTCACGCCGTTGATTCGCTGGAAAACCGCTTCTGTACACCAAAAACAGCCTCCTCCTAAGGTCAAAAGTTCAAGATTTTCTGGAATGGAAAGCGAAGTTTGGGGAAGTTCTTGAGACATAGCTTGATTTTTCTTTTTGAAACAGCTTCAGCGCTATTTTGGTTTGGAAATCCGAATCGGACCATTGGGTTCCTTTTGGGGATCAACAGCAATACCAGCCTGTGTTACTAGGATTTCACCTAAACGGTATAGAGTCATAGCTTCGGCTCGGACCTCATCCATAAAATTCCTCCAGTCTTCGGGATAAAGTTGCCTGACTACTTCCGAAGGGCAAAATGAAGCTTCTCCCCTTTTTCTGCACATCTCCAATATGGCTGTTTTTAAAACATCCATGCCAAATCCGTTTACTTGCAGACCATCACAAAGGCCGGAGGTAAATTTTTTAAGGTAAAACTAGCTTCTACTTCTTTAAAGTATTTCTTAAAAAGTTTTTTCAACAAATACGAATAGCAGATTTGAATAAAAGCCCCACTCTGGGAAAGGGCCAAATTGGATTTGCGTAGTATCTCGTCGGTCGCTTCTTTTGAAATCAACGAAAAAGGCAAAGATGAAAATATATAGTCAACCTTTTCACCATTGAGGTATTTGTCAAGATTTCCAGCCGAATCATTGATAATTTCTACATTTTTTTGTGGAAACTGTTTTTTCATCGCCTCACAGAACGGAGCATTGATTTCAAAAACCAACAGTCTTGCGTTGGGATTCATTTGTTCGATTATTCCCTGAGTAATGCTCCCATCTCCCCCACCCATTTCTATAATTAATTGGGCATGAGACAGGTCTGAATGGGAAATCATTTTATTTACTAAGGACTTCGAACTAAAAGTTACTGCTCCGGTCGTGCTTAGATTGCTGTATAATTCAATCAGAAGATTAGATTTGCTCATAAATTTCTAAATAGGGCTTGAAGATACCCGATTTTAGCCTATATTTTCCATCAAAAGTTTAAAAACTCAGAAAATTTTATGGCCCAAAAGGCAGCTATCCGTTCTACATTACCCTTTAGACTACGAATAATTTTCAAAAATTTCTGGGGAGTTATCCTGGTTTTCATTGCATTGATGATTTTGCTTAGAAGCTTGGAATTATTTTTAGTTTTTGAGAATCACGTCCTCGACTTTTCCCTTTCAGAAATCCTCGTTCATAGTTTTCTCCAAGACACCGGATGGCTATTTTATTTGACAGGTCTTTTGCTGATGATCTACTTACCGGTCAGCCTATTGTCAGCCAAGCTTGGCAAAGGGATAATTTTGATTGTTCTCACCGTCTTGACCATTATTCAAGTGGGACTGATTTTCTATTTTATGAAAACCTTGGTTCCTTTGGGAAAAGATCTTTTTGCCTACAGTATTGATGATCTGATATTGACGATCAACAGCTCCGGGCAACTCAATTTTTGGACTGTTTCGTCAGGATTTCTAGCGTTGGGGGCCATTTTTGCCCTATTGAATTTTGGCAGTAAACTCATCAGACTATCCTTGAAAGGCTATGTTATATTGACCATTACTTTTCTGGGATTTATTCTAGTTTTCACCATTTTTCCACAAAATCAAATCATTGGTGCCAATGAAAACAAAGTCAATATTTCCCTGAATAAATCCCGCTTCCTGACCGAACAGGCCTTTGATGAATGGGTTTATGGTGGGGAATACTATTTTGACTTTTACCTTCGGTCCACTTCCGATGATTTAATGATCACCAAGGAATATATTGGAGACGAATATCCCTTTGCCCATAGCGCAAAATATCCGGATGTATTGAGCCCATTTTTTGACAGCTTGGAGCAGGCACCGGATATTGTATTTATTTTTTTGGAAAGCTTCGGAAGAGCTTATTCCGGAAAAGATGCGTATTTGGGGAGTTTTACGCCATTTTTGGATTCCTTGGAGCAGCACAGCTTGGTTTGGTTAAATGCTATTTCTTCGACAGGCCGGACATTTGGACTGCAGCCCGGAGTTTTTGGAGGATTACCATTTGGGAGCAAAGGATTTTTGGATCTTTCAGATGAGTATCCTTATCATGAAACTTTGCTTAGTATTTTGGGAGATAATGGATACGAAATCCGGTATTTTATCGGAGCTGATAAGAATTTTGACAATGTGGGTTCCTTCATCGAATATCAGAACCCCGACCAATTAATTGACGAAAGAGGTTTTGATCCACGGTTTAAAAAAGGCCCTTCTTCCAGTGAATTTTCATGGGGATATGCAGATATGGAGCTTTTTATAAATGGGCTGGAAAAACTTCCTCAGAGCTATTCTGCTCCACAATTGATCACTTTCCAGACGCAGACCTCACACGATCCCTACCTAGTGCCGGAGCGGGAGTTTTACGGCGAAAAATTTGAGCGTCACCTCGACAGCTATCTCAATCTTGACGAAGGCAAGAAGCCGGATTACCGCGCCTATCAGGACATTTATATGACCATCCTCTATGCGGATGATGCAGTGAAGTTTTTCATAGAAGAATATAAAAAACGTCCAGAATTTGAAAATACCATCTTTATCATCACGGGAGATCATCGCCTTCCCGAGGTACCTATGTCCACCCGATTGGATAGATTTCATGTACCACTGATGATTTATTCTCCTCTTTTGAAGCGTACTGAATATTTCAAAGGCCTGACAAGTCACTATGAAATCACACCGAGTATTTTAGCTTTTTTAGAAAATCAGAATTTTGTCAAATTGCCGGAAATCGTGACTTGGCAAGGACAGGTCTTAGATACTGCCCAAAATTTTCAATCTAAAATAGCCATGCCGCTGATGCGGAATAAAAACCAATTAATTGAATACATTCATGGGGAGTTTTTTCTTTCGGCAGGTGAGCTTTTTATCATCAACGAAGGGCTAGATATCGAACCTATCCAATCCCCCGATATGCTCACCAAGTTGACGGGAGAATTTGAGGACTTCAAAAACAAAAACACTTATATGGTACAGACCAGAAAACTTCTTCCACCCGATGAGAATTAAGTGGTGGGAATTTTTTGGTAGGAAAAAGATACCTAAAACTCAGAAAAATCAATTGCTGCTTTCTTCTCTTTCCAAGACCTGCGAGATGAGAGGCATGTAATAATTCCAGAAAAATCCCTGTCGGTCCCGATAATCTGCCACAACGTAAAAACCTCTCCAGAGATAGGATATTCCTTTAAATTTTGGTGAACCGACTTCCCCATCAAAATCGGAGAAGTCTCCTGAGAAATAATACATATAGCCTGCTCCATTTTTCTTCGATACCGCAGCAGGAAAAAACCTCGGCAAACCCATTTCACGTAATTTACTCAGCCCTTCATCGGTGGGATTCAGGTCAAAATAGGAAATCACCTCATAGTCGCGCTCAATCAATACAATATCAAACCAGTCCGGATAGGGTACCACATCGGGAAGATTAAATCCTCCTTTGTTGAGTCGTGGAGTACGAATCAGCGGAGTTTTATTCAAATAATCCAAGCCCGCATTAAACACCTGTATTTCTCCGCTTTCATTCACGAAAATCATCCCATCTCCTTTCAAATTCCAGGGACCATGCTGTTCGGTGTAATTCTGAATCAACCAATCCGGCAATTCGTCATTGACCAAAGTATCCAATTCCTCAAAATATCGTGCAATCCAGCCGGTCCATTTCAAGCCCATCAGATTTTCGAAGGAAGATCGATAGAATCTTGGAGTGGGTGAAGCCATGCTATTATATTCGGCGATGATGGTTTTCTCCTGACTTTTTGCTTCGGTTAAAACCTCCAAATCCTTCGCATCGAGTCCCCCATAGACCTTTTGACTAAGATCCCCGCTTTTGAAATCCATGAAATTGCGCGTATACACCCCATACGTGTCAGCTAGATAAATCAAATCTTTGGAAGCAACCCAGTTTTGTATTTCTTCCGATGCCTCGCCGGGCATTTCCCGAACTGTCCCGAAATCATCCTGACCATTGGGAACAAAACCAAAATAATCAGATGACTTCTCATAAGGTGATCCGTCGTTTTGGGTGTACTTGTAATAATTGAGGGTAAAAAATAAACCCTGATGCTCGCGATATTCGGTATTGGGTACGGTCTTGTCGATGACGACGATTTCCAGCTGCTTTTCTGGCCAAATGTGCCAAGCTCCATAGCTGAGGCCTGGTATCACCAAGACAATGACATAAAGTGGCCACAGATTTTTGAGAAATACTTTTAATTCTTCTGACATGGATTAAAACCGATATTCTGCCCCGACTGAAATATTGAAGTTGTTTCTGATTCGATCTGCCGATAACTCATCCCAGCTGTATCCCGAATAGCCGAAAAGCATAAATCTGTCGGTGACGAGTTGCTGATAACCCAATCGGAAGCGATAGGAATTTAGCAGCTGACTTAAATCCCGGTTTTCCTCATCAGGGGAAACTCCCGTGCTGAGCTGAATGGAAAAGAAATCCTCCGCTGACTTAAAATAATATCTCGCCTGAAAATTACCAGAGGTACTTACTCCACCTGTTCCAGTAGGGATGACATTTAATCGGAAATTAAGCCACCAACTGCCGATGTATTTTCCCAGCGATCCAGTGTAAATATGGGTATCTGAACCAAAATTCAAATAGCGATATCCGCCATCAATTTCCCAGGCATTTTTAAGATTGAAATAAATGGATCCACCGATTCGAAACTGAGGGAAAAATGAAGCACTAGAGCCGCCGATATTGAGGTAAGCGTAGGAGTTTTCGCCCAAGGATGGGTAAGCATCCAATTCATAAAGTGTTCCAAACCCATCAAAACGGGAACTCTGTGTCACCCGGGCGATCAATGAACCTGTCAAATCCGTTCGTGTCCTACCATATACCGACCAAGTATGCCAGGGAGTCAATTCGCCTCGGAATGTATCATAATCATATGTACCACCTATGGCATTGTTCCTTCGGAGTCGCTGGAGATTTTGAATGTATCGAAGGACTCCTTCATTTTTATATCCCTTCTCGAAGAGGTCCATGACTTGGGAATAGGCTTCATTATAGTCCTCCCGGTAGTAAAACAGTCTAGATTGCCGATAAGCTATTTCATTGGGGAGTTTTTGATCAAATTTTTCCTTGGCTATCGCCAAAACTTCCTCCGCACGATCCAATCGATCAGCCCAAAAGAGGTTGTCCAAATTAGCAGCATAAGCATCCGTATAGGTGGGTGATGCTTCGATTGCTCGATCCAAATAAATGGCTGCTGAGTCATTTTTCCCATCCCAAGCATAGCTCCTTCCCAGTAAAATCAACAGGTCAGCATAGGTCGGATATTTTTCTAAGGCACGAAAAAGGATTTTTCTTCCCTCAGGATATTTTCCATCCAAAATAAGCGTTCGGGCTTCTTGATACAGCACATCCGGATCAAAAGAATCCTGTGCCAACAAAGGCTGATTTGAGGTAGCCAATCCTAAAAGGACAAAAAAGAAAATCAGCTTTTTCATACGCCAGTTTGGGTTTGAATATTTTTTTTATCCTCTGCAGTTTTAAAACCGGTCCGGATCATTTTGCCCCAGCCTCCTTTACCCATGATAAAGTCAAAATGACCTCGAAGTCCCCATAGGACTACTTTTGGATGAAGCACAAATGGTTCAATCAAAATAATCCAAATTAATCGTCTCAAATCTTTTTTATCCTTGTAATTATTGTAGGTAATCTGCTCATACAATATGCTGAATACCGAAATAAGCAAAGACAACAGATAGATCATGGTCAACAGCGCAAAGAAATATACTGCTGAAAAATCCCCGATTAAAATCAAAACCAAAGTATAAAGGACACCCATAAGCTCTAGAATCGGGGCCAATTTTTCATAAATTGTCCAGAAGGAAAAAGAGACCATTCCAAAAAATCCATACCGGGGATTGAGTCCGATTTTCCTATGCAGCTGAAGTGTTTCTATTGTACCCCTCATCCATCGGTTTCGCTGTCTACTGAGAACGGATTCATCCTCAGGGACTTCGGTCCAGCACAGCGGATCAGGAACAAAGGCTACCCGATACTTTTGGTTTTTTTCTTCCATATACCGTCTCATTCGGACGACTAGCTCAATATCCTCTCCTACTGTTTTCGGAAAATATCCGCCAACTGCTTTGACTAAGTCCTTTTTGAAAAAGCCAAATGCCCCTGAAATCAACATCAAGCCATTGACCCGCGACCAAGCCATTCTTCCCATCAAAAATGCACGGAAGTATTCAATTACCTGAAAGCGGCCTAAGGTAGATTCAGGTATTCGGTATTTGGTCACGGTACCATCTTGGACATCGCAATTATTTGCAATCCCAATCACTCCACCTACTGCTATGACTTTTCGGTTGGTCTCTTCCATAAATGGACGGACCATGCGAGTGATCGAATCATTTGCCAGAATACAATCCACATCGATACAAGCCAACAATTCCATCGAGGCCACATTGATACCGGCATTGAGCGCATCGGCTTTACCGCCATTTTCTTTGTCCACCACGATCAATCTCCGAAAGGACTTATTGGTAGATCGATACACTCCTCGGACAGCCTGAGTTTCAATGTCGGGATTATAGGCAAATGCTGTCTTAACCAAAGCGAAGGAATCGACCAATTTCTGTAACGTATCATCTTTGGAACCGTCATTGACAATAATGACTTCAAACTTCCCATAGTGTAAACTCAATAAACTTTGGGCGTTTTGGACAATATTAGCTGCTTCATTAAATGCCGGCGCTATGATGCTCACTCCTGGTGCTATGGGAGAAGTAATGATATCCTGATAATCTGCAAATCGATTTTTTCTCCTGAAATCCCTCATCTCCAAGGCACTTAGGATCATGATGATAAAATAAATCAGCACCGTACCAAAGCTCAGAATCATAAATAAGACCCCGAATACTTCGATTAGAAAATAAAACAGAAAGTTATACATGTGTCAGCAGGGGATCTAGGATATGGGCTCGGATCCGAACAATTTCCTCTGAAAACTGATCTTTGGTATATCGCTCAAAGGTTTCTGGATTCAGTAAATACATACTTCGCATAAGGGATTTTTTGAGTTCAAAATCAGGATTATGCGCAAATAGCCCAATAATCAATTGAAGGGATTTTTCGTCTCCTAACTGGCCCGCCACTTTCACCGCTTCCAATTGCAACTCCTGATTTTCAGACTGAATGCAAGAATTGATAAAATCCACCTCCATATGCGCACCGATCGTTTCATAGGTCTTTAGGAGCTCGATTTTTTCTTCGTCGGAGGCTTTTGTAGACAGCTCTTTTAGGCCAGTCAACAGATCCAAACGTCCGAGCATTCTGACCAGTTTGATTCCAAATAGTCTCACGCTTGGATTTTCGGACCGAAACAGCTTATCCAGTTCCAAAGATTTTGTATTGTGGACAAACTTGATGATTCTCAGATAATTCATCTGCTGCCATTCGGACAAGGGATATTTCTGGTCCCTCAAAAAATCCAAATTTACCGTAGATGATACATTCAACAAGGTAGCCCCAGATTGGGAGCGAACGTGGAAATTGGATGAGTTGGTGTGTTTTTTAACCTCTTGCAGAAGCTCTGAAAGGTCCATTTCATTCACCTGAACCAAACCCGTCGTAATAATATCCCACCGTTTGCTTTTGAGATTTCTGCGGGTGATATCCATCAGACCTGTAGCTTTATAAAAGGCTTTGAGTTTGTCTTTAAACTCCCCCTTCATTTTCTTATTAAGTCCGATGATCCGCTCGATCATGACTTGTTTGAAAAGTGGTTTGTCAAATAGCTTCTCAGGAAAAATCTCCACCAAATCCAACTTCGAGATCTGTTTGATTTCCTCCAGATCTTTTTCAAAAAGCAAGGAAGTCAACGGTCCGATGATCAGTTCATCGTATTCTTTTTTAAGATTTTCCCGCTTATTTCGTTGAGATTTGAAAATCAACATGGAGGTAATCATCAAGGCTGCGGTGATCAAGAAAAAAAGCACAATTATCGTCACCCAAAACAATTTATAATCCGCCAATATCCTGAGCTTATATTCGTGAAGGGGTCGAAAAACATCCTTGGAAGCCTCCAGGACCAAATCTATTTTATTGGAATTAGGATCAAAACCGGGTACAAAATCGCCCGTTCGAATGAGGGTTTGGAGGTAATTCTCAAGCCCGCCTTGATCGGCAATATCTTCATAAATCACATATTCCAAGCTTGGATTATATCCCACAAACACTCCATGAAGACTATCCAGTTTTGCCCAGTCCGTTTCCTTAGGACTTACCCAGCCGGAATCTGTTTCCTCAAAATCAAAAAGGGAGTCCAATTCCGAGGAAGGCTCCTCCATAAGTCTAAATTGATAGGAAAGATTGGAAATGTTTTCTTGTCGGATTAGCTCCTGTTGAAGCTGAAGAGAATCGCTAAATAAGCTATCTATTTCCTGCCCTTGAGCAGTAAAAAATAAAAAAAGCAAAGGGAAAAGCACTTTGGTTTTTTTCATCCCATTCATCGTAAGGCACGTTTTACACGGATTGCCAATTCATTTGGATTAAACGGCTTGGGTATAAAATCCGACACCCCGAGATTAAATGCTTCCAAGACCACTTCTTCTTCTTCGCCAAGTGAACTCAAAACGATGATCGGAACGTCAGGTTTTTCCTTTCGTGCATGATGAATGATTTCTATTCCACTTCTGAAAGGCATCATCACATCCGTAATGATCAGATCGGGATTCTCCTCATCGATCGCTTTGATCCCTTCATTTCCATCTTTTAAAATCAAAGTCTCATAGCCGTCCTTTTTTAGACGGAATTGGACTAGACTAGATATCAACAAGTCATCCTCAATAATTAGGATTTTTTTCATCTTAGGGGGTGATTGAACACAATAATAACATTTTTGAAATGATTACCATGCAGTATTTTTATACTAAATATAATTGCAATACTAATTTTCTGCAAAGTAGAAAACCATTCAACGTAGGGACATTTTCAAGAAAAGGCTTTTAAATCGAAAAAAAATGGTTTCGACTTGGCTAATCTGCCATTGATCAAAAATAAAATTGAACCAAATAAAACTTACTGGATTCTGTAACAGCTTTTATTAGCTTGCTTCAAAATGAAAAACCATCAAATTAAATGAAATCTACTCTATAAATGCCTCCTGATGCAAGGTGGCAATTGATTAGGTTAGATTTTCTCGATTTGATTCGAGAGGACCATTAAAACAATTATCAACACATGAAAAGAACACTTTTAAAAGCAAGTGTCTTGGGGATGATGTTAGCTGGAGTTTTGGGATGGGATCAGGCCTACGGCCAAAGTGACCCAACCGGAAAGAAGCAAGTTACTTCCACCTACGCCATTACCAATGCAACCGTATTTGCGAATGCCTCCAGTTCGGGAAGCAAGGCAACTGTACTGATCAAAGATGGAGTCATCAAAGCGATAGGCAGCAATATCTCATTGCCTGCCGAAGCTCAAGAAATCAAAGGTGACTCTTTGTTTATCTATCCGGGATTTATCGATGGGGCCAGCCGTGCGGGAATCACCCGCCCCGAAGACCCTAAGCGCCCGGATAATTTTGTATCCTCAAACCCACCGGATGAGATCGCAGGAATCACCCCATGGCGTAATGCCCTGGACCAGTTTTCGATCAAATCCAGTCAGGTAGATGATCTCCGAAAAGCAGGGTTTACCCTTGCGCAAATCTTGCCTGACGGCGGGATGATTGCCGGAAAATCCGCTATTGTGGTTTTGGGAGATGAAAGCTCCACCAATCTGGTGAAAGAAAATAGTGGTTTGGCGGCCAGCTTACAAGGCTCAAGAGGCATGTATCCAGGAACTGCAGTGGGTGTTATGGCCAAATTTCGTGATGTCTATAAAAACACCGAATTGACCCAAGAGCGAATCGCAAAATTCACTAGCTCCACAGGGATCAGCCGACCTGAAATGACGCCTACTTACATGGGCATGTCTGATGTAGTCGATGGACAGGTTCCGGTAGTATTTACAGTAGGCAATGATCTGGAAGTTCGAAGAGCAATTTCTTTACAGGAGGAGCTTGGATTTAATCTTGTACTCACTGGTTTGGAGGAATACGACGCTGTGATTGATTTGATCAAATCATCAGGGACCAAAGTGCTGATCAAACTTGAAATTCCAGACGACAAAGCGATCAAAGCACAAAAAGAAGATGTCAATGAGGATGTCAAAGCACAATATGAAAAGGTAAAAGAAGCCTATGATCTAGCTATCTCGCAGGCGGGCAAACTAGAAAAGGCAGGCGTACCATTCGCTTTTACCACCGTCGGAGCCCAGGCATCAGATATTTCAAAGGCCATCACCAAAATGATGGAAGCTGGTCTTTCCAAAGAAGGAGCCATCGCTGCCTTGACCAGCAATGCTGCATCGATTCTCGGAATCGAACGAATCGCAGGAACTTTGGACAATGGCAAAATGGCCAATATGGTCATCACTACAGGGCCTATTTTCGAAGAAGATTCACAAATCAAACACGTGGTGGTCGATGGGAAGATTTTCGACTATGAGATTTCCAAAAAGAAAAACGGGAAAGATGACGGAAAAGCTGTTGATCCTTCGGGAAATTGGACCTATACCTCAGAAACACCAGCGGGAAGTTCAGGTGGTAATTTCACCATCGAAAAAAGCGACAGCGATTTATCCGGAGAAATCACCTACGATGATCCGCAAGGTGGCGGTGAAACCTCCTCTCCATTAAAGGAAATCGAAGTTTCTGGAAGCAACTTAAGCTTTAGCTTTGGAGTCAATGCCGGCGGAATGTCCCTAGATGTCAAGGTTTCCGGGGAAATCAATGGTGATACAATGAGCGGAAATATGACCATTACCGATTTTGGTTCCTATTCGATTACCGCAAACCGAACCCCTTCCCTAATCGCAAAAAAGTAAAGCTATGAATAAATTAAATTACTTTCTGACCGCGCTTTTGGGGCTAAGCATGCAGTTTGCCTTTGCTCAAACTCCGAAGGGCAGTGTCTTAAT
This sequence comes from Algoriphagus hitonicola, assembly GCF_900113375.1. GTDB lineage: Bacteria > Bacteroidota > Bacteroidia > Cytophagales > Cyclobacteriaceae > Algoriphagus > Algoriphagus hitonicola. The sequence continues at coordinate 118,689 of NZ_FOPC01000003.1, read as the reverse complement.
CAAAAATGCTACCGTACTTACGGTAACAAATGGAACATTAGAAAATACGGACGTGCTCGTTGAGGACGGCGTGATCAAAAGAATCGCACAGGATATTTCTGCACCAAATGGCGTAGAAACGATCGACGCTACGGGTAAATATGTCATGCCAGGTATTATCGACGCACACTCTCATGTTGCATTGGATGTGGTCAATGAGGCTACCAATCCGATTGTGGCAGAGGTCCGCATGAAAGATGTGGTCAATCCTTATGAAATTGGAATTTACAGAGCTTTGGCTGGTGGAGTGACGATCTCTCACGCCATGCATGGCTCTGCCAATGTGATCGGCGGACAAAATGCCACGCTAAAACATCGATGGGGATCTACAGATCCTGCAGACATCATTATGCAAGATGCTCCACGGACGATCAAATTTGCCTTAGGCGAAAATCCTACTCGGGTTCACGGTCGTGGCAATGGCATTCAGCCCCGTAGTAGAATGGGTGTTGAGGCAATTTTGAGAAATGGATTTAGCGAAGCTTTGCAGTATAAAAAAGCTTGGGAAACCTACGAATCTTCCAAAGACGAAAGAGGAAGCACCGCAGTAGCACCAAAGTACAATGAGCGTCTTCAGACCTTGGTGGATATTTTGGATGGAAAGATCATCATCCACTGCCATTCTTATCGCGCAGATGAAATCTACATGCTGATCAATGTTGCCCGGGATTTTGGGATCACAAAACTGGTTTTCCAGCATACCAATGAAGGATTCAAAGTAGCACCGGAGATTGCCGAATACACTATGGGTGCCTCAGTTTTTGCGGACTGGTGGGCTTATAAATTTGAGGTCTATTATTCCACGGCTTTCAATGCGGCCATTCTACAGAAAAACGGAGCCTTGACCTCAATCAACTCTGATTCGGCGGAACTGATCCGTCACTTGTACCATGAGGCTGGCAAGACTCAGCGCTATGGTGGTTTGACGGATGATGAAGCTCTGGCAATGATCACAATCAATCCTGCGAAGCAACTCGGGATTGATGACAAAGTGGGTTCACTAGAGGAAGGCAAGCATGCGGATATCGCGATTTTCGAAGGACATCCTTTGTCCACTTATGCTGTACCTCAGATGACTTTTGTCGATGGTGTGAAGTATTTCGACATCAAAGAAGATCCCGATGATCAGCGTCAGCGAATCAGTGCCACTGAAACGGTTGAACCAATTTATTTGGGCCATGAGGATCATCGCTGCATGCAGGATACCGAGCATCTCTTTGAGACGGCCAATGCCCTATTCAATACTGAAAAATAATCACCCCGAAACAACGAAGACATGAAAAGATTAAATCAAACCTTTCTCATCTTCCTGATGGCCATGATGCCGATTTTTGCAATGGCTCAGATCGACGGGGAATTTGTAAAGCCTCGTAGCGGGAAGTTTTTACTACAAAATGCTACTGTACATACCATCACCAATGGTGTATTAGAAAATGCCTCGGTTTTAATCGAAGGCGGGAAAATTCTCCAAGTGGGAACATCAATCTCTGCAGACGGAGCTGAGGTGATCGATTGCAACGGAATGGTAATCTATCCAGGAATGATCGATGGTGGAACTACGTTGGGCATGGTAGAAGTCGGCTCAGTAGCCGAGACCGTGGACTACGCCGAAATTGGCAACATCACTCCCAATATGCAGGCACTGACTACGGTAAATCCAAACGCTGAAGCTATTCCGGTAACCCGTGTTTCCGGAGTGACTACAGTAATGTCCGTGCCTCAGGGCGGCTTATTTCCTGGAACTGCCGCTTTGATCAATCTTGTAGGCTACACGCCAGATCAAATGTATGCTGGCGCAAAAGCGGTGGTGATGAATTTTCCAAACTCAGGAAGAAGGGGTCGATGGGATCGTCGTTCCGATGATGAGATCAAAAAGGAGACTGAAAAAGCGCTTAAAGATGCCAATGAGCTTTGGCAGAAAGCAAAAACCTTTCACGAACTCAGTGAAAAAGGAGCAGAATTGGAGTATTACCCAGAAATGGAGCAGCTAGCCAAAGTGATTTCAGGCGAACTTCCATTGATGATTGAGGTTAATGCAGCCAAGGATATCCAAAATGCCATTAAGTGGATTGAAGACAAGGATGTGAAGGTATTCTTTAGCGGTGTCAGCGAAGGCTGGAGAGTGGCTGAAGAGATTGCTGAAGCAGGAATCTCTGTAATCACCGGTCCAATTCAGGCTTTACCTACCCGACAGTCTGATCGCTATGACACACCTTATGCCAATGCCGGGAAAATGGCCAAAGCTGGTGTGAAGGTCGCTATCCGAACGAATGATTCTGAAAATGTCAGAAACCTTCCTTTTCACGCAGCGTATGCAGCTGCCTACGGATTGGGTAAAGAAGAGGCTTGGAAAGCTGTCACCATTAATGCAGCAGAAATTCTAGGCGTATCCGATCAACTCGGCTCAATCGAAGAAGGAAAAATGGCCAACTTGATCGTGGCAACCGAGGATCCCTTTGAAACGCGCGCTCAAATCATGCACGTGTTTATCAATGGATATCGTATTCCGCTATCTAACAGACATATCAGATTGTATCAGGAGTTTTTGGAGCGTTCTCCGGACCTGAAGGCAAACTGATTTTAAATCTCCTTTAAATTTAAACCACAAGAATTCCCTGAATCAAAGGGTTTCTTGTGGTTTTCTTTTGCTTTATATTTAGTCCCATGAAGAAAAACCTTTTTGCAGTTTATAGCCTTTTGGTTCTTGGAGCCATTTCTTGTTCTGCGCCGGATCCCAGTTCAAAAGTCAATCAAATGATCATGGAATTTCAAGCCGAAGTGGCTCCAGATAAGCGCGTGGCTGTCTGGAATTTGACGTTTGAAAATGATTCCCTCAAAGGGGAAACTGATCGCTTAGCTGCTTTGGAAGAGTTGACAGGTCAACTTGATCAAAACGGGATTAAGTACACCGATGCGGTCACCCGCCTTCCCGATAAGGCTTTGGAGGGCAAGACCAAAGCAGTGGTGACGATCTCCGTAGCCAATATTCGAAGTCAGCCCAAACATTCAGCCGAATTGGCTACTCAAGCCCTGATGGGAACCCCGCTTACTGTGCTAAAAGGGAATGGCAGTTGGTATCTGGTACAGACTCCCGATCAGTATATTTCCTGGGTGGATCAAGCTGGAATTCAGTTGATGACTGAGGAGGAATTGGAAAACTGGCATACGCAGAACAAGGTCGTTTTTACACCGCTGACCGGTCATGTCTGGACTAATCCCCAAGAAGAGGAAATGGTTTCTGATCTGGTGGCTGGAGATATTTTGACGGGCTTGGGAACGGAAGGAAATTGGAAACAAGTGCAGCTTCCGGATGGACGCAGCGGATATGTGGAAGCTTCGCAAATGATGCCATGGGAAGAATGGATCAGCAGTCGGGAAACTAGTATGGACAATTTGATTACGACAGCCAAATCCATGTTGGGTGTCCCCTATCTCTGGGGAGGTACTTCCATCAAAGGAATGGACTGCAGTGGATTCACTAAAACTATTTTTTACCTCAATGGACAGGTCATTCCCCGGGACGCCTCTCAGCAAATCAATGAAGGCGAAGAAGTGGATACTGACAAAAACTGGGAAAACCTGCAAGTTGGTGATTTGTTGTTTTTCGGAGAAAAAGCCACTTCAGACCGTAAGGAGCGCGTAGTCCATGTAGGGATGTGGATCGGAAACAACGAGTTCATTCATTCCAGAGGTCGGGTTCGGATTTCCAGTTTTGATCCAGAAAATCCAAACTATGATGAATACGAGCTCAATCGCTATTTAAGAACCAAACGAATTGTCAACCAAAAATCTGATGGAGTTTTGTCTGTATCAGAAATAATTCAACCCAACAAACTATGAAGATTTCAACCCAAGTTGCAACGCTTATGCTTGGAATTTCGGCTTTTTCTTTGACCGAAACCCTAGCACAAGACGGTTTTTTTAAACAAAACCAAACAGGTCAAAATGAATTGGAGTCAGAGTTTCTTCGCTCGGTGAATTACGATCGATTTAAGATTCACCATCAGGAACTGACCAAAAATCCCCATATCGCCGGCACAGCCGAAAACGAATTGGTACAGCAATACATGTCAAAAATCATGGAAGAGGCAGGCATGAAAGTCAAGGTATATCCCTACGACGTTTACCTTCCCAACCATCCTGGAAAATCCATGTTGCAAATCACCTCTCCAGTTCAGATGACCCTTTCACAGCAGGAAAAAGAACTGGATGAAGATCCATTTACCAAAGATGACAGATTGTATTTGGGATTCAATGCTTTTTCGGGAAGTGATGATGTGACTGCCGAAGTGGTTTATGTGAATTACGGGACACGGGAGGATTTTCAGTTGCTCGAAGAAATGGGTGTAGATCTCAAAGGAAAAGTGGTCATCGCCCGATATGGTGGTAACTTTCGGGGTTTTAAAGCCAAATATGCCGAGCAATATGGTGCAGTCGGGTTGGTGGTTTATACCGATCCCAAGGACAATGGATTTACCCGTGGGGATGTGTATCCAGATGGGCCCTACTACAATGAGACCACCATTCAGCGTGGATCTATGCTGACTTTGGACTGGACCGGAGATCCACTTACTCCCTATGAACCAGCGCTTCCTTTGGATGGAGATGAGCAGGTGGAGCGTTTGGATCCCAAGGATGTAGCCTTTCACAAAATTCCCGTTACCCCGATTGGTTATGGTGCCGCTGAGGAGATCCTATCCAGAATGCAAGGTCAGGAAGTTCCCGAAAACTGGGAAGGTGGTCTACCGATAGACTACAAAATCGAAGGTGGACCAGACTTGAAAGTACGGGTGATGGTTGATCAACCGATTGATTTTATCCGGGCGAATAATATTATTGGAACCTTTGAAGGGGCAAAATACCCCGATGAGTGGATTATTTTGGGTTCACACTATGATGCTTGGAGCTTTGGGGCGACGGATCCCAATTCGGGCACGGCGATGCTTTTGACTTTAGCTGAGGCTTTGGGAGAAATGGCAAAAAATGGAATCCGTCCAGATCGGTCAATTATGATTGGACATTGGGATGCTGAAGAGCAGGGAGTCATCGGTTCGACCGAATGGGTAGAGCATTTTCGAGACGAATTGAGTGCCAAGGCAGTGACTTATATGAACTTTGACGCGGGAGTTTCGGGCAGAAACTTTGGAGCATCAGCTGCTCCAACCTTAAAAAAATTGATTATCGATGCTTCTAAGGAAGTCATGTATCCGGATTCGGCAAAGACTGTTTTTGAAATTTGGGCAGGAGAAAAAGCTGAACCTGGCATCGGGAACTTAGGTGGGGGATCGGATCATATTGCCTTTTACATGCATGTGGGTATTCCCAGCTTAAGCGGAGGTTCGGGTGGTGTGACTGCCTATCATTCCAATTATGACAACTTTAACTATTACAGCAAATTCGTAGATCCCAGCTTCAAAATGGGTGGAGCCGTGGCTCAGCTTTTTGGTCTGGTGACGCTGAGATTGGCCAATGGAGATGTGATTCCTTACGATGTGCCTCGCTATGCGCAGGATTTGAAAGGTCACTTTGCAAATGTTACTGAAAAAGTCAAAGGAATCAATCCCGATTTTACTGAGTTTTATCTGGTGAAAGAAGCCTTGATCAAATTGGATATAAGCTCCCGAACGTATCAGGAATCCTTGGAAAAAGCATTGAGTTCAGGTTCGCTAAGCGAGGATCAGTTAAAAGCAATTAATCAAGGATTGATTGGCTTGGAGAAAAGTTGGATCGATCCTCAAGGCATGTACTACGGGGACTGGTATAAGTCCTTGTATGTCTGTAACGATCCTTTTTCAGGCTATGCTTCCTGGATTTTACCGGGAATTCAGTATGAGGTAGCGATTAAGCGGACAGAGAAACTGGAAGAATGGGATAAGCGATACGCTGCTGCTATCTTGGATTTGGCCACAAAAATTGATGGATTGGTAGAGAGGATGTAATAAACGCTAGCGTCAGAAATTGAAAAGGCCTGAGGAGAAAACAATACTCCTTAGGCTTTTTTTTGTAATTGATAAAGTTGGTTAAAGGTTCATATCAGACATTAGGCAGCACAAGTCTACCTACGGCAGATAAATCTGAAGACTTTGCGCTAAATCCGTTGGTTCTTCAGACCTGCCTTGACGTCAGGCAGGCTTGGACCTTGCCTTTGAAGCAGTACATATTCGAGAAAAATTCAAAAACTAGCCTTCGCCAATTGTTCCTGGAGATAAACTCGCATTTCCTCTCCTTCTTCCAATTTGATTTCTCCGGGTAAGCCAAGGATAAACCTGCCCAATCCTGGCAAATGAGGAATTTCCCCTTTAAAATAATACTGATTCCGGTTTTTGATAAACATAAATGGTCTTGCGTTTGGAAATTCTTCCTGCATCAACTGATAGGCCTTTTTGCTCATCTTCAACTTGACGGTAAATCGTCTTTTTCCCGAAAAACCAAAAAGGGAAGATTCAGGGATTTCGTGTTTTTTGGTAAACTTCCACTCTTCATCTGCCAAAACCACCTCTCCTATTCGCTCGATTTTAAAAATCTTCATGGATTGGCTTTCAGGTTCGAATGCGTGGATGGATTCATAATTAGAACTAAAGGCCACCGGCTCGACCAAGCGATCCGATGTGGTATCCGAACTCAGGGAATAATATTCTTTGAGCCAGATTTGCTTTCTATTTTGAATCCCCTGACCGATCAAATCCACCAATCTTCCCAAGTTGGCTTTGAAAAGCTCCTCCGTACCTACTTTGAGCTCGGATCGAAGGTGAAGTTTCTGTAAAACGGAGTCCCGAAGCAGATTCTTTTTCCCCTGTGATTCAATCAGGCTTTTGAGCCACTGACTTTCTTCTGGTGAAAAAGTACCATAATTGAGCGTTGCCTCCTGCCCTATGGGCTGCTGTAGCTTGTATTTGCTATATTCCTTAATAATCTCAAATCCCAAGGCTTCCAGCAATTTGAAGTAACGATAAATCGTGCGTTCATCTGTTTCCAGCATTTCGGCTAATCGGTGAACAGGCTTTCCAATAGTGCCCTGAAGCAAATTGATCAGCTTGAAAACGCGTAAAATTTTTTGTTGCTCGACTTTTCCCGAAATAGCCATAGTTTTGAAGGTAAATGAAAATCAAATGTAAACGGAATTTTGAAATTGAATTCAGTTTTGACAGTAAATGTCGGGAATAAGCCGGAAGACCGAAGACCGAAGACGGAAGAGGAAAGCCTGAAGTCAGAAGGCTAAAGTTAAAAAGCTGAAAGTTTTGAATTGAGAAAATGCTCAAAATCTACTCTCGTAAATCGCAATTCGTAAATCAAAATTTAGTAGGCGGTTGCAATTGACAGTAGGCTTTAAAATTAGACGTCTAAAATAAAGAAGCTAAAAGAGTAAATTGAGGAAACAAGTTCAAAAATCTACTGTGAAACACGTAAATCGTAATTCTTAAATCGTAAATTCCACAGAGTTATTTTAATGAAAATCCAAGCAGGTAATTTAAGGAATAAAATAGAGGTTCAGCGTAAAAAGTGGACTTTTGGGCTTTTTGGATTGGTCTTCTTAGGGCTTTACTGGTGGCTGGGCTTTGATGGGATTACTTTCTCCGATGATGTGTATTACATGTTGGCCGGAAAGGAGTTTTGGATGGGAGATTTTCAGGTCAACGAACATCATTTTTCCAGCCGATGGGGAGCGTATATTCCTGCGGGCTTGATGGGATTGATTTTCGGGTTTTCTCCGCAGGCCATGTCCTTGGTTTCCTTATTGAGTTATGGAATTTCCTTGATTTTGCTTTTAAAAATCCTTCCCAAAGGGCATTCTCCCTTTATCCTGAGCATTTGGTTTATTACGCAAGTGTATTTCCTTCATTTCCTGACCAAGGTTTATCCTGATAGTTTACTGGTTGTCTGCGTGGCACTGACCTTTTTTGCGGCAATTCGGAGAAAAGAACAGCCTATTTTAGGCGGTATCTTGATGAGTTTGGCTTTGTTTATAGGCTTTATAAGCAAGGAAACCATTGTTTTTCTTTTTCCCTTTCCTTTTCTTTTGCTCTATGTTGACCAAAAGTCAAATAAGCTCGTTTGGAGGTTTTATCTGAGTTTAGTTGTCACAGGACTGATTTTTTTGAGTCTTTACTTAAGCTATTTCTGGCTGGCCTTTGGAGATCCCTTCTACCGGATTTCTTCAATTAATGCTGGACATTACATTTCCGAATTCACCTATGCTGATAAAGGTTTGGGAGCAATAGTGGAGCGATTGACGATTACCCCGTTTTTGACTTTTGTGGAACGAAACTACTGGCCTTGGCTAGTTTTTGCTCTGCCGGGATTAGTTCGGAGTTTGAATTCCAAAAATGAAAAAGGTTTTGAAGTTGGTTTAGGCTTTCTTTTACTCCTGATTGGTTTTTGGTTTATGAGTTCTACGCTGGACTTTTACAATCCCATCTATCTCAATCCCCGGCACCTGATTATTCTGATTCCTGCCTTGGCTTATTTGATCAGTTTGGGCTGGGAATCCTGGGTTTTCTCAAGGAAATGGAAGCAAGCTTTGACCACATTGCTCCTAATGGGTATTGGCTTGGCCCTCTTTCAGAATGATCTAAAAAATACTGCATTTCTGCTGGCGTTTATCCCTGTGATTTGGATTCAGAAAATTAAAATTCAAACCATATTTTTAGGGGGTTTATTGATTCTACCTACCCTCTTTTCAGTCTATTATCAGAAACAAGTCAAAGACTATTCTTATTTTATCAATACCTTTAATGAATCAATTCAATCCATTGATAAAGAGGAGATTATTCTTGTAAATAATTTTGTGTATTTCAGCAGAAACATGCTTTTTCCTGATGAAAATCAAACCCAAAATTGGGTAGCAATTGAAAAGCTAGATTCTCTGAAGAGTATTGCACCCAAGCAGCTTAAGGTAATGATCTATGATTATTACCTTCACGCTTATCCAAAAGAATCTGAGGACGTGAAAGAATTGGAAAAATGGCTGCAGAGTGATTACCAACTCACCGGTCGAATAGATCGAAAGCCTGTGGAAATCAGAGAATATTCCAAAAGATCAGATTAATGGACTTACCACTTTTGCTTTTTCTGACCTAAAGCAAAAATTCGGTTGACATTAAATCCCAGTCTGAATTCCTCACCCGGAACTCCATTTCCTCCAGCCAAAAGATACTGTTCATTTAGTCCCTGTGAGGTAACAAAATACATCTGGAAAACATGTCCCCCGGCTTCGACATCCCAACCTATCCCATAATTACTCCGTAGATCAGAATTTAAATTTGGGATATACTGTAGAGTCAGCGAGGATCGGTCGGTTACTTTTAATTTACCGCTTAGTCCCAAGGCCAAGTAAAGGTTTTGATCGCCTTGGATTTGGTAAACCGCTCTAGGGTCCACAAAATAAGCCATCATGGGACTGAGTTGGGCTGAAAACTTCGGGGAGAACCTCCTACCTATCATAATTTGCCCAAAAAAGCTGCTCCTCTCAGAGAAACTAGGACTTCCCTCCGGCAAAAAATCATATGCACTGGTATTCACTCCTGCTCCTCCTGCCAAACTAAGACTAAAAGGCATGGATTCATTTTGGGTTTGTTGGAGCAAATGATAGCGGCCAAAGAGATTATAAATCTTATCCCGACTGCTTCTTGAAGCAGCTAAGGATAATTTGTTTGAAAGGGCAAACTCAAAGCTAAACTGAATATTGGCTCCATTATCCAGACCAAAGAGATTTTGAATACCTCCATTTACCGATCCGAATGTATGCATAATGGCAAAATGCATGCTTTTCGGGTCAAGTGGCTCCACAGTCAACAAATTGATGTGTCGAGGCGCATGGAAAATCAAATCTACAGGTTGATTTTCATTGGCTAATTTTCGTTCCAATTGCCCAAAAGCCGGTAATGAACAAGTTACTAATATGATCAGTAGTAGTTTTTTCATTGTTTTTTGGGTTTAAGAAAAGCCTCGATACTTACTTCTTGTTTTTCTGCCAGTTCATAAAAAACCAATTTTGGCAAGGGGATCTCGTAGTCTCCCAGTAAAATATCAAAATTTGCTTTTAAAGAAAGGTCTCCATTAGTCATTCGTTGGAGTTGGCCGGTAATTTCCATATCCCGTTCTACCCCATGAATTTTAAACCTTCCATTTACCGCAACCGCTTGGGTCTGCCCACTTTTCAACTCCGGTATGCTGGTTAATTTACCGGTAAATTCAGCAAAAGGATATTTTTCTGTTTCGAGGTAATTGTCCCGCATATGCCTGTCTCTTAGCCCAATCCCAGTTTTTAAGGTATTGAGATCCAGGTAAAAGTCCACCATATTTTTTTCAAGATCAATCAATCCTTGAAGTTGCTCCGATACTCCGGTGAATTCGTTTAATGGGGCTTTGGATAAAAATATTGCTTTCCCGGTTTTGGTTTGATAAGCTTGCGCAAAAACCGAGTTGAAGCTTAAAACAAGGAATATGATTAATAGGTACTTCATTTTTCAATGATTAAAGTTACCCCATTCAATCGGGTGGCGAAAGATTCCAAAGGACGATTGGCAGGGCCTGTAAGCACATCTCCATCGGTATTAAACTTTGATCCATGGCATGTGCAGGTAAATTCGTTGGAGTTGAAGGTCCAATTCCGGTCGCATGCCGAATGGGTACAGACCGAGGTCAGCGCTTTGTAGGAGCCGTTTACATTGACGACAAGCGTTTGGGCTGCTATGATAAGAAGCCAGGAACCATCTTTTTTGAGGTCTGTTTGTTGGTCAAGATTGATTTGAATAATTCCTCCTGAAATGCTGATACCATTTGTGCTGGATGGAGGTGGCGTATTGGGAGTTTGGTCCTCTGGATCTGAACAAGCTGTAAAAAATGACAAGCCAAATAATGACATGGCTATTGCAGTACCCGATTTTTCGATAAACTGCCTTCTGGAACTATCCAGAGATCCGGACTTAAAAGCTGTGTTTTTCATTGCTTTATTTCATTTTAATAATAAACGAGGAATAAAGCTTTCGTGGATTGAAAATGTTTGTATTCGAAAAATTTAAATTAGGTAAAAGCCTAAAAAACAGGAGAAAGGGACTTAACAACTAGTAAGTTGAAATTAAAAATGCTTACGGTCTAAGATTTCCTTTAGCACCATGGCTTCCTTTACCGAACTTGAGTTTTTTAAAAGCGCTGCATACTTACTTTTTCTGGAAACCCGCGCTCTGTGATGATGTTCCGAACCCACTGTCTGAATATCAGGAATTCCGGGAGATGATTTTTTACCCTTGAAGTCCACATTTTCAAATGCCCCTTCATAGTATTGGATCTCATCGTCCTGCTCTTCCAGGGATCGATATCGGGTCGTTGGCTTTTCTAGTTTCTCTACCTTGGTTTCCTCAAATTTCGTTTGGGGAATCGGTTTGGGAGCAGGCTTGGGACTTTGATTTTGTTCCCCACGGATTTCCCTTAGCAAATCCTCAAAGGTCACTTCCTTTTCAGGACGGCTGGGATTTCCTTCCGGCAATTCCGTTTCTCCACCTTCCTGACTTTTCTTACGGGTAGCTTGATAGATAAAATAAGCCAGTATCGCCACGATATAAATGATATTTCCCAAATCCATACCTGAAAGTAGTCCAAAAACTTGAGGGGTACAAGTCTGAAAAGTACAAGCCTGTCTTCAGGAGATAAATCCGAAGAACATTTTTGGTTCAAGTCTTCAGACTTGGACCGTATTATCCCTATTTGATAAAGTACAAACCTAAAGACTTGCGCTAAATCCAGCACATTGTTTCATTCCCAATCTTTCAATCTTTCGATTTTTACCACTATTTTGTTTCCTAGGCCCGTTGATCTACGCTGCGAATGATTAAGTCTTCAGACCTACCTTGACGTTAGGCAGGCTTGGACCCTTGATGTATATAAGCCGTAAGTGATGAGACTCACGGCGGCGGAAGCACAAGCCTTCCTACGGCAGACAGACCTGAAGACTTGCGTGAAGCAAAAAAAAACCGGATCCTTGGACCCGGTTTTTATGGTTGGATTTAGCGCCTTGGGAATTCCTCAGGCTGCTGCTGATCCCAAAAGGTTGACCAAAATAAGATCATTTCAAATTCGAATTTTCTTCGGTTTAGCTGGACACTGGCCCAGTCTAGATCTCCGGAGGAATCGTATTTTTCGTTGATTAGCCCAAAAATGGTTCCGCCAGCACCATAATAATACATTCTCCCCCTTTCAGGATTCAAATCCACCTCGAAATGAAGACTCAAAAGATTGATCCAATCCTTGTGCCCATCAGAATTAGCCTGTGGGGTTTCGGCATATTTTTGAACAGCAGGAAGCAATAAGGCCACAGGAACCGGGTCCAATCCGGCGTTTATTGACAGTTCATTTAGTGCTTCTTCAGCATCAGCAGGACTGAATATTCCCCGCTTAAGTGTAGGGACACTTTTATACAATTCCATCAATTGATCAAATTTAATCCGCTTAAGACTGGCACAAAATGGATTTTTGTCAGCTGCCTTTCCACAATCTGTGGTTGTGGTAGAACTATTTCCGATAATCATAGAAATCGGGAAACCTCCTCGCATTTCCTCCTCCTCGGTTGGTTCCTCTTCATCACTTTCCCCATCGATATCCGGGATTTTGATGTAATAATCAAAAGCAGCTTCATCGTCATCAAAGGCAAGAATATCGTATTCGATTTCATGCTCATCTCCAGCGGTCTGTTGATGTCTCCTTCTGGAAATAGGACTTAAAAACTGTCCCTTGTTTTGGATTGTTTCATCAAAGATCTCTAAGGACTTCAGAATCATCATCCGTCCAAACTCTTCTTTGGACCGGCTACTTGCGGCATAGCGTTTAGCCATTTCCAATGGGATAGCGTGGGCAAGATTGGAGTAGCTGCCTTCTGCCAATCCATAATTGCGTTTCAGCTTTTGAACCAGCTGAGTTTGCTCCTCTAGAGCTTTTCTAAAATTTTCACCCTCAGCTTGAGCAGTGGAGCTTTCCTGAAGGCCTGGCTCAATCTCTTCCTTGGCCATCGGATCACAGGCTGACAGGACTATGAATGCTGTCAAACCCATCGATAAAAGAATTTTTTTCATGATTGGGATAATATTTTAAAGTGATATACTAGAGCTTTTGGCTCCTTGTCTGGACAAACTTAGCTTGACATCTCAAGGGATTTATCTGGCAATTGATCGATCTCAAATTTCAATGGATGAATTGATTGCCTGGGTTGATTTCATAAAAAAATACAGAAACTTAGGCTTGATTTTCCAAGGGTTTTTATTTCCTCAATTGAAATTCACATTTGGTCAAACGGGAGGGCTGATTGGAGAAGTGTAAGAATTTTTCCATTTCCATTTCTCTATTTTTAAACCGGGGCGAAATTATTTTCTCAAATAATCAAATTATAAACTCATGAAGCCAAAAAAAAGTACTCTAATAATTCTAGTTGTATGTATCTCTTACTTCTCATGCGGTGAAAACTGTACGGAAAAATCATGGTATAGAGATGCAGATGGTGACGGTTTCGGTGATCCATTGAATTCTACACTTGCCTGTGATCAACCTAGCGGTTTTGTAAGCGACAATACGGATTTTGATGATGCCAATGCAAGTGCAAATCCCGGGGCATCAGAAATTTGCAATGACGGAATTGACAATGACGGAAATGGATTTATTGATTGTGAAGATTTAGGATGTCAATCGTCTAATTTGATCGAGTGCAATTGTTCTGATGATTTAGACAATGACGGTGACGGCTTTGTGGATTGTGATGATTTTGACTGTGAAGGAAATCCAGCCTGCTAATCAGTGAGAAAATCAATGATTTTTTTCCACAGACAATCCATTAGGTAGGAAAACTATTCTGAAGAAATAGGTTGGAAATATTTGTATCAAAATTTTCCTAAATTCTAATCACCACTAGTTTGAAGCAAATGAAGAGCATTCAGCCCAAAGAAATAGAAGAGATTCTGCTTCATTTTTCGAATACCCTTCAGAATTTGACCGATGAGGAAGATATTCTTTGGGATTTGGTCAAAAACTGCATTCGTATCCTGAACTTTGAAGATGCGGTAATCTACCTCGTAGAAGGGGAAAATTTGGTTCAAAAAGCAGCCTACGGTCCAAAAAACCCAGATGAAAAAAAACTCTTGAATCCGATTAAAATCAAAATCGGAGAAGGGGTAACCGGTAAGGTGGCAGCTAGTGGGCTTCCCTGTCTGGTGGCTGATACCCGGAATCATCCGGAATACATCAAAGATGATGAATTTAGACTTTCGGAGATCGCCGTGCCTATATTTCTGGAGGGGAAAGTCATCGGGGTAATAGACAGTGAAAATTCGGAACTGGGATATTTTGCTATACAACACTTGCGAATATTGACCGCCGTGGCTTCCATTTATGCAGGACATATTGCACGGATCAGAGCGGAGCGCAAAGCAAGACTAGAGCAGGAGTACCGTATGGAACTTCAAAAGAAAGCCTATCAATTGCAATTGGAGGCGATTTCAGCCCAACTCAGTCCCCATTTTGTCTTTAATTCACTCAATGCCATTCAGCATCATATTTTACTTGAGGACAAAAAAACTTCCCTGAGATTTCTGGGAGTATTCGGGAAATTACTCCGCTATTTTTTACAGCAGTTGCAAAAGGAGGAAGCACTATTAAAGGATGAAATAAAAATGATGGAAAATTATCTAGAACTACAGCAAATGCGCTTTGGGAAAAAACTTCAATACCGGATAGACCATTCAGAAATCCAAGAAATATCCAAGGTGAAAATCCCTTCCATTGTAGTTCAAAATCTGATCGAAAACCTCTTGGAGGAACAAATTCAACATTCTGAAGGAGACTTATCTATTCATGTTCAATTCGAAATTGAGGAAGACGGAGTTCATTTTACTACCCTTGTCACTAATTCAAAGAATAACGAGGACCACGAATTAAAAAAGGAGGGACATAGGATTTCCCCTTGGAAGGATTTTATCGGTTTGATCAATGCCATCAGACCCTATAAAATCAAGTATAAAATGGGGACAAAACCCTGCGAACACTCTCAGAATCAATGTAAATATGTTATCTTACTTTTGCCCAACCTTCAAGATCCAGCAAAATGAAAGTATGGATACTAGTTTTATCCTTGGTTCAGTTTCCCCTTTTTGCCCAGCAAACTGACTATCATTTTAGAGAACCAATCAAGCCAAGAATTATTTCCACGGATTCCTCAGCCACCATTGATGAGATCCTGGATTTAGCCAATGATGGGGTATTTGAAAAAGCCGAAGCAGTGGGCGTAGCCAAAAGGAAATATATCTATTGGTTGGAACTTGATTTCGACAGTTATCACGATATTCTGGAGGAAATGGACAGCATTTACCTTTATCCCGGAAATCTTGAAGTCTCCACCCTGTATATTATTTCAGGATCAGGTTTGGATTCCATGAATCTGACCCGCTTGGGGAAAAACGATTTACAAAAGGCCACTTTTCCCATTAATGAATATGTGGGTATTGCGAAAAGAAATTTTTTTGAACCCAACAAGCTTTACATCAAAGCTCATTTCTATAGGGCCACACCAAATCTAGACAGCAGGTTGCTCTATTTTTCCGATCCTGATTCTCATCGGATTTTCTCCGGGTTTATCAGTCATGCGAGTTTCAAAAATCAGGTTTTGGCTTATTTCTTTCTGGGAGTTGCTGCGGTATTAATGGTTTTTAACCTTATCCTTTTTTTCTACATGAAGGAAAAGCAGTACTTTTTTTATGGAGGCTTTCTTCTTTTCCAATTGATCTACTTCTCTCAAATCAGTCCATTTCTGGCAAGTTATTTTGGGTTTGGAAACCTTGCCTTTTTCTTTTGGTTGAGCACCATAGCGCAAATTTTGATCAACCTATTTTATCTTCTTTTTATCCGCTACTTTTTAGAATTCCCCAAATTTCTTCCCGTTTTTGATCGAATTGTGATTGCCGTGGCCTTGCTCCTGATTGCTCTAGTGGTCCTCAACTCCGGATTGATTATGACCAATCCCTACCAACTGTTTCAGGCCAGATTGATGGATTATCACCAGTATTTTATGGCTTCCTTTGCATTTGGGGGTGTTATCTACCTTTGGCTTCGCTATCCCGGGAACTTAAAATATTTTGTCATTGCCGGCACCTTGGTTTTTACGACCGGAGCTTTGATGACTATGTTTCTATTGGAGTTAAAATTTATGGTCACAGCCTCGGCGATAGAGAGTACGATTTTCGCATTGGGGCTTTCCTACAAAATCAAGGTAATCAGCCAGGAAAAGCGAATAGCCGAAAAAAATGCTTACCAGACCAAACTCGGCGCCTTACGGGCCCAGATCAACCCTCATTTTATTTTCAATTCCCTCAGTTCAATCCAATACCTCATCAATACCGAACAAAAGGAAGCAGCCCTCTCCTACCTCAGCAAGTTCAGTAAGTTTGTCCGTCAGGTCTTGGAAAACTCCATTGATGTTCATGTCAATTTGGAGAAAGAGATCGAACTGCTCAAGGTGTATTTGGACCTCGAATCCCTTCGCTTTGACCATGCATTTCATTATGAAATCGAAGTACCCGAACATCTGGATTTGAGTTTCTTTGAGGTGCCTATGCTGATTGTGCAGCCATTTGTGGAGAATGCGATCAAACACGGTTTAATGCCCAAGCAAGAGAGAGATCGCAGGTTGTGGGTGAGGTTTATAGAGGAGGAGGATTTTATCCGCTGCGAAATAGAGGATAATGGAATCGGTCGTAAAAGGGCTCAGGAACTTTCCGGAAAATCAAAACACAGGCCTTCACGAGGAATGGAATTGACGGCCGAACGACTGCGAATGCAGGCAAAGGGAGAAAGGGAATCATCCATTAAAATCGAGGATTTAGGCCAAGGCACCAAAGTCACCATAAAACTCAACAAACAATGAATAAGGGAATCAAAGCAATCATTGTGGAAGATGAATTTCACAGCAGAGAAACCTTGAAGGGTTTTTTAAGAGAGTATTGTCCCGAGGTTGAGTTACTCGATGAAGCCGGACGGGTGGAGGAAGCTGTCCAAAAAATCTCCAGTCTCCAACCCGAGTTGGTTTTTATGGATATCGAACTCCAAACAGGGACAGGTTTTGATGTGCTACAACGGGTCAGGCACCTGGATTTTCATTTGATCTTCACTACTGCTTTTGAGCATTATGCCATCCGCGCGATCAAATTCAGTTCGGTAGATTACTTGCTCAAGCCCATTGATCTGGAGGAATTACAGGTGGCCGTTAAAAAGGCTATCGGGCTGAAGGAGCAAGAAAACCGACAATCTGTTTTGGAGAACTTGTTGGTCAACTGGAAAAACACGAGTTCTGAAGATCAAAAAATAGCCCTTTCTACCTCCGATGGGATAGAATTTATTCCGGTAAGAGAAATCCTGTATTGTGAGGCAAATGGTTCGTACACGGAGTTTTTTCTGAACGGGGGCCGAAAATTATTGGTAAGCAAAAACCTAAAAGAATACGAGAATATGCTAACAAATCATCAGTTTATGCGGATTCACAATAGTTTCTTGATTAATCTTTCCGAGGTGAAAAAATACGTCAAAAGCGATGGGGGTTATATTGTAATGAGTAATGACAAAGCAGTTAGTCTTTCCACTTCCAAGCGGGAGGAGTTTTTGAGGAGAATGGGTTGATATGCTAAAATGGTTTAAAGTATACGTATGGTTTAAGTCCCGTAATTTTTGGTTCAAGTCTTCAGACATGGACCTAGATACTCGAATGGTTCAAGTCTTCCGACATACCTGGTCAAAGTCTTCAGACTTGGACCTTGACGTTTGGATACGCGAATGGTTCTTCAGACTTGGACCTTTTCATATTAATCAATCAAAATCACCTCAATCAATTTCTCAGGTAGGCCAGCATAATTCTTCGCACTACTGTAGAGGTATTCTTCTGGAGAACAAACTATTCCTGCAACCACCGGATTTTGATGAATGTAATTGAGACAGCGCTGAGTTTTTCCTGTTGTATTCAGTTCAATGGGATGATTATGTTGTTGCCAAATTTGAAAAGTTACATTATTCGAATTTATTCGGCCTGCTTTTCCAAAATGTTCTAGCAAAAATGGTTTTCTGCTTTCCACAGGAGAATTTCGGATTTCTTCAAGGAACTTGATCGAGGTAAATTTTTTGATATCCCTGATCACATCTTCTAATTTTTCTTCCCCATTTCTTCCGATAATCAAATGAATATGGCTTGACATGATGCAATACGCACACAAGTCTAAGCCCTTATTTTTTTGACAAAACTTCAGACTTTCCATGAAAATATCACGATAAACCTTTCGTGTAAATAGATCAATCCATTCTACAATGGTGAAGGTTACAAAATATTGCTTGTCCTGATCTCGGATTTTGTACTTTCGACTCATGACTAAAAAGTGTTGAGGTTTAAATCATAAACTAAAATACATAATCAATGTAACTGATTCAAGTTCTTAAAAGGAACAGTTGCGAAAGTCTGAATAGCACAAGCACAAGTCTGAATAGCACAAGTCTGAAGACTCGCTAAACCAATTGGGTGGTTATTACGCGAATGGTTCAAGTCTTCAGACTTGGACCCGATTACCCCATAAACACATTTTTGGTTCAAGTCTTCAGATCAGACTTGGACCGTATTATCCCTATTTGATAAAGTACAAACCTGAAGACTAGCGCTAAATCCAATTTAGAAACATCCTTTCCTTCAAAGTTTCGATTTTTCCTACTATTTTGTTTGCTTTTACAAGGAGGAAAAAATTACATGTTACTTAGTAAACTGGAGATCAAAGGCTTTAAGAGTTTTGGGGACCGAATGGTCATCAATTTTGACAAGGGAATCACCGGAGTCGTAGGTCCCAATGGCTGTGGCAAGTCCAATGTCGTCGATGCGATCCGATGGGTGCTGGGTGAGCAAAAAACCCGCATGCTGCGCTCCGATAAGATGGAAAACGTCATCTTCAACGGCACCAAAAACCGCAAAGCATCCAATCTAGCCGAGGTTTCCCTGACCTTCGAAAACACCAAAAACCTCCTACCCACCGAATACACCCACGTTACCATCACCCGTCGCTACTATCGATCCGGGGAAAGTGAATATCAAATCAACGGGGTCACCTGCCGGCTGAAGGATATCACCAATCTCTTTATGGATACGGGGATCAACTCCAATTCTTACGCCATCATTGAGTTGAAAATGATCGATGAGTTGCTCAATGATAAAAACAACTCCCGTCGGGAGCTTTTTGAAGAGGCAGCCGGAATCTCCAAATTCAAAACCCGCAAAAAGGAAACCCTGCGAAAGCTGGAAGATACCGATGCCGATCTCGACCGGGTCGAGGATTTGCTCTATGAGATCGATAAAAACCTCAAATCCCTGGAAAAACAAGCCAAGCAGGCAGCCAAATACTTCGAAATCAAAAAAGAATACAAGGCAGCTTCCATCAATCTGGCTAAAAAGAGCATAGAAAAATATTCCAAATCACTGATCGATTCCAATCAGACAATCCAAGAGGAATCCGACCGAAAACTTGAACTCCAGTCCCGTATCGCCGATCAGGAAGCTTTGCTTTCGCAGCTCAAAACAGATTTGATTTCCAAGGAAAAACTCCTCGCCTCGCGTCAGAAAACCCTCAACGAGCATGTCAATAAGATTCGCTCCTTTGAGTCGGAAAAAAAGATCAAAAACGAGCGGCTGAGATTTCTCGAAGACCGCTCTCAGAAACTCCGTGAGCAAATCGATGCCGATCGTAAATCCAATGATCGGGCTGGATTTTCCATTCGTTCCCTGCAGCAAGAAAAAGAATCTGCGGAAAAAATGCTCGCCGAAAAGGAACTCATCGTCTCCGAACTCCGAGAGGCTTTTGATTCCCAAAAGTTGATCCAATCCGACAAGCAACAGCGGCAGAAGAGTTTCCAAGCCCGATACGAGCAACTTAAGGAGCGCGTCTATCAGCTCAATAAAGACTTGGAAATCAAGCAAATTCAGCTTTCTACCTTAAAGCAGGAACTCGAGCGAACTTCCTCAGACGATTCTCATCAGGAAGCTTCCCTGGTGGATTTTGAGGCAAAAATCGTGGACTTCAAAGATCAGCTTGATCAGGAAACTGCCGAATACGAGAAACTTAAAGCTAAGCAGGAAGACTTGGATCAAAAGATCGAAGAATCCAATCGGGTGATCGAAATGATCCGGGAGGAACTGACCACTTCCTCCCGAAAACTTGACTCCAAACAAAACGAATTCAACCTGACCAAATCCCTGGTGGAGAATCTGGAAGGTTTTCCCGAGGCCATCAAATTTTTAAAGAAAAACTCCTCTTGGGGAAAGGATATTCCCCTCCTCTCCGACTTGCTCACAACCGATGAAAAATATCGGGTGACCATCGAAAACTACCTCGAGGGCTACATGAACTACTATGTGGTCGAAACAGAAGCGCAAGCCATTGCGGCTATCCATCTGCTTTCGGATTCCTCACGGGGAAAGGCCAACTTTTTCGTATTGGAGCATTTTGAGCGATTCAAAACCAGTCAAAGCAAGTTGTTTTCCAATGCCATCGCAGCCACTGAGATCATTGAGTTTGACGTCAAATACAGTCGCCTTATCAATTTTATTCTGGACAATGTCTACATCGTTCAGGGCGATTACAAGGATTTTCCTCAAGATCCTGAAGCTGTTTTTATTTCCGAAAGTGGCAAATACACCAAGCGGAAATTTTCCCTTTCCGGAGGTTCGGTAGGGCTTTTTGAGGGAAAGCGAATCGGTAGAGCAAAGAATCTGGAGAAACTTGACAAGGAAATCAAGGAGTTGAATAAAAAAGTCTCTGCCACCCGCTCCAATTTGGATCAGAAGCTTTCTGACTTGATGAAACTCAAGGAAATTTCCTACAAAAAGCAGATCGAAGAGAAGCAGGGATTGATCAGCGAACTCAATCAATCTTACGTTTCCGTTCGCACCAAAAAAGAGCAACTCGCCGAACTCCTTTCCTCCAATGCCAATAAGCGGGAGGATATTTTGGATCGGATTGCCGAACTGGAGGAGAGTTTGACCGAGATTCAACCCACCCTTATAGAAGAGCGGGGCGAATTCGAGTCCTTAAGTCAAGATTTGGAGGTATTGACTGAGGAAGTGGAAAAGGAATCAACGGTGCTCACCGAAAAATCTCAAGCCTTCAATCAGGAAAATATTTTATACCATCAGCAACTCAACAGAGTAAACAGCCTAGATCAGGAGATCGAATTCAAGCAAAACGCCTACGAATCCTCCAAAGAGCGGATCGAAAAATCCCAGGCAGAACTCGCCCAATTGGATACCGAAATCAAGGGATTGCTGGAAAACAATGAGGTCAAGGATGATGAACTCATGGAGCTGTACTCCGAAAAGGAAGGAATCGAGCAGGGAGTAAACGAGGCCGAAAAGGATTACTACGGAAGCCGTGGGCTAATTGATGAGACCGATCAGAAGATCCGAAGCCTACAGAAAGGCAAGGAAAGTCACGATCAGATTTTGCAGGAGCTCCAAAACCATATCAATGAGATCAAACTCAAGATGACTTCGATGAAAGAGCGCTTAAGTGTGGAGTTTGAGTTGGACCTGGATCAACTGATGGAAGAAAACCCCGAACTCGATGCCGAATTTGCCGAGTTTAAGGAGGAGGATCTTCGCAGTCTGGTTCAAAAGCATAAGGAGAAGTTGGAAAAAATGGGACCGATCAACCCGATGGCAATGGAAGCCTATGATGAGATCAAGGAGCGCCATAGTTTTATTCAGGGGCAAAAAGAAGACTTGGTCAAAGCCAAGGAATCCTTGTTGAGCACTATTCATGAGATTGATCAGGTGGCCAAGGAAACCTTCTTGGATGCTTTTGAGAAAATCAAGGAGAACTTTGTCAAGGTCTTCCGCAGCCTCTTTACCGAGCAGGACGACTGCGATGTGAAGCTGACCGATCCGGATAATCCGCTGGAGTCAAGCATCGAGATTATGGCCAAGCCCAAGGGTAAGCGTCCATTGACCATCAACCAACTCAGCGGTGGGGAAAAAACTCTAACTGCCACTTCCCTACTCTTCTCCATCTACCTGCTGAAGCCGGCCCCTTTCTGTATCTTCGATGAGGTGGATGCACCATTGGATGATGCCAATATTGACAAGTTCAATCAGATCATTCAGAAGTTCAGCCAAGAGAGTCAGTTTATCATCGTGACGCATAATAAGCGCACCATGGCGAGTACCGATATCATTTATGGGATTACCATGATTGAGGCGGGAGTAAGTAGAGTGGTTCCGGTGGATTTGAGGGAGTTAGCCTAATCTTATTAGAAATAATTTAAGAAAATCTATCTAAAGACTCTGCCTCTAATTTATTTAATGTTTCGACCAATAACTTTTTTACCTCATTGATAACTTTAAGTTTTAAGGGTACACCTAAAATCAAAATCGAATTTTTTACTTCATTAATTCCGTTTCTATATTCAATCGTTTTTAATTCAATTTGATCTGATGGATAACAAAGAAAACCATATTTTAAATCTGTTTTACTGAACGAAGAATAAGCCATAATTTGATGTAAATCTTGTCTATGAGTTTCTTTCAAGCCTTCATTTTGGTCAAACCTATTGTATAAATTAGACTTGTATTTGGCATCGATAAAAACCAAAAAATTTTCTTTTTGAAAGATTGCGTCTGGCTCAATATGTTTCAATTCCCAAGAGAAATGCTTCAAAGTCCTCGAATGAAACTTAAGGTTTGAATAAAGCCGACCTCCAGTTTCTTTTGCAGCTTGTTTAAAAATGTACTGTATAAACTTCTCAAAAACATCTGAAAAGTCTACCCGCCAAGCTGTGCTGTCTACAAGATTAAAGTTTAAAATTCTATTAGCTTGTTCTTTACAAGCTTTCACCGTTGGATTATCGGAAAATCGGATTATGATTTTATTGGTTGCTTTTGGTTTATGATGATATAATTGTTCTTCAAGAAAACTTAATTTGGTTCGCAAAGTATTCTTAATCCTCTGGGGTGTATTTGCAGAAAGTAGCTCCCTTTTACAAATGTCAAAGACATATCTAACTTCAGAATATTCAGTATGAAACTCGCTTAAAAAATTTGTTCTTGCCGGGAATTTTAATCTGTTTTCAACTTTGTATTCGTTGTTTATATATTTAGTCCAATTGATTTGACCAGTAGGCTCACTTGATACCTTTTCAATATTATCAAACTTTCTCCACGGTCTTATTGTCAGTTTTTCAAGAGCTGCTATAAATTTCACAGCCTCCAAATACAACGGGGGCCTGAAATTTTTACCAGATGCCAATGGTAAACTGTCAATAACCTCGGGGCTAATTTCAGTACCTAGCAGATTAAGAATTTCAATGTAGTCCTCAAATTTTTCACGTCCAGTGAATCTAGGCGTAACCACAAAATCACCGATTTGCTTCCCAGTGTCTGAAGCCCTCAAAGGAATTGAGCCTATGAAACCAGATGAACGAAATGTTAATGCTATACTTTGGTCTGTACCAATTAAGTATGGCTGAACGCCTAGGAATTCAAATTGCTCAGAGTTGTAGTTAATGAATTTCTGGAGGTATTGACCTATAATTCTTTTATCAGCTGACTTGAACCACTTTTTTTGTAAAGCAACTCCACCTAACTGTTTTGATTTCTCAGTTAAGCAAGGAATTTCACAAAAAACATCTAAGGGCTTTGTCATTCGAAAAGAGATAAATTTATTCTATTTGAAAAATAGTTATTGAACTCTTCTTTAGCATTTCGCAAGAGGCCCTCTTGTAAATATTCTTTTATTAAAGGGAATATTTCATATCGAATGCGATTCTTCATTTCGTCATCGGATTCTGCTATAAAGTATCCTTGACCAGGTTGTAAGTTTAATTCAGTGCTTGAGGCATACCAATCGAAAATTTCTTGAATCTTGATAAAGTCTTCATTAAAAAAAATTCTTGATTTTATAATTTTTGGCTTCATAGTGTACCAGGCAAAACGCCTTCTTAACGCAAAGTCAACAACTGCCAAACTCCTGTCAGCTGTGTTCATTGTAGCAATGACAGAAAAGTTTTCAGGTAGTTTTTTTACTTTGAAATTTGGAGCAATTTCAATTTCAACATTCGAAACATCCATTTTATGTTCAAAAAGATAAAAAATTGGTCCTAATACATTGGAAAGATTAGCTCTGTTTATTTCATCAATGATTAAAATGACTTTTTCATTGTCATGGTCAATGGCATATTTTAAAGCATCTGAGAAGCTACCTAAACTTTCTTTGTATCTTAGTTCTTCGTTTTGTGTGTCAGGCCGAATTCCAAAAATAAAATCGGAGTAACTTGTCTCTGCGTGAAATTGAGTAAAGAAGGTTTTGGCTGCTATTTTTTCTGCAATACTTTTTGCAGTTCTAGTTTTACCAGTACCAGGAGGTCCTTGAAGAACTATGTACTTTCTTTCGTTTAAGAGATTTTTTACTTCTTCTGTTTCATCAATTTTTTCTGTCTTTAAAAATGAATCTAAAGCTTCAGAGATAGCTTTTCTATGGTCTTTGTTAGAAGGCCAATCTCTAAGTTTAGCATATCCAGCTACGAAGGCTGCAATAATTTGTTTTCCCTCTTCGCTTTCTGGGTCATCAACGATTTGGCAAGTAGGTAAAACTTTAGTGTAAGTTTTAATTGTATTTTTTATATGTTGCAAATCCAAGTTTCCAGTAATCGATTTTGGTAGACTAGTTTCAATGTCTGAAAAGTCAGATTTACAAAATCCTCTTTCATCAATCAGCTTTGAGAATAATCTTCTAAGTCCTGGATACGTAGCAAGTTCATAATCATTTTTGAATCCACTTATACCAATTCCAAGACATACCAGCCAAGGTTTTTTCTCATCGTTTGGAAAAATTGTCAAAGAAAAATCATGAAAGGGCCCGGCAGACTCTTCTTCTGGATGAATAAATCCAAAATAAGCTCCATTATCCTTAAGGGCTTCAGTTCCAATATTTTTTCTTAGTACATAAGGCTTATTAAACTCTAATTCAGGCTTTGCTCCAAATTTTATAGCACATTCAATAATAAAATCAATATTTTCTTCAATCATATTAAATTTCTTTAGAACTCAAAAAACTCAATCACAGGGATATTCAAAGCTTCAGCAATCTTGAAAATGGTTTCAATCGAAACATTCCTTTTCCCATTTTCAATACCAGAAATATATGTCCTATCAAGCTCAGCTAACTCAGCCAATTTTTCTTGAGAAACACCTTTATCTTTTCGAATTTGCCTGACTTTCTTTCCGTAAGCCACTTTGATATCCATTATGCAATCTGAAAAAATGTAGCCTATTGTACCACGGACTATAGTCTACAAAATGATATTTTTAGTATTTTTGAGAAAAGGCTTTAGAAATGAACAAATTCGTCCCAATCTCCACCGAATACCTTACTCCATCAAGAACCCTAGAAACTCTGAACCTGGTCCAATTTGAGGAAAGTAAGTCGGTCTATTTGTACAATTATGAAGGGACTCATTTCCGGGTTTTTGAAAGTTTGGTGGACTTAATCCGGTTTTTTGAACTGGGGAAAGAAACGCTTTATTCTTTTGATTTAGAGGAAGATTTGGATGAGTTTTTAGAGCAGCTGCCATTCAACGCGGGCAAGCGGGCTTTGAATCTAAAACTCAATTACATGTATCGGGACGGAGCGAATTACAAGCAGTTTGGCTGGGTGATTTTTGCAAACCCCGGCTTCCTGTGCCCTCGCAGAGCGGCCGAACAATTCAAGGAGAAGCTGATTTACGGGGAATATTTTGTGCCTCAGGATTGGGGTTTAGCTAGGCTTCAAAAGTATGCCTATGATCCTGAAATTGATCATGAGTGGCATGAGTTCGAGAATTTTGAGTGGACGGAGGAAGATGCGACGGATGAGCGGGAGATATCTAGGTTTTTAAATGAGATTGAAAAAGGATATGAAGTTTAGCTTTGGTCTTAAATCTTAGGGTATAAAGTTCATGTCTTAAGAGCACAAGTCTCCCTACGGCAGATAAATCCAAAGACTTGCGCTATATCTCGTTTGCGTAAAAATATAGCCCGCTGATTTTCGCGGATTTGATTCGCTGATTTTCGCTGATCCTTCTTTTCATTAATTATTAATATGCGAATATCTGTGTCTTTTTCTGCGGTATCTGCGTGGCAAAATGATAAACATAAAGCACAAGTCTAAAGACTTGCGCTAGGGGCTAGGGCTAGGGCAGTAAGAGCACAAGTCTACCTACGGCAGATAAATCTGAAGACTTGCGCTAGACTGTCAAGAAATTCGATTTTCATGTTGTCCTATACTTTTTTCCAAAAGTTCGTCTAATTCGTCAATGGAATGGGATTTGGATGCGCCAGAGTCCAATCGCCGGAGTTCATTCTGAGCATACACTTTATCAGCTTCAAACTTCCCGTCATTTTCAATAATCTGAAGATCCTCGGATTTAAACTGTCCAAGAAGCCATAGGACTTTGTCCAAAATTTTTTCACTGACCTTGAGTTTTATTGTCGCCATAGTTCAAATATAAGTAATTGTTGGTTTTTAAGTCAACTAAAGAGCACAAGTCTCCCTACGGCAGATAAATCTGAAGACTTTGCGCTAGCCTAGTTCGGTGCTGAACTGTGGAAAAGGACAGTGCTTATTCCTTACTTCGCTCTTCCTGCAAAGCGGCTAGGTTGTTTTCTTTGAAAAACTTATCCCGGTACTCCTGAAATTGCTCCTCCAGTTCAGTAACCAAAGTGAGGTTGTTGTCTACGGCAAAAAATATATCCGGTAATTTTTCCTCCAGGAGCTTTACACCCAAATTGATATTATCCGCTTCAATCTTAGATATCTTTTTTAGGACGGAGGTTTGACTGTTTTTCAAATCTTCAAATTCTCTCAGAATTTTTTCCATCATCTCAAATTTCTCTAACTTATCCATGGTCTTATATTTTTGTTCGTAAGTGATTGTTTTTTTAGAATATACGCAAAAATTTCCAAACGGGGACTTTCTGGATGCAGCGGTGAATTGAGAAATTGATTGTTGAAGGTAAGTCTTCAGACCTGGCTCTCGCATGTTGCCTTGGACTGATTTTGATTCAAGTGCAATGTGCGTCTTTTTCAGCGAGACAAATGATTGCCCGCAGATTTTCGCAGATTAATTTCGCTGATTGACGCTGATTTTTATTTCCATCGTCCATGAATCTGCGAGTATCCGCATCTTTTTCTGTGGGCATCTGCGGGAAAAATTGATCAATCAAGTCTCAAAAGCACAAGTCCAAAGACTTGCGCTAAACTAAGTAATTGTTGGTTTTTAAGTCAACTAAAGAGCACAAGTCTGCCTACGGCAGATAAATCTGAAGTCTTACACTAGGTTTGAATTGTTACTCAATCGGCATTTCTAATAAATAAGAGCTTAGAGTCTTTCGGTGTTTTTCGAGCTGCAAGGAACTGGTGACGCCTCCATCCAAGGCATCATAAAGCACAAAATTAAGGGCTCGGAGTTTTGGGAGTTCGTAGCGAAGCACCTCTCCTTTTACGATTTTGCCCAGCCACTTTTTAACCCGGTCGGGAGTGACTTTTTCTTTGATCAGTTCAAAATCTGATGAATCAAATACGATCAAAGAAATATTACTGATGTTTCCTTTGTCCCCCGTACGGGCATGTGCGATTTCTCGAAGTAGCATAGGTTTAGCAATTAAGATATTCGACTTTGGCTTGGGCCAGTTCCTTGGGTAAAAGAACTGAAACCACAGAGATAATTTCCTCTGCAGATTGACTGACTCCTCCTCCGGCTGCAGGGCCATTGGTATAGAGGGTTTCGACCTCCTGTCCGACTTTTCTGGCCATATCCAGAGTTGCTGCCTTCGCAGATATGCGCAAACGAACCTCGGGAATGGACGCTGGATTTGCTTCATAAGGGGTGATGGAGTCATAACCGATGAGCTCGGTTTTAATTTCCTCGAAACCCCATTTTTCAAGGCGTTTTCTGACGATTTCCCCCGCCCATTTAGCGCGATTGACGCAATCGTAGCCCCCATAGCTGATTTGTCCTTCTCCTGAAAAGCCATTGCGGTAGCCCACACTGACTTTATAAAAGTCTGTTGGCTTTTTACCGCTTCCGCCTTGGAACTGAATTTTGTTTTCTGCCAAGGTTTTGAATTCCACCTGAGAAAAATCAGCGATACAATCTGGCGTCAGGTAATTGGCAGGATCATGGATTTCATAGAGCAACTGTTCGGTACAAGTGGCGGGAGTAATTTTCCCGCCGGTTCCGTCCACCTTTGAAACATAGCCATCTCCTTTTTCATCCACTTGGGCAAATGGAAAGCCCAAGTCCCAGAGTTCGGGCACAAATTTCTGCTGCAAATCCGCAAAATATCCTCCTGAAAGTTGCCCGGCACACTCCAGCAAATGCCCGATTAGCGTTCCCTTTCCCAATTTCCCGTAATCATTCATTTCCCAGCCAAATTCATAAATCATCGGTGCCAAAAATAAGGCAGGATCAGACACCCTGCCTGTTAGGATAATGTCTGCTCCTGATTTTAAAGCTTGCAGGATTCCATCTACACCAAGGTAGGCATTGGCGGAAATGATGGCATCTCCCAAAGAATGTAAAGGCTCACCTGTTTCCAAGATCTTGAGTTCCTTGAGATCTGTGAGTTGGTCCAAGACATCATCTCCGTAAACGGCGGCGATTTTTAAGCCTTTGATCCCTAGGTTTTGAGCAATTTCGGCGGTTTTTCGCATGGCAGACATTGGATTGGCCGCCCCCATATTGGATATGATTTTTGTATTCGTCTCTTTTGCCAAGGGCAAAACCTCATTTATCCGATATTCCAGCAGATGGTTGTATCCTTTTTCAGGATTTGCCCTTTTTTCTTTTTGCGCCAGCGCAATGGTCCGTTCGGCTAGGCATTCGAAGCAGAGGTAATCCAAATTCCCTTTTTCTAAAAGCGTCAAGGCGGGTTCCAGTCGATCCCCTCCATAACCTGCGCCGCTTCCGATTCTGATAGTCTTCATGATTTACAAGGTAATGGCTCCTACCAATAAGGAAGTGATTAATATGATGATACTAACTAAAAATGCATAAGGAATGGTTTTCCGTTGATGCGTTCCCAAACCTACTCCGGTCAAACCGATCAGTAAAAAAGTAGCTCCAGTCAGCGGACTGACGGGAAATCCGGTGGTCATTTGTCCCATAATGGCTGCTCGCCCGATCTCCACGGGATCCCCGCCAAAGTGGACTGCTGTATTGGAAAGAATGGGAACAATCCCGAAATAGAATGAATCCGGGTCAAACAACAAACTGGCGGGCATGGAGGCTATTCCAACCACCACAGGTAGGTGGTTTCCCACCCAATTCGGAATATGAGTCACAGCTGATTCGGCCATAGCTTCGATCATGCCGGAGCCTTTCATAATTCCGATAAAGCAGCCTGCGGCAAAGAGTATACTGACCATCAGCACCACAGATTTTGCATGGGCATTGACTCGACTTGCCTGGTTTTTAATGTTGGGGTAATTGATGGTGATGGCGATAGCAAAAGCGATCATAAAGATGATGTGTGGGGGAATCAATCCCGAAACCAAAATAGCCACCGCGATGACAATCATCAGGATATTGAACCAAAAAAGACGGGGTCTCTCCCACTCGCTGCTATTTTCCTCCAGATTGTTTTGAATAATTTCGTTCCGCACGAGACCTCGCTCTTTTTTCCCTAGAAAGTAAGCTATCAGAAGCACTGAAAATAAGCCTACTATTACCGGGAGCAGCATGGGGTTAAACAAATCATTGACCGGGATTTCCAATGCGGCAGCGGCTCGGATAGTTGGCCCACCCCAGGGAAGAATATTCATCGTGCCTGCTGCCAACGCGACAATGCAGGCCAAGGTAGTTCGCTTCATGTTCAGCTGATCGTAGACCGGCAGAAAAGCGGGCACAGCAATCAAAAAGGTACTGGCACCTGATCCATCCAGATGAACGATCATGGAAAGAAGGGCCGAGCCAACCGCGACTTTTGCCGGGTCATTTCCTGCCAGTTTCAGGATTCCCTTAATGATAGGTCTGAAAGTACCTGCGTCCATCAACACTCCAAAAAAGAGAATGGCAAAGATAAACATAACGCCTGTGGGAGCGATGGAAAGGATACCTTGGGTGATAAAATCTAGCATTTCCAGGCGGAAACCACCGATCCCAGCCGTGATAATGGGGACTAGAATCATGGCCACAGTTGGCGAGGTCTTTTTTGCCATGACCAAAAAGAGCAAAACCACAATGGTGATTAATCCCAAAGCTGCCAACATTGATGAAAGATTTAATAGGTTATAATAGGATGAATTTTAAAAGTAGGAAATAATTTGTGTCTGATGATTCCGTAGGTAAAAAATCGGGGAATGGGGTAAAGTAGGCAGTCGCAGTTTTCAGTTGGCCGATTGTTTTGTAGGCTCAATTAATCAATTCTATAATTCTCTCATCGATTCATCATTTGTCCAACCTCATCAGCTCAATATTCCTGAATTCTATGGGATGTCCTTCTGCCTGAAGTGCGATATAACCCTCACTGATAATTCTGGGGTGACCCTTTTCCATGAGTTCCTTGGCAAATTCATCGGTATCATCGTATTGGGGTTGAGAGTACTCCATCACAACCTCCCCATTGATCTTGTGAATGACTTTTTGACTCCCCTGTACTTCGATTTCCATCTTTACCCAACTGCTATCACTTATCGCGGGATAGCTGGAATTAGTACAATGTTGGGTAATCAGACTGTCATTCATAACTATATGGGTTCCTGCTGTACATACATTTCCTGTAAACCGCTCAGTTTTGCCATCACCTCCCAAAATTTGAGCTTCAACGGCATTCAGCAGTATTTGGTCAAGAGGTAGCTCAGAAGGATGCGGAGTATGATATTTTATGCCGCTGTTTTTAAAAGCCCAAGATGGGGTGCCGGGAACCGTGTCTCCAACAAAGCGGTATTCTAAGCGCAAGCGGTATCGGGAAAGCTTTTCCTGATAAAAAAGATGCCCAAAATTTTCATCAAAATTGTCATAGCCATCATATGAGACTATGAGTTTCCCTTCTTTTACCCGAAAGGTATTCAGGTAATTGACCCCATACTTCTCCCCAGTAAACTTTGGTGACCATCCATCTAGGTCTTTGCCATTGAAAATTGGCACCCATTCACTTTCTTTTTTTTGCTTACAGGAACAGACCAAAATGAATAAGGCCAATACAATTAGGTAAGGTAGATTTTTCGTTTTCTTCATTTAATAACTAGAAAGATATCTAGCTATGAATATACGGAATCTTAACAGAAGCAAAATTTGAATTTTTTGCTAAGGGAATTGGGATTAAGAGAATTTGACATGTCAAGAAAAAAATATCGAATAATGAATGGGAAAAGATGAATAGCCAAGTTTGGGTCGGGTATCCGATGACAGATGTCCGATGTTGGAGAGCGATAGGTGGAAGACAGATTTTTACTAGGCAACATTAGGCATGAAAAAAGAACCTGAAGGGGTCAATCTATGAATAGCCCCGTATGGAGTGAGGCAGAATGCCGAATGGAATGCGGGGTTTGTTCATGCCAAAAAACCCACACCTCGGCCCGAGGATTTGTCGGATACCAGCTTCGTTATGCCGAGGAGGTAGACAAAAATTGATTAGGAAAACATCCTTAATGAATTTAACCCGTCAAAGTTGTTTTTACCGCTTCTTATTTGTCACTTTTTGCCGCCAAAAAGTAACCAAAAACCTACCAGCCTCAGCCTTTACTTCAAATCGCTCCAAATCTTTTCAAGGACTTACAACCCGTTTGCGATTTGATTTTTTGTCGCATTTTCAAACCTAAAAATGAGCGGATTCCCGAAACAAGTTCGGGACTAGCTCATTTTTTAACGGTTTTCCAATGCTCCAAAAAACCGTAAATGCTGTAAGGCTGGTTCTAAAACCAATGGTCAGTGGGAAAATCGAAAAAGCTTGAAGGCCTGCCCGACGCAGGCGGGCCTTTAACCATGAATACCTGTGCGCCTGTGGCGTAGCCCCGTATGAGCGAGGAGGAACGACGAGCAAAATGCGGGGTTAAGGTTTTAGGAAGGAATTCAACCTCGGCCCGAGGATCCAATGGATACACGCCTCATTGCGCCGAGGAGGAAGAAAGAAATTGATAGAACCAATTCCCGAACGTCGGCCAAAAAAATCGAATGATAGATGCGAAATGATGAATCTCGAAGTTCAATTGCACTGACAAATGATCATCTCTTCAAACCTTTTTCACCATCTCGATATGCTCGATTCCATCTTCATCATAGGTCTCTCCTTCGGGAACAAATCCGAGGGATTTATAAAAATTAAGTGCATAAGTTTGGGCGCCCAGACGGATATTGCAGGGACCGTAGAGCTTTTGACAATAATCAATCCCAAGTTCCATCACTTTTCTTCCCATTCCTTTCCCTCTAAAATCCGGGGCGCTTACGACCCTTCCGATCGCTACTTCTTTATAGGATATTCCTGCCGGAACCAACCTACAATACCCCGCTAATTGATTATCCGCGTAAAGAAGGACGTGATGACATTTTTGATCTTTATCATCCTGATCCAGAAAAACGCAATTTTGCTCCACCACAAAAACCTCACTTCTCAGACGGAGAAGATCATAGAGTTCGTAAACGGTAAGTTCGTCAAAAGCTTTTAATGTATGAGAAATATTCACGGGCGATGGTCTATTGCTAAAATTTAAGCCACGAATATGGGGAGGATGCAGAGGAAATTCAAGGAATTGATCGGTGAAATTGTTTAATCGGATAACTGTTTAACTGGAACAGAACGTTGTAAAACTTTTTGCTGAAGGCAGCCTCTAACGAATGAGATCTCATGATCATATTCCATAAACTCATCCGGAAAAAATAAAAAAAGCGCAGCTATCGCCACGCTTTTCGATTATGGTCGTTGGTTGGTTTTATAAGTTCAGTAACACCCGGTCAATAACATGTACTACACCATTTGTTCCCTGAATATCAGTTGCGATGATGTTTGATTCTCCACTGCCAAGATCAATTAATTTAGGACCTGAAGTATCTATTGTCACTTCGTCACCCGAAAACATGGTAATTTTGATATCAGTTAGATCTGAAGAAAACACTCTTCCATCTACAAAAACATGGTAAGCCAAAACGTTGATTAATCCGTCAGTTCCACCTAAAAAATCAACCAACTCCTCAAGATTATTTACAGTTGGAAGGGCGTCAATCAAATCAATAAAAGCTTGATCAGTAGGAGCAAAAACTGTGATATTTTGCGTATTTGCCACAATCTCCTCAATTCCTGCAGCTTCGATCGCTGCTTTAAGAATGGAAAAATCAGGATTGGTATTCACCAATTCCTTG
The DNA here is from genome assembly GCF_900113375.1 of Algoriphagus hitonicola. GTDB lineage: Bacteria > Bacteroidota > Bacteroidia > Cytophagales > Cyclobacteriaceae > Algoriphagus > Algoriphagus hitonicola. The sequence goes on along the minus strand of NZ_FOPC01000003.1, from coordinate 85,272 downwards.
ATATTCTCAGCTGGAGGAAATAATACCGCATCTATTCCGTGAATTACCCCATTTCTAGCTTCTTTATCTACCAAAATGATATTGGATTCATTAACCTTTGGTCCGTCCATCAGGCTGATTTCTACCGCGGCTCCATTTAAAGTTGGAACAAAACCTTCTTCCAAATCATCAGAAAAAACCGAACCGGCCACGACATGATAGAGTAGAATAGTTGTCAGATTTTCCAAATTCCCAATATTACCTGGGTTCAATCCAAATTCTGCAAAGGCAGCGTCGGTTGGTGCGAAAACAGTGAGATCATTTCTGGTGAAAACTTAAGCTAAACCACTTTTTCCCAAAGCCGCATTGAAAGTAGCAAAAGTTCGGCCGGCACTTTTCCGTACATTTGGGTCAGTGACATCTCCATCATTTTCCATGGATTTAAGCACTTCTGGAATGAGCTTTAACTCATTTTGCTTCGGGGTGGCCTGATCTTCAATTTGAGAACAGGCAGCCATAAATACAAGGAGAAAAAGGACTAGCCCTCCCTTGATAAATTGGTTGATTGAATTGGTCATGGATTTATTGATTTTGGTTAATTGTTTATAAATCAATTAACTAGCGCTATTTTTATTGGTTTGAAATACAATGAAAAAGATTTTAAACCGTATAATTTGAAGCTTGAACTGTAGAAAAAATGGGTTGAATTGAATCTCAGTAAAATTGGCTAAGAGGAAAAGTAGACAGTTTCACATTGCTTTCGGAATTCTCTAGATGCGTCCAGGCAAAATAAACTTGCTCATCTCCTATTTCCATTTGAGGGAATCCGCTTTTTCTTCCCGAATCAATTGGAGTCACTTTGTGTTTTTGGGATTTTTTACCGTCCAAACCTACCTTTTGAACGAAAATATAAGCGGTATCCCCTTCCATTTCCATCCAGGTTACCAAGGCCGAATTATCCTCAAGTAGAGCCACATCTACCCTGCCGATGGCGTTTCCTTCGGATAAAACCTGAGGTTCCATAAAATCAGCTCCAGAATTGGTAGAAAAAGAAACTTTGACCTGAGGGGTGTCGTTGGCGGCGGTAAACCAGGCGGCGGCAACATTTTCCTGATGAGCGTCCACTTTGGGCCCATTGACAGGGCAACCGGCAATTTCCCAGCCGTCGGCATGAATAATCTTGGGTTCGGTCCACATTCCATTTACCAAACGCGTAATTGCTATATCCCTAATCTCCCGATCAGAGCGATTTCTATACAAAACCACGGGGCCTTCAGATGTCATCGCAGCACTTGTCTGACAGCAATCGCAGGTTTTGGCATCCAAAAGTTCGTCCCACAGGACATTTCCTTGGAAATCCACTTCAGCGGCCCTGATACTCATTGCTCCCGAATGTTCAGAATGGTCATGACTGCTACCACCTGTATTCCTTCCATCAAGCCAAGAAAGCAAAAATGAGTTGTCCGAATAGGGAATGGAAGAAACAAAACCATGCTCTGTAAAGGTGGAATCGGTATGCAAAGGAAGGTCTGTTTTCCACTCGTTTTCTCCAGTTGAAAGCACATTCAATTTGACATCATAAGAAAATGTACTTGGAGAAGATTTGGGAAGTATATGGGTTAAAATAGTACCCTTATGCTCCACAATTGCAGGAAAATCCGCCCAATTCACAAACCAATTGGAGCTTTTTGCTATCATCTGAGCTTCTTTCCAGCTTCCTTTTTTAAACTGAGCGTAAAAAAGAGCAGCGGTAGAATCATTGAGCATTTCGGTCCATGACAGGAAAAGTCCATCCTCTGATGCGTACAAATAAGGTAAGGAGCTATCAGCATTTCCAGGAAAAGAAATCTCCGATAGCTCCATCTGCTTTTCGCTTTTTGGTTGACAAGAGAAAATCAAGGTGAATGCTAGGAGGAATAAAATCAGCTTATTCATTGCTTTAAATTGGTCAATTGATCGATGGATTCAATGCTACTCCAATCAATTTTTCCAGATATGCGATTAATTTCTTTACCCTCTGCATTCAATATCAAAGTAGTCGGTAAGGCGTAAACTCCAAACTCTGCTAAACTCCCTTCACTAAGTTGAATTAGATTCAAGCCGGTTTTAAATCTAGTCTGAAACTTTTCGATCAAGTCTAGCTCTTCATCAGAAGCGATTAAAAATTGCACATTCTCCTTTTCCAATCGGGGTTGTGCTTCTTTCAGCGAGGGAAATTCTTCGATGCAGGGTTTGCACCAAGTCGCCCAAAAATGCAAGATGATGGGTTTACCTTTATAATCCGAAAGATTGGATTTCTCCCTATTCAGATCGGTAAATTCAGCCTCTGACTTTGAGTTGGAGTTTTGCTCGGACCCTGAAGAATCTTTGCTTTGGCAGGCTGAGAAGAAAAGTGAACAGGCAAGGGCGAAAAGTAAAATCCGAATTGGTTTCGTTTGAACGATTCTTTTTGAAACGGCTATATACATTATTGCTGGGTGATGGGTGTTTAAAGATAGGGTTGAGCGATGAGACTCACAATGGAATAATATCTTTAAGTAGAAAGAAGCTAGGTCATAGGGCACCAAAAACCATTTCACTATTTGACTCCTTATGCTCAAAAATTTTTGTTTTGGAAATTGATTCAAATAGGTCCTTTGGAACCTAGGGAGTTTTCAAAACATTCGATTTCCCTTCGACTGAGTTTGAAAAATCCGGTCATTATGCTTTTCGAGGGATCGAGATCCTCCTCCTATACAAAGAAGTGGATTATCGATTTTTTTATCGGTTACTATCCTTTTAGTGTTAGCCATTTTTGTTTAAAAAAGTTCATTACCTTTTTGCAATGTTTTTGAGAATAAAAATTAACCAAAGGGTAATTTTCAAACTGATTAAAAAGCAAGAAATGGTGAGATATTGAGTCCCAAAATTAATCTTCATTATATGCGAAAAATTTTATTAAACATTTATTTTCTATTCTTTGGTTTATTGGGAATATCTGTAAATGCCCAAGAGGTATTTATCAATGAAATCCATTATGATAATAGTGGAACAGACACTGGAGAGGAGATTGAAATCGCAGGTCCGGCAGGAACGGATTTGACGGGTTGGTCGATTGTACTTTACAATGGGTCCAATGGATCGAATTACAATACGAGAAATCTTTCCGGAACTATTTCAGACTCAGGCAATGGATTTGGTTTTATTTCGGAAACATATCCGACAAACGGAATCCAAAACGGTGGACCGGATGGTATTGCCTTGGTAAACAATGGAACAGTCGTTCAATTTCTCAGCTATGAGGGCAGTTTTGAAGCTGTAGGCGGACCTGCTGACGGGATGAGCAGCGTAGATATTGGTGTAGATGAGGATGGCGGGACACCCATCGGTTTCTCCCTGCAACTCAGCGGTACGGGAAAGGTGTACACTGATTTCTCTTGGTTGGAACCAGCTAGTTCAACTTTTGGTGCTGCAAATAACGGACAGACATTTGCCGGTGCTCCTGTCCTATTTATCAACGAATTTCATTATGACAATGCCGGGGCGGATGTCAATGAAGGAATCGAAGTAGCGGGAACAGCAGGGCTAGATCTGAATGGCTACCAACTTGTGTTATACAACGGGTCGAACGGAAACACTTATAATACCCTTAACCTAAGCGGTATCCTAACTAATCAGGACAATGGCTTTGGAACAAAATTTTTCCCAATCTCTGGCCTGCAAAACGGTTCACCGGATGGATTTGCCTTGATAAGTCCAAGTAATGAAGTCATTCAGTTTTTGAGCTATGAGGGCAACTTTACTGCAGTGGGCGGGCCTGCTGATGGGGTCCTGAGTGAAGATGTGGGGGTAGATCAGCCCGGTACTACTCCTATCGGAACTTCCCTTCAACTCCAAGGTAGCGGTTTATCCTATGCTGACTTTTCCTGGTCAGAGACCTCTATCGCTAGCACCTATGACCTGGTGAATTCCGGTCAAAGCTTTGGGGGCGTTATCGTAGATCCAGAGCCAGATCCAGAACCTGTAGTCATCTCTATTGCGGAAGCCAGACAAAAGCCCCAGGGAACAGAAGTATGGATTCAAGGTATTCTTACTGCAAGTGATGAATTTGGCGGACCTGCCTTCATCCAAGATGAGACAGCAGGCATCCCTGTGTTTGATTCTGAAATCCATGGTGAGGGACTTTTCCAAATTGGAGATGAGCTCAAGTTCTTTGGTACTTTGGGAGCGTTTAACCAGCAAATTCAATTGGGGAATGTTCGGGAGGTCGAACTGATAAGTTCAGGAAATGTGGTTGAACCTCTTCAGGTTCCAATTTCAGAAATTAACCCAAGCCTTGAAGGACAACTGATCAGCATTTCAAGTGCTGCCTTTGCCATTTCTCAAGGACTTCTTTTCCCAGAAAGCAATTATGTAATCACGGATGGAAGCGGAACTATTGAACTGAGAATAGATGGTCAGGTCAATAGTTTGGTGGGTCGAGTGATCCCGGATGAGGCACAGAGGATCACTGGGGTTTTGGGAAGCTTCAGAGGGACGCTTCAATTACTTCCAAGGTTTATTGAAGACCTTCCTGGCACATCAGTTTATGAACCGATAGGATCGGATATCCCTGTCGAGGAGACCCTCGATGTGATGACTTGGAACATGGAGTTTTTTGGGGCTACAAACAGGAATTTCGGGCCAAATAATGTCACTTTGCAAGCGGAAAATGCCTTGAAATTATTCCAGGCTACCTTACCGGATGTGATTGCCGTTCAGGAAGTAAGTGATGATGCCTTGCTGGCTGATATCATCAGTGAATTGCCCGGATATGCGGTAATTTGTTCGGATCGCTATTCCCGTTCGTTCGATGGGCTTGACCCTGATTTCCCTCCTCAGAAACTCTGCCTGGTCTACAATACCGCAGTTGTGGAGTTTGTGGACGAGCGGGTATTATTTGAGGAATTTTACGATGAGGCTCGATTGGGACTAAATTCATTATTGGATGATTATCCTACCGGTACTCCTTCCTCATTCTGGTCTAGTGGGCGACTTCCGTGGTTGGTTACAGCAATAGCAAATATCAATGGAGTGAACGAGAAAATCAGCTTCATCAATATCCACGCAAAATCAGGTGCCTCCAACTCGGATTTGGCCAGAAAGCGATACGATGTTCAGGTATTGAAGGACAGCTTGGATGCTTACTATGCGGACGATAATATCATTCTTTTGGGAGATTTCAATGACGATTTGGATGAATCCATTGGAGATGGGCCTAGCACTTATGAAGTGATTATTTCTGATCCCGATTTTGATGGGGTTACCATTTCACTTAGTGAGGCAGGTTTACGTTCCTTTATTTTCAATGATAATATGATTGATCATATTGTGATCTCCGATGAACTGTATGACAATTATCTAGAAGGTTCGGAGTTCCTTTACATTCCTTTCAACCTGATTGAAAATTATGCAAATACCACCTCAGACCACTTGCCGGTATCAGTCCGTTTCTTGGCTGGTGAAGCCATCAACTCAGATGCCGGTGAAGGTGGAGTGGTTTATTTGGGTTATGCTCCACTAGAAAGTATCACGCTTCGGGCTGAAGATGCTACAGGTGGTAGTGGCGACTACACCTACACCTGGAGTGATGGACAGGTTGGTCAGGAAATCACTGTATCTCCTACTGAGACCACCACTTACACCTTGACAGTGACGGATGAAGTAGGCAACAGCTTTAGCGATGAAGTTACTGTCTGCGTTGTAGATGTGAGAAGTGGTAAAAATAATGACAAGGTGACGCTTTGTATGCCTGCCGGTAAATCGGGTAAAACCAATACACTCAGTGTGGCGCAAGCGGCAGTTCCTTCCTTCTTGGCTCGTGGGGCAAGTTTGGGTGCATGTGGTGTAATCCCATGTGAGAGCTCAAATACCGCAGCAAATATGGAAAGCAATTTTGCTAATGCGAAGATTCTTACTTTCTACCCTAACCCGATAGCGGATCAAATTTCGGTAGAATTGGATCAGCAACTTGATGTGGTGGTTTCCTATGTGATTTTTGACGAAAGTGGAAATATCCTACAATCTGGAAAAACCAGCTTCTCCAAAGGAAAAATGGAATTGTCAATCCGTGGACAAGGCTTCAAGAAGGGGCTTTATTACCTTCACTTGAATCAAGGTCAGGAGACAAAAGTACTAAGACTCCTGAAGCGATAAACAATCTCTAATTTAAAACCAAAAACCCGGCTCAATGAGTCGGGTTTTTTATTTCCTCAAAAAACGCTCTGTTTTTGTCCGATCACGGTTAGTAATTTTTGCAAAAACAAAAATTGAAATCGGCGAATTTCAAGGCCAGGGATTCAGTCGATTTGATGAAATTTCAGCCTCAACAATCCCTCCTAACCCATGAAATCTGTCATCTTAATATTCTTCTTGATCAACCTTGGAATTTACCAGAATTTGTCTGCCCAGGAAATCTCCAAAGAAGAACAAATTGAACACTTATCTTCTAAAAGTCTGAGTCAAAAAAAATCCGGACTTACCCTCCTGGCCTTTGGTGGAGTCAGTGCGGGAGTTGGATATTTACTATTAACTCAATCGGATTTATTAAGTGGTGAAGGTGCTTTTGGAGCTGCACTTTTTCTCATTGGTTCTACCTTGACCATTGTTAGCATCCCGATATTGATAAGCTCGGCCGTTAAAAGTAAAAAGGCAGCTAATCTTAAATTAGACCTACAATCCTTTAAAAGCATTCAACTCCTGCAAAAGAGTAACGTTCATTTTCCATCCGTGACTTTTACCATGAACTTCTAGTCTCATTCGCTAATTGTTTTCTTCAAAGGCATATCCATTGCAAGGACTCAAATGATAAATACCCTATTACCGATAAAACTATGATTTAAAGTTATTTTGGTGGGTTTCTAGAAAAAGTCACGGTCTTTAATTTTTTCTTTGAATTCTTAAAAAACTGAACCAAATTAATAGAACAATCATATTAAAATCGGACAATAGTAATGAAATCGTACACTTTTGGCATTTGTATAATCCTCTCAGGGTTAATCTTTTCCTGCGAAACCCGGGATTTTGGTTCTCATCAAGAACGCGAAGAAAGCTTTAGCAACATCAGTCATCTGGTGCTAAACGGGAATTTTGAAACGGAAATAATCCAAGGCGATGAGGAAAAACTGATCCTCTCAGGGCCTGAGGAACTGGTTCAGGCGGTCCAAGTGAAGCAGACGGATGAACGTTTGGAAATCAGTCTCAAAGAGGAAATGGAATTTGTCCTAAATGATGAATCGGTTGATTTAATTCTAACTGTCCAAAATTTATCGATTTTGGATATTGCTGGAGCAGGAAGTTTCCATATCCAACCCTACCTCCAAACCAATGCCTTGAAAATCAACTGTAGTGGTGCGGGAAAAATGGATTTTAATATTGAGGCGGATGAAGTTCATGCGGTTTTTAGTTTTGTTGGTAAGGCTACGTTTAAGGGAGCTACGGATAATTTCCACTTAGAAAACAGTGGAATTGGAGAGATCATCGCGGCAGAATTTTCTGCCAAAAACGTGGATTTAGTCACCTCAGGCATTGGTAACGTGGAGATTTTTGCTTCAGAAACTTTAGCAATGGATGTGAGTGGCATTGGGAAAGTCAAGCACTCGGGAAATGCAGAAATCACTCGACGAAATGTCAGCGGTATCGGAGACGTGGAAAAAGTGGAATCCAAGCAAAATTATTGAGTGATATCTGAAGTTTTGGTTTGGACAATTTTGATTTAAACTAGTATCTTGAAGGCTTTTAACACAAAACAACAGCACTATGACATTATTAATTATTGGACTCCTTGTCCTGGTATTGGTTTTTTATGGGGTAAGTATTTACAACCGATTAGTCAAGCTAAAAAACTTGGTAGAAGAGGCCTGGAGCGGGATTGACGTACAACTTAAAAAACGGTACAATCTTATCCCTAACCTTATTGAAACGGTCAAAGGCTACGCTAAGCATGAGTCGGAAACCTTCGAAAAAGTAACTCAGGCAAGAACTCAGGCCCAATCCGCACAAACCGTGGAAGGTCAGCAAGCTGCAGAAAATCAATTGGGAAAAGCTTTGGTCAACCTCTTTGCCGTGGCAGAGCAATATCCAGATTTGAAAGCCAATGCCAATTTTCTGGATCTTCAGGAGCAGTTGTCCATCGTAGAGCAGGATATTGAGCGGGCCAGGCGCTATTACAATGGCACGGCACGGGATAAAAACATTCTGGTGGAATCCTTCCCAAGTAACCTTTTTGCTAATGCGTTTGGGTTTACCAAATCGCCATTCTTTGAACTGGACAATGAAGCTGAGCGAACTGTCCCCGAAGTCAAATTCTAATGAAGCAGTTTTTCTTTTTTTACCTCCTAATTTTTCCAACCTGGATTTTTGCACAAAGTGAAAAGATCGATCGGTTTCATTCTGAAATCCGGGTTGATACAGCAGGGTTTATCGAAGTCACAGAGGAAATCACCTACACCACTGAATTAACCGGAAAACGGGGAATCGTCAGATCCCTCCCCCTCAGTAGAAAAATGAGCGATGGGCAAACCATCCGCCCAAAAATAGATCTGATTTCGGTCAAAAATGGCAGTCAAGAATCCCCCTATCATACCCAGAAAAGTGGCGACTTTCTAACCATTTATGTGGGTGAAGAGTCTGTATTTCTTGATCCCGGCACCTACCAATACGAAATCATCTACACGCTACCGGATCAAATCGAGGCTTTTGAAGGATACGACGAACTCTTTTGGAATGTAAACGGAACGGCTTGGAGTTTCCCCATGGAAGAAGTCAGCGCGGCGATCAGTTTGCCGTCGAGGGTGGAAATATTACAATCCGCCTGCTATACCGGTGCTTTGGGAAGTACTGAGCAAGACTGCACGGCTGAATCTGATGGGAACGGAATGCGATTTTCGGCATCCAACTTAGGTCCCGGAGAAAATCTCAGTGTTGCGGTAGGATTTACACAAGGTGTGGTCGCTCCCGCTCCACCTCCCAATTTTTTCCAAAAATATGGCTTTCAACTCTTGGGTTTTGGATTGGGTTTAATTCTTTTGCTCTATTATTTGTTTACTTGGTTGAGATATGGAATCGATCCTCCAAAACCTACAGTGGTTCCTCAATTTGATCCACCTGCGGGGCTTTCTCCCGCATCTGTAGCCCTGATTGAGTCGGGTAGTTATACCAAAAATATGATTACACCAGCGTTGGTGAATCTTGCGGCAAAGGGATATCTGAAGATCAATGATGAAAGTACGTCTTATGTTTTTGGAATTTTTAAATCCCAAAAATATGTCTTGACTAAGATAATAGAAGCAGATGACGTCCTTCCATCAGAGGAAAAGATTCTACATCAGTTTATTTTCAGAGCGGACACCGAAGTGAGTTTGTCTGGAAAATACGATCCTGGATTCGCATCCGCTGTGGAGAAATACAGGAAAAGTCTAAAATCCCAGTGGAATTCCCTGATTTTTGAAGGGTTCAATGCAAAATTTTGGGTTGTTCCCATTTTGCTTTTGATTTTCTATTTTATTCTAAATGTCACCTTGAGCGATTACTTTGTGTATGAAGGCAGAACAGGTTGGTTTATCCTTTTTTTAGGTGTGAATGTGGTTTTATTCCTTTTTTATCAATGGCTTATTCGAAAGCCTGCCAAGAAAAAACTCCAACTCCGTGCGGATATCGAGGGATTTAAAATGTATCTCAGTGCCGCGGAAGAGCGAATGCTGCAAAGTTTCAACCCACCGGAAATTACTCCAGAGCGATTTGAGAAACTTTTGCCATATGCCATTGCCCTGGATGTGGAAGAAATCTGGGGGGAAAAATTTTCCCAAAAACTCGCCGAATCCAGCACTATGCAATCTTCGGGCAGTTATCAGCCCACCTGGTACAATCGACCGGTTTCTAATGTCGGTCGATTTGGACATGCCCTAAATTCAAGTCTGAGCAATACCCTATCCTCATCCAGCATGAAACCATCCTCGAGCGGAGGTTCCGGTGGAGGTGGATTTTCAGGTGGTGGCGGTGGCGGCGGTGGCGGCGGCAGCTGGTAAGAAAAAAGGCAGCTATCGCGTCATAATTCAAGCCCCTTTATTCCCCAACTGTGCAGAGACTAGATTCTGACTTCCAAATCAGTTTGTTTTCCGTCACTTCCGTGGAAGCAATTTCATCCTCAAATAGATTTCCTTGGCAATCGTAGTAGGTAAAAACGGAATTACAATTTGGACAGCAATTGCCCTCCATAAAAAGCGTTTGTCCCTGGTAAAGTACTTCACTGATATAGGAATAATTTCGGCCAAATTCCGTGGATTCCAGTTCTTCCACTCGTTCATTCAACCAGGTTAGATTTGCTACCGGATTTTCTACCCCACAGGCCTGAATAGGATTTTCTTTTTCCTGGCAGGAAAAACTAAAAACAAGCATCGTCGCAAAAGCAACTAAATAATTTATCTTCATCATAGTTTTAATTAAAAAGGCTTAACTCCAATTGATACGCAAACGCGGGGGATTATGATACAAAGAAAATGTTTTTGTATTCCTTAAAATTTTCAGAATTTGCCGCACATGACTCTAGCCCATGAATTGGATGCTGTCCGATTAAACTTTTCACCCAATGACCTTCTGGCACTAAATCTAGCTTTGGCTTTGATTATGTATGGGGTGTCATTGGATCTTCGGCTTGATGATTTTAAGTATTTGTTGAAAAATCCAAAAGCTTTTTTCCTGGGCATATTTTCACAGTTTTTATTACTCCCCTTTTTGACCTGGGGGTTGATCAATATGCTAAACCCTCCCCCAAGTGTAGCCTTGGGAATGTTTTTGGTGGCGGCATGTCCGGGTGGAAATGTTTCCAACTTTCTCAGCAGTCTTGCCAAAGGAAATGTGGCTTTATCAGTTAGTTTAACAGGTTTTTCGACCTTGCTGTCAATAGTTGCTACCCCCTTGAATTTTGCCCTTTGGGCGGGTTTTTATAGTCCTACGGCTAGTTTATTGCGTGAAATTAGCCTGGATATCTCGGAGGTGTTTTTTACGGTCGGCTTGATTTTGGGTATTCCCTTGATCTTGGGAATTTTTACGAGGATCTATCGGGACCAATTGGCAACCAAACTATCTAAAATCCTAAAGCCATTGAGTATTTTGATTTTTGCAGCCTTTGTAGTAATTGCTTTTGCAGGCAACTTTGATTTGTTTTTAGCCTATATCGGGGTGATTTTTCTTTGGGTTTTTCTACATAATCTTATTGCTCTGGCTGCCGGATTTTTTACATCCAAAATCGGAAAACTCCCCTTAGCCGATCAAAAAACATTGACTATTGAGACTGGAATTCAAAACTCGGGTTTGGGGCTGGTATTAATTTTTACGTATTTTGACGGGTTGGGAGGAATGGCCATCATCACGGCCTTGTGGGGAATTTGGCATTTGATATCTGGAATGCTCATTGCGGGCATTTGGAGTAAAAAACTATGAAGAATCTTTTTAATGCTTTTCTGAGACTTTTAGTCAAAATCGCACTACACCTCTATTTCAAAAAAATCAGGATTTCGGGTAAGGAAAATATTCCTAAAAACATACCGATCATCTTGGTGGCCAATCATCAAAATGCCCTGATTGATCCCCTGCTTTTGGCTACACATACCCGCCTGCGACCTTGGTTTTTGACCCGTGCTTCAGTTTTTAAAAATCCCATTGCGGCAAAGATCCTTCATTTAATCCGCATGCTTCCTGTGTATCGGGTGAGGGATGGATTCTCCACCATTCAGCAAAATCAAAAAACATTTGAGGCCACTTTTGAGGTCTTAAAGAAGAACGGAACAGTGATCATTTTTGCCGAAGGCAGCCATAGTATGATCCGAAATCTCAGACCGCTGAGCAAAGGTTTCACCCGCATGGCCTTCGGATTGAAAGAAAAATACCCTCAACTCCAACCGGTGATTCTTCCCGTGGCGATCGAATACAGTGCCCATCAGCGCACGGGAAGTCGTGTGAGGATCAGTTTTGGAAAGGCCATCCCGGTGGATATGCCACACTCGCAATCAGGAAAACTCACCAAAGCGGTAGAAAATAGCCTGAAGCAAATGGTGGTGACTATTCCGGATGAGGATTATGAGGGCACATTGGAAAAACTTTTAGAAGCGCAGGTGGATGTGACCGACCGAGAAGCTGTAGCAAAATTTCAATCAAACCATCAAGTAGAGCAAAAGATTTCAAACCCTTCCGGATTACGAAATAAAGTGATGAAAATTTTTCATTTCCCCTTGTATTGGGTCTGGCTTTGGATCAGCCCAAAAATTGAAGACCGGGTATTTGAGGGGACATTTAAATTTTTGATAGGCTTTTTCCTTGCCCCCATTTGGTATATTATTTTAATCTGCTTGGTGTTGGGGAGTGCTATTCCTACTTGGAGCCTGACTTTTTTGATGATGGCGGTAATCAGTTTGTTTTGGAACAAAAATCCTCAGGAATAAGTCTCCTTGACCAAATAAAAGTTGGATGATTGTGTAACTTTGGGCTAAAGAAAAAAAACCCAAAAATAACAAATCATGAGTGAAGACTTTCTTCCCATCAACGGGACCGATTATGTGGAACTGTACGTTGGCAATGCCAAGCAGTCTGCGCTTTTTTACCAATATGCATATGGATTTGAATTGATTGCATACGCTGGACCAGAAACCGGTATCAGAGACAGAGCTTCCTATGTACTGAAACAGGATAAGATCCGATTGGTACTAACTTCTAGCCTTTTAGCCGAGCATCCGATTTCTGAGCATGTCAAAACACACGGAGATGGAGTCAAAGTATTGGCTCTTTGGGTAGATGATGCAGAGAAATCTTGGAAGGAAACTACTGCTCGGGGTGCTGTATCAGCTGGAGAACCTACCATTATCAGCGATAAGCATGGTGAGGTAAAAACAGCGTCAATTAAGACCTATGGGGAAACTGTTCATACCTTTGTGGAGCGCAAAAATTACAAGGGCGTATTTCTGCCGGGATACCAAGCCCGCAAAAGCACTTACCAAGCCACTTCCATAGGATTGAAATACATTGACCATTGCGTGGGAAACGTGGAATTGGGCGATATGAATCGCTGGGTTCAATTCTACGAAAACGTGATGGGATTCAAGCTACTGATCACTTTCGACGATAAGGATATTTCCACCGAGTATTCGGCCTTAATGTCCAAAGTAGTTTCCAATGGAAATGGCTACATCAAATTCCCGATTAACGAGCCCGCAGAGGGAAAGAAAAAATCCCAAATCGAAGAATATTTAGACTTCTACAATGGCGCCGGAGTACAACACATGGCCATTGCTACAGACGATATCATTCATACTGTGGGAGAACTGAGGAAACGTGGCGTGGAGTTTCTTGAAGTGCCTCAAACCTACTATGATGACTTATTGGATCGTGTAGGGGAAATAGACGAGGATTTGCAGCCGCTGAAGGATTTGAATATTCTAGTGGACCGAGACGATGAAGGGTATTTACTTCAGATTTTCACCAAACCATTGCAGGACCGACCTACCTTATTTATTGAAATTATTCAGCGAAAAGGGGCCACTTCCTTTGGGAAAGGAAATTTCAAAGCGCTTTTCGAAGCCATCGAACGTGAACAAGAATTGAGAGGAAACTTGTAAATCCGCTCTAAAATGAAAAAAGCCCGGGATTACGCTCGGGCTTTTTTTGTATGAAATTGGTTGAGTTATTATTGATCGTACAAACTGCTGTGAATTTCTTTCAGCTTAGTAGGATCGAATTTGATCACCTTGCGATCATACGTCATGAGCCCGTTGGTTTCTACTTCCACGTCGGTCGTTTGGGTATAAATGGCTGCTGCCAAACCTTTAGGGATCATTCTCTTCAGGTCATCCAACAAAATGGAATATCTGCCCATCAGCTCCTTTTGATCAGAAAAGCTCTGATAGCCCCAGTTATCGCGATTTTGCCAGGTATGGCCTTCAAGAGGTAAACCTAAGCCACCAAATTCTCCTAAGGCCATAATTCGATTTTCACCAAAAATCCCGGGATCAGGCATAACTGGATCCGGATAGTTGTGCAGATCCAAAATATCACCGACTACATCTTTTCCTTCCATTTCAAAATTCCCCCCGCTGGCACTGTTGATCAATCGAGTGGGATCGAGTCTCCGAGTCATTTCAACAATTTCCTTCGTCTTAAACTGCCCCCAAGCTTCATTAAATGGCACCCAAACGACAATGGAAGGGAAAAATTTAAATTCTTCCATAATTTCGGTCCATTCCCGCTTGAAAATCTCCTCTGATTCAGGACTCCTGTCTTTGTTCATGCCTTCACGAATGACTCCAGGCCGCACTTCCCAGCGATTTCCCATGTCACCACTCGGCATATCCTGCCACACGAGCATTCCCAGACGATCCGTGTGATAATACCATCTTGCCGGTTCGACCTTGACATGCTTTCGAATCATATTAAAGCCCATTTCTTGGGTCTTTTCGATATCAAATATTAAAGCCTCCTCAGTTGGTGCGGTGTACAAACCATCCGGCCACCAGCCCTGATCAAGTGGTCCATATTGAAAAAGCGCTTTTCCATTTAAGAAAATCCGTTGGAAACCATCTTCATCTTTTCCCATGCGTACATCCCGATAAGCCATATAAGAATCGATTTGATCGACCTGTTTCCTGCCTTGATATAAGCTGACTTTAATATCATAAAGGTGAGGGTCAGCCGGAGACCAAGCTTTTGGATTTTGTATGGCCATTTTTAGTCTTTCATTGGCTTTTCCCCGAACCGATCCTACCCGTACATCCTGGTCAAAAACCTGAACTTCCACTTCTTGATTCTCAGCTGCATTCTCCACTTTGGTGTAAAAAATCTGAGAATTCGCGCTCCAGTCAGTTTCTGAATGAAAGCCCGAAAGGAAGCTCTCAGGAACAGTTTCAAGCCAAACAGTCTGCCAGATTCCCGTCACCGGAGTGTACCAGATCCCCTTGGGTTCTTTGACCTGTTTGCCTCTTGGCTGCGGTCCAGAATCGCTCGGATCCCATACTCTGACCCGAATGCTTTGCTTTTGACCTTTATTCAAGTGAGGCGTGATATCAAAGGAAAAGGAATCAAATCCACCCTGATGCATTCCTACATTTTGTCCATTCACCCATACTTCTGTTTCCCAGTCTACTGCCCCAAAATTTAGCAAAACGCGATTTCTTCCTTTTTTTAATTCTAGGTCAAAGGATTTTTCATACCAAAGTTCCATTTCGGGCCCCACGGTCTGTTGGACGCCGGATAGCTGTGATTCTACGGGGAATGGAACGAGAATTTCCCCCGCAAAACCCATTTCGGGAAGACTTCCTTTTGGCAAAATGGAATATTCCCAGGCTCCGTTTAAGTTTTGCCAGTTTTCCCGGACCAGTTGAGGTCTGGGATATTCAGCATGTGGATTTTGGCGATCCACCTGATCTGCCCACTCGGTTTTTAATGTTGGTGACTGAGCATGCACATAGGAGCAAAGCGGTAAAAACAAGAGAAGTAGCAGCTTTTTCATAGAGAAAAGGGTAATTAAAGGTAAAATTCAAAGTTCAATTTGAGCGATTGAAAGGGTATTGTATCCGCTGTCTCAATACCAGTTGAGGGTTGCTCTAGTTTTTTAGTGGTATTTTTTGCGTTGGAAAAGGATTTGAAACTAATCGCTTTAAATTGGGAAAGATCTTCGCTGGGGAGAATCTCTGCTAAAACCGGTTGATCCATGGGAGTGATTTTCACACTGAGATCTTCAAAGTTTAAGTTTAAGCGGTCAAATTGTTCAATCCTCAAGGCTTCTTTGGAGGAAATTTCCGAAACATCTATAGGATCTGTAGAGGTAGAAATTGCCTGATTGGCTTTTTGCCAGTTGTATGCGAACAATCTTTCATCGAGAAATCGAAATCCAAGATCAAAAGAATGATCAGCCGATACCATTTTTTCAAATTGAATCTGTCCTGAAGTAAAAACGGTCCATTTGGAATGAAGAATCGCATCAGACCACTTTTCTAAGACAACCGAACCATCACTCTGGCGAGACCATTTCAAGCTTTGATCTGAAACTGATTCCTCATTTTTAGATTGTTGGTAAAAATCCAACATTCGCATGCCCACCTTGATTTTTTCCAGCCCGGCTGATTTTTTTCCGAAAACAAATAACCTGTCTCCTACTCGAAGCTGATAGTCTATGGTGGATTCTCTTATCGAAATCGTATCGCTCCCCTTGGTTATTTTTCCAGGAGTTGGAAAAAATGGAGACAGCATCAAAAAGTAAAATACAGCTATTAAATGAGTAAGGGTTGAAGTCATATCGGTAGGATAATGAATTTTAAAATTAATCGAATTCTGGCCATATAAAAATCAGGGCTGGCTGATGGCTGGTTTTTTTGCTACTTAATTCGAGCAATTGATCAAATGGGATGGCAAATTTTAACATTTTCTATATATTGGAACAACCTTAATTTTTAACCCATATGAACTCAATAGATCCATCAATTCTAGCAAAAGCAAAAACTTGGCTTGAAGGAGAAATAGACCAAGAAACAAAAAAAGAGATTTTAAGACTTCAGGAAAATGATCCAGGGGAATTCGTAGATTCCTTTTATAGAGATCTGGAATTTGGCACTGGAGGCCTTCGTGGACTCATGGGAGTCGGTACGAATCGAATGAATATTTATACGGTAGGAATGGCCACTCAGGGGCTAGCCAATTATTTGCTAGACTGTTTTCCTGATCAGGAAATATCGGTGGCACTTACCCATGATTGCCGGATCAATAATACCCTTTTTACCAAAACCGCCGCGGATGTATTTACCGCAAATGGCATCAAAGTATACTATTTCCGGGAAATGCGACCTACACCTATGCTTTCGTTTGCTATCCGGCATTTCGGATGCAAAAGCGGCGTCATGGTCACTGCCTCCCATAATCCCAAGGAATACAACGGTTATAAGGCTTATTGGGAAGATGGAGCTCAAGTAGTGGCACCACATGATAAAAACATCATCAAAGAAGTTCAAAAAATCACTTCATTTGATTTGGTAAACTGGAACAAAAATGACGACTTGATTGAGTATATCGAGGAAGATTTTGACCGAATCTATATGGATAAAGTCAAAGGCCTGAGCCTTTCGCCGGATGCTATTCAAGCACAAAAAGACTTGTCTATCGTCTTCTCTCCCATTCATGGAGCTTCAGGAAAGATGGTTCCGATGGCACTAAAGGAGTATGGATTCGAAAACGTCCATGTGGTCAAAGAACAGGCCGAACCTGATGGCAATTTCCCCACGGTCATTTATCCCAATCCTGAAGAAGCCGAAGCGCTCACCATGTCGATTGAATTGGGCAAAAAAGTAAATGCGGATTTAATTCTCGCTTGTGACCCCGATGGAGATCGCTATGCAGCGGTCGTCCCCAATGAAAAAGGGGAATTTGAGCTACTCAATGGAAATCAAACCGGTACTTTGCTTACGTATTATTTGCTCAGCAAATGGGAAGATGCTGGAAAATTGGACGGAAACCAATTCATGGTCAATACCATCGTAACCACCGAACTGATCAATGTCATCGCCAGAGGTTTTGGCGTGGAGTGCTTTAATGTCCTGACTGGATTTAAAAACATTGCTGCGATTATCCGAGACCTGGAAGGAAAGAAAACCTTCATCGGTGGCGGTGAAGAGTCTTATGGTTATTTGGTGGGAGATTTTGTCCGGGATAAAGACGGAGTCAGTGCCTGTGCGCTTGTGGCGGAATTGATCGCTTACTACAAGACCAAAGGTAAGTCCGTTTTTGATGTACTGGCTGAGATTTATCAGCGATTTGAATTTTACAAGGAAGCGCTTATTTCAGTCACCAAAAAAGGAAAAGACGGTGCAGAGCAAATCCAAGCGTTGATGATGGATTTCAGATTGAATCCTCCAATATCCATGAATGGGTTGGCAGTCGAAAAAATCATCGATGTCAAAGAAGGGAAAATTCATCATCAGCTGACCGGAAAAACTGAAAACCTGGACATGGAATCCTCCAATGTCATGCAGTTTTACCTAGAGGACGGAAGCAAAATATCAGCCCGGCCATCCGGCACCGAGCCCAAAATCAAATACTATTTCTCGGTACATGCACCCCTTAATAAAAGGTCAGATTACCGAAAGGTAGAGGCTCAGCTCGAAGAAAGACTGGAAGGGTTAAAAAAGTATTTTTCTTGAAGGAATTGAATTGGAAAAGAAAAGGCAGCCTCTGGGTTGCCTTTTCTTTTTTTGATCTTGGAGATTCTACAGTTTTCCGACATGGACTAGCGCCTCTCCCACATTGATGACAGGGAGATTATTCAGTCCGATTACATAACCGTTTGAAGGAGCTTTTACGGGAATTTTTACCTGTCCATAGGGATCGGAAATCCGAGCCAATATTTGCCCTTTTTTAACCTGATCTCCCAGTTTCACCGAGGAGTTGAAAATACCTGATGCTCTGGATCTTACCCAATCACTATTAGAGAGAATCAAGGTGTCTTTTGCCTCAGGTTTTTCGGCAATCATTCCAAGGTAATTTAGTAAGCGCTTAGTTCCATTGACTCCTTCTTCGGTCGATAATTCGTCGATTCGCATGGACTCTCCACCTTCAAAAACGAGAATATGTTTTTTTGCCAAGTAAGCCGCTTTTCGGAAAGTTTTATCAATCATTTTTGAGTTGACGACGTAGTGCGTGCCGAAGGCTTTAGCCAATTCAAGACCTTTTTTATCTTTAAAATCCACCCGGATTTGAGGATGGTTGGTGAGCATTCTACCACCGGTATGAAAATCTATTCCATAGTCAATTTGCGGGATGATTTCTTCGTTGAGGATGTAGGCAATTCTCCCGGCGAGGGAGCCCTTCTTACTACCCGGAAAACTCCGATTGAGATCTCTTCCGTCCGGAAAAGTTCTGCTATTGGACAAAAAACCATAAATATTAACCAAAGGAATAATAATCAAAGTGCCCTTTATTAATTCGAGCCCAGCGTCGATTTCTTCCAAAACCCGTCTGGCAGTAACAATTCCATTAATCTCATCACCATGCACACCCCCACTTACCAAAACAACCGGCCCCTCCTCTTTTGCAGCACGAATAAAAATCGGCAAATCGATCAGGGTATGAGTGGGGAGCTTAGCAATCGGCAATTCGATATTCACTGCCTGACCGGGACGAATTTTTATTCCGTTTATTTGTACTTCTCGCATAGATGATGAATGGAAATAAATTTCAATTTCAGATAAAACTTGTTTATTTCGCAAGCCTAAAGACTCCATGAAGATACAAGAAAACATTTCTCTCAAACCTTATAATACCTTCGGTATTGACAAAAAGGCCCGATTTTTTGCTATCGCATCCTCTATCGATGATTTTCGGCAGGCAATTTCTTTTGCGGAGAAAAATGGGATCGAACTTTTTGTCCTCGGAGGAGGAAGCAATATTTTGCTGACTTCTGATCAAGATAAACTGGTAGTCAAGAATGAGTTAAAGGGAATTAAGGTAACTGGGTCCGATGAAGATTTTGTATGGGTAAAAGTCGGTGCGGGAGAAATCTGGCATGACTTGGTTCGCTATGCTATATCCCAAAACTGGGGAGGAATCGAAAATCTTTCGCTCATCCCGGGCACGGTAGGTGCTTCACCTATGCAGAATATCGGTGCTTATGGGGTGGAAATCAAGGATGTTTTCGACAACCTGGAAGCCCTTCACCGTAAAAGCGGAGAAATCCACCAATTTCAGAGTCCTGACTGTGAATTTGGATATCGGGAAAGTGTCTTCAAACACCGATTAAAAAATCAATATATCATTACCAGTGTTACCTTCAAATTGAGCAAAAAACCACAGCTCAATACAGCTTACGGAGCGATTCAGGAAACCTTGAAGGCAATGAACACTGAAATCCCCACGGTAAAAGCGATTTCAGATGCGGTGATTCATATCCGTCTATCCAAGCTTCCAGATCCTGCCAAAATCGGAAATGCCGGATCTTTTTTCAAAAACCCAACCATCTCTTCTGCTCAGTTTGAAGAGCTGCAATCCAATTTTCCGAGTATTCCCGGATACCCCAATAAGGAAGGAGTCAAGGTTCCTGCAGGCTGGCTGATCGAACAAGCCGGCTGGAAGGGCCGGAAATTTGGAGAGGTGGGCGTACATGACAAGCAGGCCTTGGTGCTGGTTAATTATGGAAATGGCGACGGAGCGGCTATTGAAGAACTCTCAAAGAAGATTCAAAAATCCGTAGAGGAAAAATTTGGAATCAAACTCAGCCCAGAGGTCAATTTCCTTTAAACCAAATTATCATTTACCAGGATTTCTTTTTGGTAGCGTTCCACATCAATTCCGAATTTTTTCAAAAAGTCTACCCCTTCATCACTTCCGATCCCTTTGTACTCGGCATAGGAAAATAAATAAACCACTTTTGAAATTCCCATGGAGAAAATAATCCTGGCGCAGGGTAGACAAGGAGCCAAAGTCACATAAAGCGTGGAGCCTTCCACCGAAGTATTGTTTTTGACCGCATACAGAATAGCATTTTGCTCGGCGTGTAGGGCTAGTGAACAGCTGCCTTTGCTATCCCGGGCGCAGCCATGCTCGGGAAATTCCTCGTCGCAATTATGCGTGCCCGCTGGAGGTCCGTTGTAACCAATGGAGATAATCCGAGTTTCTTTGGTGAGGACTGCCCCCACATGTTTTTTAATGCAGTGTGATCGCTTGGCCAGGTTTACGGCCAGCTCCATAAAAATATCGTCAAAATCGGGTTTGCTCATGAATGAAATTTTGTCCAAAAATAGCATTTGATCTCGTCGGAAATAAGAATGCACCAAAAACCTTCGAAATTTTATGGATATTTCCTGAAATTAACCGGGGCGAATTTTATTCGTTAAGATTAAAAAAGTTTATCCCTATGATCAAATCATTCCTTCATCTGTTTTTTATTCTTTTAGCTACCCTCGCTTTGGGCGCTTGTAGTTCTATCGAGGTTTTTAAGGAAAATAGCGAAATACGTCCTGCTATGGCTTATCGCTCATTTGTAATTGTAAACGAGGAAGTAGGGATGCGGGGATTTTCTGATGCAAAAATCGATGAGCTCGTTCAAAGTGAAATTCGCCTCTTGTTGGAAAGTCAGGGTTTTGTCTATGAAAAGGTAAATCCGGATTTGATTATTCGCTATACCTCCAATGAGGATCAACGGCAGCGGGAAATAAGAAATTACAACACCCCCTTCCCCATGTGGGGGTTCCGGGTTTGGGATCCTTGGATGTACAATCCATACCTTTACAATGATAATTTTAACCGATCTAGAAGCAGTGAATACGAGCTGTTACAGGTGATTATGGATTTTATTGATCCTGAGAAAGACAAATTTTTGATGACCTTGACTGGAGTTACGGAAGTAAGCAGTCCAAAGTATAAGCAAAAAAAAGTCTTGAAAACCACCGAAAAAGTCCTGGAAAGATTCCTGATTGAAATTAGTAGCACCTCAAATTAACAATATCATAGGTATCAATCATCCTGGAGTTTTAATCCTATTTTTTAGGTGAACATCAAAATCCTACCTGCCATACGCTTCATCGAAATTGGATTTTTGTTTTTGATCCTGAAGGGTTCCATTGGATCAAGAAATTATTTTTGGATTTTTACTATTCTGATTGGAGGCTATGGCTTTGTTTAGATAGGGCATTTTTTCTTTGAAAAGAATAAGGTAGCCACCTTCTAATATCCCTTTTACAGCCTAATTTCAGATTTCAAACTTTTCTTTGACTTGCTGATTGGCTAGGAAGCCTTTTTACCCAAAAAATTAAAGCACTAAATTTTACGAAGATAATTGGCAAACTATTTGATAATATTGAGAAGACTGTTATTTTTGTAACAGCTTTATTGTATTTCGGCCCCACATAATTGTATTTAATGTTAACAATAGTTCTCATAGATGATGATCCGATCAGTACTTTTGTGACTGAAAAATTGATTGCCAAAAACGTCAATCAGCCTGTTCAGTTCTACAAGTATCAAAGTGCAAAAGCAGCACTGAGGGAGATTTATGAGATCAATCCCAACTATCTTTTTTTAGATCTAAATATGCCTGAGATGACAGGTTGGGACTTTTTGGATAGTTTTGAGCCAAAGAACAATGAGGCTCAGATCTACATTTTAAGTAGTTCTGTGGATGAGCGGGATATCAACAAAGCCAGTAAGTATCAAGTCGTGAAAGACTATCTATCCAAACCTTTGATCAAAAAATACATTCAAAGTATTTTTAACTGATTCAAATTCCCCTCCTTTATTCCTCTTTGACGGAAATTCATTTTTGCTTTTGTCGATTATTACTTTTCCTCAGAATTTTTAGGCCTAAGGTGACAACACTCTTTCTTATTTTTGAGTTGACATAAAAAAGTATCACCATGAAAAAGATCAAACCTGAACTTATCGCGGCAATAGAACGAACTGCCAAAAAATTAAAAGATGGTGCAACGTATCAATGGGGACATATGGGTGCCTGCAACTGTGGCAATTTAGCCCAAGAGCTAACCTACCTTAGCAAAGCAGAGATTCACCGCTATGCGATGGAGCGCTCGGGGGATTGGAATGATCAGCTGTTGGAGTTTTGCCCTAGCAGTGGATATCCCATTGATTTGATCATTGAAAAAATGTTGGATTTTGGTCTGAGTTTAGAGGATCTCGGTCATTTGGAGCGGCTTTCCTCCCCGCAGGTTTTACAGGCCATTCCGTTTGAAAGAAGAAATTCTCTAAGTAAAAACAGGAAAGAAGACGTCATTCTTTACCTCCAAACTTGGGCAAAGCTCCTGAGAAATAGATGGGCCTCAGAGCAACAAATTGAAGATTTATCCTTAGCTGAAAAAAAATTAGCAGACTTGATATTGCGCTAATTGTTTTTTTAATTTATTTCGTGCTATCAATACTAAATAACCGATTTAAAGACCGCTATGGAGGATTTTGAAGAAGATTTCGATGAATTTGATGACTTGGAAGAGGAGGATGATTTCGATTCTGAGTTTGAAGATGAGTATGACCTCGATGAGGAAAATGAATTTGTAGATGACAACATCATGGATTTTGATGAGGACGACGAATTCGAAGACGATTTAGAGGAAGATTTCGAAGATGATTTGTAATAATTTTGGAGCCTGTGATCCTGTGACTTGGTAAATTCACGCTTTGAATTTATCTTCGGGCACTCATTTAGACACAAATAGATCAAATCATGATTTTACTAGATATCTTTACCTCTCCCATTGCATCAGGAGCTCAGTTATTTATTTTAATAGTCTGCATTCTCATCGGTTTAGGAGCAGGTCTTTCGGCGATAGATGCCCGTAGCACCTTTTCAAAAAGCAAGAAAAACAATCATTGATTATAATTATCCTTAATCAAGGAGGCTAATCGGCCTCCTTTTTTTGTACCAAAATTTTTATGAAAGCACAAAATTTCGAGAACCATTCGCGCTATTATCCTTTTCACCATTTCGTCCTGACTCCACTTACCTTGATTTATCTGGGATATACGATATACCATATCAATCAACACCAGTATGTCAGCCAAGCTATCCAATCGCTTCTCCTGGCGGTGATCATTGTGCTTTTGCCTCTTCTGGCAAGAATTTATGCCTTGAAAAATCAAAATCGGATTATCGTGTTGGAAATGAGACAGCGGTATTTTGAATTGACAGGGAAGCGATTTGAGGATCAAGAAGAGAAGCTAAGAACGGGTCAAATCATCGCGCTTCGATTTGCTTCAGATGAGGAATTAATTCCCTTGATGGAAAATGCTATTCAGGAAAAGTGGGATAACAAAAGAATCAAAAAGTCGATTAAAAACTGGAAAGCGGATTATCGAAGAGTATGATTATCAGATAATTAATTGATTTTCCAAAGCTTGGATCAGCTTTTTTCGGGCGATTTTTTTAATCTCAGGTTGGGAAAAGTCGAGATCGGGCAGAATGATTACTTGATCAAATCCCCCATCAAGTGCTTCTTTTCCGGAACTGATCAAACAGGTTTTTTTGCCATGAGTTTTTGCGAGTTTTAGCAGTTCATAGCAGGCCTTTCCCCCACTCGACTGAGTATCAAACTTCCCCTCTCCAGTAATGATAAGATCGGCTTGCTGAATCGCTTTTTCCAGTTGAGTTAATTCAAAGAAATAAGCGGATCCGAAATGGATTTGTACGGGAAAGAAAAAACTCAGACCCAGAGCAATTCCTCCTGCTGCGCCAAATCCTTCTTGATCTTTGAATTCTTTTCCGGCCTTTTTTCCAATGAGTTCGATACTCTTTTGGCAGTGGGTTTCAAAAGCCTCAAATTCCTCTTCTTTAAGTCCCTTTTGCAAACCAAAAACAGGAATAGCACCCTCAGAACCGAAGAAAGAATTATTGACGTCACATAGGCAGGTAAACTTGATTTTAGGCTTGGTTGGACTCAATTGGATGAAACTCGCTTTGGAAGGAAATTGCTTGGAAAAGGGGACCAATTCCCTTCCATTATGATCCAAAAAAATACAACCCAAGGCATGTAAAATCCCGATCCCCAAATCTATGGTGGCACTTCCTCCCAATCCCAAAACTATTTCCTCAGCACCTAGGTCAGTTGCTTTGCCAACCATTAATCCAGTCCCATAAGAAGAGGTGATCCAAGGATCTTGTTCATAGTCTCGAAGGCTTCCCAATCCCGATGCGGAGGACACATCCAAGTAGGCGGTTTTTGTTTTCTGATCAAAACCGAAACTCGAAAATACCGGTCTTCCCAAAGCGTCCAAGGTCCAAAAAGAATAAGTCGGAAGTTGGAGATACTGACTAAGCAATTGACAGGTACCATCTCCTCCATCTGCTATGGGATGGATCGTGGTATTAGCCTTCGGGTACTTTTTTAAAATTTCCTGTTCGATGATACTCCCCGCTTCAGAGGCAGAAAGGGTTCCTTTGAAAGCATTTGGAGCAATCAGAACATTCATTTTTCAGCTTTCATTCGATTGAAATAGTCATGGTAGGCTGCCCTGACTTTTGGAGCCAAGTAAATAGTGGAAATCATCGTAGGAATGGCCATAATCGCATACATCCCATCTACTAAACTAATTACCACCTCCAAAGAAACTACAGCTCCGACAACGATGGTAATCAGGTAGAAGTAATTGTAATAATCAGCCTTATCAGCTCCAAAAAGGTAATTGAAGCATTTATGTCCATAATAGGAATAAGTAAACATGGTGGATAATGCAAAAATTAAAACTGCTAGCATCAATAAGTATTTGCCGATTCCCGGAAGAGCGGTCTCAAAAGCATTCAATGTCAATCGAACTCCATCAGCTTCAGAAGATTGCCACACTCCCGTAAGCATAATCACCAAAGCAGTCAAGGTACACACCACGATGGTGTCAATAAATGGCCCGAGCATAGCGATCAAACCTTCACGAATGGGTTCCCGGTTTTTGGAAGCTCCGTGCACCATGGGAGCAGTACCGATACCTGCTTCATTTGAAAAGGCAGCTCTTCGCGCTCCGGTAATGATCACTGCTCCGACAACTCCTCCGGCAGCAGCTTCTCCCGTGAATGCATCAGTTACGATCAGAAGAAGCATCTCAGGAACCGCTCCTATGTATTTAAAAACAATGATAAGAACCGTAACAAAATACAAACCTACCATAAAAGGAACCAATTTAGAGGCTACTGTTGCGATTCGCTGAATACCTCCCAATATGACAATAGCGACCAAGACCATCATCGTGATACCGATGATCCATCGGGTGGTTTCTCCGGTGGAAATTCCCGAAGGCTCGAGCATTACTGCTCTAAAAACTGCTGAAAGCTGATTTGCCTGAAAAATTGCCAAAAGTCCAATGACGCCTGCCACGCTGAAAATTACAGAGAGGAATTTCCATTTCTTCCCCATTCCTTCCTCGATCACATACATGGGACCACCCTGCACTACTCCTGCCGAATCTTTTCCCCGAAACATAATCGATAGACTACAACTATAAAACTTCGTAGCCATACCTACAAAAGCCGAAACCCACATCCAAAAGATTGCTCCGGGTCCGCCCATGTTTATGGCAATGGCCACCCCACTGATATTCCCCAATCCCACTGTAGCAGCGATGGCAGCGGATAAAGCCTGAAATGAAGTAATCTGTCCTGGTGCTAAATCGTCATCATATTTGCCACTGAGTAGGCTGACCGCATGACCAATTTTCCGAAAGGGAACAAAACCAGAGTGAACTAGAAGAATTAGTCCGCCCCCCATTAATAATAAAAGCATGGGTGTGCCCCAAATCCAGTTGGCAAAATAAATAATGATGTCTCCCATTGATTAGGCGATAATTTTGGCGTATAGTTTTAGGTAAGAAAGCACCATATTACTGCATTTTTACCAAAAATCATTGCTTTTGATCAGTTTACCTAATAGAAATGCCCGATATCCCCGGAGGCATATCGGGCAAAAATTTTCTAATTCCTTTATTCCCAATTTACTAAAGGAGATTTATAAAAACCGATCCCTTGATTTTCCCATCGCTGTCCCATCACTCGGATACGGGACTTAAAACTCTCCCAATCCCGGCTAGAGGCAGGGCTCCATGCTACTTCAGCTAGGGCTCCCAATCTCGGAAAAACCAAGTATTCTGTATCGGCTCTATTTTCTACTGTTTCGGTCCAAAGTGGAGCTTCGACCCCGAGTATATCTGATTTTGAAATTCCGTCTACATACGTAGCCGGGTCCCATAAATAGGCCGAATCCAGTTCGATGTAAGCAGCCCAATGAAGTCCAATCCGAGTGGTGGAATCATATTGCATGTCCAAATAGGCTTTCTTTGCAGGGGACATCAGGATTTGATTTCCTTGATCTACCGCTAATTTTGCATTTTCTTCGAGTGCCCAGAATTGCGCGACATTTCCTGGAAGTAATTTACTCGTAGCAACTTCATCCCAGCCAATGCTCGTTTTGCCGTGGTCTCTTACGATTTCCTGGACTCGCTCGATAAAATATACATAATCATCTTTGGCAGTCACATGGGATTCATCCCCACCGATATGAAAATATGGACCCGGAGTGATTTCTGCGATTTCTCTTACCACATCTTCGATGAATTCATAAGTCAAGTCCAAGTCCGTATCCAAGGTACTAAAACCCACTTCTCTGCCAGTATAAAGTTCGGCTGCTTCTCTAGTAATGTTGGAGCCTTTGAATTCATCCTCCGCTTTGTCCACACTTTTGGTGACTGTCTCAAAATCTCCATCAGGCAAGTTGATCCCTGGATTGAGGTCTCCATAGGATGCCAAAGCTGCATTGGTGTGTCCGGGCATATCGATCTCTGGTACGATGGTAATAAACCGTTCTGCTGCATATCGAACGATTTCCTTGTAATCTTCCTGAGTAAAAAACCCTCCTTCTCCGCCACCTACTTCGGTTTGAGCGCCAATCTCTGTAAGCTGAGGCCAGGATTTGATTTCAATTCTCCATCCCTGATCATCCGAAAGGTGAAGATGAAGGTAATTGAGTTTCAAGTTTGCCATTTGATCCAAGTAGTGCTTGACATCTTCCACTGGCAAAAAATGGCGAGACACGTCTAGCATAGAGCCACGGTAAGAATAAGCAGGATTATCTTGAATTTCTCCCGCTGGGATTTCAAAGGATTGCATTCCCGTATTTTCTGCAAATACCTCAACAGGCATAGCTTGAAGTAGCGTCTGAACTCCGTAAAAGATTCCAGCTGGGGAGTTTGCACTTATCAAAATCTCCTCATCGGAAATGGTGAGTTCATAGGATTCATCCTCAGGGTTGTTAGCCTCAAGCTCGATTTTGATGCTTCCTGATTCTGTGCCAGATTCCAACTCAAATCCCAGGGATTTTGATAGCTGCTGATTGAAATAGCTGACGATTCCTCTTAAGCTTTCTTCATTTCCGGAGATTTGAATTTTTTGCTCGGCATTTAGAGTAAAGGAACCCGAGCTAGAGGAAATCTGAGTGGGCAATGGTACAAAACCTCGATCTGAAAGATTGTCTCCTTTATTACAGGAAAACAAGGAAAGAGATAAACTTAAAGCCGCAAGTGCATATAAATTCTTCATTTGTATTTTGGGTGTTTTTGATTAAGGTAAACTTAATTCAATTTTTTAAGAATCTTTTTTTTACTCCTGAAAATATTCTAAAAAGAACCGGGAATCAAGATTATTCCATTGCATGATTAATCGCTTCAAAAAATCATTCAAACCTTTGATCAATTTTCCTTTGGTGGTTTAGCTTAATAAAAAGAATTTAATAATTTGAATCGGTAATAATTCTATCAAACAATAGGGCAGCGGATAATCAGAAACAGTAAACTTAATTTGAATCATTTTCCATACAGCGATCATATCATGAAAGAAAATCAAAACAAAACGGGAAACTCCCGCAGAAATTTTATTAAAGGTTCTACGCTAGCCATGGCGGGGTTTTATATTGTGCCCAGGCATGTGCTAGGTGGACCGGGATTCATTGCTCCTAGCGACCGATTAAGAGTAGCTGGAATAGGCATTGGAGGGATGGGCTATAATGACGTCAGCGGAGTCTACAGAAGTGGCAAGGTAGATATGGTCGCTCTCTGTGATGTGGATGACACCCGAGGTCAACGAGCCCGGGAAGATCATCCAAAAGCTAACTATTACAAGGATTTCCGGGTAATGCTCGAGAAAGAGGAAAAGAACATCGATGCGGTTACGGTCTCAACTCCAGATCATATGCATGCGGTTCAGGCGATGATGGCGATGAAAATGGGCAAGCATGTATATGTCCAAAAACCGCTTTCGCATGACATCTACGAGGCTAGGATGCTCACCCAAGCGGCTGACAAATATAAAGTTGTCACTCAGATGGGAAACCAAGGTTCCTCAGGTGAGGGAGTTCGCAAAATGGTAGAGTGGTACAATGCGGGACTCATCGGCGAGGCAACCAAAGTGTACTCCTGGACCAACCGTCCCGTATGGCCACAAGGGATTCCCTGGCCTGAAAACCCTGTGAGTCCTCCAGCCGATTTGGATTGGGATCTCTGGCTAGGTACAGCCCCATATAAAGATTATGTAGGCAATCTCGTTCCATTCAACTGGAGAGGATGGTGGGATTATGGCACGGGAGCATTGGGAGATATGGCTTGTCATATTATGGAGCCTCCATTCCGGGTTTTGGGATTAGGTTATCCTAAATCCGCTGAGTGTTCGGTTGGTTCAGTCTATGTAGGCGAATTTCAGCGGGGATATTTCCCGGACAGCTGTCCTCCTTCTTCACATATCACGTTGAGGTTTGACCGTCCAGGAAAAGAAGATTTGGAGTTTCACTGGATGGATGGCGGAATCCAGCCTACCCGACCAGAAGAATTGGAACCCAATGAACAAATGGGAGACGGAGGAAATGGAGTTATTATTGAGGGAACCGAAGGGAAAATGATGTGCTCTACCTACGGAGTAAATCCTCAATTGTTACCAACTTCCAGAACTAAAGAAATAAATGTACCTGAAACCGAATATCGAGTTCCTGAGGGCGATCGAGGGCATTACAATAATTGGGTCGAAGCCTGCATCGGTGGATACGGATCTAAGGAATACGACCAACTAAGCTCCCCATTCTCCATAGCTGGCCCATTAACCGAGTCTGTTTTGATGGGGAATCTGGCCATTCGAAGCTATGACTACCGTATACCTAGAGATGGAAATGCAAACCAATTTGATTATCCAGGTAGAGGGATTAAGCTTGTCTGGGACGGTCCAAATATGAAAGTGACCAACTTTGAGCCGGCTAATCAATTTGTCAAGCGGGAATATCGCGGAGATTTTACACTTTAAACTTAACCAAAAAAGGGGGCATTTGCCCCCCCTTTTTTTGACCATTCTTTTCTCTAATGAATCCGTGAAAAAGATTAATTTTCGATAGTTAATTCGACCCGTCGATTTTTAGATCGGCCTACTTCGGTAGCATTTGAAGCCAAAGGACGGGTTCCACCCCAACCTGCAATTCTCAATCGCTCAAACGGCACTCCCTTTTCCACCAAAAAATCCCGTACCGCTCCGGCTCGTTCCAAAGAAAGTGCCTTATTCAATCCCGGGTCGCCGGCCCCATCGGTGTGTCCACTGATTCGGATTTTGAATCCATCACTTTCATTCAATACTTCCGCTAGGTCATCCAAAAAAGTGATTGTCTCTGCCCCTTCGAGTTCGGCTGTACCTCTTCTGAATCTTACCGCATCCAAAAGAATATTAGCGCCTGCCTCTAATTTTGTCAAAGCAATAACCGTAGGCGTATTAGGGCGCAAGAAGGATTTTGATATATTTTTTGGGAAATAGCCAGGTGCTTCCACCCGAATTTCCGCATCGATCATTTCCAGATTCAAATTCTGAGCATCCAATAGTTCCACATTTCCCTTAGCTTGTTGGGAAAGTCTAAAATTATTGATTTCACTTTTTGATTTTTCATCGATTACTGATACTTCAAATCGAGGAGCGGCTTCTTCAATCTCCTTTTTTTCGAGTTTTACCTCGGGAATACCAATACTCACCAGAGGAAATATAGGTGCCATGGTATTAGTGGATTGAGTGGATTTTTCTGAGCTTTTTTCAGGTTGGCTTACAATAGCTTCCGGTGTTTCAAATTCATCTGGAATTTCCAGCGGAACCGGAGTCGTAAACGTAAGGAGGTCAGCAAAGCCATCCGAATTTTGAGTGCTTGTCCAGACTACCTCGCTGGAAGAAATAAAAGTCACGGAACTTTCAGATCCTGGGGAACTCAATTGCTCCCATTTTACAGGTTTTGACCAGTTTTGATAGGACTCATCCAATGCTTTTGCGATGAAAATATCTTTTCCGTTTGCACTTGGGTGCATATTGGAGGCAAAGTAGAGTTGACTACTTTCGGTATCAAAAAACGGACTGACTTCTTGCCCTGGAGTGTTGATGACACTTCCCAGATTTTGAATCATGGACCAGTTGATGGGACCGATTTTTTTACTTACAAACAAATCATCATTTCCAATACCATCCGTAGCGATTCCAGAAATAAAAATCAAATTCCCCTCTTTGTTGACTCTTCCTTGTAAGTCTCCTTGGATTTTATCAAGACCTTCCACTTCGATCTTTCGGAGAAAATTCCAGTCCGTACCGAACTTTGAATATTGATAAATCCCATTTCGCTCTCCATCTCGATGAAAAACCAAGAGGGTAAGTACATCCTCAAGCCCTAGGGGAATATCGTATCCCTCCGTGCTTAGGTCAGGGCGGTGAATGGCTTGTCCCCACTCTCCGTTTTCCTCCCGCTGTGTCATCCAAATATCGCCGGGATCGGAGGTCCCACCTAGATTTTCGGGATGAAATGCCCTTGAAAATAAAAGCGTATTGGAGCCGATCCATACAGGATTTTGATCATCCTGAGGACTATTGGCTCCGGATAAACTTTTAACTTCCTGGCCAAAAATCCAGAAAGGAAATAAAAAAGCAAGCAGTAGAGTACTGCCTGCTTTAGGTAAATTTTTGAATAAAATATACATCATTATTGTCCCAAAACAATGGCAAATACCAAAGGGGCAACGATCGTAGCATCAGATTCAATAATAAATTTTGGCGTATCCAATCCCAGTTTTCCCCAGGTGATTTTCTCATTCGGAACTGCTCCAGAATACGATCCATAAGAAGTCGTAGAATCAGAAATCTGGCAGAAATAGCCCCATAGAGGAATATTGTCACGCTGAAGGTCCTGATGCAACATCGGTACCACACAGATCGGGAAGTCTCCTGCAATTCCCCCGCCAATTTGGAAAAATCCGACTTTACTTTCTTCTTTGGCATTTTCGGTATACCACTCTGCCAAAAACATCATGTACTCAATACCACTTCTGACGGTATGCACATTTTTAACATCACCAGCGATGACGTGTCCGGCAAACATATTCCCAAGGGTAGAATCCTCCCATCCGGGAACGATGATAGGCAAGTTCTTTTTAGCCGCCTCTAAAAGCCAGCTGTCTTTTGGATCGATTTGAAACGAGTCATCAAGTTTTCCTGACAAAAGGATTTTATAGAAAAACTCGTGGGGAAAGAAAGCTTCCCCAGCTTGGTCAGCTTTGACCCACTCATCCAAAATTACATTCTCAATTCGTCGCATCGCCTCCATTTCTGGAATACAGGTATCGGTGACACGATTCATATGGCGATCTAGCAAATCCTGCTCCTGCTCTGGAGAAAGATCCCGATAATTAGGAATTCGCTCATAATAATTGTGGGCCACGAGATTGAATACATCCTCCTCCAAATTTGCTCCAGTACAAGTGATAATCTGTACTTTGTCCTGACGGATCATCTCTGCCAAGGAAAGTCCGAGCTCCGCAGTAGACATCGCACCGGCTAGGGTAACCATCATTTTTCCGCCGTCATCAAGGTGTTTCTTATAGCCTTCCGCTGCGTCAATGAGTGCGGCTGCATTAAAATGTCTATAGTGGTGTTTTAAAAATTCTGTGATTTTCATTTGCTTGATTTATTCTTTTCGGTTTCAAAAATACTTTTTTTTTCATTAAAAAAGCCCGAACAAGTCCGGGCTTTTAGAATATTGATTAATCGACAGAATTTTATTGAGCCGAATCAGCAGCAGTTTCATTGTACTCTTGATTCAATCCTTCGATGACGGATTTGGTCACGTCAAACGATTCTTTTCCATACCATACTGCACCTCCGCGGGTGTAGCTTAGTACGAAGTCAAGGTTTTTCTCCTCAGCATATTTCTTTAGATATTCCTGTAGTTTGTCAAAAACCTCATTGTATAGGTTGGTTTCATCCACAGAAAGCTCCTGCATTAAATTATCTCGATAAGTCACCAAGTTTTGCTCCTTTTTCATAAGCTCTTCTTGCTTGGCACGCTGTTGATTTAGGGTCATATTTCCGCCACTTTGTTGGAAATTGGCTACTTCCTGCTCAAATCCCCGAGCTCTGCTCTGTAGGTCACCCTCGAATTTCTTTCCCTTTTCGGTAATTTCATCTGAGCGTTTTTTAAAATACTCATACTGATTGATCACGCTATCTGTGTACACATAAGCTACTTTCATATCAGTAGATTCAGTAGAGGCAGAACCTTCACCGGAAGAAGAATTGGCGTCAGTAGCGGCGGGCTGACAGGCATACGAAAGAGCGGCAACTAAAGCCAGCACTCCGAATAATTTGAATCCTTTTTTCACTTTATATTTTGTTATTGATGACAAGGGCGCAAATATAAAGAAAGTATTGATTTTCCAAGATTTTAAGGCAGTGTGAATTCTTAAAAGATTTAAAAGAAAATCTCCTGCGCCAGGCGATAAACTTGGGCATGTGCCTCAATGATAAGAGAAATTTTTTGGCTGTATCCCCCACCCATGCAACACATGACGGGAAGCTGATTTTTTTTGGCAAACTCCAGGACTTTTCGATCCCGCTCCCGCACTCCGGCAATACTCATACCCAAGCGACCCAATTTGTCTGTTTTCAAAATATCCACCCCACACTGATACATGATAAACTGCGGTTCAAAACGATCCGTGAATTTATCTAGACTTCTGCTTAAAATCTCCAGATATGTCTGATCTCCTGTGCCATCTTCTAGGGGAATATCCCAATCGGATTCTTCCTTTCTGTGGGGATAATTTTTTGCTCCGTGCATACTGAAGGTAAATACTGATTCATCACCTCGAAAAATTGCAGCCGTTCCATTGCCCTGGTGCACATCCAAATCCAAAACCAAAATCCGGTCGATCCCTTTATTTTTTTGTAAATGTTTTGAAGCAAGTGCAATATCATTGAGCAGGCAGAATCCCTCTCCCCGATCCGCAAAGGCATGATGAGTTCCCCCGGCAATATTCATCGCAATTCCATACTCTAAGGCAAAATCAGCAGCCTGAACCGAACCTCCGGCAATCAGCACTTCTCGATCTACCAAAGACTTACTCAGAGGAAATCCCGTAGCGCGAATCTCTGATTTCGAAAGGTTAAGGTTTTTAAGCTTTTGCCAATAAACCGGATCGTGTGTCTCGAGGATCAAAGATTCATTTACGGGATTCGGTTTGAAAAAATTCTGTGCAGAAACCGTTCCCTCATAGAGCAATTGCTCCGGAAGCAATTCATATTTCTCCATAGGAAAACGATGCCCTGCAGGCAAAGGGTGGCAATATTCGGGTGACCAAGCAATCTTAAGCATAAAAAAAAAGCGCTTGTCGTAAAACTAGCGCCCATAGGTATTGTTTTTAAAGCACATTAAACATCTTCTTCCTCAGACTGAAAAGCATAGAGTGTATCGTCCAATTTCAGGGTATCATCATTGAATTCCTGAATAAATTTCCGAATGACCTTTTCGTCAATAAAATCAACATTCAGTGCGGCATCCAGTCCGATCCCATAATCATGATGGGTGTCCATGTCCACAAATTCCTGAACTTTCACAGCTTCCTCTTCTTCCAGTTCCATGATGATTTCGGTGATAAACCAACCAACTTCCTCCTCCTCACTGGTAAGAGGAAGCAAATTTCCATTTTCATCTTCCTGATAAGTTATCCCGGAAAAATTGGGGAATTTTTTTGCAGCTTCATGTTCTGCCAATTCGTAGACCTCACTGGAATGATGTAGTCTAAGCGTATATAGCGCAGCATCATAAATCACTTCTTTGCCTTCATACATACCGATGAAGTAAAAGTTTACGTATTCATCTGAATTTTCCTCGTCGGGAATCAGTTTAAAAGGTTGACCAAGGGATTTCAATTCCGCTTTCAACGCTTCAATAGTGGTGGGATCAAAGCCTGGATTCATGTTCAATAGTGTAAATTATCACTGATTTCTACTGGTATCATTTGTAATATAATTGAGGAATATCAAGGTCCAAAGAAATATACCAGTTTAATTTTATCTCCGAAAATGAATTTTACAAATAATGATGAAGATTTTGTTCATAAAATCATAAAATCAAAAGAAGGTATCGATCTGGAATTCAAGCAGAAAATCACATCAGAGACCAAAATTGCCAAAACTATATCTGCATTGGCAAACGCAAAAGGAGGGCTAATTATTGTGGGAATTTCCGATCAAAAACGAATTGTCGGGATTGATCCGGATGAAGAAATATTCATGATCGAAAAAGCCAACTCAATCTATTGTTCTCCACCAGCCAATCTTTCCTTTGAAATTATCAAATGGAATGATCCCGAACCTTCTCCTTACGAACAAGCGGAAAAGTATATCCTCAAGGTGGAAGTTTTCCGAAACCTCGCTAAACCCATCGCTTTCCTGACTCCAGATGGCCAAAGCAAAATCTACCGAAGATCAGGAGATCAGAGTAAGCTAGTCCCTTGACGAACTGAGATTATTTCCGAACAAGGAATTGATTATGCTTGTTACTATAGCGAAGATCAAAGCCCACCAAAAACCATCCACTTCAAATCCCGGGATAATTTCATCCGCAAGAAGTATCATCAAGGCATTAATCACCAAAAGAAACAAGCCCAAAGTAAGAATAGTCAAGGGTAAGGTCAGAATAATCATAATTGGCTTGATCGTCAAATTAATTAAAATCAACACGGCTGCTAGCAAAATCCCGGTAAGCCATCCATCGATGTGAATTCCAGTAAGAAAAAAAGCCGCGATCATCACGGAAATACTTCCCAGTAAAATTTTAATTAAAATATTGCTTGCTCCTGATCCTTGTGCCATGGTTTTATCGTTTAAGTTAAAGTGATTGATTCAAAGAGCTAAGAAAAACCAAACCTACTTTGAAAAGACTGATAAAATTCAGTGAAAAAGCTTTTTTAAGCAAAACCAGATAATATCATGTCCACGAATTGTTAATTAAGTTGAGCAGTCGGTTTTTCTTGTTTCTATTAAATCAGCTTCATGAATTTAAATAAAATTGACATAAATCATGGTATTTCTAAAGAAAGCTGTCTGTTTCTTAGCCCCAAATTAATTTTCCAAAGCTTATATTTGTCCAATCAATAAAAACCAAATTTCGAGTGATTATAATTATCTTCTTCCTACTACACTGGTATTTCTCCCTGTTTTGCCAAAGTTTCTTCCTTCATCGTTACGCCGCTCATCAGATGTTTGTCATGTCTAAATGGTGGGAACGGTTCTTCTATATTTTTACCTGGATGTGGCAAGGTAGCTCTTACCTTTCCCCAAGGGCCTATGCCATTCTACACCGAATGCATCATGCCTATTCGGATACTCCAAAAGATCCCCATAGTCCGCATCATACCGAAAACCTTTTTACCATGATGTGGAAAACAAAAAATATCTATAATGATTACTTCTCCTTTAAATTAAAGCCTGAGGAGCGTTTTTCTAAGGATATTCCTGATTGGAGTCGCTTTGACAAATTAGCGGACAATATGCTCGTGAGAGTTTCTTGGCTGTTGGTTTATGTGGCGATTTATGTATTGAGTATTTCTGTATTCGAATTGTCAGGAACACATTGGTGGATGTACTTCCTCCTTCCCATTCACTTCCTGATGGGACCTGTGCATGGAGCCATTGTAAACTGGAGTGGCCATAAATATGGTTATGCTAATTTTGATAACAATGATAAATCGAAGAATAGTCTTTTGCTAGATGTACTGATGCTCGGTGAGCTTTTCCAAAATAATCATCACAAGCTCCCCAACCGACCCAATTTTGCGGTGAAATGGTTTGAGTTTGATCCTACCTATCCCATTGTCCGCTTGCTGCACGCAAGTGGCATAATCAAATTAAGAACTGCTTAAACAAATAGTCTCTTCGGAGACTATTTTTTTTTATCTAATAATCAGATAGTTATAGATTTTTCAAACTAATTTTCAAACTCTTTGTCTAATTTCTTTGGAATTCCGAAACTAAACTGATAATTTTCTATCGATTTAAAACTTAACACCTTATGAAACCATTAACTAGAGCTGAAGAGGAAATCATGCAAATCCTCTGGGATATCGAGAGAGGCTTTGTCAAAGATATCCTAGTCCCCATGCCAGAGCCAAAACCCGCTTACAACACCGTTTCGACGATTGTAAGAATTCTTGAAAGAAAAGGGTTTGTCAGTCACAAGTCTTATGGCAAAAGCCATGAGTACTTTCCTATCGTGTCCAAAGATGAATATCGCACATTCATCATCAAAAGGATGCTAGAAGGGTATTTTGATAGTTCATTTGCCAAGCTTTCGTCTTTTTTCAAGAATGACGATGCTTTGAACAACAAAACCTACCAATAAGATAGGATTCGTAATTTTTGAATAAGCACTATTGAAACATAAAAATGCCGGGCAATTTACCCGGCATTTTTATGTTTAGTCTTTAGAGAAACCTTAATTCACCTGCTTTAAAAGTTCCTCGATCGCTCTTTCCAACTGCTGATCGATTCCCTGATCAATCTTACCCGGCATATTTTTCACTTCAATCTGCGGTCTGGTTTCATTATTTTCCAACCATTCGCCCGCTTTATTTTTAGCCGAGATAGGCACCGCTCCCCATCGCACACCATTAGGTAAACTCTCCCATCCGGCAAAAGAACAGGTTCCAGGCGTAGGCATACCGACTGTAGTTCCGATATTGAGGTCCGTGTATCCACAGGCAAAACAATGTCCATCAGAATAGTTGGCCTCATTAAACATGGCCAAGGTAGGTTTGGTCCAGCGCGAAGTAGGCTCATACCCAACGTCTTTGGCAGCTGTAGCATAAGTCAAAAACCGATCTCCGGTAAAGAACATCGCCAAATCAGCCACTAAATCTCCTCCCCCATTGAATCGTGTATCGACAATAACCGCATCGGTATCATGATACTTACCCATCATTTCCTCATATACATTTCGATACGGACCGTCACTCATTCCTGGAATATGCACATAGCCCAATTTGCCACCGCTTTTTTCGGCTACTTCTTCTTGGTTTTTCTTCACCCATCTTTTGTAAAGTAAGCGGTTTTCCTCTCCAAGGGAAATTGGCTTTACCGTCAGCTGTTGCGAATTTTCGCCATTGGCATCCGTGATTTCTATAAGAGTGAACTTATCAGCTTTACGATTGAGAAGCTGGGCAAAATCCATCGTAGGTTCGACGCTGACTCCGTCGATTTTTTGGATGATCATACCTTCGCTTAAATCGAAATCTGCTTTGTCCAAAGGCCCTCCGGAGATAATCTCGGTGATTTTAATGCCATTGTCATCATGCTCATAATCCCAGAAAATCCCTAATGATGCCGTGGCATCCGCCATAGGAATACTTCTAGAATATCGGGCACCGGCATGGGATACATTTAATTCACCTATCATTTCTGAGATCATTTCAGCAAATTCATAGTTATTTCCGATATGAGGCAAGTATTTTTGATAATCCACTTTGGACTGTTCCCAGTCTACGCCATGCATATCCGGCGTGTAAAAAATTCCTTTGGTCCGAAGCCAAATGTGCTCGAAAAGATGAGCTAATTCCGCTTTCCGATCATAAGTCATCTCACCGCTGATTTTTATGGATTCCCGCTTCATGGACTCCGGATTTATTTTGGAAATAGATCCATCACTCAGCAGATACAGGTTTTTCATTTCCTTGTCCCAATTTAATCTCCCGCCACCGGCATTCAGGCTCAATTCCTGCTTGGTTTCTTTGGTCCTGAGATTGGTGCTCCAGAGATTCATCCCTTTTTCAAATCGAGCCAAGTAAAAGAGTTTCTCCCCATCCTTGCTCAACACCGCATCGCCCAAATTACTAGAATGAATAGTCAAACGAGCTTTTCGCTCTTCTAATCCTTCCCAGTCAAAATTCAGGGGCTGGATCACTTTTTCCTTTTCTTTCTCATCTTTAAAAGAATCCTCTTTGTCATCCTCCTTTTTGGTTTTTTCGATTTCCTTCATCAGATCAAATTCCTCCTTTGAAAGGTTGAACTTATCCCAAGCGGCTTTATCGAAAAACATCATGTAGACATCATCTTCACTTCTGCCGCTGGTTGCGTAGCTTCTCAACCCATCCCTATTGGAAAACCAAAGCATTTGCTTGCCTTCATTAACCCAAGTTGCTCGGTCATCGCTGTAGCCACTTTGGGTGATTTTTCGCAGATCTTCTTTTCCCGATGCGTCCAAAAGAACCACTTCTGAATTGACCATAGTAGGTCGATAGGTAGCCAATAGCCATTTGCTATCTGGACTCCAGGTATAATATTGGTCTCCGTCTCGCATGTGAAACAGCTGCTCCGGAGTCATCAAGGTCACCTTATTTTGGGTAGCCAGATCCAATACTTTTATACTGCGTCTATCTTCGACATAGGCTAATTTTTTTCCATCTGGAGAAAGCTTTGGCAAATAAGCGTCTCCTTCAAAATCTAACACCAATTCTTCCTTGAGCAGGGTTGCGGCAAAAAAGAAAGGCTCTTCGGACCGAATCTTGGTGGATTTGAAAATCTGCCAATGCCCGTCTCGTTCACTGGAATATAAAATTGATTTGCCGTCAGGCGCGAATTCAACAAATTTTTCCTCCTCAGGTGTATTCGTGATTCTCTTGGTCAAAGAACCGTCTACTGAGGTCACGAAAACCTCTCCCCGAGCGATAAAAGCTATTTCTTTTCCATCCGGAGAAAGGCTCATTTCCCGTACTCCTCCATTGATTGAGATGTAATTATCCGGGTTGGAAATCGCCTGAGTTTTCAGGGATACGGATACTTTTCGTGGAGATTCTCCTTTTTTCAAGGTATAAAGCTCCCCATCATAACTAAAGGACATCAAGCCATCATCCGAAATACTCAAGAATCGAACGGGATACTTTTCCAAACTTGTCAAGGCCTCGGTCTGAGCTGGATTGGAAATAGGCATGGCAAAGACGTTGAAATTACCATCGGCCTCGCTTAGGTAATAGATTTCGGATTCATCTGGTGAAAAAACAGGATTCCTGTCTTCTCCATAAAACGAAGTCAGCATTTGGTGAGAGTTGCTTTCAGAGTCATACATCCAAATATCACGGGCTATCCCGGACTGATGATGCTTTCTCCATTCGTTTTCTCCACCTTTTTTGTCATGGTAAATAATTTTACTCCCATCCTTATTTACCTGGGTATATTCTGCCGGAATGGTCCAAATCTGATCTACTCTTCCTCCTTTGGCAGGCACCTGATACAGTTCGGGCTGTGAACCTGTGGGGTATTGTCTGTGGCTGGCAATATCCATTCTAGTCGCTCCAAAAATGACAGCTGATCCATCAGCTGAAAAATCAAAAGGCAATTCATCATTAGAATGATAAGTCAATCGCTCGGCAGGTCCTCCAACAGCATCCATGATAAACACGTCAAAATTACCATACCGATCAGAGGCAAAGGCAATTTTATCTCCTTGCTGATTCCAGACCGGCTTATAATCATGAGCCTCATGAAAGGTAATTTGCTTTGCTTCCCCTCCTGCACTGGCCACGGTATACAAGTCTCCTTTGTAAGTAAAGGCAATTGTGCTCCCATCGGGTGAAATAGCCGGATAACGCATCCACTGCGGATCATCCTGAGCTTTCACCTGTAATACTAAGAGAATAGAAATCCCCAATAGTGTCAATATTTTCTTCATACCAATTGTTTTTATGTCTTGAAAATACATAAAATAACGAGCAAGAAATTTTCAATTTGAATAAATGAGACTTTTTCTCATACAAATGGTCGTTTCCCTTGATTCATTTGAGGAATGCTTCATTACTTAAGTTGACCCGCTTATATTTGCGCCTTCAATTCACAAGAAAAAAATGAATTCATTTATAGAAGAACTACGCTGGAGAGGAATGCTCCAAGATATGACACCAGAAATAGCCGAACACCTCGAAAAAGGAATGGCCTCTGCCTATCTTGGATTTGATCCTACAGCTGATTCGCTTCATATCGGACATTTGGTAGGTGTAATGACGCTTTTGCATTTTCAACGAGCCGGTCACAAGCCCTTTGCTTTGGTGGGCGGGGCCACAGGCATGATTGGAGATCCTTCCTTTAAATCTGCCGAACGTAATCTTTTGGATAAGCAAACGCTGGATCATAATGTCGCTTCTATCCAAGGGCAATTGGCCAAGTTTCTCGATTTTTCGGGTGACTCAAAAAACAAAGCCGAATTGGTCAACAACTACGACTGGATGTCTCAATTTTCATTCTTGGAGTTTATCCGGGATGTCGGAAAGCATATTACCGTCAACTACATGATGTCCAAAGACAGCGTAAAGCGTCGGCTGGAAGATGGAAATGGGCTTTCATTTACGGAGTTTTCCTACCAACTGATTCAGGGATACGATTTTTACCATCTGTGGAAGAATAAAAACTGTACCATCCAGCTCGGAGGTTCCGATCAATGGGGAAACATTGTCACGGGAACTGAACTGATTCGAAGAATGGGCGGTGGAAGTGCGTATGCCTTGACTGTTCCATTGATTACCAAAGCGGATGGCAGCAAATTTGGAAAGACAGAGGGCGGATCGGTTTGGTTGGATCCGGAAAAAACCTCTCCTTATGCTTTCTATCAGTTTTGGTTGAATGTATCGGACGCTGATGCCTCCAAATACATTCGGATTTTCACCACGCTGGATAAAGAAACCATTGAAAATTTGGAAAACGAACATCAGCAAGCACCCCATTTGCGACTACTCCAAAAGGAAATCGCCAAACAAGTGACTATTATGGTTCACAGTGAAGCCGACTATCAAATGGCTGTCAAGGCTTCTGAGATTCTTTTTGGAAAATCATCTACTGAGGATCTTGCTACCTTGGATGAACGAACCTTCCTCCAGGTATTTGAGGGAGTACCCCAAGTGAAAGTGCCCCAGTCAACATATCAGCAATTGGAATCGGTTTTGGATCTTTTTGGTGAAATCACCCAGGGGGTAATTTTCAATTCGAAAGGAGAAGCCAGAAAAATGATCCAAGGAGGTGGCTTGAGTATTAATAAAGAAAAAGTGGGCGATTTTAATGGTCCTGTTCCTGGTGATTTACTCCAAAATAAATACCTCTTGGTACAAAAGGGAAAGAAAAATTATTTTATAGTGGAGATTGTTTAAACCCTTACTATTCAATCTAAAAAGGCTCTAAATTTAATTTCAGGGCCTTTTTTATTTAAAAAACCCCCAATTTTGAATGGAATTTAAATCTGATTTTTGACCCAAGTTTAATATCTTTGATCTCTTTGACAAAACTAGAAAATGGCAGGCGAAAAAAATAAAGAGAAATTAATCCTTGAAGCGGCGATTGCAACTTTTACCAGCAAAGGATACCAATCCACCCGGATGGAGGATATTGCCAGATCAGCCAAAATCAGTAAAGGTCTCACTTATTTTTATTACAAAAACAAGGAAGACGTTTTTATGGCCCTGACGCGAAAAGCTTTCGAGCAGTTTAAAGACGAATTCAGGGAAGTTTATAGAAATAAAGGAAGATCCGGTTTGGAAATGATCGTGGACTTGGTGGAGCGGATTATCGATTTTGCTGAAAAAAACCAGGTATTGTACGATTCGATCATCAATTTTTTAGACCTGATGAAGCGCTTCAATTCGGAAGAAGGAAAAGCGTCCATCAGTCCTATGATTTTGGAGAGTCAGCATTTTCAGAAATTACTGGAGATCCAGCATGATCCCGCAAAACTCGGAGTCAATATTATCAGTCTGGGTATCAAGGACGGAAGCATTCGCCCTGAGTTACAACCCGAAATTACTTTTTATACCATTTGGAGTATGATCGTTGGCTACGAAAAAATGCGTGGCCCCATCGAATATGATGCAAAAGAGACTAAAATCAGACCTGAAAACTGGAAGCCCGGTTTCATCAAACTCATCAAGGAAATGTTGAAAGGAACCATCCAAGCCAGCAGGCCTACCACGGTGCAGACGAGTTTATTCTAAAAAAAAGAGGCTGATCAATCTAGATCAGCCTCTTTTTTTATCTTTTGGGCTTAATGCACATTCCCCATCATTCGGCGGATAATCGGTTTTAGCAAGAATAATAAAACTGCCGATCCGATTACGGTGTACACAATCAACAAATACTGATCTGGCATCCTAGACAACGCTTCTTCGGTACCACCACTCGCTTCTCCAGCGATCAATCCAGCAAATAAATTACCAAGGGAAACTGATAGGAACCAGATCCCCATCATTTGACCCGCGTAGCCTTTTGGTGCCAATTTGGTCACCAAAGAAAGCCCCACCGGAGATAAACTCAACTCACCAAAGGTGTGGAACATGTAGGTCATCAATAACCAGGTCGGAGCGGCCATTTCACCAGAAGCGGCAATTTTTGCAGCGAAATACATCACAAAAAAGCCCAAACCCAAGAGCAATAAGCCAAAAGTGAATTTGAGCGGTGAACTGGGTTCTAAATTTCTTCTTCCTAACCATACCCACATTCCACCGAATATTGGCGCGAAAATGATAATAAACATGGAGTTGATGGATTGGAAATATCCAGTTGGAATTTCAACCCCAAGAACTCGTTTATCGGTAAATCGCTCAGCGAATAAGTTTAAGGTAGAGCCTGCCTGCTCAAATCCAGACCAAAACATCGCAGAGAAAAGAAATAGGATCGCAATTACACCTACTTTATTTCGATCTGATTTATTCAAGCCTCCAAACAGAATCACATAGCCCAAATAACCAATTGCAACTAAAGCGATAATCGTTCCTGAAGCTCCGGCAATCGCCGAGACATCAATCGGAACAATTCCGGTAAACAAAACTCCTAGGATTAATACCGCCCCAAAACCAATCCAAGTAACCATGGACCGAAGTTTATTTTGTTTGACCCGGTCGGTTTCTTCCAATACTATTGGAGCATCTCCATAACCTTCGAGAGAACTTCCCGAAAACTTGTATTGAATCAAGCCCAGTACCATACCCATTCCTGCTAATCCAAAGCCCAGATGCCAGTCGTATTCGGCTAAGGTGCTACAGGCTATGGGAGCGATCAGGGCTCCCAGGTTGATGCCCATGTAGAAAATGGAAAAACCCGCATCTCGTTTGGAACTTCCTTCCGGATAAAGCTGTCCTACAATCGAAC
This sequence comes from Algoriphagus hitonicola, assembly GCF_900113375.1. Classification (GTDB taxonomy): domain Bacteria; phylum Bacteroidota; class Bacteroidia; order Cytophagales; family Cyclobacteriaceae; genus Algoriphagus; species Algoriphagus hitonicola. The sequence continues at coordinate 41,309 of NZ_FOPC01000003.1, read as the reverse complement.
TAATATTGGGTTTTAACAATCCTGTGCCTAGTACAATCAAGATCAATCCCAGAAAGAAGGAATTGGTATCCAAGGAAGTCAAAGCCGTCTTGCTGGCATAATCCCCACTGCTAAAAAGTCCCGGAAGCGCCATCGTAAAGTGCCCCAGTGCGATAATTATCCCCCCATACCAGACAGATTTTTTTAACCCAAACAAGCGGTCTGCCAGCCAACCCCCGGGAAGTGCCAAGAGGTACACACCCATCGTGTAAAGGCCATAAATGGCCCCGGATGTCTTGTCATCAAAGCCCATTCCTCCTTCGGTGATTGCGGCCGTCATAAACAAGATGAGCAAGGCCCGCATGCCATAGTAACTGAACCGCTCCCACATTTCCGTGAAAAACAGCGTCATTAGACCTTTTGGGTGGCCAAAAATAGTAGGCCCTTCAAATTCGGGATTGTTAGGAGTTTCCAAAGATTCGTAGAAGTTAGAATTTTATAAATTTTACAATGATAAAAGAAATTGTGAATTGTTTCCAAGTGAATTTATGCTGTTGACTTGAATTAAATCTCAAAAAGACAAGAAAATCAATTGCACAAGCGGCCAAAATACAAACGGAATTTGGACAAACCGAAGAATAGTTTGTTTTTCCTTCGAAATCGATTGAACGCTCAAATTTTAGCCTTTTTTTGTTTTGATTTCAATCCAATTATCTAATTTTGGGTTGACAATTTTCAGTTTGTAAACCCAATATTTTATGCAGGATTTAGCTCTGGCACCACAGACCTCTCCTTTGGACTTTCTTGACTTTGAGACGAGCGAAAAAGTCCATTACAACCTCCGTCCAGCCGAACTCATCGAGCATTCGCTGAGCAGAAAAGAAGGACGCCTCACTTCCACCGGCGCTTTAATGGCCGATACGGGAAAATTTACCGGGAGATCTCCAAAAGACCGTTTTATCGTCAAAGATTCGAAAACGGCTGATTCAGTTTGGTGGGGAGATATCAATATCCCTTTTGAGGAGGAAAAATTTGAGCGGCTATTGAAAAAAATGAAAGCCTTTCTCTCAGACAAAGAACTTTTTGTTCGGGATGCATTTGCCGGCGCGGATCCGAATTATAGACTGAATATCCGTGTAATCAATACGCTAGCTTGGCACAATCTTTTTTGCCACAACATGTTCCTACGTCCTAATGAAGCGGAACTAGAGAACTTTAAACAGGATTTTACCATTATCTGCGCACCTGATTTCGAAGCTGATCCAGAGACCGACGGTACCAAAAATCCAAACTTTGCCATCATCAACCTCAGCAAACGAATGATTTTGATCGGGGGAACTGCTTATGCAGGCGAAATGAAAAAGGGGATTTTTTCTGTTTTAAACTATATTCTACCTTATGAAAAAAACACCTTATCCATGCATTGCTCCGCAAATGTGGGCAAAAATGGAGATACTGCGGTGTTTTTTGGATTATCAGGAACCGGTAAAACCACCTTATCTGCCGATCCCAACCGGGCACTCATCGGTGATGATGAACATGGCTGGACTGAAAATGGCATTTTCAATTTTGAGGGTGGCTGCTATGCAAAAGTCATTGACCTAAGCCGGGAAAAAGAGCCCGAAATCTGGGATGCAATAAAATTTGGGGCGATCGTCGAAAATACCCGATTTAAGCCCAATACGCGAGAAGTAGATTTTGCCGATAAATCCGTGACAGAAAATACCCGGACAGCCTACCCTATCCATTTCATCCCTAATGCCCTCGAGCCATCTTTGGCAGGTATTCCCAAAAACATTTTCTTCTTGACGGCAGATGCTTTTGGTGTGATTCCTCCAATTTCTAGGTTGAATAAAAGTCAGGCGATGTATCACTTTATATCTGGCTATACCGCAAAAGTTGCCGGTACTGAGATGGGAGTCACAGAACCTAAACTGACCTTTTCAGCTTGCTTTGGTGCGGCTTTTCTTCCCCTTCACCCCACCCAATACGCCACGCTTTTTGGAGAAGCTATGGAGAAAAATGACACCAAGGTCTGGTTAATCAATACCGGGTGGACTGGTGGGCCTTACGGAGTAGGCTCAAGGATGAAATTGTCCTTTACCCGGGCAATGATTACTGCTGCCCTTCAAGGAGAACTCGAGAATGTGGAATATAAAACCCATCGATTCTTCGGGTTCCAAGTCCCCCAATCTTGTCCAAATGTGCCGAATGAAGTATTAAATCCCAGAAAAACCTGGCAAAATCCTGAGGACTACGATAAGCAAGCAGCTTCTCTGTCCGAGTCCTTTATCCAAAATTTCAACCAGTTTGAGAATTACGCCACAGAAGCGATTTTAAAAGGGGCTCCCAAGCCCTAAAATCATTAACCCAAATGTAACCTATAGCCTACTCGATTTGAGTGGGCTTTTTTTGTCGTATTTGGAAAAATAAGTATCAATTCAAAGGAAAGTTTAAAGCCTATTAAACCATCTCATAAGCGATTTGATTCCTAGTGGAAATTGATTTTCAAGAAAGTACAATAAAATCGCAAATGAATACATTAAGTAAAGCAGGATCCCTTATTTTTGCTTTCTTTAAAAATGAACCCTAAAAACAAGAAATGAAATTTGCTGAAATCATTACCGAAAAAGGAACCATGAAGTTGGAATTCTTTGAAAAAGATGCACCAAATACCGTAAAAAATTTCGTCGATCTTTCTGAAAAAGGATTCTATGATGGTCTCACCTTCCATCGTGTTATCCCCAATTTCGTCATTCAGGGCGGTTGTCCAAAAGGAGACGGAACAGGTGGACCAGGATATAAAATTGACTGCGAATTGACAGGAGATAACCAATATCATGATCGCGGAGTGATTTCCATGGCTCACGCGGGAAGGAATACGGGAGGATCTCAGTTTTTTATCTGCCACAGCAGAGACAACACCAAGCACTTGGATAGAAACCATACTGTATTCGGAAAAGTAGTCGAAGGGCTGGAAGTGATCGATCAAATCAGGGCTGGAGATAAGATCGAAAAAATCAACATCTCTGAGGCTTGAAAAAGAAAGAAGAAAAAACAAGAAGCAGCTAAGCTAATTGGCTGCTTTTTTTGTTGAAATTCTGAATGATTGAGTATTAAGGTTTTGGAATAGTTATTGAGTATTACATCGGTTGGATCTGATCTTTATGAATAAACTGATTTACTCATTTCTTTTTATACTTATTTCAAACGGCGCATTTGCACAGCATTATGGAAATGCATTGGGTTTACGCTTGGGAAACAGCAACCTAAACCGTACCGTTGGAATGAGTTATCAGCATAGAATCCAGAAAAACCTCACCTTGGAAGGGATTTTACAGTCTGATTTTTCGAGAAATACCACGGCTCATTTGCTCGTAGAGCGGCACAGACCCATATTATCCAAGCGACTTAATTATTACTATGGAACCGGTTTGGCATTGGGAAGGGAGGAAACTTTTCTGAAAAATGAGCAAGACAAAACCATCACGCATACCTACGGCAATGGAACTGTTGGGGTAGATTTTATTCTTGGATTGGAATTTACTGTGTTTAAAACAGTGCTTTCTCTTGACTACAAGCCCAATGTCAATTTGATCGGTAGGTCAGAATTTTTCAGAGGTCAGGCTGGATTTACTGCACGCATGGTTCTCACCAAAAGCAAAGAACAAAAACGGAAGCAACGCCAAAAGGCAAAGGCCAAAAGAAGAGACTCGGGAGAAAGTTTTTCAGAGCGCTTCAACTCACTTTTTAAGTCAAAAAATTAAATACCGTTTTTTTCACGGAATAATCGCTCGTGAACTTCCGAATTCTTAACAATCTGCCGGTACCAAATCAGCCTTAATTCATGTTTTTCCTCTTCGGTCAAGTAAAAATCGGGATGAAGTTTCGGATTGACTTTATTGATCAATTCAAATAAGAATATGGATGCCGAAACTGAAATATTGAAACTTTCGGTAAATCCCAACATGGGAATGTGCACCAAACCATCACTTTGATTTTTGACTTCTTCGCTTACCCCCTCGTGTTCATTTCCAAAAACCAAGGCTATCTTTTGGTCCGCATTCAATTCATGGATAGGCATGGAATCCTTGGCGGGGCTGGTGGCAAAAATCTGATATCCTTGATCGCGAAGGGTCGAAAAGGATTTATTTACCACTGAGCCGTCTGGCTCAAAATGCTTATGAATGGTCACCCAATCAGAAGCTCCTCGCGTGACATAGGGATTGATTTTATATTGATTGGTCTTCTCGATAATATGAATATCCTGAATCCCAAAACAATCGCAGGTACGCAACACCGCACTGGCATTGTGAGGCTTATAAATATCCTCAAGTACCACCGTAAAAAACCGAGTTCGCTGGTCCAGCACCTTTTCCATCAACTCCCTTTTGTGGGGAGTAATGTACTCGCTGAAATACTCCAGCAAACGCAGTTCTATTTGCTTATCATTTGAGGACATGGATTGATATGCCAAACTTAAAACAGCCCAAGCTGTTCGTCATCGTCTTTTTTGGGCGAAAGATCAATCGTACTTCCGATTTCTAGCTCATCATCCTCTTCCGATGCTTCGGCTGGCTGTTCAGCTGCTTTAGGACTTGATTTGGGGGCAATGAGTTCCAAATCTTTGACTGTATGCGTACTGAGTTTGTTTCCGATCGCTTTCCAACCTTTGATATCGATCAGCATGTCTAGATCATAATCCACGGTTTCTATCTCTTTTCCTTTTTGGATCTGAACCGAAACCTGAGGTTGCTTATCAGTAGAGACAATTTTAAGATAGGAAGATTTGTGGTCAGAGATGAAGTTAAACTTCTTGTTGATTGTAGTCGTCTCGATTTGAAAACGCTTCACATAATAGGTTTTGCTTCCACCATCATAATAAACCGCCGAGACGACTTTTTCAGGATCAAACTTCTCGATTAAGAGAACCTCTGTAGCTTCGTATCGGTTGGTCAGTTCAAAATTCGTCAATTCGTATTCCCCGGATTTATAACATACCAAGATTTTATCCTCTCCGAGGAAATTCCCGATTAGCTTTCCTCGCTCATCCGTATTGATGCGACCAACTACTGCATCATAATAAATATCCAATCCGCCTAGGGTGGATACACCTTCCATTTTGAGTTGGATCTTTCGGACCGGGTATCGGGTCAAAATATTTCCTCCGGCCCCTCTTCCTTTGATTTCTATGGTAGAAAAATCAAAATCAAAAACCTTCACTCTTGCTTTCGCCCCTTGCGTCAAATATACCGTAACGATTTCTGCCTCTCCATTTGGGTTTGCAGTAAGGTAGAGCGTTTTAGAACCCTTGGTTCCTTTAGTAAGATCATATTCCTTATCCCGGGTGACTCCGCCAGGCTGAAATCGCTTCACCATGGCCCGGCCCGAGGTACCATCGAGATAGATCAGATTGAAGGTCAAGCGATCGTCATTCTTCCGATAAATCCCCACATGAAGGATATCCTTACCCATGAAGTTTTTTTCTTGAATCTTGGATACCATCATTTTCCCATCTTTTCGGATCACGATGATATCATCCAAATCCGAGCAATCGCTTACAAATTCGTCCTTTTTGAGGCCCATCCCGACAAAACCATCTGCACGATTTACGTAGAGTTTGGCATTGTTAGCCGCAACCACACTGGCCTGAATTGTATCAAAAGCACGGATTTCGGTCTTTCGCTCACGACCTTTACCGTATTTTTCCAGTAAATTTTTATAATAGTTGATCGAGTAATCCGTCAGATGCTTGAGGTTATAATTAACCTCCTTCAATTCGTCCTGAAGTCGCTTCATCAGTTCGTCAGCTTTGAAGGTGTCAAACTTGGAGATTCGCTTGATTTTGATTTCTGTCAGCCGGATCAGATCATCTTGAGTAATTTCCCGATAAAAATCAGGCTTATACGGGTCCAGTCCTTTGTCAATAGCCTGCAATACCGCTTCCCAAGTAGTACATTCCTCGATATCGCGATAAATTTTATTTTCGATGAAAATTTTCTCCAAAGAAGAAAAAAGCAATTTCTCCATCAATTCACTCTTTCGGATTTCTAGTTCCTGCTTAAGTAAATTTTTGGTCTGCTTGGTATTGTATTCCAGGATTTGGTTGACCGTCAAAAAGACGGGTTTATCCTCGATAATGACACAGGCATTGGGCGAAATGGAAATTTCGCAATCGGTAAAAGCATAAAGCGCATCAATCGTCACATCGGGAGATACACCGGGGGCCAAATGGATCTGAATCTCCACATCTTTTGCCGTATTATCCACCACTTTTTTGATTTTGATTTTGCCTTTGTCATTGGCTTTCAAAATCGAATCAATCAAAGAATCTGTGGTGATTCCATATGGTATTTCCTTGATTAATAATATTTTAGAATCCTGCTCTTCTATCCTTGCTCTAACCTTAACTTTCCCTCCTCTCAAGCCTTCGTTATACTCGCTGAAGTCCGCCATTCCTCCGAGCATAAAATCCGGAAGCACATTGGTTTTATTTCCTTTAAGGATCTCAATGGAGGCTTCGATGAGTTCGCAAAAATTGTGAGGAAGGATTTTAGTCGAAAGCCCCACTGCAATTCCTTCTACTCCCTGCGCTAATAAGAGCGGAAATTTGACCGGGAGCGTAACGGGTTCCCGTTTTCGTCCGTCATAGGAAAGTTGCCATTCAGTCGTCTGTGGATTGAAGACTACCTCAAGGGCAAACTTGGAAAGCCGCGCCTCGATGTATCGGGCAGCTGCGGCGGAGTCACCTGTGCGCACGTCTCCCCAGTTTCCCTGGGTTTCGATGAGCAGTTCCTTTTGTCCCAAATTGACAATCGCATCTCCAATGGACTGATCGCCGTGGGGATGGTATTGCATGGATTGACCAATGATATTGGCGACCTTATTGAATCTCCCATCGTCCATTTCCTTCATAGCATGAAGAATCCGGCGCTGTACAGGTTTCAAACCATCTTCGATGGCTGGAACTGCCCGTTCCAAAATCACATAGGAAGCATAATCCAAAAACCAATCTTTGTACATACCCGTCACCGGGACGGAATCGTGTAAGCTTTCGTCTGAATCCAAAGGTTTGTTAAGTTCTTCGCTCATTTAGTTTAAATCCACTTTTGATAAAGATTGACCGACAAAAGGACAATCCCGACTGAAATCATATTGCCGATTAGAAAGTAATCGTTTGATATTTTATTTTCCTCAGTTTTTATTCTTGTTCCAATTTTCAAAGCTCCGAATAAAACTAAGCCATGATAAATCCCGCTCAACAAACAGAGATATAAAAAAAGGCGCTCGATGATACCATTCCACATGGGGCGATTTGATCCAAAACTTCCCAAATAGAATTTTCTGACTCCTCGAAAGATAAAATAAGCCAAAATCTCAGAGACGATATAAATACCAATAAAGCTAAGAAGCATTCTCACAAATTAATTTGACCAGTCTTTTCCGCTTTTGATAGGATTTGAATCCTAGTGATTTGAACCTTCTCCAAATCAAAGAAACATCCTTTTTCATGGTTTTGGCAACTTGCTTATAATCTTTGGTGAGAAAATAACCCGAAATAATATCTCTGTCTTTCCACTTCCAATTTTGATGCATTTCCAAGAATAGATCCAAGGCCAACTTCATCTCCTCTTCTCTCGGCACTTCACCGAGGATCACCACTCGATCGGCTTCTTCTTTTAAGTCGATCAAAGACTCTCTCACTTCCATTAGCCCACTTCCAATCATCCCATAGGCTATTTGTGAGTTTATGGGAGTTGAAATTTCGCCATACCCCAAGCTGTATCTTAAGTTAACTGGACAGTTTAGATTCCATTTCTGCTCTTCCAGTTTAATCAGAATTTCGACAGATGCCCTCAAGCTTTTAACAACGGACTGAAACTCATCGCCCAAGGTGATAGTCAAAGGAGAAAGCAAATCCTCAGCAAAATCATGATTGATCTGATCAATCAATTTTGCAAATTCCTGCTGAAGCAGAACAGCATCCTGCTTACTACTGTCAATGATATCCCCCATTAAAATCCAATTCAGCATATTTTTCTGTTGATTTGAATTCTAATTTATTGCATATTTTTTACAATTTCAATATAATTTGCATTTTTTATACAATAAAGCCAGGTGGATCATTCCGACTAAGCTGCCTCTTCCTCCTCTTCTTTTACTTCTTGTTTACGAGGATCATCCAAAGCCAAATCCTTTTCAATTTTCAAATTGTCAATGATGAAATTTTGACGATCAGGCGTATTTTTTCCCATATAGAAAGTCAAAAGATCCACAATCTTGGTTTCCTTATTCAATATGATAGGTTCTAGCCGGATATCCTCTCCGATAAAAGTCCCAAATTCCTCAGGCGATATTTCACCTAAGCCTTTGAAACGAGTGATTTCAGGCTTATTACCCAGTTTATGAATAGCTCGCTGACGCTCTTCATCGGAGTAGCAGTAGATGGTTTCCTTTTTGTTTCTCACCCGGAAAAGAGGGGTATCCAAGATGAACAAATGGCCATTTTTGACCAAATCAGGGAAAAACTGCAAGAAATACGTCATGATCAGCAGGCGAATATGCATCCCATCTACATCCGCATCCGTGGCAATGACGATCTTCCGATAGCGAAGATGTTCGATCCCATCTTCAATATTAAGGGCATGCTGAAGTAGGTTAAACTCCTCATTCTCATACACCACCTTTTTGGTCATCCCGAAGCAATTCAGCGGTTTTCCCCGAAGTGAAAACACGGCTTGAGTTTGCACATCCCTTGATTTGGTGATCGAACCGGAAGCAGAGTCTCCCTCGGTAAGGAAGAGCATGGTATTGTTTTTCTGATCTTCGTTGGCTTTGGGGTCATCATAATGCACCCGACAGTCTCTTAGCTTTTTATTGTGGAGATTGGCTTTTTTTGCCCGCTCGTTTGCCAGTTTTTTGATCCCGGATATTTCCTTTCTCTCCCGTTCAGATTGTAAAATCCGCTTAAGTAAAGCATCCGCAACTGCTGGATTTTTATGGAGGTAATTGTCCAGTTCGGTTTTGATAAAATCATTGACAAAAGTCCGAAGTGTGGGACCTTCCGGCCCGATGGATTGGGAACCCAATTTGGTTTTGGTCTGGGATTCAAAGACGGGTTCTTGCACCCGTACAGCTATGGCCGCTACTACACTTTGGCGGATATCCGATGCATCGTAGTCTTTTTTATAAAATTCCCGGACAGTTTTCACTATTGCCTCCCGGAAAGCCGCCAAGTGCGTTCCTCCCTGTGTGGTGTATTGTCCGTTGACAAAGGAATAATACTCCTCACCGTACTGATTGGAGTGGGTTATGGCTACTTCGATATCATTGCCCTTCATGTGGATGATGGGATATCGGGCGCTTTCTTCATCGACTTTATTGGACAGCAAATCATACAATCCTCGATCGGAGAAAAATTTCTTCCCATTAAAATTAATGGTCAGGCCGGCATTCAGATAAGCATAATTCCAGATCTGATTTTCGAGGTATTCGGGGATAAAGTGATAATTTTTGAAAATGCTGGCATCGGGAGTGAAAATCACTTTGGTTCCGTTTCGATCGGAGCTTTTCTCCACTTTCCGGTCCTCGATTAAAATCCCTCTTTCAAATTCGGCCACCTTCGTTTCCCCATCCCGATAGGATTGAACTTTGAAATAATCCGAAAGCGCATTGACCGCTTTGGTACCCACACCATTCAAACCTACGGATTTTTGAAAAGCACCAGAATCATATTTCCCCCCGGTATTGATTTTGGAAACGCAGTCGATCACTTTTCCCAAGGGAATGCCGCGTCCATAATCGCGGATTTCTACGCGATGCTCGGAAATTTTAACCTCTATCGTTCGTCCGTATCCCATCATGTGTTCATCGATGGAATTATCCAGGACTTCTTTGACCAACACGTAAATCCCGTCGTCCTGAGCACTTCCGTCACCGAGTTTGCCGATGTACATGCCGGGACGAAGTCGAATATGCTCTCTCCAATCAAGGGATTTAATACTGTCTTCGTTATATTTAACTGCTTCTGCCATAGTCTTTTCTTCAAGCTCAGGATTTCAATTGTTTGGCTTTTCCTACAAATAGTGCGAATAGCCCAATGATCCAAGCCACCAATAAAACCGGAATCAGGTAGAAGAAAAAGTTAAAGTAATCCGAACTGATCCCTTCCTGATTGTTGATGGCGTGAAAATATAAGGCCATGATTCCCAAACTCACATTCAGCACCCCTCCAAAGGAATAAAACCAAGTCAGAATATAATCCCGATAGGGATCGCCCAAAGGGAAAATCCTGTGCAATTTTTGGTGAGTTTTTGTTTCCAGCATTTTTGCAGGGAAAATCGCAATGACGTTCAATACAATAAAAAAGCCAATTAGCCCATAAAACAGGGTATTTTTGCCTATTCTGCCTCCTCCTGACTCACTTTCTGCGAGATCATAAATCACTTGCTCACCCATGCCCGAATAGAAATAGAGCAACATGAACAAGAAAATCACAATACTAAAGTAATAGAAGGCTTTACCAAATCGGTGATACATAATATTGATTCAATTGAATGCGCTAATATAACCGATTTGGGCAAACAGCAGGGCCTATTTTCGGTTTGTAAATGAGACAATATTTGTCGGAAAAATTAATCTCATGATTGTCAAGCTTTAACCAATCCTCTGTTCTGATTTAACTGAGTGGTGAAAATCCGGAGGCTTAATCATAAGGATTAAATCACCTAAAACCCAGAAAATCGAAACTAGCCGACCAAAATCAAATTTTCCCAGAATTCGGTAAAAATGAAAATATTTCCGCTCTGGCAAAATTGGCTTATGTACCTTTGCCTTTCAAAATATGAAGTCTATGAAATTCTCTATTTCCTTATTGATCACCTTGATGATTGTCTTGGCAGGTTGCTCTTCCAAACTGGAAACCGGTTCGATCAATATCGAAAACTGGAAAAGCGACCGATATGGCTGTAAAGGTCTTCGGATGCAGGATCTGGATGAATTACAGCGAATAAAAAACTCGTTTTTGGGGGCAGATAATCAGGCCTTGATCAAGACCTTTGGGAGGCCGGATCGCGTGGAACTCGTGGATAAAAGCCAAAGTTTTTTCTTTTACTTCCTCGAACCAAGTGAAAACTGTGATGGGGTAGAAAGCGAAAAAGAACCCCTCAGGGTCCTTTTTCGAATGAATGCTATCAGCAAGGTTTCGGAAGTGACAATTACAACCCTGAACCCATAAAACAAAGCGCTGCGGCGCCAAGCGTGCCAGCATTGTTTTCCAGCGTTGCTTTTTTCAATTTCAAGTCTTTGTTGTAATACGGAGTAAGGTATTGGCGAATCGTCCGCTCCAATGCCGGCATCATAAATTCCAATCCGGCAGAAATCCCTCCTCCAAAATGAACCTCAGTGACGTCGAGAATACGTACGGCAGAGACAATAGCCGAACCTAAAATCACCCCTACCTCTTCAAAAACCATCAAAGCCACTTCGTTTCCTTCTCTTGCAGTAGCTACCAAAAGGTGGATTCCCAACTCATTATCCTTTAACCTCCCGGCTTTTTCAGGATAGGCGGCGATTAATCGCTCCATGATGTCCAAAATCCCCATTCTGCCTACGAGGGTTTCAAGTCTAGCATTTCCTTTGGAAAGCATATGTCCCATTTCCATGGCATTTCCCCTCGAACCCTTGAAAATCTGTCCATCCAAAACCAGGGCACTTCCGATGCCAGTCCCCATGGTGATAAACAAAAAATTATCGGAGGCATCGTCTTTGCCAAAATAAAACTCCCCAATAGCCGCAGCAGCAGCATCATTTTCCAGATAAAATTCGATTCCCGGGTATTTTTTTTCCAAACCCTCTTTCAGTTTGAAATTGTTCAGGCTTGGAATAGCCGGAATCTCCAAAGGAGTGGTTCGGTCTTTACTAATCAAACCCGGAAGACCAATCCCCACTTTTTCTACTTGAGGATATTTTCTTAGGTATTTTTCCAAACCTTCAATAAAAGCTTCACCAAAGCCTTTGGGGTGATCCCTAAAAGGAATGGTTTCCTCCTTTTCAAAATCCACAATGGTCCCGTTTTTATCGACGAGCCCGATTTTTAAGTGGGTTCCTCCCACGTCAACGCCTAAAAAGTGCGTCTCCTTAGTTTCAGTCATATCATTGATAGGTTTGATATTCAAAAAAGCCAAAAAAAAGTTTTACTTCCTATAATCTTTGCCAATCTGCTGAAAAATTTTGTAAACAGCGGGGCAAACCAAGGTGTTTTTAAGAGTCAAGCCCAAAATTCCGTGCATATTCTTCCGATTGGTGTGAGGATACTCTCGGCAGGCTTTCGGACGATCTTCGTACACCAGACATTTATTGTCTTCTCCCAAGAATGGACAGGGCGAACTATTCAAAACAAAATCCCCGTCCGCATCCCTATGCAAATATGTATCCAAAAATACCGAAGGCTTCATCCGAAATACTTTGGCCAATCGATCTACATCCGTTTGCAAAAAAATCGGACTGGTAGTCTTACAACAATTGGCACATTCCAAACAATCAATTTCTTCAAAAACCGAATCATGAAGCTGGGCAAATTCCTCATCCAATTTTTTGGATTTGACACGGCGAAGCCGGTCCTTCAGCTTTTTATTAGACGAAAAATCAGATAAGCTTTCTTTTCTAAACTGACCCAAATCCATCCCTTCCTGATTCTTTTGGACAGCCATGTCTTAGTTGATCAGTGTGATGCCTCCATCTACCAATTTGATTTCCCTGGCCTTGTACAACTGACCGATGCACTGCTTAAAATGCTTTTTACTCATTCCCAACTGGGATTTGATTTCCTCCGGGTCGGATTTATCATGAAGCTTCAAAAAACCCTTTTCTCTTAAAATACTCAAAATCTTCTCCGCTCCTTCTTCATACTTCTCCCGGCCCATTGGCAAAAGCTGAAGATCAATTTTGCCGTCATCCCTTCGCTTTTTGACGTACATTTTCCGTTTGTTTCCGATATCCAAGGGCTCAAACACCTCGTTGGCATAAATCAACCCTTCATATCGATCCTCCAGTAGTACTTTATACCCTAAATCAGTTTTATCAAAAATCAACCCTTCTACTTCATTTCCAGGCTCATAATCCTTGGGAGCAGGATAGATAAAATCACGGTGCTTGGTGCTTCCGATCAGTCGGTTGGTCTGATAATCCACGCAAACTTTAACCAGGTATTTTCCTCCTACTTCCATGGGTTTTCCCATTTCGGAATTTGGTACGAGTAAGTCCTTGAGCAAACCCCAATCCATAAAAGCCCCAAACGAAGTCACTTCTTTTGCCTCCATTACAGCCCATTCATCCAAGAGTGCATTTGGCCGATCGGTAACCGCTACAGGACGATCTTCGCTGTCAGTGTAAACAAAAACCTCTAACACATCTCCCTCTCGCTCGTTTCCGGTCAGATAGCCCTGAGGCAGCAATAACTCATCTCCATCTTCCAAGGCCAAATAGGCACCAAAATCCGTGAATCGATTAATCGGTAATTTGCTGATTAAACCTAGTTCTTTCATGCTGTAAAGGTATGGATAAATCCAAAACTCCCGGTGGGAAAATATGACAAACAATGACTGGAATCAGTCGGTTAAAAATTGGAAATGCCTCTAAGGAGAAGTAGTTTTGACAAAACGAAAAGTACTTTTCGTTTTCATAAACCCAAATAATAGCGTTTTTATATTCTAAATCATTAACAATGAAAAACATAACAGTAATCGGTTCCGGAACGATGGGAAATGGCATTGCTCATGTATTTGCCCAAAATGGATTTGAGATTTCGCTTGTCGATTTGAAAGAGGAGTTTTTGAAAAAGGCCATGGCCACCATTGACAAAAATCTGGACCGACAGGTAGGAAAAGGAATTTTGACTTTGGAGCAAAAGGAGGATACACTGGGAAGAATCACGACTTTCACCCATTTGGATGAGGGTGTAAAATCTGCTGACCTAGTGGTCGAAGCTGCTACCGAAAACATGAGTATAAAACTTGACCTGTTCAAAAAAATCGATTATTTAGCTCCCAAATCCGCTATTCTCGCATCCAATACTTCTTCGATTTCCATTACCAAAATCGCTTCAGCAACTCAACGTCCGACTCAGGTGATCGGCATGCACTTTATGAATCCTGTGCCCGTGATGAAACTTATCGAGGTGATCAGAGGCTATGCAACCTCGGATGAAGTCACTCAAAATATCATGAAACTATCGGAGGGATTGGGAAAAGTGCCGGTTGAGGTTAATGACTATCCGGGCTTTGTTGCCAATCGAATCCTGATGCCTATGATCAATGAGGCTATCTACACGCTTTTCGAGGGAGTAGCTGGAGTAGCGGAAATTGATACCGTAATGAAACTCGGAATGGCTCATCCCATGGGTCCATTGCAATTGGCGGACTTTATCGGTTTGGACGTTTGTTTGTCCATTCTTAAAGTGCTTCATGATGGCTTTGGCAATCCAAAATACGCCCCTTGTCCCCTTTTGATCAATATGGTGGAAGCAGGATATAAAGGCGTCAAAACAGGAGAAGGTTTCTATCATTACACGCCAGGAAGCAAGGATCTACAAGTAGCTGCCCGTTTCAAAAAATAATTTCGCTCTTTTCATCAATATAGATCCATGCACTTAGCAGTATCCGGAAATATCGGAAGCGGGAAAACTACGCTTACCGAAAAACTAGCCAAACATTATGGTTGGAAAGCCGAATTTGAGGCTGTTGACAATAATCCTTATTTGCCGGATTTTTATGAGGATATGAAGCGGTGGGCGTTTCATTTGCAGGTTTATTTTCTAAACTCCCGCTACAATCAAATTCGCAAAATCCAGGATGAAAATCAAAACACTGTTCAGGATCGTACCATCTACGAAGATGCCTACATTTTCGCAGCCAATTTGTATAAAAGCAAACTGCTGACTGAACGGGATTATTGGAACTATCGGAGCTTGTTTGATTCGATGATTCGACATGTCAAAGCACCCGATTTACTGATTTACCTCAAAGCAGATATTCCCAAGCTGGTGGGACAAATCGAAAAACGCGGCCGCAGCTACGAAACAACCATGCGGATTGATTACCTCAAAAATCTCAATCAGCATTATGAGGATTGGATAGCCGGGTACAAAGAAGGAAAGTTGCTTATCATCGATGTCAATGAGCTGGATTTTGTAGAGCGGTCGGAGGATTTTTCCTATATCGTCGAAAAAATCGAACGGGAAATTTTTGGATTGTTTTCCTAAATCAATCTACTTTCTCTATTTGAAAAACCAGTTCTACTTAGAGCTGGTTTTTCTTTTCTGAGTCAATTTCCAGTTTTCGGATCAGCCAATTCAAGACGACTTTTTGCTGCTCCTCCTTTGGATTCATCAGCAGCTGATCCAAGCGACGTAAAGCGCCTCCAGTCATGAGTGTTTCGTAGGGAGAAATCCGAATCAATTTAAAACCATGAATTCTGGACAATAAATCGATTTGTGAATCATTGTAGGCACGCAGCTTCCAGCCTGAAGATCCATTTCCTGAAAAGTCCCCGATTTCCTCCGAATCCCCAAACCACTGAGTTGCCACAGGAGGCCCATTCCAATATCGAGCCTGTAGTCCTGCTTTCATGCATTCCTTTTCGTAAGTTCTGCATAGGCGCTTATGTGACTCGACAAATGGAAATTGAAAATTTTCATAAAGTCCTGATCTAAAAGTTTTTAACCGATATCGATTAAAATTCAACTCAAAGTCAAAAAGAACTACTGTTCGGTTAATTTTCAGATCAAATTTTACTTTTTCGAGTTGGGGAAAAGACCCTTGTCCGCTCAACTCTTCGAAAATTTCCTGAAGCCAATTTTTTCCTTTTTCATCGAGAAAATCCGGATTCACCTCAAGAGTGAAATTCTCCTCTACAGCAATCAACTCTTCTCTCAGAATGGAAAATAGGTTTTCGACAAAAATACTGGACATGGATTTAGGTATTTTCTCTGAGAATCTCCCAGGTATGGTCCGCAAGCAATTTCACTTCGGCTACAAAGCTGGCAAAATTCTTCTTCCTTCCCCACTCTTCGGGAGCTATCATGCTCAAAAAATCCATCCCATCTTCTTTTTGATATAAAAAATACCGATGATTGATCAGCGGTTCAAAGCCGATGGAAGCTTGGTAAATCCGCTCAGAAACTTCCACTCTTGCTCTGATTTTTTTGGCCTGATCAGCCAAAAGCTGCATTTGATCGTAGATTTGAGCCATCTGCATATCTGTCTGCGATTGCATGGCCGCCACGGCACGACCCGTGATTTTACCTTTGTCCTCGGGTTTGACGAGTGCACTTCCCGAATGGTGCGCATAAGGCAAAGTCCCCGGTGTATCGGTGGTTTTATCTTTCATTCGCTCCAAATCGAGCCGATCGATATCTATTTTTTTTCCAGTCATTAATCTTGTCCCGTACTGATTCGTTCTTTCAAATTCCCCTTTGCTCCCGGAAATGTCGTCCGCTGGGAGATGTCATACCCAATCCAAAGCATGAGCAACATGAATATGACAAATAGCAAGAGAAATAGTTTTTTGTTCTTTTGCATAGTTTAATCTATTGGATAGAATACGTCTGCAAAATTAAGGAGATGCCTGAATCCTCCCTAATTTTGAAATAATCTTTAATTCTCAAAGGTAGAAATAATGCTTTTTGAAAAATGTTTATAATTTTAGAGAATGGAGTAGCAAAATTTTTAACCACCCCTGCAGAAAACTATGTACAAAATCATCAGTGAACAGGCCATATACCAATATTTTGGCGATGACGACCCGGATATGATTCGGGAAATGATTCAAATAATTTTAGATACCAATATTCAGGATTTAAAAGAATTGGATACTTTTTACACTGAAAATGATTTTAAAACCATTAAAAAAAGATGTCACAAAGCTAAACCCAGCATGAGCTATATTGGAGCTTTGAAAACTAGAAAAATCCTGGAAGACATCGAGGCAAATTTAGAAAGTTCGGAAAAGTTAAATGAAAAGCTCCAAGAAGAGATCCGAATTATCGAATCCGAACTGGCACAATTTCTCGGTGCGCTGGCTTAATCCCATCTAAAAACGCATTTCATGAGAATCAAGTACCCTTTGCTGACCATTCTATTGATTTGGTCAGTAGAATCAATTGCCCAATCCACACTTTCTGTAGAATACATCATGCGTGATCCCAAGTGGATGGGTACTTTTCCTTCTTCCGCACGCTGGAGTGATGATAGCAAAACCTTGTATTTCGAATACAATTTGGAATCTGATCCTGCTGATTCCTTGTATAAAATCAGATTGGACCAGCCTGACCAAATTCAAAAAGTTGCTTTATCAGAAGAAAAATCCTTGAGCAAAAGTCAAGCAAGGCTTAATCAAGGAAAGAATTTAAGAATCTATGTAGAAAATGGTCGAAAGATCTGGTTGGAGGATCTCTCAAAGGGCAGTGCATCAGTGATTTTGGATTGGCACAACCGCCTAAGCAACCCAAATTTTTTGGCAGATGAAAGTTTTATATCCTTCGTCAGTGAGCAAAATCTTTTTGTGCTCAATATTGAAACTGGCAGCGTGGTCAGAAAAACCAATATTTCTACTGGAAATCAGCCTAGCGATGATCAGAAAAAATCAAATGAAAACGACAAAAAGTTTTTGGTAGAGGAAAATCTCAAATTGCTAGAGGTAGTCAGGCAGCGTCAGGAAAATGATCAGCTGAGCAAGAACTATCGAGATGCTACCCAAAGCGAAAACAAAGACTTCACTTATTACACCTCCGGTAAAAACCCTTCAAACCTGCAGCTTTCCCCGGATGCCCGATTTGCTACCTTTACTTTTTATAGTTCATCAAGCAACAAAAACACTAAAGTCCCGGATTATGTCGCGGCTTCTGGATATACTGAGGACCTTAATTCCCGTCCAAAAGTAGGCACCACTCCTACCCAATCCGAAATCGGAATTTATGATTTGACGCGGGATACCGTGTATTTTGTTTCTGTGGAAAATCTTCCCGGCCTAAAGGATCAACCGGATTATCTGGCAGATTATCCTGATCGAAAAGTAGAAGAGAAAAAAAGAGGTGTAGCCTTATTTGGTCCGGTATTTTCTGCAGATGGCTCCAAGGCCATTATTCAGGCTCGTTCCTTTGACAACAAAGATCGCTGGATAACAGCAGTTGATCTTTTGACTGGGGAATTGACTTCCTTAGATCGGCAGCGAGATGAGGCGTGGATCGCAGGTCCTGGGATCGGCTGGACCTTCTCGGGAGGAACTTTGGGATGGCTTCCCGACAATCAGCATATTTATTTCCAATCTGAGGCAAGTGGCTATTCTCATTTGTATTTGTTGAATGTCGATTCCAAAGAAAAAACTGCCCTGACTCAAGGAAACTATGAGGTTTTTGATCCATTTATTTCCAATGATCAAAAGTCTTGGTATCTAACCACCTCTGAGGTGGATCCTGGAGAGCGACATTTTTACAAAATGCCTTTGATGGGCGGAAAAATGGAAAAGCTAACCTCCATGACCGGAAATAATGATGTCAGGCTTTCACCGGATGAAAATAAACTGGCGATCCTTCATTCCTACAGCAATCGTCCCACGGAGCTTTTTATCAAAGACAATAAAGGAAAAGCAGAGGAAAAGCAATTGACCTTCGGTCAAAGCGAAGAGTTTAAATCGTATCCTTGGAGAGATCCAGAAATCATCCGGTTTGAAGCCCGGGATGGGGCGATGGTTCCTGCCAGGATTTATACTCCAGATCCCGCCAAAAAGAACGGTGCTGCGGTGATCTTTGTCCACGGAGCTGGCTATCTCCAAAATGTGCACAAATGGTGGAGCAGCTATTTCCGAGAGTATATGTTTCACAACCTGCTGACTGATTTGGGTTACACGGTATTGGACATTGATTATCGTGCTTCAGCTGGATATGGAAGGGATTGGCGAACAGGCATCTATCGTCAAATGGGCGGAAAGGATCTTTCAGATCAAACAGATGGGGCTCAGCACCTGATTAAAAACTACGGCGTGGATCCGGAAAAAATCGGGATTTACGGCGGTAGCTATGGAGGTTTTATCACCTTGATGGCTTTATTCACAGAGCCGGAAACATTCAAATCCGGAGCGGCACTCCGATCAGTGACCGATTGGGCGCATTACAATCATGGCTATACTTCCAACATTCTCAATAACCCGGAGGATGATCCTATTGCCTATCGCAGATCTTCTCCGATTTACTTTGCCGAAGGCCTGGAGGGCAATCTTCTGATGGCTCACGGAATGGTCGATGTCAATGTTCATTTTCAGGATGTGGTCCGGCTTTCCCAGCGCCTGATCGAACTCGGAAAAGACAATTGGGAAATGGCCATTTATCCGGTAGAAGATCACGGATTTGTAGAGCCGAGCTCATGGACGGATGAATATAAACGAATTTTGAAGCTTTTCAACACTACCCTTCTTGATGAATAAATTATTTTCAACACTAGGAATTGCATTACTGGCCGGTTTTCAGTTTCTCCTCCTTTCTTGTTCGCAGTCTACCCAAGAACAGATCCCAAAAAGAGGTCTCATCGCAGAAAATGCCATGATTGTTTCTGCCCGAGGCGAAGCATCCCGAATTGGAGTGGAAATCTTGAAAAAGGGAGGAAATGCTTTTGATGCCATGATGGCAACCGAGATGGCTTTGGCAGTGACCTTTCCTTTTGCCGGGAATTTGGGAGGCGGCGGATTTGCTGTATATCGGATGGCTGATGGAGAGATCGGCTCCATTGATTACCGGGAGAAGGCGCCTTTGGCAGCAAGTAGGGACATGTATTTGGATGAAAACGGTGAAGTGATTCCCGGATTGAGCACCGAAGGAGCCTTGGCTTCGGGAGTTCCCGGCACGATCGCGGGGATTTTTACAGCGCAGGAAAAATTCGGAAAACTCAGTCCTGCGGAGATTCTACAACCCGTCATTGATTTGGCACGAAATGGTTTTGTGATCAGCCCCCAACAAGAATCTAGATTGAGAGGAATCTTAGAAGTGGTTAGAGAAGTCAATGGAGAGGATACTTTTTATGGAAAAGAGAGAAGTGCAGGAGATACCATCAAAAACCTTGCGCTTGCCGAAACGCTGGAACGCATTGCCCAAAATGGTAGAGATGAGTTTTATAAAGGTGAAACGGCAAGGATCCTTGTCGACCACCTACAAAGCATGGGTGGCATCATCACCTTGGAGGATTTGGCATCGTATGAAGCAGTTTGGAGAGATCCCGTGGTCTTCGATTATAAGGAATTACGCATCATTTCTATGGCGCCACCAAGCTCCGGCGGGGTAACTATAGGTCAAATTTTAAAAATGGTAGAGCCTTTTGATTTGAAAAAAATGGGCCATAATTCCTCCGAATACATCCAAATACTCACGGAAGCTATGCGTAGGGCCTATGCGGATCGGAATTATTACTTAGGAGATCCTGACTTTGTGGCGATTCCGGTGGATCAACTACTTGATGCTGATTACTTAAAATCAAGAATGGATGATTACGATCCAAATTTGGCTACCAAATCAGAAGATATCGCTGAGGGAAAGGTACAATTTGCGGAAAGTATGGAAACCACTCACTATTCCATCATGGATGCGGAGGGAAATGCATTGGCAGTGACAACCACCTTAAATGGCGCCTATGGTTCCAAGGTTTACCTGGATGAATTGGGCTTTTTTATGAATAATGAAATGGATGACTTTAGCAGCAAAGCCGGGGTGCCCAACATGTTTGGCTTAATCGGGGCAGATGCCAATAGCATAGCGCCTGGAAAGCGAATGCTAAGTTCCATGACCCCTACTTTGGTCGAGCGTGATGGTAAACTCTGGATGATATTGGGAACTCCAGGCGGGTCTACCATTATCACTGCAGTAGCTCAGACTATTCTCAATGCCTATGAATTTGACATGACGATGCAGGAAGCTGTAGAAGCTCCGAGGTTTCATCATCAATGGCTTCCTGATCAGATTTTATTTGAGGAAAATACGCTAGACAGTTCAGTATATCGGAGTCTGACATCCAAAAACTACCTGATCAATGAGGGGCGAACCCCGATTATTGGTTCAGTAGATGCAATCATGCTTTTGCCTGATGGCAAGCTTGAAGGCGGAGCAGATCCCCGCAGAGAAAATGAGGCCGCGGGATATTAAAAAATAAAGGCCTTGAAAGAGATTATCAAGGCCTTTATTTTAGATCTGGACTTTCTTCGAAAACACTCGGCCAAATCGGTCTTTGGCTTCGAAAACCAAGTTTTCGGTTTGATCAGGCTGGAAGAAAAACATATGATCATTGAGTTGGGGTTCTACCCACTGTCGCCGAGCGGGTAATTCCGGGCCGGTATGGAGTTCCATACTCCAAGGATCCAAAGCCCGAATTTTTTCGGGTGAACCCACTTTGATCCCATTTTCATACCAGCTGAGTTCCCATGCCGGATCATAGTTCCAGCAGTTCACTGAAACGTGGTCTTTAAAATCCGAATGATAGCCTTTGGGATAAACCCTAAACTGCTCTTCTTCACTCAATCCCGTTCCTTTGTAAGTCCATTTCAGTTCCGAGCCCCTCGCTTCATAAATCGCATAGCCGCTTGGTGTACCATCATAGCAAATGGGCCCTGACCACCAGGCTCCACAAACTGTCCCGTGACAATGCTCATAAACATGCCCCATGATCATATTGTCATTGAAGTGCGTATGTCCAGATAGCAGGTGTGCATTATATCCTTCCAAAAGCCGGTAAAGATGCTCCCGGTTGCTAACAGTTCCTCCTAAGGTATCCCGATCGGGATAGCGCTCAACGGCTCCGGTATAGCTGGGAATATGCAAGGAAACCACCACTGTTTTCCCTTTTTCAACCAATGCCAGATCCTGCTCTAGCCAAGCCAATTGTTCTTCTGAGATGTAACCAATATACTTGGTCCCTACACCCAGGTAAAATACATCATCCAAGACCACATGATGCACTTCTCCCCGATTCCACGAGTAGTATGTTGGTCCAAAATGGCCTTTGAAGGTTTGGGCAGTCCCGGCATCAGACCGAACTCCAAAATCCATGTCATGATTTCCTAACACCTGAAAAAATGGAATTCCCGTTGCAGCGATTCCCTGATTATATTCCTTAAATAATTCCAAGCGATCAAATACCAAATCCCCGCAGCCAATACCAAAAATATTGGGGTCATTGATTTTCGCGATGGTTTGTTGGACATCCGGAATACTGGTGCTCAGCATTTGCTCAGCTTCGTAGGCATCCTGAATCTGAGTATCTGAAAGCAGCAAAAAATGATGATTTTCATCCGATTGGATATTCTTGGTCAGTTCAAAGGAAATCTGCTGCTCGTTCTGATTGTTGTTTAATCTCTTAAAAAACTGAGCAGAACCATTTTGCTGACGTTGAATTTGATATCCTGAGGGAAGGGATACAAATACAAATTCACGGTCTGAAGAGCTGAGAAGGGTATAATCTCCATTTTGATCGGTCTGTACTACCGATCTTCCATCGGAGATTGCAACGCCAGAAATGCCTTTGCCCGCGGAACTTACTTTACCTCGAACCCGGATCGGTGAAAACCGGGATAATAAAGTTTGATTTTGGACGTCTAAGTTTTCTGCCAAAACAGCCCCTCCTAAGCCCCAAAACATGGCTGAGCTGACACTCAGTGATTTGATGAATTCTCTACGTTTAAACATATTTTATTCGTTTAATGATCAGTAAATGGAACAGTAAGACTGGCATAAGTATCCCCATCCAGCCCTTTGATATGAAATTCAATGGAACGATTCTGCCAATCAATCTCGGCCAGACCATAATTTAATTTTGCGATCAATTCACCGATGCGAAAGCGGTTTTCTTCCTCTCCTACTTTGCTCCAAGTATGAGTCAAACCGCTGGAAGTGATTTCATAAAGTCCACCGGGAAAACGTTCATCCTCCAATTTCATCAACTCGGCAATATGCCGGTCTCCACTCAACAATACCGGAGTTTTCGCATCAGATGAAGCGATCAAATCCAATAGCCGCTCCCGCTCTTTGGGAAAATTGGCCCACTTTTCATATACATGATCTACAGGCAAAAACTGGACACCAGAAACGATCAAGTTGACTTGGGCTTCACTGGTTTTCAGTTCATTTTCCAGCCAGTTCCATTGCTCCTCTCCTAATACCTGTCCATTTTCATTGGGGATATAGGTACCATTCGCACGCATCAGCGTATCTCGATGATAGCGAGCGTCTAGCAGAATAACTTTTACCCGATTATCTCCCGAACCGAAAAGATGCGCTGCATAAGCTCCTTCTCGCTTTCGCTCAGGTGCATTTTTGGGCACATCCAAGAAATCCAGCATCAACTGCTGCGATTGTTCCTTGTGTACGTAATATTTCCCCCCATCATTGATCCCGTAATCGTGATCATCCCAAATACCAATGATGGAGGTGGATTTTCTCAATTGCTGATATGCTGGATTGGCTTTTTGTCGGGCATATTTTGCGCGCAGCGTATCCATATTGTGCGTATCTCCATAGATATTATCCCCCATCCAAATCCATAAATCGGAATTTTCTGCTAAAATCGGCTCCCAAAGGGGCTGAGGAGCATCCTGCCTATTGCACGAACCAAAGGTGATCGACATGATGGATTCCGTTTTTAAAAGGTTCTTTTTAGACTCACAGGCTGTGATCCAAATAAGAAGCAAAAAAATCAGGGTGGGTTTTATGGTTTTCATAAGTGCAGGATTTTATCAGATGATCAAAAATGCACAAGTATTCCCAAATCTGCTATGCTGGAGAAAAACTTAAAAAAATGATAATCTGAAAGAAACCTAGAAAAGAATTGTCAAGTGGTTGTATTTCAAAATATTATTTGCAAATTTTATATGTATCCAACTCAAAAGGATCGCGCCGTGGGTCCTGCCTTAATTTTAGCAGGTGTTTTTATCGTGAATAGTTCTTTTAATCAATCGTTTTATGGTCACACATTACATCATTACCAACCGGGAAGTCACCTCTCGAAAAAGCAAAAATTATATCTCCGTCAACGATAAAGAATATATGCGTAAAGACGGAGATGAAGAAGCCCGACACAATTTACGCTATGGAACCGTCAGTTTTGATCCCGACAAAGCCAAAAAACTCGGGGATTTTGATATCAAAATCCTTCCCGAAGTCAGGGAAGATTTGTTGGCAAAATATGCAGATGACAAGGATGTAAACAAATCTGTGTTTCCTTCTTCACAGGTATTCAATGAACTCTACGAAGCCGGGGTAAAAGCGAGTAAAAAATCAAAGGGTTTGATTTACCAAGAAGATATTTTGGTCTTTGTTCATGGATTTAAATCGGACTTGGAGACAGCCATGCAGACCCTTGCGGAGTTACACCGAAGATATGTGGAGCCCGATGATTCCCCTATCAAGCATTTGGTAATATTCACCTGGCCGGCTAAGAAAAAACTCCTCAAATACCGATCAGATGCCTACGATGCCACTCAATCCGGATTTGCTTTGGCCCGGTCGATGGCTTCTCTTCGTGAGTTTTTCAAGAAGAAATTTGTGGAAGAGCGAAAACCCCTGTGCCAACAAAAAATCCATTTGATATGCCATAGCATGGGGAATCGAGTTTTGGAAAATATGGTAAGAGGTGTCGTGGATATCGGAATGGAAATCAATTCCCTTTTCGCAGAAATAATCCTAGTGGGAGCAGATATCGATTATTACGCGCTGGAGCAACCCCATCCCCTCTACCGCTTGATTGATTTTGGGGAGCGGGTGCATGTGTACTATCACAACAAAGATCAGGCCTTGGGCATTTCTGAGCTGACCAAAAATGCCTTCAACCGACTCGGAAGATGGGGAGCCAAAAACTCCATCAATCTTCCCGATGATATTTACCAATGCGATGTCACACCCATCCAAGATGACAAAGGATTGCTCCACGACACCGTTCACCATTGGTATTATACCAATTCCCCCTCAGTCGTTGAGGATATCATTCATGTGATCAAAGGTGAGGGTTCCATTTTTAGTTCATAAGCCATGCGGAGAAAATTTTCAGATTTACACTGTCACAATCACATGCGGGCGCATTTTCAAATGCAGGAAAAAGAGCGGAAATTTCGGCGCAGTGATAAATTCAGCCCTTGGACGGTGATCGCTTCCAACCGGCGAAATTACCAAGCCGGAAAAATGGGGGCCTCCTACTCCCAGATGGACTTGGTCAAATGCTGGAATTCGAATTTGAGACTGACCTTTAATTCCCTCTACCCACTTGAACGGGAATTTGTCAAAGGGATGAAGCCCCAATTCGGAGAGGATAAATGGTATAAGTTTTTGATTGCCTTCGCTACATCACATAAGCTTCCTTTACGGGATTTTATCCAGGTGGCTTATATGCGGATTCCGGATACAGCAGTTGATTTTTTTCAATCTCCAGAATATGATTATTGGGAATCGCTAAACCGGGAATTGGAGTTTGTGAGCATGGACTCCGGAAAAGTAATCCACAAGAATGAAATTCATATTCCAGGGAAATTTATCGGCCGGAAAAAAGCTGAAATGCGAAGAATGCAGCAGTTTCCCAAGTCTTACATTGCTAAAAAAGCATCTTACAAAATTCCCGCTAATAAAAGTGAATTGGAAGCCTCGCTATCTGATGATCAGGAGATCACCATGATTTTGACCATCGAAGGTGCTCATGCTTTGGGTACGGACCGGGTAGGATCCATCGAAGAAATCTCCGATCGGATTCATTTTATCAAGAATGTCTGGAAATTTCCCGTTTTCTTCATCACGTTTGCCCATCATTTTGATAATCATCTTTGCGGTCATGCTCATTCTATCCCTGACACGGGAAAATTGTTATTGAACCAGCGAAAGCGAATGAATGGGGGTTTCAACAACGACGGAAGGCGGGTAATCAAAGAGCTCCTGAGTATTGATTCCAATTTTGAACGAGATTCAAATTTAGGCTATCGAATTCTGATTGACGTTAAGCACATGAGCGCCCGCTCCCGAAAGGAGTTCTACAGCTTGGTTAATAAATGCCTTCAAAAAGGGGATAGAATCCCAGTGATCGCCTCACACTGTGCCTATTCGGGGATTTCCACGCTGGACAAGCATATCGGACTGGAGGATAAGGAAAAAGATGATTACACCGATCCAAGCGGGAAATTCAATGCTTGGAACATCAATATGTGCGATGAAGACATCGAAATGATCGTCAAGACCAAAGGGCTTTTCGGTCTTTCCTTTGATCAGCGGATATTGGGAATCACTAAAAAAGACTTGAAAGAAAACCCAAATCGAAACGGGATTCAGCTTATTTGGGAAAATCTGGAAGCCATTATCCAGAGTGCCTATTCGAGTCCCAATCTCAGTGAGGAAGAAAAAGAACAAGTGTGGAAATGCCTCACGATCGGGACAGACTTCGAGGGGCTCATCGATCCCGTGGATCCTTATCCCAGTGCGCTGGAGTTTGAATTGATGGCCAATAATTTAGTTTTTAGTATCGATCAAGCACGAAAATCAGGAAGCAAAGCGCATCTAGCCCATCTCCAATCCCGGGAAGATGTCGTCACTGCCGTGGATGATTTTTGTTTTGGGAATGCAGAGCGGTTTGTCTTGGAGAATTATCCTGAATAAACTAATAAATGTTAATCTGGACTTTCAAGATCATTTCCATTGTAGATTCCCTCAAAACTTAAGATCTCAGGTGATCCTGGAAAATTACCATGTACTAAAACATCTGAATAAAAGTAACTTGGTAGTTTTTTATTGTAATTGACTTTGATTGAAATTGAATCATTTGGAGAAATCTTATTATCAAGTAAAGCTGCTGAACTACAGGTACAGGAAACTTCAACATTTGTGATAATCAAATCATTGCTCCCGGTGTTTTTTACAAAAAATTCTCCTCTAGCCTCCTCTCTTTTCCCAACCTCTCCAAGGTTAATATTTCGTTTAGAAATAGAAACTGTTGTAAGCTCGACACCCTCAAGTGGATCATAAATGTCATCTTTAAAAAAACGATGATAGATAGCATAAGAAAGCAATAAAACAGATAAGGCAAAAAATAAATAACTATAATACTTTTTCATAACCGTTCTTTTAATTGAAATCTCATTAGAATCGTCTCCTCTTGATCAGTTCCAGAAAGCACACTGTACAATTTTGGATCGGAATCTCGCAAACTAGGTAAAGACTGTTTAATGTCTTTATAGTAATATGCTATTGACTCAATGTTTGAGGCCACCCAATAGCTTTTACTCATTTTTGAATAACTAGGAATATTATAAGGGCCTATAAAAAACATTTTTACATAAACATCCATTTCTTCCTTATCTAATGAAGCATGTATTAGGTTTAAATGACCAAATGTTTGACCACTAGATAATTTCACACCAAAAGTATATCCATTTAATTGACCCTCTCGAAAGCCATAATAACACATAAATTCCTGATTTGGGCCCACTTGAAAATTTGTCAAAATTTTATCATTGGTTTTATTATCATAGTTTATATTATATTGACCATAGTTAGTAAAGTCTTCCTCAGGAAATTGATTAGGAAAATAAACATTAAAAATAGAAGAATCCATTGAGATATCTTCAGATAATTTATAAATTTTAGATGATAAGGGATAAGAAAAATAATCATTAATTATGAAACCCGAATAGTCCATAGCCTGATATTGTCCGCTTCTATCCACATACATCCTTTTTCCAACTAGGCGACCATCAGTATTATAAATATCGATATTAAATTCATCATCACCTTCGATGAGAAAGGAATATAATGCTAAATTACCCGATGATAACAAACTAATCTGAGTCCCCCATTTTTTTGTCTTAAAATCCTTTTTGAAATTTAAATCATCATCAAAAACAAAAACCTTAAAATCACCCCTAGAGTAGATAAATATTAAATCATTATTTACAGCTACATCTGTAACCTCAAGGAACTCCCCAGGACCTTGACCTTTGTTTCCAACCATTCCCAAGTAATTTCCTCCTTGATCAAAAGCAAATACCAATTTCTTCTTCTTATCAAGGATCAAAATTTTATCATTTATCTCCAAAACTTTCTTGGCAATAGTTATTTGAATAGTATCAGGAGTATTTAATTTCAAGTATTCAACATTCTTAAATAATTCCCTAATTGAGATCAATCGATCAACTTGCTCTACATTATTAAAATCAATAATTGTTGGATTTTCAATATACTCCTTGTCACTTTTTTGAGTACATGATATGACAGAAAATAACACTAAAAGAAAAAAAATTATTTTTGACATAATTTCAAGAGTTAAAGCTCAAGCCCATATTGATCATGGACTTGAGCAATTTTCCAATTTATTCAACAGCTAGTCACCAATACTTGGGTTCTTGCATTCCAAACAAGTATTGTCATTACAGGTGTTTTCACCAAATGTACAATCATTACATTCCCATGAGCCACCACCATCAACTTGACAGGTCGTACTAATCCACTGTTTGTCACCAACGCGAGCTTGACTGGACTTCGGTATAGCCAAAAACGATACAGATACAAACATTAGCACAACTGCAATACCTGAAATTAAATTTAACTTTCCTATTATAAATAGTTGTTTTGTAAGATGAAAATTTAAACTAACACTACAATCATACAAACAAACAAACAAACAAACAAACAAACAAAATTCGGAATTTTTTTTCGAAAAAAATTATTTAGAGTATAGTTACTAAAAAAAGTCCAATTTTTTTTAAAAAAATCAGAAACTATTTCCTTGATTTAGTGCCTTATCCCCTAATTCCGGAATTGCATATTACGCATTTTCGAAAAAAATTAAATACTATGCTGCAATCAACTTTCCATGTTTTCCCTTCCAATGTCTTTCTGTTTTGGAACAAAATTCATCAAGTAAAACCAATGAATAGATCGAAAAACCCAATATTTCTAAAAATAAAAACCTCAACAAAATGAAATAATCATTTTCTAGATGTTAACAAAACTAATATTAGAAATCTAATCTTCCCCGAAAATCTCCTTCACTACCCAGCCTTTCCCCCACTCTTCCTTTTCTTTTTCGGTCCAGAGTTCGGGAAAAAAGATCACTTTCTGAAAACGCGGTGGAAGGTATTTCTGCCAGTTGGTGCCACCGGTAGCGGCAATATCCACCGGGTCACGCTGCAGGTAGCGAACAGCCGATTTGTAATGGGCCAAAGGCCAAAACACATTGGCTTTCAAGTCCAGCTGTTTCATCAATTCGGTCAATTCGGTTTCCGGCTTCTCTAATTCCATATAGCGCTGCCAGAGATTTTTCCTACGGTAGTTTTCGATCAAATCTTTGAGCTTTTTCCCATATTTCAGCTCAAAATTTTTCAGCGTCAGCGTCTTTTCTCCAGTAGCTAGTTCGATTGCTCCTTGCTGCCAATACAAATGCTCAAAAATATCATCAGTTGGAGAATGGTAGTCAAAATCAGCCCGGCTCTTAAATTCGATCAAATGAAATGCATCTGTTGCCATCAATTCGATTTCCCGGTATTGGGCACTTTGAAAACCTGAAGAAGGAAGCAGCGACATTCTAAATTTCAAAAATTGCTCCCGTTCCATCCCTTTCCACATCATGGCAAAAGATGAAATCAAATGATCCAAGTACATCAGAATTCGTTCAAGCCGGTTTTTGAAAAAGTCCTGCGAAAGTGGCTTTTCATCAGCGATTTGCTCCATTTCGGAAATAATCAGCTTGAAATAGAGTTCGGTAATCTGATGATAAATAATAAAAATCTTCTCGTCTTTAAAGCTCGTTTTAGGCTGCTGTAGAGCCAAAAGTACATCCAGGTTGATGTATTCCCAAT
Source organism: Algoriphagus hitonicola (assembly GCF_900113375.1). Lineage (GTDB taxonomy): Bacteria > Bacteroidota > Bacteroidia > Cytophagales > Cyclobacteriaceae > Algoriphagus > Algoriphagus hitonicola. The sequence goes on along the minus strand of NZ_FOPC01000003.1, from coordinate 11,474 downwards.
AGGTCAAATAATCCGCATAGAGCAAGCCTTCCAAGTAGGAAAGCATGTCCTGGCCTGAGGCTTTAAATTTCTCCTGAAGCAAATGGATTTTGTCTAAAATCTGTGGATCAAACTGGTTTTCGTGCATGAGGCAACTTTTAGGAAAAAAGATAGTTTTTTAAGTACCGATCTATTTATTTCGGGTCAAAGCTGGGACTTATCTTCCCGGCAAAATTGTCTGATAGAATTCAATAAACCAAATAAACTATGGTGACCGAGGGAATCCAAAAATCACAAAAGAAGGACCAATTTGAAGGGGTGGATTTTTTAGATCTCGATGATCTGCTGACGGAAGAGCATCAATTGATTCGAGCTTCGATGCGGGACTTTGTCAAGCAAGAAATTTCTCCTTATATCGAAGACTGGGCACAGCGTGCTCATTTTCCTGAGGAGATCGTCAAAAAATTCGGAGATGTCGGAGCCTTTGGTCCACAAATCCCGGAAGAATATGGCGGTGGGGGATTGGACTACATCGCTTATGGATTGATTATGCAGGAGATCGAGCGGGGAGATTCCGGGATGCGATCCACTGCATCAGTTCAGGGATCATTGGTGATGTATCCGATCTATAAGTTTGGCTCTGAAGAGCAACGCAAAAAATACCTGCCCAAATTGGCTTCCGGCGAAATGCTGGGCTGCTTTGGGCTGACTGAGCCCGATCACGGTTCCAATCCCAGCGGGATGACAACCAATTTTAAGGACATGGGCGATCATTATTTGTTGAATGGTGCCAAAATGTGGATTTCCAATTCACCTAAGGCTGACATAGCCGTAGTCTGGGCAAAAAATGAGGAAGGACGGATACACGGGTTGATTGTGGAGCGAGGAATGGAAGGGTTTTCGACTCCAGAAACGCATAATAAATGGTCCCTTCGTGCTTCTTGTACCGGAGAATTGGTTTTTGACAATGTGAAGGTTCCAAAGGAAAATCTCTTGCCTGGTAAATCAGGACTCGGTGCACCGATGATGTGTTTGGATTCGGCACGTTTTGGGATTGCTTGGGGAGCAATCGGAGCAGCTATGGATTGCTATGATTCTGCCCGAAGATATGCAGCAGAGCGCATTCAGTTTGACAAGCCGATCGGAGCGTTTCAGTTGACACAAAAGAAACTGGCGGAGATGCTGACCGAAATCACCAAAGCCCAGCTTTTAGCTTGGAAAGTCGGCAAGATGATGAATGAGGGAAAGGCCAAGACAGTGCATATATCCATGGCCAAGCGAAATAATGTGGAGATGGCGCTCCACATTGCCCGGGAAGCGAGACAAATTCACGGCGGAATGGGCATCACCGGCGAATACCCCATGATGCGACACATGATGAATCTGGAATCCGTGATCACCTATGAGGGAACGCACGATATCCATTTATTGATTCTGGGCAATGAGATTACAGGGATACCGGCGTTTAAGTAGAGATATTCATAAATATAAAGCTTAAAAAAATGCTTAGAAACGTCATCTGGGCATTTTTTATAGCATGGATCGCGCCTTCAGCCCTCGGGATTGTGTGTTTTTCTAATTAACCCTAAATTCCATTTAGGGCTGGTATAGGGCGCGCTTTCAGCGCTTTTCAACAATTGTCCACGTCTATAAAATTCCCTGCATTAAGCCTAAATGAGATAAATTCGGTACCTAAGACATTAACAATACAATTCCAGATAAAGAATTGCTTAAATAGTAAGATAGATCATAGTGCAGAAGGCACGAACCAGAATAAAATTCTAGGACCAATAAATTAGGGTCCACCAAGAGTGCCAAAGGCATCATCTATAGCCATCTAGAAAAAATCAGGTAATTATCAATAAAATTTAAAGTGCCGAAGGCACGAACCATAATAGCCCAGAGTAAAATTCTGGGATCAATTAATTAGAATCCACCAAGAGTGCCAAAGGCACGATCTTATACCTGCATAATTGATTTTTTTTAATTAGAAATTGTACATTAAAGTTGATTAGAGATATTTTCTAACCTTTTAATCCTCTTAAATCATGCCTCAATCGTTGTCAAAAGTCTACCTCCATATTGTTTTTTCGACCAAAAATAGGGTGAATCTCATTCCTGAAGAAACCAGATCTAACGCCGAAGCCTATTTTGTAAAAGTAAGCTCAAATTTAGGTTCTTATACAGAAGAAATTTATATCATGCCAAATCATGTCCATTGGCTTTGTACTCTACCCAGGGTCTTATCAATTTCTGAATTGATCCAAAAAATAAAAATTTCTAGCTCCGCAAAAATTAAAGAATTTGGAATTCCAAATTTTACTTGGCAAAAAGGCTATGGTGTATTTTCTGTAAGTCAATCTCGATTAGAGTCAGTGAAAAAATATATTCAGAATCAATCTGAGCACCATAAGAAATTTGATTTTCAAACAGAATACCGAACATTTTTGAAGAAATATAAAATTGAATATGATGAAGAATATCTTTGGGATTGAAGATCGAGCCTTAAACGCTCGGGATTGTGTGTTTTTCTTATTAACCCTAAATTCCATTTAGGGCTGGTATGGGGCGCGCTTTCAGCGCTTTTCAACAATAGTCTACGTCTATAAAATTCCCTGCATTAAGCCTAAAGGAGATACATTCGGTACCTAAGGCATTAACAATATAAGACCAGAAAAAAAACCTACTTAAAAATTAAGAAAGATCATAGTGCCAAGGGTACGAAATATATCAGTCCAGAATAAAATTCTGGGATTAATTAATTTGGATCCACCAAGAGTGCCAAAGGCACGATCTTATACCCTCAAATAAAAAATATATCACTCCACCTTACTAAACCTGCCCAAATACGATCTCCCCTCAACATCCATAACCCAAACGAGGTAAACACCCGAACTCAATTTTTCTACCTCAAGCTCTAATTCATTATCATTAACCTTTCTTGAAAAAATGCTCTCAGTCACGCGTTTTCCATCCATCGAAAACACCTCAAATTGTACGATTTCTACCCCAAAATCGACTGGAAGCTTCACCTGAATCCGATGGCTTGCCGGATTGGGATATAGAATCAACTCGATCACATCGAGCTTGGATAGTAACCCTGAAATAGTCACTTCAATGGCACTTAACCTTTTCTTGCAACCTGCTTCATTTTCCAATTCCACTTCATAGCTACCCATTTTGTTCAACTCCAACAATTGGGAAGTTTCTCCTTCCATCAATTCCCCATTTCGATACCATTGATAACTTTTTGCCCCTTCAGGCGCCACTAATTTTGATCCGTCTTGGACAATTTCTCCTTCGGGAAATTTGGCAAACTCGACTTCAAAATCATTGGTTTCAGTAAGACAAGCGCCTTCATAGCGAATCAATGCCTGGTAAACTCCGGGTTCTCCGGTTTCCAAAACCTTACCGGTTTGTCCTTCTATTTTTTGCCCATTTCTTCGCCATTGGACTACCTCAAATGGCTTTTCGGAACTGACTTCAAGTCTTGCGCTTTCCCCTTCACAAATAATCGATTCCCCCTGAATTTGGATCGGATCTGATTCGAAACGCTTCACCGTAACCACGGCTATCTTTTCGGTTCGATTGCCTGAAAAATCTTCGGCCACCACCCGAATTTCCACTTCTTTACCGATATCTTCACAGGTCACTTCAGTTTGACTAATCCCGAATGCCACCTGCCCACAATTATCCGAAAACTCCTGAATCAATAACTCCTTCGTTAGCTCAACCTTTCCGATACTTACATCCAATTCGACTTCCAGATTTTTCACCACCAACTTGGGAGCAAGCTTATCTGCAATCACCAAATCAAAGTTTCTGGTCCAGGTATTCGAATTTTCATCTTGGATAGTTACCTCTAGTTGCTTTTCTCCCAAATCTGTACAGTCAAATAGACTTTGGCTTAGGGAAACGGTCCAATTGGAATTTTCCAACGGCCAGGTTTTAAAAATCGACTCAGGGCCCAAATCTGCCTTACCATTCTCTCCCAATTCCAGTAAAAACTCAGCTTTCAGCTCAGGAAAATCAAATTCACTTTGCTCCAAATTCAAGACTTCAGATTTTACCTGACAACCATTACTCAACTGGATCTCGGCAACATAAAGCCCTATTTCTTTCACGATCAGGGAATTTCCTTTTTCTCCTTCAATCAATTGATCATACCGATACCAAGACAAGACATCATAGTCGAGTTCCTCTCCTAGCTTGAGTTCTACTTCTCCTCCTTCATACAATTCATTTAGCGCAGTAAGCGAGACTTTTTTGGACTCAAAAACATTCAAATCAACCGTTCTGGTTTTAGTTGTTGAGTTTCCCGAATGATCGGTAAGCGTAATATCTACCGTAATCGGATCGTAGCTCCCATCGGGATTCAAATCAGCACAAGTGATTTCTGTTTTACTTAAATCGATGCTTACCGGATAAGTATTTAAGCAGTTTTCGTAGATATATTCCGTTCGGATATAAAAATCATCAGGGGACAAGGTCACCTTACCGATCGTTTTATCAAATGGAAGATTGGCATTGGTAGCTTCAAAATCCGGCGGAATAGTATCCACCACTTCCACCAGCACCACTTTGGTCCAGGTATTTCCTTTGGAGTCCGTGATCTTCAGCTCATTTTCTGTGCCTGAGAGATCTGTACAGGTGTAGATTTCAGAACGGGAATAAACCACTTCCCATTCTTCCTGAACTTCATTTTCTAAGTAGTCCTGAAGACTGGTCTCGGCCCTTCCATTTTCATCCAATTCGACTCTAATTGCGGATTTAAACAAAGGCTCAATTGTGCTTTCCTGCACTTCCAGTTCAACCATGACGCTGAATTCATCATTATACACTCTTCGTTCGACCGATTGGAGCTCATACGAATCATTCATCACGGGAAAAATATAAACAGGAGTAAAATCTATTCTCGCAAAGGTTTTATCTCCATCTTTTACCTTGGTCACATTGATTTCCAAATGCCCATAATGCTTTCCCCCATCGGTAATCACGGGGTTGGTACCAGCGGTATTCCAGATTTCCTCTGAATTTTCGTCAGCAGTCCAAGCTTTAAATGAATTATAGTCCACCTTGGGAAATGGCGAGGATCGATAATCTCTTTTTACACCAAATATCCCATCTCCGGCGACTCCCACGTCATAATATAAAATACTCTTGCCGTCTCCATTTTCATCAACAACACTCCGCTCAAAAAGCTCATCATGTCCACTCAGGACTGCAATCACTCCATACTCCTCCAAAAGTTGGTTAAGAATTCGCATCGGAACCCCGCTCTGTCCGATATTCAATTCATGATTCAGCGGAACTCCATGTTCGCCTGAGCTGTATGCGATGTGATGGTACTGAACAAAAATCAACTGACCAGATTCCGAAGCTTCCTTCAGATTGGCTTCCAGCCAAATGTATTGATCCGATCCTTGGGCAAAACCCGACAAATCCGTCCCTCCATTGGACTGATATTCTGCCGCGGTAAAATTTTCCTGGGTATCCGTTCCCAGTTCGGTTAGTTCTTTTCCCGATATTTTTTCCTCTTCGGAAAAATCATCTGCCGACTGATCCGGCGTGCCATTGCTCGAGTCTAAAGTCAGAATGGTAACCGGACCATAATCGACTCGATAGTAGCTTTGCCTGTGCTTTTTCAGAGGATCTTCCTCGGGTGTTTCAAAATAGGTATGGAAGCGCGTTCTACCAACTTTTGGGGCAAACTCTCCTCGCTCATTGTATTGATAACCACCGCTGATTCCTCCATAGTTTTCCCAATTACCCAAAGCAGGAAGAATGGGAAATCGGGTCAGTATTTCGTCCAATTCTCCCGCATTATGCCTAAAAAACTCGTCCCAAGCCGGTTGATAGCCGCCTCCTTGGGTGAGGTCTCCCGGCATTACGATAAAATCAGGATTTCGGGATTTGATCACCTTTAGATTTTCGGAATAGCCTTGGGTTTCTGTCAGCATATAATGCGGTACCTCGATTCCACTTTGACTGGTAAAGCCGAATTTCTCTTTCCACAAATCCGGTACAGTCAGGCCAAAAGGCCTTAAAAGTGGATTTCCCGGTCCCCATGGACGATGTCGATCTCTTCCTGCGGGTTCTGTCTCGCTATCCGAAAGCGCGATAAATCGAAAACTCTCCCAGTCTTGATCGGGTTTGGTTTTAAAGTCGGCGCTAAACTTTTCTGAACCCAAGGTAACTTCATAGCTGTAATTTTTTCCAGCTGGTAGATCGGGAAGAGCGACTCGATAGCGAAAGGTTTGATCGGAAAAAAGCCAAGAGCCCTGAGGCAAATCGGAAATGCTTTGCGCTTTTTCCTGAGAGGTATAATAAATCTCTGGGACATTTTCCCCATCCACCGCTGACTCCCAAACCACCGCCCCTTCTGCATTCTTTACCACAAGTTGACTTTCCGCATTTTGATCGGAAAACCAAGTGATTTGGATATTTCCTTCCCCATAGAGCTGTAAATAGGGTTTTATCCTAAAAAAACTTTCTTCCAACTCCAACTTGAGACTCATTCCCAGAAAAAGTGGAAGAATCATTAAAAAAAACAGCTGTTTAGGTTTCATTTTGTGGGCTTTAGCTAGCCCTAATTTACTTGATTCTGGACTTGATTACTATAGACTGGACGGGATTTAATGGATCATTGCTGAAAATAAAAATATTCCGCTGATCGATTCCTTTTCTGCCCGCAGGATCAAAGGTAATTTCTAACTCCATGCTTTCTCCCGGTGCCAACTCCGTTTTGGGAATTTCTAAGTTTAGACAGTCACAATTGCCCTGTATCTTTTTGATTTTCAAGGTTTTTTGTCCTTTGTTGGTCAAGGTCACCAATTCATTTTGAATATCACCCGAGGAAATTTCTCTCAAATCAATTTCAGCATTTCCGATACTTAAATTTGGAATGACCCGCAACTCGTTTTTAGAAAATGGCGGATAATATTCAAAGACATTGGCCAACACTGCGATCTGCTGTGGAAGGGAATCCCCAAAGGATAAAGAAATGCCTTCCTCAAAAAAGCCCAAGTCACCTTTTTCAGCTCCGTTGTAGGAAAACTGAAGCAATCCGCGGGAATTTTGCGGGACGGTATCCTGCACTAATCGAACGCCAATGTAGTCCGGCGCATAGAAACTCAGGCTGTCTTGATAGATTTTCTTTTCTCCAAAATTGAAAAACTCTACCTCTTTGATTTTAGGTTCGTGGGTAAATACTTCTCCCATATTGACTTTCTCCAATCTAAAACCTAAATCTCCTTTCCGCACGGGATAATCCGTTTCGGGATTTTGGGGTGCTGGAATGGAAACTCCTTCGATGTAAAGAGTGTCCTGTGTATCCTGAAGATTCCCTTTGACCACGACCAATTTGGAAAAGTATCCCGCAGTCGTGCTCGGATTAAAGGAAACGTGGACCTCACCCTCCTGTCCTACCTGCAAATTGTCCTTGGTGTAATCCACCGTCGTACAGCCACAGTCAGTCCAAATCCGCTCAATTTGAAAAAGTGAATCTTGGGTATGGGTAAATCGAAATGTCGCGACCTGAGGCCCATATTCCTCCAGTACCGTTCCCAGATTGATCCGATTGACTTCCCAAACTACTTTGGAAACCGGAACTTCCTGAGCAATACTCAATTGAAGCATAAAAATGCTTAGAATAAAGGTGAAAAGGGATTTTGTTTTCTTCATCATGGCTGCAAATAACGGATAATTCCAAACGAATTATAGGCTGTTTTACTTAATTTGCGCCAAAATCGGACCAATGGCAAGAGTACTCACAGGCATACAAAGTAGCGGCAGACCCCATTTGGGAAATATCCTCGGGGCGATCGTTCCGGCGATCCAACTGGCAAAAGAAAACGCCGAAGAATCATTCATTTTTATTGCGGATTTTCATTCCCTGACAAGTTCTAAAAATGGAGAACTCCGCAAAGAAAATACGCTTGCGGTTGCGGCGGCATGGCTGGCCTTTGGCTTGGATATCGAAAAAACGGTTTTCTACCGTCAGTCCAGACGACCCGAAGTCGCAGAATTAACCTGGTATTTAAACTGCTTCGCTCCTTTTCCGATGCTGGCCAATGCGCATAGCTTCAAGGATAAATCCGAGCGTCTGTCCGATGTCAATGCCGGGCTATTTACCTATCCTGTGCTGATGGCAGCGGATATCTTGCTTTATTCGGCGGATTTGGTTCCGGTGGGTAAAGATCAGATGCAGCACTTGGAAATGACCAGAGACATAGCAACGGCTTTCAACCGGATTGTAGAAGAGGATATTTTGACAATTCCTGAGGCTCGGATTTCGGAATCGGTGAAGACCATTCCGGGAACCGACGGCCAAAAGATGAGCAAGTCTTATGGAAACTACATTGATATTTTTCTCCCCGAAAAACAACTCAAGAAAAATGTCAATAGCATCATCACCGATAGCACGCCACTTGAGGAGCCTAAGGATCCTGATACCTGCAATGTATTTAAACTCTATAGTTTGATTGCGTCAGAAAGTCAAACAGCCGAACTGCGCCAAAAATACCTAGGTGGGAATTATGGCTACGGCCATGCCAAGAAGGAGTTTATGGAGTTGATTTTGGAGAAGTATGCCGAGGAGCGAAAGGCTTTTGATTTTTACATGACTCATCCAGCCGAAATTGAAGCCAAGTTGGCTGCGGGTGAAGAAAAGGCGAAAATCGAAGGGGAGAAAATTCTGAATCGGGTACGGGAAAAGTTGGGATTTCGGTAAGGTAAATTTCTTTCCAAATACCCTCCAGGGGTTCTTATGAATCGAAAAGAAGGTTCCCCCATTTTTCACATCCATTAAAAAAACAATCCTTTGGGATTTGGAAAACAAATAAAACCCTCCAAGGGATTCCTATTTCCAAAAAATAGAATTTCATTCAAATAATAAGGCAATCCATACGATAAACCCTTGGAGGGTTCGAGCACCGGATTGCGCTGAAGGCGCAACAGATAATAGCCCAAAATGCAATTTTGGGGTAAAATAGTTCAGGTGACAGCAGGAGCGCTGAAGGCGCTATCTATTTTAATTCGGATTAAAAATCCTACGATAGGAGTTCGAAATTTCAAATCTCGAACAGCAGAGGTTTTACTGCTGATACCGCTTGGATTTCTTTTTCTTGTCCTTTTGGCTTAGCCCAAAAGGACCAAAAACCCAAGGCTTTGAGCTTTGTTATCTTTCTACCGAAAGATTTTTTGGCAGGAAAGCTCATCTAAAAATACCCGGATCTCTGAGGCAAGCACAGAGCTAGGGTATTTTTTTGACGGCTCACCGATCCTTCCAAAAACCACAAATCTCAAGGCCCGTCCAGATAATGTCCACTCTGGAATAAATTCCGCCGTGGTGAGTAAACTATCCGTACGCGACGGATCCCCAACATCGAATTATAAAACGAAATACCATAATGTTTTAGAAGTAATTTTTCTGGAATTTAGGTCTACGTATCACCTCCTAAAAAAATCCCGCCAAAATGGCTAAAATACTCAGCTCCAAAAAATTGACACTAATCAATTTTATGATTGTCTTTTACTTTTTTCTTCTCTGGTTGATCAATTATTTCCAAGTTGACTTATTTGCGATTGGGTTTATCGTCGAACTGTTGACCATTCCTTTTCTGTTGGGGCAAGTTATTTTTCTAATCCTAGGAATCAACTTTCTTATCAAACCTCCGAGGCCTTCCCTCTTTATTATCAGCTTTTTGTTGTTATCAATTTGTGCCCTTTTGACTTTTGGGAGCTTTTTTTAGATGTTGAATTGAGTTTATCGCAGGGCCTTCTAAGTAGCTTGTCAAGCCCAGAGAATATCCGCATTCACACAATCGACAAAAACCCTCCAAAGGATTTATAATCTACAAAAGATAGATTTTCAAACAATTATGTAGAAATTCCATCGATAAACCCTTGAAGGTTTCGTGCACCCAATTGCGCTCAAGGCGCTATCTTTTTTTCGGATTATTCCCGATAGCGAGGATCTTATGGAGCCGGAAACCATTTTTAATTTAAACCATTTCCACTAAAAAATGTCAAAGAAGTAAATATGAAGCCGCATGAAAACGTTGATTAGCGCTTTGACTTTATTGATGGTTTTGACCTCATGTTCCAACGGAGACAATGAAAATATCGATATCCCTCCTCAAGAAAGCAGCAACTATTTTCCACCACTGAATTCTGACGAATGGGAAAGCATCTCTCCCATGGAATTAGGTTGGGATGCGGCTAAATTGGATGAGCTATTGAATTATTTGGAAACAAACCATACCCGGGCATTTATCATACTTAAAGACGGGAAGCTGGTAGTGGAAGAATATTTCGGAAACAACATACTCGGAACGGCTGCATTTAACAAAAACTCCCAGTGGTATTGGGCTTCGGCAGGTAAAACCTTAACTGCCACCTTGGTTGGGATTGCCCAAGAGGAGGGGATGCTTTCCATTGAAGATCCCAGTTCTGTATACTTAGGTGAAGGTTGGACTAGTTTGGCACCCGAAAAGGAGCAATTGATTACCGTAAAAAATCAACTTACAATGACCACGGGATTGGAATATGAGGTATCCCAACTTGATTGCACGTTGCCGGCTTGCCTTACTTATCGTTTGGATGCCGGGCAGCAATGGTTTTATCACAATGCCCCCTACTCCCTTCTGAGAAGGGTCGTAGAAAATGCAACCGACACTGACTACAATGAATACACTGATCTAAAGGTGGAATCGAAAATCGGTATGAACGGGCAATGGATAGCGCAAGACTATAATACCATCTATTGGAGCACGGCGAGAGATATGGCGAGATTTGGACTTTTACTTCTGAATAAGGGAAAATGGGATGAGACAGCGGTTCTTTCAGACCTGGAGTATTACAATCAAATGGTGAATACCTCACAGACACTAAACCCATCTTATGGGTACCTATGGTGGCTGAATGGAAAAGAATCCATTATTTTTCCAAGCATTCCCAATTCCTTTAACACCTCGCTATCAGAAAATGCTCCCCAAGACCTAGTCGCCGGAATGGGTAAAAATGGGCAATTTGTAGAATTTGTTCCCAGTAAAAATCTGGTGGTGATTAGAATGGGAGAAGCGCCCGATGGCTCCTTGGTTCCGATCACTTTTCATGATGAGGTGTGGGAGAAGCTTGATTTGATTATTAATTAATAAAATCTCTCAACTTTCCCCGAGAAAATTCCGGCGCTGTGAGTAGACTATCCGTCCACGGCAGATCCCGAACAGCCTAGCAAAACACCCTCCAAGGGTTCGGAAAACAAAAAAACCCTCCAAGGGACTCCTATTTCCAAAAAATAGAATTTCATTCAAATAATAAGGCAATCCATACGATAAACCTTTGGAGGGTTCATAGCCTATGCCGCTGTGAGTGTCTCACTCACAGGGGTAAAATAGTTCAGGTGACAGCAGGAGCGCTGAAGGCGCGATCTATTTTAATTCGGATTAAAAATCCTACGATAGGAGTTCGAAATTTCAAATCTCAAACAGCAG
>NZ_FOPC01000013.1:116560-122790 GCF_900113375.1 Algoriphagus hitonicola | reverse complement strand
GACTTCGATGTTTGCAGGCATATTGGTGATGGTTGGGATTTCAGAGTCGTTGACTTTAACCGTGAAGCTCGCGGTCTCGGTATTGTTGTGCTTGTCTGTAGCCGTGTAGGTCACTGTCGTGGTGCCAACCGGGAAGACCGCACCTGAGGCAAAGTCTGATGTGAAGCTTTCAATTTCACAGTTGTCCGCCGCTGACGGCTCTGTCCAGGTCACCACTGCTCCGCAAACACCCGCATCATTGCTGACTTCGATGTTTGCAGGCATATTGGTGATGGTTGGAAGTACTTCATCCACCACTACAACAGTGAATGGTTTTACAGAAACATTACCATTGGTATCCTCTACTTTGAAATCAACGGAAATAGTCTGGCCAACATCGGTACAGTTAAAATCTAGTGTTGCTAAGCCATCATTAAAGAATTTGGATTTGATTCCACAGTTGTCAAAGGATTCATCGTTTATTTCCTGAATAGAAAGAGAACCAAGACCATTTCCGTCCAAGAACACAGAAACTTCTGTCGGAATTACTACAATTGGATACTGGAAGTCTCCTACGATGATCTCTACCTGTTCGGTCAATGTAATGGAATTGGAATCAGTTACCCGAACCTCATAAATTCCAGCAGATAAGTTGCTAATGATTGTACCTGATTCGGACAATAATTCACCATTTTTATACCATTCTATAGTGTATGGAGGCAGCCCTGCAAAAATATCCACTTCAAGTCTGCCATCAGCCGCTTCAAAACAGGATTCATTTGTTTTATTTAGCTTAATTCGAAAATTCTCCGTGAATTCAGCAATCACTGTTTTATTCCCATCGATCGTCAATTCATATGGGTTTTGGTTTCCTGAAATATCACCAGACCATTGAGAGAACCTCCATCCTTCGGCTGAAACAGCGTTAAGGGAAACGGTCGACCCTAAATTGAATTTATCATCATCTGGATTTTTGATGACAGTTCCTTCTCCTACCACACTTGTTTGAACTGTAAAAAACTCTTCCTGATTATTGCAATAGGAAAGGGAAATCGTGTTATCCAATTCATCATATTCGAAAGGAGAAGCATTCGCTATCTTAGCAAATAATTCATAAGAGTTGCTCAACACCTGGAATTCAAGATCAATAGACAAGGACCCTTTGGCTTTAACCAGAATAAATTCTGTTTTTATATCCAATAGATCTTCTCCAATTTTGTGATAGAATGAAACTTCAGCCTCAACATCTACATCTCCTTCATTGACTATATTAAATGTTGCAGTGTTTGCAGTGTTATTTTCTGGACAGTCATTTAAAAGTTCTGCCGAGCTAAACGTTAGGTTAGGAGCGTCGCCGACATAGATTTGTCTTTCAGCAAAATTATTTCTTGTATTGCCATCATCCTGTTCATTATCTACATCAATATATGCTTTAAGAGTTTTGAATCCACCAATACTGCTGCTATAGGCATCTGTGATAGCCACAGTACTACTAAGGCCTGCATCTAACCCTTCTACTTGTACATCTTCTCCCAAGGGCACATCGTCAACAGTCAATCTGACTTTAAACGGTCCGGCAGGCACCGATCCGATATTATCAAATGATACGAATACATTGATAGGTTCATCGATATCAGGATTTAAACGTGTTGGGCTTATATATTTGGGGAGCACAATTAGGTCTGGCCCGGGATTTTCTATTGTAATCAGGTTACTGTACTCGTTATTATCATCATTACATTCAATAAATTCATTATCCGGGTCGACCACCACTTTTAATCTAAATGTTCCTGCTTCCGTGAATATGTAAGGAATCTTCAAATACTTTCCTCTTCCCGTGAAGGAAGTAGGTACCTCATCCATGGTTGTTTCAGAAATCAAGACCTCATCGAGATAGAAATGTACTTTAACATTTGAAGGAACAAATAATCCTCTGTTACCAATATAAGCAGTCAAATATTGCTGTGTGAAAACTTGGAAACCCCCATCCCAAACACTGTAATTGTAAAATATATTTGGATCTCTACTTGGAACAAGATCAACACAGAGAGGGATTTGGACCGAATTATTTGATTCCCGCTGTTCTTCGATGGTATTTTCAACATCTAGTTCAAATAGAACATAATCATTGCCATAGCTAGCTATGCTAGTGGTTATTATTGATTGATCTGATCCAAATCTTTCAAGAGGTGTTATCCCGTTTACTTCTTCCGACCGAATTACACTAGTTTCGGAAATTGTAAATCTGTTTAAATAAGATCCTTGAACTGATGTTTCTCCCTGATTGAGGTAATCCGCAATTATATTAAAGTCTTCTCCAGGAAGCGGCATTTTTGGTGATACTGAAAGCCTGTAATCGTCAGTTCTTAAATCTGGCTTTTGTTGTTTCAACCTAATAGTTCTGGATATAGAATTATTATTTTCACTGTATTCCTGTACATTTCCGCTACCGATTGGTTCGTCAAGCGCTATCAAAACCTCATGATCTTCACCGTCCGTAAACGACAACTTTAAATTTGAAATTGCAACATTCCCACAGACCTCCAAGCTGTTGATTATTGTATCCTTGAAAACTTGACCATCTACATAGACCTTAACGTTAAATGGATCATTTATATCAACTCCTCCTTGATTGCTTGCCCCAACATTGAAAGTAATACCATCTTCAAGGGTATAATAGAAAGTTCGATCGAATGAATCATAATTTGACGTAGTAAAATATGGAGTAAGATCAGGCAAATCAGCCAAAACATTTACAGAAAGATTTGATTTATTATTATTTTCAACATTTTCTACAACGCTATTTAATGCATCAGCAAAAGCTTCAAATTTGCATTGTTCAATAGAATTACATGTGTTTATTACAGTTGATAGGCTAGAAAATGGATACTCAATAGTTTCTCCTGGCTGAATAGACTCGACAAACTGAGAAACGTCTAATCCTTGACAATTGGAGTATTTAAAAATAAACTCAGAAGAGGTTGCATCACCGGCATTCAACAGTTTAAATACACCTGTTATTGTTTCACCTTTAAGGAAATACGTTCGCCCTTCCGGATAATTGATTGAAATACTTGTTCGTAAATCTGGATATAAGATTGGCTCATCTGGTTCAATCACAGTAAATCCACTTCCTCCGCCTTCAGAATCCCCGAGTTCGAAGGTTGCTGTAAATCTTCCCTCGTCGGCGATTCCGGTTATCCAGAATTCCCCAAGAGTATCTGGCGTTTTAAATCCAAAAGAGAATACACCCTTATTGTTAGTATAGGTTGTAAAAGTGCGACCATCACTGAGTGTAATATCTACTTTGGCTCCTGAAACTGCGGTATTAACCACATCTGTCCCCAGGAATTTGACCGAGCCTGTTAGATACATAGTCTCCCCTAATTTGTAGGTATCTTTATTTAAGGCGGCAGTAACAGCTATTCCTTCTGGAAGAGAATATCCCCTTATTGCAAAATTATTCAGACGATTTTCTTCTTCGAGTACTTCCTCTTCATCGATAAAAATTTTAATCTCGTGTCTGTCAGGATAATCAAAGCTATAATCAAAATCAACAGTTTCAATGCTTCTCGCTTCCACACCATTGACAGGGATAGTGGTCACTAAGTCTAAATTATGATAGATATTAACATTAAAATTACCGGCTGGAAAATCCGAATTATTATTAAGTCTGCCTGTGATGGTAAATACTTCTCCAATCCCTGGTTTATCCTTGCTAAAGAGAATATCATCAGCAAAAATACTCATATCCAATACCCGCTTGGATACGAGGGGAACTCCTTCTTCATTTATGGTTTCTTCGTAACACCCGTTGGTATTCAAA
Organism: Algoriphagus hitonicola; assembly: GCF_900113375.1. GTDB lineage: Bacteria > Bacteroidota > Bacteroidia > Cytophagales > Cyclobacteriaceae > Algoriphagus > Algoriphagus hitonicola. The sequence continues at coordinate 118,985 of NZ_FOPC01000013.1, read as the reverse complement.
GCTACTATCTGGGAACTCCATGTGGCATCAGCAGAAAGTCCGGTAATGGAGGCTTCAAAAGCTTTCCCATTCGTAACATCCTGATCCGAAGGATCTACCTCAGTCATCGTAAGTTCATAAGTATTCAAAAAACTACTCAAAATGACTTTTGGAAAGCCATCTGCAGGGAAGTAGCCCAATGCATCCTTATAGTTTACTTTGAAAGTAAAAGTTGAATCAATTGTTCCAACTTCAGGATAAACATAGCTACTAGTGTAATTTTCGGTGCCTAAAAATCCCAATTCTATAGTATCAATCACTGTTATTGTCACGGATTGCTCCTCGGCACAACCATTCGCATCAGTGATTATTACAGAATAAGTTGTGGTTTCATTTGGACTTACCTCATTGGACGGATTGATGGCACCATTACTCCAAGAATAAGTAACTCCCCCTGTAGCCTCAAGTAAAATGGATTCCCCCTTGCAAATAGTAGCATCGGTTGAAATAGTAGTGGTCATTTCCGGAAAATTCTCGACTGACAGGGCAAGACTGTCATTATTCAAGTCAATGTCTTCCTCTACTATAGTATATGCTTTCAACTCGTAGATTCCATCAACTGATAAATCCACTTTTGCTTGAAAGCTATAGGTCAATTTGCCATTTCCCGCAATGGTATTGGATCCAGTTATATTTTCAATGATCGGTTCACCATCGTTTAAAGTATAGGCTACTTGGAATTCATCTGTAGGAAAATCACTGTAATTACTAATCTCTACAGTAACAGTTTCCTGAGTAGATAATTCACAACTAGAAACAGGAGAAATAATTTGAGAAACTCCGAGATCTACAATAGTTTTTGATGATTGCGTAGAGGTATAAGCGGGAGAAAGGTAAAGTTCTCCATCTAATGACAAGGAGTATTCAAAAAATGCGAAATAATAGGTCACCGCGGGGTCAAGACCTTGCAAGGTAAAATTCTCTCCAAAATCATTATAAACCACATAATTGCCAGAGCCGATTTGATTGCCTTGTCCAAAAGTATTGTTAGCAATGTAGGGTGTAAAATCTGCCGGTCCTGCATTAACGGGACTTCCTGCTTTGGCTAAGACCAAGCGCCGGCTTCCATCACCTTTAACGAAGTTAACATCAAAAGAATTAAGATCAATATTGGAGTAACTGGCATTGGAAACTTGCACAGTAGGTCTTTCACCAAATGTTTCCAAAGCAAACTGATATCCAGGTCTAAGGTATAATTTGGCACTGTTTCCATTATACTCGAAAAGGGCAAAATAGTAATTGGTGCCGGGCTCAAGATTGGTAATATTGACATTATTTCCGGTACCGACATATAATCCATAATTGCCTGTTCCTATTTGACTCCAACTAGTTCCAAAGGTGGCAGACGTGCTGTAAGTAGTTAAGTCTTGAGGCTCAACATTTACTGGGCCATCTTTGCGCCCTATAAGAATTCTTTGAGCACCATCACCTTTAGTCCAAGATATATTAATAGAGGTGTTACTTCTACTACTGGTAAATGCATTGCTTGATTGTTTGGTTGGGTAATCTAATGTTGCTCTACTTCCGGCTAAATAAGGGTCGGTTAGGTAAAAAGTATTTGTTCCATCTCCATTGTATTCATATACTGCCAAATGATAAGTCGTTCCTGGTTTTAATCCATATAGCCAGCTTTGATTTGACGTTCCATTGTAAACCACAAATTCATCTGTAGCGATCTGGGTTCCAGAACCAAAAGTGGTGCTGTGTGTATAGGAAAGCCCGTCCTCTGGAATTGCTGTTACAGGACTTCCCTCTTTTGCAATGACAATACGTCTTGCCCCATTTCCAACATTGAAAAAATAGTAAAATCGATTACCATCAATATTACTATAATTGAGACTATTGGCCGCAGCAGTAGGAGTGGAAGCCGTTTTCTGACTAGCTTTTGATCCAGGTCGTAAATATTGTTTTGCAACATTTCCAGAATATTCAAAAATGGCGAAATGATAGGTCCGATTAGGATCCAAACCGGTGATAGCAGAACTAGTTCCATTACCCATAAAAAGGACTTTATGTTCCGAAGTTCCTATGTCATAAGCAGTGGAGGTACTTCCAAAAACACCAGCCCAAGCGTTGTAATTCACAAAATCCTGTGGTTCCACTTCCACAGGATTGTCTGCTCTGGCAACCAATATTCGTCCATTACCATTTCCACCAACCCAATTGACTCTCATTCCAGAGCCTGTAATATTATCAAAAGTAAGTGAGCCAGATTGTACTGTAGGTGGGAAAAGCGTTGCTCTACTACCTGCCAAATAAGGGTCTGTTAGGTAAAAAGTTTCTGTACCATCTCCATTGTATTCATACACTGCTAGGTGATAAGTGGTTCCAGGCTTTAGACCATAAAGCCAGCTTGAGGTTGATGTGCCATCATTAACGACAAATT
>NZ_FOPC01000013.1:0-115650 GCF_900113375.1 Algoriphagus hitonicola | reverse complement strand
CTTCCAAAAGCACCATTCCATGGATTGTAGTTTGTTAAATCCTGTGGTTCTGCTTCCACTGGGTTATCTGCTCTTGCGATTAGGATAACTCCGGCACCATTTCCTCTGGCCCAGCCAACCGTCATTGAATTACCGGTCACATTACTAAAAGTAAGGGAACTGGCTTGATTTGTCGGAGCCGTTAATGTAGTGGCACTTCCCTCTAAAAACTCTGTAATTAAATATTCAGTACTAAAACTTGTACCATTGTATTCATATATCCTAAAATGATAGGTTGTCGAATGATTCAAGCCGTTGATCCAAGTGCCCGACGCAGTCCCATTATAAACTACAAATTGCCCAGGAGCTATTTCATTTCCTAATCCGAAACTACCGGCTAAATAGTCAGCCCCGTTAATCGGTTCTGCAGTTACAGGACTTGTACTGGCAACAATAATTCTTTTATCTCCACTACCTGTCTGCTTAGTAAAACTTACATAAAATCGGTTTCCATCAATATTGGAGATAGAGAGGTTGGTTGATGGTTCAGAAGGTGCTTGGGCAAAAACAGAGGTGTGAAGTAATAAAAGTAGAATTATCAAAAATGAATTTCGCCCTTTTAAAAAGCAATTTCCAAAATCAACCAATGAAGAGATTAGGGTTACTTTTTTACCTAAAATGGATTGTAAAATTGATTTCATAGTAATTTAGCTTAATTCCAAAAGTTCAGGACAGTCCTGATCCATCCCCAAAAATCCAAATCCTAACCTACAAAGAATATCACACCTGTATCAAATGATAGCATTTCAGTAACATTAATTTTTATCTTCAAAAATCTTTGATCTTCAGTAAATTCTGTAAAAAATGAAAGCTCGAATTTAAACCTTAAAAAGTCTTCAAAAAATGCTTGAGGTTTAAAAACCTTTAACATATACGAAATTGTAATTATATCCTTATTCAAAAAATCAGATTGGATCAAGCATTGATCTTATTCTATTCTCTTGACTAATGAATCTGCTAAAAAACCTAATGGATATTCATGAATGAAGTCTACCAATTCCTTTTTTTTCATTTTACCTGAATGAAATTTAACTCGAAATCTATTCTCATAAATTAATTCAAACTCCAAAATTGAGTCTTGAAACTTTTCCTTCAAAAACCCACGGTACCCTTCATGATAAAACACCCGTATTCGCTCGTTAGAATTGATTTCCTCAAAATTTTCTTTCAGACGCTCCATACTACTTAGCAAAAAAATAGAGCCGTTGACCCCAGCCCCGTCTAAAACCTCCACATAGATATGCTTTGAAGAATCATATTTGTGAATGAAATCAGCCTCAACCGAACTTACTCCTATTCTTTCATTTAAACCACCTATAATTTGAAATCTCAAAAAATCACACACTTGCAAAGGAAAAAAGTAATTAAGCTCTTCTCTTGTGAAAGGGATTGTCTGAGATAGTACCTCCTGGAGCTCAGTAAGCGAATGATAATCGGTAATTTGCTCATCCAATACAATTTCAGATTTATTGGAGACTTTCGAATTGCACTGGAAAAAGAGAATAAATAAGAACGGCAAATAGAGTTTCATTTTCACAATTTTAAATTCTTTGTGCTTGGTGAAGCTAATTTATTCTCTGCATTCTGGATAAAACAGTTGTAACAGTATCTGCTCCGCACGTAACATCAATTGAAAATCCATGTATTGAAATGGTATTTTTTAGATTAGAGTTTTTAAAATTGATATATGTTAAAATAAATACTTATAATACAGCGAATTATCAAAACGATAAAGTAAGGAATGTCAATTTCAACGAATTTTTTCATTATTTTAATTAGCGGCCTGTTTCTACTAGGAAATAATCAAGTAGCTTTTTCCCAAGAAAACGTCTCTTTCCGCCAACTTTCTGTTAATAATGGACTTTCACAAAACAGTGCAGTGTCAATTACGCAAGACCCAAAAGGCTTCCTCTGGATAGCCACACAAGAGGGACTTAACAGATACGATGGGAATGAATTCATCATTTATCCTAAAAAATTCAATGATATCACCCAAGAAAATCAAGTCATCTTGGGAAAAGTACTAGCCGACCGACAAGAACGAGTTTGGATAATTCCCGACACAAATATTCCTGAGCTTTTAGAGAAAGGAGAAAAGGAATTCAAACAAATCAACGAGATCCATGCAGCAAGCCAGCTATTCGAAGATGGGTTAGGAACAATTTGGATCGGTACTTTATCTGGTCAAATCTTTCGTTGGAATGAGGCACTGAATATTGCCGAAAGCGTATGGACAGATCCAGGAAAGGAAGTAGTGGATATTTCTGAAATAAATGATAAGCTCTTGATTACGTTCAGGAAAGAGGTGGTGATTTTTGATAAGGATGATTATCAAACCAGATCGATATTCGAAAACCAAAATTTAGGATCATTCTCCACTTCAATTCATACCTATAAGCAGGAAATTCTTGTTGGCACACTTAAGCACGGACTATGGATCGCAGAATCCGTTGAGGGTGATTTCATACCTATCCATGATTATCTGAAAATCGAAAAAACTGGTTTGGAAAATGCCATGATTTTAGACTTATTCCAAGACTCAAAAGGGCTAATTTGGATAGCTACCTATGGTCTAGGGAATTTTCTGATTGATCTTCAAAAGAAGCAGATTCAAAACTTTACTTACAGTAAGCAAAACCCCCGTTCCATTCATTACAATGATGTCCTGTGTATTTTTGAGGATTACACAGGCACGATTTGGATGGGAACAGATGGTGCGGGATTGAGTTTTTACGATTCTTTTTTAGAAAAATTCAATTTCTATCACGATCAGCAACTCCCAGAAAATATCAGTATTGATGTCATTCGATCGATTTTTGTTGATAAAAGAGAAAACGTGTGGCTCGGAACTTCGGGGAAAGGATTAACAAAGTTTGATCATGAAACCAAAGCTTGGAAAACCTATAAAGCTCAAAATTCAAACCACTCATCTATAAAAAGTAACCGTGTTATGAGTCTGATTGGTGACGAAAATCAACTTTGGATTGGCTACCAAGATGAAGGCTTGAGTATTTTAGATCATAGAACTGGAACCTTTACCCATTTTGATCAGGAAAGTCTGCCAAATTTACCTGCAAATACTGTATGGAAAATCCTTAAGGATGATCAAAATCGATTTTGGCTTTGTACTCGAAATGACGGTTTGATTTGGTTTGACCCCAAAGAAGGGGTGAAAAAACAATTTATCCATGATCCCAGTAACGATCAAAGTATCCCCGACAACAATATAAGAACCATCATTCAAGCTTCTCATGATGAGTTTTGGATAGGTACCGAAAACCGTGGAATAGCCCACCTGAATTTAAAAACCGGAAAATTTAAGCGCTATTTGGCAGATGAGTCTAATCCGAAGTCGATCAGCAGCAATGGTATCAAATCCCTATATCTTTCTCCAGATAATCACTTATGGATAGGGACCAATGGCGCAGGAGTCAATAGAATGAATCTCGAGTCAGAAGAGTTTGAATTTTTCACCTCTAATAATGGCCTAGCAAATGATGTAATTTATGGAATCCTCCCCGACGAAAACGGAGATCTCTGGTTGAGCTCCAATAAAGGAATATCTCAAATACAAAAATCGAAATCAGGATTCACTATTACCAATTATACCAACTACGATGGTCTAGCTACCGAATTCAATACCGGTGCCTATTTTCAACATCCCAGCGGAACTTTATATTTTGGAAGTCTGGAAGGCTACTATTGGTTTCATGCAGAAGATATATCACTAAATCATACTCCACCAAAAACTGTAATAACTAAACTAAATACTTTTGACACGACACTTCCATTAACTGAATTTTTAAAACTAAGTCACCATCAAAACACCCTCACATTTTCAATGGCAAGTATGGTTTTTTCATCCCCTGACAAGAATCAGTATCAATACAAATTAGAAGGTTATGATATGGACTGGATCGTCAACGAAACAAACAATCAAGCCCGATACACCAATTTACCAGCGGGAAACTATACCTTTTGGGCTAAATCAAGTAATTATGACAATATCTGGAGTGAGAAACCGGTAGGGTTAAGTTTCACAATCTTGCCTCCTTGGTATTATAACCTTTGGGCCAAATTATTCTACTTTTTTATTTTCTTAATCGGGATTTATGGGATTTTCAATTACCTGAGATGGCGATGGAAAATACAATACGAATTGAAGCTGAAAGAGGAAGAAACCAAACGATTATTGGAAATCGACGAGTTCAAAACCAATTTTTTCACCAATGTATCACACGAATTCCGAACACCCCTAACCTTAATCATGGGCCCAGTACAACGTCTGATAAAAGAATCCGAAAACCCTGTCATTAAGTCCCAGCTCAACCTAATCAAGCAAAACTCTGCACGCTTACTTAATCTAGTGGATCAATTGCTTGAAGCAAGTAAAATCAAAACAGGCAGGCTTAATTTGAAAATCCAAAAAGGAAATTTGGGGCTGCTGCTACAGACTATGGTTATGAATTTCTTTTATCTCGCCTCGGAAAAAGGGATGAAATTTAACCCTTCGATTCCTCTGATGACTGAAATATGGTTTGATTCGGATAAGGTGGAAAAAATTGTAGGTAATCTGATTCAAAATGCAATTAAATATGGAAAACCGAATACAGTAATTGATTTGGAATCAAAAATCATTGAAAATCAAGCGATAATTATTCTCAGAAATCTCAGTTCACGAAAATATAGTCAAGAAGAAAAAGATCAATTTTTTGACAAATTCTATAAACCTGATCAAAAATCAGAAGGTTTCGGAATAGGACTTCCCATGGTCAAGGATCTCACAGAACTACATCAAGGAAGTTTAAAATTGAATTTGGACGACCCGGAAATCTTTGAAGTGGAAATTCATCTACCAATCGATAAATTCTCTTTTTCTCCAAAAGATGTCATTGAAGAGCCTACAGAAAGCCTGAAAATCAACACCCGATTAAATTCTGGACACAAAGGAGTAGACACTCCTTTAGTGCTTATAGTTGAAGACAACGAGGATGTTAGAATGTTTCTTGAAAATGATCTAGAGGAACATTTCAACCTTCTGTCTGCAAAAAATGGGAAAGAAGGTATATACCTCGCTTTTCAAAAAATTCCTGATTTGATCATTTCAGATGTAATGATGCCAGAATTGGATGGTCTTGAGCTTTGTAAAACCTTGAAATCAGATGAAAAAACCTCACATATACCAATCATCCTTTTAACTGCAAAATCAGAAGAAGAGCAAATATTAAAAGGACTTGAAGTCGGAGCTGACGATTACATGATCAAGCCATTTTCCACTCGTAAATTGCTATTGAGAATGGGAAAATTGATTGAGCTGAGGAACAATCTCAGAGTCCGATATTCAGGAAAAAATGAAATTTTACCCAGTGAGATCGCAGTCAGTACAACAGACGAACGCTTTCTACAAAAAGTCCAGGAAATCGTAGATTCGGACCTCCTAGATTCAAATTTTTCAGTAGATGATTTTAGTAGAAAGCTGGGCATGAGCCGAATGCAGCTTCACCGAAAACTGACCGCCCTAACCGGTCTTTCAACTACAGCTTTCATTCGAGATCAACGCTTACGCAAAGCACTTCAAAAGCTAGAGAAAACAGATGACACGGTAGCTGAAATTGCTTATTCCGTAGGTTTTAGCTCTCCTTCTCATTTCAATAAATGGTTTAAGGAGATCTATCAAGTCACACCCTCAGAGTTTAAATTGAAAAGGAAAAATTCGAAATAATACCCTTCTATTTTTACGAATACCCTAAGGAAAATCACGGCGTTCCTAATGCCTCAATTTATCCGCTCCAGATAAAATTCCCCTTCGGTGATCATCACTGATTCTTTGGTAATTATATCATATACCCGACCTGAGAAAGTTCCTTTTGCCTCTTTTTCAGTAAGCTCAGTTAATTCAAAGGTCGGGTCTTCTTCATCTACATCGGAAACATAGGTTTTGCTATTGCTTTGTGTAAAATAACCTAAACTGGCCCCTCGAAGTCCGTATCCAGTAGATTCGAAAGGCTCTAAGAAATCATAGCTACCCACCCGAATTTCTTCCTCGTCTTTGATGGCGATAGTAAATCCTTCAGAGCTTCCATTATCGTCCTCATTGACTGCACCACCAACAATACTTGCCTCAAAGATTCCGGGGATATAACTCCCCACCATGATATAGAGCATATCGGGATTGTTGAACTCTCGCATTTGCCCATCTACTTTTGCACGGATATAGTAAGGGTAATTTTCATTTACTGTTAATTGAACTTTACTTTCATTTTCAGTAAACTCATCCGAATCATCGGATCGTTCTGCGCAAGAGAATACCAGGAGAGGAACTAATAGGAATAGACTCCAGAAAGTGCTATTGGGCTTAGTTTTCATATTAATATCGCTGGAAATCAGTTAAAACCATTCGATCATTAATTTTTCTGTTTAAATCTACAGATAAAAGGGAATCATGCTGAACTCGATAATTTACCTCTTGTCTAAGATTTGTTTTATCCCAAATTCCAGCCCATTTTCTAGTTCGCCCATCCATATATGTTTCAACATCCATGAGATTCCAACCGTCCTTTATTCGAGCGGAAACCAATTTCTGAAACGCTGATAATTCATAGTTCCTGTTAAGTAATCCATCTTTTCCTTCCACCCATACACCACACCATTTTTGTTGGCCATTTAAATAATAAACTTCGATATCAATTAATTTAAATCCATCATTTCCCAATTCTTCCCTCTTTTTGCCAAATTCATCAGGAGAAAATCCGCGATATAGGGCATACTTTCCATTACCCGGTAAAAATAATCCTGCATAGAGTCTTTTTGAACCTTCCATGTAGGTTTCCAAATCTATCAATCGATACCCTTGTTTACTCATCTCCTGCCATTTCTGATTGAATCCATCGGAATCAAAATTTCGCCACATCGCTTGTCCCCCCCGCTGCTTTTTGAAAATCCCATCCCAAACTCGTTTATCATTATGCATGTAGGTTTCAAAGTCCACGCAGACATATCCCGCATCTCTGAGCAATCTCCATTCATCACCAAATGAGTTGGTACTATATCCTCTCCTTAAAATAGTATTCTGATCTCCAAGGTGCCACACTGCGACATTCGATTCATTACATGGATTGTTGGTATTCCTATTATCTATATCTGAAAAATGATAGGGTTCAGCGTCAAAGGCCCGGTTACTAATTCCGGTAGCCCTAAAGATCCTTCTGATAATATTATCTCTAGTTCGAGTAGCATAAGCGCCCCCATTCACGGCAATGGCGATCCCATTATCAGCTTCGGTGCTAAAAATCATTTTGGTTCGCATATCTGCGTGGGCGCCCCCATGTTCTACAAATAATTCAGAACCTAATTGAACTCGCCTTAATCCTAACGAATAGTTTTCATTATCTGTAAACGTTCTTGTCCAAAGATCTTCTGTATTGTCTAAAAGGTCATCGTTCATTAAACCAACCATGAATTTTCTTAAATCATCTATTGTGGATAAAAAGCCACCGCCGGGAACTTTCCAAATGACATCACTCCCATCTGTTAAGGTCAGCATATCATCACAGAATTTATTGTACCCGGTCATTTGACGATTAGAATTATAGGTGAGAGATCTCATTCCCAGTTTATCTTTAATATTGGTATTAATGTAAGAGTCAAAACCGCCTCCCTGCTCATCAATTACAGCACCTAATAAACTGGTACCAAATGTGGAATACCGATGATCTGTCCCTGGTGTAAAGGCCAAAGAACCAGAACTAAACACATCCACACCCTCTTCTGCATCATATGCTTCATCCGCATCTCCAGTATAATTATTCCTATTATATAGTTGATAGTGTCTTATTCCACTTCTATGAGACAAAAGATGCTCTACGGTGATCAAGTTTTTATTACTTCTTGTCGGCCAATAATCGACCAGATCTGAAACTCGGTCATTGAGATCTATTCTCCCCTCTTCGACCAATTTATGAATAGCTACTGCTGTCAAAACTTTTGAAATGGAAGCCCACCGAAATAAGTCTGTGTTCCGAAAAGGAGTACGGCTTTCTACATCTTTATGGCCATAGGTTCTTTGATGAATCGTACGTCCATTTTGCACCACGGCAACTGCTACACCTACCAAGTTCCCATAGATCATTTCCTCTTCTATAATGCGATCTATGGCAGCTGTGGTTTGTTCCTCAGAACTAGAATCCTTCGTTGAATCGATCAAAGAAGGAACAAGAATGAGGATAAGAATTGGAAGAAATTTTACCGAAAGGATAGTTCGATTCCAATCCAACAGATTTTTGATAGTATTTTTCATCTGATTATAATTTGTTTTTTAGAGGTCAGATGGAATCTCGCACATTTTACAATCATCCTCCTGTGTGTCGCTTGCGTTGTGCTCGATTTCATGATTACTTCAGTTAAAAATTGGTTAAAATATTACCAGCCGTATGCGTCGATAATTGCATTGGCTAGCTCATAGCGAAAATCCGTATTACTTCCATTAGTTAAGACCACAATACCTGCACTGGAAATCCTTCGGTCTCGATCATTGATAGTAGGGAAACCGATAATAAAACTTCGGTACCCATTATTAACTCCACCATGGCAGTAATAATCGTTTTGTGCATTTATACTTGGATCACTTGTGTTAGTACCAAGCCCATCTTGTATTTTTAAGGCATGCTCCTTGGTAATGACAGATCTTCCTTTATAAACCCCACCATTATTGATCGTTATTAAAAGATTAGCCAGTTCATTGGCATTGGTATAAAGGCCCGCAGCGGCATATTCAGGATAGCGGTTTCGCACATTTTCATTTCTATATCCCCAAGTAAGTTCTTCAGGTTTGTATGTAGTTTCTGGAGATACCGTAAAGGCACTTTTTTGCATGCCCATTGGATTTAAGATAGTTGACTTCATCCATCGTTCATATGGGCTCCGATTAAGGTCAGTGGTTAATTTTTGTAAGACTGTAAAACCAGGTCCTGAATAATAATCCCTTCTCGCAGTATCTGCTTGGTAGGCAATCGTTATTTTTTCGCTATTCGCGGGATTATCCCCTTTTAAAATTTGGGTCAAATTTGGAAGTCTAGATGCTGGAATGTTTTGGCCATATCCTGAATATCCGCCACCCTGTAAAGGATCAAAAACACGAATTCCAGGTAAAGAGACGCCAGCGCCGTCAATCCCACTTCTGTGATTCAAAATTCCTTCTATGGTAATGTCATCTGCTGTAAAATTTTTCAAACCACTGTTAACCGGTACTTGATAATTGGTGAATGAATCTTGAATATCTTCATCCAGCTCGATTGAAAAATCCTCAGTTAATTTTACTCCGCCTAAAGCCGCTACTACTTTACTCACAGAAGCCGCTTGAAACATGGATTCAGGATGCACCGCATTCGTTTTGTCTCCGTTTTTCAAGAATCCGTAGCCGGTTGACCAAACAATCTCGTTATTCATCACCACCGCAATACTTACCCCAGGAACATTTAGCTCCCTCATTTTTTTCCATATATCTGGACTCACTGAATTTTCAAAATTCCTTATGGGATCTGAAGGGATTTGATTGATCCTTCCATTCGAAATGACCGACCATCCTCCTGTAGGAGTAAACATGACCAAATCGAGACGCTCCTTATTCCCACGCATCGTATTCATTCGTTTAAATGCCTCATTATCAATATTACGGGCAAAATGGTAATCATCTGCAATCACCAGCCATCCTCCAGAAGGGGTAAATTCTAGATGATGAATTTTGCGTGAGGCAGGTTTTCCCGGTAAAGGAGATTGAGAAAGGTTAGTTAAAATCTGATAGCATTCATCATCAATATTGCGCGCAAAAAAAGTCCCATCTTCTGCCAGAATTACCCAAGAATTTTCTGTCCGTGCAGAAGGAGGAAATACTACTTTTCTGATTTTTTTTCCTCGTTTTTGAAGACTTTGGATTTGTTTATGAGCTTCATCGGGAATATTTCTAGAAAATGTAGTTTTATCGGTCACAATTATCCAACTATTCCCCCCCTTTGGCGGAAAAGCTACATGCTTTATTATATGACCAAGTTTCTGAAATTCTTGTATCTTCTCATAGCATTCATCAGGGATGTTTCTGGAGAAACTTTTACCATCTTGGGTAGCGACTACCCATCCCCCATTGGGAGCAAATCCCACTGTATTAATCCCACCTGAAATCAGCTTTCCTATTTGGGTATGTGCTTCGCTAGGAATATTTCTGTTAAAATGGGCCTGGGAATTAGCTAGGTGATGAATTGAGAAGAATAATGCTAGGATTCCGCTTATTAAAAGTGACTTTTTCATTGTTCCAGTTAGTTAAATGGTTTAAAAAAACTTCCCGATCCAGCGAAACTGACTTGAGTCATCCATATTCCGAATAGTGGTTTTGGAAGGGAATGATCCCCTGATCATAGGATCAGTTTCAAACACTTCCTCGATATCGTATTGCACCCAATTAAAACCCGGCTCCAAAGTCAGTTTAAACTGATACTCTTGAAGAATATTCTCTCCCTCGTAAGGCATGGTTGCGGAGGTGGAATAATCAAGGGTGACTGGTTCTTCCACGTAAACGATATTCAAATAAGATCCGATCACCGCATTATTGTAAGCCGAATCTTCAAGCCAATTTTTTACTTCCTCACTGGTCACCGGAAATACATTTCCAGCCCAGCGGTTTTTACTGGCCATGATGGAAATATAGGGGTTTCTTAAGGCAATGACATCTGCCAACAAACCAAAATCATCTTTGGAAAATGCCCCATCAAAAGCAGTATTTAGTCCGCCAAAAAATACCGCCATATCCTCCTCAGCCATGTCTGCGGGCAATGTTGCCTGAGCCAGATCTATCGAAAAATCCCCTCCCTTGTTCACCGTTCCGATCTCAATGGGGAAATCCGCTCCCAGCGTAAACAAACCCAACTTCATTTCTGGAAGTTTATCAAATCCTTCAATAGTACCGGTGATAGCTTCCTCGTTTAGCGGAGTCATTGCCATCAGTCCAATCATTAAAATTCCAACTAGCTTTTTCATATATTTTGTAGGTTAAAGTTTATTCACATGGAAAATCATCGCTTGTCTTATCCATCATACTGATCAGTTTGGCCAATCCTCCCATGATTTTTTGAGGACGCCCGGATAGTCCGCTGTGGATATACCAAGCTGCATCACAGGCCCGCATCTGAAGGGCATTGAGTACATCTTGCTCTAGGTTTCGTGTATCCATCGTTTTGATGGCATGGGATGCAATGGCATATAATCGGATTAAGGCTACATGAAAGCCTATGAATCTGAAGCCACCCATAGATGTAAAGCTTAGAGTTCTACTGTAGGCCTTCATCACATCATTTAGGTCCTCATATTGAGTAAAAACTTTTCGCTTTCCGCCACCCGTTTGATCTGGCAAAATACCTAGTAACTCCCCTGTCTTCTTATCAATTTGCCAATAAGCCAAGGTGTCTAGCTCCTTTCCAAAAATCTTCACTTCCGAACCTGCTCGACTCCAATATTCTCTTATAAAATTGGCATAAGGTCCATCCCGAAGTTGCTCCTCAAACCAAACTTCATTTTTGGCTTCTTCGGTACTGATCAAATCAGCATTGCCCAAAAGGCTTAAGGTACTCTCTTCGAAAAATGCTCCCTCCACCAAAGCTAGATGGGCGGTCTTTTTGAGATTCAACCGAAAACTTTTCTCCAAGTCTTCTGATATCGTTACAAAATTTGCCGTCGGTAAAATATCCACCGAATCTTCGGAAAATTCTTGATTGATTCCCGTGGATCGCTTGACAATGACCATTCGAATCCCACTGGCAAAAGTCAAGGAATCCTCTCTGACTTGATCTGGCAAAGGCGCCAAAAGATGAATCATCAATGGATCGTAAATCCAGTTGGACTTTTCTACAGCTTCAATAGCTTGATCGAGATTTTCCGCTTTTATAGCTTCGATCCAAGATTGATTGCTAAGTCTAAATTCCAAAAGTTCATTCAGAGCATTCGCAAAAGTGGGGCCCTGTCCTTCCACTCCGATGATTACGGAACCAAACAGCAGATTACGAACTTCATCTGCGTGGTTTTTGCCGATTTGGCCTTCTTCCTCGACCGCCGGATCCCAACCGGCCAAGACTCGCTCTGTTGTTTGATTCCCGATTTTTATCTTCAAATAAATCCCAATGATCTTTGGACCGATTGATTGGGATTCTTCTCTATATTTAAATTGATAAATTTCACTTGCATTAACTCGATCTGAATCTAGAGAAACTTTAATTTCATTGCTTTCAGATTGAAGCGAACCATAAAAAGTAAATACATAAGGTGGCAATTCCAGCAGGGAAAGCTGCTCCAAAATCTCCTGCTGCGCGACACTTTGATCCTGAGCATTTATAATGTTGCCTTCACTGGATACGGACAGGTTTTCGAAAACCTCCCGGCTACTCGCTCGAGTCGAGTTAAATACATCCAACACGATCACCGGTGGTCCAGCTCGAAAAGCATCCAAATCTCCATCTTTCAGATCATCCTTATTATCCCCATCCGTGGCAAAAAGGATCAAGTCAAAGGAAGTTCTACTCGCTTTTCTTAGCCATTGGTATAAAGAAGAATCGGTGGCCCAACTTGTGACTGATGCTTTAGGAAAATCCTGCCGTATACCCTCCTCCAATTTTTCCAAAAAAGCTTCCATCCCTTCATTGCGATATTCCACGGGCATACTCAACGACGTATCGTAAAGGATCAACACTTTAGGAGCTGTTTCATTGGACTCCATCAAAGGATTGAGCGGAAGATCATTTTCCCAAAAAGTAAAATCAGAGGCCATCAAGCCTTCTACCAGATTTCCTTCTTGATCAGTCGGCCAAACTTCCATTTTAACCAGTGAAGGAAGTCCCGCAGTGATTTTTAACTTTAATTCCGATACATCTTTTGCCCGCGTGGATTCCTCTGTCCAATTGATCGGAAAACCGTTGACTCGGATAATCTTTGCTTTTTCATCTACCTCGATTTTCTGCCCCTCCAACGTAATGGTTTCGCCGAGTTGCGCCAAACCTTCCTTTTCTTCTTCGGAAAGATCAGGACGCTCAATACTTAAAGCAGGTGTAAAAACGCGAACTTGTTTAAAAGTAGTACTTGCTTGCTCTTCCCAGTCCAACCCATGATAAAATCCCAAATGCACCTGCCTTCCGATCAGATCTTTAGCCTCGTAATTTTTCGTCAAAAGAATTTTCTCTTCTGTTGGTTGTATATTGTCTCGATAGCTTAAGCTAAACTCGACCTGATCCAAAATATATTCCGCAGGATCAGCACTTCGGACCCTACCACCCGAATCAAAAGCTTCTCCAAATGGAACATTCGGATCAAATAGATGTGCAATAAGCGTTTTATTTTCCCATTGAAATTGGACAGCAGGACAGCGGGAATTATCCCATCTGAAGTCAAAATCATGAAACCGAATCTGTTCCTTTTCAGGAATGAGTTCCCATAGTTGATTGGCTAACTTTTCAGCCTCTTTTTCTTCCGAATTGATAAAAGTGAGCTCTTGAAGATCGGTTTCGGAAAGCTCCAGCATCTTCATCCATCGCTCATATTGACCTTCATTCAAATCTGCTAAAATTTCATTTTCTCTTGGCCTAAAAAAGAGGGAATTAACCTTTTCTTCATCAAAATCAGTTCGCTCAAAAACGACGGCTGCTTGGATTCCTGACTCTTCAAGAAGTTGTCTCAATAATTCTGCTTTTTCCCTTGGTGTAGCAAATCCATCTCTCAATACTCCTCTGACTCCCCCACGCATTGCGTTGCCCATTCCCCTCAATGAAGCTTCATTTGCAGGAATCAGAAAAATGGAGTCTCGCACAAATGCTAACATCTCCTTGGGATCCTTACTTTCCTTGACTCGCTCGTAGGCTTTGATCAGACAGTCTGGACTTGTTTGGATCAACTGCTGCATTTCCCTCCAAACCTGAAAAACACCTCCTTCCAGATTTTCGGGCTGAAGCTCAGCGTCATCACAGGAGGCCAACCAGCCCCCTGTAGATGACACTAACCCAAAAAATGCCAGTTTTTTGAAAAACTCTCTTCGATCTGAGGAATAAGACATGATTAAAAAATTAGATTAAAAGTTTTTAAACCATTCTTCAAAGCGAGCCCCCAAAATGGGTACCGGTTCCATCCGCCCATTGACCGCGTGAATCAAGCCCATCACCCACATGTAAATCATCACGATCAGACCTAGCAGGTAAATAATCCATCCTAAAATGGGGATCAAACTGATAATCACCAAGACCAAACCGACCACGACCAAGCCCAAGGATTGCTTGATGTGAAACTTGGTAAAGGGATACTTTTTCTCATTGTTCATCACAAATGCGATGATCAAACCAATCACGGTAATGTAAGCAATGATCGCCTCTGTTTTCCCCTCAGGGGCTGAAGCTACCGTTAAATTTTCTTTCGATTCTTGCATAGTTTTTTATAATTAATCCATGGTCCATCCTTCATCTCCCGGTCTCATGCGGAAAGTGAAGTCTCTGATTGTTATTTGATGTGAACCGTTAAATGTGGCCAAAGTCATAGATGCCACCTCTCCTGTCAACATATCGCCATCCGTTTGGATAGTGACCGAATTGCTGGTGTTTTCAAAACGGTAATAAGACACATAATCCCGCTCTTCGACATCATTCCAATAGCTCACGATGGCATAGCTATCGTATTGCTGCAATTGATTGATATAGGCGGTGGTATAATCATTGGATTGCGCCCATGGCTTGAGTTCAGGTGCTTTGATCGTCACCGAGAGCACATCACCTGCCCTAGGATTATCATCCGGTGGATAAAAATTCAGTGTCATCGTCCGGTCAAACTCCGTTGCGGTAACCATCAAATAAGTATCAAAATCATCGGTCAACAAAGTTTCTCCTTCAGTGCCCACATACTTGGATTCGTCGTAAACAATGTTTCCTGACACATCACCGGTGACATCCACCGAAAAATATTCATAGTCAAATGGCTCCATGTCATCATCTTTTTGACATGAAAAAGCGAGAATGCTGATCACTAAGAGTAATAGTTTGTTTTTGTAATTCATGGTTTTATCGATTAGAAATTGTGTATTCATAAGGTTCAAAAGTCACACACTCCATCGTGGCGCTTCCGTTCTTTTTACCTTTGTTTTCTTTATCCTCCATCTCCATGTACATCATCAGACTGCCTTGATGCTCTTCCACAAAGCGCTGCATCTCTGGGGGAAGATTACCCTGAGTATTTTTAAAGACATTATCAAAATTGGCCGGCATGTCAGTGGCGAAATAGACGATGAATTTGTACTGCTCATTTTCCATTTGCCTGCCTATGCAGTCATAGCCTAAAAATTCCCGATTGGGCAATTCGGTCAGCGTAAAGCTCTCATAGTCGATTTCGTACTCATCTTCAAGAGCCTCCCCGTCTTCTGCAATATCCATGGAAGTGGCAATAGGGTTGCCGTCGATGTAGTTCACGATGACTTTTCTGTCCTCATCGATGATGGAAAATAGATCCATTCCCATATCCATTTTATAACCGAGGTAGGATTCATTAGGATTGAGGAAATAGTCAAACTGCATATCACCAGCAGAAGTGGACATCTTCATCGCATACCTGTATTCGAAATAATAATTGTCGGGTAGCTCGGATGCATCTACTGACATTCCTTTACCGCCACCTTTCATCAATCCCTCCAGATTTGGATTCAGGATTTTGTCCAAGGCATTTTCTGTCATTTGACCGGCTTTGTCCGCGGTTTTATATTCGATGACTTCTTTGGTTCGCTCCTCTACTCTTTTTTTGAGATTTTTTAGAAACTGAGCCTCCGCAATCGGAATACTGCAAACCAGGGCAAGCAAGATTAAAATTGATTTTTTCATAGTCGTTTAAAATTTGATAGGATAAAGATCTCGGATGAGCTAAAAATGGGATATCAATGATGTATCAAATGATATAAAAATGGTAACATGAAGTGAAAAAGTGACTCTATTACACTGAAATGGATATTTCCCTTCGGAAAGAATGTTGTTATGTAAGCAATTCCCTGGAAAAGTATCCTGGATTAATTCAAAAAAATAGCCCGGAATTTTGTCCGGGCCATTGCAAAGTAGGTTTGTTGGATTTATTCAATTCTAAAAGAAAATTCAGCCGGAGCGATTCTTCCTCGGATTTCACCAACCGGAACCATTTCAAATTTGATCTGATAGGTGCCGGATCCTAAATTTCCATCCAGTTTATTTAAGTCTAATCTACTTCCTAAATCCGGCGCTGCAATTTTTTGCAAAGCCGGAATCAAATCAAAGGCCTCAATCGGCACATACATATCTCCGGGAAGCCATGGCCAATTGCCCCGAGAGCTGTGATGAATCGTCTTGCCGTCCTTGATCAGGGTAGTTTTCATATCAAAGAGTACGATACCTCGTTTTCCTACCTGATCAGCTTTGTAAGAGAACATGATTTTGTATTTGTTCTCTTTAAAACTTTTGAATATATCTACCGGTACTGATTCTCTAAGAACCTGACCACTGGAAAATCCCTCTACTCGGATTCTACCCTCGAGCGATTGGGCGGAAAGGGAATAAGACCCTAGAAGGAATGCGAAAATTAGAAATTGTTTTTTCATGGTTATATTAATTATGGTTGATTGAAACTTGCCTTTGATGAAAACTCCCACAGCTGGGATAAACTGATCCCAAAGCCTTTGATTTGAAATAAATACCGATTTTGATCTACAAACTCGATCTCGGCAAACTGCTGCTCTTTGTTTTCAGATTCCCTAACTCGCAGTCCATCAAGGAGATAAACCCGGGTCTCCATCCCCTCTTTATTTTCCTCGATATCTAATTTGAGGCGCTCTTGGGCGGCTTTTAATAAAATTGAACCATTTTCACCAGCCCCGTCTAAAATTTCAACTTTCACCTTTAATTCCTGAGAGTCTTGATGCTGATAATCGGCCAATACAGAAACTATTCCCGAATCTTCACGATGACCAGAAATCAATTGCGTTCGTTTATAATCCCCAACAGTCTCAGGTAGCCAGGTTTTCAATACCTCTTTAGAAATCGGCACTTTTTCCCGAAGTGGCACTTCCTGATTTAAGACGGGAACCTCTCCTGAATCCCGGCGGCTTTGGGACTCATTAATCACTTTGACCGGAGGCTCTATTCGATCCAAAAAACGCTCAGTCCGCTGACAAGCAATTGCCAGCGAACCAACAGAAAAAATGAATAGCGCTAGAATAAAATTACGTTTCATTGGGAAAGAGAGGTAGGATCTAAAATTTTTTGAAACTCCCAAAAAACCTCCGGGCCAATCTGCTGTCCCTGGAAGTTAAAGTAAAACCTATTGTCCACAGCATAATGCAAAAAAGCTTTACCATCTGCCGGAGTATGCCGTTCAAAGGCTTTGACCCCATTGTTTACAAAGACTTTGGCATAGCCGTCCAGCAAGGGCTCATCGTACTCCTCCCCAAGATTTGCCTTGATCATTCCGTTCACAGCGACCACTAGCGGACCTTTACCATCCAAAACATCAAGAGTAAATCGTTTCTGTGTATCTTCATCATGAACATATCTGACTTGTACCCGCGGAAGGTCTCCATAATCGGTAGACGGCTCTTTTTCACGTGTAAATCCCGCATGATTCATTGGCAACCAATCCAGCAGATCCGCTTTCGAAACAGGACTTGAATTAGTCGAAGAAGGATTTTCTTTGGCTGTTGATTCCGATCTTGCTTCCGCTTGGGTAGCCAATAAGGATTCATTTTTTGAATTTTCATTCCCCTCGCATGCGGTTAAACCTATAAGCATAATTCCGAGAATAAAGTATAAATAGTTGGGCGTTTTCATCGGTTGATTATTTTGGAAATTGATTGTTCTGAAGCTCATCAAAAGCCCCATATATTTCACCTGGCCCCACCTGATTTCCTAGGATTACCACGTGATAGCGTTGATTTTGAATATATTCGAGTTGAAAGTCCTTTCGGTCTTTTCTGGTTTTGCTAACGAAAAGAATTCGCTCGCCCTGATGATCTTTGATTTCGGAATGGAAGTCATATCCTGATTCGCTTCGAACAGTTTCAAGCATTTTATACACAGCATTGACATGCTGAAACTGATTGTTTCCTGCCCCATCGATTACTTCCAGACGCAATCCCGGATGTTCGCTTCCTTCTTCCTTGCTGTAAAAAGCGATAAAGCCATTCAAACCCGATTTTGGCTCTTTGGACTGCAAAGGAAACCCTTGTAGTGAAGCAGGCACCAATGCCAAGTACTCTTCCTCCGTCAAAGGCTTCTTGTCCATTAGCTTCATCAGCCAGGTTTTAGAATTCCCCTGTTCTGCACTATTTTCAGTTGAAAAATTCGCTAATTCCTCCGTACTACTTTGGGTTTTGTTTTCCTCACAAGAGAAAAAAATCAAGAAGATAAAACAGGCAAAATTAATCAGTTGGTGTGCTTTCATTGCTGTCTTCAGTTTGGTGTAAATGAGACAGCCAAGGTAATCGGCCAAAAAAAATTGGGATAAAAATCCTGTAACAAATGATCCTACTGTTGTAACATCAGGTTAAAAACAGGCCTATTTTAGCCTAAAATTTGGGAATTTAAACTTAGCGGGAGCCCTCCAAATAAAAAATCACCTCCGTTCCTGAGGGCCCCAATTGATCACCTTCATGGTCGATTATATCGAAATGATAATAAACCCGTTCATTTTGGTTAAAAAGTTCCAACCTTTCTTTGGACAAACTCATTCCGATTGATTCCTTTTTCATCGTGCGCTTGGCATTGATTTCTTGCGAAGCTTTTCGACCGATTCCATTATCCCTAATCGAAAGAAGGTGGCCCTTGTCATTCCTTTTTAACACAACTTTGATCCATTTCTCTCCTGCCCTATTCATCAATCCATGCCAGATCGCATTTTCAAAAAATGGCTGTAACAATAAAGGTGGAAGCTCGATCTCATTAAGCCGGACATCCTCAGCAACCTGCATTTTCAGCTCGATTCCATCTTCAAAGCGAATCGACTCCAAGGTCAGATAGAGCTGAGCAATCACTAATTCCTCTCCGAG
The DNA here is from genome assembly GCF_900113375.1 of Algoriphagus hitonicola. Lineage (GTDB taxonomy): Bacteria > Bacteroidota > Bacteroidia > Cytophagales > Cyclobacteriaceae > Algoriphagus > Algoriphagus hitonicola. The sequence continues at coordinate 96,545 of NZ_FOPC01000013.1, read as the reverse complement.
TGAAATTTTCGTTTTCCGGGAGCTTTCCAGCACCAAGCGGATCAATTTGGAGAAACGATTGAGGTATAAAATCGCCCGGTCCTTATCTTTTTCAATCAGGAAAACTTTGATCGAATTGAGGGCATTGAAAATGAAATGCGGATTCATCTGACTGCGGAGTGATCGAAGATGCAATTCGGTGATTTTCCGCTCGTAATGAGCCTTGATTCTACTCATCCGTTCAGATTCCGCGTCTGATTCTAGTTCAATGATTTTTTCTTCTTTTTGGACGATTTCATGCTGTAATTGTCGATTTAACTGGGCTCGCAATTCACCATTTTCCGTAAATCGAAATAGCAGCTCATCTTGAATTTTAATTTTTTCCTCAAAATTTTCCCGTTGCTTGATGGCCAAAGCATAGGTGAAAAAAAAGTTTTCGATCAAAATCCCTACATATAAAATGTAAAAATACCGATCGGTAATGACCGTGTCTTTTTCAGCGGCAAGGAATCCAAATAAAAAAGCAGCTATTCCAATCGCTAGAAAACCATAAAGAATCGGAGCTTTTACTTTTTCGTTGGATTTGACTATCAAAAAAATGCCAATCAGCGTAAAAATTAGTGTAATCGGCATAAATACGAAAAAATAAAACTGCCTCATCAAGTCATATCCATCCCAGAAAAAAACACCCAGAAAAAAAACACCATAAACCAAAGAAATAAATACAGTGTAGCGGATATAAAATTGAATGAATCTTGGGTAATATGATTTTAACCGTAATATTTCGATCAGAAAGTATGAGAATACAATGAAGCTGATAAACTGAAGCGGGGTAATACTTAGCCTGAAAAATTCCGGAAAGGTGAAATAAATCTCCTTTAAAAAACTTTCATATGGTCTTCCGATTAAGGCTACGGCATTGACGAAAGCATAAGTACTGTAATGCAAAAAATACTTTTCTCTATTTTTTATATAGAGGATTAAATGAAAAACTGCTAGGTAAAAAAGAATAGAAATAGCCATGAGAGCCAGGCCATTTCGGTTGCTATTTTCCAAAAAATTCATCAAATGCTCCACAGATCTATCCATTTTTGACGCGTTTAAAGCCAAAAAATCACTTCAGTGCCCGTATCGTTTGGGGTGGAATGGTCCACGATCTCAAAGCGATAATTAACCGACTCATTCCGATTGAAAAGCTCGAGGCGGTCTTTGGAAAGGCTCATCCCGATGGACTCCTTTTTCATGGTTCGCCTGGAATTGATTTCTTGAGATGCCTTACGCCCAATACCATTGTCGCGGATAGAAAGCACAAGTACTCCTTTCTCCTTTTTTAGACTGACCTTGATCCATTTTTCGCCGGCCTTATTCATCAGACCATGCCAAATGGCATTTTCAAAAAAAGGCTGAAGTAGCAAAGGCGGAAGTTCAATTTCATTTAGACGGACATCCTTTTCGATTTCCATCTTCAGCTCAATTCCATCCTCAAAGCGAATCGATTCTAGCGTCTGATAGAGTTTGGCGATTTCCAGCTCCTCTCCAAGTGAGATCTTCGTTTTCCGGGAGCTTTCCAGTACCATTCGGATCAATTTGGAAAAGCGATTGAGGTACAATATTGCCCGGTCCTTGTCTTTGTCTATTAGGAAAACTTTGATCGAATTCAGGGCATTGAAAATGAAATGCGGATTCATTTGACTGCGGAGAGAACGCAGATGCAGTTCGGTGATTTCACGCTCGTAATGAGCCTTTACCCGTGCCATTCGCTCACTTTCTGCATCAGCTGCCAATGTCACGATTTGTTGTTCTTTTTGATCCAGTTCACTTTGAAGTCGCTGATTGAGCTTTTCCCTCAATTCTTCATTTTCCTTCAACTTGGCCACCAGTTTTTCCCTATAAAGGAGCTTCTCTACATAAACTTCGCGCTGCTTGACAGCCAAAGCAAAAGTAAACAGCAGGTTTTCCACCAAGACGCCGATGTAGTACACCCAAAAATTCTGATCTATCACCTCGGCAGGTTGTCCTACAGTTAAAATGGCAGAGAGGATGGCTCCCACTCCCAAAAACAAGGAACCCGTCAAAATATAACCTTTGACTTTCTCCTCGATTTTGAAAATCAAAACCGATCCGTAAATCATCACCAAAAAGTAAATGGGTAAAAAGATAAAATAAAAAAAGGTCTGAAGAATATTTAGGTCGGGCTTGAAATACTCAATAACTCCTAAAATCAAATAAATTCCCACACCGGAAATGGTGAAATAATCAAAAAACCGGACAAACTTTGGCAAGTGATTTTTCAAATGCAACACTTCTATTACGAAGTAGGAGAATAAAATATAACTCGCGAATTTTAGAGGAGAATCCAGCTGAATAAAAAAATCCGGAAAGGCAAGAAAGACATCCTGCAAAAAAACATTGTAGGGAATAGGTACCAATATCAAAACATTGGTAAAGGCATAGATGCTGTAATAAAGGTAAAAATTATCCCTGTTTTTTAAATACAAGACAAAGTGGTAAATCGACAAATAAAACAGAATAGATATGATTGAAAAGCCCAATCCGTTGTAATTACTATCCTGTAAAAAATTTATAAATCCACTCATCAGCCTTTCTTTAGTGAAGATTTTAAGGTTTCTAAAAATTCTTTTTTTCGAAGCCTCGATAGTGGCAAGCTTACCCCAGCGTCTAAAATCACATTGGAGTGGGTTTTATCCAATAGGTTGATTCGTTGGACATTCACCAAATAACTATGATGAATTCTAAAAAACAGCTGATCCGGAAGAATACTTTCCAAGTGTTTCAGATTCTTGGAAACCAATATTTTATCTCCTGATTTGGAGAAAACCCAAGAATAACTGCCCTCACTCTGACAATAGATGATTTCCCCAGGATCGATCAAATGCAATTCCTGATCGGTATTCAGGAGGACTTTCCCTGATTCTGAATTAAGTTGCTTTTTGGTTTCCAACTTACCCAGCACCCGATCCAAATCTTCCCCATCCACAGGCTTGAGCAAATAATCAAAGGCACGCTCTCGAATAGCCTGAATCGCATAGTCAGAATATGCCGTAACAAATACGACTTCAAAAGTACGAGGAGCTAATTTTTCCAAAAAACCAAATCCGTCCATTCCCGGCATCTCAATATCCAAAAACAAACAATCCACTTTTTCATCCTTCAAATGAATCAACGCCTCTTCCACCTGAGTGTACTGCGCGACTATCTCTACCCGACTTGCAAACTGCTCCAACTCATAAACTAATGACCGAATTGACTTCGATTCGTCGTCCAAAATTGCCACCCTAATCATAAAATAATGTTTTACTTTAAAGAATAAGCTAAAAACGTGTAACTAAAATACGGCTTTTTTCATTTTGGGAAAGCTAAAAAGCAAATTTTACCCAATTTTTTCCCATAAAAAGCAACAATTGTTTGGTTTTGGGCTGAATATACCCAATTACAAAAAATCTGATACATATACCTTTTGAGGTTGAGCCAATGAATATCTTCACTGATTAACTAATTAAAGAAATGATTAAGACTACTTTTTTTATCCATTTGTTTAGCCTCCATTTCATCTGGATCAATCCAGTATTTTCGCAGGAAAATATCAATTTTCACCAAATTTGGATGCCAGAAGGTCTAGCCAACAACCGAGTTTTAGACATTCAGCAGGACCGGGATGGATTTCTTTGGGTCGTTACCGAAAAAGGGCTCAATCGATACGATGGCTACGAAATCAAAACCTACCCAAAAGAATTTAACTTCCTTTTGGAACGGGATTTACTGATAAAGGGTAAAATATTAATCGATTCAAAAAATACGATTTGGACGATCCCGGCAACCCTGAATCCCGAATATTTTGACCGTGATTCAGAAAAATTCATTCCCTTGCCGGAGTTAAATTCGGTCATGGCGATGGTCGAAACGGACGCTGAAAAACTGCTATTTGGAACTTTGAGTGGGCAACTTCACGAGTGGGATCCTATTAGCAAAACAAAAAGTTTAATTCTTGCAAAGACTGATCAGGAAATTCTCAATCTGATCAAAAATCCTAGAAAATCCGATGATGTACTGGTTTTATTCCAAAATGAATTTGGAATTTTCAATACTGAAAATCAAGAATATAAATCCCTCTTCACTCTTCCTAGATCATCTGACCTCTTGTTTAGTGCTGCTGGTTTGGATGAGTTGGGTCATATTTGGATTGGAACTTTTGAGCATGGTTTGTTCCAATTTAAGTTAAATCAAGGACTGCTTCCTTTGGAAAATCCAAGTCACGAATCGAGTTCCTATTCCCCTATTTTAGATATTAAATATGATTCCGCCGGCCATATTTGGTGGGCCACTTACGGTGATGGAGTTTTTCGATATGATTTGGGAAATCAAGCCAATCAAAAATTTTTCTACCAAAAAAATAAAGTCAATTCATTGGCCAGCAATGATATTTCTAGCATCTACATGGATTACTCCGGTACGCTTTGGCTAGGAAGTCTCGGAGCTGGACTCAATTTCTATGACCCATATTTGGACAAATTCCAGGTCCTTTCCAATTCCAATGCACCGAATTCGATTACTCTGGAAAACATTCGGGCCATCTGGATAGACTCTTCCAACAAAATCTGGGCGGGAAGTGCTGGAAACGGATTGATCGTGCATGATCAAAAATCAAATCAATGGCAATCCTACACCAGCTCAAATGCTAGTCAAATCAAACTAAAAGAAAACAGAATAATCAGTTTAGCCGGAGATGAAAATGAACTCTGGATTGGATACCCGAGTGAAGGCATCAGTATTTTAGACCTGAAAACGAAGCGAATCAGACATTTTGATGAATATTCAGAGCCGGGTCTTCCCATGAGTCAGATTATAAGGATTTACAGGGATAATCAGAATCGAACTTGGCTCTGCACCCGAAACGAGGGCTTAATCCAATTTAATCCTATCGAGGGAATCAAAAGAAAATTTTCCTTTCATCCCAACCAGAATCAGTCTTTTCCTGATAACCATATCACTGATTTTATTCAAATTGGAAAAGATGATTTTCTAATCGCAACCCGATCCAAAGGGCTGTTTAAACTCAATTCTGAATCGGGCTCTTTTTACGGTATTTCACGCCGAGATACTACTCACAATTCAATGATAATAACAGTACTTTTCAAAGACAAAAACCAACGCGTGTGGGTGGGCACGGCAAATCAAGGACTAAAAATTCTGGACTTACAAACGGAGAATTGGCTCGATGATTCCAGCTTGGAAAGCTTTGAAAGCGCCCAGATTCACGGTATTCTCGACGATCAAGCCGGCAAAATATGGGTCAGTTCAGATTTGGGAATTTCCTCTTTGGAAGAGAAAAGTAGCTCCAATTTTAAAATCACCCATTACAGCAAATCGAATCATCTATCTTCTCCTTTTTATCCCAGAGCCTATTTTTCATCCCAAGCAAATGAATTGTTTTTTGGAGGATTTGACCGGATACTTCATTTTAGAGGAGAGGATATCAAATTAAATCCCATTTCTCCGAAAATATCCCTGACAAAAATCTCAAATGGAACTGTAGATTATAGCTCGGGAAAGACCAAAAAATTCAAAGCCAAGGAAAATAATTTGACGTTCTATTTCGCGAGTCTAACATTTTCTGCTCCAGAAAAAAATCAATATCAATACCGTCTGATCGGATATGATGACCACTGGAAAACCCAGCAGGGTAGCAATTGGGTTAATTATACCAACCTAGATCCAGGGAAATATGAGTTCCAAGTCAAAGGCAGCAATTATGATGGGGTTTGGAATGAAATACCCGTGACCTACACTTTCGCTATTTTACCTTCTTGGCACCAAACTCACTTAGCCAAAATTGCCTATTTCCTTATTATTATTGGTCTTTTTATCCTTATTTATCAGTACCTCAAATGGCGGTGGTCCATGACATACAAACTGGAAATCAAAAATCATGAAGCCCTTCGTCTCAAGGAAATTGACCAGTTGAAATCAGCATTTTTCAGTAATATTTCCCATGAATTACGAACTCCCCTCACCCTGATAATGGGACCCACGGAGCGTCTGATTCAGGAATGTGAAAACCCGGTACACAAATCACAGTTGAACTTGATTCATATTAATGCCAAAAAGTTGGAGGTGGTGACGGATAAAATTCTTTCCATCCGCAAAATATCAGCGGGAAAAGCCAAATTGAAAATAAGGAAGGGTAATCTGGGACTCCTGATTCAATCTGTTATCGTTAATTTTTATTACCTCAGCACAAAGAAAAATCTTACGATACAATCCAATATTCCGCTCATCACAGAGGTCTGGTTTGACTCGGATCAAATGGAGCGTATCCTAGAAAATCTCCTTCATTTTATAATAGAAGAGGCCAAACCCAAAAGTATATTGAACTTTGATGCAGCCTATAAAAATCAGCAGGTTACGCTCAATTTAAGCTTTATCGGCAACTCTCAAAATGAGATCCTGGGGGAAAAAATAAGCAAAAATGACCCCGACTCCGAAAATGATCTTTCAGATCACAGCCTCAAACTAAAACTGATCGAAAAATTAATCGATACACATCAAGGACAGTTAATTTTGAATCAGGAAAATAACGAAAGGAACAGGATCACAATTGATTTTTCACTGGATAAATATTCCTATCATCCTTCCAAGGTGGTGGATGAAGAAGAATGGGAAATGGACGGGATCAGCAGTGCTAAAGACACTACCAAACTGAGTGATCAAGCTCCCAAAATTTTGATTGTTGAGGACAATAAAAGTTTGCGAAATTTCTTGGTTCGAGAACTCAGCAATACCTATCACATCATTGAAGCAAGCGATGGCAAAGAAGGGATTTATGAAGCCTACAAGCACATTCCTGATTTGATTCTGTCAGATATCATGATGCCGGAGGTAGATGGCTTAGCCTTATGCAAAGAACTCAAAACCAATGAAAAAACATCTCATATCCCCATCATCCTCTTGACTGCCAAGATCGAAGAAGAAACCCAGTTGATGGGTTTTCAGCTAGGTGCCGATGATTATATTCAAAAGCCCTTTTCTTCCAGGCAATTAGCCCTTCGAATCGAAAAACTAATTGAGCTTAGAAACCGCCTTCGAATTCGCTACTCCCAAGGGACGTTTATTTCCCCAAAGGAAATTGCCGTTAGTTCCACCGATGAAAAATTCTTACAAAAAATTCAAGAAATCGTAGATTCAGATTTTATGGAATCAGACTTTTCAGTAGATGAATTCTGCCAAAAACTAGGTATGAGCCGGATGCAACTTCATCGAAAACTCACCGCATTGACAGGATTGTCTACCTCAGCTTTCATTCGAGATCAGAGATTGCGAAAAGCTATCCAAAAACTCGAAAAAACAGACGAAACGGTAGCTGAAATAGCCTATTCCGTGGGATTTAGTTCTCCCTCCTACTTTATCAAATGCTTCAAAGAAACCTATCAAATGACTCCTTTGGAATATCAGCAAAGTAAGGTTAACTAAAAAGCAGCTTTATTTTCCATCAAAGCAGCTTTCAATTTAATTTTCGTATAGTTCCTTGTAATAATCCTGATAGGCCCCTGAGGTGACATGATCCAGCCAGTCCTGATTTGACAAATACCAATCAATAGTCAACTCAATCCCTTCTTCAAACTGTAGGCTTGGCTCCCATCCGAGTTCCTGCTGGATTTTTGTCGCATCAATGGCATAGCGCAAATCATGTCCAGCTCGGTCTTTGACAAAGGTGATTAGCTTTTCGGAGGTTCCGGGTTCACGCCCAAGCTTCTCATCCATTTTTTTACAAAGCAATCGGACGATATCTATATTTTTCCACTCATTGAATCCGCCGATGTTGTAGGTTTCACCAGCCTTCCCTTTATGAAAAACCGTATCGATCGCCCGGGCATGATCTTTTACAAAAAGCCAATCCCGGACATTTTCACCTTTACCATAAACGGGAAGCGGCTTTCCGTTTTTGATATTGTTGATACAAAGCGGAATTAACTTCTCCGGAAAGTGATTCGGACCATAATTATTGGAGCAATTGGAGACTACGGTTTGCATTCTGTAGGTGTTGGCATAAGCACGGACAAAATGATCGGAAGCTGCTTTTGATGCCGAATAGGGTGATTGTGGATCGTAAGCCGTCGTTTCCAAAAAGAAGCCTCCATCATGAAGCGAACCATAAACCTCATCAGTGGAAACATGGTAGAATAGATGATTATTCAATTCATCCTTCCAATATTCTTTGGCAACATTCAGCAGATTTACTGTCCCAAAAACATTTGTTTTCACAAAAGCCAGCGGATCTGAGATCGATCGATCGACATGAGATTCTGCAGCCAAGTGAATGACATCAGTAATCTGATGTTTTTTAAAAACCTCCTCCAAGGCTTCCGCATCCTGAATATCCACTTTCTCAAAAGTATAATTTGGAGAATTTTCGACTTCCTTCAAATTTTCCAAATTACCAGCATAGGTTAAGGCATCCAGATTTACAATCTGATAATCAGGATACTTATTTACAAAAAGTCGGACCACATGACAGCCAATAAATCCAGCCCCACCGGTTATTAAAACATGCTTACTCATCAATTTTAACTTTATAATAATCTAAATACCAATCAGTAAATGCTTTCACCCCAGTTTCGATCGCAGTATTGGGTTTGTAATTGACATCGCGAACCAAATCTTCCACATTTGCATGGGAAGCCGGAACATCCCCCGGCTGAAGGGGCAAAAGGTTCATTTTGGCCTTTTTGCCCAAACCTTTTTCCACAGCCTTGATATAATCCATTAATAGCACAGGAGAAGAATTACCGATATTGTAGATTTTGAACGGTACTTTTCCACTTCCCGGATCGGGATTTTGTGCATCAAAATCAGGGTTGGGTCGAGCCGGTCGATCAGCCACTTTGAGCACCCCTTCGACGATATCATCGACATAAGTGAAATCCCGCTTCATCTCTCCATAATTAAACACTTGGATTGGCTCGCCTTTGATAATGGCTTCCGTAAATAAAAACAAAGCCATATCCGGTCTTCCCCATGGACCATAAACGGTGAAGAAACGTAAACCTGTCGTGGGTATTCCAAACAAATGACTGTAGGTATGCGCCATCAATTCATTGGACTTTTTGGATGCTGCATAGAGTGAGATCGGATGATCCACATTGTCGGAAGTAGAAAAAGGCATCTTTTCATTACTTCCATAAACCGAACTCGAGCTGGCATATACCAGATGTTTCACCGGGTGAAAACGGCAGGCTTCCAAAATATTCATGAAAGCAACAATATTACTTTCGATATACACCTCTGGATTGCTTAAAGAATAGCGCACTCCAGCCTGTGCCGCCAGATGGATCACCACATCGAATTTTTCCTCTTTGAAAAGTTCGAGTAATGGTTCCTTTATGGCCAAATCCATTCTTACAAAGCGGTAAGAGGGAAAAGTGGAAGACTGAACTACTTGGTTAAACTCCCGAGAATCACTTCCAATTCCCATATGTGCCAATCGGGAAAATTTCAGGTCGATATCATAGTAATCATTTACGATATCCAATCCTACTACCTCTTCTCCTCTTTCGACCAGTTTTTTGGCCACATGGAATCCAATAAAACCGGCAGTTCCGGTCACTAAATATTTCATATAGGAAAAATTCGTCTTTTTTAATCGGTCAAATATAAACTATTCATCGGTTTTGCTTGCCTTCAAAAGCTTCTCATAGGCCGAAAAAATTGATTCCTGCAGAAACTTTCGGTCATAATTAGTTTTCACTACCTGATGAAGATTATCAGCAAGGGCAATCATATGGTCTCTTTTCACAAATGCAAACTCAAGCGCTTCACGCAATACTCCTACATTTTTTACAGGAAAAATCAATCCGGTTTTTTGCTGGGCAATCAAATCGGTATTACCAATAATATCCGAGCAAATGACAGGCAACTGCATCGCTCCTGCCTCCAAAAGCACATTGGGGAATCCTTCACGATGGGACGCATGAACCAGTACATCTGCCAAAGCCATGTAATGGGCCACATGATCAGTCCAATCGATCTGAACTATTCGGGGATGATCCTGAATCGTTTGAATCGTTTCAGGATTAAGAGGATTGAGATTTTGTTCGAATTCTCCAAGCAGGATCAGCTTGGACTGATTGACAATCTTGGATCCCAAAAATGCCTCGACCAATTCTTCCACTCCCTTATCCTTGACTAACCTTCCCACGGCCAAAATCAAATACTCATCCTCACCGGGTAAAATCCGCATCGTAGCAGCCACCAAATGATTCTCTTTTAGCGCTTGCCGATTGAATTTTTCTAAATCCACACCATTGGAAGAACCCTTTGCAATAACTTTTAATTTGGATTCGGGACAGAGTTTTTGGGCTAAAACAAAATCGAGCAGGCCTTTAGAATTTGGCCAGATATGGGTGGCATTGGAATATGTCCACTTTTCAGCTTGCTCCAACAATCCCTTTTTCCGGCCATTTGCCGCCATTGCGGGAATTCCTGCAATCGTATGAATTCTTATCGGAACTCCCGCCATATTCGCAGCTATCATCCCTAGCAAACCCGCTTTGGGTGTGTGCGTATGGACGATATCCGGTTGTTCGCGTTTGAAAAGATGATAGAGCTTAACTAGAGATTTCAAGTCCTGAAATGGGGTGATTTGTCGAGTAAATGGCACTACTTCATGACGCACTTCCTCGGCCCGCTCCACAGTCTGCACTTCTCTGCCATCGGCGCTGACCATAATGACCTCCCAGCCCTTTTCTTTCAAAAAGCGCATTTGACCAGCGAGCAATAACTTTAAAGAAATAGGAACGGTGGTTATTCGGATTATTTTTGGCATCAGCAGATTCTAGTAAAAACGCAAAGGTAAACGATTATGGGATCATAGTCCCAAAACTTTTCCACTCAGGATCAAAAACCAATTTGATGAGAGCTCAAAAACAAAAAGCGACAAAATCATGCCGCTTTTGAATATTGTTCGGGATTTCCTCCGAATTATTCATCGATTAATCCTCCTCTTCCAACTGAAAAACTTCCTCCAAAGCAAGTCCAAATACACGAGCAATTTTTAAGGCCAACACAGTGGATGGAACATATTTTCCTGCCTCGATTGAATTAATGGTCTGACGCGAGACTTGGACCTTTTCAGCCAAATCCTGCTGGGTGAGATTGTGACGGGCCCGCTCTACTTTAATGGTGTTTTTCATAAAGAGAGTCCCATATTTCTATTCTGACGAAAAAGCGTCCAGCGAAAATGAAGGATAAAAATGACCGGAATCGAAAACATGTTGAAGAATAAAAATGAAAGGTAATCTAGGCCATAAAAAATGATCGTTCCAGCCATGTTTATGAAAAAATAAACGTAACAGGAAATCAAAATGGAGTCTAATCGCAGCTTTTGAATGTATTCATCTTCATTTCGTTCTTTGGAAAAAGAAATTAAAAATAAAGCCGAAAACAATCCCAAAATCGCCAGTTCATTGGTCAGGTTATTATCCGTCCCATCAAATGCTTTCGAAATGGAAAGTGGTCCCAAATCCAGCCATTCAAACTGAAATTCATGAAAGGCGGTCACATAGGCAAAGAATGCAAAAGGAATCAAAGTCAACCAGCCGAGTTGCTGATATCGATGAGGAAGAAGAATTTTTGAAAGTAGGTTAGTCATGGTATTCGTTAGTTTTGGTTTGATAAAGCTGCAATTGAAAGGCGGCATAGATATAAAGATTCAGAAGAAAAAGGACCAAATAAGCCGTAAACATTTCGGAGGTAAATCGCTCAAATCGAATGTAATTGATTAGCATCAAAGCACCCATTCCCCAAATCAGCCAAAAAAAGCCGGTCTGAAAAGCCTTTAGTCGCATCGATTGAATCATTTCATCTTCTACCTTTTCTCTTGTCAAATTCAAAATCGCAAAGGCTATGGCCCAAAACCCATAAATAATCTGGGCAACATCATTGGGATCAAAATCCGGATCGGCAATTCCCAATCCAATCACCAACAAAACAGGCAAGGGAAAAAAGATCAAAGCTATCTTTTTCCAAACCGGAACAAATAGCGGGACATTGAACAGCGCATTAGTCTTCATAAGTCAAATTATTTTTACCAAATGTAAAACAAACTTTACCTAAAGTCAAAATATCTTTTCAATTTTTTTCTCTACAAGGATTTTATGAATTTTAATTTCTTTAATAAAAGCCTCCTTTTATTTACCTTTATTTAACACATTCACTAAAAAATTGAAAAGTTGAAACTTCTCGATCAAAAAATTGCAATCATTGGTTGTGGTAACTTAGGAACTTCCATTGCCAATGGACTACTTCAGTTGGAAGGATTTCAAGCCAAAAACCTCACACTGACCAAACGGAACACGAAAGCCTTGGCCAAATTTGAAGCGAAGGGGGTTCACGTTCATCCAGACAATCTCCAGGCAGCCAAATATGCGGATATCCTGATTTTGGGTGTGAAACCCTATAACGTCGCTCCAATTCTCCGAGAAATCAAGCCCGAATTGGATCCCACGAGACAAATCATTGTCTCTTTGGCAACTGGAATTGCTTTGAGTGAAATATTTGAAGTAATTGATGGTCATTCCGTCGCTTTTCGGGCCATGCCGAATATTGCTGCTGACATCCAGGAGTCCATTACTTGCATTTGCTCTCAAAACTCAAATGCAGAGCAGATCGACTTAATCCGTGAATTATTTGATGCGGTTGGATTTACCATTCCTATCGATGAAAGTCTAATGGAAGCTGCCACTGTTTTGGGTGCTTGTGGAATAGCCTACGTTTTACGCTTTATGCGGGCGATGATACAGGGAGGAATCCAGATTGGGTTTGATGCCGCGACCGCAAGCAAAATCGTCAATCAAACCGTAAAAGGTGCCGCAGAACTCATGATTCAGCGAAACATGCATCCCGAAGAAGCAATTGATAAAGTCACCACTCCCAAAGGCTGCACTATCGTCGGCCTAAACGAGATGGAGCATCAGGGATTTAGCTCGGCCATGGTCAGAGGAGTGATTGCCAGCTATGAGAAAATCGAAAAAAATTGAATTTCCTTACCTTCCAATTCAAGCCGGTCAAATCGATCGGCTTTTTTATTTCAAAAAAATCGGTCTTCACAATAATTTAATATAGTTGAATTTAGGCTGGAAAAGGCCTTTTTAAAAAATCATAATTATTATAATCACACACATTATTGGTTTATTACAATTTAACAAAAAAGGAATTAATTTAAGTTTGTTTTTCTTTTGAATATTTTCATTAGTTTTGTCTCGGGTGATAAACAACTTTTGCTATTCCTTTTTGAAAGTCACGATTTTTAAAGGAAGGATTGTTTGGTATTTTTAATCCTTCCTTCCTTTTGGATTCTCTGCTCACAAAAAAACCCTGCCTCTCACAAGGCAGGGTCTTTTTTTTGGTGCAAAGCTGATTAATCAAAAAGCTCTGCCAATTTATTTTCCAGACTTGGTCCCCTGAGATCTTTTGCAATGATATTTCCATCCGGATCAATCATATAAGTAGCCGGTATAGCCTGAATCTGATAAGTTTCGGCTGCTACCGAATTGAAATACTTCAAATCAGAAACCTGCGTCCAGGTCAATCCGTCCTCGGCAATCGCCTCCACCCAGTCTTCTTTGGTCCGATCCAGCGACACGCCAAATACTTCAAATCCTTTGTCCTTATATTGATTGTATAATCTCACCACATTGGGATTTTCTACCCGACAGGGTTTGCACCATGCAGCCCAAAAATCGATCAATACGTATTTTCCTCTCAGGTCTGAAAGCTTCACCATTTCTCCTTCAGGATTGGGCAGCTCTATCTCAGGTGCAGGTTGCCCAACAGAAAGTGCGCGCATTTCATCGAGTTGCTGCTTCATCTGAAGAATCGAGTTGGTACCTGGATATTTTTGGTTTAATCGAGCGACCAATTCATCAATAAACGGAAAGTCATTTTTGGGATTCAAAAGCCCGATTGCGGCCAAAGACGCAAAACTATCCCCCATGCTGCTGATAGTTTCTTTGACTCGTTCGGCTTGATTTGACTCCAAAAGCAAGGCTTGAGACTGGATTTCCTTCACTTTTTCGGTATCATTGTTTCCCATGGCCTCATAGTAGGACTCATTCAGATTATTTACCTGAGCCTGATATTCATCCATCAAAGTCTCCAGCTTCAACATTTCTTTACTATCCTGAGATCCGATGATTTCTAGGCTTGACGGACTGTTCAAATCATATTTGATCTCCACATCCTCATCCAATAAGGCCAATCGAACGGAACGCTGACCGAAGAGATTGAGCTCATAGAATGTCGGGGTATCCACCTCCAATTCGTAGTCAAATTTTCCTGAATCGTCAACCGATAGCGTGTCCAGAACTTTTGGTCTATTATCAGTAAACTGGGATAAAATTACATGCCCGCTAGGCATATTTTCCAACTGGCCTTTGATTTTAACTTTTCCCTCCTCCTGCTGCGAACTGGTATTGCCGCAAGAGAAAAAGGTAAAAAGAGCTAAAGCCCATATTCCGATCATCGAATATTTCATCTGTATTTATTTTATTTTCAATTTAAATTTTAAGATTCATCGAGTGAAACTTTTCACCAAATGACACCCAAGTTTTGTTGGATTCTAATTTTCTAATAGTTCTGTCAATAACTTTGTAGCCACCTTTGGGTCAGCTTTTCCCTGAGACTTTTTCATCACTTGTCCCATAAACATCCCGATCAGCCCTTTTTTACCCAATCGGTACTCGGCTACTTTTGCTTTATTTTCCTCCAAAACACGCTCCACAACAGGTCTCAAAGAAGCCTCGTCACTTTCCTGAATCAAATTCAACCGTTGAGCAATTTCAACCGGGGATTCATCTTTTCCCTTAAGCAACTCCGGGAATATCGTTTGGGAAGCAGCCGAAAAACTCACCTTACCTTCATCAATTAGATGAATGAGTAAGGCTAAAACCTCGCCTGATATCGGGAAATTTTCTATGCTGAGGTTTTGCTCATTTAAATAAGACTTGATCGGTCCCATCATCCAATTGGATGCCGCTTTGTAATTACTTGTTTTCAAACAGAGCTCATCAAACCAAGCTGCCATTTCCTTGGATTCGGTCAGGAATCCGGCATCATAATCGGGCAAGCCATATTCGGACACAAACTTCGCATAAAGCTCTCTGGGCAAAGATGGCATGGTCGTACGGATCGAATTGAGCCATTCTTCCGAGATGACAACCGGGCTAAGATCAGGCTCTGGAAAATATCGATAGTCGTTTAAATCTTCCTTGGTTCGCATACTTGCAGTAGTGCCCTTTTCTGCATCAAAAGTTCTCGTTTCCGAAATGACCTCTTCCCCTTTTTCGAGCAAATTAATAATCCGCTCATGCTCATGATCTATTGCCCTTGCCACATTCCTAAAAGAATTCATATTCTTCACTTCCACCTTTTTACCATATTCCTGAGCTCCTTTGGGCATCACCGAGACATTGGCATCACAGCGCAGGGAACCCTCTTCCATATTCCCATCACAAATCTCAAGGTACTTCACCAGCTTTTTGATTTCTGCCAAAAAAGCGGTGGCTTCCTCCGGACTTCGTAAATCAGGTTCGGTCACAATCTCAATCAGCGGAGTACCAGCCCTGTTAAAATCCACCAAAGTATCCGTCTCTTCAGCCAAATGAATAGATTTGCCGGCATCCTCCTCCAAATGTATGCGATTGAGCTTAACCGCTTTTTTACGATCATCCCCGAGTTGGATGGGTACCTGTCCCCCTACACAAATCGGCTCCTTGTCTTGGGTAATCTGATAGCCTTTGGGAAGATCGGGATAGAAATAATTTTTCCTGGAAAAAATCGTATGCCTCGTAATCTCCGAATCACAAGCCAAACCCATTTTCACCGCAAATTCAATAGCTTTTTTATTCACCTTCGGCAAAGTACCTGGATGACCAAGGGTAATCACAGAAACCTGAGTATTGGGTTCATTCCCAAACTTGGTCGAGTCAGCAGCAAAAATTTTGCTCTGCGTCTGCAACTGCGCATGTACTTCCAGGCCGATGACGAGTTGATACTTATTTTTTATTTCTTCGCTGATCATTCGCGTATTTTCTCTCTGTTAAAGATACAATTCCCTCGCTTTTGCCACGGCTCGGTCCAATCCGTCAAGATCTTTTCCTCCTGCTGTCGCAAAGAAAGGCTGTCCTCCTCCTCCACCCTGGATCTCTTTAGCCAATTCCCGAACGATTTGACCGGCGTTTAATCCTTTGGACTGAATCAGTTCTTCGGCTAGAATTACTGCAATCTGTGGTTTATCCGAAATATTTGCAGCCAAAATCACAAAGGCATTTTCCAGCTCATTTTTCAATTCATAAGCTAACTTTTTCAAGGCATCCGCATTTGGAAGGATGACTTTAGCGATAAGGATACTTACACCTTCCTTATTTTGTACTTGCTGTAGCAGTTCTTTTTTGATCGAATATGCCTTTTCCATGTGAAGGCTTTCGATTTCCTTTTTTAACTCATTTCTCTCTCCCAACAAATTTTCCACCGCTTTCCGCAGATCTTTTGGGTTTTTTAACAAGTCCTTGATTTCTCTCAAAAGGTTTTCCTGCTCACGAAAATGATTCTCAGCTGCAGCGGCTGTAATCGCCTCGATCCGACGAACACCGGATGCTACTGAACCTTCAGACATGATCTTAAATAGCCCAATCTGAGAGGTAAATGGGACATGCGTACCTCCACAAAGCTCCACAGAAAAACTAGGATCAAAAGTGATCACACGCACATAGTCCCCATATTTCTCACCAAAAAGTGCCGTAGCACCCATTTTTTTAGCCTCTTCGATGGGGACATTCCGCTGCTCCATCAAAGCAATATTCTCCCGGATTTTGGTGTTTACGATTTCCTCCACTCGGCTGATTTCCTCATCAGATAGTTTGGCAAAATGTGAAAAATCAAAGCGTAATACCTGATCATTGACCAAAGAACCACGCTGCTGAATATGACTACCGAGTACTTCTCTGAGTGCTGATTGAAGCAAATGGGTAGCCGTGTGATTATTCATCGTTAGCTGACGCTTTTCCTTATCAATTTCTGCTGAAAATCGGACTTTAGGATTTTTTGGAAGCTTCTCGACAAAGTGAACAATCAGATCATTTTCTTTTTTGGTGTCGATGACTTTGATTTTTTCGGTTTCAGAAATCAACCAGCCGGTATCGCCTACCTGCCCGCCGCTTTCGGCATAGAAAGGGGTTTTGTCAAGTACCAATTGATACTTATCTCCTTTATTATCCTTGACCGTGCGGTATTTGATGATCTGGGAAAAAGACTCCAGAAAATCATAGCCGATAAATTCCACGCCTTCATCTTCGTGTACAAAAACCCAATCGCCAGTTTCAGATTCAGAAGCGGCTCGGGACCTTGTTTTCTGCTTTTCCATTTCCACGGCAAAACCTTTTTCATCCAGTGAAAAACCATTTTCCCGAGCTATCAGCGAGGTCAAATCCAAGGGAAAGCCATAGGTATCGTACAGCTCGAAGGCTATCCTTCCTGAAATTACTTTTTCTCCTTTTTGGTTCAGCTCAGACTTGATCGAATCGAGCATTTTCAGGCCATTGTCCAAGGTTCTTAAAAAGGAAATTTCCTCCTCCTGAATGACTTTGGCAATAAAATCCCGCTGGTCTTTGACTTCGGGAAAAATCTCCCCGAAATTTTCCGCAATCAGCGGAGTCAATTCGTATAAAAACGGTTCTGAAAAACCCAAAAAGGTGTAGCCATAGCGAACCGCTCTTCGAAGAATTCTTCTAATCACGTAACCCGCTTTATTATTGGAGGGAAGCTGTCCATCGGCAATAGTAAAAGAAATGGCCCGAATATGATCCACGATTACCCGAAATGCAATGTCGATTTGCTCGTCTTGACCGTAAGTTTTCCCAGACTTTCGCTCCAAGTATTGAATAAACGGAGTAAACAAATCGGTGTCGTAGTTAGAAGATTTGGCTTGGATTGCTCTTACCAATCGCTCAAAGCCCATTCCTGTATCGACATGCTTGGCGGGAAGTTCTTTCAAACTCCCATCCGAAAGTCGATTATATTGCATGAAGACCAAATTCCAGATTTCGATCACCTGAGGATGATCATTATTCACCAAGTCTCTCCCTGGAATTGAGGCTCTTTCTTCCCCTGAACGCAAGTCAATATGAATTTCTGAGCAAGGTCCGCATGGGCCGGTATCACCCATTTCCCAAAAATTATCCTTTTTGGAGCCCATGATAATCCGATCTTCCGGCACGATGCCTTTCCAAAAATCATAAGCCTCTTGATCCATGCCCAATTGATCTCCTTGATCTCCCTCAAAAACAGAGACGTAAAGTTGATCCTTAGGCAGTTTATAGACTTCCGTCAAAAGCTCCCAAGCCCAGGCGATGGCCTCCTTTTTGAAATAATCTCCAAAAGACCAATTACCCAGCATCTCAAACATGGTATGGTGGTAGGTGTCCACTCCCACCTCTTCCAGATCATTGTGTTTGCCACTGACTCGAAGACATTTCTGCGAATTGGCTACCCGGGAAAACTTAGCGGTTTCATTTCCGAGAAAGGCATCTTTGAATTGATTCATCCCGGCATTGGTAAACATCAAAGTCGGATCGTTTTTGACGACGATGGGTGAAGACGGGACAAACTGATGTTGCTTGGACTGGAAAAAGGATATAAATGTACTCCGGATCTGTTTTGCTTCCATGAAGATTATTGCAAACGAATGATTGAATTAGCGAATTGAGGCACAAAAATGCGCCTTTTTCATCGGGACTCAAAATTAGTAGAAATGATGGGCTTATGCGCACTTCTTGCAGTAAAATCCCAATTGCGTCTGAGTGCTTCTGCGAGATGAGAATTATTCCAAAGATTCACGGCTTACCAGTTTAATTATCAGATTCCTTTTCCTGTTTTTTGAAATACCTTCGAAAAAGAAAATTACTCCGCATCGCTTCTAGGTTTTCATTAAGCTTTTCCGAACTTTCTTTTAGTTCCAGCATCATTTGGGAGACATTTTCCTGAAAAGTAGTATCATTCAGCAGCATCCCCGCGGTTCCTTTTCCCTCCTCAAGATGATGACTGATGGTTGTCAGGCTTTCCAAAAGCTCCTCTGCTTTGGCTGTGCTTTTGACCAGCGACTCCATGGACTCCTCAAAAGAAGAAACCATCGTAGTATCGGTAAAAAGTGAATTGACCAACCCTTCGCCTTCTTCGAGATTGGTCATCATTTCTTGGCCAGCCAGCGTCATATTTTTTGCCGCAGATCCAGCTGCTCTAAATTCAGAGATAGTTGTTTTGATCGCTAAAGTCAGCTCCTCATCGGCAAGAAGATCCCATAACAAATTATTTTCATTGAGCTTCTCTGTAATCGAAGCAATATTAATCAGTGATTTCTCCAGATATTCACCCGATTTATCGAGCCTTTCGAGGATTTCGTCAGTACCTGAGACCAAGCTTGCTTGAAGCACATCCCCTTCTTCTACTTGAACAAAATCTCCCGCTATGACTAAAACTTGAAGGACTTTATTTCCCATCAATCCATCGGTACTGATTGCCACTTCATAATTTTTTCCGATAAATTGCTGCTTGGATTTATGAATAAGCAACTCTACCCGGATGGTTTGATCGTCCAGCATTTCTATCCCACTCACGGTTCCCACGTCCATACCCCGAAAGCGCACATTGTTTCCCGGAAGCAATCCATTGATATTTTCGATGTCAGCATATAGTCGAAAAGAAGTCCCGAAGATATTTTGATTTCTCCCGATCATATAAAGCGAGAATACCAGAAATATCAATCCCGCCAAGACCATAAAGCCCAACTTTGCATTCGCTATTTGTTTTTCCTTTTTCATAATCAGTCAAAGAATTCCCGGATTTTTGGATCGGGGTTATTACGTAAATTTTCTAATGTATCACTGGCATAATTTTTCCCATCAATCAGCATGATGACTCGGTTTGAAGTAATTCGGATACAATTCATGTCATGGGAAATAATCACCGAGGCAGTTTGATATTTTTGCTGGATTTTGACGATCAGATTGCTTATTTCTCGTGCAGTAATCGGGTCAAGTCCAGTGGTTGGTTCATCATAGAGGATTACTTTGGGCTTCAAAATCAAAGTTCTCGCTAAAGCAATTCGCTTTCGCATTCCACCGGAAAGCTCGGCCGGCATCATGTCTATGGTATGGGCTAATCCCACATCTTCCAAGGCTTCCAAAATAGCAGTTTTGGCATCTCTCACTCTTTGCTCAAGAGTCCAGTGCCTACGTAAGGGAAATTCAAGATTTTGCCTCACAGTCATCGAATCGTAGAGTGCGTTACTCTGAAATAAAAAACCAATATCCGCTCTTAAATCATCCATTTCATCTTGGTCCAGTTGATTGATATTTTTTCCCAATACGGTGATAAGACCTGAATCGGGTTCAATCAAATTGATGATGCATTTGATCAATACGGACTTGCCAGATCCAGACTTTCCCAGAATCACCAAATTCTCCCCCGGCAACAATTCCATGGAAAAATCATTCAGCACGACATTGCTCCCAAAGGCCTTGCTGATGTGTTCGACTTTAATAATTGATGCAGCTCTTTCCATATCAAGTCAGGCCCAATAAATCCATCAATTGCACCGCCAGCAAATCAATCAAAAAGACCATCAGCGAAGCCACAATCACCGCCGTGGTGGCTGATCGTCCCACCCCTTCAGTTCCTTTTTTGGAAGTATAACCTTTGTAGGACCCGACGATTCCGATGGCAAAACCAAAAAAGAAAGTTTTGATAAATGCAGGGATAAAATCACCATAACTCAGCGCATCGTAGGCTTGAAACCAATATAGTGACCAACTCACCTCACCCTTGATATTCACTCCCAAATAACCTCCATAGATAGAAATCGCAATGGCGAGACTTGACAAAACAGGAACCATCAAGGTGCTGGCCAATACGCGGGTGACAACCAAATATTTAAATGGATTGGTACCGGAAACCTCCATGGCGTCAATCTGCTCCGTGACACGCATTGAGCCCAGTTCCGCACCCATTCCCGAACCGATCTTTCCGGCACAAATCAATGCTGTAATCACCGGTGAAATTTCCCGCACCAAGGAAACGGAAACCATAGCGGGCAAAAGTGAGGCTGCACCAAATTCGACCAAAGTGGGGCGGGACTGAATCGTCAAAACCAAGCCCATGATAAATGCGGTAATACCCACCAAGGTCAGCGATTTGTATCCTATCCAGTAACATTGATTGATAAACTCCTCCCATTCCTGCTTAGGCTTAATGACCTCTCGGAAAAATCGACTCGTAAATCGGGCTATTTCTCCGATCTCGGTGAAGAATGGACCTTGGATTTTGAAAACCATAGCTGCTTAAAATTTTATAATGAAAGATTGATATTTTCCTTCAAAAAGTGGAGCGTAGAAATCAACAGTTTCAGTGATTAAAATCATAAGATTCTGAGAAGATTATAAAAATTCAATCAGCTGATACGGGAAGTTAAGCCCTTAATTCATTTTCCGGTCCTAAGATTTCCTTATTTTTAAAATTCAAACCAAAAATCCAGACTTCTAACTCATGTCATATCTCTCATCCATCAGTTCCCCCACTTTACTTATCAGCGAAAAAATCTGCAGAGCAAATATCAAGCGTATGGCAGACAAAGCTGAGCGCCACGGATTAAATCTCGCACCTCATTGGAAAACCGCTCAGTCTCGAATAATAGGTGAATGGGCTAAAGACTATGGAATTACCGAAATATCGGCCTCCTCGATCAAAATGGCCGAATACCTCAGCGGCCAAGGCTGGAAAAATATTCATATCGCCTTTCCTTTCAACATCCGGGAAATTCCAAGATTGAATAAAATTGCAGCTACACAATCCATTTCTCTGCAGGTCATCAATCCGGTAACAGCTCAGCGATTGGTCGATGAACTGACGGTTCCCGTTGGATTTTTTATTGAAATAGATGCCGGATACGGTCGAACCGGAGTTTCGGTTTCTGATTTTGGACTGATCGAGGAGATATTACTCATTGCCAAAAAGTCACCCAAACTCAATTTTAAGGGCTTTTACCTTCATGCCGGACATTCATATTACATGCCTGATATTCCCGAACTCTATGAGCAAACCCGAAATGCCTTAGACATGCTCAAAAACAAATATCGAACGGAATATCCCGAGCTCTTGACCCGAACCGGTGATACGCCAGGCTGTGCGGTCATGGAGGATTTTGGCGATATCGATGAAATGGGACCCGGTAATTTTGTCTTTTATGATTTGATGCAGGAGAAATTGGGGGGCTGTTTCAAATCTGATATTGCCGTGGCGCTAGCTGTACCAATCGTGGATATCAATCGGGAAAGAAATGAAATTTTGGTCCACGGAGGTGGCGTCCACCTGGCCAAAGATGTCCTCAAGGAGGAGGATGGATCTTCTAATTTTGGTGAGGTAGTTTACCTCAACGAAAATGGTTGGGAAATCCCTGAAATTCAAAACAGGTCCTACTTGAAAAGCATATCGCAGGAACACGGAATCATCAAAGCCTCCGATTCCTTGATGAAAACCGCAAAAATAGGTGAACTCCTTGGGATTTTACCGGTACATTCCTGCATGACCGCTGATGCCATGGGCAGTTACCTGAGTCTTGATGGAAAAATAATCGATCACTGCGAGGGTTCTTTTGACAAAAAATAAAATAGGCTAGCTTACGAGTTAACTTGGGTCAGTCTCCTTTTCTCATTTAAGGAACGGAGATTTTTTTATTGCTTTCGTAAAAGGCGTTTCTTTCTATTTTTGACAAAAAATTATCCCATGTCAAATTTCATTCTGGGCCGAATCAAAAGTATCTACTTTGCTTTGAAAGGCTTTTTTTGGTTGATCCGAAACGAAAACTCCATTATCACCCAGTCTATTTTTGCGCTCGGATTTACGATCTTGGGATTTTATTTGGAAATCAATCGGATGGAATGGGCACTCCAAATCCTCGCGATCGGATTTGTGCTTGCGATAGAGAGTCTAAATACGGCTGTCGAAAAAGTCTGTGATTTTATCCATCCTGATTACAACGGAAAAATCGGATTGATCAAGGATATTAGTTCGGGAGCAGTTGCATTCGCTGTTTTTACCGCAATCTTGATCGCTTGTCTGATCTATATTCCTTACCTCCTCTAAGTTAGAAAACAGGCTGGAATTCTACCGGAGGAGTTTTTCGCTTGGTGAAGTCGAGATTGTGATACACCGAAAAACGGATTAAATCTCGATTGGCATAATCGATTCCCGAATCCCGCTGCTGAAAACTCTTCGCATACCCTGCCTGAAACTGCACTTTTTCATTCAAAATATAACCGATCCCGACAAAGGTCCGGTTATCTTCAAAAGGGTTTCGGATGACCGGTTTTCCGGTTTGGATAAACAGCTCATTATATAACGAAGCAAAATAAGTTCCCTGCTGCAATTTTGGAGAATTGATCGGGATGTAGGTGGCGATTTTATAGCGCCATCTCCAAGTCAGCTCAAACGGCGAACCGACGTAATTATCTCTTCTCCAGCGCTGTTCGGTACGGATTTGATGATAAACTTTTGCCCGTCCCATCGATTGAATAAAAAGGGCCTGCTGCCAAAATCGAAACTGATTGACAACTTTGTCATAGGGTTTTTCCTGATTTTTGTAATCAGGAGTCGCCCAATAAAATGGAGTCGCGATTCCACCGGTGATCTCCAGGTTTTTGTTAATGATATAACTCATCCCAAACCGGAGATAAATCTGCGCCATATTCTGAATCAGCTGATCACGTGTTCGCACATGATATTCTCCATAGTAATACAGCTTTTCTCCCACTCGGTATTTGGTATATAAGCCATTCCACAGTTCAGATCTTCGCGAAGTATTTCGCTGTTCCGGTTCATCCTCTTTGCTTTGACTTTGGGCAAAACCAACTCCAAAAAGAAGCGTAAATGCGGCAGTCAGAAGAAAAGTAATTCCTGCCTGAGGTATCGTTAGTTTATGCAATCTCACAGTGATAGCAATTTTTTAAGTTGGTTAATATCGGATCCGGCTTGGTTGAGATTTCGTTCCAATCGCTTGGTGTTTCTACCTTTCAGCTCCATTAGTCGGTTTTCGAGGGATTCGAGTGTAAGGAATCGCGCTCTGACCACTTCAAAATCTTTAGTTTCTTTGATTTCCTGCAATTCATGATTGATGATTCGCTGGGCTGCCTGTACCAGAGTGGCTTGTCTAAGCACTTCAAATTCAGTCTCAAAGGTAAAGGGATCGAGCGTTTTCTCCGTGAAATCCTGCTGAAGATGCTGTCCCAAACCTGCGTATTGATTCAGTTCGGGAAGTCGGGAAAGCACAAATTCAAGCAATTCGATGATTTCATCTCCTGCGCTTGCTTTATCCAGAAAGTCCTCAGTTTGGTTGTACTCGTCCAATAAGAATTGGTATTGATCGACAGCCAGGTTTTCATAAAATGCCTGTACCAAACTTCGATGGGTTTCATTTTCTATAGTAAGCGATTTTCGCAGACTATCGATTAAGCCTTTTTCACTCAAAATCCTCGATTCGATCGCTTCGAGGTCCTTGTCCTGACGAAAATCCTGTTGCTGTCTTCCGACATATCGTTCTATTTCCTTGAAATAGGCTAATTCCTGATTGAGGTAATTGAGTAAGTCTTCTCCAAGCATATTCGCTTTCTCCACTTTTGAGAAATCGAGTTCTTTGGTTTTTACTTCTCCTCTATAAGTATATTCGATGCTTTCCGATTCTTTAAGGAAGTCCAATCCGTCTCGGAGATAATTACTCGGATCAAAAAAGCGAATATTCTCACTCTTTAATAAGTCAATAACCCGTTCAAACTTGTTGAGTTTATTTGTCAAATAGTCAAAATACGCCATGCTATAGGATAGTGAATCGGCGGTATTTTGATTGAGCATCAAAAAGTCCAAGCGACTCTTTTGGCTTGCCTCTCGCTGTAATTCATCAAAAATTCCGATTGCATCTTCGTATCGCTCCTCATCGTCTTCGCTGATTTCGTAAGCAAATCTTCGGGTCGAAATAGGCGATTTGATCAATTTGCCATCTTGGATAAAATTATCTTGCTCAAACTGCAAAATCCGAATCAGGGCATCCTCCAGCAGGTAAGTTCCTCGATATTGTCCCTGATATTCCTCGCTTTCCTCAGAAAATCCATCATTGAAGGTCAATCCAAAAAATTCCTCCGAAACCGAATAATCGACTTCAAATCCCTGATTCAGGGAATCCAGCTTTTCGATTGCATTATAGAAGACGACTTCATCTATATTTTCATTAGTGAGACTATTGACTTTGGACAGGCCAATCAGAAAGCCACTTTCGTATCGCCGGGTTTCGTGAATCGAAATTTGATCTGAAGTATAGAAAAAGTCCCAATTCCCATTCATCAAACCTTCATCATTGACTTGCCCAAAAATCTGATAGGAATTTGTTCCATCCGCACTTTCGAACCGGACTTCCCCGGTCAGTTTATCCGCTTCGAAAACTAAATCCTCAGCCTTAAAAATCTCGGTGGATTCCTCCCCTAACCATCTATTTTCGTAATAATCCCAGGTCCCCTGAAGATTTCCTTCAGCGTATTCGGCATTCAGATCGATGATTTTGCTTTCCAGTTCGGCGATGATCTCCCGATCTTGTATGTCTTCAATTTCAATTTTATGCTCAGATTTTTTGTAAACCCAGTTCTTATCTTTTTCATAAGACTTAAAATATCCATCTACACTGAGCTTGAGAAAGCTGGATCGAGTCAAACTGTCGAGTTTTTTATACTCAAAGTTAAATTCACCATCTAAAATAGCCTCATTCTCTTCTTCCAGGTAATAGTAAAAATCTCCTATTCCGCGAAGATTATTAAAGGTATATCCTCCTTTGTAATTTTTTGTTTCTTGGCCATACAGATTCAAACTGCTGAAAAGCACAAGTGCAAAGAGGAATAAAAACTGTTTCATAAGATTGAAGTTACCAAAATACTTGCCAAATAAGAATTGGCAGAAAATCGGGTGAATGGACTGAAAAAGAATCTGTTTCACGAAATCGATTGATTTTTTTCAAACCATTCCACTCATGGATTTTTTCCATAGATTCTTCTTTGATGGAAGGAATTGACAGTTTTTAAATTTTAAACTTAATTTTCATTAAAAACTGACCCAAGCTCAAAAATTTTGGTCTTGTTCCCTATATCCCAAAACCTTGAGCATGCTCTCCTCCGTTTGATCCGCGGCAAAAAGCCAGTGTTTGACTTGGCCGTTTTCATCCCGATCGATCAATACATGCTTGGGTGCCGGAATCAGACAGTGCTGAATCCCCCCGTAGCCTCCGAGAGATTCCTGATAGGCTCCCGTATGAAAAAATCCGATGTATTGGGTCTTTCCCTTTTCCACCTTCGGAAGATAAATATTGAATTGATGAGCTTCCGAATTATAATAATCCATGCTGTCACAAGTCAGTCCTCCAAGGGAGATATTATGATATTCTTCATCCCAATTATTAACGGCCAGCATGATGTATTTCTGATTCAGTCCCCAGCTATCCGGAAGCTGCGTAATAAACGAGCCATCGATCATATACCAGAGCTCTTTGTCGTTTTGAAGCTTTTCTTCCAAAACAGAATAGAGCACTGCACCGCTTTCTCCTACCGTGTAGCTGCCAAATTCAGTGAAAATATGTGGTTCGGTCGTGTTGTTTTTGGCACACATCCACTTGATATTTTTGACAATCTGATCCGCCATATATTGGTAGTCATAGTCAAAAAACACATTTGTCTTGATCGGCCAACCGCCACCGATATCCATAGTATCCAGACTTGGAGCAATTTTTTTGAGATCCACATACTTCTGGATAAAGCGAGTCAATTCAGACCAATAATAAGCCGTATCGCGAATTCCTGAATTGATGAAAAAATGAAGCATTTTCAGGCTTACTTGGGGGTTGTTTTTGATTTTTTCCTCATACAGGCTGAGAATGTCATTGTACCTCACGCCCAACCTCGAAGTATAAAAACCGAATTTAGGCTCCTCGTCGGCTGCAATTCTGATTCCCACCTGAAATGGCACTTTCACATGCTCCAGATAGTAATCGATCTCTGTCAAATTATCCAAAATCGGCACACAGTTTTTAAAACCGTCATTTAGCAATTCGGTGATGTATTGCTTGTACTTTTCCCGCTTGAAGCCATTGCAGACGATGTAGGTATCCTTGGTGATTTTGCCTTTGGCGTAGAGACTTCTCACCAAAGGAATATCAAAAGTCGATGAGGTCTCGATGTGAATGTCATTTTTCAATGCCTCGTCCAGCACAAAACTAAAATGCGAGGACTTGGTACAGTAGCAATAAGTGTATTTGCCCTGATAATTATGGGTCTGAATCGCATTGTTAAAATAAGATTTTGCGTTCTGAATGCTTTCAGAGATTTTGGGCAAATATGTGAGTTTTAAAGGAGTGCCGTAGGTTTGGATGATTTCCATGAGATTTACTCCATTGAAAAATAACTCATTATTCTCTACATGGAATTCATTAGTTGGAAAGTCAAAAGTCTGTTGAATTAAATCAATGTATCGGTTCATTTGCCCAGTTTTAAGATTGCAGTACAAAAATTGCTTTTTCTCAGCGCAATTCAAATCAATTGACAAAAATCCCACGAAAAGCTTCTTGATTCCGAGACAGTTTGAAACCCGAATCTGCTTTTCCCTTCATCATTATCTCCATTTCTAAATCTCAAAAGAAATGGATAAATGGGGCTTTTTAGCTAGTTTTGCGCACTTGAAAAAGGAAAACCCAAATCATTTTTGAAATTATGAGAGATATCAAATTAGTAGAAGTAAGATCCGAACTCGCTGCCGGTACTCGAGGAGCTAGTTTGGGGATCGATGCTTTGAAGATTGCCAGCTTGGACAAAAAATCGGATTTCTTCACCCAGTTTGACCCGATCAATGTGCAGGACGCCAATAATTACCTATGGAAAGGCAATAAATTCCCTCACGCAAAATATATCGATGGCGTCTATCAGGTGCTCAAAAATGTCTATTCCACGATTGAGTCCCTTCGATTGGAAAAGAAATTCCCCATCGTTTTGGCTGGAGATCACAGCACTGCTGCCGGTACCATTATGGGAATCAAAGCCGCCGAGCCTGAAAAGCGACTGGGGGTAATTTGGATCGATGCGCATGCCGATTTGCACACTCCCTACACCACCCCTTCTGGAAATATGCATGGCATGCCCTTGGCGATGGTTTGCCAGCTCGACAATCTGGAATCCAAAGTCAATGATCCCTCTGAGGAAACCGTGACTTATTGGGAACGAATCAAGCGAATTGGTGGAGATCAGCCCAAAATTGAACCCAAGGATATTGTATTTATTTCGGTACGAGACACCGAATCACCTGAGGATTTTCTTGTCAATAAATATGGAATCAAAAACTTCCCAACTCGTGAAGTCCGGGAAAAAGGGATTTCAAAAGTCGCGGCTGAGACTTTGGAGATTCTTAAAGATTGCGATCAAATCTACATTTCCTTTGATGTGGACAGTTTGGATACGAGCATTTCAGTCGGTACAGGCACTCCGGTTCCCGATGGATTGACCATCGAAGAAGCCATCCTGCTCAATGCCGAATTGATCAAAGACAAGCGGGTTTGCTGCTGGGAAATCGTCGAAGTTAATCCAACTTTGGACACCGAAAACACCATGGCAGAAGCTGCCTTTGAAGTCTTGGAAATTACTACCAAATCCTTGGTGGATAATTTCTAAATACCTAAAGTGATAAATTAGATGATTAAATTCAACTAACTTATTTACAAATATTTAAAAGAAAAATTAATTACAGGTAGAACAAGCCATTATGAGCATTCAGCAAAATATCCTTAGCGGAATTCAGCAGGCGTTTCATCAGATTTTTAAATTGGAAGTCGAGCTCGATAAACTCAGCCTAGCTCCCACTCGAAAGGAATTTGAGGGAACCTATACATTCGTCGTTTTTTCTTACTTGAAAGAAACAAAAATCTCCCCGGAAATGACCGCCTCAAAAATCGGTGATTTCCTCAAAGAAAACTGCGGAGATGTGGCGGATTACAATGTCGTCAAAGGGTTTTTAAATTTGGTGTTGAATGAGAATAGCTGGATCGATGTTTTTACCAGCTTGTATGCCAAAGAAAACATCGGTCAACTTCCCACCAATGGCCAAAAAGTCATGGTGGAGTACTCATCCCCTAATACCAACAAACCCCTTCACCTGGGTCATCTCCGAAATAATTTTTTGGGATATTCCGTCGCCGAAATTCTCAAAGCCAATGGCTATGAAGTGATCAAATCCAATTTGGTCAATGATCGAGGAATTCACATCTGCAAGTCCATGGTGGCTTACCAGCATTTTGGAAATGGAGAAACGCCCGAATCAGCTGGACTAAAAGGAGATCATTTGGCCGGGAAATACTACGTGCTTTTTGATAAAGAGTACAAAAAACAAATCAAAGAACTTCTGGAAAAAGGCCAAACCGAAGAAGAAGCCAAAAAAAATGCGCCAATTCTGATCGAAGCGCAGGATATGCTCCGAAAATGGGAAGCCAATGACAGCGAAACGGTTGCCCTTTGGAAGCAGATGAACGAATGGGTCTATGCCGGATTTGAGGCAACTTACCAGACAATGGGAGTTGATTTTGACAAATTCTACTACGAATCCGATACCTATTTATTGGGAAAAGACATCGTCGTGGAAGGCCTTCAGAAGGGAGTGTTTTTCAAAAAAGAAAACGGATCGGTCTGGGTTGATTTGACCGATGAAGGCTTGGATGAAAAGCTTGTTTTGCGGGCGGATGGCACGTCCGTTTACATCACCCAAGACATGGGAACGGCAGACTTGAAATACCAGGATTTTCAAATCGATAAGTCGGTTTATGTCGTTGGAAATGAGCAGGATTATCACTTTGATGTCTTGTTCAAAATTATGCGAAAGCTTGGCCGACCCTATGGTCCGGGGCTTTACCATCTCTCCTATGGCATGGTTGATTTGCCAACTGGAAAAATGAAATCCCGAGAAGGAACCGTGGTGGATGCCGATGACCTGATGCAGGAGATGATTGACACTGCCGAAAGTCATACCAAGGAACTCGGTAAAATCGAAGGATTTGACGAAAAGCAAGCCAAAGAACTTTACAAAATCTTAGGTTTGGGTGCTTTGAAGTACTTTTTACTCAAAGTCGACCCCAAAAAACGAATGCTATTCAATCCCAAGGAATCCATCGAGTTTCAGGGCAATACCGGACCTTTTATCCAATATTCACATGCCAGAATCGCATCCATTCTCCGGAAAGCCGATCAGATTGGAGTCAATTTTCAAACCCCGAATTTTTCCCAAATCGACCAATTGGCAGATTCAGAATCGGCTCTGATTTTGGTTCTCAATGATTTTGAGAAAAAAATCAACCAAGCCGGAGCGGAATACTCACCGGCTGTCATTGCGCAGTATCTTTTTGATTTGGCAAAAGAATACAACCGTTTTTATGCGGATGTGCCGATTTTCTCAGAAAATGATGCGACTCTTTTGGCTTTTCGGGTAGCTTTGTCTGCGCAGACCGCCAAAACAATCAAAAAAGGAATGCGTTTGCTTGGTATTGCAGTCCCTGATCGAATGTAATTATGAAAAAACTACTCGCGATTTTATTATTTTCCACGTCAATAGCCTGCGGTAAAACACTGGAAAGGCCTGAAAAGCTAAATGCCGATTTTCTCAAACAGAACGAACAAATGATGGATAGTAAATTTTACGATTTTAAGCTAAAAGATATTGATGGCAAGGAGGTGGATTTCAGTCAGTTTAAAGGCAAAAAAGTACTCCTCGTCAATGTTGCATCAGAATGTGGTTTCACGCCACAATATGAAGCATTGCAGGAACTTCATGAAAACTATGGAGATAAAATCGCAATCTTAGCCTTCCCCGCCAACAATTTTGGTGGACAGGAACCCGGAAGTAATGAAGAAATCAAGGAGTTTTGTACCAGCAATTTCGGTGTGACATTTCCCGTATTTGAAAAAATCTCAGTCAAAGGGTTTGATAAGCACCCGCTTTATCGATGGCTTTCTGACGAAAAAGAAAACGGTTGGAATAATCAGGAACCCAGCTGGAATTTCTGCAAATATTACGTCAATGAAAATGGAGAATTAGAAAAATTTTTCCCTTCATCGGTCACTCCTTTAGATGAAGCTATACTTTCATTGATAAGTTAATAATCTTTGAATGTCAGTGACTAGTGAAATAAAAACTAAAAAAGAAGCCTGGCTGCATGCAGTCAGGCTTCGTACTTTGCCCCTAGCGCTAGCCAGTATTTTGGCAGGTTCATTTCTGGCTGCCTATGCCCAGAATTTCCGATGGGAGGTTTTATTCCTTGCTGCATTGACCACCACTTTTCTGCAGATTCTATCCAATCTATCCAACGATTATGGAGACTCCATCCACGGAGCGGATTCAGTTGATCGACAGGGACCGATTAGAGCAGTACAATCGGGACTGATCAGTCTGGCAGAAATGAGGAAGGCGATGATTTTATTTGGTCTTTTATCGCTCGTTTCAGGCTTGAGTTTACTTTATATTGCTTTCCAGGATTGGATCCTATTTCTGATATTTTTGGGTTTGGGGTTTTTAGCCATCTGGGCGGCGATCACTTACACTTCCGGCAAAAACCCTTACGGCTACGCCGGTTTGGGCGACATATCGGTTTTCGTCTTTTTTGGGCTACTGGGAGTTTCTGGGACCTATTTTCTTCACACAGGCACTTTTAATGAACAAAGTCTGCTAATGGCATCAGCCTTGGGATTTTTCAGCACCTCAGTTTTGAATATCAACAATATCCGGGATATCGAATCTGATCAAAAAGCTGGAAAAAAATCCATCCCGGTGCGGATCGGAAAAAAGAAAGCCATTACTTACAATTGGGCTTTGGTGGATTTGGGAAATATCAGCTTAATCATTTGGGCTATCCTAACTCAAAATTACTTTTCACTCCTGGCCTTGGCGGCTTTACCACTGATGGTTTTAGTAGGACTTGGGGTACAAAAAGCAGAATCTTCGAAATCTACCGATCCTTTTCTGAAAAAAATGGCACTCAGCACCTTACTTTGGGTTTTGCTTTTTGGATTGGGACTTCTTTTTTAATCATTCCCCCCAAAAATCTTTTTTGATCTAAAAAAACTGTTAATTTGGCATAAACAATAACCTTTTTGACCATGACCAAAATACTCGTACCATACGATTTCTCAGAACAAGCCCAATATGCATTGGACTTTAGCACTTCGCTAGCCGATCGCCTGGACAATGTGCATGTAGAAGTCCTTCATGTACTCGAAATCCCAGCGAATACCGGCTTTGGGACCATGGGTGGCGGTGAGATGCTACCAGAAATGGAAAATCAGATTTTTTTCGTGGAATTAATGAATCGACGAAAAAAGCAAATGGAAGAACTGGACTCAAAATTCAAAAACAGTTCCTTTAAGTTTTCTACCCATCTCAAAATGGGGAATGCTTTCAAAGGGATCCATGAGTCGATCAAGGAAGAGGAACCGGATCTCGTTGTCATGGGTTCTCAGGGATCTTCGGGCATTGAGGAGATTTTCGTAGGAAGCAATACGGAAAAAGTGGTCAGAAATGCCACCTGTCCGGTGGTCACCATCAAGCATCCTATTGACCCAAAAGTGATTAAGAAAATCGTGTTTGCCAGTGATTTTAGAGAAAATTCTGCGGAAGTGGCGGCGCGAGTGAAACGACTTCAGCATTTGTTTGATGCCGAGCTATACTTTGTCATCGTAAATACACCAGGAACCTTCGAAACCAGCAGAGAATCTCTTCAGCGCATCAAGTATTTCGCTAAGCAGTTCAGTTTTGAAAACGTACAGGCAGAAATATATAATTCACTATCCGAGGAAGGCGGAATCATCGAATTTGCCGAAGATATCAAAGCGGATATGATCGCCATGGCCACTCATGGCCGAACCGGATTCATGCACCTGATTACAGGTAGTATTGCTGAAGATGTCGTGAATCATGCCAAACGGCCTGTCTGGACCTTTAGAGCAAAAGAATAAACACCTAAGCCTGTCTAAACCGCAGGCTTTTTTTATTTTTGGGCATGGCAAAGCGAAATAACGACTGGAAAAAGAGAGACGGTGTAGTTTTCTCCACTAATGATAATTTTGAGTTTGATTACGATTCGGAAGAAAGTAGCCAAACGCTTCCTCCTGCCCAGCAAAATCTCAAAGTAATGCTGGATAAGAAAGCCAGAGCGGGAAAGCAAGTGACTTTGGTGGCGGGATTTTCGGGTACCGAGGAAGATTTGAAAGACCTGGGAAAAATGCTCAAAACCAAATGCGGAGTCGGCGGATCTGCCAAAGATGGAGAAATCCTGATTCAGGGAGATCATCGGGACAAAGTCCTGCAGGTTTTGCTTTCCGCAGGCTATAAAGCCAAAAAATCAGGAGGATAAATTTTACTCTGTTTTTCAAATGCAATTTAAATGAATTCCTATCGGCTTTTTCAACTTGGACTTTATCCGGTTTTGCCGATTTTGATCTGGCAGGCAAGGGCTGTCAAAAACCAATTCCCTATTCCAATCGCCCAAAGTGAAAAAATCGTATTGGGTACTGGTTCCCGCAGATATCTGATCTTGGGAGAATCCACAGCAGCTGGTGTAGGCGCATCATCAATCGATCAAACTATCGCAGGTCACTTTTTCACCGCCAAGGGAGAATCGACCCAAGTGATCAATTTTGGAAAAAACGGAATTCGAGTTGCTGAGTGTCTCGACCATTTCCAATCCGATTTAATAGAATTATCACCTGAAATCGTGGGGGTTTTACTGTTTTTTGGTGCAAATGACACCTTCAAACTCACTCACCCACATAAATACAGGAAGGATTTTCAGCAACTCATAGTGGATTTACAAAGTAGATTTAATCCCAAATGGATTTATCTGGCCGATATTCCTCCGGTTCATTTATTTCCGGCATTTCCTCCTTTCCTCAAAAAGAAACTCCGAATTCAAAGAGAATTTTTAACCCATGAAATGGAGCAACTGGCCAATCAAAACCCCATTCTTATTTTTCAAAAACTTCAACTGCACTTAAGTCCTTCCTTTTTTTGCGAAGATCAGATCCATCCATCAGATCAAGGATACAAGGCAATTGTGGATTTTGTTTTACAAAGTATTCGGGAGTAAAATCCTGCCAAATTTTATCATTTAAAAAACAGTTCCCTTTCTTGTCTGTTTAAAAGGGGTACGTATCTTTGTCCTAGAAATGATTCAATTCTTCCAACATATTGAAACTTTTAGCAGCCATCAGATCGCAGGTGGTATGCATCATTTCCATCATTCCCATTGAGGAATACTTTTATACCCCCACCCGGTGACGCTGATGACAGGGATTCGGCCTTTCACCACTAATTTATTACCACCATTTTATTTCTTAGTGTAACTTGCAGACATGGAAAAAATAATTCGCATTGCTGTCCAAAAAAGCGGCAGACTATCCGATGACTCACTCAGCCTGATCAAAGAATGTGGAATCAAATTCTACAATGGTACTGGCAAATTAAAATCGACTTCGACCAACTTCCCCATAGAGTTTTTATTCCTACGTGATGACGATATTCCCGGATATGTCGCTGATGGAGTCGCAGATTTGGGAATCGTCGGAGAAAATGAACTGGTCGAAAAAAACAAATCAGTCACCACGCTCAAAAAACTGGGCTTTTCCAAGTGTCGGCTTTCGCTGGCTATTCCTAAGGGTCAGGAATACAACGGAATTCAGTATTTTGAAGGGAAAAATATCGCTACCTCCTACCCAAAAATCCTCGGTGATTATCTGAAAGCCAAAAACATCAAGGCCGATATTCATGAAATCTCCGGTTCGGTCGAAATCGCTCCTTCCATCGGTTTGGCCGAAGGAATCTGCGACATCGTAAGCTCAGGCTCTACTCTTATGATGAATGGACTTAAAGAGGTGGAAGAGATTTTCAAATCCGAGGCCGTACTAATTGCCAACAATAACCTGGAGGGCTGGAAATCGGAGATTGTAGAAAAGCTCCTTTTCCGGATGAATGCAGTCCAAAAGGGAAAAAGCAACAAATATGTGCTCCTCAATGCGCCGAATGAATCCTTGGATAAAATTGTCAGCCTGATTCCGGGAATGCGGAGTCCTACTATCCTTCCATTGGCCCAAGAAGGTTGGTCATCCGTACACTCAGTGCTCAGTGAAGATCAATTTTGGGAAAATATCGAAGAACTCCGGGCCGCCGGAGCCGAGGGAATCCTAGTCGTACCGATCGAAAAAATGGTGATTTAACCTTTTGACTACCTATGAACATTCTTGTAAATCCTGCCCCTTCCTCTTGGAAAAAAGAACTGGCCAGACCAGTATTCAAAACCAAGGATATCAATAAAATCGTCAAGCCGATTCTCCGTAAAGTCAAACGAAACGGAGACAAGGCCTTGTATAAATTTGCGCACGAATACGATCATGTTGATCTTGACTCTCTTTTGGTTGGGGAGGAAGAAATCAAAGTTGCTACAGCGGCTTTGGACCCTATACTCCGTACAGCTATAGAAACTGCCAAAAAGAATATCGAACGGTTTCACCAAGCGCAATCCAGTCCTGAACTCGTCGAGGAGGTCATGCCTGGCGTAATTTGCAGGAGAAAAAACGTTCCTGTTCAGCGAGTGGGACTGTATATTCCAGGAGGAACCGCTCCCCTATTTAGTACCGTACTTATGCTGGGCATTCCTGCTAAAATCGCAGGTTGCCAAGAAATTGTACTCTGCACGCCGCCAAACCGGGAAGGTAAAGTTCATCCTGCCATCCTCTTTACCGCACAACTTATTGGCATCCACAAAATCGTCAAAGCCGGTGGGGCTCAAGCCATCGCGGCCTTGACGTTTGGGACTGAGTCGGTACCGCAAGTGGATAAAATCTTTGGTCCGGGAAATCAATTTGTCACCGCAGCCAAACAATTGGCCACAAAATATGGGGTAGCGATTGATATGCCTGCCGGACCATCTGAGGTTTTGGTTTATGCTGATGACTCCGCTATTCCTTCATTCGTGGCAGCGGATTTATTATCTCAGGCAGAGCATGGCGTAGATTCCCAAGTGGTTTTGGTTACTCATTCTGAAAAATTTGCCAAAAAGGTGCTCAAAGAAGTCAATAAGCAATTGGAAAACCTTTCCCGTAAAGATATCGCTAAAAAAGCACTGAATAATTCGGTAGCTGTCGTGCTCGAAACTCAACAGGATGCTCTTGCTTTGATCAACGATTATGCGCCTGAGCACTTGATCATTGCTGTGAAAAACGAAGAGGAAGTGGTAGCTGGCATCATAAACGCCGGTTCGGTTTTCATCGGAAATTATACCCCGGAATCGGCTGGAGATTATGCTTCGGGCACCAATCACACGCTTCCAACTTATGGCTATGCGCGAAATTACAGCGGTGTTTCGCTTGACTCTTTTGTCAAAAAAATCACCTATCAAAAGATCAGTGCAGAGGGACTTAAAAACTTGGGACCTACGGTAGAAATCATGGCAGAAAATGAATTACTCGACGCACATAAAAATGCGGTGACCATTCGACTCAATTACCTGAAAGAAAACAACTTATGAGTTTTGAGCTCAAGTCCCTTTTGCGGCCACACATTGCCAAAATCCAACCTTACACCTCAGCAAGGGATGAGTATAGTGGCAAGGAAGGCATATTTCTGGATGCCAATGAAAATCCCTATGGTTCGATTACTGAGCAGGATTTCAACCGCTATCCCGATCCCTATCAGCAGCAATTGAAAGCTGAGATTGCTAAAATCAAACAGGTCAAATCAGATCAGATTTTCTTGGGGAATGGATCGGATGAGGCCATCGATTTGCTGTTTCGGGCATTTTGTCGACCAGGAATTGACAATGTGATTCTTCTACCTCCGACCTATGGAATGTATGAGGTCAGCGCGGCGATCAATGATGTAGAAACCAGAAAAGTACCGCTCACCTCGGATTTTCAGTTGCAGACCGATCGGATTTTGGATCAAGTGGACTCCAACACCAAAATCATTTTCATCTGTAGCCCTAATAATCCAAGCGGGAATAAACTACTTCGAACGGAGATCCAGCGAATCATTCGAGAATTTAATGGGTTGGTCGTGGTGGACGAAGCCTACATCGACTTCAATGATGAACCTAGCTTTACTACTGAAATGGCTGAGTTTCCCAACTTACTCGTCATGCAGACTTTCTCCAAAGCCTGGGGACTTGCCTCACTCCGCCTGGGAATGGCCTTTGCCTCTCAAGAACTCATCCGGATCCTTAATTTGATCAAGCCGCCTTACAATATTTCGGGTTTGACTCAGGATACAGTTCTCAAGGCGATTCAAAATATTGGAAAAGTAAACCGGATGATTGCGGAGATTCTGGAGGAAAGAGCCTTTTTGGCAAAGGAACTAAAAGAATTGACCTTCGTTCAAAAAGTTTACCCCTCACAGGCTAATTTCCTTTTGATCAAAATTCCGAATGCAAATGAAGTATATAATGCACTGATTAACGCAAAAATCATTGTTCGCAACCGGTCTAAAGTGATTCTCTGTGAAGATTGTCTGCGAATTACGGTGGGTACCCGGTTTGAAAATGAGATGCTTTTGACCGCACTGAATAAAGTCTTTGCCGAAATCGAAAATTAAAAACTAAGAATTATTAGACTTACTTCGATATTTTCAAAAGAAATAAAGAAAAATAAGAGCAACTAAGGTGCTCCTAAATCATAAATTTTAAATGAAAAAGAAAGTATTATTTATAGATCGGGACGGAACCATCATCAAGGAACCGCCTACTGACTTTCAGGTGGATAGCTTAGAAAAGCTGGAATTTGTCCCCAAAGCGATTTCCAACCTTCGGAAAATTGCCGAGGAAACCGATTATGAGTTAGTTATGGTCACCAATCAAGATGGATTGGGAACGGATTCTTTTCCTGAAAAAGATTTTTGGCCGGCACAATACAAAATGCTTAAAACCCTAGAGCAGGAAAACGTCATATTCAAAGCGATTCATATTGACAAAAGCTTTGAGCATGAAAACCTACCAACCCGAAAACCACGAATTGGATTGCTTCAAAACTATTTCTCTGATGAGTATGATTTAGCTTCAAGCTATGTGATCGGTGATCGGTTGACTGATATTCAACTTGCGAAAAATCTGGGAGCCAAGGCGATTTTTATCGGTGAAAATCAGGATGATGCCGAGCTCTCCACCCAGGATTGGGATGAAATTTACCGCTTTTTGAAATTTCCGCCTCGAGTGGCTGAAGTCAAACGGACCACCTCGGAAACAGATATTTACATCAAACTCAATTTAGATGGCAGTGGCAAATGCAAGATTTCTACGGGTTTGCATTTCTTTGACCATATGCTCGAGCAGCTTGGAAAGCACGGTTCGACCGACTTGGAGATTCAAGTCAAGGGCGATCTTCAGATCGATGAGCATCATACGATCGAAGACACCGCATTAGCGTTGGGTGAAGCTTATCTGAAAGCTCTTGGGGATAAAAAGGGAATTTACCGCTATGGATTTTTGCTTCCCATGGATGATGTCTTAGCACAGGTTGCCATTGATTTTGGGGGAAGACCCTGGTGTGTATGGGATGCTAAATTCAATCGGGAAAAAATCGGGGAAATGCCCACGGAGATGTTTTATCATTTCTTCAAATCCTTCTCCGATACCGCCAAATGCAACCTGAATATTAAAGCAGAAGGTGAAAATGAGCACCATAAAATCGAAGCGATTTTCAAGGGATTGGCCCGTGCAATCAAAATGGCTGTCCAGAAAGATCCCAAAAATCTTGATCAATTGCCCTCGACCAAAGGGGTGCTTTGATTTTAAATTAGTTGTAAGGGATAGAAAATATTTCAAAAAATTATTTTCTATCCCTTTATTTTTTTGTTTATTTAAGCATGCTACGAAAAATTCATATACCAACTATTGTACTGATAACTTTTTGGCTTTGTTCCTGTCAGTCTACCTTAAATGAAGCCGAAAGCTTATTCAAAAATCAGGAATACGAGGAAGTTGTGTCCAAACTAAACAACTACCTTTTTTTCAATGTGACAGACCTTAAGGCGCTGCATCTCAGGGCGAGGTCTTATGAGGAATTGGACCGTATTCCGGAAGCAATCGCGGATTATGAGCGAATTATTGATCTGGATAGAGATTATGCCCAAGCTTTTGCAGGGATAGGAAAAATTTATTTTAATCAAAAAAACTATAAAGACGCAGAACTCGCCCTACTCAATGCAGCCAATAAAGATCCTGAGGATTATGAGATTTTATACCTTTTGGCAAGGACACTTTTGATCAATGAGAACTACAGATTGGCAGAAGAATTTTTTATGAAAGCCCGCGATATCAATCGAAAGGATCCCAAGCTGCATTTTTATCAGGGCATGGCCAGAGCCATGTTGGGAGATGTACTCGGCTGTGCGGCCTCCTTCAACTCCTATGTACAATACGAGCCTGACAATGTCGTGGGTCGGTACAATCGGGGTTTTGCGCTGATGCATGTAGGCTATCTCGAGTGGGCTCTGGAGGATTTTGAAGCGGTTTTGAAACAAAACCCCAATCATGTCGAAGCCTTAGCCAAAAAAGGGATTTGCCTAACCCAACTCGGGGATTCTCAAGGCTGCCGATTGATTCAGGAAGCAGCTAATAGAGGTTCGGATTATGCCCAAAGCCATTTGGATCTTTGCAGCTGATCAGAGCAAACGTTCCCTGAGTGCGGTGATGT
Organism: Algoriphagus hitonicola; assembly: GCF_900113375.1. Taxonomy (GTDB): domain Bacteria; phylum Bacteroidota; class Bacteroidia; order Cytophagales; family Cyclobacteriaceae; genus Algoriphagus; species Algoriphagus hitonicola. The sequence continues at coordinate 56,712 of NZ_FOPC01000013.1, read as the reverse complement.
AATTTGGGATAGCCTCGGGAGTCAAGGCGAGAAACAGATACGGTTCGATGAGTTCCAATTCCATTAAGTGAAATTCGCCATTGACTAGAACTCCATCTACGCGGGCATAAAGCGAATTGGGGGCAAATTCACGAATCAATCGCTTGGCAGATTCGAGCATTTCTGGATCAGGTTCTATGACCTTAATTGTACCACCGAAATAATGCTGAACTCTAAAATCGGCTTTAGCGGGCGTTTTTAAGACGGCATGCGAAAACACTCCGTTGAAAAATAGAAGCGAATACTCACCTACCTCAGCTACTTCGGCCACAAAAGGCTGTACCAAAAATGACTCATCTTCTAACAAAGGAGTCAATTTGGGAAGGAAATTATCCCAATCCGAAAGCGAAATTTTAAAGGTATTCTTAGCTCCACCACTGACCAAAGGCTTGACCACGACCATTTCCTGCTGGATTTGCTCTCGGATCGCCTCATTATTAGGCAGCTTGCCTTTTTCCAAAAGCATCCCTGAGATCACCGGGAATCCTTTTTCGGCGATTTCTAATAAATAAGATTTAGAGCTATTCCAGCGAATCGTATCCAGATCATTTAAGACCGGAATTCCCAAATCCTTGATTTTTTCTAGCCAGTTTAAAAACTCCGGATAATAATCAAAATAATCCCAGACCGATTTGATCAGTAGCGTCGAATACTGGGTCCAATCTGCTTGTGGATCTGACCAAGGAACGATTTCATTGGTAAAACCTAAATCGGTTAAAATCCCCGAAAGGATCTCATCTTCGTTGACGGTATTGGCGTCATAGGCTCCTGTGGAAAAATAACTGACGATCGCAATTTTGGTAGACATAGGGTGAATTTTGCCACAAATGTAGCTTTTAAGTAAAATTTGCAAGCACCATTCTTCAAAAACTCCCGCTATCTCTTACTTTTGGACTTTGTATTTAAAATGAAACACCGCAAACTCGTCATCATTCCGACCTACAACGAATGTGAAAACATCGCTGAAATGATCCATCAGGTCATGGACTTAAATGGCAATTTTGAGCTGTTGATTATCGATGATGGTTCTCCGGATGGAACCGCCGAAATTGTAAAAGGATTTCAGGATCAATTTCCAAATCGACTTCACCTGTTGGAGCGAGAGGGTAAGTTGGGATTAGGAACTGCTTATATTCTAGGCTTTCAATGGGCACTGGCAAACCGCTACGATTACATTTTTGAAATGGATGCGGATTTTTCTCATGATCCCAAGGACCTCAGCCGACTTTATGAGGCCTGCTCAGTGGATAGCTACGATATGGCAATTGGTTCCCGATACATCACGGGTGTCAATGTAGTCAACTGGCCTATCGGACGCGTCCTGATGTCTTATTTCGCCTCCGTTTATGTCAAATTCATCACGGGACTACCGATCAAAGATGCTACGGCAGGATTTAAATGTTATCATCGTTCCGTTTTGGAAGGGATTAGGCTAGAAAATATCCGATTCATCGGCTATGCTTTTCAGATCGAAATGAAATTTACCGCATGGAAACTCGGATTTAAAATCACAGAGGTGCCGATCATTTTTACAGACCGAACCAAAGGAACGTCAAAAATGAGCAAGGGAATTTTTAAGGAAGCTGTAATTGGAGTGATATGGATGAAAATCAAAAGTATTTTTTCGCCCTACAAACTCAATCAAAGCGAATCGATTGAATGGGATTCACCCGTGAAATAACCACCACAGGAATCCAAAGCACCATCGCAGTCAAAACAGCAATACCCAAATTCAACAGCACAAAAACAGGCCAATTCCAATCAATGGGTACATAACCCATGTAGTAGCTTTCCGCATCCAATGGAATCAAGCGAAACTGGTATTGTAAAAATCCAAGTCCCAAACCAATAGCGTTTCCGATCACCAATCCACGTCCCAAAATCCGCATGCCGTTCCAGAAGAAAATCCGACGGATTTGGGCATTTTTGGCGCCTAGTGCTTTAAGCAACCCAATCATCTGGGTACGCTCCATGATCAGGATAAACAGGATCGCTCCCATATTGAAGATTGCCACAAAACCGATTAAACTAATAAACACGTACACATTGGTATCCAACAACTTAAGCCAGTCAAAAATCTCCAAATATTTTTCTTGAGAGTTGATAAGTTTCAGGTCAAGATCCAGGATTTTTTCCATATCAAAACTCATTTCTTCGCTTGGATCCTGATTTACAAAAACCTCCAATCCTCCGATTTGGTCTGCTTTCCAGCCATTGAGATTTCGAATGGTTTGAAGTTCTCCGATGACAATTTTTTCATCAAAATTTTCCAAAAAAGTTTCATAAATCCCCACTACTTCCACACGACGGTATCGGGGCGGATCCTGTACAAAATAGAGAATAATCCGATCCCCCACATTCAGCTGCAATCGATTAGCGATGAATAGACTTAGCATAATTTCGTTGGAAGTACCCTCGTCAGGAATCTGAATCATCCGACCTTCGATTAGGTATTCCTGAAATGCCAAGGTATCAAAATCCTGCCCGACGCCTTTCATGAGCACGCCTTCGACTTCCTCATCTCCTTTGATCAGGGCGGCCTTATGCGCAAATGATTGGGTTTTTTCGACAAAATCCAATTCGTTTTTTTTCTCCGAAAACTCAGACTTCTGCGAAAATGGCAATTCTTCAAAAGCATTGCTCATGCTAAAGCGCTGAATCTGATAATGCCCCGTAAATCCATACACCCGATCGGAAACCGTTTTTTGGAAGCCTCCCAACACCATGAAAGACAACATAGATACGCCCAGTCCCAAAGCCAAACTTCCCACAGCTATGCGATGGATGGTTTTGGAGAAACCTCCGCTTCCTTTAAAACTGATTCTTTTGGCTATGAAATAGGAAAGGTTCAAGAGAGTGATTTAATTTGTCTAAACGCAGCGCAAAATACTATGAAGCATATGAAAAATACAGTTCTTTCCCACTTTTTGACAGGGGTTTTATTTTTAGCCGCATGGACTACCGCAATCGCTCAATCCCAAATTCTCACCGGAGCCGAGCAAGGTGACTTGTATTTGCCTATGCTTCAAGGTAAAAAAGTAGGTATTGTGGGCAATCAAACCTCAATTCTCCCCCAGTCGGATAATAAACATGTGGTGGATTTTTTGTTGGAAAAAGGAATTGAGATCAATAAGGTTTTTGTGCCGGAGCATGGATTCAGAGGCACCGCAGATGCCGGGGAAAAAGTGGACAATAGCGTGGATCAAAAAACAGGCTTACCGATCATTTCGCTTTATGGAAGTAACAAAAAGCCTTCTGCGAATCAAATTCAAGATCTCGATGTTATTATTTTTGACCTGCAGGATGTGGGAACCCGTTTTTTCACCTACATCAGCACGATGCATTATGTGATGGAGGCCTGCGCTGAGCAGGGCAAAAAGGTGATCATTTTTGATCGACCCAATCCCAACGGTAGCTATGTGGATGGCCCAATGCTAAAGCCCGGCTATGAATCTTTTGTGGGCATGCATCCCATTCCGGTTGTCCATGGCCTGACTGTAGGCGAGCTAGCCCAAATGATCAATGGAGAAAAATGGCTCAAAGGAGGAATTACCGCTGATTTGGAAGTTATTCCAGTGTCCAATTGGACTCGTGACCAAGCATATAGCCTTCCGATAAAGCCTTCTCCCAATTTACCGAGCGACCTGGCCATCAAACTGTATCCAAGCACCTGTTTCTTCGAAGGTACGGTGATATCGTTGGGCAGGGGAACATACGATCCCTTTCAGATGTATGGCTATCCCGATCCTAAATTTGGGGAGTTTACCTTTACGCCTGTGAGTATAGACGGCATGTCCAAGACTCCGCCCCATCAGGACAAATTGTGCTATGGTGTGGATCTTCGCGGAGAATCAATGGATCATCAGTTTACACTTAAGTACCTGTTAGACGCGTACCAAAAATCCGGGATGAAAGAGAAATTTTTCAATAATTTCTTCAATACATTGGCAGGAACCGACGAACTGAAAAAACAGATTTTAGCAGGAAAAACTGAGATAGAAATCCGAGAAAGCTGGAAAGCGGGTTTGGAGGAATATAAGCGGAAGCGGGAGAAGTATTTGATTTACGAGTGAGAGGGAAGACAGCTTAAACCGAGCTTTTGCATTGATTTTTGCTAGTTAATTCCTGAAATATAACGGAGAGAAAACTCATAAAAAATACTGGAAAGAGAATGCTGAATAAGGAAGTGAAGTCAAAAGAGGATTTGCGAATTATATTCATGGGTACGCCGGAGTTTGCGGTCCCTGCCTTAGAAAAATTGGTGGATGCCGGTTGGAATGTGGTGGGAGTCATCACTGCGCCGGACAAACCTCAGGGACGTGGTCAAAAACTAGTGGGTTCACCCGTCAAGCAAGCCGCCGAGCGACTTGGTATTCCTATTCTCCAGCCGACCAATCTCAAAAATCCGGAGTTCCAGCAAGAACTGAAAGACCTTAAAGCAGACCTTCAGATTGTGGTTGCATTTCGTATGCTTCCCGAATCGGTTTGGAGCATGCCGCCTTTGGGCACCTTCAATCTCCATGCTTCACTCCTGCCCGATTACCGTGGAGCCGCTCCGATCAATTGGGCGATTATCAATGGGGAAACAGAAACCGGAGTCACTACATTTTTTCTCAAGCATGAGATTGATACCGGAAGCATCATTTTTCAAGAGAAAGTCTCTATTCTTCCCGAAGACGATTTGGGATCGGTTTATGAAAAATTGATGAATGTCGGTTCGGATTTGGTACTGAAAACGGTCGAGGCTATTGCTAAAGATGAGTTAAAGCCTTTGATTCAAGATGAAAGTAAGGCGCTGCATCATGCTCCCAAAATATTTAAGGAAACGGGTAAAATTGATTGGAATCAAGATGCTAGTTCCATTCACAATCTGGTGAGAGGACTCTCTCCCTACCCTGCGGCTTGGGCAGAATTTGAGGGGAAAATCTGGAAGTTTTTTAAGACAAAAATTCATAAGAGTTCAAAAGCCTTGGCTCCGGGTGAATTTTGGTCCGATGGCAAAAACACCTTTCTTATTGGAACGGGGACAGTTCCGCTTGAAATCCTCGAATTACAACTGGAAGGCAAAAAACGAATGAAAACTGAAGATTTTCTAAGAGGATACCGAATCTCCTGAAAGAATAGGTTACCCTGCTGATTAAAACCCTAAAAATAGTGAATGAAAAATATGCGATTATCAGCACCTTTTTTTCTGCGTCTATCTGCGGGGAAATGGTAGAGGATAGATATTACCAAATCCTCTGATCAGTTTTAATTCGTGAATTCGTGGCTAATCTTTTTTTGAAAGCCACTAATGCACGAATTCCTTTTTGAAGAATTTGACCAATACGCATAAGGTAGGCCACTAAAAATCTGCGATTATCTGCGCCTTTTTCTGCGTGTATCTGCGGGAAAAATTGTAGAGAATAGATTTAACCAAATCCCCGGATCAGTTTTAATTCGCGAATTCGTGGCTAATTTCTTTTTTTTGAAAGCCACTAATGCACGAATTTCTTATTGAAGAATTTGACCAATACGCACAAGGTAGGCCACTAAAAATCTGCAATTATCTGCGCCTTTTTCTGCGTGTATCTGCGGGAAAAATTGTAGAGAATAGATTTTACCAAATCCCCGGATCAGTTTTAATTCGCGAATTCGTGGCTAATTCCTTTTTTCGAAAGCCACTAATGCACGAATTCCTTTTTGAAGAATTTGACCAATACGCATAAGGTAGGACTCTAAAAATCTGCGATTATCTGCGCCTTTTTCTGCGTCTATCTGCGGGGAAAATTTCTGAGGATAGACTTTAACAAATCCCCGGATCAGCTTTAATTCGTGAATTCGTGGCTAATCTTTTTTGAATGCCACCAATGCACGAATTCCTTTTTAAAGAATTTGACCAATACGCACAAGGTAGGCCACTAAAAATCTGCGATTATCTGCGCCTTTTTCTGTGTGTATCTGCAGGAAAAATTGTAGAGAATAGATTTTACCAAATCCCCGGATCAGTTTTAATTCGTGAATTCGTGGCTAATTCCTTTTTTTGAAAGCCACCAATGCACGAATTTCTTTTTGAAGAATTTGACCAATACGCACAAGGTAGGCCACTAAAAATCTGCAATTATCTGCGCCTTTTTCTGCGTGTATCTGCGGGAAAAATTGTGGAGAATAGATTTTACCAAATCCTCTGATCAGTTTTAATTCGCGAATTCGTGGCTAATTTCTTTTTTTTGAAAGCCACTAATGCACGAATTTCTTTTTAAACAGACCCAATTTAATCTCTTAAACCTGATTCAAAACTTCTTATTCGCTGATCTGCTGGAAACATTTCAGAGGATAGATTTTACCAAATTCTTCCGCTTAACTTTTAATTCGTGAATTCGTGGCCATTCCCTTTTAAAATTAAATGCTGAAAAACCCCAATTCTCCTTTCCACTTTATCATATTTCGATGGATAATTTTTAATTCCACCAAATTTTAAGGAACTTTATATATGTAATAATTAACATTTTAACCTAAAAAACTATGAAAAGGCTACTATATATTTTTCTACCTATTCTACTTCTGACAAGTACCACGGTAGAAGCTCAATTAATCAAGAAAATCAAGCAAGCAGCTCAGCAGGGAGCGGAAAACGCCTTGGCCAAAAAGACCGAAGAGGAAGTCAATAAGCTCGTTCAGCGACAAATCGAAAAACAACTCAGCACCTTGGGAGGAAGCGAATCCAGCCCGCTTGATATGGATATGGAATCAATCATGTCCAAATGGGGCGAACCGGTAGACACGGAGGAAGCTTACGATTTCACCGGCTTTATGACCATGGAGGTTACCGCCAAAAATCAAAACGGGAAAGCAGAAGATCCGGTCACCATGAAGTCACTGCTCACCCCAAATGAATACATCGGCATGGAAGTAAGCGATCCAAAAACCAAAGAAGGTGCTTCCACCATCGTGTTTGATCTGAAAAATAGCGCCTCCATCATCTTTATGGAAAGTGACGGTACCAAAAATAGCCTTGCCTATAAGATCGACGGTGAAAATATGGTGAGTGAAGAAGTAGAAAATCAGATGGAAGACGAGGATGTCACCTTCGAAAAAACAGGAAACACCAAATCCATCCTGGGATATGAATGCGATGAGTTTTATGTGAAAAGCGAGGATGGAGAAGGCTATTATTGGATCACCCAGGAGCCAATCGAAAACCTGAAATCATTTTGGGGTATGGACAGTCCCATGTTGAAAAACAGTACCAAGCAGAAATATGCCAAGCGATTTGCCAATTTGCCCGCAGGGGATTTTATGGCGATGACATTCACTGACGTGGATGGTAGCAGTGTGGAAATGACCGTCATAGAAATCGAACTCAACAGCCCAAAATCACTAACCATGGCTGAATATCCCAATGTCATGGAAAGTATGGGGAAAAAATAGAAATATCCAAAAACCCTCAAAACTAAAAAGGCGATGATTTTTCATTGCCTTTTTCTTTTCAACCTAATTTGTTGTCAAATTTCATTTTTATAAACCGGGCAATCAGGGTAAATTCAGCACTTATCTATTCTTTCGCATGAAGCTAATTATCATCGCCGCTCGGGCAAAAAACAACATCATCGGAAAAGAAAATGATCTTCTCTGGAGATTACCCGCTGATTTCAAACGCTTTAAATCCATCACCTCCGGTCACTACATATTGATGGGGCGTAAAACTTACCTTTCATTAGGGAAACCCCTTCCCAACCGAACCCATCTGGTGATCACCCGAGATCCAGGTTTTGAAGTTCCCGAAGGCCATTATACCTTCCAAAATTTCGAAGATGCTTTTCGCTTTTGCAACAAATTAAACGTGGATAAGCTTTTCATTATCGGTGGAGGTGAAATCTACAAACAAACTCTCCCTCTAGCCGACGAGTTGATTCTGACCGAAGTGGAAGCCGAACTCGAGGGCGATACTTATTTCCCTGATTTCGATCCTGAAGATTGGAAGATCACCTTTGAAGAGTATCACCCTGCAGATGAAAAGCACCGATATGCTTTTCGATTTGTGGATTATGAACGGAAAAAAGCCAAATGACGGATCAAAAGGTAATCTGGATCACCGGAGCATCTTCCGGAATCGGAAAAGCCGCCGCCCTGCGCTTTGCCCAAGCCGGTTATTCTCTGATTATTTCAGCGAGAACCAGTCAGGCGCTACAGGAGGTAAAGACCGCTTGCCCAAATCCCAAAAAAGTAAAAATCCTGGAACTGGATTTGGCTGATTCCTCACTTATGCCTGACAAAGTAAGAGAAGCCATTTCTTCCTTTGGAAAAGTGGATATACTGCTTCACAATGCCGGCATCAGTCAGCGCTCCCTGATCAAAGATACGGCCCTTTCGGTGGACCGAAAACTGATGGAAATCAATTTCTTCGGTACGGTTGCTTTGACCAAAGCCATTCTGCCTCATTTCATCCAAAATCAAAGCGGGCATTTTGGTGTGGTAACTAGTCTCGTCGGAAAATTCGGTACCCATTACCGCTCTGCTTATGCCGCCTCCAAACATGCCCTTCACGGCTTTTTTGACACGCTCAGAGCGGAGCATTTTCAGGATCGGATCGGAGTAACCTTGATCTGTCCGGGTTTTATTCGTACACAGGTATCGGTCAACGCACTGACTGCCGATGGCACACCGCTCAATGAAATGGACGAGGCACAAGAAAAAGGGATGAAACCCGAAGATTGCGCCGAAGAAATTTTCAAAGCCATCACCCACAAAAAAGAAGAAGTGCTCATTGGGGGAAAGGAAATCTACGCGGTTTACCTCAAGCGCTTTTTCCCCAAACTCTTTTCAAAAATTCTCAGAAAAGCAAAAGTCAGATAAACAAATGAAGCAAATCAAGGCAGAAATCATTGCCATAGGAGACGAACTGCTCTACGGACAGATCGTGGATACCAACAGTCACTGGATCTCTCAGGAACTGGATCTCAAGGGAGTCAAGGTCGTTCGAAAAACTACCGTTGGAGACAATCGGGGAGATATTTTGAAGGCTTTTGCCGAAGCTGATAAGCGGGCGGATTTGGTTTTAATCACAGGAGGATTAGGTCCAACTCAGGATGATTTGACTAAGCCGCTGTTGGCCGAATACTTTGATTGCCCGATTCGGGAAGTTCCTGAGGCAGTCGAGGCAATCACCGCATTTTTTAAGCGTAGAGGCCGGGAGATGACTCCACTCAATGTACTTCAAGGACACCTCCCCTCCTGCTGTACCTATGTACCCAATGAAGTGGGAACCGCTCCGGGAATGTGGTTTGAGCGCAATGATACCTATTGGATGTCCATGCCGGGAGTGCCGCATGAGATGAAAAAACTGATGCGTGATTTTGTACTGCCCAAGCTCGATAGGATTTTTGAATTGCCAGTGATATTTCATAAACTGATCAAAACTGCCGGAATCGGTGAAAGCTGGCTTTCGGATATGATCAATGACTGGGAAAATGCCCTTCCCGATCATATCCGCTTAGCCTACCTACCATCCCTCGGTCATGTCAAACTTCGACTTACTGGATTTGGGACAAATCTGGAAAAAATTCAAGCAGAAGTCGAGCAGCAAATCCGACTGGTTTTGCCTCGAATCGAGAAATATGTTTATGGATTTGATGGGGAAAAGCTAGAGACTGCCATTGCCAAACTTTTGAAGAATTCGGGGAAAACCCTAGCTTTGGCAGAGAGCTGCAGTGGAGGATATGTCTCCCATTTGATCACAACTGTACCGGGAAGCAGTGCATATTTCCAAGGTTCGGTCGTTCCTTATCACAATCAGTTCAAGGAAAAAATCCTCGGTGTTTCCTCCGAAACCCTAAAAAATTGCGGGGCGGTTAGTGAAGAAACGGTGCAGGAAATGGCTCAGGGAGTTCGGAATCTATTTGACTCGGATTTTGGGCTTTCCTCCAGCGGAATCGCCGGTCCAGATGGCGGAAGCGAAGAAAAACCGGTAGGAACGGTCTGGATTGCAGTCAGTAATCGAAAGGAGACAAAAACCAAAAAACTGCAATTGACTCAGGATCGGATGCTGAATATTCAACTGACCGGAGTGGCTTTACTCAATTTGTTGAGAATATTCATTTCCAAAATTGAAGAATAAAATTTTATACTAAAGGCTTGTTTCAATGTTTGATAAAATTTAATTTTAAAACTTTAATATAAACCCAATTAAATACCAAAACTAGTATGGCAAGTGTAGAAATGCTGATGCCCAAAATGGGCGAAAGTATCATAGAGGGCACCATCCTTACCTGGCTCAAAAAAGAGGGCGACTCCATCGAGCAGGATGAGTCCGTGCTCGAGGTCGCCACTGACAAAGTAGATACTGAAGTACCTGCCACCCATGGCGGAGTGCTCAAAAAAATATTGGCCAAAGAAGGCGATGTGATCGCTGTAGGCGCACCCATCGCGATCATTGAGACCGAAGGGGAAATTTCCTCAACTGCTCCAAGCGCTGCCTCTACTGCGGAAAAACCTTCCCAAAAAGAAGAGCTAGTCGCCGCTGCACCCGCACATACTGAGTCGTTGATTGCTGCGGCAGAACCGGACCAATCTGGGGACGATGAGCGCTTTTATTCTCCCTTGGTTCGAAGCATCGCCAAAGAAGAGGGAATCGGAGCTACAGAGCTTTCAAAAATTCCGGGTACCGGCAAGGATAATCGGGTCACCAAACAGGACATGTTGGATTACCTGAAAAACCGAGGTTCTCAAGCACCAGTCAGTCAGCCCGCTGCCTCTGCCCCGTCAATTTCAGAAACTCCGAAAGTTCAAGTTAGCATATCGGCTACCGACGAAATCATTGAGATGGACCGCATGCGCAAGATGATTGCCCAGCGCATGGTGGATTCTAAGCGGATTTCCCCCCATGTGACCTCTTTTGTCGAGGCAGACATGACCCATATCGTGCATTGGAGAGAAAAAAATAAAATTGCCTACAAACAGAAATACGGGGAATCCATTACCTACACTCCGTTTTTTATCGAGGCAATTGCCAAGGCGATCCGAGATTTTCCGATGATCAATATCTCCGTGGACGGCGACCGCATCATCAAGAAAAAAGACATTAATATAGGGATGGCTGTAGCCCTTCCTTCCGGCAATTTGATCGTGCCGATTATAAAAAATGCCGATCAGCTAAATTTGGTCGGGATTTCCAAAAAAGTCAATGACCTCGCCAATCGAGCGAGAACCAATAAGCTCACCGCTGATGATCTCAGCGGCGGAACTTACACCGTATCCAATGTAGGTTCATTCGGCAATGTGATGGGCACACCGATTATTCCCCAGCCGCAGGTGGCCATAATGGCTGTAGGGGCGATTGTCAAAAAGCCCGCGGTGGTCGAAACCCCAACCGGCGATGTGATCGCAATCCGACACAAAATGTTCCTCTCCCATTCCTATGACCACCGAGTGGTGGACGGTTCCTTAGGCGGTATGTTTGTCCGGCGAGTGGCAGACTACTTGGAAGCCTTTGATATGAATTCCACCTTTTAAAATTTAAAGCCTCGATATTCGGGGCTTTTTTTGTGGAATCTAGACCTGCCAGGTTTCCAAAACCTAGCAGGTCTTCATTTTGAGGGTTCGTGCACCGGATTGCGCTGAAGGCGCAAACCATAAAAGCCCAAAATATAATTTTGGGGTACAGAGGATCAGGTGACAGCAGGAGCGCTGAAGGCGCGATCTATTTTAATTCGGATTAGAAATCCTACGAAAGGAGTTCGAGATTACACCCGATAATTATCGTGGATCCCGAACAGCCTAACAAAATACCCTTCAAGGGTTCAGCTCAGTCGAAAAGAAGGATTGGATATTTTCACAATCGTCAGAAAAACCAATCCCTTGGAGGGTTCGGAAAATTGGTAAAAGAAATCATGCCGAATTTAGGTCCTCAACGCTATTTCACTACTGATACCGCTTGGATAGCCTGTCCCTTTTCTTATACTTTTTGCTGATCCCAAAAGGACCAAAAACCCAAGGCTTTGAGCTTTGTAATCTTTCTGAAGAAAGATTTTTTTCAGGAAATCTCACTTAAAAATTGGAAATAGACCGCATAACAACTAAGCTTTCGTCGCGAGCGAAGCTCAGTAGGTCCCGATGACATTTGGTAAACAACGAAACCGATACTGAACAGTCTGCCCCGCTTAAGAAGGGCATTTTTGTGGCATGGATAAAGATTTTTCTACCTGCTAATAGTTAGCTATCAGATTTGGTTTGGGTCCTACGAAAAGTTTGCCCTGGAAGATCCTGTGAAAATAAAAAAAACAGTTGGCAGAACAGTAAATTAAAACACTAACTTGTTGTAGCCAAGGATGGTAGGATTGAAATTAGATTTGGATTCCTTTACCCAGCTTCACTCCTATCTTCTTGAAAAGGAGTCCACAATTCCGCTACTGTTTCTACACGAGGAACAATTCCACATACATAAATTAACCCAAGCATGATGATTATCGATCGAATTAATTATCTCAACGGAAGGAAGACGACTACAATGATCGTCATAGCAATTGGCTTAATTTGCACGCAATCATGCAAGCCTGAGGAAAAGCAAAATAATCAGGTCTCAGAAACAAAAAATGAGGAAAGCATAGAAATCATCACGGAAGCCATGGAGTTTCAGATGCCGGATACCATCACCTCAGGTTGGAATCTATGGCGGTATCACAATAAATCAACCCAGACCCATTTTATTCTCATCGATAAGTATCCTGAAGGAATCACTCTCGATTCGGTCAAACAACGGGTCCTTCCTACTTTTGCAAATGGGATGACATTAATTAACGATGGAAAAGCCGAAGAAGGATTTGCCGAATTCGGAAAGATGCCTCAATGGTTTTCGGAAGTTATATGGCCTGGTGGTGTAGGCTTGATATCACCGGGACTTACAGCCGAAACTTCGCTCAAATTGGATCCCGGTTATTATTTGGTGGAATGTTATGTGAAAATGAATAATGGCATGTTCCATACTAATATGGGCATGATCAAAGAATTGGTCGTGGTTGATAAGAAATCAAATCTGAAAGAGCCAGAAGCCGATATTGCTATAACTATTTCAAGAGAATCAGGTATCGAAGTTGAACCGCCCCTAATTGCCGGTTTATATACATTTTCTGTAAATTATCTGGATCAGGCTACCTATGACCATTTTTTGGGACATGACATCAATCTTGTAAAAATCGAGGAAAATGCAGACGAAGGGATTTTGGAAGCATGGCTGGACTGGCGTGATCCTAAAGGGTTGGTAGAACCGGCACCGAAAGGATTTATTTTTCTAGGTGGAGTAAACGATATGCCCGGGGGTAGTACGGGGTATTTTACTGCAAAGTTAGAACCCGGAAGGTATGCCTTGATTTCCGAAGTGCCTAAGGCCTCAGAAAAAGGTTTATATAAAACCTTCCTGATATCAGAATAATAGCAGATTATCACAAAATTTATTTTTTATATTCAGCATGCGGACAAGTTTTAATTTTCATAGATAAAGAATTACAACCATTTTTTAGCCTGAAAATAACCTCCAAAAATTGACAACTAAATTTTAGACTTATGCTCACAGCCATTAATCCAAAGTTACCCATGCGAGATATCGATCGAACAAAGGACTATTACCTGGATAATTTAGGTTTTACCCTGCTCGGAGATTATGGAAACTATTTGATCGTTGGAAAAGACCATATAGAAATCCATTTTTTTGAATTCAAAGGACTTGACCCCAATGAAAACTACGGACAGGTTTACATCAGAACTGAGGACATCGAGACACTTTATCAATCAATGATTGCCAATGACATACCCATACATCCTAACGGACATTTAGAAATCAAACCCTGGAGCCAGAAGGAATTTGCCTTACTTGACCCGGATAATAATTTGCTGACATTTGGGCAAAGAATTTAAAAATTCAGAAGCAAAAAATTATATGAAACCAAAATGTTCCCTGTCTCCATGTCCCCCTTTGGAACAATACACTTTGCCTGGATCAATAGGCGATTTCTGAATTTTTTACACAGAAAAGAGAATCATGTATCGGAATTTAAAGTAAACGAAAGGATGAAATTTAGAAAAGCAACAAGAAAGGATGTGGCAATAATTGTGGAAATGCTTGCCGATGATGAATTGGGAAAAACCAGAGAAAATTTTCAGATTCCCTTGCCTGCTGAATATCTGGCCGCTTTTGTAAAAATAAATGCTGATCCAAATCAAGAACTTATTGTCGTAGAAGATGAAAATGCAGAAGTAATCGGGACTTTACAGCTGTCATTTATCCAATACCTGACTTATCAAGGGGGAATTAGAGCGCAGATAGAAGCTGTCAGAATTAAAAAAGACAGAAGAGGAATCGGCATTGGAAAAGCGATGTTTGAATGGGCAATAAATAGAGCGAAAGAACGGAATGCGCATTTGCTACAATTAACGACGGATAAAAAAAGACCCGAGGCGATTAAATTTTACGAGAGTTTGGGATTTAACCCTTCTCATGAAGGAATGAAAATTACTTTGAAAAATAACCATTAGATATACTTATTCTTAAGCACTTCATTCAACTCTATAAAAATTGAACAAAAGAACTACCTAAACCGAGGCTTGTCTATTGTTTTTAATTATTACATAGCTTGACAGTTTGCCGACCAGCTACCTACTCTTTTCAATCAACTTCTGCAGGTAAAATTCTAATTTCTCTGCCAACACAGCCAGCCGAATAGGCTTCGTGAGATAATCATTCATCCCGGCTTCGATCGCCAAAATCTTATCGTCATCGAAGACATTGGCCGATAGCCCAATAATAATCAGCTTTTCTTTTCCAGGAAGATTACGGATTTCCCGGCTGGCTTCCAGCCCATTCATCAGCGGCATCTGCACATCCATCAGCACCACATCAAAGTCCTCTTCCTTGACTTTTTCAATCGCCTCCAAACCATTTTTGGCGATTTTGTACTCAAAGCCCAGCTGCTCCAGCATCAACTCCAATAGCTGAAGATTCAAATCATTATCTTCTGTGACCAAGATTTTAAATGGGGTATCCTTTCCCTTTTCTCTGACTTCTTTCCAGCTAATCGGCGACTTGGCCTCCTGCTCAAGTTCTCCCTGAGAGACTTTTTTGACGATAATCCCAAAAGTAAATTCAGAACCTTGACCGACTTCACTTTCGATCTCCAGTTCACCGCCCATCAGCTCGATCAGTTTTTTGGCAATTGCCAATCCTAAGCCTGTTCCCTGATAACTTCTCGTGGATGAACTTTCTATTTGATAAAAAGGGTCAGTTAGGTGCTCCAAATGCTCCTGAGAAATTCCGATTCCGGTATCGGTGATGCGGCATTTTAAAAAAAGTAAATATTCCGAAATGGGCTCCATGGTCAATTTCACACCGACCTTACCTCCTTCATTGGTAAATTTGATGGCATTGCCAACCAGATTCAAAAAGATCTGATTGAGCTTCACTCGATCTGCAGATACGATCAGAGGCTCTAGGTTTTCCTTTTCAATCGTAAACCGGATTTTCTTCTTTTTGGCCAAGCCAGAAAGAATCTGGGCTTGTTTTTCCAGTTCATCCATTGGGTCAAACTGTTCGGAATGAATCTCAACTTTTCCCGCCTCGATTTTGGAATAGTCCAAAATATCCTTGATAATGGACAGCAGGGTGTTCCCGGAGTTTTTGATGATGTCCACGTACTGCCGCTGAATCCTGTTTAAATCCGTATGCTCCAGCAGATCAATAATTCCCAACAGGCCGTTCATCGGAGTACGAATTTCATGACTCATATTGGCCAAAAATTCGGATTTGGCGCGGCTTGCCTGATCTGCCGCTTTCATGGCATCGACGAGGCCTTTTTCCCAGATTTTTTGCCCGGTGATTTCCTTAGAAATAGACATCATCCGATCCGAATCCAAGGGAAAAAAGCGGATTTCATAATGCCGCTCTCCCATTGGAGATTCCCATTTGACATCCACAGCCTTCATCTCCCCATATTTCCGGGCTTCGTTAAATGCTCCTCTCACCAAACTTGCCTGCCCATGAGGAACAAAGTCATCCAGTTTTTGTCCTACCGTGGCCTGGGAGGCATCAAAGATATTCCCCTTTTCCTGCACATGAAAATCCTGCACCACCCCCTCATTATTATAAATAAAAAGAATATCCGGAATATTTCCGATCAGAGTTCGTAGCCTATTTTCACTTTCAATAATTTTCAGGTTTGCCAGATAGTTCGCCGTAATATCCGTGCAAATTCCCATCCCACCGGTAAAGTCTCCAGCTTCATCATAGACCAATTTTTCGAATACCCGTAGTCGAACCTGACGACCATCCGGATGATGATAATCATATTCCAAATCGATCACGTCCTTGTGCTCAGCCACTGCCATTTTCACATTGTACTGAATTTGATCAACATCCTGATGCTCAATCTCCCTGTTAAAAGCCTTTACAAAATCAGATTTAGGATGGCCTAAAATTTCTTCTACCTCATCACTGACGCGAGTGATTTCGCCCTTGGCATCATGAAAAAACACAAAACCACGGAGTTCCTGCAAGAGCAGGTTCTGCTGCTCAAATAGCACTGAAATTTCTCGGATATTTTCTTCTTTGATTCGATCCGCTTCCAGGTTGTTTTTAATGGAAACGATGAAAAACCCAATCGTAAAGATCAAGAGGATCACAAATCCCAAAAACAGCAACAAGTAAGTGCCATAGATCCCAGACTGCAACCCCTCCACCGGCACTAAAAACACCAGCGTTCCCATTCGGCTAGTCAAATCAAAACTAAAGGGATATTGCGCCAAAATACCGGAGACATTTTCACCGTCTTTTCGCCATTTTAACTCATAAAGTCCTTTCAAACCCAGAGACAAATCCTCCAAGACAGGTTGGAGGTTTTGGGGTGAAAATTCAATCCCGGAAGAACCATAGGAACTCAAATCGATCAATCCATCATTGAAAATCATAAACTTAGCTCCTCCTGGATTGAGGTAATAATTGAGCACCTTTTCCTTGGTAAAATCAATCAAATTGAGCGAATAAATAATCCGGAAGCCCTTTTTCCCGATCACATCGTAGGTATACCGCCTAGAACCAGCCTCGGGATAAGCTTCCGTAGACTGGGTACGGATAAAATTATTCCGATCAGTAAGTGTAAAAATCAAAACCGAATCCTGCATATCCACCCAAGCGGTATCGATCAATCCCGGATAGGCATTGAAAAAGCGCCTTGCCGCAGAAGTCAACTCCTCATCGTAATCATCCAATTCGTGAAAAGGATCCTCCAAATAACTGATCAAGCCTTTGCCCTCATCCTCAAAACGACGGATATCCATTTCCAAACTTTGGGCAGCGAGTTCGGTCTGTTTGTAAAGAAACTCTTTTCGGGAATTAATCTGTGCTTCAAAAATGGCATCGAAAAAACTCAATCCTAAAATAATCACCAAAACCACCAATAAAGTACCGGCCGTTAGCGTCAACCAAAAATTAGAATGCCATTTAGCTTTACCTATCATCAGTAGTTATCGTTGATCCGAATAAGGTACCAATCTATCGCGGAAAATGACTTACAAACCGCATCGTTTAAAAAGGATTCCTCTACAAAACTAAAATGATTGTCTTTAGCCATCAGGAAGGTCTGTCCCATACTTCGGACTTCTCTGCTTTTGCTATTAAAGAGGTTGTAATCCGAGATCCGGAAATTATCCGAATTGATGGTTTCCAAATACACGTGATTTCGCAGCGGCGGCATACTCAATGCCTCTATTGCCGTAGCTTTTCCTGCTACGATATCTCCCTTTTTATTGACAATAATATAATTGCCTTTCTCCTCTTCTAAAAATCCCTGAATGATGTCATTGACGGTAAGATCTATCCCGATCACCGAATGCAACTCATCCTGATAATACACCGGATGAACAAGGGATAAAATCCATCCCCGACCCGCCGGATCCACATAGGGCTCGGGAATCCAAACCGGTCCACGGCTGGGATTGTGTTCTTCATCGCCTTCATAAAAAAAATTGAATTTGGTCACATCAATATCCGGGTCCACGATATTGACCACGTCATAAGGAGGATAAACTCGTGACAATTGCAAGTTTGAATTACTATATACCTGCTCGATCAAATCATACTTGGCGTAGAGCTCAGCAAATGCCGAATCCAACCCGTTAGTCACCAGTATATCATTTTTTGCTTTTGCGATATCGGGGCATTTGTTCAATAAAATCACCGAACTTTTCCCCTCAAGTGTATCGATGGAATTGGAAGAATAATATCCCTTAAACTCATATCGATTGGGATCTTGTAGCGGGCGAAGGCTATCTTGCTTTTCCAGTAAAAATTCACTGAATCTAGCCAGTTCCTCGATTTCATCAGAAAGCAACCTGAGCTCTTCCTCAATAGTAAAAACCACCCGCTCCATGTAAATCCGCTGTTCTCGAGTCTTCACAGAAGTCGAGGAATCACATGAAATCAGCAAGGCTAAAATCAAAAGAACAACAGGGATAGAAAAACGCATAAATTCAGAGATTTTCTGAAATTATAAATTTTCCAATTGCTCACGAAATGTTTTTCCCATTTCCTCAAATCTTTCGACCACTTTTTTGAAAAAATCCCCCGTTAAAAACTGCTCAAGATCAGCCTCCTCCAGCACATCCATTTCACTGAGTTTGAAGGTCTGCTCCAAGGGTCCCAACTCAAATTTCAACAGGTATTTATTGTTCCAGGAGAAGATACTGATCCGTACATCCTCCTGAACCAATTCTTTGACTACTCTCATAATGCTTTTTTGACTTCCGAGGAAAAGGTCACCCGTGACTTGAGTGAGGAAGAAACCGAGCAATATTTTTCTACCGACAGCGCTACCACTTTCGCAAACTCCTCTTCGTTGGCATTGGGCGAGACCAAAATGAATTTCAGATGGATATCGGTATAAAATGCAGGAATTCCTTCATTTCGAATCCCTTCTACTTCCACATAAAAATCCAGGATTTCCTTTCGCTTCTTTTTCATCATCAGTACCGCATCCACCGAGGCACAACCTCCCAGGGCAGAAAGCAATAAATCCATGGGCGATTGGGCTCTTTTGTCAGGAGCATCATACATGTCGATCTGCACTTTATTTCCCTGCTGATTGACCGCTTCGTATTCATAATCCGCCTTCATTCGGACGGTGACATTTCGTTTTGACATGGCGTTATTTTAACCTTTATTATTTTAGCTTAAACGGACAAATTACATATTTCTGCGGTACTGCCCGCCCACTTCATAAAGTGCCCGAGTAATTTGGCCAAGCGAACAAAACTTTGCCGCTTCCATCAATCGCTCAAAGACATTTTCATTATTTACCGCTGCCTTTTTCAAATTCATTAATTGCTCCTCTTCCTTGCCTGCATAGGCCTTGTGAAGTTTATTCAGTGTTTGGATCTGAGCCTCTTTTTCCTCAGAAGTAGCGCGAATCACTTCACCTGGTGTGACCGTAGGAGAACCGTCACTTGCCAAGAAGGTATTCACTCCGATAATCGGATATTCGCCGGTATGTTTTAGCATTTCGTAGTGCATGCTTTCTTCCTGAATTTTACCGCGCTGATACATCGTTTCCATCGCGCCGAGTACGCCTCCCCTTTCTGTAATCCGGTCAAATTCCAAGTAAACCGCCTCTTCGACCAAATCCGTCAATTCCTCAATAATAAATGCCCCTTGGAGCGGATTTTCATTTTTGGCCAATCCCAATTCTTTATTGATAATCAGCTGAATAGCCATCGCACGTCGAACCGATGCTTCAGTAGGCGTGGTGATCGCTTCATCGTAAGCATTGGTATGCAGGGAGTTGCAATTGTCATAAATCGCATAAAGCGCCTGAAGTGTCGTCCGAATATCATTGAAGTCGATTTCCTGGGCATGCAGGGATCGGCCCGAAGTCTGGATATGGTACTTCAGCATTTGCGAACGCTCATTGGCACCATATTTCAATTTCATCGCTTTGGCCCAAACCCGTCTCGCTACACGACCAATCACAGCATATTCCGGATCGATTCCATTGGAGAAAAAGAAGGAAAGATTGGGTGCAAAATCATTGACATTCATCCCACGGGAAACGTAGTATTCCACATAGGTAAATCCATTGGATAAAGTCAGTGCCAACTGGGTAATCGGATTGGCACCAGCCTCAGCGATGTGATAACCCGAAATGGAAACCGAATAGAAATTTCGAACCTTTTGTTCAATGAAATACTGCTGCACATCCCCCATCAGTCTCAAGGAAAATTCGGTGGAGAAAATGCAGGTATTCTGGGCCTGATCTTCTTTTAAAATATCCGCCTGTACAGTTCCTCTGACTTTGGAAATGGTATCGGCTTTGATTTTTTCATACACCTCCTTGGGTAAAACCTGATCTCCAGTCACTCCCAAAAGCATCAATCCCAAACCATTATTTCCTTCGGGAATGGCTCCCTTATAACTGGGTCGATCGATTCCTTTATCCTTATAAATAGCCTCTATTTTTTGATTAACCTCTTCCTCCAGTCCATTCGCTTTAATATACACCTCGCACTGTTGATCGATGGCAGCATTCATAAAAAATGCGGTCATCGTCGCTGCAGGGCCATTGATCGTCATCGAAACTGAGGTCATCGGATCAACTAGGTTGAAGCCGGAGTATAATTTTTTGGCATCATCCAGACAACAAACATTCACGCCGGAGTTACCGATTTTCCCATAGATATCCGGCCGGTAATCCGGATCTTCTCCGTAAAGCGTAACTGAATCGAAGGCTGTAGAAAGCCGCTTGGCAGGCATGTCTTTGGAGACGTAGTGAAAGCGCTTGTTGGTTCGCTCAGGCCCACCTTCACCTGCAAACATCCGTGTCGGATCTTCTCCTTCTCTTTTGAATGGGAAAACACCCGCAGTGTAAGGGAATTTACCCGGTACATTTTCCCGCAAACCCCATTTCAGTAATTCTCCCCAAGCTTCATATTTTGGCAAAGCGACTTTTGGGATTTGAGAATCCGAAAGGGAGCGATGATGGGTTTTTACCTTGATCTCCTTGTCACGAACTTTGAAAATGTAATATTCTTCTTTGTATCGAGCCGCTTCTTCCGGCCAATCCTCCAACCATTTTTTGTTTTTCGGGTCCAGATTTAGCTCGACTTGGGCATAAACTTCCTGAAGTTCTTTGGCAAGTCGATCTTTGTCCTCAATGCCGGTAGCTTGGATAGTTTCTATGGATTTTTGGATACTATAGAGTTGCTGCGCAATTTCCTTTTGCTCCTCTACCCACTGATCATAATTTCGGTTGTTTTCAGCGATTTCACTCAGGTAGCGTGTCCGGGCTGGAGGGATGATGTAGATTTTCTCGGAACTTCCCGCGGTAAGCTCAAATGTGCTTTCCCAGTTGGAAAACTTCTCGTTTACCTTTGAGATAATCGCCCGATAGAGCTGATTCATCCCGGGATCATTAAACTGAGAGGCAATCGTTCCAAAAACAGGAATATCCTCGTCACTCGTTTCCCAGAGATTATGATTTCGCTTGTATTGTTTTTTGACATCCCGAATCGCATCCAAGGCACCTCGCTTGTCAAACTTGTTGAGTGCAATCACATCGGCAAAATCCAGCATGTCGATTTTCTCCAATTGGGAAGCGGCTCCGTATTCTGGAGTCATCACATACAGTGAAAGATCCGAATGCTCGATGATCTCAGTGTCGGATTGTCCGATACCGGAAGTTTCCAATATCACCAAGTCAAACCCCGCAGCCTTGACCGTATCCACGGCATCCTGCACATAGCGCGATAGCGCCAAATTGGACTGACGGGTAGCCAAAGAACGCATAAAAACCCGCGGATGATGGATGGAATTCATCCGAATCCGGTCACCAAGTAAAGCTCCACCAGTTTTTCGCTTGGAGGGATCTACCGAAATGATAGCCAGACTTTTATCCTCAAAATCCATCACAAATCTCCGAACCAATTCATCGACTAGCGAGGATTTTCCGGCACCGCCTGTTCCGGTGATTCCCAAGACGGGAACGGTTGAATGTTTACTTTTCTCCCGTACTTTCTCCAAGATGGTTTTTGAGTTTTCCGGGAAATTTTCAAAAGCAGAAACCAAGCGGGCAACCTGCGGAATGTTTTCTTTTGATAACTCAACTGACTCTGAAACTTGATCTCCGATGGGAAAATCACATTTGGAAACCAAGTCATTGATCATTCCCTGCAAGCCCATGGAGCGGCCGTCATCGGGAGAATAAATCCGGGAAATTCCATACTCATGCAATTCCTTGATTTCCTCGGGAAGAATAGTTCCTCCACCTCCACCGAAAATCCGAATATGTCCGGCTCCTTTTTCTTGGAGCAAATCATACATGTACTTAAAAAACTCTACATGTCCGCCTTGATACGAAGTAATGGAAATGGCCTGCACGTCTTCCTGAATGGCGCAGTCTACGATCTCCTGAACAGATCGATTGTGCCCCAGGTGAATCACCTCGCATCCGGTGGATTGGATGATCCGACGCATAATATTGATCGCAGCATCGTGCCCGTCAAAAAGGGAAGCCGCTGTGACCATTCGAATGTGGTTCTTGGGTTTGTAAATTTCGACTTGGGTAGTCATATGGTTGGGTTTATATACGTTCTACGAATAAAAGAGCAAAGGCCGCTAAAAACCTGATGCTTTTTCGCCTGCGAATATAAGAAATAATGAAAAGGCGAGGGGTCAAAATTCGCGCAAAAACAAAATATTATTTGGTTGGTCAGTAAGCTTGTTGAAAAGCCAATTCACTCTTTGCTCTCAAACCTGCGATTATAGTTAAATTATTGCTCCGACTTGAGTAGAGCAAAAAGCACCATTCTTTTCTCCACTACATCACCCGATCATTCCTGAAAGCCTCTAATAAAAAGATCATTTTCCGATTCTTTGCTGGAGGTCAACAGGCTTTTCTACTACAGCGTTTACTTTTTCAAAAACCAAATCACGGATCGAAATTTCGAACCTTGGTTTTGAAATCCTCGGCTTCTTTTTAGTTTAGTAAAATATTCAATCCCAAAAAATCCATGGCATCCAATAAATACGTCTTTTTTGTTTCCATTACAGCGGCTTTAGGCGGCTTTTTGTTTGGATTTGATACAGCGGTAATATCGGGTGCCGAGCGTGCGATTCAGGAAGTTTGGATGCTGAGTGACTGGATCCATGGTTTGGCTATTGCTTCTGCGCTATACGGGACGGTGATCGGGGCGATATTTGGAGGCATTCCAGCAGATCGATGGGGCCGAAAGAAAAGTTTGCTCTGGATTGGGTTGCTGTATTTTGTCTCCGCAGTAGGCTCCGGACTGGCCTGGGACGTGACTTCTTTTACTCTTTTTCGATTTATCGGAGGTTTGGGAGTAGGCGCATCTTCGGTGGTCGCACCGATGTATATTTCTGAAATTGCTCCTGCAAAAAACAGAGGTTTATTGGTCGCCCTTTATCAATTCAATATCGTTTTCGGAATTGTGGTCGCTTATGTCTCCAATTATTTGATCGGAACGGCGGGATTACCCGAGGATTGGAGATGGATGCTGGCAGTGGAAGGCATTCCGGCTTTGATTTACAGTTTGATGATCTTCCGAATTCCAGAAAGCCCGCGTTGGTTGATTTCCAAATTCAATGATCAAGCACAGGCTAGAGCCATTTTAAC
The DNA here is from genome assembly GCF_900113375.1 of Algoriphagus hitonicola. Taxonomy (GTDB): domain Bacteria; phylum Bacteroidota; class Bacteroidia; order Cytophagales; family Cyclobacteriaceae; genus Algoriphagus; species Algoriphagus hitonicola. Next base: position 33,031 of record NZ_FOPC01000013.1, on the reverse strand, counting down.
CCGAACCGATCCCGAAGGCGTGGACGAATCCATCCGCCTCGCTATTGCCGAAGAAAAACTGGAAAAAGCCAAGGGCAGTTTCTCGGCGCTTTTCAATAAAAAATACTTCTCCAGCACCTTGCTTGCGGTAATGATCGCCTTTTTCAATCAGGTTTCTGGAATCAATGCTATCATTTATTTTGCACCGCGGGTCTTTGAGATGGCTGGAATATCGACCGAAAATGCCCTCATCTCTACCATCGGAATCGGAATCATCAATCTGTTTGGGACCTTTCTCGGACTCTACCTCATCGATCGTCTCGGGCGAATAAAACTCATGTACATCGGTTCTTTCGGATACATCATTTCACTTTCCCTGATGGCCTACAATTTTCTGGGTCCGGGAATCCCTTCCTTTTGGCTACCAATCTTTGTTTTTGGATTTATACTTTCCCATGCGATTGGGCAAGGATCCGTGATTTGGGTATTTATTTCGGAAATGTTTCCTAACGAACTCCGAGCTTACGGTCAGTCCCTGGGTTCCTTTACGCATTGGATTTTGGCTGCTGTAATTGCAAACGTATTCCCTTTCTTTGCCAATCAATTCGGTCCGGGTTATATTTTCGCTTTCTTTTGTTTGATGATGGTCGGACAGCTGATTTGGGTGCGGTTCAAAATGCCTGAAACCAAAGGAAGATCACTGGAAGAAATTCAAAAAGATTTACATGCTAATTATGTCAGATAAAGTCGTTGTTTTCGGAGAAATGCTCTGGGATTGCCTTCCCAGCGGAGATGTGGCCGGAGGTGCTCCCATGAATGTGGCGCTAAACCTACATCAGCTGGGGTTGGATACCCAATTAATTTCTGCCGTCGGTACTGATGATTTGGGCGAAAAACTGCTCAACTTTTACCGTGATTATGGGATTTCTGACGAACTGATCCAATTAAAGTCAGATCAGGAAACATCCAGAGTTTTGGTGGACAGTTCGGATCGGGAAAACATCAAGTACACGATCCTCTCCCCTGTCGCCTGGGATTTTATCAGTCTTACCGAAGAAAACAAAAAGGCGGTAAAATCAGCCAATGCCTTCGTTTTCGGAACTTTGGCGGTAAGGAATACCACCAGCTTAAAAACCCTCCTAGATCTGCTTCACTTGGCCAAGCTTCGAATTTTTGACGCCAATTTAAGACCCCCATTCTATGATTTTGAAGTGATCGAAACACTTTTAGCCTACACCGATATTCTAAAAATCAACGAAGACGAATTGGTCGCTTTTGCCGATTATTTCAATACCTCGGCCGATCCCAAAATCCTCTGTGAATTTCTAGACAAGCACTTTCCGGTAGATTTGATCTGTATCACCTTGGGTTCCAATGGAGCGATGATTTACCAAAAGGGAGAATTTTTTCATCATCAGGGTTATAAAATCCAGGTTCAGGATACCATTGGCGCAGGAGATGCATTTTTGAGCGGATTTATCAAAATGTACCTCGACCAGAAATCTCCTCAGGAAATTTTGGATTTTTCTTGCCGAATCGGGGCTTTTGTTGCCGCGCAGAATGGTGGTACCCCTCGATATCAATTAGCCGATATTTTAAAGATTCGATGATTTTTAATTCGGGCTTTGGCCAAAACAAAAGCCTTGCGGATTAGATTTTTCCCGATAGAAATGCCGTATTCTAAACAAATTGGCTGATTTTAAGACTGGAGACTCTTCCTTTTTAAAGACCATTTATCCCTTTTTGCAACTTTGTTTCACTTTTTGTGGTTTAATCTCCAAAAGCCCTCTATTTTTGCATTGTGAAGAAACAAGATATTTCAGCATTATTATTCACCATAGGTCTTTTCCTTGTCCTAAGCGCATTTCCCGCTCATGCGCAAAATTGTAATTTTTCTATCCGAGGAAAAGTTATCCATTTGGAAAACAACCAATCCATCCCAGGTGCCTACATCTGGATCGAAGAAGTCAAGAACGGAGCAATCACCGATGACGATGGAAACTTCATCATCCGGGACCTTTGCGCCGGGACTTATACACTGAAAATCCAATTTTTGGGTCACAAGGAAATCATCGAGACCATCACGCTGGAAAAAGGCTCATTTAATAAAACCTATCGTTTGGAAGAGGATTCCATGGAATTGGAAGGAGTAGAAATCCACGGCCATCAAGACGCTATTCAGACGACGACTGCCATTCAGGCGCTTTATGGTGAGGAGCTCTTGGAGTCCAGGGGTGAAAATCTTGGCGAAAGCCTCAAAAGAGTCGCCGGAGTGACCACCTTTTCTACCGGAAACAGCATCGCCAAACCAGTCATCCACGGACTTCACTCCAATCGGATTATGATTCTCAATAATGGAATTCGTCTGGAAGGACAGCAATGGGGAGCGGAACATGCCCCGGAAATTGACCCCTTTTTGGCAGATGAGATCACGGTAATTAAGGGTGCAGAAACTGTCCGTTTCGGTCCTGAAGCGATGGGGGGAGTAATCTTGGTTTCTCCTTCAGATTTACCCACGAAAAAAGAACATAAAACTGACCTTCACCTTCTCGGTGCAAGTAATGGTCGAATGGGAAACATCTCCTTGACCCACACTGGAGGTTCGGAAAAAATCAAAGGTCTCGGTTACCGAATTCAGGGATCAGCCAAAAGAGGCGGCACCATCCAAAGTCCAAATTATTATCAATCCAATACCGGAATCAGCGAACTCAATTTTAGTGGAACGCTGGGCTATTCCAACAAAAAGCTTGGGACAGAACTTTACTACAGTTATTTCAACAGTGAATTGGGAATATTACGGGATGCGCATACCGGAAATCTCTCGGATCTTCAGAGCATCATCGAAAATGGCAGGCCATTTACCGAAACGGATTTCACCTATGATATCGATAATCCCAAGCAAAAGGTTATTCACCATTTAGCGAAATTCAAATCACACTACCACCTCAACTCCAATTGGAAAGCCAATCTTCAGTATGGATTTCAGCTCAATGAGCGTCAGGAGTATGACCGAAGAAGAGGAGAATTAAATACCCGGCCGAGTTTGGATTTGCAGCTGTATACCAACACGCTGGATTTGTTTGTGGACCACACTCATCCCAATGCTTTTAGCGGAACCTGGGGATTGAATATCATTCAACAAGCCAATACAAATGTTCCGGGCACAGGCGTGACTCCCTTGATTCCGAATTATGACATGGTCAATCTCGGAATTTATGGAATGGAAAAATTTTCCAAAGGCCCGCTGGAGATCGAAGGAGGCATTCGATATGATTTTAGAAATGTAAAAACGGCCAGATTCATCAATAGAGAATTGGAAAGTGCGGATTTGAATTATCAAAATTTCACGGCTTTTCTGGGCGCGTATTATCAACTTTCCAAGACGATTACCCTTTCGAGTAATCTAGGGTCAGCGTGGAGACCGCCCAATGTAAATGAGCTTTTTTCCCAAGGGCTTCATCATGGAGCTGCAGCAGTAGAAATCGGTGATCAAAACCTAGAATCCGAAAAATCCCTCAAGTGGGTGAATTCATTGGAATATTCCACCAACAAAACAGTATTGGAACTGACAGGCTATGTCAATTCGATTGGAAATTACATCTACCTCAATCCGACGGGAGAAAACTTTGTCAGTCTCAGAGGCACATTCAATGTCTATGAATACCTCCAGGCCAATGCACTCTTCTACGGGATTGATCTTTCGGGCAGTCATGAATTTACAGGTAAGTTGAGTGGGTATTTAAAAGGTTCCATCATCCGGGCTCGAAACACCGAAACTGATTCATTTTTCCCCTTTATCCCCTCTGACCGCATGGACTGGGGAATGGCATACCGATTGAATGGTACAGGTAAAACACACAAATTCACCTTAAGCAATTTGCTGGTAGCAAGACAGCAACGTGAGCCCGATTTTGACCTTGCCCCTGCCCCTCCTGCATACGCATTGTTCAATTTTGCCTACTTACAGCAATTGCAATTAGGGGAAAACAAGCTGAATGTCGGCCTACAGGTCCAGAATATTTTCAATACTTCCTACAAAGAATACATGAATAGATTCCGATACTTTACCGATGATATCGGTCGAAATATTTTACTTAAAATCAATTACCAATTCTAATTAAACACAAACAATGAAAACCTATCACAAACTACCCATCTACGTATTGTCAGCGTCTCTATTTGCTTTTGCTTCTTGTGAAAGTGAAGATCCAGTAATAGAAAATGAAGAAGAAGTCATCACCGACATCAATTTGAATTTTACCGAATTGGATGAATCCGGAAATGAAGTGGGAACTACCCTTACGTTTAATGCTTCTGATGCAGAAGGAATTGAAGTGGGAGATGCTTTGACTGCGGACGATATCGAATTGGAAACTGGCAAAACCTACCGATTGGATATCGAGGTATTAAACGCAATCGAAAATGAAGATATCACTGAGGAAGTTCTCGAAGAAGGTGATGAGCATCAGTTTTATTTCTTGGGATCAGCTTTTGAAGGAAGCTCCGCTCCACTTACCTATGTCTATGATGACGAAAGCGGAGAGTTGATCGGGGTGAGTGGCATCGTCACGGTATCCTCCAGTCCCGGATTTAACAATGCTCAGTTTAGAGTAGTGTTAAGACATGATTTGGACAAAAACTTCCCAGGCGCCACAAATCCTAATTTCTCCAACTTTACTGAGGCTGGTGGTGAATCTGATCTCGACGTAACTTTCCCTTTGATTTTGAATTAATAGGAAAATAAGCTCAATAAAAAAACGGTCTGGAGTAATCCAGGCCGCTTTTTCGTTTTTAAGAATATTGAGATAATCAATAATTCTTTCCGCAAACTGCCATTTCATCCAGTTTGAAATCTGCCCCGGCATTCAAACCGATATTTCCAGCTGCCAAAATCACCTCATAGTCGGGACCATCTGCCGCCAAGTGAACTTTGATATGTCCGTCAAAGCCTGAGACTTCGTCAAAAGTTAACCGACTACCGTCAGAAAGCTGCTCCAATATCGTACTGCTTTTCAAATTCGAAGCGCTTACCGGATCTAGCATAAAGGCGATTGGGGTATCGGCTTCGGTGTAATTTCCAAAATGAAGATGCGCCGGATAATTCGTTTCTGAGTCTCCCCTAGCCCCTTCCAGCTGAATCGTCAATTCGAGATTTCCCCCGATGAGTTCTTTCACCATCGCTTTTCCCACATAGTCAAACTCAGAAGCTTGATAAAGTTGGTATTCGACAGCTTTTCCGGTATATTTTTCAGATTCCTGATCCGTGCAAGACCAAAGTCCAGCTAGCAAGATCATTCCAAGGATTAACTTTTTCATAGGTTCCAAGTTTTCAATTCTTAACGGTCAGGACTTCTGCCCTGTTCGATTTGAATCTAAATTTATTCATTAAAGTAGATTTTAATAGGACTTTGGTCACTTTAAGTAATTAATTTCCCCTCATGAAGGAATTTGCCGAGCTCATTACCCAACTCGATCAGTCAAATAAGACCAAGGATAAACTGGAGGCCCTTCATTATTTTTTTGAAAAAGCGCCAGCTAGAGACAAAGTGTGGGCAATCGCATTATTTTCTCATAGACGCCCAAAAAGACAGGTTTCCACCCGACAACTGGGTGATTGGTGTCTGGAATTAGCCAATATTCCGCGTTGGCTCTTTGACGAATCCTATCATAGTGTGGGAGATTTGGCAGAAACGATTGCCCTTTTGCTGCCACCTCCCACACAAAAATCCGATATCAGCCTGAGCGATTGGATTCAAGCGCTTTCTGATCTCAAAGAAAAAGATGATGAAAATAAGAAAAGCTTTATTGTCAACTCATGGCAGCAACTGGACAGGCAAGAGCGGTTTGTATTCAATAAAATCATCACCGGAGGTTTTCGTATCGGAGTCAGTCAAAATTTAATTTATCAGGCTTTGGCCAGTTTTCTGGATCGGGACAAAGCCGATATTGCCTACGCTCTGATGGGCAACTGGGATCCGACCTCAATTAGTTTCGAGCAGCTTTTTGATCAATCTGAGCAGGAAAAAGACCGCTCAAAACCCTATCCTTTTTTCCTCGCTCATCCGCTCGAAAAAAATCCCGAGGAACTAGGCCCGTCAGAGGAATGGCAAATCGAATGGAAATGGGACGGTATCCGCGGGCAATTAATTAAGCGAGAGGGTGAAGTATTTCTCTGGAGCAGAGGGGAAGAACTCGTCAACGATAAATTTCCCGAACTGATGAATTTAGGAAAAAACCTTCCCGACGGCGTCGTGCTTGATGGTGAAATTCTAGCATTCAAAGACGGTGGTCCGCTCCCATTCAATCTGCTTCAAACCCGAATCGGTCGAAAAAATGTAAGCAAAAAAATTCTCTCAGAGGCTCCAGTAAGCTTTTTGGTCTATGATCTGATCGAATATCAAAATCAGGATTACCGAAGCAAACCTTTAGTAAAAAGACGGGCTTATTTGGAGCAACTTGTAGCCAATCATTCTCATCCTCATTTGGAAATATCTGAACCGCTGTCGGCCAGAAATTGGGAAGAATTTGCTGAAATACGGGAAAAATCCAGAAGCTACTTCGCCGAAGGTCTCATGCTTAAAAAACTGGATTCTCCCTATGAAGCGGGCCGAAAAAGAGGCAATTGGTGGAAATGGAAAATCGAGCCTTTGACCATCGACGGAGTGATGATTTATGCACAGAAGGGACACGGCAGAAGAGCGGATTTGTACAGTGATTATACTTTTGCGGTTTGGGATGGTGATCAATTGGTTCCCTTTGCCAAGGCTTACTCCGGCCTCACCGATGCAGAGATGCGCGAGGTAGATCAGTTTGTAAAGAAAAATACCCGAGAGCGATTTGGACCCGTACGAACGGTGAAGGCTGAATTGGTTTTTGAAATTGCTTTCGAGGGAATTCAAGACAGTCCGCGTCACAAAAGTGGGATTGCCTTACGCTTTCCCCGTATTTTGCGCTGGCGCAAAGATAAACCCAAAGAAGAAGCCAATTCCCTGGAAGATCTCAGAGACCTGTTAAAATTGTATGGAGGATAAAGCCTTAGAAGTTGGACTAGCTTATTTCAAAAGTAAAGGCTGGGAGATTTTTCCATTTCAGCTGAAAACCTGGAAGGATTATTTAGCGGGAAAATCAGGCCTGCTCAATGCTCCGACAGGTTCGGGAAAGACCTTTGCCCTGTGGTTTCCCGTGATTTTGGATTTTATCCGAACCCATCCCGAAAGCTGGCAATCCAGCCGAAATAATGGCCTACAGCTCATTTGGGTCACGCCGCTTCGGGCACTTTCCCAAGACATCCAAAAAGCCATGCAGGAAGTCTGCGATCAAATCGGTCTACCTTGGCAAGTTGCCGTAAGAAACGGCGATACCGATGCCAAAACCCGGGCAGCCCAGAAAAGAAGACCTCCGGAAGTCCTGATCACCACACCTGAAACACTGCATGTCCTGATCGCCCAAAAGGACCATGGTACGCTCTTCCAATCCCTGCAAACAGTGGTCGTGGACGAATGGCATGAACTGGTGGGAAATAAACGAGGAGTACAAGTTCAACTTGCACTGGAATACATACAATCTATTTGTAATCAACGCTTTAAACGATGGGCTGTTTCGGCTACCATCGGAAACTTGGAAGAAGCGGCAAAGGTACTTTTGGGAGCAGAACTGCCATTGAACATTGTTAAAGCAGACATCCAAAAAGAAATTATTCTTCATTCGGTTTTCCCGGAGGAAATCGAAAAATATCCCTGGTCAGGACATTTGGGAATCCGAATGATGGATCAGGTCATTCCCATCATCGAAGCTGGCAAAACCGTTTTGCTATTCACCAATACTCGATCACAAACGGAAATTTGGTACCAAAAGCTTTTGGAAGCAAGACCGGACTGGGCGGGGCTGATCGCCATGCATCACGGCAGCTTGGATATGACGGTTCGTGCCTGGGTGGAGCAGGCCCTGCATGAAGCAAAACTCAAACTGGTGGTTTGTACCTCTAGTTTGGATTTAGGTGTAGATTTCAGGCCTGTGGATCGAGTGATCCAGATTGGTAGCCCAAAAGGTGTTTCGAGATTTATACAGCGCGCAGGACGCGCAGGACATCAGCCGGGCCTGCCCTCGGAGATCTATTTTGTCCCGACCAATTCTTTGGAGCTCATCGAAGCGGCAGCTTTGAGAGAAGCCATCGATGCTGGAGAGATGGAATCCCAATTTGCTCCTATCCTGCCCTATGACGTCTTGATTCAGTTTCTAGTGACCTTGGCTGTGGGAGAAGGTTTTGACCGAAATAAAGCCTTCGAAATCGCCAAGAGGACCTTTTCTTTTGCTTCGCTAAGTGAAGAAGAAATGAACTGGATGATGGATTTCGTTACCATCGGAGGAAACTCGCTGGGCAGCTATGAGGATTTTCTAAAGGTCAGCCGGGATGAAGACGGGCTTTACCGAGTCAAAAACAAACGCATTGCTATGAAACATCGGCTTTCTATGGGTACTATTGTTTCGGAAGCCATGATGAAAGTCAAATTTAAAAATGGAGCCTACTTGGGCAGTGTGGAAGAATATTTTATCACCAAAATGAAAATCGGTGATCGCTTCTTTTTTGCGGGACGCAGTCTCGAACTCCTTCAAATCAAAGATTTAAATGCCATCGTGCAGCTATCCGAAAAAAAGACATCCAATGTGGTCAGTTGGATGGGTGCCCGGATGTCTCTTTCCTCCAAGCTTTCAGAACAGATTTTACAGATTTTTCATGCCTATAATCAAGGCATTTATCGCTCTGAAGAAGTTCAACGTGTTTTGCCCATATTAGAATTACAAAGCCGCCTTTCCATCGTGCCTGATGATCGGACCTTTCTGATTGAATCGCATCAAAGTAAGCAGGGCTATCATTTATTTTTTTATCCCTTCGAGGGCAGAATGATTCATGAATTGATGGCGGCTTTGATTGCTTATCGGATTTCTACCAGCTTCCCGGTCACGTTTAATATGGCCATGAATGATTATGGATTTGAACTGCTTTCCGATGAACCCATCCGGATCGAGGAAATTTTAGAAGAGGATGTCTTTACGCTAAAAAACCTCGAAGAGGACGTGCTACACTGCATCAATGAAAGTGAGATGTCTAGGCGTAAATTTCGGGAAATAGCCAGTATAGCCGGTTTGGTTTTTCAGGGCTATCCGGGAAAGCCCATGACATTTAAGCACGTTCAATCCAATTCCAGTCTGCTCTTTCAGGTTTTTGAGCAATATGATCCAGAAAACCTGCTGCTCAAGCAAGCACGCTATGAAGCGATGAATCAGCAAATGGATCAGGATAAGTTGATTAAGGCCATGAAAAAAATAAACCAACTCCAGATGATCGTGAAGCATCCGGTTCAGTTTACCCCGTTCTCTTTTCCAATTATGGTAGATCGATTAAGCCGCACAACGATTTCATCGGAAAGCCTTGAAGACCGAATTGCCAAGATTCAAGCCCAATTTACGGTGTTGGACTAATTGGCTCTCCAAAAGAATGGGGTAAATAAAATCAGAATAGTAAACAGCTCCAATCGTCCCAATAGCATAATAAAGGAAAGGAAAATTTTAGCTGCTGGAGAAAAGAAAGCAAAATTATCCACAGGTCCCACCTCTCCAATGCCAGGTCCGACATTGGCCAAACAAGTAGCCACTGCTCCCAAGGATGTCGCCAAATCATAGCCCAAAAAGGACATCACCAAAGATCCCAAAACAAAAGTCAATAGATAAATAAGGAGGAAATTCATGATGTGAGTAATGATTCTTCCCGTGACTCGATCTCCATTAATCATCAAAGGGACTATTGCTCTTGGATGCACCAATCGCTTAAACTCCAGCCAGGAATTCTTAATAAAAGTCAAGTGCCTGACAAATTTTATCCCACCGGCGGTAGAACCCGCAGATCCGCCTAAAAATAACATCATGAAAAATAAAAATGTGATCCCTGCGCCATACTGTGTATAGTCGTCAGTTACAAATCCCGTGGTCGTGACCACAGAAACGACCTGAAAAAGGGACTTTCTAAAGGCAAGTTCGAAATCAACCCCTCCCTTGGCAAAAATAAAATAGGATACAATCACTGAAAGCCCCAGAAGCGAAAAGGCATAAACCTTAAATTCATCACTTCTCAAGACGCGTCTGAATTTCCCAATCAAACCAAAGTAAATAATGGTAAAGTTAGTACCTGCCAAAAACATAAAGAAAATGGCGACATATTGGATAAAGGCAGAATCATAAAAAGCCATAGAAGCATTCTTGGTCGAAAAACCACCCGTGGCCAAGGTGGTCAAGGCGTGATTGATCGCATCATAAAACGACATTCCTCCAACCCAAAACAATAAAGTAGCTACCAAAGTCAAACCGACATAAACGTACCATAGCCGCTTGGCGGTTTCTGAAATTCTAGGGTGAACTTTATCCGAAGTAGGTCCAGGGGATTCCGCCACAAAGAGCTCAATTCCTCCGATTCCCAAAAGCGGAAAAATCGCTACTGTCAAAACGATAATTCCCAAGCCGCCAACCCACTGTGTCATACTTCGCCAAAACAACAGCCCCTTTGGTATTACTTCTATATCGGTCAAAATAGAGGCTCCTGTGGTCGTCAGGCCAGACATAGTCTCAAACAAGGCATCATCGAAGGTTAAAATCTCCTTGCTCAAGATGTAGGGAAGCATCCCAAAAAGCGTCATAAACACCCAGCTGAGTGCTACGATCAGATATCCCTCTCGTTTGCGGATATTTTGGTCCTGCTTGGAAAATGAAAAATAGGCTATTCCACCCACAACAGAAGAAATGCAAATCGACACTAAAATCGGCCAGGGATCTTCTCCATAATAGATTGAAAAAATTACCGCCGGAACCATCAAAATTGCCAGAAGTCCAAGTAGGGCTCCCATGATTTTGGCGATTTCCTTAAAATGGATCATGGATTTAATGGAATAGTTTTTCTAAAGAACCCTTGGCCTGCGGCAAAGCAAGTACAATAGCCTTATCGCCTACTTGAAGCTGGAAATCTCCGTCAGGGATAAAAACCTCTTCCCCACGGATGACACCCGCCACAATAGCAGAGTCCGGAAAATGCAAATCTTTAAGCGTATATTTCGTTAGTCGATTGCTTTTACAAACCGAGTATTGAACAAATTCAGCATCTACCCCATAAATCCCCGAAACCGCCTCCACAGAGCCTTTTCTCAAATAGCGAGAAACTTCATTAGCCGCTACCAGCTTTTTGTTGATCAGCGAATCCACCCCGATACTATGCGAAATATGAATGTATTCCCGGGTATCTACGTGAGCGATGGTTTTATAAACTCCGTGATTTTTAGCCGTAAGACTGGTGATGATATTGGTCTCTGAGGAATCCGTCAAGGCCAAAAAAGCATCCATCTGCTCCAAGCCTTCTTCTACCAAAAGCTCTACGTTTTTATAATCCCCGTTGATCACCAAGGTATTGGGCAGGTTTTCTGCAAGCCATTTGCAACGGTCTTTATCCTTATTTACCAAGGTGACCCGGTAATGATTTTCCAGTTTCAAAGCGGTAGTCAAAGCCATATCGTCGCCACCGATAATCATCACATTTTTGATCTCTCTTTTCTCCTGTCCGATCAACTGAAGAATACTATGAGTATGCTTTTTTGTCGAAATAAAGAATACGTGATCCTGGTTTCTGATGATCGTACTTCCCCTTGGAATCAGCGTTTTTTGATCTCGAAGAATTGCAATAATCCTCACATCATCAAAAATGGGATTGGTACTCATATCCATGATTCGCTGATTGACGAGAGGATTGGATTGATCGAGCGTCACCCCAACGACATTAAGCTTTCCACCTTCAAAATCAAAAACCTCCGTAAAGCTGGAATTCTGTATCAGGTTAAAAATCTCCCGACTGCAAAGCATTGTCGGGGAAATAAGGTTGTCAATTCCTAAATTCTCAAAGTACTTGATATTATCTCCATGGAGGTACGAATGGTTTCTAACCCGTGCCATCACGCGCTTGGCACCCAATTGCTTGGCAAGAACTGCCGCGACAATATTGGTTTTTTCGGAGGTCGTCACGGCTAAAACCATGCTGGCATGGTCCACATTGGCTCGTTTTAAAACCTCTATGGAAGTGGCATCTCCCAGCACAGTCAAGACATCAAGTTTGGACGAAACATAGTCCAAGACTTCGCGCTCGGTATCAATGAGGGTAATGTCTTTATTATCGTAGCTTAATTGCTCAGCCAGGTGATATCCCATATCCCCGGCACCTGCAATTACAATGTGCATTGCCATAAATTCCTTTCTGCAATTTTAATCAGGGCGCAAAAGTAATTGCTTTTCCATTTGGTTATCAGGATTTAACAAAAAACTTTTTTACTCTAAGGGCTAATGTAACAAAGCTCCATTTAAAAAATTCAATTTTCGACCTAAAATTTACAGATCATCAAGCAGGCGTTTACTTTCCGATTCGGGCATTTCCTCTACATCTTTCAGCTTTCGCTGTATAGCCCGAGTTCGCACACCAACCAACTTATCCAGCTCCGAATGGGCTTCGGTGAGTTTTCGCTGTGTCTTCTCGATCAGTTCCCCAAACTTCCCAAATTCCGTTTTGATCGCTCCTAATATTTGCCATACTTCAGAGCTTCGCTTTTGAATAGCTAAGGTGCGAAATCCCATCTGCAGACTGTTTAAAATCGCTGAGAGGGTCGTCGGTCCTGTGACCAAAACCTTGTATTCTTGCTGAATCTGCTGAGTCAATCCGGGTTCGCGAAGAATTTCGGCATAGAGGCTTTCCACCGGAAGAAATAAAATCGCAAAATCCGTCGTAAATGGAGGATTCAAATATTTGTCACGAATATCCTGAGCGGCTTTTTTTACTGCTTTGAAAAGCTCAGCGCGCTGCTGATTGATTTCAGGCTTGGAAGCTAACTCATATGCGTCAACTAATCTGAGATAGGATTCTTGGGGAAATTTCGAATCAATCGGTAATAAAATCGTTTGGTCCTGACCGGGCATTTTGACCGCAAACTCTACCCGTTCCCGATTTCCCTTACCCACTGCAGCATTGATTTCATATTGCTCAGCAGTCAGCAGGTTTTCCAAAATCGCTTGCAGCTGATATTCTCCCAAAACTCCCCTGCTTTTGACATTATTGAGCACTCGCTTAAGATCCCCTACTCCATTGGCAAGGCTTTGCATTTCGCCCAGTCCTTTTTGGACGGCTTGCAATTGGTTGCTGACCATTTCAAAGGATTGACCCAAACGGGCTTCCAGCGTTTTTTGTAATTTCTCGTCCACCGTCTCCCGGATTTTTTCCAGCCGGAGTTCGGTGGATTTCATCAAATCCTCCTGTCGGCGATTGAGTTCGCTGAGTTTTTCTCGCTGCAGGGTATTAAAATCCTGGACATTTTGCCTAAAAACCTCCCCAAAGCTTTTCAAGGCCTCCTTTTGATCTTGGGAATTGCTTCGCAAGGATTGAAAAACCAGTTGAAACTGTCCAGTCAGGTTATCTTGATTTTCCTTCCGAACCAAAGAAAGCGTGCGGTCCAGTTCCTGCCGAAGTTCCTGAATCTGCTGATTCAGAGAATCTGAAAAGGGATCTTTTCGCTTCGAACTGACAAAAAGGACAAGCATTCCTATCTGAAGCAGGATGATCAGAACCAATAAAATTTCAATCGACATAGCTCACGTAATTGGGAGCCTGAAGGTAGTTTTTACGAACCTCCACTCCTAGAAAGGACAGGTATTCTGCGACAGATTCTGTCGGGATTTCCTCCATGGGCACATGGCCGACTCCTTCAAAAATAATCAGATTAGAACCCGATATTCCTTTTTCAAAGGCCAAAGCTTGATTTACAGGAATCCATCGGTCCAAATCTCCCCACATAATCAAGGTAGGCATCGTCAATCGCTCAAAGTCAATGGATGAATCCTTTTTGGAAGAGATTCGGTCTAGGGTAGCTTCCCGATTTCCCTCCCTGAGCATCAATTCAAAATACCGATCCACCGATTCGGCTTTGATTCGCTGGGGATCGCCGTAGACCTCTTTCAAATTCATGGAAAAGAGAAACTTAGGCGTGCATTTCAATAGAATTTTAGAAAAAACCGGATTTTCCAACAGGCGAAAAACCCATCTAGATTCCCTTTCAGAGCTATTTTCTGAAGGGAGTGTCCGGCTAGTAGGACGGGGCGCTCCTGAGGAATTGAGTAAATTCAGTGACAACACCTGATCAGGACGAGTGCTTGCCACTTGAAGGGCAACAGCTCCTCCCATGGAATTCCCTGCGATATGAAATCTTGGCAAATTGAGTTTCTCCGCCAGACGCAAAATCACCTGACCATAATCCTCCACCGTGTATCGCTTGAGTTCATCCGGTCCTGTAAGTCCGTGTCCGGGCAAATCCACCGAGATTGTCATAAAATGGGGACTCAATTCCCGCTGCCATTCATCCCAAGTGTGTAGGGATGAAAAACTGCCATGAATCAAAAATATCGGTACCCCTTCCCCCAAAAATCGAACGTGAAGATTGACTCCATCAACTTCGATAAAGTGGGACTCAGGATAGCTATATTTCTCAATAATTTCTTCTTGGGCGATATCACTCCGATAGAGCAAAGCCAAAAAAATCACAAACGCAAGCAGCAATGAAGCCAGAATTTTAAGAGTTTTACTAAGCCAGTTCATATAAAAAGGATTGATTCCAAAAGGATAACTACTGAAATAACAAATATTCTACCCAAAACACTATTTTGTCAAAAAACTACAACTTGAGCCTTCGAAACTTCCTTCACAATCTCGGACCAGGACCGATCATAACCGCGGCTTTTATCGGTCCAGGAACCGTCATGGTCTGCACCCAGGCCGGCTACCAATTTGGATTTTCGCTGATTTGGGGACTGTTGCTTTCCATTATTGCCACAATCATCCTACAGGAAACGGCAGGAAGAATCGGATTGGCCACCGGAAAAGATTTGGCACAACTTATTCGTAATCAAAAGAATAATACCCTGCTTAAAATTTTTCAGATTGTATTGGTTCTCTTAGCCATCGTACTGGGAAACATCGCTTACGAGTCGGGGAATATCACCGGTTCGCAGTTGGGATTACAGGTATTTTGGGACAGTCCCAGTTTGAGCATAGGAACTTG
The DNA here is from genome assembly GCF_900113375.1 of Algoriphagus hitonicola. Classification (GTDB taxonomy): domain Bacteria; phylum Bacteroidota; class Bacteroidia; order Cytophagales; family Cyclobacteriaceae; genus Algoriphagus; species Algoriphagus hitonicola. Next base: position 17,921 of record NZ_FOPC01000013.1, on the reverse strand, counting down.
GCAGATTCAATCTGGTAATTTCCTAATCGGAGCCTTGGCATTTTTTCTTTTGGTTATGGGTAACTATCAGGTTTTGGAAAAATTCCTTGTCAGCTTAGTCATTTTGATGTCCTTGGCTTTTTTGGTGACGGCAGTTTTGGTAAGGCCGGCTTGGGGAGAAGTTTTTGAGGGATTTGTACCCAGTCTTGATTTGGATCAAACGACCACCTTGGTTGCTTTGATTGGTACGACGGTGGTTCCCTATAATTTATTTTTATATGCCGCTTTGGTCAAAAACAAATGGAAAAGTCCCACCGAAATCCACTGGATGAGAAGGGATATTATCCTTTCGGTGATTTTGGGAGGTTTAGTTTCCATGGCAATATTGATCGTCGGAACTGTAAACCAAAGCGTGGAAATCAATTCCGCTCAGGATATAGCCATGGGGTTGGACCAGGTGTTTGGAAGTTCGGGAAAATACTTGATGGGATTTGGGCTTTTGGCCGCAGGCCTGACTTCCTCGATTACGTCTCCCCTTGCGGCCGGATTGGTGATTTGCGGAATTATGGGTTGGAACCAAGATACCAGTTCGGTTCCGATGCGAATAGCAATCGGTTTGGTGGTGGGAATGGGTTTATTTTTTGCGTCTTTTGGCATTAAGCCTTCGCAGCTGATTGCTTTGGCGCAATTGGCAAATGGCATTCTTCTGCCTTTGATATCAGGATGGCTGATTTGGCTCGCCAATCAGAAAAGCTGGATGAAAGCTTATAAAAACCCACTTTGGATCAATATCCTCTCGCTAAGCATTCTTCTGATCACCTTCGGATTAGGATTAAAAAGTATCAGTGCTGTCCTCAACTTGGGGATTTTCTGATCAAAATGTCAATTGAAACTAAACCTTGATGCCCATCAGCGGTCTAATACGCAATGAATCAGAATCCCGACCAGGAAATCCTCCAATTGATCCGGCAGAATCACACCCGAGACATGGGATATCGTCAACTGATTCAGCGGTATCAGCAGCGGATTTACCAAGTCATCAGACGAATGGTTTTGATCCACGAAGACGCTGATGACCTTACTCAAAACACCTTTATTAAGGCTTTCAAGAATATTGATAAATTTCAGGAAAACTCCACCCTCTTTACCTGGCTTTATCGAATCGCAACGAATGAAACTCTGACATTTTTGGAAAAAAAGAAGAATCGGTTTTTCTTTTCCATTGACGATCATCAGCAAAGGCTGGAAAGCTACCTCGATCAGCCGGGCATGCCCACCACCGAAGAAATCGAATATAAACTTGAAAAGGCCCTATTAAAATTGCCTGCCAAGCAGCGGCTTGTCTTTCATCTCAAATATCAAGAGGAACTCACCTACGAACAAATGTCCCAAATCACTGAAACCAGTGTGGGTGCGCTCAAGGCCAGTTATCACCTGGCGGTGAAAAAAATCGAAGAATTCCTAAAAAACGAATAAACCTTCTTCACTAAATAAAGTCTAAATCATGATGAAGCAGCAATTTCCAAAGCTTAAGCCGTTTACAAGCCCTGAGGGATATTTTGAATCCTTGCCCGATCAAATCCTTCACAAACTTGAATCCAAGCCCGATTATTCTTGGGTCAAATGGGCGGCTGCCATTCTCGTTTTCCTATCTGTAGGCACCTATTTCTTTTATCCCAGCTCCCCTGAAAATGAGCTGTTGGCTTTGGAAGAAGAAGTAAACTTATATATCGAATCCAACTACTGGACTGCGGAAGATGTCTTGGGAATGAGCGAAAATCCTGAGGAAATACTTGACGATATTCTCGAAGAAGAAATTCCCTATGCAGATTTACTTTGGGATCAAGAAACTGAAATCACCCTAGATCAATGAAAAAATTACACCTATTACTATCCATTTTCCTTCTCACCGCAATCGCAACATTTGCGCAGAGAGGAGAATCCCGGGATTTTGACCCTGAACGGCTTCAAGCTGCCAGGATTGCCTTTATTACCAGTCGATTGGAATTAAGTCCTGATCAAGCCGAAAAGTTCTGGCCCATCTATAATGAGTACACCGAGAGCCGGGAAGCCAATCTGAAAGAAATGGTGGCGCTTTATCCGAAGCAAGATCAACAAGCCCTGAGCGAGCAAGAAGCAAAGAATGCACTGGAAAAACGGTTCCGAATTCAGCGAAAAATGATCGACGAGGAAGAGAAATTTGTCAAGGAAGTTGCTCAAGTGATTTCCTACCCCCAGGTCATGAAACTCAACGGAATAGCGAGAGATTTTACCCGGATGATTTACCAGCGAAACCGACAAAGGAGATCATCTGATAATTAATTTATTCCCGTAGCAAAATTCCCACTGGTATTTTATTAAAAAAAGGTCCCGCAAAGGACCTTTTTTTATTGATTTCTTAAGATTGTTTCTTGAGTAAATCACGGATTTCTTCCAACAAAACCTCTGACTTTGGAGGTGCAGGAGGTGGAGCTGCTTCCTCTTTTTTCTCCTCTTTGCGATTCATCTTATTAACACCTTTGATCGCAAGGAAAATCACAAAAGCCACAATTACGAAGTCAATTATATTTTGGATAAACATCCCATAATTGATCGTCACCGCAGCCACAGCCACTTCACCGGCGGCATTCATTTCCGCCTCTTTCAGTGTCAGCGCCAATTCTTTGAAATCCATACCGCCAAGTGCCAATCCAATCGGCGGCATGATTACATCATTGACCAAGGAGGTGACGATTTTTCCAAATGCAGCACCAATAATCACACCGACAGCTAAGTCGACGACATTGCCTTTGACGGCAAACTCTTTAAACTCTTTTAGCATTCCCATAAGTGTTGAGGTTGATGGTAAAATTATATCCATCAATATTTCACTAAATTTCCATTATTGCAATATTCGAGTCTAATTACGATCCAAAAACTCCCCCAAATTGACAGAAAATATTTTTTGGGGAACCCGCTCTCTCTGATTTTGATTAACATTGCATCCAAATTTTATTCCCCAACATGCAAGCTCCCAAAGCGACAAAAAAAGACCATTTTATAGAATTTCACGGGCATAGACGCAATGACCCCTATTATTGGATGAATGATCGGGAAAACCCTGAAGTCATCGACTACCTCAATCAAGAAAACGATTACCTTAAGTCCAAAATGAAGGATACCGAGGCGCTTCAGGAAAAGCTTTTTCAGGAAATGAAGGGTCGAATCAAAGAAGATGACCAAAGTGTCCCCTATCTCAAATATGGGTATTATTGGTACAGTCGTTTTGAAAAAGGCGGGGAATACCCCATCTATTGCCGAAAAAGAGGAAATCTGGAAAATCCTGAAGAAATCCTTCTTGATGTCAACGTTTTGGCTAAGGACAAAAGCTATTTTCAGGTGGCTGGAATTGCCGCCAGTCCCGATCTGAATTGGATTGCATTTCCCGTGGATGAGGTGGGCAGGAGGATTTATACCGTTTATTTCAAAAATATTATCACCGGAGAAATCTTGGAGGAAAGAATCCCAAATATGACGGGAAATGTCGTTTGGGCGGGGGATAGTTTGACGCTATTTTACTCCAAACAAGACCCAAATACCCTTCGGGCAAATCAAATTTATAAACACCAAATAGGCAGTTCGCCCGAAAACGATGTCTTGATCTATGAGGAAAAAGACGAGGAGTTTACCTGTCAAGTACACAAAACCAAGTCCGAGGAATTTATCCTAATTCATAGCGAAAGTACCATTTCTTCTGAAATCCGGTTTGCCCGAGCTTCCAAACCCGATGCTGAATTCCAACTTCTGCAAGCGCGAATCCCTCATCTGGAATATGCCGTAGATCACTATGGAGAACATTTTTGGATCCGGACCAATCATGAAGCAAGGAATTTTAAAGTAGTCAAAGCTCCTATCGAAAAACCAGGATTGGAAAACTGGCAGGATTTTATACCGCATAGAGATGAGGTATTAATTGAAGATTTTGATCTTTTTGCAGACTTTTTTGTCAGTCAGGAGCGGAGTAATGGCCTGACTCAGATTCTGATCAAACCTTGGGATGGAAGTCCCGGACATCAATTGGCTTTTGAGGAAGAAACCTATACCACTTGGATCAGCAATAACCCTGAATTTCACACGCCATGGTTGAGATTTGGCTATAATTCCTTGGTGACACCCGCATCGGTCTTTGATTATCACATGCACACCAAAGACCGAAAGCTACTCAAACAGCAAGAAATCGTGGGCGGCTATACCGAATCCGATTACGAATCAGCTAGAATCTGGGCCAAAGCCGAAGATGGGGTTTTAGTACCAATTTCGTTGGTTTATAAGAAAGATTTGTTCAATGCGGACGGCAGCAATCCCCTACTCCTCTATGCCTACGGATCCTATGGATTTAGCATGGATGCCTATTTCTCAAGTAGCCGACTTAGTCTCTTGGATCGCGGATTTGTCTTTGCCATTGCTCATATCCGGGGAGGAGAAGATCTCGGCCGTCACTGGTATGAAGACGGAAAACTACTCAAAAAGAAAAACACCTTCCTTGATTTTATTGCTTGCGCCAATCATCTGATTCAGCAAAAATACACCCTGCCTCAACACCTCTACGCAATGGGTGGAAGTGCCGGAGGCCTGTTGATGGGTGCGGTGATGAATATGCGGCCTGATTTATTTCAGGGAATCATTGCGGCGGTGCCTTTTGTAGATGTAGTGACCACGATGCTGGATGAAAGCATTCCTTTGACTACCGGAGAATTCAACGAATGGGGAAATCCCAAAAATCAGGAATATTACGAATACATGCTTTCTTACTCCCCCTACGATAATGTAGAGGCAAAAAACTACCCCAATCTGCTCGTAACTTCCGGCTTACATGACTCTCAGGTGCAGTATTGGGAACCCACCAAATGGGTAGCCAAACTCCGGGAAATGAAGACAGATGATAAGCTCTTGCTTCTCCACACCAATATGGAAGCCGGACATGGAGGAGCATCCGGTAGATTCAATGCACTGAAAGAAATGGCCTTGGAATATGCATTTATCCTCAAATTGGAACAAATCACGAATTGATTTCTATTGGGGCAGAATGAAACTAAGCGAAAGGAATGGAATGTTTGATTTTATTAGTCAAACATAAATTTTGGGAAAAGGAATTTTTCCTAACTTTGGCAGCAACCTATTAGATAGCTATTCATGAAAATCGCCTTAATCGCCCATGACGGAAAAAAAGCCGATATGGTGCATTTTTTAAGTGGATTCAAAGATCGCCTTCATCAGGCAGATGTGGATCTGGTAGCCACAGGAACTACCGGGGCTCATATCCAAAAGGCCGGTTTTGAAGTTCAGCGAATGTTGTCGGGTCCCATTGGTGGAGATGCGCAAATCGCCGCGATGGCCGCCCAAAAGGAACTGGACATGGTGGTGTTTTTCAGAGATCCTCTGGACAAGCATCCTCATGAACCGGATGTGCAAATGCTGATGCGGATCTGTGACGTACACAATATCCCCTTGGCTACCAATCCTGCTTCGGCAGATCTTATGTTTCGCGCCCTCACTCAAACCTAAAAAATGGAACTGAAAAACATCAAAAAAATCGGAGTACTGACTTCCGGGGGTGATTCTCCGGGAATGAATGCTGCCATTCGTGCGGCTGTTCGGGCCGGTTTTTATTACAACCTGGAGATGTACGGGATTTACCGTGGCTATGAAGGAATGATCCAGAATGACATTAAAAAACTACACTCCGGAGATATCGCCCACGTCTTGGAGCGTGGCGGAACATTCCTGAAGTCTGCCCGAAGCGCGGATTTTCGCACGACCGAAGGACGACAAAAAGCCTACAATAATCTGAAATCCCATGGAATCGATGCCTTGATCGTTATCGGCGGTGACGGTTCGTTGACTGGAGCGCACTTGTTTTACAAAGAATTCGGAATCCCTGCGGTTGGACTTCCCGGCACGATCGACAATGACCTCTCCGGAACGGACGCCACCATTGGCTTTGATACGGCATGCAATACGGCTATTCAGGCAATTGATAAAATCCGGGATACCGCGACTTCACATGATCGATTGTTTTTTGTGGAAGTGATGGGAAGAGATGCCGGCTTTATTGCCATCAATGCGGGAATCGGTTCTGCTGCGGCTGCAATTTTGATTCCGGAGAAAAAAATGGCCATCGAAGAACTCGTTGAGAAACTTCGAATCCGAACCAAAGCTAAAAAGGCATCTAACATCGTCATTGTAGCCGAAGGTGGAAAAAGTGGTGGAGCCGCCGAAATTGCCGAAAAAGTCAAAAAACATCTCCCCTACTATGACATCAAAGTCACCATCTTGGGACATTTGCAAAGAGGTGGAGCTCCGAGTTCCTACGATCGTCTGTTGGCATCCAAGCTTGGCGTTTCAGCCGTAGAGGGATTGCTTCAGGGAAAATATGACGTGATGGCAGGATTGATCAATCATAAAGTCGTCTATACCCCAATCAAACGGGCGATTGTCGATGATAAGGAAGTGGATGAGGATGATTTTCGGGTTGCGAAGATTTTATCAACCTAGATTTTACTCGCAATTTGCAAAGGGCCTAGATCGGCCCTTTTTTTGTTGAATGGGGACCCGTAAGCCTTTTGAATTTCTCTTTCCCGAGAAAGCTAAAAGATTTAATTTCATTTATTGAATCCAAACCTTATGAACAAACGATCCTTTTTAAAGAATTTAGGACTTGCTGGAGCGGCTCTTCCTTTTCTAGCTTTTGATGGCCAAAAATCGGTTCGATCCCAGAATTCGATACTTCCCAATCCCATTCAAAAGGGAAATACCGTAGGCCTCATCAGTCCATCAGCCGCTACTGCTGACCGGATGGAATTCACCTTTGCCAAAGAAGCCTTGGAAGCATTGGGATTTAAGGTAAAACTGGGCGCAAACCTCAAAAATCGCCGCGGACATTTGGCTGGAACGGATGAAGAAAGAGCGGGAGATGTAAATGCGATGTTTGCCGATTCCGAAGTCAAAGCTATTGTTTGTATTCGAGGAGGTTCGGGCGCTTCGAGAATTCTACCAATGATCGATTACGATTTGATCCGGAAAAATCCCAAGCCTTTGATGGGCTATTCGGATATCACTGCTTTGCACTGTGCGATTTATTCCCAAACCGGACTGATTTCTTTTCATGGACCCAACGGAACGGGAAGCTGGAACAGGTTCAATGTCGATCAGTTTGAACAGGTTTTTTTCGAAAAATCCAAAATGGTTTACCAAAATGAACAATCCGATAGTGGAGATTTGGTTATTAAAAATAATCGGATTCAAACGTTGACCCCAGGTCAGGCAAGCGGGAAAATACTCGGGGGAAATCTCACCGTACTCACCGCTTTGAGTGGAACTCCCTACTATCCGGATTTCAAAAATGCCATCATGTACATCGAGGATATTGGCGAAGATCCCTACCGAATCGACCGAATGATGAGTACCTTAAAATTAAACGGTACCTTAGATGCCATTGCCGGATTCGTATTTGGTCAATGCTCAGATTGCAACCCCGGAGGAGGATATGGATCACTGACCGTAGACCAGGTTCTGGATGATTATGTGCTTCCCTTGAGTATTCCTGCGTATTCGGGTGCGATGATCGGGCATATTCCCAAACAATTTATCATCCCCAATGGAGCTTTGGTCCAACTAGACGCCGATCAAGGCAGCATTCAACTGATTCAAGACCTTTTCAACTCATGATTCTAAATACCTTTATCCCATTCGTATTATCTGCGGTTTTTGCTTGTAGTTCACCTCAGGCAAATACCACAATCGAACAACAAAACATGCAAGATCGACCGCTTACCTATTTGGCACTTGGAGACAGCTACACCATTGGAGAAGGAGTCGAAGAAGCAGACCGCTATCCCAATCAATTGATCAAGCGATTAAACACATCTACAGAGCGAACCTGGTCTGATCCTGAGATTATCGCCAAAACCGGATGGACTGTCGAAGAACTCGAAGAAGGGATTTTGGATGCTGCGCCGACTGGAGAACCCTATAATTTGGTGACCCTTCTGATCGGTGTCAATAATCAATATCGGGGCAGACCGATAGACGATTTCCAAAAAGAATTTGAGCAAATGCTCTTACGAGCGATCGGGTTTGCAGGAAATCTCCCCAATCATGTTTTTGTCCTTTCGATCCCGGACTGGGGCGTCACTCCTTTTGCTGCCGAAAAGGGCTCGGATGTTGAAAAAGTCAAATCCGAAATCGACGCATTCAACGCCGCCAAAAAGGAAGTTTGTCGGAAATACGGGGTAGCTTTTATCGAAATCACGGAGGAATATCGTCAAATCGGTGGCTTGCCAGAAATGGTCGTAGAAGATCAGCTTCATCCATCCGCGCAGGTTTATTCCCGATGGACCGAAAAGCTTTTGGCAGAGGTCCTGAAGATTTATCAGAATAATTAAAAACCGACTGAAATTGATTGAAAATTGATGAGGGTCTTTTGAATAAAAATTTTAGCCTTTCATCCTTGTATCCATTTTTTTGCACCGGATATGGTTAATTTCACGTATTGAAAGCCCCAGGAACCAATTTCCAGTAAAGCCTAGAATCTATGAAAATCATCTGCATCGGCCGTAATTACGCGGCGCATATTGAGGAGCTTAAAAACGAAACTCCGGGAAATCCGGTCGTTTTTCTTAAACCCGATACGGCCTTGCTGAAAAGTGGAGCGGCGTTTTATTACCCTGATTTTTCGAAAAACATCCACCATGAAGCAGAATTGGTTTTGAAAATCAGCAAAGAGGGCAAATACATTCAAAAAGAGTTTGCCCATCGCTATTTTGAGGAGATCGGATTGGGAATCGATTTTACGGCCCGAGACCTTCAGGATCAGTGTAAAGCCAAAGGTTTGCCTTGGGAAATCGCTAAAGCTTTTAATGGATCAGCCCCCATTGGAGATTTTCTGCCGGTTTCTGAATTTGAGAACCTGAAAAACATTGATTTTCAGTTGACTATCAATGGAGAAGTAAAGCAAAAAGGAAATACCAGCTTGATGCTTTTTGACTTTGGGACCATCATCGAATACGTTTCTCAATTTTTCACCTTAAAAAAAGGGGATTTGATTTACACCGGTACTCCCGCTGGGGTCGGCCCCGTCCAAATCGGCGATCGATTGGAAGGATTTATTGGAACCCAAAAATTACTGGATTTTGAAGTTAAGTAAGTTCATTTTCACCTTTCTTGCTTTCTCTCTGTTTCAGTTTCAGCTTTTCCCCCAGGGAGTCATTCAGGATTATTTTCGCTCTCCGGTGAAGCCTGGAGGGCGAAATTTTCTGTCTGGAAATTTTGCCGAACTCCGACCCAATCACTTTCACACCGGGCTGGATTACAAGTTTGGCGGAGTAGAGGGCGAACCCATTTATGCCGCAGCTGACGGCTGGGTCCACCGAATCAAAATCTCTACCTATGGCTATGGCAATGTCATTTATCTCAAGCATCCTACCGGACATATTACGCTATACGGCCATCTTCGAAATTTCAACCCTGCGCTTCAGCGCTACCTGATCGAAAAAATGTACGATCGACAGGTGAATGAATTGGAAGTCTATCCCGAACCCGGTGAACTCCCCGTACTCAAGGGTGAACGAATAGCTGATGGCGGAAACTCCGGAAGCTCAGGTGGACCTCATCTTCATTTTGAGATTCGAGATAGTTTGGATCAGGCCATGGATCCTTTACTTTTTGGTTTTCCAGAAGTCCTGGACCGCCTCGCTCCGACACCGCAAAGCATCGCTTTTGTCCCCTTGGAAATAGACTCTCGGATCAATGGGAAATTTCAACGTTTGGAAATCACACCAAGCCCCAACGGAGCAAATTACCGAGTTCCCAATACCATCGAAATCACCGGACCCGTGGGAGTGGAATTCCGGGGATTTGACCAGCTCGATGGGGCCCCAAACCGCAATGGCTTTCCCTATTTCGAATTGATCGAGGAAGACAGTACACTACTAAAACTGCTGGTAGATCAGGTAAATTTCAATTTTTCACGTCAGTTTTTACTCCACACCCATCAAAACCGATTTACCAAACTCTATCATCAACCTGAGCTAAAATTTGATTTTCTTTCCCCAAATCAGCCTAGAGCTGGCTACCTGAATTTGGCACCAAAGAAGGAAAAAAACTATAAACTGATCCTCAAAGATGCCTACAACAATACCCGGGAAATCAGCTTTTCGCTCCGCGGAAAAGACGCTGTGCATCAAGTTGCTGACGGAACTGCCCCACCTCGGGCAAAGGTGGAGTATTTGGGAAATATCCTGAAAATCGAAGCCCCAATTTCTGCTGAAGGTGGTCTAGCGAGATTTTACGTCGGTGCCCATTCTTTCGAAATGCTGCCAGCCTATCAGGACGCCCAAAGCCGGACTTACCTTTGGGATATGCGGTTTGGTATTCCCGAGGAAGTGGATATTTGTTCGGAAGTCGTAATTCCCAATATCCAGGCTTTAATCCCCATGGCTGAAGAGAAATTATTTGCCAAGCGAGGGGTGCAAATGCATTTTGAAGAAAACAGCCTGCTGGAGGATCTTTACCTTCGCGTAGAAGACCGTGGAAGTATGACAAATCCCCGACTCGAGATCAATGATCCCAATGAGCATCTGTTTGCCCCGATTGAAGTCCTTTGGGATGTCTCGGGGTATACCGGAAACCGACAAAAAACCCATGTCTATCAACTTGGCAACCGGGAGCGGCGATCTTTTGTGGGCGGCACCTGGGAAGACGGAAATATCCGCTTCAAAACCAGAAATTTTGGTACTTTTGTGCTGGCTGAAGATCAGACCAAACCAACCATCCGGCCTTTGCGGGTGAATTCTGCCGAGATCCGATTTACCATCACAGATAATCTGTCGGGGATACAGCACTTTGAAGCTTGGGTCGATGGTAAGTGGGTTTTGATGCGCTACGAACACAAACGCGCACTGATCTGGTCCGAAAAATTGGATAAACAAGCTTTCCAAGGACCTGTTATACTTAAGGTCACCGATCAAGCCGGCAATGTCGCCGAGTGGAAAGGGACCATCAGTTAATTTGTTCCACCAAAAATAAAATTTTATGTCACTAGAAGTTGGCCAAAAGGCCCCGGATTTCGAAGCAAAAATTGAAACAGGAGAAACGATCAAACTCTCTGATTTCAAAGGCAAAAAAGTCATTCTTTATTTTTATCCCAAAGACAATACTCCCGGCTGCACGGCTCAAGCCTGTGATCTTCGGGACAATTACGAAGCTTTGCAAAAAGCCGGATATGTTGTTTTGGGAATCAGTTCAGATTCAGAAAAATCCCATCAAAAATTTATCGAAAAGCAAGAATTACCCTTTTCTCTGATTGCTGATGAGGATAAAAAAGTACATGAACTCTACGGAACCTGGGTAGAAAAATCCATGTACGGCCGAAAATACATGGGCACTGCCCGCACCACTTTTGTCATCGATGAAGAAGGGAAGATTGAGGAGATCATCGATAAAGTAAAAACCAAAGAACACACAGCACAAATTCTCAAATAAATCCTCCGTAATGGAAAAAAATTCAATCGAACAACTCCAATCAATCTGTTCTCAGGTACGCAGAGACATTCTCCGGATGGTTCACGCGGTCAATTCAGGTCACCCAGGGGCTTCTTTGGGATGTACAGAGTTTTTTGTAGCCCTGTATTTTGATCAGATGAACCACAATCCGGCTTTCAATATGGAAGGAAAAGGCGAAGACCTATTTTTCCTTTCCAATGGGCATATTTCTCCGGTTTGGTACTCCGTGCTTTCCCGATCAGGCTATTTCCCGATTGAGGAAATGAAAACCTTCCGTAAACTCAACTCTAGACTTCAGGGTCACCCGGCAACTGAGGAAGACCTTCCGGGAATTCGAATTGCTTCGGGATCTCTCGGACAGGGATTATCCGTGGCGATCGGTGCGGCTCAGGTCAAAAAACTGAATGGCGATGATCGTACGGTATATTGCCTGATGGGCGATGGTGAACAGCAGGAAGGACAAGTGTGGGAGGCAGCCATGTATGCCGCTCACTATGGGGTGGACAATTTGATTGCGACGATTGATTACAACGGACAGCAGATCGACGGTCCTACCAAAGAGGTGATGGACCTGAAGAATCTCAAAGGAAAGTGGGAAGCTTTTGGATGGGAAGTCAATGAAATCAAAAAAGGGAATGACATGGAGGCGGTTTTGGAAGGCTTGAACAAAGCCAAATCCCTTGCCGGAAAAGGCAAACCAGTTCTTAACCTTCTTTACACCGAAATGGGCTATGGCGTGGACTTTATGGTCGGCACGCACAAATGGCACGGCGTCGCTCCAAACGATGAGCAATTAGCCAATGCATTGGGCCAACTCCCAGAAACCCTCGGTGATTATTAATCCATCCAACAGAATATCATGAGCTTAGATTTAAAATTCAACTATACAGAAAAGAAAGATACCCGATCCGGATTCGGTGACGGGTTATTGGAAGCGGGACGTAGAAATCCCAAGGTCGTCGGACTGTGTGCCGATTTGATCGGTTCGCTGAAAATGGGGGCTTTCCAGAAGGAATTTCCCGAACGCTTTTTCCAAACCGGAATTGCCGAAGCCAATATGATCGGCTTAGCGGCGGGTATGGCTACCTCCGGCAAAATTCCTTTTACGGGTACTTTCGCCAATTTCTCCACAGGCCGAGTCTATGATCAGATCCGCCAATCAGTGGCTTATTCTGACAAAAATGTAAAAATCTGCGCATCTCACGCAGGTCTGACTTTGGGAGAAGACGGGGCAACCCATCAGATCCTTGAAGATATGGGCATGATGAAAATGCTCCCTCACATGACGGTGATCAACCCCTGCGACTACAACCAAACCAAAGCAGCTACCTTGGCGATTGCCGAATACGAAGGTCCGGTTTACTTGCGATTTGGTCGCCCGAGTTGGCCGATCTTCACTCCTGCCGATCAAAAATTTGAGATCGGAAAGGCGTGGAAAATGATCGATGGAAAAGATGTCTCGATTTTCGCCACAGGCCACTTGGTATGGGAAGCAGTAGTCGCTGAAGCCATGCTTCGCGAAGAAGGAATCTCTGCCGAGGTGATCAATATCCATACGATCAAACCTTTGGATGAGGAAGCAATTTTGGAGTCGGTGAAAAAGACAGGCTGCGCGGTATCTGCCGAAGAGCATCAGATCAACGGAGGTTTGGGGGATAGCATCGCGCAGACCTTGATCCGTCATAATCCTGCTCCATTAGAATATGTAGCGGTTAATGACAGCTTTGGAGAATCCGGTACCCCAACCGAATTGCTGGAAAAATACGGCTTGAATGCCGAGAATATCGTAAAGGCTGTAAAAAGAGCGTTGGCACGCAAATAACCGTTGAGGTCTCCCAAGACCTCGAAGGTTTAGTTTAAAAAGCTAAGATCATCAGGGTTCTTTAAAACCCCAAATATTTCCCCGTTTCTAAAACCTCCGAGACCTGCCAAAAGAAAGGAATCGGAGGTTTTTCTTTTGTGATTACCACAAAGCACACAAAGGGCACAAAGGAAAAGTGAAGGACAATACCAACCTTTGAGGTTTCTTAAACCTCGAAGGTTTTTTCTTTTTTATCAACCACTAAGCACACACCCTGTCCCGAGAATCGGGAAAGAACACGGGGGAAAACTGAAGGACATAAAATCAATTTTCCCCCATCCTCTGTTTAGGTCACCACAAACAGGAATAGTTAGATAATGGGCTAAGGTGAGAATCCGACTAGAACATTACACAACTAATCAAATCGCTTCTCCGAAACTCTGTTTCCTATTATCTTCATCTGATGCTACAATCAAAAGGCCTAGATGAGGCTTAAAAAGCCTAAGTCTTGAAAGGTAAAGCGCCAGCGGCGCGTTTTGATTTTAGAATTGTAAATAGATATAATCTAGAGCAGCAGCGCTGCGATTTGATTTTTAATTTATCGATCGATGAAGTCAAAAATCAACCCCTCATTAATTCTTTTTTTATCCCCTCATTTTCTACATTTTTACCTGATGATCAGCCTCAGCAAAGCAGTCACATTGATTCCCATCCGAGACTCCGATTCGGAAGATTTATTCCAACTGATGAACCGCATCTACAAGGATGCCTATACGGAATTTTGGGAAGATGGGGGCGATTGGTATGTGGACTTGATTTACAATAAGGAAAATGTCCTAAAGGAACTTGCTCGTAAGAGAACCCATTACTTTTTTGTGGAATGGATGGGAGAAAAAGTGGGGATTTTGAAATACGACTATCCCTTTTCACCCCGTGAAATCGACATTCCCAATGCCATGAAACTGCATCGGCTTTACCTCGATCCTTCCACGCATGGTAAAGGCATCGCTAAATCACTTCTCGAGCATTGTGAGCAAGTTGCCCAGGGAGAGAAACTGGATTTTATCTGGTTGGAGGCCATGTCCTGCAAACCTCAGGCAAAGCGCTTTTATGAGAAAAACGGCTTTGAGCAGGTATTGACCTACACGCTTGCATTTGAGAAGCTCTTACCGCAATACCGAGAAATTGAGATTATGCGGAAGCCTATCTGAAATAAAAATTTTCGATTAGCAAATCTCTATTTTACTTGTAATTAAAAGCTGAAAAATACCGGGGTACTATCTACTTTTTAATATTTCCACCTCCCTAGCCAATACGGGAATGTTTTTTTGAATGATGCCCCACAACATTTCTGGCTCAACAGAATCATAAGCATGAGAAATAATATTTCTTAATCCAATAATATTCCGAGAAGCCGTAATTTGAATAGTTGGGTCAATTTCAAGTAATTTTTTTATTGCTTCCCCAATTATTTCTAAATCTCTTTCTACAGCCCTCTGGAAAATGATATTGTTTGAAAAATTAGTAAAGTCATTTTGAGTTTTCTCCTTAATAGAATCTATCTCCCTAATTACGCTTTCGATATCTAAAATATACTTAAGTACTTTAAGCTGCATATAAATCTACTTTGGATTGATCTATAGTCTGCTTCAGTATCGGGTTTTTTAGAGACTTTGTTGAAACTAAATCCACTTTCTTATTTAAGATTCCCTGAAGCTCTTCCAACAAAGAAAAATAGTTGTCCGCATACTCCAAGACATTAATATCATCAAAAAACTCAACAAGAAAATCGATATCACTTGTTTTTTTCAACGTGCCATTTGCTGCTGAACCGAACAAAAAAAGTGAGGCAACCCGATGTTTTTTACATGAGGTAGTAATTTTTTCAAGGTTATTTTTAACCAATTCGATCATATTCCAAAGATACATCAAATTTGACTAAAGAGGCAAAAGCATCATTTAATCGGCTTGACTGTAGGATCAAATTTGCCTTTTTTCCATGGCCTTGGTTTTATCCGGGCAACGGGACTTGACTCAACCGGAAGGAAGTTTGCCTGCTGAATGGTACCGCGGATTTTATTTACTTGGTCAAGGGTAAAGCTGTTTCTTGCGCTGGGTCGATAATCCATGAAATTGGAGGCATAGAAAAATTCTCCCTCGCAGTTTTGAATCATTTGTTCATCGAAAATTTTTCGGTCTTGATTATAAAATTCAGTATCCGGCAGTCTATCTCCGTCTTCGCATAAATCGGTGTCGTTGACAAAGGTGTGCCGTAAACCCAAAAAATGTCCGATCTCATGGAGCATGGTTTTGGTAGATAGCCTTTTATCGATCACAAATCCATAAAAAGAAGTCAGTGGATTGCTTGAGTCATAGCCTGGAGGATAAAAAGCATAACCACCGGCACCTGAAATATTCATGACAAAAATATTTACATATTCCCGGGGATTCCACATCTGCTCGAAAAGAAAAGCATAGGTTTTTTCATCCCTATAAGGAAAAACACCCTTTTCGGCATCTATTCTATTGATTCCTTCCTCTTCTAAGGGAGTTCCATCCGGGCCTGTAGTTGCAGGATAAAACTGAAACTTCGGATCGAGTTGATTATGGCTTTTGCGAAAAGCAGATGGCTTTCCCATCAGCGCCTCATTAGTTTCATCCAAAAGTTGCCGGAGAGATGCCTGCCCAGGGTTTTCAGCAGTACCTCCTGCTTCCCCCCGGTGAACCACATGAAAAACCACAGGCAGATAATAGATTTCCGACAAATCCGGGATTGCTCTGGAACGAAGGATCTTTACCTCACTTTTTATATCCTCTACCTCTGCCCAAAAAGGCAAGTCCCCCGATTCGGTTACGAGGACCCGGTGTAAATTTTCCTGAGGGACACCATTCAAATAAAATTTAAAGTCAGGTTGATACTGGATGGGAAAAGGTCTCCCTTGATAATTTAAAACCCTGACCTCAAAATCCACCTGAGACTTACCGGCAATAGCATAGGGGGAATGGGTAGAATCGGCCATATCTACTTCGATGCGGGAAACGTAGGTATTGGGATCAACGTCAACTACCTTTATTTTAAGGGGTCTCGAACTGACTTTCCCAATTCGCCCGATTACCTCATATTCTCCAACTCGATCGGTAGATATCCGTGCCGGATTCCCCGATTTTTTCCCATCGATCAATAATTGAAGGGAAGGGATCTGATCAAGATACACCTCATCCCCAAAAGCTCCGATAAATTGAGGAGTAACTCTAAGCATCTTTTCTCCGGAATTGAATAAAAAAACAGAGTCACTGGGAATCAGTTGTATTCCTTTGACCTGCACAAAGTCTTCAGGAAGCGGATCTTCCTTTTCCCCGCAGGAAATCAATACAAAACAGATCGAAACATAAAGAAAAAGAGAAACAAATTGCGTAAAAAAGGGTCTGATACCCGGACGAAAATGGTGAATCATCAGAGGATTGGGTTAAATTATTTTTACATAAAGCAGTCTTAATTTTCAGAAGCTGGAATCTAAAATAGATGGAAATCAAGGAAAATCGGTCAAAATTCCACTTCGATTTAACTAACACGAAGCAAGTTTGCCAAACGCTACCTGATGCTAGATCTAAATACAATTTTTCTAGTCACAAATACACGAATGGAAATCCTAAGCCTCTAAAAAAAATCTTTTCTACTGGTATTGGGCATTTTAACTCTCATCTCTTGCTTCCATTCTCTGACCTATCATGGTGGGGATCAAGCCCGAATCACCTGTCCCGATGAGCGAAGCGATTTCGGGAGGTTGTACTTACAAAAGATATTTCTCATCAAATTCGATTTCATGTTCATTCAAAAGGGCTTTGTATTCGTCTAAAAATGAAACGTTCCGATGATGTTCTTCCTGGTTTTTAATGTATGTGATTAATCGCTCTTTGGCCTGTATCGATTCTGTAAAGGCTCCATATCCATCTTGCCAACCCTTAAATTTTGGAAAAATAGCTTCTCTTTTGATAAAATCATCTGCGGCCAATTTGATGTCTTTGATTAAAGAGGAAATGGAAATAGTCGGATGAAGGTGTGTCAAAATATGAAGGTGATCCTCTACCCCATTGATTCGGTAGAGATGGCAATTTTTATTGGTCAATAGTTGATGGAGGTAAGCAAATAGGCGCTTTTTATGATCAGGGACGATGGTGGGTTCACGGTGTTTGGTGGAGAAAACAAAATGATACAAAAGTTGAGTATGTGTGGCCATAACGAATCGGTTTTGTGTGAAAAAAGACAATTTGAAAATCGTGAATTAATTCAAAAATGGCAAGAATGAAATGAGTTCGACCCTTTCAGGCTTGCCTGTCGCAGACAGGGTCGGGAAAACATTAAACGGAAATCATCTTTTCTATTATTGGACGGTGAATCCGTCCAACTTCTCAATAACCGCGGGTGAAACCCGTGGATAGAGGTAACCTACATATAATGGTGGGGCCCAACCCCGAAGGCGGTTGAACTTCTGTGAAGGAAAAAAATGGATCTGCTACATTTGATTGGACAGTAAGTTAAGCCCCTTAACTTAGAACCAATGAAAGAAGGAACAAGAAGAAGTTTTGACAAGGAATTCAA
>NZ_FOPC01000024.1 GCF_900113375.1 Algoriphagus hitonicola | reverse complement strand
CCGTGGCAGAAAACTTCTTTAAAATCATCAAATCTGAGCTGATCTACCAGCTTCCGGTATTGAACGTTAGACAGATACAGGTTGAACTCTTTGAGTTCATCGAAATCTGGTACAACAAAGAAAGAAAACATTCCTACCTGAATTACCTCACTCCTGAGCAGTTCGGAGAAACAACAAAAACAAAGGCCGCATGAAGAAAACTGAACTCGAACTAATCAGGGGGATTTTTTTTCTAAATCCCACTGATTAGTTGAGTAGCCCCGCGGCAGGCGGCATTAAATCAATTCAAAAACAGGCTTAAAAATATTGTCCAGTTTTTTGTAGTAAATCCAACTCTATATCGGTCACTGCCTACGTTTAGACGATTGAAGTACACTTTTGATCAAACAATTATCTGTCTTTCCATCTATTTAATCCTACTAGTCACCAGAATGCCGATATACATAAAGTTTATTTTTCATTTTTAGAATTTTGATGCAGTTTTGTGGAAATATCTAATGATGACAATCCTATTTAAAAACCTCACCGTAATAGATCCAGAATTCAGAAAAACCGGTGATTTTTATTTTGATGGTCAGCGATTGCATTCTGATTTTCCATCCAATCAAAATGCCGATCACGTATTTGACACATCAGGTTGCTTCGCATCCAAAGGATGGATTGACCTTCGGGTTGGTTTGGGAGAGCCTGGACTAGAGTATAAGGAAACTGTAGAAAGCCTTTGTGAATCATTGCAAGCCAGCGGATTTTGTGCGGCAGTGATTCTTCCCAATACCGATCCTGTCATTCAATCTAAAAATGAAATCGACTTTTTGAAATCAAAATCTGCTCGATTTCTTCCGGAGCTGATTATCCAAGGTGCAGTAACTAAAAACACCAATGGAGAGGATTTGACTGAGATATTGGATATGCATTACCAAACTGGAATATCCATTTTTGGAGATGGAACAAATACACTACATCACGCAGACCGATACTTAAAAGTCCTCCAATACCTTCAAAAATTTAATGGGATATTGTTTGATCATCCTTTTGATCCGCTTTTGGCGATTTTTGGTCAGATGCATGAAGGAAAAATATCCACTAATCTTGGACTGAAGGGCCTTCCAGCGATGGCCGAAGAAATAGCCGTTCACCGTAATCTTGAGCTTATGCGCTACGCAGGGGGAAGAGTCCATTTTCAAACATTGAGTACAGCTAAATCTGTCGAATTGATCCGAATGGCCAAAAAAGAAGGGTTAAACGTCTCGGCTGATGTCTCAATTGCCCAACTTTTGTTTTCAGATGAGGACTTGAAGGATTTTGATCCAAACTATAAAGTAATGCCTCCTTTTCGGGGCTCAAAGGAAAGAGCTGCGCTAATCCAAGGTCTAAAAGACGGGACCATTGACGCGATTTGCTCCAATCATCAGCCGCAGGATTTGGATTCGAAATTTATGGAATTTGATCTGGCTAATTTGGGGCAGATTGGTTTGCAGACTTTTCTACCGGGAATGGTGAAGCTGGCTGAGGAGTTGAGTTGGGATCTATTAATTCAAAAAATCACCAG
Organism: Algoriphagus hitonicola; assembly: GCF_900113375.1. Classification (GTDB taxonomy): domain Bacteria; phylum Bacteroidota; class Bacteroidia; order Cytophagales; family Cyclobacteriaceae; genus Algoriphagus; species Algoriphagus hitonicola. The sequence goes on along the minus strand of NZ_FOPC01000024.1, from coordinate 17,310 downwards.
TGGTCCTGCAAAAGTTTTGAACAGAGAGCTCGGAGAGAATTGGACAATTTTTGATCCCACAGCCAATTGGGTTTATTCCAAGGATACCAATAAATCCTTGGCTTCAAATCATCCATGGTTTGGGCAGGAGTTGACTGGAAAAGTCAAATTTGTAATCCAGAAAGGGCAATTAGCTCAAATCGATGAATAAATACTTCGCCTCAGCCTATCAATTTGGCATTTTAGGAGGAATTTTGAGCATCGCTTCATTTGGCCTGCTTGCGTTTCTCCAGCCAGATCCGACCAATTTAAATCTGGTTTTTGGATATTTAATTACCCCGATTTCGATCTTTTTGGCGCTAAAGTTTTTTAAGGATTATACCAACAACGGCTATATTTCATTTGCCGAAGGAATGTCCGTGGGGTTTGTAACCTATATGCTTATTGCTTTGGTTTCCGGACTTGGGATATGGATCATTTTGGTTTTGTTTCCTGATTTATTTCAAGTCATTTTGGATTCCAAGCTCAATGTATTGTCTGAAAACCGACAAACGATTATAGATCAATTGGGTGAATCCTCCTTCCAAAATACCTTGGAAAACATCCGTGAAATGGCCCTAATGGATGTCGCATTGAGTGATTCACTCTGGAAAATTATCCCAGGATTGTTTTTTACGATAATTATTTCAATAATTTTAAGAAAAAACCCTAACTAAACTCACTATGGAAGAAAATGCAAAATCTCCTTTTCAAGCTGCGGTACAGCCTGGTTTAATCATCGGATTAGTATCCTTGACGATTACTTACGTCATTTATTTTATTAATTCTGGGCTCTTGGCTTCTGGCTGGTTTGGTCTCGTGATGATCGTATTGTTCTTTGCTTTGATTATCTATTTTGGGAAGCAATATCGAAGTGAATTAGGTGGTTTCATGTCTTTTGGCACTGCTTTTAATTTTAGCTTTATCACCATGATAATATCTGGAATAATTGGTCTATTAGGGCAAATTATCCTTTTTCAAGTGATAGACCCAAGTTTACCTGAGGTGCTAGCTGAGAAAACTCTTGAATCCACCTTAGAGATGATGGAGAGCTTTGGAGCTTCGCCTGATTCAATGTCTACCGAACAATTAGATGAAATAAAAGAAACTACACTCTCTAATTTTACCGCCTTAGGACAGATTAAAAACTTTGGTTTTGGCCTTATAGCCTATGCGATAGTTTCACTGATTCTTGGAGCAATTCTTAAAAAGAGAGATAAGTCTTTAGATTATTAAAATGCTTCAGATTTCCACTGTTATACCAGTTTTCAATGAAGAAGAGTCGCTTCCCGAATTAACCCATTGGATCAGTCGGGTGATGAACGACCATGGGTTTTCATATGAGATTATTTTGGTCAATGACGGAAGTACCGATAGCTCCTGGGAGGTAATCGGGGAGTTATCAAAGAAAAATGGAAACATCAAAGGTCTGAATTTTACCAGAAATTACGGAAAATCCGCAGCGCTGGATGCTGGCTTTTCCCAAGCAAAAGGCAAAGTGGTAGTTACTTTGGATGCGGATCTGCAGGATAGCCCTGATGAGATACCTGCCCTTTACCAAATGATCGTGGAAGAAGGATTTGATGTCGTCTCAGGATGGAAAAAGGAGCGCCATGATCCGATTAGTAAAACTATCCCTTCCCGATTTTTCAATGGAGTGACCCGCTGGATCTCGGGAATAAAACTACACGATTTCAACTGCGGATTGAAAGCCTACAAGCTGAAGGTCGTAAAGAATATTCAGATTTATGGTGAAATGCACCGATACATTCCACTACTGGCCAAGTGGAACGGCTATACCAAAATCGGTGAAAAAGTGGTCCAGCATCAAGCCCGGAAATACGGCTATTCAAAATTTGGTCTGGAGCGATTTCTCAATGGCTTTCTGGATTTGATTTCCGTATCATTCGTTCATCGGTATAAAAAGAAGCCCATGCACTTTTTTGGCTTGTTGGGGACGATTTCTTTTATCTCCGGATTTGTAATTACGGTTTGGTTGATTGCCCAAAAAATATACAGTATCAGAGAAGGGGTAAAAGTGAGAGAGGTCGTGGATCAGCCTGTTTTTTTTCTGGCATTGGTGGCGTTGATAGTAGGAGTTCAGTTGTTTGTTACAGGATTTATTGCCGAGCTGATGACTTCAAATCAATCCAAGGAAACTGAATACAAAATCGACGAACAAATCAATTGTTCTGAGTAATGTTTTTTTCGGTGATCATACCGGTTTACAATCGGCCGAAGGATTTGAAAGAGCTACTTCAAAGCCTGACTCGACAGGCTTATAAAAATTTTGAAGTGATCGTCATAGAGGATGGTTCCCAACATACCGCAGAGAGCGTATGCGGAAAATTTTATCAGGAATTACAACTGACCTATAAATTTCAGGAAAATCAAGGTCAGGGGTTTGCCCGAAATCACGGAATGAAGCTTGCTACGGGCGAGTTTTTCATTATTCTGGATTCGGACGTCATTTTGCCTCCTGAATACCTCGATAACTTAAATCGAATTCTCACTAAGCGAAAACTTGATGCATTTGGTGGCCCTGATGCTGCATCGGAGGACTTTTCTAACATGCAAAAAGCTATGGATTTTGCGATGACTTCCTTTTGGACCACTGGTGGGATTAGGGGGAAAATGAAAGATAAGTCCAACTATCAGGCTAGAGGATTTAATATGGGATTTAGCCGGCACGTATTTGAAAAAATTGGGGGATTTATAGATCCAAATCGAGGCGAAGATATTGAGTTGAGTATGCGAATAAAAAAAGCAGGATTTAAACTTGAACTCATCCCTGAGGCGTTTGTCTATCACAAGCGAAAAAATACCTGGAGTTCCTTTGCCAGACAGGCATATTCATTTGGGCAGAACCGGGTCAATGTGTCTAGGTTTCACCCGGAGGCCATACAATCGGTACATTTTCTACCAACTTTTTTCCTCGCCTATCTTTTGTTAGGGATTCTCTCGTTAGGATTCAATCTCACGTTTGCTTGGTTGTTTTGGCTTGGATTGTTTGTATGGACGCTTCTGGTTTTTATATCTGCTAGCTGGCTGCACAGATCTATTCTGGTCGGATTTTTGGCATTAATCTGTTCTTTTACCCAACTAGTTGGCTATGGATCTGGCCTGCTTATAGGATTGATTTCTAAAAAACGATTCGGTTAACCTTTCCGACACACAAAAATAATTTCATCTTTAGCCAAGGCATACTTGCTGACTATTTCAGGGTCAATTCTTTTGACTAATTGATTTTCTTCCACGTTCAGCCCGGAAGTGCTCAATCTTTTTGCATAATCTTTTCCAAATTTCCGGACATGATCCCGCTGACCAAATAGACGCTCTCGTTCCCTTGGGTCGGTGATCGTTTTGTCTTCGATCGTTTTTTCGATGGGGTAGACGGGAGATTGTAAAATTCCCCAGCCATTAGATTTTAAAACCCGGTTGATCTCCTGACAGGCTTGGATGTCGTCTTTCACATGCTCTAATACATGATTGCAAAAAACCACGTCAAAGGTATTTTCAGGAAAAGGAATCTGATGGATATCCATTTTCACTTTTGCTAGGGGAGATTCGATATCTGCGGTGATGTATTCAAGATTGGGTAGTTTTTCAAACCGATCGATGAAGCAGTGCTCGGGAGCTACATGCAAAACTTTTAATTTGGCTGTGAAAAATTCAGTTTCCTCCTTGAGAAATAACCACATCAAACGATGGCGCTCAAGCGAAAGGCAGTTTGGGCAAAGTGCATTTTCGCGGGAAATTCGACCATAAGGCAAAAAATTTTGATACGAGTGGTCGCAGACCGGACAGTGTACCGCTGATCCCCTCAGGGTAAGTTTAAAAAAATGCATGATTACGGGACTCACTCGCTGTAAAATAGGACGGGGAATAAAGCGGATAACAAAACTAATGATTCTCTTCATGGGATGATTTCAGGACCGCAAGTTAATCAATCAGGTATTTTCAGCCTCGAAATCTTGTTTTGTTTTTTATTTTTAGATTTTTTAGGACTTCAATTCGCCCTAGAATTTTGGATATGAAAAAAGGGTGAGTATTTTAGTTGACGTAATTTACCTAACTGTTTACCATTTTATGAAAATCCACCCATTATTTCTATTGGTTTTGGTCATGTTTTTTATTCTTCCGCTGGAATCAAAAGGCCAAGAAAAATCATCTTATACGCTAAAGGAAATGGTCCAGCGGGCAAAAGACCGATCTCCTGCTGCCCTGAGGGCCTTGACTCGAAAAGAAAATCGCTACTGGCAGTATCGGCTTTTTCGCTCCAATTATAATCCCCAACTCAGGCTAAACGGAACCCTTCCCAGTTACTCTCAGGCATTCAATGGCATTACGCAGCCAGATGGATCTATCCAGTTTTTGGAAGTACGGCAGAATTTTATGGATTTGGAGTTGGGTTTGCAGCAGGTGATCGCTCCGACCGGAGGAGTCATTTCTGTCAATACGTCGACCAATCGCTTTGATAATTTTTTGGCAGGTCCCAGCGAAATACAGACTAGGTGGTCTGGAATACCGGTAAATGTGCGACTTCAGCAACCGATCTTTGCCTACAATCAGTTTAAATGGGATAAAAGAATCCAACCCCTGCTTTACGAGGAAAGCAAGCGGGAGTTTATCCAGGAAATGGAAGAAGTTTCACTTTTTGTGACCCAATTGTTTTTCGATTACCTTTTGGCACAAGTCAATGTCGACATAGCTACTCAAAACTTAGCCAATACGGAGGAAATTTTCGAAATCGAAAAGAAGCGCTATGAACTGGGAACTACCTTTGAAGACCGACTATTGCAGGTGGAGCTTCAGACTCTTCAGGCGCAGCAGGATTTGGCTCAGGCAAAATTAGACCTAGAAAGCTCTGCTTTATCGGTTAATTCATTTATTGGTTTGAATCCAAGCAGTGAAATCAGTTTGGTGTCGCCGGAAGATATTCCGGATTTTGAGGTGAATGTCGAGCAGGCGATTGAGCTGGCTTTTCAAAATCGGTCCGAAGCCTTGGGATTTGATCGCAGGAAAATCGAAGCTGAATCTCAAGTTGCTCAGGCTAAAGGACAGCGACTCAATGTGCAATTGAATGCCAGCTATGGATATAACAATGCAGCATTTAACTGGGGGGATATTTACACCAATCCCAATACACAAGCCCTAGCAAGTCTTGGAATTTCAGTTCCGGTGTTGGACTGGGGGAGAAATAAGGCCCGAATGGCACAAGCTGAAGCTAATCAGCAATTGGTAGAATATACTGTACAGCAGGATGTGATCAATTTTGAGCAGGAAATATTCACCAAAGTCAAAAACTTTTTGATGATCAAAGAGCGACTCAATGTTACCAAGGTTTCCGATGAGGTCGCTCAAAGAAGATATGAAATCGCCTTGAAGCGGTTTCAATCCGGCAATGTTTCCATTACGGATTTGAATATTGCTCAGAATGAAAAGGATAGTAATAAACGAGCGTATTTTAGCGCATTGCGGGATTTTTGGATTGCTTATTATGAATTGCGGTCGCTTACACTGTATGATTTTGAAACGGATGAGCTGCTTTACCTTCCTGAGCTAGAGGAAATGCTTTAGTTACAAGAAAGACCAGGCTTTCTCTAGGTTCTGATTACAGGATTGGGGGAAGCTATCGCCAAAAGATTCACTCTTTCCTTATTTGAAACAGGATTCCTGGGAAATACTTTTTCAAAGAGGATAAGTCCAAATTTGGCAAATGGATTCAATGACGTAATTTAGCCCGCTAAAGTCTCCCGAATGAAGTTAATTGAGGTAAACAGTCCAAAGGAACAATCTGAGTTTATTGAAATGGCGGTTCGTCTGTATCGGCATGAAAAAAACTGGATCAGACCACTGGATAAAGACATTGAAGGGCTCTTTCATCCTGATACGAATAAGCTTTTTAGGAATGGAGCAAAAGCTAAACGCTGGCTTTTGCAGGATGCAAATAGACAAACTATCGGTCGAATCGCTGCTTTTGTCAATCCAAAAATGAAAGAGAAGCAGCCTACTGGTGGGATAGGTTTTTTTGAATGTATCGAAGATCAGGAAGCTGCATTTAGGCTGTTTGATGTTGCCAAAGAATGGCTTCAGTCAGAAGGTATGGAAGCTATGGATGGTCCGATCAACTTTGGTGAGCGGGATAAATGGTGGGGACTTTTGGTAGATGGCTTTACCGAACCCAATTATAATATGCCCTGGAATTTCAAGTATTACCAAAAGTTCTTTGAAGACTATGGGTTCAAACTTTATTTCAAACAGTTTACCTATCAGCGTCCTGTACAAAAATTGCGCTTTGATCAGAAAATGATTGATCGCGCCAACTTGATCATCGCCAACCCGGACTATTCATTCCGGTATATCAAAGGCAAGGAGCTGCAAGAGATGGCACCGGAATATTTTATGACGGTGTATAATAAGGCTTGGGCAAGACACATGGGGAAATCGTTGACACTGAAAGAGGCCAAGTTGATGTTTGGTAAAATGAAACCCATTATTGATCCCCGGTTGATCTATTTTGGATTTTATAAAGGCGAACCGGTTTCTTTTTTCATTAATATTCCTGAAATCAATCAGATTTTTAAGCATGTCAATGGGAAAATGGACTTGATCGGAAAACTAAAGTTTCTCTGGTACAAGACTTTTTCTCCCCCAAATAAAATGTTGGGATTGGTATTTGGGGTAGTGCCGGAGCATCAGGGCAAAGGAGTGGAGAGTGCCATGATTATTAGTTATGATAAGATGAGCAATTCTCCTTCATTTCCATACAAGACCATAGAAATGAACTGGATTGGCGATTTCAATCCTAAAATGATGCGAGTATGCGAACAGCTTTTGGCGGAGATTTACAAAACCCATCATACCTATCGCTATTTATTTGATCGGGAAAAGCCTTTTGAGCGTCATCCTATTTTTGCTTAAATAAGAGAAAACAAACAAACTATAAATTAGAAGATGAAGAAGTACGATGTGACTGGGATTGGAAATGCCCTGGTCGATATAGAGTTTAAGGTATCGGACCAGTTTTTTTTAGATCATGGAGTCGAAAAAGGATTAATGACACTAGTGGACGAAGCTCGCCAAAACAATCTGATGGAAGTGATCAATACGGCCCAAGCCAAAAAACAAGCTGGGGGGTCCGCTGCTAATACCGTAGTGGCGGTCAGTCAATTTGGGGGTAAATCGTACTACTGCTTTCGAGTAGCTGCCGATGAATTGGGGAGCTTTTATCTGAAAGATCTGAATGATTCCGGCGTAGACCATGCCTTGCTTGAGGAGGATTTGGAAAGCGGGGTGACCGGGAAATGTCTGGTCATGGTAACGGAGGATTCGGAGCGTACGATGAATACTTTTTTGGGTATTACGGCTACATTTTCTCCTAAAGACCTGAATGAATCAGCGATCAAAGACTCCCAATATCTTTTTATTGAGGGTTATTTGATCACTTCGGAAAATGGAAAGGAAGCGATGAGGCATGCTAAAAGGATTGCTGAAGAAAATGGGGTGAAGGTGGCTCTAACTTTTTCGGATCCTGCCATGGTTAAGTATTTTAGAAATCCCTTTGATGAGGTTATCGGTGCCAGTGTGGATTTGCTTTTCGCCAATGAAGAAGAGGCTATGATTTTTACCGGAAAAGACAATTTGATGGAAGCTCGGGAGGAATTGAAAAAGGTGGCCAAGCATTTTGTTATTACTCAAGGTAAAAACGGGGCAATGATTTTTGATGGAGATACCTTTATTGATATCGAACCCTACAAAACTACAGCGATCGACAGTAATGGTGCTGGCGATATGTTTGCGGGTGCGTTTTTATATGGGATTACCAATGGACATAGCTACGCATCCAGTGGAAAATTGGCATCAATGGCCAGTTCCAAAATTGTAAGCCAATTCGGTCCTAGACTTCTCTGGCATGAGGCAAAGGAAATTCTGGCAAAGCTAAAGCCTTAAGTTTCCAAAAAATGAAGGGCCGGCAAATTTTTGCCAGCCCATTTTTTATTTTCCGAATTAAAACTTTACCCCAAATCGCTTTCCCAAGTCGACTAAGTCTTCTATCACAGGTTGAAGAAGTGGGATTCCTTCTTTTTTCCGAGTGGCCTCAAGTTCTCGCTCAGGATCACCTGGGATCAATACGCGATCATTTCCAGGAGTGGGTTCTGCTGAGCGGAATCGTCTGATCCAATTATCCATATGTGATTTGAATTCATCAGCAGGTCTAAATGCATCTACGCGCATCGCCCCAAAAAAGTGACCTATTCCCTCACCGACCGGATTGGGGTCGGGATCCAGAAATGCAACAAATGGCGGAACCCAAGGCCCGTAATTTGCACCTGAGAGGACTGCTGAAAAAATATCTACTATCGCACCCAAAGCATAACCTTTGTGTGATCCGTGCTCACGGTCTCCTCCCAGGGGAAGCAAAGCTCCTCCATTTTTAACTCCATCTGCCGTGGTAGTTGGGTTTCCATCTTTATCCTGAATCCAGCCGGACGGTGCTTCTTTACCTTTCCGTTGCAAGATTTCCAATTTGCCGTTGGCCGCGGTAGTCGTAGCCATATCTGCTACAAAAGGCGGTTCCTCATCTGCTGGAATTGCTACTGAGATAGGATTAGTTCCAAGCAGTCGTTCTTTTGAAAAGGTTGGACTGACCAGCGGACTGGCATTGGTAAATGATAGACCAATCATATCGTGGTCCAAAGCCATCATGGAGTGATAGCCTGCAATTCCATAGTGGTTTGAATTTCTTACCGAAACCCATCCTGTTCCTGCCTTAGTGGCTTTTTCGATGGCGACATTCATAGCATAGGGAGCTACCACAAGTCCCAATCCGCTATCGCCATCGACTACTGCCGTGGATGGGCTTTCATGGACAATTCGAATATTGGGATTGGTATTTATTCGACCTTTTTCCCAAAGTCTGATATAACCCGAGAGTCTCGCTACCCCATGGCTATCCACTCCCCTCAAGTCAGCCGATACCAAAACTTCGGCACCAATTTGAGCATGAAACTCAGGGCAACCGATCTTAATCAAAATGTCGTGGGTAAATTTATAGAGATGATCGTAGGAAAGTATGCTCATAGTAAGGTATGCCAAATGGTGTAAAGTAACATAAAGGTAAAAAGTATTGGGTACTCTTTTGAGCGGAATTTTAAATAGTCTCCAATTCGTTAAGCAACATAGAAATCGCTCCTTCCTTCAAGGCGTAGTGAGAACAGGTGATGGAATCTACCGGTATGTATTTCAGGATAAAATCGATCAAGGTAGAAGCCACTACGATCATATCCACCCGCATTGGAATCATCCCGGGAATCCGAAGACGTTCTGTTTTGTCTTTATGAATGAGCATTTGGTAGATTCTGCGAAATTCCGCAGCCGGTAATTCAAATACATGCTGGCCGGTCAATTTACACTGGAGCATGGATTCAAAATAAATATCGGTTAACGTATCAAAAGTCCCTGATGCACCGACAAGACTCGTTGGTCTATAGGTATCAATCGCTTGGATCAAAGGCTGAAGTTTTTGCTGCAAGTATTCGTGGATTCTCCCGATTTCATCTTTGGTGATGGGATCATGATGATGAAAAAGCTCAAGTAATCGCTGTCCGCCTATTTCAAAACTTTGCTTCCAAAAAGCCTCTGCCGATGTACCGATGATAAACTCTACCGAGCCTCCCCCGATGTCCATCATGAGTTCGGTTTGGCCATTGAGTGAACCTGAAAATCGAATCCCTTCATAAATCATCTGGGCTTCTTCCTCTCCGCTGATGACTTTGATGTCAATATCAAGCGAATCTTTTACCTCCTTGACAAACTGCAATCCATTGTTGGCATTTCTGACTGCACTCGTGGCAAAGGCAAAAATTTGATGGATTTTTTCGCCATCGATCAAATTCCGAAAGTGGCGAAGTGTATGATGGGCTCTTTTCAGAGCTTCAGGTGATATGTGATCCTGATTGATGCCACCCTGGCCTAGTTTTACCGGGATTTTTTCCTTGTAAATAGTCTTAAAATTATTCTCACCTAATTCCACCAATAACAAATGAAATGTATTGGTTCCCATGTCTATTACAGCCGCCTTTCGGGTACTCATATCTTGCCAAAATTTTGGATGGGCGAATATAAAAAGTTATTCCAAAAACTATCGGAAGGAGAGTTTTTAATTATGAGATATTTCGATTTAATCTGATAATTTTCTTTCCCATAATTTTTAGAGTAGAGCGGGAATGTTTTCCCCCTTGCAAAAGCCTATTATCTTTGGAGGATTCAATTAATCGCACATGACTAATTCAGATAAACCCATTTATAATGCTCCGGGAAATGCGGAGAAAATAGAATTATTAAAAAAGAAAAATGAGGAGGCCCTTTTGGGAGGAGGCGAAAGCAGAATCGCCACTCAGCATAAGAAAGGAAAGCTGACGGCCCGCGAGCGAATAGATTTGCTGCTGGATGAAGGAAGCTTTCAAGAGGTAGATAAGTTTGTGAGGCATCGGGCTAAGGATTTTGGATTGGAAAGAGAACATTACTTGGGTGATGGAGTGGTGACCGGCTACGGTGAAATCAACGGAAGGCTGGTGTATGTATTTTCTCAGGATTTTACGGTTTTTGGAGGCTCTCTTTCCGAAACTCATGCCGAGAAAATCTGCAAAATCATGGATATGGCCATGAAAAACGGTGCACCGGTGGTCGGGCTCAATGATTCTGGAGGAGCCAGAATTCAAGAAGGGGTAAATTCCTTAGGAGGCTATGCTGATATTTTTTATCGAAATACGCGGGCTTCGGGAGTTATTCCCCAGCTTTCTGCGATTATGGGGCCTTGTGCGGGTGGTGCGGTGTATTCTCCGGCAATCACTGATTTTATCCTTATGGTAGAAAATACCTCCTATATGTTTGTGACTGGACCAAATGTAGTCAAAACCGTGACTCAAGAATCTGTCACTGCAGAGGAACTTGGTGGTGCTTCGGCTCATAGTACCAAGTCGGGAGTGACCCATTTTTCCTGTAAAAATGAAGTAGAATGTATTCAGCATATTAAAAATATTCTGAGCTATATCCCCCAAAACTGTGAAGAAACTGCACCTATCTATCCCTATGAATTTAAAGCCGAGGAAAGTAGAAAAATATTGGATGAATTGATTCCTGAAAATCCCAACCAACCCTATGATATGCGGGATGTGGTGGCGGGGATTGTGGATGATGATTCCTTTTTGGAGGTTCATGAGAATTTTGCGGATAATATCGTGGTGGGCTTTGCCAGAATAGCAGGCCGGAGTATTGGGATAGTGGGGAATCAGCCTCAGTCCATGGCCGGAGTTTTGGATATTCATGCATCAACCAAAGCAGCTCGGTTTGTACGCTTTTGTGATAGTTTCAATGTTCCCCTATTGGTTTTGGTTGATGTTCCGGGATTTCTTCCGGGCACGGATCAGGAATGGAATGGCATTATCACCAATGGAGCGAAATTACTCTATGCTTTCTCCGAGGCAACAGTTCCAAGGATCACGGTGATCACAAGAAAAGCCTACGGAGGAGCTTATGACGTAATGAACTCCAAGCATATCGGAGCAGATATGAATTTTGCCTGGCCAACTGCTGAGATTGCAGTGATGGGAGCCAAAGGTGCTGCGGAAATTATTTTCCGGAAGGAAATCATGGAAGCCAAAGACCCAGAAGCCAAACTTCAGGAAAAGGTAGATGAATACACCGAGAAGTTTGCCAATCCTTATCGGGCAGCCCATCGAGGATTTATCGATGAGGTAATCATTCCGTCTGAGACTAGGATAAAATTAATCAAGGCATTTAAAATGCTGGAAAACAAGGTAGACAAACTACCGAGAAAGAAACATGGGAATATTCCCCTGTAGAAGAGAATTTGAGGTCTTGAGTCATCAATAAAAAATTGCTGAACGGAAGATGGGACACGAGCTAAAAGATTGGACAAGTTTTGAGCGATTGGAAAAATTGAGTAAAGTCAGACATTTTGTCCAAAACGTGGTTAATTAGTTTTACTCCTAAAAAAACAATGTCCCAATTAGGTAAAAAGCAAGGGCTCAAAGCTAAGAACCAAATAAATTAAACTGATTATTTTCCCTATGAATAAAGTAAACGACGATAAGCAATTTCTCACCAAATATCTCAATAACGCATCTCCCACCGGTTTTGAAGCTTCAGGACAGCAAATTTGGCTTGACTACATTAAGCCATTTGTAGATGAATACTTTACTGATAACTATGGTACTGCAGTAGGAATCATCAATCCCAAGTCGGATTACAAAGTGGTCATAGAAGCACATGCTGACGAGATCAGTTGGTTTGTTAATTATATCAAAGATGATGGCTATATCTATGTAAGGCGCAACGGAGGATCGGACCACATGATCGCCCCATCGATGCGGGTGAATATTCATACCGATAAGGGAGTGGTTCCTGGAGTATTTGGCTGGCCGGCCATTCATGTGAGAAAAGAAGGAAAGGAGGATTCCCCGACTTTGGACAATATTTTCATTGATGTCGGAGCCCGCTCCAAAGATGAGGTAGAAGAAATGGGGATTCATGTGGGATGTGTGATCACCTTTAAAGATGAATTGTCCGAGTTGAACAATAAGTTTTATTCTGGTCGGGCTCTAGATAACCGGATTGGTGGATATATGATCGCTCAGGTTGCTAGGAAAATTAAAGAATCGGGAAAAGTACTTCCTTTTGGTCTTTATATAGTAAATGCCGTTCAGGAGGAAATTGGACTTAGAGGTGCTGAAATGATTGCCCATCGGATCAAGCCACAGGCAGCCATCATCACCGATGTGTGTCATGATACTACCGCGCCGATGTATAATAAAATTTCAAGTGGAGATCAAGTGGCGGGTAAAGGACCTGTACTTACCTACGGGGCTTCAGTACATAAAAAGTTGCTTGACTTAATCATCGCTACTGCAAAGAAAAAGGAAATCCCATTTCAGCGAGCTGCTGCTTCTCGAGTTACGGGGACAGACACCGATGCCTTTGCCTATTCCAATGAAGGAGTCCCTTCAGCGTTGATTTCACTTCCTCTGAAGTATATGCATACCACAGTTGAGACTGCTAGCAAAGAGGATATTGAGCAAGTTATTAACCTGATGTATGAGTTTCTACTTGATTTTGAACCTGATTTTGACTTTAAATATATACACTAATAAAACGAGCCACTACATGCATATTCGTAGTGGCTTTTTTTATTTTCAGCCATGGAGTTTATAGATCAACTAGGGCGTAGGATTTTTTTGGAAAATTTTCCTCAGCGGATTATTTCTTTGGTTCCTTCTCAAACAGAGCTATTAGTCGATGTGGGTTTGGATGATCGTCTTGTTGGGGTCACCAAGTTTTGTGTGCATCCTTCTCGATTGAAAAAGTCGAAAACCATTATTGGAGGGACTAAGAATCTCCGCCTACAGGAAATCCACAACCTTCAACCTGATTTAATCATAGGCAATAAAGAGGAAAATGAAAAAGACCTGATTTCAAGGCTCGAGGAGCATTTTTCAGTTTGGATCAGCGATGTTTCCAACCTAGAGGAAGCCAAAACGATGATTTCGGGTTTGGGCCAGATTACGGGTACCGAAAAAAAGGCAACAGAAATAATTCATTCCATTGAGAATAATTTTAACCGGCCCTTGAACCGAAAAGGTAGAGCAATTTATCTGATCTGGAAAAATCCCATCATAGTTGCAGGACAGGGAACTTTCATATCTGCTATTATGGATTGGGCGGGTTTTGAAAATAGAGTTGAGGAAAAACGCTATCCATCCTTTTCTGAGAATGAATTAATAAATCTAGAACCGGAATATCTATTGTTGAGCAGTGAACCGTATCCATTTAAAGAAAGCGATGTCGCTTATTTTCAAAAAATCTTGCCAAACACACACGTTTTATTGGTGGACGGGGAGTATTTTTCTTGGTACGGATCGCGATTGGTCAAAGCCGGTGACTATTTCCATAAATTGTCTGATCTCCAGTAAAGTAAACTCAACCGTTTAAAAAAAATAGAATTTCCCAACGGTACTTTTTTAAAAATTTTAATTAACTTTTAGGCTTCAACAAATCAACAACCTAAGATAACCTATGAAGAATAATAGAAGGCTTTTTCTCAAAAAGCTTGGTGTAACTACCGGTGCAGCTGCAATAGCCCCTTCGGTATTTGCAAGTGATTCGGGCCAAAAAGAATATCTGTTGCGAAAATGTGAACTTGAAGCCGATCAACCCATACGCCTAGCTCTAATAGGAGTCGGGATCATGGGTACAGAGGATACTAACACGGCATTGAGGCATGCGAATGTCAGCCTAGTCGCAGTTTGTGATCTCTATGATGGTAGATTGACCTCTGCCAAACAGAAATGGGGAGATCACTTGTTTTTGACCAAAGATCATCATGAGATTCTCAAGCGTAAGGATGTAGATGCGGTCATCATTGGCACTCCGGATTCTTGGCATAAGCAGATTTCGATTGATGCCTTGAATGCTGGGAAACACGTTTACTGTGAAAAACCCATGGTTCACTCCGTAGAGGAGGGAGCAGAAGTAATTGATGCTTGGAGAAATTCCGAAAAGATTATGATGGTGGGCTCTCAGGGACTTTCCTCTTTGGGTAATGAAAAAGCAAAGGAGCTGTTAGAAGCCGGCGCGATAGGAGATATTGTTTATGCCGAGGGTTTTTGGGCGCGAATGTCTCCTGAAGGAGCTTGGCAATACAATGTGCCCGAAGATGGGAATGAACAAACTGTGGATTGGAAGCGGTATATATCAAATACCTCAAATCGTGATTGGGATCCATTGAGGTTTTTTCGGTGGAGAAATTACCTAGATTACGGGACAGGGATGTCGGGAGATTTATTTGTCCATTTATTTTCATCGTTACACTTTATCACCAATTCACATGGTCCTACTAAAGTTTCTTCTATGGGAGGATTAAGGTATTGGAAAGATCAAAGAGAAGTGCCTGATGTATTGTTAGGGATGTTTGACTATCCTGAAAACGAAGCACATCCGGGATTCAATCTTTCTCTTCGCTGTAATTTTGTAGATGGCACAAGCGGGACTACCTATTTGAGAATTGTAGGAACCAAAGGTTCAATGGACGTGAAATGGGAAGAGGTAGTTTTGAAGTTGAATTCAAATGCCGAAAGTGATGATCCGTTTATGAAAGAGCAAGCCAAATTAAGAGCCTCCTCAGGAGAAGAATCTCGCGCTAAAATATTACCTCCGCGGGAGACTTCTTATACTGCTGAGCGTACCTGGAAAGGAGCTCATTATGATCATTTTGGAAATTGGTTTAAAGCCATACGCACGGGTGGTACGGTAGTTGAAGATCCAGTATTTGGATTTAGAGCGGCAGCACCTGCCTTGCTATGTAATGATAGTTATTTCGAAGATCGGTTTATTGAATGGGACCCAGTTAAAATGAAAATAGTTTAATATGAAAATGAAAACAGTTATTACATGCATGAGTATAGTTGCAGCAGCTATAGCCTGTAGCCCAAAAAACACAGAAGAAACGACAGAAACTGTAGAAAAAGTAGTCGTATTGGACAACACCCTTAATGAAGACGAAAAGTCAGATGGCTGGATGCTTCTTTTTGACGGTGTTTCGGCAGATGGCTGGAGAGCATTTAATGGAGATTCTCTTCCCCCCAATTGGACGATCGAGGATGGCACTTTAAAAGGATTGGGACATGATGGCGGTGATATCGGAGGGGATATTGTTTTTGCACCGATGGAGTTTGAGGAATTCGAAATGGAGTTTACCTGGAAGATTGACTCTGGCGGAAATAGCGGGGTGTTTTATCACGTGGTAGAGGATCCCAAATATGCGGCACCCTATTACACCGGTCCGGAGTACCAAGTAATTGATCAGTTAGGTTTTCCAGATCCCTTGGAGGATTGGCAGTCACTTGCCGCTGATTATGCGATGTATGAGCCGGATCTAGAAGGAGTGGTAAAACCTGCTGGAGAATGGAATACTTCCAGAATAGTGTTTACTAACGAAAAGGCCGAATATTATCTTAATGGGAAAAAGACGGTGGAATTTGTCCCCTATTCTGAAGATTGGTTAGAACGAAGAAATAGTGGAAAATGGGATGACTTTCCTGATTATGCTATTTCTAAAACTGGTCTGATCGCACTTCAGGACCATGGAAGCGAAGTTTGGTACAAAAACATAAAAATTAGAACACTATGAAGAATATAATTATTGCGGTCTTGGTCTTTTTGGTAGGCCAAAGCGCTATTGCTCAGAAAAAAGTAGACCTTTTTAATGGGAAAAATTTAGACGGCTGGATAATCTATGGTACCGAAAAGTGGTATGTTGAGGACGGCCTTTTAGTTTCTGAAAGCGGCCCTGACAAAGGTTACGGTTATTTGGGAACTGAGGAAAACTACGATGACTTCGAGATTATGCTGGAGTTTAAGCAGGAGGCAAATGGAAACAGTGGTGTTTTTATTCGGTCCACAGTAGACGGGACGATGGTGTCAGGTTGGCAAGTGGAAGTTGCCCCTCCGGGAAGTGATACGGGTGGTATTTATGAGTCCTATGGTAGAGGCTGGTTAGTCAAGCCGGATCCTGAGAAAGATAAAGCTCTGAAATTTGGGGATTGGAACAAAATGCGAATTGTAGTCAAAGGTGATAATGTGACATCGTATTTAAATGGGGTGGAAATGGTTAATTTCTCAGATAAAAAAATCGGTGATGGAAAAGGAAGTATACTTCTCCAAATCCATGATGGAGGAGGAATAAAAGTCTATTGGCGAAATATTGTGTTAAAGAAATTATAGTGGATTAAATCCAGCGATTTCAAATGGCTTGAGGATAAATTTCTCAAGCCATTTTTTTTCGTAATTTTTTACGATTCGTTTTCAGCAGGTTAGGAGAAAAGAGCGAATATTTCTTGTAGGAGTATTGCAGAGTCAAATAATACCCCGATATTTGCACTCCCAATCGACACAAACGGTGTTTGACGGGGGATAAAAAAGTTGAAGAATCGGGGGTTGTTTTCGGGGAATTGTGCCGCTTATGGTGCGGGGATCTGAAGAAAAAAAATATCCCGATAGTTTTGCGGAGGAAAAAACTTCTCTTACCTTTGCACTCCTGTTCGGAAGGAACGGGGCGGACCGGGCCGGAAAGTCTGGCAGAAAATACAGAAAAAATACAGGAGGCTACCCGGTGAAGCGGGTCTGCGGTCCACAGTTGGCGGAAGAGTCCGCCTTCAAGTTCTTTGAAGTGATGTAAGGCGAAAAAAATAGTAAAAACCTGAGAGAGAAGGG
>NZ_FOPC01000004.1 GCF_900113375.1 Algoriphagus hitonicola | reverse complement strand
GTTCGATTTGGGCCTCTTTCAAGGCTTTCTTCAATTCGGCTATTTCCCGCTGTTCCGCACTCAGAATCGGCTTGCCATTACCTGCAAAACTCTGATCTCCACTGGACTCATACTCTCTACTCCAACGGCGAACCATGTCTCCGGGAATACCCAATTCTCTGCCAATCTCATTCGATGATTTACCACTCTTGTGAAGCTGGACAACCATCTTCTTGAATTCCTTGTCAAAACTTCTTCTTGTTCCTTCTTTCATTGGTTCTAAGTTAAGGGGCTTAACTTACTGTCCAATCAAATGTAGCAGATCCAAGTCGCTTTTCTTCGAGCCTTGCTTCTTCTCTGGTTTCTCTTTCAGTGCGATAGATTAATTCAAATGAACGATAAGGCTTGGTCGTTTTTTCATACCCTGAATTATGCCGGTGTAACCTTTCCTCAAGGTCACTTGTCATTCCGATATAAATGTATTTCCGGATTTTGCTCTTGATTGCATAGACAGTGTACATGCTTAAAAATACAAAAAGCCCCGCATTTCTGCTAAGTTTTGGATTTACCTCCTAAGGAGAGACCCTAAGCAGGACTTGAACCTGCTGACTGCGCCATGCAGGCAGGCCCGCACGTCCAAAAGGACACAAGATTATTGGATCAAAAATACAAAAAGCCCCGCAAAATTGCGAGGCTTCTGTACCAGGAGCGGGACTTGAACCCGCACGTCCAAAAGGACACAAGATTTTAAGTCTTGCGTGTCTACCAATTCCACCATCCCGGCTTCACTTCGGCATATTCCGGAGCTACTTAAACAACAAAGCCCTTTTGCAAGGGCTTGATTGGAGCGAGAGACGAGATTCGAACTCGCGACCCCGACCTTGGCAAGGTCGTGCTCTACCAACTGAGCTACTCTCGCTTATGTCAAAACTCAAATCATCATCTGAGTTATTTGTGGATGCAAAGGTAAGTTCCTCTTTGATTTTTACAATGTTTATCTAAGGAAAATTTTATAAAAAATCTCCTGATTTCTCCAGTTCCCTGATTTTCAAGCGCCTTTAGAAATCATACGAGGCAATAATCTTAACCATTTCTGCGGTACTCTTTGCTCCCAGTTTCCTCAAAATATTCTTTCGATGCGTCAAAACCGTATTGATCGAAATATTGAGCCTTTCGCTGATTTCTTTGGACCCATGACCATCCAAGATCAATTGGACCACTTGTTTTTCCTTTTTGGTGAGATTGATCTCACGACTTCCCTGTGAGTTTTTACTGACCAAAACCCGGCCCCCTTCATCCTTGGTATAGGAGTAAGTCCAGTCATATTCTTTGACTTTGGGCGGAGTCAGCAGTTGCACTATTATATGCAGGTCCATCGCAAAATTTCCCTTCTCGTCTATAAAATACGGTCTTACTTTTCCCATTACCCAGATGACTTCCCGTGTCGTGCGATGCACCCAGCGTGTCGTGTAGGAAAACTCAAAAGTATGCCGCTCAGAAAGACTGAGATGATGAAAGGCTTCGAATACGATTTTTTGGAAATTAAACAGTTCCTTTCGATCATCCTCATGAATCATCGTGAAGGCAGCCTCCATTCCCTTTTTTCGAAAAACTGACTCTGGATAACCCGTCAGATTCTCCACTTCTCCGGTAAAAAAAGCCAAACCCAAATTTCGGTAATCAAAACAACATATGATCAAGCCTTCTCTCATCCCGATATTTTGGCTCAGCGTTTCGAGATTTTCGACCAATTTCTTCTCGTCAGGGTGGGCTTTAAACTCCTGCTTGGCCCAATCGCTAAAAAATTTGGTGTATTTGTCCTGTTTCCGAAGATCCTTCAGTAAAACTTTATCCATTAATCTCATCAGTTAATCGACGATAATTTACAGATAAAAACCAATTTTCATGTGACTATAATTTTTTCTTTAAAGGCGGCAGGCAGGTCGCATGGTTGCCCCGATAGATTAGGGCATTCCACTGTGTGATGGCCATCATGCTCGGTTTCATCATTCCAGTTTCTTTTTGATTTCATGGAGCTTTAATAGCGCTTCGATCGGGGAAATGGAATTGATATCGATTTGTTGGAGTAAGTCCTTAGCTTCTTTGAAATTAGGATCCATTTCAAACAAACTGAGTTGATAATTATTCTTTGGAATAGATTTGATCGAATCTTTATTCTCCTGGAGAGCTTTGTCTTTTTCGAGATGAGACATGATTTCGGCAGCACGGAGCACCACAGGATTAGGCATTCCGGCCATCTGGGCCACGTGAATTCCAAAACTGTGCTCACTACCCCCTTCCTTTAGCTTTCTCATAAAAATCACCTTATTTCCCACTTCTTTCACGGCCACATTGAAGTTTTTGATTCGGGGAAAATCCTGTGTCAATTGATTCAATTCATGATAATGGGTAGCAAAAAGGGTTTTTGCTTTAAAAGTGGGGTGATTGTGGAGAAATTCCACAATCGACCAAGCAATGGAAATCCCATCATAAGTGGATGTGCCCCGCCCAATCTCATCCATCAGCACCAAACTCCGGTCCGAAAGATTGTTCAGAATACTCGCTGTCTCCGTCATTTCCACCATAAAAGTAGATTCACCACGGGACAGATTATCTGAAGCGCCCACCCGGGTAAAGACTTTGTCAATAATCCCAATCCTTGCAAAAGAAGCTGGAACAAAACTTCCCATCTGAGCCATTAGTACGATCAACGCCGTCTGTCGCAAAAGCGCCGATTTACCTGCCATATTCGGACCGGTAATGATCATGATTTGCTGACTATCGTGATTCAGATAGATATCATTGGGAATGTATTCCTCTCCCGGCGGCAATTGCTGTTCGATAACCGGGTGTCTTCCGTCTTTGATTTCTAAGGTATCGGTATCGGAGACTTTCGGACGTGAGTAATTATTGCCCAATGCTACCTCGGCAAAAGACAGTAAAGCATCCAAAGTCCCAATAATCCGTGCATTTTGCTGAATCTGCGTGACATATTGCGCCGCCTCCTGAACCAAGTCCTGAAAAAACTTTTGTTCTATAGCAATCATCCGTTCCTCTGCATTGAGAATTTTTTCCTCGTAATCTTTCAGCTCGGGCGTAATGTATCGCTCTGCATTGACCAAGGTCTGCTTTCTGATCCACTCTTGGGGCACTTTGTCTTTATGTGCATGAGTCACTTCCAAGTAATAGCCAAATACTTTGTTGAAAGCGATTTTGAGGGAGGTAATCCCTGTGTTTTGAACTTCCCGCTGCTGGATCTGAACTAGAAAATCCTTTCCGGAATTGGCCAATCCACGATATTCGTCCAGTTCCGCATCCACTCCATCCTTGATCACTCCTCCCTGATGAACCAGCATCGGAGCATCTTCCTGAAGCTCTTTCTCAATTTTTCCCAGTAAGTACTCACAGGGATAAATCTGATCAGCCAACCTTTTCAATGTGGCATTTTCCTGCTTTTTCAACAATTCCTTCACTGGTAAAATCGACTTCAGCGCTCTACGGATTTGATTCATTTCGCGGGGATTGGCACGACCAACGACCACTTTGGAAATCAATCGCTCCAAATCTCCTATGTGACGGAGTTGAGCAATAATTTCTTCGATCAAAAGTTGATTTTCGTAGAAAAACTCTACCACATTGAGCCGTTCCTCGATCTGTGATTTCTCCTTGAGTGGCAAAACCATCCACTTTTTCATCATCCGCGAACCCATCGGCGTGATGGTCTGATCCAAAATCTGAATTAAGGGAACTCCGCCCTCATGCTGGGGAAAAACCAGTTCTAAATTTCGAATGGTAAACTTATCCAGCCAGACATATTTCTCCTCCGCAATCCTAGAAATCGCCGAAATATGCTGAATCTCCCGATGCTCCGTTTCCTCCAGATAATACAAAATCGCTCCCGCAGCAGTGATTCCCAGCTCCAGATCCTCGATTCCAAATCCTTTGAGATTTGCTGTTTCGAAGTGATTTTTGAGCTTTTCGTAGGCAAAATCAAACTGATAAACCCAGTCTTCACAGTGAAAGGTGATAAAATCGCTCTTGACAACTTCGGCGGCTGTTTTTTTGGCAGCTTTGGAATAAATTAGCTCCGCAGGCGCGAAGCTCTGAAGCAGTTTTTCGATATAAGAGGCACTTCCTTCGGCACACATGTATTCCCCCGTAGAAACATCCAAAAATGCAATCCCATGTTTTTCCTTTCCAAAATGAATCGATGCCAAATAGTTATTTTTTCGGGTGTCGAGCACCTGATCATTGTAGGATAATCCGGGAGTGACCAGTTCCGTTACGCCACGCTTGACGATTCCTTTGACCGATTTGGGATCTTCGAGCTGATCACAAATGGCAACGCGATTTCCGGCACGTACCAATTTTGGCAGATAGGTGTCCAGAGAATGATGGGGAAAACCAGCTAATTCGATATGGGAAGCGGCCCCGTTTGCACGTTTGGTCAGGACTATATCCAGTACTTTTGAAGCCTTGATCGCATCCTCCCCAAAAGTCTCATAAAAATCCCCCACACGAAACAACAGCAAGGCCCCGGGATGCTTTGCCTTGATCGCATTGTATTGCTTCATCAGTGGAGTTTCTTTTCCATCTTTGGACTTACTCATAGGTCGGCTTATATTTCTTTTAAATTTGGGGCTGTGAATAAAGTCTGAAAATAAGCCATAAGCAAGGTAGATCAAAAAAGATGAAGAAATTAAGCATGGACGAGCTCGAAAGGCTCTCAGTGGAAGAATTTAAAGCAGAAGAAAAATCCCCGATTGTGTTGGTTTTGGACAATGTCCGCAGCCTGAATAATGTCGGTTCGGCTTTTCGAACAGGAGATGCCTTTCGGATTGAGAAAATTTACCTCTGCGGCATCACCGGTACACCACCACATCGGGATATTCAAAAAACTGCTCTTGGCGCGACTGAATCGGTGGATTGGGAATATTGCTTGAATACCTTAGACGCCGTCCAAAAACTCAAAGCTGATCATTATCAAATTTGTGCCCTGGAGCAGGTCGATGAATCGATCATGCTAAATGATTTTACGCCTCAAAAAGAAAATAAGTACGCCTTAGTCTTCGGAAATGAAGTTTTTGGCGTGGAGCAAGCCGTTTTGCAGGAATGCGACCAAGTGCTCGAAATCCCACAGCTTGGGACCAAGCACTCGCTCAACATCTCTGTATCACTGGGGATCGCCGTCTGGGATCTAATGGTCAAATTGGAGCAATTCTAATCGAACTTATTCTTTGAGGAAACGATATCTGATCCCAAAAGAACCACGGAGTAACAGTCCATCATTGACTGCAATAATCGGAGCTGCCTCCATATGAAAACCAAAATCCTTTTTAGCAAAAGGATAGTAATTGATTCCAAGAGGGACCACCAATCCATCAAGAAAATTGACCCGGGCTCCCAAGCCTACGTAGATTTGCTTGTCCTCGTCTGATTTGACCATGTAGTTTCCGACCAGTTCCAAACTGAGATTCTCCACAAAATTATCCGTTCCAACACGCAATTCCGGAATCCAGCGCTCACCCAATTGGGTATTGACGCCAATAAAAGGCAAATTGCTTTGGTGAAATGAAACCGTGGTTTGGGAAAAAGCTAAAAACGAAACGACGCTAAAAAAAGCGAGAAGTATTCCTTTCTTCATAGAATAAAACTTAATTGTTTAAAATGGTTTAAAACCCTAAATCCTTTAATTTAAGGTGTGTTTTGATCATATTGCTGCTGGCTTTTGCAACGATTTTGCCAGACTTTTTAGAGATTACGGCTTCCCAATGGTTTAGGTTCGCTCCTGAGCGAATTAATTTTGCCGAAACTTCCAATTCTTCACCAATTTGGGCTGAAGACAAAAAATCTACCGAAAGATTAATACTCGTCATCAGATATTCTGAACCGGCAACAAAATTGGCCATCCCAATGACATCATCCAGCATCAGGGAAGCCACCCCGCCGTGAAGAATTTTGACAGGATTGCACATCTCCGGCCTGACAGTGTATTGAACTCTGATCTGTCCAACTTCGATTTCTATTAGTTTTCCTGCAAGCCAATTACCTGCTGCAGAGGGAGTTTTGTCGAGGATTTTTCCAGTTTGGGATTTGAAAAAATCTAATGGTGGTGTTGACATTTGCACAATAATTAATCTTGAAGCAGTCTAAAATAGTCCTCCAAAGTGGATTTCAAGGCGTCTTTTTCGGATTCGGATTGCCAAAGTGGAATTTTTTGATCTTTGACAACTAATTCCAGTTTTGCCTCACTTTCTATCCAAGGTAAAATCGCTTCTAATTGATTAAGATGATCAAATTTATTTCCATTGACCAATTCAATCGTAGAAGCATCACTTCCCGCTTTTTTTATGAAAAAAGGAAACTCCAAATTAACCGGCTCCAAATAAATATATCCTTCATCGATAAGCGGATTGATGATGATAATCAAATGCAAGCCTGGAACTGAATCATTTTCCAAAAAACCATTGTGGCGATAGAGAGTCATTCCAGCGTCCTTTCTGATTTCCCGGTCATAATTGATTGCCTTAAGATTTAGAAAATACAAGCGTGCTGAGTCTGAAACCCGAAAAGTTAAATCCTCTCCTGAATTGGAAGCCCGATGAGAATCAAAAAAAGAAAGTGTAATAACCAGCAGAATCGAACCCAGACCAAAGATCTTTAAAATCTTAATCAATTCCGGAGTTAAAACGGGGTCTTTGGCAGGCATTTTCAGGTAATTTGCTCAGCAAGCAGCTTTTTTCGTTCTTCAAGAAGCAAACTCCAGGCAGCAAGGATATGTTTCTCCTCGACGTCTGATTGTCCGATAACCCAGCGAATGACAAATTTCCCATTTAGTTTAGTATGGGAAAAAAATACTTTTCCTGTAGCATTGACTTGATTCATCCAGGATTCATTGAGTTGGTTTTGACGATCCAGAGATTGATGGTCATCACTCATCCGAAAGCAAATCGTATTGAAATTTACCGGAGCCAATATCTCCAATCCGGGTTCATTTTCGATCCAATTTTTAGCTTTTTGGGCTAAATCCAAGTGATGTCGAAGTTTCTGCCTAATTCCCTCCAATCCATACGTCCGGATGACAAACCAAAGCTTTAGCGCCCGGAACCTACGACCCAGCTGAATTCCCCAATCCCGATAATTATTGACTTGATCGTCCAATTTCGTCTTGAGATACTCCGGAGTCAAGGAGAAAGTATTGACCAAATACTGCGGCTCTCGCACAAAAAACACTGTGCAGTCAAAATTGGTAAACATCCATTTGTGCGGATTGAAAACGTAGGAATCCGCTCCTTGATGTCCCTTGATTAGATGTTGGAATTCGGGCAAAAGCAAAGCGGTGCCGGCAAAAGCTGCATCGATATGATGCCAAAGGCCATGTTTTTGGGCGATTTGGGTAATTTCATCTATTGGATCCACCGCAGTGGAGCTCGTCGTCCCCAATGCCGAAACCACACATAGCGGCGAAAATCCGGCTTTTTTATCAGCTAAAATCGCTTTTTCGAGTTCATCAGGAATCATCTCAAATTCCTCATCTACTGGAATTCGAACCAGATTTTGAACCCCAATTCCAGCAATTTTCACAGCCTTATCGATAGAGGAATGAACATGTGAAGAGGAATATATCCGGAACGTTTGCTCATTCGTAAAACCTCTTTCATTGATTTGAAATTGGGTTGCTTTTTCTCTTGCAGTCAAAATCGCACTGAGCGTCGCCGTACTCGCCGTATCATGAATGACGCCTTTCCAAGTAGCATCAATTCCCTTTGCATCACGGAGCCATTCACATACCCGCTCTTCGAGTTCGGTAGCCGCAGGAGAAGTCAGCCAAGACATGCACTGAGCACCAAGCGTGGACATCAGCATTTCAGCTAAAATCGAAGGCTCAGAATTATTCGCTGGGAAATACGCAAAAAAGGAGGGGTGCTGCCAATGAGTCATCCCCGGTAAAATAATCGTTTTGAAATCATCAAAGATCCGCTCAAAGCTTTCGGCCTTCTCCGGAGCCATAGGGGGAATTTGCTGAAAAATATCTTTGGGTTTGACGGCGGGTGTAACCGGGTAGTTTTCCTTTTCCTCCAAATAATCCGCCATCCAATCTACCAGAAGATGGGCCTGCTTACGAAATTCCTCTTTTGTCATTTTATCTTACGTATGAACCGGCATTGATGTCAATTGATGTTCCTGTGGCATGATCGGCAAGACCGGAACAAAGTAGTGTGACCATGGGTGCTATGTCCTCGGGTGTGGTCAATTCATTGAGCGCAATATCATTGAGTGCAAATTCTTCTCCGTATTCAGCTAGGATTTTGGTAGCCATATCCGTTCGGGTAAAGCCCGGAGCAACCAGAAAAGCTTTGATTCCCTGTTTTCCATAATGCCTGGCAATGGAGCGAGTCAAACTGACCAATGCCCCTTTAGAAGCTGAATAAGCCAAATAATCCGTCGTATCTCCACGAAAAGCGGCACGGGAGCTAATTGTTACGATTCTTCCTTCGTTTTGGATTTTGGCCTGATCAACAAATTCTTTACAAAGGATTCCCACCGCAGTAGCATTTACGGTCATGGTTTTTTCCCAGATATCCAGCCATTCTGAGGTGGGAAGAGAATCTGGAGCTGCGGGTGAAATCCCAGCATTATTTACCAATCCGGTCAAAGGACCGTATTTTTCAGTCAATTTTGGAATAAAGCCAACGACCTCCCGGGACTGAGAAAGATCACAAGGCTCGATAAAAGCCGGATTTTTCAATTGTCCCAGAAGTTTTTCGGCTTCGAATCGGTTGGAATTATAATGAATAATCACCTCAGCCCCGGATTCTGAAAGCTGTCTGGCGATTGCCTTGCCTATTCCACGCGATGCCCCAGTAACTAAAATTCGCTGATTTTTAAGAGAAATATTCATGGGAAAATTAAATTACTGAGTTAACCAATTATTCCGAAGCGCTAGATGCTGAATATGTGCCAGATGGTGCGTCCCATGCCAGCTGTACATGTGAGTGACTTCAGAGAGTTTTGGAGAATTATTGTTTTCGGGATGAAAATACGTCCGATTAAAATCCTGCTTACTCATATTTTCCATTAGAAAGGACCATTTGAAATGGGTGCATTTTACAATTTCAAGACTCGGTAATATAGAAAGCTGACTATCCGGCAAAGCAGCCCAGGCAGATTCATCATAGGGTTTGATCGTGGGGTTTTCTTCTGTAAGCGCTAATTTAAATCTGATGTAAGCATTCATATGACTATCTG
This sequence comes from Algoriphagus hitonicola, assembly GCF_900113375.1. Lineage (GTDB taxonomy): Bacteria > Bacteroidota > Bacteroidia > Cytophagales > Cyclobacteriaceae > Algoriphagus > Algoriphagus hitonicola. Next base: position 332,618 of record NZ_FOPC01000004.1, on the reverse strand, counting down.
CCAAATGATGCACCACCTGTCTAACCGTCCATCCTCCAGGCCGATATGGCGTATCCAGCTTCGAATCATCCAAAGAAATCACTGCTTGCTCTAGTAAATTTGGCAAGCTATGGATCGATTCAATAGCTTCTTTGAGCGTATCCTCAGTAGGAGGGCTGGGGAGCTTAAACTTTCCAATGGGATATTTTAGAAATTCGATATCGGTCATGATGATGTTAGATTCTTCCACCAGCAGCGATGGTAGCCAAATCTACATTTTTTGCACCATTAGCCAAAAGCATATTCGCACAGGAGCAAAGTGTAGCACCGGTGGTAATAACATCGTCAACCAAAAGAATATTCTTGTTTGAAATATTTATACCAGTTTGAATATCAAATACTTGAGATACATTTTCCAAGCGCTCCAGTCGGGATTTTTTAGTCTGCGTATCGGTAAAAACTTTGCGGATCAGTAAATTTTCTACCGGTAAATTCAAGCTTTGAGCCAATCCTTTGGCAAATTCCTCACTTTGATTGTAACCTCGGCGCTTTTTTTTCATTTGATGAAGGGGAACAGGACAGATCATATCCCATTTTTTGACATAATCTTGAGACTCCAAGGTTTGTCCAAACCATTTCCCCAAGGCGATACCCAAATCCGGTCGATTCCGGTATTTCAATAAATGAAGAAGCTGTTGACTCTGTCCGTCTTTGGTAAATTTCAAAAATGCCATGGCCCGTGTGACTCGGGTCAAACCCTCAATTTTTGCGGTCAAATCATTGTCTTCGGGACGGAGATAATGGCTGGAAATGGGCAGATTTCCTCTACAAACCGTACATAAACTATCCTCCCAATCGTAAAGAGCCGTCTGACAAAGCGGACAATTGACGGGAAAAATCAGATCCAAAAAATCTTTTAGCAAAAGTAAACGCATAGCCTAAATTCTCGGTTATTCAATCTGCTGGTTTATAAGCAGTATATTTGCAAATCTATTTCCTAAACCATTAATTTAATGAATCCAATAGAGGAATTCAATGATTACAGGGCCAAGATGAACGAAAAGATCATGGCTGCTGACAATAAGGTGATTAAGCGTTTTTTCAACCTGGACACCAATGCTTATGCTGAGGGTGAACTCGATGTCAAAAGCAAAGAAATGATCGGACTGGCGTGTTCGATGGTTTTGCGCTGCGACGACTGTATTAAGTATCATTTGGGTAAATGTCAGGACGTCGGTTTAACCAAAGCCGAAATTTTTGAGGTATTTTCTATTGCCACCCTGATTGGTGGATCGATTGTAATTCCTCATTTAAGAAGAGCCGTAGAATACTGGGAAGAGCTTGAAAATCAATAAGTAACAATGTTTAAAAGAGATCTTGAGTTAGAAAAACGATGGGGCCGGTTGATGGAAGGTCTGGAAGAAACCATTGGAAAAAAACCAAAGGATCTAAATGGCGTATTGTTTCTTATTGGAGTTCAGGAACTTGGAAAAGGAATAAAAACCTTTTCAAAGGAACAAAAGCAAGATTTAATGCATATTGCCATTTGCAAAGTATTGAGTTATGCAGGTTTCTACGAACTAGAATATACCGATCAAGACGGATGGCCACATTGGAAACTGATTAAAGAGCTTCCTCACTTCGATATCTTGGAGCAGGAAAAGCTCTTGAAAATCCAGGTCTTGGAATATTTTGAAAAAGAGTACCAAATAGAGATTAATTGATGAAAATAATTTCCTACAATGTCAACGGTATCCGGGCAGCTATCAATAAGGGTTTTATTGATTGGCTTCAAAAAGAAAACCCCGATATCATTGGTATTCAAGAACTTAAGGCAGATATTTCCCAAATAGATCGATCAGTGTTCGAAGATCTAGGCTATGAGTTGCATTGGTTTCCAGCTGTAAAAAAGGGATATTCTGGGGTGGCGATATTTACCAAAATCAAACCTAAATCCATTAAAGTAGGAATGGGATTAGATAAGTATGATGATGAAGGCCGAATAATTCAGGCTGATTTTGAAGGCTTTTCATTTCTTTCGGCCTATTTTCCTTCTGGAACCACAGGTGATATTAGACAAGATTTCAAATATGAGTTTTTGGATGACATTTATGGCTACATGCAGGATTTGAGAAATACCCAGCCCAATCTTATCCTTAGTGGAGATTATAATATTTGTCACAAGCCAATAGATATCCATAATCCGATATCCAATAAAAATTCATCTGGATTTTTACCGGACGAACGAGCTTGGATGGACAAGTTTACCGAATCAGGCTTCATCGATACGTTCAGGCATTTTAATCCTGAAGTGCCACATCAATACTCCTGGTGGAGCTATCGTGCAAATTCGAGAGCTAAGAATCTAGGCTGGAGAATAGATTATCACATGGCTACGGAGACCATGAAAGAAAAATTGAAAAGTGCGTTAATTTTGCCGGATGTTATTCATTCGGATCATTGTCCAATCGCCCTTGAAATCAATGAATAAAGACAATTGTATCTAACCCATAGAATATAATCGAAATGAATTCTATAAAAATTTCTATACCATCTTTGATCGAAAACATTAAAATGATTGAAAGCTTTATCGACAATGCTCGGGAAAAGTTTGAGATCAACGATGACATCTATGGGAATATTATGATTTCTGTGACAGAATGCATCAGCAATGCAATAATTCACGGAAACAAAAATGATAAAGAAAAATTGGTGCACTTAGAGCTGAAAGCTGAGGATGATCAGCTTCTGTTCGTGATTGAGGATGAGGGTTCGGGTTTTGACATGGAAAGTTTGCCAGACCCAACAGCCCCTGAAAATATAGCTAATCCAGGTGGCAGAGGTATTTTCTTAATCAAACATCTGACCGACGAGGTAAAATTTGAGAATGATGGAAAAAGGGCCATATTATCATTTTACATGGATTAATCATGGCAATTCATTTCTTTGACGAGGATTCCGGCTTTGATCTTCCTCAAAAGCTCAAACGGAAAAAATGGTTAAATTCTATCGCAGATTCTGAAGGATATAAAATTAAAGACTTGAATTATATCTTTTGCTCGGATGAATATCTCTATCAAATCAATGTAAATTACCTGCAACACAAAACCTACACCGATATCATAACCTTTGACAATTCAGAAAAAGAAAGAGAAATAGAGGGTGATATATTTATCAGTTTCGATCGTGTTAAGGAAAACGCCACTCAATTCAACTTTCCATTAGAAGAAGAATTAAATCGGGTTTTAAGTCATGGCTTATTTCATCTTTTGGGATACAAAGACAAGAAAAAGAGTGAGGCTGAACTCATGCGAAACAAAGAACAATTCGCCATTACGTTATATAAAAATATGTAATGTTCCACGTGAAACACTTGTCGTTGAAATCAAGAAACACGAACTGTTTCACGTGAAACATCTAAATAAAATTGATCATGTTTCCAAAATATGATGTCATAGTAGTAGGAGCGGGGCATGCAGGCTGTGAAGCTGCTCATGCAGCAGCAAAGATGGGTTCATCCGTGCTTCTATGTACCATGAACATGAATACCATAGCTCAAATGTCATGCAATCCTGCAATGGGAGGAGTGGCAAAGGGGCAAATCGTCCGTGAAATTGACGCATTAGGCGGAATGTCTGGAATTATTTCCGATAAATCGATGATACAATTCCGAATGTTAAATCGATCCAAAGGTCCCGCTATGTGGTCTCCAAGATCACAAAACGACAGAATGAGATTTGCAGAGGAGTGGCGCTTGGCCCTAGAAGAGACACCCCAGGTGGATTTTTGGCAAGAAATGGTCACGGGCTTAATCATCAAAGAAAAGCGAGTAGTAGGTGTAAAGACAGGAATAGGAATTGAAATTGCCGCAGAAACAGTGGTTTTAACCAATGGAACATTCCTAAACGGCATCATTCATATCGGAGAAAAACAATTCGGCGGGGGAAGAACCGGTGAATCCGCATCTAAAGGAATAACCGAGGAATTGGTAAGAGCAGGTTTCGAGGCCGGCAGAATGAAAACAGGGACTCCCCCTCGTGTAGATGGAAGAAGTCTCAATTACTCCAAAATGGAGGTTCAATATGGAGATCAAAACCCTGAGAAATTTAGCTTTTCTGATGAAACCCATCCACTAAAAGAACAAAAATCCTGCTGGATTACCTATACCAATAAAGAAGTCCATGAAACTCTAGAAACTGGATTTGACCGTTCTCCGATGTTTAATGGCCGTATTCAAGGCTTAGGCCCACGATATTGTCCATCTATTGAAGATAAAATCAATCGATTTGCTGAACGCGAACGACATCAAATATTCGTCGAGCCAGAAGGATGGAATACAGTAGAAATTTATGTCAACGGATTCTCAACTTCCTTACCCGAAGATGTCCAATACAAAGCGATTCGTAAGATTGCAGGATTTGAAAATGCAAAAATGTTTAGACCGGGTTATGCCATCGAATACGATTATTTTCCCCCAACACAACTCAAGCTAACCCTAGAAACCCAGCTGGTGGAGAACCTCTATTTTGCTGGTCAAATAAACGGGACCACAGGCTATGAGGAAGCTGCTTCCCAAGGCTTAATTGCTGGAATAAACGCAAGTCTTAAAGTCCAAGAAAAAGATCCGTTTCTGCTTAAGAGATCCGATGCATATATCGGTGTTTTGATTGATGATTTGATCAATAAAGGGACCGAGGAACCTTATCGCATGTTTACTTCCCGTGCAGAATTCAGATTATTGCTCAGACAGGATAATGCTGATATTAGATTAACAGAACTGGGTTATAAAATAGGCTTGGCAGATAGCACTAGATTGGAGAAAGTTCTACATAAAAAAGAGCAAACTGCAAGACTCATCAATGATTTAAAGCAGAAAAAGCTGAATCCTGAAATCATAAATCAAGGACTAGAAAACATCCAAACTGCTACAATCAAAGAAAAAATAACTGCAGAAAAGCTTTTAAAAAGACCACAAATTACCATAGAGGTCCTAAAAACGCTGGATACAGAACTGAATCAATATTTGGAAAAGTTTGAAAAAGATCAACTCGAACAAGCAGAGATTCAAATCAAATACGACAGCTATATCGAAAAAGAGCAACAAATGGTAGACAAATTATCCAATATGGAAGATTATATAATACCACAACGGTTCGATTATTTGGCTATTCCGGCACTTTCTGCAGAAGGAAAACAAAAACTTCATAAAATCCAACCAGAAACTCTGGGGCAAGCCTCTAGAATTAGTGGTGTTTCTCCTGCAGATCTGTCCATTTTAACCGTTTATTTAGGAAGGTAAAATGTCTGAAAGACTTAACAAATGCCCACTTTGCAAAAGCGGGCATTTTCTTAATGATCGAGAAATCATCGACCTCGCTGTCAGCAAGGAAACATTTGTATTATGCAAGTGTAGCCAATGCCAACTACTATTTACAAATCCTAGACCCAATCAGGACGAAATCGCACCATACTATGAATTTCCTGAATACTATTCCCATCAGGATTCAAATTCTACCCTTACAGAAAAAATTTATAATCAAGTCCGCAATATCAATATCCAAAAGAAAATCAAACTTATTGAGTCTTTGATCCCAAAAGGTTCAATCCTGGATTTTGGATGCGGAACAGGAACACTTTTAGCAGCTCTTAAAACTAAGGGCTGGTCAATCAACGGCATTGAACTTAATAAAAAAGCCAGGAAAAAAGCTTCAGAAATTACTCAAGAAAAAATTGTTAAAACACTCGATGATTTAGAATTAAATTCCAAGGTTGATATCATTACCTTATTTCATGTTTTAGAACATGTACATGAACTACGTAAGACCATAAAAAACCTAAAAAAATCTTTAAACAAAAACGGATACCTTCTTTTTGCCGTACCTAATCATCAAAGTTATGAAGCAAAGAAATATCAAGGCTATTGGGCAGGTTGGGATGTGCCACGACATTTGTATCATTTTTCCCAGGAATCCATGGAAAAGTTAGCAGATGAATTCAACTTTACCATTCTGCAAGTAAAACCCATGATTTTTGATAGCTATTATGTCTCCTTACTTTCAGAAAAGTATAAAAACCCCAATGGAAACATCATCGCCAACTACGCAAAAGCGCTTAAAACAGGATGGAAATCTAACCAAAAAGCAAAAGCAACAAATGAATTTTCAAGTCTCTTATACATTCTAAAAAAGAAGTGAAAAATTTAGATAAAATATTGTTTTTCAGCTCTTTAATCAGTTTGATTTCATGCGCAAAACAGAGTGCGCCTACAGGTGGACCCCGAGATGAAGATCCTCCTCAACTTTTATTGATGAATCCAGAAAACCAAAGTTTAAATACCAAACCGGAGCAAATTATCTTGGAATTCGATGAATACATCAAACTGGACAACCCAAATAAAAATATCTTGATTACCCCACGAATCAATAAAGACGAGCTTGTTGTTGAAGCACTCAAAAACGAAGTCACACTAGAACTCAACCAAGAACTTGAAGAAAATACCACTTACGTATTCAATTTTCAAAAGTCCATTCAGGATCTATCCGAAGGAAATCCAGCAGAAAATCTAAAGCTAGTATTCTCCACAGGCGATCAAATTGACAGCCTTTCCCTTTCCGGAAATGTAAATAATTACTATCCTGAAGGACAACCTGACTTTGATGATATTCTAATTGGTCTCTATCCCATTGGCGATACCACAGACCTATTTACAGGACCACCCTACTACATTACTCAGACAGATAGCCTAGGAAATTATACCATCAATAATATCAAAAAAGGAGACTATAGGGCCTTTGCTTGGAGAGATGAAAATAACACTTTGAAAGCAGAGTTTAAATCAGAGGAATATGACTTTATCACCGACACTTTATCAATCGTAGAAAATTTAACAGACCTAAGATTTAATCTTTCAGCATCGGATATCACAGATTTCAATTTACAACGATCTTCATTTACAAATGGAAGTTATGATCTAATCTTCAATAAAAACCCGTTAGAGATTGAATTAGATCATCAAGAAATTGGAAAAAGCCTATTCTACACTACGGAAGACAAGGAAATCAAAATATTCTCAACAGAAAGCAGATCAGACAGTATCGCTATAAACTTACAGCTGGCAGATTCTGTAGGTTTTAAAATAGATAGTAGTATTTGGGCCAAATTCCCGGAAATGGAAAGGCAGCCAGAAGAGTTAACATTTTCTGCAAACTCCGGAAAATCATTTTTAAATACCCTAGAAGCAGAAATAAAATTCAACAAACCGATCACTGAAATCAATTACGATTCCCTATACATTCCTATTGATAGTGCACTAATCATTCAGATAAAGCCAGAAATGGTCTCATTCAAGGATTCGTTGAGAAGAAACACCATTCTATTCAAAATACCCATTCCCGATACTTTAGAACTTCAAATCTATCCGCTTACACTAGCTGATTCTACATTTCAAGATATCCAAGACCAATATAATCTAGAAGGTTTAGTAGCAAATTACCGAAAAATTGATCCTCAAACACTAGGTGACGAAATTTCAGGAGAGATTAATTCTCAAAACGGACCCTTTATCCTGCGTTTAATGGATTCAAAAGAAGAGTTATACCGGGAAATTTATTTACAAGATAACACGGAATTTTCCTTTGATAAAATCGAAGCAGGCACCTACACCATTCAGGTAATCGAGGATAAAAACGGAAATCGAAGATGGGATCCTTCAAACTACTATGAAAATAAGCCTGCTGAAAAAGTCTATTATTACCAAAATCTAGAAAACCAAAGCAACGAAATTATTATCAAAAGCGGTTGGACCACAGAAGATCTAATCATTGAACCTACAAAATCTACCGGATTTCCGGAAAAAATTGCTGTGGATAACAGCGAAATAGAAGTGGATAATCAAGAATAAAATCGTTAACAATCTAGACTTATAAACCAGCTCAAACCAATCCGATCCTAAACCAAAAGTAATTGGGGAAAAGTGCGAAGATCTACACACCCGCAAACACAGTAATCCACAGGAAACTTTCACACGAAGAAACGAACAGGCTTAATCCACAAAAAAGAACTAAATTCATTAAGTAATTGAAATTCAACCTTTCTAATGTGTATAAGATATGGATAAGCAGTAAATAAGAGATAACAAAACTGATCAAACTTGTGGACGAGCAGAAAAAGACTTTTTATCCACATATCCACAGCCTTAATAACCATAACAGTTTCTTTTATTTAAATAATATAATATAAATATAGAGCTGTTGATCATGTGAATAGCGACTTGTCATTCAGTTTAAAATTTGACTATATTAGATGCAGTCAAATCACAAAACCCGAAATGAATATCAACCGCCTTTTTGATTTAATTCCGTATCAACTCAGCAAGTTTGATAAATCGGTCGCTCTTTCTAGGAAAGAAGCTGGCGAGTGGAAAAGTTATTCAAGCCGCCAATTCAAAGAAATTGTTGATAATTTAAGTTTGGCTTTTCTAGCTCAGGGGATTTTACCTTGGGAAAAAGTTGCCATTATTTCGGAAAATCGGCCTGAATGGAATTTTGTGGATATCGCATTGCAGCAAATTGGGGCGATTTCTGTTCCCATGTATCCGACCATTACCAGTGATGATTACGCATATATTTTTGATCATGCTGAGGTGAAAATGATTTTTGTGGGCGATCAGACAATCTATGAAAAAGCAGCTGATGTTGCAGGGGATCGCAAAATTTACAGTTTTGATCAACTTGAGGGCGTAGAACACTGGACTTCTCTTTTGGAGCAAGGGGCAAATGGGGATTTGGCTGTTCTTGAAGCTTCCAAGGAGAAAGTAAAACCGGATAATTTATTCACCATTATTTATACCTCTGGAACTACTGGAAGACCTAAAGGGGTGATGCTTTCCCATCACAATGTACTTTCGAATGTGCTTTCTGTTTCCCGCATCATGAGTCCTCCGGAAGGAGAATCCAAGGTGTTAAGCTTTTTGCCGCTTTGCCATATTTATGAACGGACTGCTTCCTTTTGTTTTTTGTATTTGGGTTATTCCGTGTACTATGCAGAAAACCTGGAAACGATTGGCGAAAATCTAAAAGAAGTACAGCCGCATGTATTTAATACAGTTCCTAGACTTTTGGAAAAAGTGTATGATAAAATCGTGGCTAAAGGGTACGAGTTGACCGGAGTAAAAAAGCAATTGTTTTTTTGGGCGCTTAATCTGGGTTTGAAATATGATCCTTCGGTAGAAATGGGTGCTTGGTATGATTTTCAGCTGAAATTGGCAAACAAGATAATTTTCTCAAAATGGAGAGAAGCCTTGGGTGGAAATATCATGCAGATTAATTCAGGAGCTTCTGCTCTGCAACCCAGGTTGGCCCGAGTATTTTGGGCAGCTGGAATTAAAGTCTGTGAAGGCTATGGATTGACAGAAACCTCACCGGTCGTCACCGCATCGATGAGTAATCATGAGGAAATCCGAATTGGCTGGGTAGGGAAAATCGTAAAGGATGTAGAAGTAAAAATCGCTGAAGATGGCGAGATTCTCGTCAAAGGACCCAATGTGATGCAGGGTTACTACAAGCAACCTGATATGACCGCAGAGGTGCTTAAAAATGGCTGGTTTCATACCGGAGATATCGGTGAGCTTGATGGACAATACCTCCGTATCACTGACCGTAAAAAAGAAATGTTTAAAACTTCCGGGGGAAAATACATCGCCCCGCAGGCAATGGAAAATAAGTTTAAAGAATCTCCATTGATTGAGCAATTGATTGTTGTCGGTGATGGAAAAAATTATCCGGCAGCTTTAATTGTTCCCAGTTTTGAAAGTCTGAGAGAATACTGCAAGCGAAAGGATATCCCTTACACCAGTGATGAGGAAATGATTCAGCGTCCGGATATTCTGGATAAATACCAACAGGAAGTGGATTCACTGAATAAGTATTTTGGAAAATGGGAACAAATCAAACGGTTTAAATTACTCGAACAACCCTGGGGAATCGAATCGGGAGAACTCACTCCGACTATGAAGCTGAAGCGGAAGGTAATTCACGAAAAATATGCCCAAAAAATAGAAGAAATTTATCAGGCAAAGTAGCTTTGACTTGAATCAAAAAGTATCCATTTCGAGATTTATTAACATAAAAATCACAATCCGAACAAAATTCGGAAAATAGACTTTTTCCTTTATTATATTCTATAAAATGCTTGTTTTCTTAATTTATAGGTATAATCTATTGAATTTAACTTTTTTACCAATAATAATTTGTGATGCATGCATAACTTATTTTAGAAAATAGTATGCATGCCTACCATTTTTTTTGTACCTTATTTCTCCAAATTCAATAGTACTGACGAATGAAGCGAGAAGAGACGGTTGATTACCACATCAAAAGTGCCTGGCATGCCATTTCCCGCATGTACAATCAGCATGCAGCGCAGGAGGGCTTCACCACAGCCATAGGTTTTGTCCTAATCAATATTAATTCAAAAGAGGGAACGCCTGCCACTAAAATTGCTCCCATGATCGGTTTGGAGACAAGAAGCTTGACTCGAATGCTGAAAACCATGGAGGAAAAGGGATTGATTTTCAAAAAGCCGGATCCACAAGACAGGCGTTCGGTTCGGATTTTTCTTACCGAAGAAGGCAAACAGAAAAAAGAAGTATCTGTGCGAACCATCAAGGAATTTAACGAGCAAATCAGAGAGGTGATCGATGAGGAAGATTTGAATACCTTTTTTGCTGTATTCGAAAAAGTACAAATGGTCATTGACCAGTTCAGTGGTGCAGAAGCGAATAAGCCAATTTTCGAACTATAAACACAAGGTCTGAGTAGACATTAACCTACTAAAAACCCAAAAAAATGAATAAAACCATAAAAAAAGTAGCCGTTTTAGGTTCAGGAGTAATGGGATCCCGGATTGCCTGCCATTTTGCCAATATCGGCGTGCAGGTACTTTTATTGGATATTGTCCCATTCGAACTGACGGACGAAGAAAAGAAAAAAGGACTGAGCAAGGAAGATTTCATTGTCAGAAATCGAGTGGTGAACCAAGCCTTGCAAAGCACACTTAAATCCAATCCTTCAGCAATCTATGATAAGGAATATGCATCCCGAATCACTACAGGGAACTTTGATGACGATTTACCAAAAATTAAAGATGTCGATTGGATCATTGAAGTCATCGTGGAGCGACTGGATATCAAACAGCAGCTCTTCGAAAAAGTTGAAAAGCACCGAAAACCCGGCACCTTGATTACATCCAATACCTCTGGAATCCCAATGCACATGATGTGTGATGGCAGGAGTGAGGATTTTCAGGAAAATTTTGCAGGAACACACTTTTTCAATCCTCCAAGGTATTTGAGATTGTTGGAAATCATTCCCGGTCCGAAAACTAACCCAGAAATCATTGATTTTCTGATGGATTATGGAGATCGGTTTTTGGGTAAAGAAACGGTCCTTTGCAAAGATACCCCAGCATTTATTGCTAACAGAATTGGAGTTTATGCCATTATCTCTGGAATGCACACCATCGAAAAAATGGGTTTGGGCGTTTCTGAAGTGGATAAATTGACCGGAACTGTCATTGGGCGAGCCAAATCAGCCACTTTCCGAACCATGGACGTAGTGGGCCTGGATACCACAGTAAATGTGGCTAATAATTTATACAAAGCCCTTCCGGATGACGAGTCAAGAGAAAAATTCAGATTGCCCAAAATCGTAGAAGTTCTTTATGAAAATAAATGGTTTGGGGATAAGACGGGTCAGGGCTATTTCAAAATGATCCGCCATAAGGATGGACGAAAGGAACTCAAAGAAATTGATTTTAAAACTTTTGAATACAAGGATGTCGAAAAGCCAAAATTCAAAGCGATTGAATCAGCCAAGGATGTTGAAGACCTGAAAAAGCGGATCAAACATTTGGTCAATTTTGATGATCAGGCAGGGGAATTTTACCGCGCTACTTTTTACGATTTGTTCCGCTATTGTTCGTTCCGAATTCCGGAAATTTCTGATGAACTCTATCGAATCGATCAAGCTGTATGTGCGGGTTTTGGATGGGAATACGGACCCTTCGAAAACTGGGATATTCTGGGAGTGAGAGAAACAGTCAAAAACATGGTAGCAGCCGGAGAAAAGCCTGCCGACTGGGTTTTTGAAATGCTCGACGCCGGAAATGATTCTTTTTATAAGGTAGAAAATGGAAAGAAAACCTATTATGATATTCCTTCCAAGTCCTACAAAGAAATTCCCGGGATCGAGGAATTTATCATTTTGGACACGCTAAAAGCAGCCGACAATAAACTCTGGGGCAATCTCGGTTCTACGGTTTATGATCTCGGAGACGATGTCATTGGATTAGAGTTTCATACCAAGATGAATTCGATGGGACAGGAGGTTATCGAAGGCATCAATACTGCTATCGGTATGGCTGAAAAATCTCACAAAGGATTGGTTATTGGCAATGATGGAGCCAACTTTTCTGCTGGCGCAAATCTTTCCATGTTGTTTATGTTTGCCGGAGATCAGGATTTTGATGAGATCAATCTGATGATCGCTCAATTCCAAAATACCATGATGCGGGCACGATACTCTTCCATTCCGGTGGTGGTAGCTCCTCATAATATGGCTTTGGGTGGGGGTTGTGAATTATCACTTCATGCTGACCACATTCAAGCACATGCCGAATTGTACATGGGTTTGGTGGAAGTCGGCGTGGGATTGATTCCTGCAGGAGGAGGCACCAAAGAAATGACCCGTCGATTTGCCAATTCAGTCCTGGATGGAGACGTGGAGCTGAATCAGTTACAAGAATACTTCATGAATATCGCCATGGCCAAAGTCTCTACTTCAGCTGTAGAAGCTCGAAATCTTGGTTACTTGAGAGCTCAGGATGGAATTACCTTAAATCGAAAACGGCAATTGGCCGAAGCAAAAGCCAAGGTTCTCGAACTACAGGCAGCAGGCTATACCCAACCACTTCAGCAGACCAATATCAAAGTTCTTGGTAAAACATCACTTGCGCTTTTCGAAGCAGGAATTACGGGCATGCAGTACGGTGCCTACATTTCAGAACACGATGCCAAAATCGCCCGAAAACTCGCTTGGGTGATGTCTGGAGGAGATCTATCCTCACCAACGGAGGTTTCAGAGCAGTATCTACTTGATCTGGAGCGCGAAGCTTTCTTGAGCTTAACTGGAGAAAAAAAGACTCTTGAGCGAATTCACAGCATTTTGTTTAAAGGCAAACCGCTTAGAAACTAGACAAGAGAAATAAGAATCAAGAGAAAAGAATTAGGAAAATAAGAAAGACGATGAAACTAAGACATAACTTCAAAAATCTTAAAATTTGGCAAAAGTCAGTTGATCTTGCAGTGAAAGTCTATGAGATCACCAAATCTTTTCTTGCGGAGGAAAAATTTGGAATTACATCCCAAATGAGAAGATCTTCTGTGGGAGTCCCTTCAAATATTGCGGAAGGTTCTGCAAGGAACTCTACCAAGGCATTTTCAAATTGCTTGGATATTAGTTTGGGTGAAAGCTTTGAACTAGAAACACAAGCCATAATTTCACAAAGGGCGGGCATTTTGGAAGAAGAAGATTTTGAAACCCTAAGTCGAGATTTATCTGAAGTGCAAAAGATGATTATTGGTTTTCAGTCATCTCTTGAGTCCACTCCCAGTTAAATGTCTTATTTCTAAGATCTCAATTCTTGCTTCTTTATTTCATTACACATTCAACAATAAACTCATACAAATGGACGCATACATAATAAACGGATATAGATCAGCGGTAGGCAAAGCTAAAAAGGGAGGATTTCGGTTTTATCGGCCGGATGATCTTGCTGCTGATGTAATTAAGCATTTGGTAGCCGACACCCCAGGACTGGAAGCCAAAATGGTGGATGATTTGATCGTCGGAAACGCCGTTCCGGAGGCCGAACAAGGCATGCAGATGGGCCGGATGATTTCACTTTTAGCCTTGGGAATCGACAATCCGGGTTTCGTGATGAACCGCTACTGTGGTTCTGGGATCGAAGCCATCGCTTTGGCCGTAGGCAAAGTAAAAGCAGGAATGGCTGACTGTATCATCGCAGGCGGCACCGAATCTATGTCTTTGGTGCCTATGATGGGCTACAAAACCGCCCTTAACTATAAAATAGCCACTGAAACGCCCTCCTATTATTTGAGTATGGGCCTGACCGCCGAGGAGCTTGCCAAAGATTACAACATCAGCCGAGAGGATTCAGATGCTTTTTCTGTACGATCTCATGAAAGAGCTCTTGCGGCTATTTCTGAGGGCAAATTCAAAGACGAGATTGTCCCTGTTGAGATTGAAGAAACCTATCTGGACGAAAAGGGAAAACGGAAAACCCGAAAATTTACCGTGTACACAGACGAAGGTCCGCGTCCGGGTACGACCATGGAGGTACTTTCCAATCTAAAGCCTGCTTTCAAAAATGGAGGCCAAGTCACAGCCGGAAATTCCTCTCAAACTTCAGACGGAGCTGCATTTGTCGTGGTGATGTCTGAGCGCTTGATGAAATCCTTGGGATTGGATCCAATTGCCCGGATGATGTCATATTCGGTCGCAGGAGTGGATCCAAGAATCATGGGAATCGGTCCTAAAGAAGCTGTTCCAAAAGCCCTCAAGCAGGCAGGTCTTTCCTTGAGTGACATTGGTTTGATTGAATTGAATGAGGCCTTTGCAGCACAAGCTCTGGCCGTAATTCGAGCCTTAGAAATGGATGAAGAAATCGTCAATGTCAATGGTGGAGCGGTTGCCTTGGGTCACCCATTAGGCTGTACGGGAGCAAAACTTTCTGTGCAACTTTTCAATGAAATGCGACGCAGAAAGCAAAAATACGGCATGGTTACCGCCTGTGTCGGAGGTGGTCAGGGTGTAGCAGGAATTTACGAATTGCTCAAATAATTATTAAAGTCTGAAATCTTAAGTCTAAAAATATCATGACCACATTGTCAAAATCAATCCAAGGAGGAGAATTCCTCATTCGGGAAACTGAGGCACAGGATGTCTTCATTCCCGAGCAGTTTAGCGAAGAGCAAAAAATGATGGCTCAAGCTTGTCAGGATTTTATCGATACTGAAATCACTCCAAATATTGAGGAGATTGACAGCATGAAGAATCCCGATTTGGTTCCCTTCATTTTCAAAAAAGCCGGGGAATTGGGTCTGTTGGGAATTTCGGTTCCTGAACAATATGGTGGAATGGGAATGAGTTTCAATACCTCTATGCTGATTGCGGATATTATCGGTGCGGCCGGTTCTTTTTCTACTACTTATGGAGCACATACCGGGATCGGAACCTTGCCGATTCTCTACTACGGCACCGAAGACCAAAAGCAAAAATACCTACCCAAACTCGCAACCGGCGAATGGGCGGCCTGCTATTGTTTAACTGAGCCGGATGCTGGGTCTGATGCCAATAGCGGCAAAACCAAAGCCACGCTATCCGAAGATGGAAAACATTACCTGATCAACGGACAGAAGATGTGGATTTCCAATGCGGGATTTGCTGACTTGTTTATTGTTTTTGCCAAAATCGAAAATGATAAAAATCTGACCGCCTTTATCGTAGAGAAAACCTTTGGTGGGATCACGATGAATGAAGAGGAGAAAAAAATGGGAATCAAAGGTTCTTCTACCCGTCAGGTTTTTTTTAATGACTGCAAGGTTCCGGTGGAAAACATGCTTTCAGAACGTCAGAACGGATTCAAAATCGCCGTGAATATTCTCAATATCGGTCGTGTGAAATTAGGAGCGGGAGTTTTGGGCGGAGTTCGAACGGTTACCTCGCTTGCGGTAAAATATTCAACCGAACGAAAACAATTTGGGGTAAGTATCAATTCCTTCGGGGCAGTGAAGCGAATGTTGGCTGAGATGGCTACCCGAACCTATGTATCCGAGTCGCTTTGCTATCGGGCAGGTCAGGACATCGAGGACAGGATGGATGCCTTAGCGGCAGAGGGAATGCCCGATGCGGAGGCTAAATTGAAAGCCTTGGAGCAATTTGCAATAGAGGCGGCTATCGCCAAAGTTCACGGATCGGAAGTCTTGGATTTTGTAGTGGATCAGGGTGTTCAGGTTTACGGGGGAATGGGTTATTCTGCTGATGCGCCAATGGAGCGAGCTTATCGAGATGCCCGAATTTCCCGAATTTATGAAGGGACCAATGAGATCAATCGCATGCTGATGGTTGGCATGTTGCTCAAGCGCGCAATGAAAGGGGAAATCAACTTGTTTGAGCCGGCCATGGCAGTTTCCAACGAATTGACGTCAGTTCCTTCTTTCGACACGATGGATACTTCGGAGCTTTTTGCTGCTGAAAAAGAAGTGATTAAAAAGCTCAAGAAAGTTTTCTTGATGGTCGGTGGAAAAGCAGCGATGGCTCTCCAGGACCGCATCGAAGAGGAGCAGGAAGTAATGATGAATCTCGCAGATGTGATGATTGAGATTTATGCTATCGAATCCGCGATTTTAAGAACAGAAAAACTCGTGGGAATTCAGGGAGAAGAAGCTTGTAAGCAGCAGATTGCGATGTCCCAAGTTTACTTGACCGAGGCCGTGGATAAAATTAATGCCGCTGCCAAAGAAGCAATCGCCTCCTTTACTAAAGGTGACGAGCAGAAAGTCATGTTGATGGGATTGAAGCGCTATACCAAGATGGACTTGATCAATACGAAAGAACTCCGTCGCCAAATTGCTGACTACATGATCGAAGCGGGTAAATACCCTTTTTAATGACAATAGGATACTAATCAAAAAGAGGCTGTCTCAAAAGTGAAGTTTGTCACATTAAGCGCCTGCCTCGCCGGAAAAGGCAGGAAGTCGAAATGTGGGCTAGAATGATAGAAATGGCCTTCGACTCCAGTCATCCTGAGCACTTGAGAGACGAGAGTCTCGAAATCGAAGGGTCAGGCTGACATTTTAGCGATTTATGAGACAGCCACTTTTTTGTTTTATTTGAAAACTGTTAATTTTCTTTTTTGCTTGTATCGGGATCAGTTTTCTTCGGTTTCAACAGATTCCGAAGCATAGTTTTGGCTTCGTTGACTACTTCGGTTTTTGCCCCTTCGGTTTTTTTCTCCAAGGCTTTTTTTAAGCTATCCTGAGCAGATTCTGATTTGAGTTTTAACTCTTGCTTGATACTGTCCTGAGCTGCTTGGAATTCTGCCGTGGCTTTCTCCTGCAGGTTTTCTTTTTCTCCCTGCAGTCGGGATTTAAGTGCATTAGCAAGTAGCGTTTCGATACTATTTCCTCCAGCAAGACTAACCTTGGGTTGATTATATGTCCCAGAAAGGTTCAAGGCAAGAGGGATTAGGGTGGACTCATCCGCTTCAGAACCGGAGATGGTAGCCAAAATTGAATTGGCCTGTGCGCCAAATTCTCCTGCAGGCACTTGCATATTCAGTAAATAATTGATCGATCCGTCAAATCCCGCGGTACCCTGAATAGTCGTTTCGTAGTCCCAAAGCCTCAAATTGAATGGACTCACATCCATTCGGCCATCTTCAATTTGGATAGGAATTGAGAGGTCTTTAAGCTGAAGGGTACTCGCATCCTTCAGCTTGGTCAAGCTCGTGATTCCTTCTAGAATTTTACTTTCCCGAAGGGCCGCTTCAGCAATATTTAAAATTCCTTCTACGTCAATGGAAGAAAGTAGGGGCATCATATCCTGTCCCAATAATCCGGAAAATGAAAAATTGGAATTAAAGCGACCGGTAATATCCTGAGCTACAGGAGCAAAAGCTTTGACACTGCTGAATTTTTGAAATGCCTCTGCTATACTCAATTCCACCATGGAAAGTGCAAAATCGAATCTTGGAGCGCTCAAATCCCTCGGATCATAGGATCCGTTCATGCGAATTTGCCCACCCAAAGATTCCATTCCTGCATCAGAAAAACGCAATATACCCTCACTCAGCATCATTTTTCCTTGAGCTTTAGAGAGGGTTAAATTGTCATATAATACTTCGTCTGCTTCAAAATCCATTGCGAAATTCACGTTTTCAGGCAATGGAACTACTTCAAGCGCAGATTCTACCGTGTCGGCTGGATTTTCGGTCAGCCATTCGTTGACATTAAATCTCGAGCTGCGTAAACTCAACTGCCCCTTGAGGATACCGGATTCGGATAGCAAATACTCCATATAGTTACTTAAGCTACCAGAAGCCTGAAGCGGACTCGTGCCTAAAACGGCATCAAACTCGGTCAGATTTGCCTGTCGTGGATTGAAATCCAAGGTGCTTTTTTTGATTTCTACGCCTTGTGGATATTCATTCGAGACAAAATAAAAATCGGATACATTGATAGTTCCAGCAGCCTGAATAGCAGAATAGTTTTTATTTTCCACGGCTTCGTATGATCCGGAACTACTCAAATCAGCTTGGATTTTTCCTCGTAATTCGGTGTCTTCTATCGGAATGATTTGGGTCAATTTTTCCAAATCTACGGCACCGATCAAGCTGCCTTCCCAGTTTAGTTTTTCAAAATCCTGGATCTGGAATTTTCCTTCAATTCGTTCCTCTTCCAGCTCAAACCCAAAAGTCTTCACATCGACCAGAAAATCCCGCATGGTTCCTTGAGTATTACTTAGGTTCGCCTGGGCATGGATCTCTTCCAATGCGCTGGGAAATTCCTCGTTTCGGACCCTGCCATTTTGAAAATCAAATGTAGACTGAATCACAGGAAAGGTATTTAGCGTGGAGTCATAAGTCCCTTTTGCGCTTGCATCAAAGTTCAGATTTCCGGCCAGCTCAGTTCCTTCGATGGGAAAAATGGAGGTAAGTTCGGCCAAGTCTAATTTTCCACGTAGCGTTCCTTCCATCAGATAATCCCTTAGATTCTCCAGCCGGAAATTACCGGAAATTGGATTGCTACCGACCAAAAGAGAAAAATCAGGAATGGAAACTTGGGTATTTTCTAAGATGGAGGTTTCATTTTTTGCATTAATATCCAAATTGATGGACTTGATCGGTGTAGGAAGATCGGGATACTGAAACTCGCCATCGGAGACTTTTAAACTGACGTCAAAGCTTGGATACTGATCATCTGAATAAAGTCCCTTGACAAATCCTCCAAAAGCCAATTCCCCATCCGCACGAATCTCAGAAAACTGATCAGAATACATGCCGGGAACCAGCGATAGCAGGTTTTTAAACTCGGTTTGGGCACTGCCAAAAGTCAAGTCATAATTTATGCCTTCTTCAGGTAACCCAATCAAGCCGTTCACATCAAACAAGAATTCGTTTAGCGTAAAATTGCTTTCCGAAAGCACAAAATTCATCTGCTCCAAATCTACTTGAAGAATGGTCTGTCCCTTGAAGCTTTTATTGCTCAGGTAATGGACCTCCTCGTAAATCATTTCCGCGATTAAAGCCTCAGCTTCCAAAGGCAAATCATATATGTCCGAGGTAAATTCACCACTTCCGCTGGCTGAGATATTTGCCAAAGCCAGCGTAAAATCCAAGGATCGATCATCGTATATCAGGTTGACACCCTCAGCGGTGATTTCCTCTATGCCCAACTTGAAATTGCTTTCTTCTTCGGTAGGTTCTTCCTCGCTTTCCTTTAGGATATCGTAGTTGGCAGTGCCGTCTTCCAACACACTGATCAAGACATCCCCGCCGTTGATATGCAAACCTGTGAGGGACGGATATTCATCAAAAATGACAGATTTTAGGCTGAAGTCCAGATCCAGCTGATCGACTTGCATCAGCGTATCGCCTTCAAATTCCACTACTCCTACTATTCCAAAATCAGCAATTCCCGCACTGACCGAGGGAAAATGGCGAAATAAACTGAGCGAAATTTTGTCGGCATCAAAATAGACTTTTGCATCAAGTTGCTCGTCCATTTCCTGCTGAATTCGTGCGACGATTTGATCTTTGAAAAGATAGGGTATCGCCAAAGCAGCACCGATTAAAAAAACAAAAATACTCGCAATGATAATTAAAGTCTTTTTCATTTTGATGGGTTGTTTATATCACCAAAACGAATGAGGTTCGGAATTGATTCATTCCTTCTTTCAGGTCATCATCAGGGCACATTAAACCCCAGGGAATGAAATTCCTTTGACTCTTCGGTAGAGATTCAACGCATATTTATCGGTCATTCCCGAAATAAAATCAATCAGCGATCGAAGCAGGGGATAGGGATTGACTTCTGCCCCCCAGCCTTTGAGCGGAAAATCCTCAGGAAGCAATCGAAGGATACTTTTATCCTGTCCGGAAAATTGCTCGGTTTGGTAAAATTGATGATAAAGTGCCTGGCCAAATACCGAAAACAATCCCTCGAGAACTTGAAAACCAGCGGCTTCTTTTTCCAATACGATTTTGGAGCGGTAGATTTTTTGGACCGAAATCTCACTGATTAGCTGAAGGGCTTTCGCCGAAGGAATGATATCAGTCAGGGCTTTGTCAAAATTACCCTTACACATACTTTCCTCATATTGGATAAAGGCCTCTACCGTTTCCTCGATCAGTTCCCCAATCGCCAAAGCGCGCAAAGCACCCAAGTTTTGGGCTTGACTTCTGTTTTTGAGCTTTTCGGGATCAAATTTTTCCTTGAGTATCGGAGCCAAAAGCTTCACGGTCGTATCAAAATCTACCAATCCCATGGTGCAGCCGTCTTCCAAATCAATAATGCTGTAGCAGATGTCATCAGCAGCCTCGACTAAAAAAGCCAGCGGATGACGGTACCAGCATTCCTCACTGGATTGGTCGATTCCCAAAAAAGAACAGAGTTGCTCAAAATCCGCAAGTTGATTGATAAAAAAACCAAACTTTTTCTGACTTCTCCGAGCGACATCCCGATGACTGATCATGCTGGGTCGTGGATATTTGGTGAAAGCCGCAAGCGTAGCATAAGTCAATTTGAGCCCAAATTGCTTGGAAACCAACATTCGGAAACCCTGAGCATTTCCTTCAAAGTTGCAAAGGTCGATCCATTGCTCGGGCCGTACATGAGATTCCCAGACTTTTCCCGAAGGGTGGAATTTAAAAAAATCTGAGATCGCCTCTTCTCCGGCATGTCCAAAGGGAGGATTTCCGATGTCGTGAGTCAAAGCAGCTGCGGCTACAATACTTCCGATTTCAGAAGAAGAAATTCCGGTTTTTTCCAGATTGGGATATTTTTCCAATAAGAAAGTACCCGCAGCTTTTCCGAGCGAGCGACCCACTGAAGAAACCTCCAGACTATGCGTCAAACGAGTGTGAACAAAAGCCTGCTCCGGGAGAGGAAATACTTGTGTCTTATCTTGAAGGTTACGAAATGGAGCCGAAAAGATGATTCGATCGTAATCGACTTCAAATTCACTGCGTGCCGCTTGCGTGGCTATAAATCCCGGAGTATCTCCAAATCTTCCTCTGGCGAGGAGTCTGTCCCATTTCATCATGCCCAAAAATAAGAAGGGATTTATACAAAGCCTTGAATGTGCGAATAAGATTCTGGCACGGTGCTTGAAAATGTAATCTCCGCACTAAACCAAAACTGTTATGAAGAAGTACATTTCTTATTTGATGACTGCCCTGATTGCGGCCGTTTCTTTTTCCTGTGATTTCAATGATTCGCCCAGCCTGGAGGAAGGTCAAGCCCGTGTGAATTTTTACCTAGTCGATGCTCCGGGCGATTTTGATGAAGTTTGGGTCGAGGTTCTCGCCCTACGAGTCAAAGCCGGAGAAATTGACCTAGCCGATGAGGAAGACGGGGATGATGAGTCCGCTTGGGAAGAAATTCCTTATGAAAATGGAAGTCAGATGATCAACCTGCTGGATCTGACGGGAAACAATTCTCAATTGCTCGGGGATGCGAACCTGGAAGCAGGTTCTATTCAGCAATTGAGATTGATCCTCGGAGAAAACAATTATGTGGTCAAAGATGGTGAGGAATTCCCTCTGAAAACGCCAAGCGCCCAGCAAAGCGGTCTAAAAATTAAACTATATGAAGAAATTGAAGCAGGTAATTCCTATGATTTGGTGATTGATTTTGATGTCGCTAAGTCCATTGTAGTTGCCGGAAATTCTGGAAATGTTATTTTGAAACCCGTTCTTAGAGCATACATGCAAGAGACAGCCGGAATCATGGGGCAAGTTTTGCCTTTAGAAGCGCAACCTATTTCAGTTTCTACCACAGTTGATGGAGAAGTAGTTACCACTTTTACGGATACGGACGGAAACTTCAAAATCCAAGGACTAGAGCCAGGAACGTATTCACTACTCATTACGCCAGAAGAAGGATATGTCCCGGTGACCATTGACGGAGTCGTAGTCGAAGAGGGAGAAATCACCCAAGTGGATGCTGTCACCCTTGAGGAACAGCAATAATGAAACTTTAAAAGCCGGTTCGCCGGCTTTTTTTATGCCCAATGGATTAATCCTTTCTCAAAATTGGACTAAATTTACATCGTGAAATTTCTCCAAATCTTGCTTCTTTCGGTTTTTTCGCTCACTTTTTTGGGAGCTTGTTCACCTACCGAATCCGGTCCTCAATCCTTACTCAATATAGTTTTGGTGGATGCGCCACCTGCCTACGACTCGGTTTTTGTCGAAATCCTCGGAGTCGATGTGACGGTGAATGTAGCCGGAAGAGATACCGATTCGCAAACTATATTTATCCCATACGATTTGGGAGATAAGGAAATCAAAGTTTCGGATTTGGTGGCAGGAGAAGTATTGCTTTTGGGAAGAATGGCCTTGCCTCCAGGCCGATTGGTTGGAATGAATTTAATTTTAGGAGACAGATATTTTTTGTGGCAAGATGAGGATCGCTTTGAAATTTCGCTATTTGAGGGTTTTTCTGATGATATACCCATTCCAATTAATTTAGATCTGGAGGCTGGACTTTCTTATGATGTGATTTTGGATTTTGATTTAGAAAAATCCATTCAAACAATCCAGTCCGATCCGCTCGATTTGGTTCTTACGCCTAGGTTGACCGCATTGATCCCAGGCACATTTGGCGAAATTTCCGGCAGTCTCGCTCCCAGTACCCTGCGTCCAGCCATTATCGCTGCGAGTGATTCCGATACAGTTAGCACCCACACCAATAATACGGGAAGCTTTCTTTTGAGGCTTCCTCCCGGCCGATACGACATCTTTTTTGACCCCAAAGACGGGGGTTTTTTGCCCGATACCCTCCAAAATGTGGAGGTGACACTCGGTGAATCCCTTTCCTTGGACCGAATCACGCTAAGCCCAATTCCCATCGATGATGAATAAAGATGAGCAGTATATGCAGCGCGCCTTGGAGCTTGCCGAATGGGGAAGAGGCTGCGTCAGTCCCAATCCTCTGGTGGGCTGTGTCATAGTTCATCAGGATAAAATCATCGGAGAAGGGCATCATCAGAGATATGGAGAATCCCATGCCGAAGTCAACGCGATTGCTTCTGTTGAAAATCAGGAATTACTCACAGAAGCTACCGTTTATGTCACTTTGGAACCATGTGCGCATCACGGGAAAACTCCACCTTGTGCCAATTTATTAGTGGAAAAAAAGGTAAGAAGAGTGGTGATCGCTGCGACAGATTCCAATCCTTTGGTGGGAGGAAAAGGCATAGAAATTCTGAGAAATGCCGGCATAGAAGTACAAACAGGAGTTTTGGAAAAAGCGGCTCGGTGGCAGAATCGCCGGTTTTTCACTCAAATCGAAAAGAAACGCCCCTACATCATCCTCAAATGGGCTCAAACCCAAGATGGATTTGTGGCCCGGAATGATTTTTCTTCTAAATGGATTTCTAATTCCCAAAGCCGCCAACTCGTTCACAAGTGGCGAGCAGAGGAAGACGCGATTCTTGTCGGTAAGAACACGGCCTTTTATGATAATCCAACCTTGAATGTGAGAGATTGGGTTGGAAAAAATCCTCTTCGTTTGGTCATAGATCGACAGTTGATTTTGCCAAAAGAGTTGAAATTATTTGATCAGGCGGTACCAACCATTTGCTTCAATCAAAAACTGAACGAGATAAAAGCCAATTTGGAATATAAAAAGCTCCCTTTTCAGTCGATTGTCCCAGAAATTTTAGCAGATCTCCAGGATAGAAAAATTCAAAGTTTGATCGTAGAAGGAGGCCCTTTTGTTTTGAATCAGTTTTTGGATGCCGAACTTTGGGACGAGGCTCGTGTGTTTATTAGCCAAAATAAGTTTGTCGAGGGAATCAAAGCGCCATCTCTAAACGACTCTCCCGATGAACAGTTTACCATTGAAAGCGATCAGTTAGCCATTTATTACTATGTCTGAAAATTTATATATTCCAGAATCCGCCACTAAATCCAAAAAATACGAAGCATTGATTCCTCAGATTGAGGCATTGATTAGTGGGGAGCCCGATCTGTATGCCAACCTATCCAATATCTCTGCGGCCTTGAAGCAGGCATTTGATTTTTTCTGGGTGGGATTTTATCTGGTTAAAGAAAATCAATTGGTTTTGGGACCATTTCAGGGACCGATTGCCTGCACCCGGATCTCTATGGGAAAAGGCGTTTGCGGGACAGCTTGGTCAGAAGCCAAAACCCAGCTTGTGCCTGATGTGGACGCCTTTCCCGGCCATATTGCCTGTAGTGCAGCAAGCAAATCGGAAATCGTGGTACCAGTGGTGAAAGAAGGTCAGGTCGTCATGGTGCTTGATGTGGACAGTGATCAGCTGAATGATTTTGATGAAACTGATCAAACCTACTTGGAGAGGCTTATGGGAGTTTTAGCCCATAAAATTTAAACCCGCTCCCCGATCCAAAAAATCTTCGATGCTTTGATCTCTGTAATTCCTTCAGGTACATCAACTTGGGTAGCATGATGAAGGGGGAGAATAATCAGACCATTTGAATTGGAGATTTCCACAGGCATGCCTTCTTCTCCATAGATTTCAATGGTATTTTTGGGAAGCCATTTTTTGAAATGCATGGATTTTATAGGATAAAAGCGCCAACGATCTTCGAAGACCGTCAAATCCATCCATTGCATAAACGGATCAAGCTCAGAAACTTTAGTGTGAGAAAACCCCACAAGATAGGCTCCAGAATGCTGTGAAGCATGCAAGTAATGAAGCCCGTTTTCCAAAACAGAGGTATCGCTGGATCTCAGAAATCGCACCGGATACTGTTCTTCCAAAAGATGCATGTTTTTTAATTGAAACTCTTCCGTAGCTAGAATAACATCAATTTTCACCCCCCAACTCATCACCTCTTCCAAGCACTCCTCCCATACCAAAACCGTCGGAACCCACTCCAATAGGGAAGCTACCTGATCATACTTTACCTGCTGAGTATTCAATAAAAAAACCGCAGGCTCTTGTTGCTCTTTGACAAAGTGATGCGATGACATTAGCGGTGTAGTTTATGGTAAAAATGAAAAGCATTTTCTGATGCTAAGTTCTGAAGTTGATATTCTGTAAGATTTTTATTCAATTCTTCCAAAATTGAAGGGTACTTGCTGGCGTTTTCTGTCAAAGGAAAATAAAAGGGATGCCTGTTTTTGTCTGGAAAGTCCTTGGTAAAAAAGAAATCCGCACCAAAACACTGCGCTTTTTCCCCTCCGATTTCAAAACCGTGAAGAATATGTTCAAATAGCCTTTCTGGAACATCATTATCCAAAAATGCCCGTAAGAAATTCACTCCGATAATTCCTTCCTGCCTGACGATTTCTTGGGCAAATTCATCACTTAGGTTTCGCTTATGATTCCAAATGGCTCGGTAGTTTGAATGACTGGCAATTACCGGGATTTTTAAATTTTGGGAGCTGATATGATTAAAAATTCCCTCAGCCAAGAGGTCCGAAGTATGAGAAAGGTCAATGGGAATTTTTTTCCCGGACATATATTCCAAAAGTTTTTTCCCGTCGTCTTTCAATCCAATCCCTTCCGTGTAATTTCCTCCTCCGAATCGATTCTCTGTATGATGCGTCAGGCTGATGTAAGCGAGTTGACCGACTTTTTCCAAGATCAAATCAAATTGGCGGTAGATTTCAGACCATTTTGCTTCTTCATTTCCGATTCCGGCTGCATTTTCGATCGCCGCAAAAATCCCAATTTTCGGCTCTTTTAAATCAGAATCAGGCTGATAAGAATAGAACGTTTCTGGATATTTCCGGACCAAGTCACTAAATAATTCAGCTTGACCCAGACCGAGCTGCATGGATTCAGATCGCACATCCGTATAGATGGCACAGACTTGTACTTTTACATTTCCTTGCTGGAGAAAGGGAACAGCACAGGCGATTTTTTCGGTATTAAACGGATCAGCTTTTGGATACTTGATCAGATAGGAAAGCAAATCGCAGTGGAGATCAAAAACAGGAAAAGTCATGGATGAGGGCTTTTAGACAAAGTAAACCAAAAAAACGGGTGTTTTTTAATACTTTTAGGTCGAAATTTGGTTTAGTCCATAAAGCGTTTTGTCACCAAAATTAATCAGCATGCCCTTATCACCACCTTTTAATTTCAAAAAATGGATCGATGAAAACAGACATCTCCTGAAGCCTCCTGTTGGAAATCAGCAAGTATTTAAAGGAAATGATGATTTTATTATCATGGTGGTCGGTGGACCAAATTCACGGAAAGATTATCACTACGATGAGGGAGAAGAATTTTTCTATCAACTCGAAGGCGATATCGTGCTGAAAGTCATCGAAGATGGCAAGCCAAAAGACATTGAAATTAAAGAAGGGGAAATATTTCTCTTACCTCCAAAAGTTCCCCACTCTCCCCGGAGACCGGAAAACACAGTAGGTTTGGTGGTCGAGCGGTACCGAAGGGCCGGTGAAAAGGATGGCTTTATTTGGCATTGTGAAAACTGCGGCAATCTGCTGTATGAAGAATATGTAGAGCTCACCGACATTGTCAATCAGCTCCCTCCGATCATGGAGCGCTTTTGGAATAATATTGAGCACCGAACCTGCAAAAACTGCGGGACGGCCATGGAAAAATAATCCGGTTTAGCACCTTAGATATCAGCTTATGAGCGCACTAGAATTTGACTTTTCGGAGGAATTTGCTTTAAAAATGGACCGAGAGGATCCACTTTCTACTTTTAGAGATCGGTTTCATTTTCCAAAGGTCAATGGAAATCCAGCGATTTATTTTTGTGGAAACTCCCTCGGTCTCCAACCTAAAAGTGTCAAATCCTATCTCGATCGGGAGCTTAAAAACTGGGCCGATCTGGCTGTTGACGGACATTTCCACGGAGAAGATGCTTGGTATCACGTTCGGAAAAAATCAAAGCCTGCACTTTCAGAGATTTTTGGGGCTCATGAGCATGAGTTGGTCGCGATGAATAATCTCAGCGTCAATTTACACCTGCTGATGGTTTCTTTTTATCGGCCAACTCCTGAGCGATATAAAATCATCATCGAGAAAGGCGCTTTTCCCTCTGACCAATACATGCTGGAAAGTCAGGTCAAATTTCATGGCTTGAATCCCGATGATGTAATCGTCGAGTTGAGTCCGAGAACTGGAGAATATACTCTGCGAACGGAAGACATTTTAGCTGAAATCCGGAATCAAGGTGATCAGCTTACTTTGGTCAATATGGCAGGACTGCAATATTATACGGGACAGGTTTTTGATATGAAAGCCATCACCGCGGCGGCACATGAGGTCGGAGCTTTGGCTGGATTTGATTTGGCACATGCGGCGGGCAACGTCCCTTTGTACTTGCATGATTGGAATGTGGATTTTGCAACCTGGTGCAGTTATAAATATTTGAATTCCGGCCCGGGAAATATTTCCGGAGTGTATGTACATGAGCGATTTGCGGAGCGGCCGGATTTGCCGCGGTTTGCAGGATGGTGGGGACATGATGAGGGACAGCGGTTTCAGATGGAAAAGGGGTTTTTGCCCATGTATGGAGCGGATGGTTGGCAGCTCGCCAATTCAAACGTTTTGGCCCTAGCCGCGCATCAGGCTTCCTTGGATATTTTTCAGGAAGCAGGAATTCAAAATTTGCGTCAAAAAAGTGAACAATTAACTGGGTATTTGGAGTTTTTAATAAAAAAAATCAGTGGTGAGTCTGGGATTTTGGAAATAATTACCCCTGAAAATCAAAGCGAAAGAGGCTGTCAGTTATCTTTGCTCATTCATCGTGGCGGAAAGGCCGTTTTCGATGAATGGTATCAGCAGGGAGTCCTAGGCGACTGGAGAAATCCCAATGTCATTCGCTTAGCACCTACACCACTTTACAACAGTTTCATGGATGTGTTTCGCTTTGGCAAGATTCTGGAACAATCCCTTAAAAAATTCGCTTAATTAAAGCGTGGGAAAAAACCTCCTCATGGAAAAAAACGAAATTACTGTATTAGGGGCTGGCTTGATCGGCACTCTAATGGCAATATATCTTAGAAAACAAGGCCTTGACGTGACCGTTTACGACAAGCGGCCCGATAAACGTAAAACCCCTTATGACGAAGGTGGTAGATCCATAAACATGGCGCTCAGTCACCGTGGATGGAAAAGCCTCGGGCAGGTAGGCCTCAAAGACAAGGTCCTACCCTTGGCTATTCCGATGTATGGACGAAAAGTCCATGACGAGCATGGCGGGACTACTTTTATTTCCTACGGAAAAGAAGATCAGGCGATCTATTCTATTTCCAGAGGAAAATTCAATCAACTGCTGGCCGAAGAAGCTGAGCGTTTAGGGGCTGAGATTCGTTTTGAGCACAAATTTTTGGATGTGAATTTCGAGAATCAAGAAATCACCTTTGAAACGAAGGAAGGAAAACAAAAACAGATTGCTCCGGTGATCATCGGGGCTGACGGAGCTTATTCTGCTCTCAGAACGGCTATGCAAAAGCAAATCCGCTTTAATTACCGACAAGAATACATTTCCCACGGATATAAGGAATTGACTATTCCTCCCACAGCTGAAGGGGAATTTGCCATGGATCCTAATGCGCTGCACATCTGGCCGAGAGGGAAATTTATGTTGATTGCTTTACCTAATCCGGATAAATCATTTACTTGTACCTTATTTCTTCCTTTTGAAGGAGCGAAAGTTTGCTTTGAAAAAATCAACGATGAAGCGGATTTGGATCAGGTTTTTCGATCCTATTTTGATGATGCCTATCACCTCATGCCGGATTTGAAGACGGAATATTTTCGAAATCCAACCTCAGCCTTGATTAATGTCGAGTGCTATCCTTGGGTCAAAGGACACAGTGTACTCCTCGGAGATGCTTCGCACGCCATGGTTCCTTTTTATGGACAGGGGATGAATTGTGGGTTTGAGGACTGTTATATTCTCAATCAATTGATCGAAAAATATGGGGTCAATTCTTGGGATTTGGTTTTCGAAAAATTTCAAAAAAAGAGAAAGCCCGATACCGATGCGATCTGTCAGCTAGCGATGGAGAATTTTATCGAAATGAGAGATTCTGTAGCTGATCCGAAATTTATTATCAGGAAAAAAATCGAAGCAAAACTTCATGAGCTTTATCCCAAGGAATGGATTCCGCTGTATTCCATGGTTACTTTTACAGATATGGGCTATGCGGAGGCTTACGCTCAGGGGAAATTACAAGAAGCCATCATGAATAAAGTTATGGCTGATCCATTAATAACCGAAAACTGGGATAAGCTGGATTATTTAGACATCATAGACAAATTGGAAACAGCCAAGGCTGTTTAAAAACAATAAATTTAATGGAAAAACCTGATTTCAATATTGCAGAAGTCAATAAAATAATCCGTGGACGCCGATCGATGTTTGTGGCGCAGTTTAAGGAAAATGACCCCGTGGATGATTCTATCATCGAAGAAATGCTCGAAAATGCCAATTGGGCCCCGACTCATAAGTTGACCCAACCATGGCGGTTTATCGTGTACACGGGTGATGGCCTAAAGAAATTTGCGGACTATCAAGCTGAGTTATATAAAACACGGGCCGAAAAAAACGGAACACAATTTCTAGAGGCGACTTATCAGAAATTCAAAGAAAACCCGCTGAAGGCCTCTCATGTCATTGCGATTTTGATGAAGCGGACAGAAGGCTCGGGAATTCCTGTGATGGAGGAAATTGCGGCTGTTTCTATGGCTGTTCAAAATATGTATTTGACCGCATCAGCACACGGATTAGCCGCTTATTGGGGTACTGGCGGGCCTACTTTTTGGCCGGAGGCCAGAGAGGATTTCGGATTGGAAGGTGAGGATATGTTGATGGGATTTTTCTATGTGGCAAAGCCTGCAAGTGATCGATGGCCAGCCGGAAAAAGAGAACCTATGGCCGAGAAAGTCGGCTGGATAAGAGAATAAAAAAAGGCTAGTCGAAAATTTTCGACTAGCCTTTTTTTATGATTTGAGGCTATAGTTTGGCGCTTCCCTCGTCACGCTGACGTCATGTGGATGGGATTCTTTCACGCCTGCCGCTGTGATTTTTACAAACTTTCCGTTGGTTTGTAAATCATCGATTGTTTTCGTTCCGCAATAACCCATACCCGCTTGAAGTCCTCCGACTAACTGATATAGGACTTCGGCAACCAATCCTTTATAAGGAACTCTACCGACGATTCCCTCAGGAACCAATTTTTTGATGTTATCCTCTGCGTCTTGGAAATACCGGTCTTTTGATCCGGATTCCATGGCTTCGAGAGAACCCATTCCTCGATAGGATTTGAATTTTCTTCCTTCGAAAATAATCATTTCCCCGGGTGCTTCCTCGGTACCGGCTAATAAGGATCCAATCATAATCGAACTGGCACCTGCTGCCACGGCTTTG
The DNA here is from genome assembly GCF_900113375.1 of Algoriphagus hitonicola. Classification (GTDB taxonomy): domain Bacteria; phylum Bacteroidota; class Bacteroidia; order Cytophagales; family Cyclobacteriaceae; genus Algoriphagus; species Algoriphagus hitonicola. The sequence goes on along the minus strand of NZ_FOPC01000004.1, from coordinate 301,937 downwards.
ACTAGATCTCCGGAATATCTGATTCCTCCGTCAGCAATAACAGGAACATCCTTTCCTTTGAGTGCTTCAGCACATTCAAATACGGCTGAAAGCTGAGGAACTCCGACACCGGCGATGATTCGAGTAGTACAAATTGATCCAGGCCCTACTCCTACCTTGACTGCATCCGCCCCTGCTTCGGCTAGAGCGATAGCTGCTTCAGGAGTAGCAATATTTCCCACGATTACTTCCAAATCAGGAAAAGCCGCTTTGATTTTTTTACAGGTTTCGATTACCCCCTTAGAGTGACCGTGTGCAGTATCAATGGATACTACATCTACACCTGCATTTTTGAGCGCTTCGACACGCTCTACAATGTCTGCCGTGACTCCTACCGCGGCTCCGACACGAAGCCGTCCATATTCATCTTTACAAGCGTGAGGCTTGTCTTTTCGCTTCAGGATATCTTTGTAGGTAATTAGTCCAGTTAGCTTGTTTTCATCGTCGACTATCGGCAGCTTTTCGATTTTATACTCTTGGAGGATTTCCTCTGCCTGCTCCAAAGAAACCCCTGCTTTGGCAGTGATTAGATTTTCAATCGTCATGATTTCTTTGATCGGACGACTAGGCTCTTTGATAAACCGAAGATCACGATTGGTGATGATTCCTTTGAGGACTCGGTTCTCGTCTACCACGGGGATACCACCAATATGAAAATCGCGCATGATATTCTCAGCATCTTTTACCTTGGCATCGATATGCAGGGTAATCGGATCCAAAATCATCCCAGCTTGCGAGCGCTTTACTTTCCGTACTTGGGCAGCTTGCTTTTCGATGGACATGTTTTTGTGAATAAATCCAAGACCACCTTCCAATGCAATAGCAATAGCCAATTCGGCCTCTGTCACAGTATCCATTGCAGCAGAAACCAAGGGAATATTCAGTCTGATTTTTTTGGTGAGTTGGGTTGAAGTATTAGTCTCGCGTGGGAGCACTTCGGAATAACCCGGAACAAGAAGCACATCGTCGTAGGTGAGTGCTTCAAAGAGGAACTTATCTGAGTTTCGATTCATAGCAAATATTGGTTATAGGTAACCCTATTTGCCCGTCAAAGTTACAAACAAAAACTAATGCAAAACCACAACTTGTAAAAAAATCTATTGAATTGCCCATAGAATCTTTTCCTCTTTAGAATAAGATTCTCATTTACCGCTGTTTTTTGAATAAATGATTTGGCCTCCAAAGCGATTCGGATAGAGATCGCGTTTACCTTTCTGGAAGGAGTACCTCGTAACTTTTTCCCCGGGGAATTCTGATGTTTCGCTGACGAAGCCAAGGATTATAGATTTTCAGTTCTTTGTATGAATACCCGTGATCCTTTGCCCAGCGAGCCAAATCTTTGATATTTTCGCTGATCATGACGGATTTTAGTGGGGGATTTTCGTAAAAATCACCGGCAGCTAAGTTAAATCCGTATTTTTCTGGATTTTCAAAAATCACCTTGAAGGCCAATACCCGAAAAAGATAACGGCTGGTTTCATCGTTTAGCAATAGGTCATAATAATCTTCCTGAAGCTGCTCACGCTGCCTTCTGGAAAATCCACTTTGTCCCATATTATAACTCGCTGCCACGGCAGTCCAGGATCCAAAACGCTGAAAGGATTTGTTCAGATAAGCTGTGGCAGCCTGTGTAGCTTTTTGCCAATGATAGCGTTCATCCACATCCCGACTTACTTCAAGTCCATATTCTTTGGCGGTGGCAGGCATAAACTGCCAAAAACCTTTGGCTCCGGCAGGGGAAGTGACATTCATCAAAGCCGATTCTGCGATGGCCACGTATTTAAAATCATCCGGGATTCCATTGGCTTTCAAAATTTCCGACATTTCTTCCAAATATTTCCCCGAACGCTTCATCAACAAAATCATATTGGACTGCCAATAGGCATTGACGTAAATCTCCCGCTCCAATCGCTCAAAAATCTCTCGATCGTCCAATGGCACTTTTTCCCCCGCAAAATCCAGTTGCTCTGGAACAGGAAAAATCCGGATCGAATCCACCCCCATATCCAATTCCGCACCATTTTCAGGACTAGGCAATACATTAGAAGTTTGTTTCTCTGAGATAGATTTCCAAAGAACCAAGCTTAAAATCAAGGCCAAAAGGCTCAGCACATATAAGGGTAAAAGGTGGATTCGGTTCATTAGAAATTGGGACTGAGTAAATATTTGCTGTAGAAATCATCGATGACTTGTACGGCTTCGGTAGCATCTTCCACAACAGAAAAGAGCTCCAAATCCTCTTCATTGATGTTTTTGTGCAAAAGAATGGTTTTTTTGATCCAGTCCACGAGACCCGACCAATAATCCTTCCCCACCAAAACAATGGGGAATCTTCCAATCTTATTGGTCTGAATCAAGGTAAGCGCTTCAAAGAGTTCGTCCATCGTCCCAAACCCTCCGGGCAAAACCACAAAACCCTGAGAATATCGGACAAACATGACTTTGCGAACAAAAAAGTAGTCAAACGTTATCAGCTTGTCTCGATCGATGTAAATATTATTAAACTGCTCAAAAGGCAATACTATGTTTAGTCCAACAGATTTTCCTCCTTCAGAATGAGCCCCTTTATTACCGGCTTCCATGATACCCGGACCACCGCCGGTGATCACTCCATAGCCATGACGAACCAGCTTGGCGGCGATTTCTTCGGCGGTTTTATAATGCGCATGATCTCTAGGTGTCCTGGCAGAGCCAAAAATAGAAACGCAAGGACCGATTTTGGCAAGTTTTTCAAATCCCTCTACAAATTCGGACATGACTTTAAAAATAGCCCAGGAATCAGCACTCTTGATCTCGCTCCAGTCGCGTTCTTTAAACGCTCTACGGATTTTTTCTTCTTGTTTTTTTTCGTCTGAATTACTCATAATTTTTCATTTATCTCTAAGAAAACGATTCCCTAGCCAAATCGTCCACACTTCTGACTAATTCCAAAAAGAAGGCTTATTAACTAGTTGATTTTCAATTAAAAAATTATTTGGCAATACTGAACCATTCACTCTTACTTCATGTACTTTTGTACTGCATTTGACATAATTAATGAATCTATTCGAGAAATCTCAAGCTGTACTGGAATTATTTGGTCAGCTGGATCTAGAGACCAAGGAACTGGCTGATCAAGGAGGCCTAGCGTGTATTTCAGGTTGTGGGCGCTGCTGCTCCAGCCCCAAGGTCACTGCCTCGCCATTGGAGTTTTTGCCCTTGGCTTTTGATTTTTATGAAAAAGGCACGGCTAATCAGGCCTTGGAGAGCTTAGAAAATTTACCCGAATCCGGTCAGTGCATGATTTATCGAAAGACTTCTGAGGACGGGAGTTTTGGTTTTTGCTCCAATTATGCCAATCGAGGGATGATCTGTAGGATTTTTGGGAGTGCTGCCCGGCGAAATAAAAATGGAGTCAAGGAACTGATCACCTGCAAAATTCTAAAAGAAAGTAAAAAAGAAGCCTTTGAAGAGCTAAGTGTACAAATCAATCAAGGAAAGTCCATTCCTATGGCTACCGAGTATTACAGTCAGCTCAATGATCTGGATCAGTATCTTTCTGAATCCTATCCGATCAATGTCGCTATTCGTAAAGCAATAGAGGCGGTAATGCGATTTCAATATTATCGGCAGGAAGAGGATGCCTCCAGTGTATAATTTTTTTGCTCAAGCCATTTAAAGTATATTACGAACTCTATTCATCTTTCACCTGTTTTTTGAAGTATGCTTAATGTCAGCGAAATTATACAAACTGTCAAGAGTCTCATAGAGACCCGTGTGAACCTCGTCAAATCCGAGATTCAGGATGAAATCATGGCGATGGTAAGCCGGGTTATTCTCCTGATGGCGATGGTGATATTGGTACTTTTGGTCTTTTTATTTCTGAGTCTTTCTTTGGCTTTTTATCTCAGTAGTCTCGTCGAATCCCCTTTTATGGGGTTTTTGCTGGTTAGTTTGTTGTATATGCTGATTTTATTGATTTTATACCTCAGTCGGTACAATCAAGGAATTCAGAAAAAAGTACAAGATGGAATAAAGAGTTTTATTTTTGACAAACTCAAGGAAGAGGATTCTGATGAAAAATGAACTTGAAAATAAGGCTGAAGAACTGGAGCAAACCCTTCAAAAACAGCTGGACTTACTAAAAAAAGATTCTGAAGATTGGCTCAAAGTCGGTGGAGCAGTCCTCGTCGGAGGGCTTTTAGCCTATACTATCGTAAAAGCCAGCAAACGAAAAAAAAGCAATAAAACCCAACGCGCCATTGACGTATTGGAGCGAGAAGGCTTGCTCGACGACGATCTTCGCAATAAAATCACCAAACCAAAAAAATCTACTTTTTGGCCGAGCATGAGTCAGCGACTCTTGATATTGGGCTTGGCACTTGCCAAAGAAAAATTTTTTAAAGATTTATTCAACCCCGATAGCGATCATGAGCAGAAACCCAAAGAAGGTCGCTAAGACGCTAAAGCAATTCGCCAAAAATCAGAAAAAAGGAGTGGCTTGGTTGATCGACCCCGAGAAAGTTACCTCGGAGACGTGGACTCATTTTTCAGGATTTGATAATGAGCGCTCAGTCCCAGATTTGATTTTTTTGGGAGGAAGTACCTATAGCGGAAGCGGATTGAATGATTTGGTTACAGAAATCAAGAATCGATGTCAGGCTGTTCCCCTAGTTCTATTTCCGGGTTCCCGGTTTCAGTTTTCCGAGGAAGCCGACGCCATTTTATTCTTATCCCTGATCTCAGGCCGCAATCCGGAGTTTTTGATCGATCAGCAAGTCCAAGCGGCACTTTCGATCTCTCAGTCCGGACTGGAAGTACTGCCTACCGGTTATATTTTGGTCAACAATGGGGAGGTTTTGAGTGTGCACCAAAGAAGTCAAACCCTTCCACTCTTAAATACCGAAAAGCAAAAAATCCTTCAAACCGCGTTAGCAGGGAAACTTTTGGGAATGAAATATATTTTCTTGGATGCGGGAAGTGGAGCCTTGGGATCAGTGGCACCTGATATTATCGAATTGGTCAAGAAGCAAATCGGAGCTACCCCACTGATGATCGGTGGAGGAATCGATAGTCTTCAAAAAGTGCATCAGTCGTTTTCTGCAGGTGCGGATTTGGTAGTGATTGGTAATGGCGTAGAAAAAAACCCCGGTTTTCTCACCGAGGTTTTAAGCTATCGCAATTGGCTTAATCACAGCCTAATAATCAATTAAGGATTAATGAGCGATTCTCTTCTGCGCATTTTTCCGGCAGGAACGCCGTACATCATCTTAAATCTTCTGCAGAAGTAAGCAGTATCTTTATATCCGACTTCTTTGCCGATATCCCGAATGGATTTTTTGGTTGTTCTCAAAAGCTCCACCGCTGCTTCCATGCGTTGATATTCGATATAATCTTGAGGATTGATTCCAGTCAGCATCTTGAAATACTGTCCTACATAGTCTTCTGACACATTGGCGATTTTTGCCAAGACTTTGTTAGAAAGATCACCGTTGAGATTGGTCTTGATAAATTTAAATAGCTCGATCAATCTCGGATCTTTGAAGTAGGTGACATTGGTAGAAATCTCCTCTACGAATAGGCGATTTTTCAAAATATGCCGCAACAATTCAATAACCAGAAGTTCGGTTAGCGCACGAAGTGAGCGCTCTTTTCCGACAGAACTCACCTCTTGTTCTTTCATCAGATCCTCGACGAGCATCGCAAGGCGATCATTGAATCGAATGATAAAAGGAGGAATGTCCAGGGAATTGAAGAAATTGACTACATCAAAAACTTTTGATTCAAAACTTATGACAGAGATACAGTCATCTTCGGAGTTTTTAATATCCCGAAAACTTATAGTCTGCAGATATTTACGCTTATTGTCGCGAAATGACTCCATTTCGAGTTCAGAGAGTTTGGAACTGCTTCCGAAAGTCAAAGACGTCTTTTTCTCACCGGGCAAAAACAAAATTTCACCTTCATTGAGTATCTCCTGATCATCTCCGAATTTCAGGCTACCATGATGGAGCAAGATCAACATATTATCAAATTCCTTGTGATCCGTGACGGTCACCGGCTTTTCAATTTGATAATTAAAACCGCGTAAAAATCGGATATTTACCGATTCAATTACCTTGTTGTAATATTCCATTAAATTTTTGGATAAATCTGAATGTTCAAAAATATAACTTTTCCAATTTCAGAACAGTAAAAAAGGGAATAAAAAATTAATAAAAGTTAAGAAGGGCATAATTTTTTGTAATTAGGCCCTTCAAATTCATGATTTTTCTATCTCAAAAGGCTTCTTGATATGACTATTTTTTGAATTTCCGAGGTCCCCTCATAGATCTGAGTGATTTTGGCATCTCGCATAAGTCGCTCGACGTGATATTCTCTGACATAGCCATAGCCCCCATGGATTTGGACCGCTTCGGTGGTCACATTCATAGCGACTTCTGAGGCATACAGCTTAGCCATGGCCGATGCGTAGGCGTAATCTTCTCCTTGATCTTTCAGCACGGCAGCTTTATATACTAACATGCGCGCCGCTTCAATCTGGGTCGCCATATCGGCGAGTTTAAACTGTATCGCCTGATGTTGGCTGATGGGTTTTCCAAAAGCCTTTCGCTCTTTGGAATAAGCCAGCGAAAATTCGTAGGCTCCGGCAGCAATTCCCAATGCTTGGGCTGCGATACCAATTCTACCCCCATTGAGGGTTTCCATGGCAAAATTAAAGCCAAACCCTTCCTCACCAATTCGGTTTTCTACGGGTACTTTGACATCGGTGAACATCAAGGAATGCGTATCCGAGCCTCGAATACCCATTTTATCTTCTTTTTTTCCAATTACAAATCCATCCCAATCCTTTTCCACAATTAGGGCCGAGATTCCCTTATGACCTTTACTATGGTCAGTCTGTGCGATGACCAAATAAACTGAGGCCGAAGAACCGTTGGTAATCCAGTTTTTGGTCCCGTTTAGGATATAGAAATCTCCTTCTCGTACAGCTTCTGTCCGCTGAGAGGTGGCGTCTGAGCCTGCCTCCGGTTCAGAGAGACAAAATGCCCCCAGGATTTCTCCCGAGGCAAGCGGTTTCAGGTATTTTTCTTTTTGTTCTTCCGTTCCGTATTTCTCCAAACCCCAACAAACCAAAGAATTGTTGACCGACATAGCGACAGAAGCAGAGGCATCGATTTTGGACAATTCCTCCATGGCAATCACGTAGGAAAGTGTGTCCATTCCACCGCCATGGTACTTTGGATCGACCATCATGCCGAGAAATCCCAACTCGGCCATTTTTTGTACCTGTTCTGCTGGAAATCTCGCTTCGATATCCCGATCAATCACTTCTGGCAACAACTCTTTCTGCGCAAATTCTCTAGCGGCTTCCTGTACAGCCAAATGCTCTTCTGTCAATTGAAAATTCATTTCTCAGTTCGGGTTTATTTAAACGTTGGGAATTTATAGTAAAAAAAGAAAAGGGGCAAAATGTTGCCCCTTTCCGAATTTTATTTTGATTTGAATCAATCTCGATTCCCAAAGAAAACAAATATGTAATATGCTAAAGTAGCAAGTGATGCAAGCGCAGCAACTACATAGGTCATGGCAGCCCATTTTAGGGCGTCTTTTGACATCGCATATTCTGATGTCGTCACAATATTTCTGGTTTTCACCCAGGCGAGTGCACGGTTGGATGCGTCAAATTCGACAGGCAAAGTGACCAAAGTAAACAAGGTCATCACAGAATAAGAACCGACGACGATATACCCGATAATCGGCACAGGTAAACCGAGCGCAAATCCTCCAAATAGGGAAGCGATTAACACGACGTTTAGTATTTTCCCGGAAACATTCTGAATGGGTACCAAGGTCGACCGAAGGTTTAACCAAGCGTAATTTTTGGCGTGCTGAACGGCGTGGCCGCACTCGTGTGCAGAAACTGCAGCCGCAGCGGCATTTCGTCCATAATACACATCCGGACTGAGGTTCACAGTTTTGTTCATGGGATTGTAGTGATCCGTCAGTTGCCCCTCTACAGAGAGAACCTGCACATCGTGGATATTATGGTCAGCCAGCATCAGTTTGGCAATCTCCGCACCGGAAAGGTTGGCTTCCAGGGCAGTTTGCGAGTATTTTTTGAATTTACTTTTCAAGCGGCTGCTGACTACAAAACCGAGAATTGCAAATACGACTACTATTAATATGATCATTGTTTAATTGTTTGCAGGATTGAATACGAAGTTAGGGTTTGGCGGGTTTTATCCAAGCTGCTTTTTTCATGACGATTGCCCAACTCACTAATCCGCCTACTAGAATCAGTAAGACTTGGGTGCCATGAATTATCGCTGCGAATATTTTCCCGTCCTCTTCCGCTACTCCAAACTGTATCAAAATAAAGGCCACTAAAGCATGAAAGGTCCCAATGCCACCTTGAACGGGTGCTACCATGCCAATACTTCCCATAACCATGACCAATAGTACTTCGCCTAGAGACAAATTGGCAGTACTTTGGATTCCCAAGGATACAGTATACATGGTGAGAAAATAAATAATCCAGATGAACACCGAGCTCAACCAAAACCCGGCAGGATTATCTAGCTCTCCGATTCGTTTGATTCCTCCGATAAGCTCCCGGGTGAATTGCTGAATTTTTTGGATTAAGCTATGTTGTCTAAATCGTCTAAAAACAATCCAAAAAAACACAACTAGGATTAGGGCAATAGTTAGGAAAAGCGGTAAGTTATCGATCAACTTTGCTCCCAAGGAATCCAAGTCCACCAACTGTCCGGCTAGATTAAGAAAAAGTTCTCGCTCCACCACAAAAGCCAGGAATATCGTGCCTACCAAAAAAAGTAAATCTATGGAACGCTCCAAAATAACAGTACCGATCAAGTGACCCATGGATACGCCGTTGGTCCTTACCAAAACACCACATCGGGCCACCTCACCTGCTCTCGGGACGACCAGATTGGCCAAGTATCCAGCCATCACCGCATGATAGGCATCTCCAGAACTGACTTTTTTTCCTTCGTCTTCCCGAATCAACAGCGTCCATCTCCAGCCCCGTATCCAGAAGCCCAACAATGAAATTGCCAGCGAAAACCCGATCCAAAACCAATTACTGCTTCGAATCTGGACAAGGAGTTCTTCGAGCGCGATGTCTTTATATAAAAACCAGAATATCCAGCCTGCTAAAGCTAAGGAAACACTCACTTGTATGATTTGCTTTAGCCTTTTGTTCATGATCAAATCAATTTATTCTGATCATCCGGAAAAATGACTACCGGTTTAAATTCTTTTGCCTCTTCGAGCTCCATTCCTGCGTAAGAAATGATAATCACGATATCACCCACCGCCACTTTTCTGGCAGCAGGGCCATTGAGGCAGATCTGTCCACTTCCCCGCTCCCCTTTGATTACGTAGGTTTCGAGGCGTTCGCCATTATTTACGTTAACGATCTGGACTTTCTCATTTTCGATCAAATGAGCCGCATCCATCAAGTCCTCATCGATCGTGATGGATCCGACATAGTGAAGCTCCGCCTGAGTGACTTTCACCCGGTGGATTTTCGACTTCATGAGTTGAATTTGCATTGGCTTAGTTTTTCAGGCCGCAAAATTAAGCATTTATTGGCATGTTATCGATCAAACGGATTTCTCCAACAAAAGCTGCCACACAGATCGAAGATTTTACAGCGGGATCATAGCTATCCAAAAGTTCAAATTTTTCCCGCTCGACTAAGGAAAAATAGTCCAGTTTTACACCCTCCTCTTTTTCAAAAAGGGTTTCTACGGATTTTTTGATCGCATCCCAGGCATGGCCTTTCAGCAGGAGTTTTTTGGCATCCGAGAGACTTTGAAATAAGATTAGGGCGAGTTTTCGTTGAGAATCGCCGAGCCTTCTATTTCTTGAAGACATGGCTAGACCATCAGCTTCCCTTTTGGTGGGTACCACATCCAATTTTACAGGAAAGCAAAACTCGCTGACCAATCGATGGATGATTGCTACTTGCTGCAAATCCTTTTGTCCAAAAAAAGCAATATCCGGTTGGATCATATGAAAAAGCTTGGAAACCACGAGCCCCACCCCATTGAAATGACCGGGACGAAAAGCGCCCTCTAAAACCCGCTCCAAAGAACCAAAATCCAGGGTAATTTCAGGTTTTTTGGGATACATGGTCTCGACTGTCGGCACAAATACCGCATCCACACCAGCCTGCTCCAACAATTCTAAATCCTGCTCCAAGCTTTGCGGGTATTTGTCAAAGTCCTCCGGATTGTTGAATTGGGTCGGATTAACAAATATGGAGACGATGGTATAATCGCATTTTTCCAATGACCTGCTAACCAGGTCCAAGTGGCCCTGATGCAAAGCTCCCATCGTAGGTACCAAACCGAGGGTTTTATGGGAATGAATTAACTGGAGGCGGATAGTTTGCCACTGGGCGGGCGTATGGATTACTAGCACAGATTTGGGGGTACTTTTGGGTAAATAGAGGCAAAACTAGATTAATATCCAGAAAAACAACGCATTTCAGGGTTTTTTTATTATCTTTGTGCCGTTGTTTATCACTTTACATTAAAATTTAATAGCATGTCTAAATTACGTATCCTCTACGTTGCCAGTGAAATCAACCCTTTTCTCCAAACTTCTGAAGTCGCCAATTTCCTAAGATCCCTTCCGCAAGCTATGCAAGAGCGTGGTATGGAGATCCGTATTTTGGTACCTCGGTTTGGATTGATCAACGAGCGAAAGAACCGACTGCATGAAGTGGTGCGACTGTCTGGAATCAACATTGCCGTAGGTGAAGAAGAAAAGCCATTGGTAATTAAAGTAGCGTCTATTCCCAACGCCAAGCTGCAGGTGTACTTCATTGATAATGAAGACTATTTTCAGCGGAAGAGCGTATTTCATGATAAGCAACAGAAGTTTTACGAAGACAATGACGAGCGAGCGATCTTTTTCTGCAAAGGCGTCATCGAGACGGTAAAAAAACTCGGCTGGGCCCCTGATATTGTGCATTGCAATGACTGGATGACTTCCCTGATCCCGATGTATTTGAAGACTACCTACAAAAACGAGCCTCTTTTTAAAGATACGAAATCAGTTTTTGCGATCTATAACAATGGATTTTCCCATACATTTGGGGATGATTTGTTAAACAAGGTTAAGATGGTGGACATTGATGACGCTATTTTAGCACCTTTGAAAAGCAAAGACTTCACGGGCTTTATCCGAATGGGCATGGAATATGCCGATTTGGTCGTGAAAGGCAGCGAAGTTTCTGCCGAATTAAACCAACTAATTGAGGATTTCTCTAAAGACAAGAAGTTTGACATCAGCATTGAAGAAGAGGAGCAGGCTCATGAAGAGCTTTACGGCATTTACACTAATCTCGCCGGTTAAGTGGGCCCTTTCGGCCCTTATATCATTAATTTTATTCACATCTTGTTCTGATCCTGCTACGGTAGGAATTGAATTGGCCCCCGGCAATAATCAAGTCGGGGTTTATTTCGCCGAATTCGAACTCCCTGCTGAGATGGTTCTTTTGGATTCATTTAACACCACCAATCAGAGTGTTTTGGTGGTAGGAGAAGAAGAGGATGATTTTTTTGGTAAAACATCCGGCACAGGATTTACGCGGATGTACATCAATTCTACGGAGGACAGACCCGAGACGGAAGCGATTTTGGATTCTATCTTTTTTACCCTAGACGTAGTCAGTGTCAATGGGCAAAATCTGGATGAACCCAAATATTACAGCGTTCATCGATTGACGGAGCCTATTTTGGACACTCTATACTATAATTTTAATTCTTTGGCTTTCGAGGAAAATCCCATCGCATTTGAAGAATTCATTTATGGGGAAACCAAAGACACCGTCGTAAACCTACAAGTAGAGGAAGAGTTTGCAGAGGAGATTTTTGGGAAGATGAAGCGGGGTCCTGAGTTTGAAAACCTATTTTCTTTCCGGGATTATTTTCCTGGCGTGGCCGTAAAAGCACGAGAAGGAGATAATACGACTTCCGGTATCAATTTGGGCTCCAATACAGCAATCGTGGCTTATTTCCATTATCCGGGAGATACAATTGCTGAAAGTTACCGAATTAGCACGCTTTCTTCCAGGAGTTTCAACGGGGTTAAAAATGACCGAAGTGGAACGCCCATTGAACAAATTTCTGAACGGGGAGAAAATTACGATGTAGGTCAAACTGTTGGTTTGAAATCTAATCTAGGATTAACGATTAAATTGGACACATCGCCGTTTGATGAGTTTTTAGACACATTGTCGGGTGTTACCTTTAATCAGGTGACTTTTGAAATTGGAGAAATCAATGAAGTCCCAGATGGTCAAAACCCCCCATCTTTTTTGGTTTCTTATTTCACTGATAGTTCCAATGAGATTCTGAATAGACCAAGTGATCGGCAACCTCTTACGGTTCAAAGAGATGGTCAACCACAAGTTACTCTAGATGAAAATGGTGACGAAGAACCTGCCTATCAGGCGCCTGCAATTGCTACATACTCTTCAGAAGATGAAAAGTATATTGTATCCGTCACATCTTATACTAATGCACTTTTCAGAGGTCAGTTGGAAAGAAAAGATTGGTTACTTTACGCAAATTCTCCAGACACCCAAGGAGACGACTTTAAACGTTCTTTTAGACAGTTTAAAGTCAATCAGAATAATATTAAAGTTAAGGCGATATACTCCAAGACCCGGTAGAATCACCATTTTAAAAATCTTTCAGAATCCACTTTCAAATTTTAAGAAAGTGGATTCTTCTTTTTGGCACGAAAGCTGTTTCTTTGTGGAAGTTCTAACTACCTAAAAGAATTTTTCAATATGTGTGGAATTGTAGCATACGTCGGACAGCAAGAAGCGCTGCCCATTATTATCAAAGGCCTTCGCAGATTAGAGTACAGAGGATATGACTCAGCGGGTGTCGCCCTCTTGGATGCCAAAGGATTGAGTATTTACAAGAAAAAAGGGAAAGTTTCCGAATTGGAAAAACACCTACAATCCAATGGCGAAATCCGCTCAAAAATAGGAATCGGTCATACCCGATGGGCCACCCACGGCGAACCGAACGATACGAATGCTCACCCGCATTACTCATCCTCCGAAAAGCTCGCAATGATCCATAACGGGATTATTGAAAATTATGAGGTTTTAAAAAAGGACCTGCTCCAGAAAGGATACAAATTTCAATCGGATACCGATACGGAAGTTTTTATCAAGTTTATCGAGGATATTCAGCTGCATAATCAATGCTCGTTGGAAGAAGCTCTCCGGCTTGCTCTTCATAAAGTGGTTGGAGCTTACGCCATCGTATTGATCAACAAGGAAGAACCTGACACCCTTATTGCGGCGAGAAAAGGTTCTCCACTTGTCATAGGTGTGGGTGAAGATGAATACTTTTTAGCTTCCGATGCCACTCCGATCATCGAATATACCAATAAGGTCGTCTATCTCGATGATTATGAAATTGCTGTAATTCGTAACAATCGTCTCCAGGTCAAAACCATCGAAAACGTCGAAACCAATCCCTATATCAATCAGCTTGAAATGGAGTTGGAAGCGATCGAAAAAGGAGGTTTTGAGCATTTCATGTTAAAAGAGATTTACGAACAGCCTAAGTCAATCGCAGACTGCCTAAGAGGTAGGCTGGATGCCAAATCGGGCCGATTAGTTTTGGGTGGACTTCGGGATTACATGAATAAATTCCAAAATGCCGAGCGAATTATCATCACTGCTTGCGGAACTTCCTGGCATGCAGGTTTGGTCGCCGAATACCTGTTTGAGGAGTTTGCCAGAGTCCCTGTAGAAGTAGAATATGCATCCGAATTTCGATACCGAAATCCGGTGATCAGCGACAAGGATTTCGTCATAGCAATATCACAATCCGGAGAAACGGCCGATACGCTAGCCGCCATCGAACTCGCAAAATCCAAAGGGGCTACGATCTTTGGCGTTTGTAACGTCGTAGGATCCTCGATTCCTAGGATGACCCATGCAGGTTCCTATACCCATGCCGGACCTGAGATCGGCGTCGCCTCGACCAAAGCATTTACTGCTCAAATTTCCGTTTTGGCCATGATGGCATTGAAACTCGGCTATCAGCGGGGTACCCTGCCTGAAAGCAGATACATTCAGCTTCTTCATGAGCTAGAGGCGATTCCATCAAAGGTGGAAAAAGCGCTCAAAAGCAATGAGGTGATTAAATACATTGCTGGGGAATACAAAGATGTCAGAAACGCACTTTACTTAGGAAGAGGATATAATTTCCCGGTAGCGCTGGAAGGAGCATTAAAATTGAAAGAAATTTCCTATATCCATGCCGAAGGATATCCTGCTGCAGAAATGAAACATGGACCAATCGCGCTAATCGACGAAGAAATGCCGGTGATATTTATCGCGACTCAGGACAGTTCTTATGAAAAAGTAGTCAGCAATATTCAAGAAGTAAAAGCAAGAAAAGGAAAAGTAATTGCAGTAGTGACCGAAGGAGATACTCAGGTTAGACGAATGGCCGATCACGTCATTGAAATTCCCGAAACCCATGAAGCTTTTGCTCCATTAGTGGCGGTAGTACCTTTGCAGTTGCTCTCCTATCATATTGCCGTAATGCGGGGATGTAACGTGGACCAACCTAGGAATTTGGCAAAATCAGTAACCGTTGAATAATCATTAATTAAGGCCTCAGATCGGGGCCTTAATTTTTTTCGCTGCAAGCGCCAACCGTATAAGAGGTTACTCCTGCATTTTGAGCATAGCAATCATTGGAATAAGTCTTGCCGTCACAGCCACATACCGGAGCGTAGATTTCATAGCAGGCTGCAGTTTCATTGATTTTGGATTCATCGATGCAGTCATGAAGCTTTTGCTCTTCCGCACACTGGATCCAAAGCAATGAAGCTAAACTAAGAAAGGTGATTTTGAATGCCTTCATTTTTTCCGCTTTTAACCTTTAAACGATAAATAAACCCAATACGCTACAAATCAGGACTGTTTTCAGATTTTGAATTTAATTTCCCGGCCTTAGAAGACCGGTATTATCACTGCAAATTAATCCTTACTTTTGCAAGGCGAAAGAAAAACCATGCTGGACAAATTACAAGCACTTAAAGATCGATTTGAAGAAGTAGGGCAGTTGATTATTCTACCGGAGTCCATGTCAGACATGAGCAAATATGCCAAACTGTCCAAGGAATACAAGGATCTGGAAAAAGTGGTCGAAGCCTATGATGAGTATAAGCTCATTTTGGAAAATATCGATAGCTCAAAGCAAATATTGGACAAAGAGAAAGATCCTGATTTTCGGGAAATGGCCAAGGCTGAGCTCGATGATTTGAAGGAGCGAAAAATCCAACTGGAAGAAGAGCTCAAGCAGCTTCTCATTCCCAAAGACCCAAATGATTCGAAGGATTGTATCTTGGAAATCAGAGGAGGTACAGGAGGCGATGAAGCCGCGATATTTGCCGGAGACCTGTTCCGGATGTACGAGCGATTTTGTGAAATGAAAGGCTGGAAGTTGACCGTGTTGGATTTGACTTTTGGATCTGCAGGAGGCTATAAAGAAATCATTGCGACGGTATCGGGAGCGGATGTATATGGAATGCTCAAGTACGAATCAGGAGTTCATCGGGTACAACGCGTGCCCGCTACAGAATCCCAGGGCCGTGTGCACACCTCTGCGGCTTCC
This sequence comes from Algoriphagus hitonicola, assembly GCF_900113375.1. GTDB lineage: Bacteria > Bacteroidota > Bacteroidia > Cytophagales > Cyclobacteriaceae > Algoriphagus > Algoriphagus hitonicola. The sequence goes on along the minus strand of NZ_FOPC01000004.1, from coordinate 286,227 downwards.
GTGGCGGTTTTGCCCGAAATGGACGAAGTGGAGGTGCATCTCGATATGAATGATATTCGAAAGGATACCTATTGCTCCTCTGGGCCAGGAGGACAGTCTGTTAACACGACCTATTCCGCTGTGCGATTAACCCACAATCCTACGGGACTGGTCGTGACTTGTCAAGATGAAAAATCCCAGATCAAAAACTTTGAAAAGGCGCTTAAGGTGCTTCGTTCCCGCCTCTACGAAATCGAGCTGGCCAAGCATAATGAAACCGTGGGAGCCCAACGAAAATCAATGGTAGGAAGTGGTGATCGGTCTGATAAAATCCGAACGTACAATTATCCCCAATCCCGGGTCACCGATCATCGAATCAATAAAACAGTTTATAACTTGCCGGATGTGATGGAAGGCAACATCGAGGAATTCATTTCTGCACTTCGATTTGCCGAAAATCTCGAGAAAATGAATACTTCTGGATTGGAGGAATAAAAAAACCTTTAGAATAAATTTTTCGGCATCATTGGTGTTTGTAGATGAAGCCTATTATCTTGAATAATTAACCATCAACCCTTTATGATCATTGCCGGAGAACGATCCATTAGCCTTGTCACTTGGAATGAAGCCCACTTCCATCAGCTTTATCCCCTTGCCAATAATCCCAAAATCGCAATGAATCTGAGGGATAGTTATCCCCAACCCTACACCATCCACGATGCCAGGCATTGGATAGAGCACAATCAAAAGTTTAATCCTCCTCAAAACTTTGCCATCGAGTTTGAAGGGAAGCTAGCCGGGGCCATTGGTTCAGAGCGGGGAAAAGACGAACTCCGAACCAATATGGAAATTGGGTTTTGGGTAGGGGAATCCTATTGGGGAAAAGGCATCGCTACCGAGGCGGTTAAACTTTTTACAGCCTATCTTTTCGAAAAATTTGACGTGCAGCGGGTTTTTGCCCAGATCTATGACTTCAATGTCGAATCGATGAATGTTTTGGAAAAAGCAGGGTATGTTCCAGAAGCTATTTTGAAAAAGGCTTTTATTAAGAGAGGAGTAATCGGTGACCTTTTTCAGTATGTGAAAATCCGAGACGAAGAGTAATACACTCCTATTCTACCACAATCTTTTTGATCAAAACTCCAGTCCGGCCTTTTAAACGAACTAGAAGAATTCCTTTTGGCAAATCTTGAAAAACAGCCAGGGTCTGTCCTGATGATATCGGTGCGCTCACAATAGACTGGCCTAGTTGGTTGACTATTTCTACGGAATTCCATTTAGACAGGCTTTCTGATTCCAAAAAGAGCTGTCCTGAACTAGGATTGGGATATACTAAAAGAGGAAAATCTCCTTCAGGTTCCAGGGAAGTAATAAAGCTTACTGTCACCGGCAATCTACTGGCCTCGCTAAATCCACAGGAATTCTGCGCACGGACACTAAGTGTATATTCTCCCTCTCGTTCCCAAATCACCCGAACGGATGCGGTTCCCTGTCCCTCTACAATAGAAGCTCCTTCCCCATCGATCGTCCACTGATAACTGTTTTCTCCGACGGGAATTACCTCATAAATCTGCTCGCCGGGCGCGGTTATTCCTTCACCGCTGATTTCTCCTGGTGTTTCGGCTTGAGGCTTGACGAGGATTGGTTTGGATAGATTTGATCCTTCCCCACAGGAATTGCTCGGGACCACTGAAATCGAATGGTCTCCTGTTTCACCCCAAATCACCAAAACTGAAGCCGTGCCTTGACCATTGACAATCTCTCCGCCACTAACTGTCCAATCGTAATCCACGCCGGATTGATTGCTGACGGTGTAGGTGTATTCCTCCTCAATACAAACGGATCCCTCTCCGCCTATTTGCTCTGAAACTCCGGGAATATCATTGACAATTACCTCCAAATAAGAAGTTTCGCCAGTACCACAGAAATTTTGTCGGCTGACAAAAACCCCGTTTCTTCCGGCATCGGTCCATTCTATTTCCACTTCATTGGTGCCTTGGCCGGAAAGTATTTTACCCCCATCCACTCTCCAAAGGATTTCGGATCCTTCGAGAACTGGATCTGTAATGGAATATCGCTCTACATTCAGACAGGAGGTTCCCACTCCTGTGATTTCGCTCAAGCCTCCTGTAGGAGGTACGCAAGAATAGCTGAGGAAAGTTCCGTCATCTCCGACGGCGAAGGCAATGAGTGGATTTCCGGCACTGATTCCTGTCAAATCCCGACTGGTACCCGAGGGAATGATTACCCAAGTTTCCCCGCCATCGCCAGTTTGCATGGTCAATCCATTTTTTCCAGAGATAAATCCTACTTCACTACCAAAAAAATCTACATCCAAAAGGTCTTCATCAGTTTGAATTTCAATTTGTCGCCAGGTAAGGGCTTTGTCTGTAGTTTTGAAAATGGACCCATCGTCTCCGACCACGATAGCCGTCATTTCGTCCAGCTTGGCGAGACCATTAAAGTTTTTTTCGGTCAGAGAAGGAAGCGTAGTCCAAGTCGCCCCTCCGTCAGAATAGGAAATCTGTCCATTTTCGCCAACCGCTATTCCAAACTGAAAGTCAAAAAACATGATTTCTTTTAGATCATTCTGGGTATCCGATTGAATTTCAGTATTCCAAGCTCCGCCTGAATTAAAGGAAGAGGTCACTCTTCCTTCATTCCCAGAGGCATAAATCACTGAAGTGGCGAAAAGATAAAACCCGTTGATTGATTCTGGGAAAGTCGGCGTCAGGTCTATCCAAGCCGAACCGGCATTTGAGGTGCGTAGGAGTTTTCCGCTTGCCGTGGTCAAAAAGCCATAACTGTTATTCCAAAAGTTCATTCCGACCACATCCGAATTTTCCGGTAAAGGTCGGCTGATGATACTTTGGCCTGCATTTGAAGTGACGAAGAATGCGCCATTTTCTCCTCCTATAAACCCGTATCGATCAGTTTTAAAATCTACAGCTTTAAAATCATTCCGAACTCCTGCCATCCGCTGTGTGTAGCTGGATCCGGCATTGGTAGATGAAATCAGATAACCATCCTGCCCGACAGCATATAATGTATTGGTACCGGGGACGAAATGCAGGTCATGAAAAGCTCGGGTATTTGTCTCCCCGAGATTGGCTTTGGCAAAACTTGCCCCTGAATCAGAGGATCGCAGCGCCGTGGCATTTTCTCCCACGATGCTGATTATTCTGCTATCGAGCGAGCTGATGGCAATTTTGCTCAAATTGGAAGTTACGCCAGAATTAAGCGCTGACCAGCTGGCGCCGGCATCTTCGGTTTTAAGTATCGTTCCTGAGTCCCCAACCAAATATCCGATCAAGGAGGAGGAAAATGCCAGTCCGGTGAAATTGGTTGTTTGGCCAAGGTCCAATTTTTTCCAGGTGTTTCCTCCATTTTCGGAGCGAAGAAGCGTACCTGCATCTCCAGCCACATATAGGGTGTCTGAATTTAATTGGAATATATCGTTAAGTGACTCAGTTTGTCCTGACGAAATCAAACTCCAGGATTCCCCTTGGTCTTCACTTTTGAATATTCTCCCTGATTCGGCCACAATTAGCCAATTCAATTCAGAAATTTGGATGATTTGGTTCAAGTCGGCCTCTTCTCCCAGTGAGATTTCATTCCAGGTCTGACCAGAATCTTCGGTTTTTAGGAGCAGTCCATTTTCTCCGACGGCCAATCCGATCTCCTCATTTGCAAAGGCAATCGACAAAACTTTCCCTTCGAATGTATAGGGTAATTCCTGCCAGGATTGTGCGCGGTTTTGAGTGCGGATCAGTAGATTTTCACCTCCAGAAAAGGCGACAGAATCATTGACCCAAAAAATGGACTCCAAGTCCAAGCCCCAACCCTGAAGCCTGGTCCAGGTTTGTGCTTGGTTTTCTGCCACGGAGATGAGGCAAACAAAAGGGATAAGAAAGAAAAGTTTTTTCATCGAAAACCTCAAGATCAAAACAAAAATAAGTTATTTACTCGCTTCTCAAAGCTATCGGCACAATTGAATCGAATAAGGCTAATAAATTTGTCAAAACAATCCTATAATGGATTGAAGTTTTTAGATTTAAGTATCCAAAAGTTAATCAATATGAAATACGTAATTCTTCCTGTTTTAATTTTATTCCTGATGTCCTCCTGTGGCTCTGGAGAGCGGGTTTCCAAGGATGTTTTTGATGATGTCAATGAAGCCATGGAGGTCAAAAAATTGAATGAGGCCGAGATTTATGAAGCGGCAATGATTTGGGGAGATTCGATCAGCACCGAGGCGCAGAAGCAACTGATCGGTCAGCTACAAAATGCCATTGCCGAAAAAGGAGTGCCGGGAGCGATTGAGTTTTGCAATGTTCAAGCTTTGCCCATTTTGGAAGAGGTCAGTCAAAAATATGAAGTAGAAGTCAGGCGGGTTTCTAACCGATATAGAAATCCTGTCGATCAACCTTCAGAAATGGAGCAGCGGATTTTGGAAACCTATGAATATAATGTTGAAAATGAATTGGAATCCACTCCCAATCTGCAGAAAATTGATGATGGGGAGGCGTATTTATATTCCAAGGCGATTGTGATTCCCGGTGGGCTTTGTTTGAATTGCCATGGCGATCCCCAAAAAGACATCAGTGAAGAGACACTCGAAAAGATCAATTCGCTTTATCCTCAAGACAAAGCCACAGGGCATAAAATTGGGGATTTAAGGGGAATGTGGTCTGTTAAAATTCAAAAAAGTGAGGTAGTCAAACGCATGTGATTATAGGAAAGTAAATTAATCTGGAAAAGGTGACCGATGATTGATTTCATCGGTTTTTTTTGTCCTATAAAAAAGTGAAAAATTTGTTTTTGCTGTAAAAACAATACCCTTTTATTCCGGGTATTCTAATTTTTTAAGTTAAAAATTCTTTATATATGTCATAAAACAGTCAGGATTTAAATGAATTCAGTAAGAAAATGATTGGGTTATAGTTGAACTTTATTTTACAATTTTCATTAACCCAAAATTTCATTATATGAAGAAATTTAACTCTGTTAAGCTTTTTTATTTAAGCTTATTGATGGTTCTAGGTTTAACCACCTCGGCCATAGCACAGACCCGGGAGGTGTCTGGAACAGTTTTGTCAGGAGAGGATAATCTCCCTTTGCCGGGAGTTTCTGTTCTGGTAAAAGGTACTTCGTCTGGTACGGTCACGGACATAGACGGTAAATATACCGTGCCAGTCAGCAGTGATGATGCGGTTTTGGTATTTTCATTTATTGGATTTACGACAGTAGAAATACCGGTAGGAAATCAAAATAACATTGAAATCACTCTCAATCCCGACACTCAGTCACTAGAGGAAGTCATCATCGTAGGTTATGGGGAGCAAAAAAAGGAGACCATCACCGGTTCTGTCGCCAGTGTCAAAGGGGGTGAACTGGCCAAATCTCCTACGCTCAATCTGACCAACTCCCTAGCAGGGCGAATGGCCGGTGTAGTCGCCGTCAATAGAAGTGGTGAGCCGGGATACGATGGATCTGGAATCCGAATCCGAGGTTCCAATACGCTAGGAAATAATAATGCACTGATCGTGATCGATGGGATTCCCGCACGATCGGGAGGGCTTGACCGAATCAATCCAAATGACATTGAGAGTATTTCAGTTCTGAAAGATGCTTCGGCAGCTATTTACGGAGCACGTGCGGCTAATGGAGTAATCTTGGTGACAACAAAAAGAGGTCTTGATGGCAAACCAGAATTGACCTTTCAGGTTAATCAAGGATTTGCTCAGCCTACGGTAATCCCCGAATTGGCAAATGCGGCCCAATACGCAGAGATGCTCAATGATTTGGACATTTACGGATTGCCGGTAAGCGAGTGGGATGCGGCCAATCAAGCCTATCAAACTTCTGGAGAATATACCCGGCCAAATGGTCAAGTGAGAAATGCTCCCTATACTCCGGAGGACTTGGAGCTCTATAGAAATGGAACTGATCCTTGGGGTCATCCTGACACGGATTGGTATGGAGAAACGCTCAAAACCTGGTCACCTCAATCTCGCTACAATCTCCAACTCGTCGGTGGGAGTGAAAATGTAAAATACCTGACTTCATTGGGCTATCAAAATCAGGATGCTTACTATAAAAACTCCGCAACCGGATATAAGCAATATGACTTCCGAGTGAATCTGGATGCGAAAATCAACGAATATATCAATGTAACCCTAGGCGTGCTAGGAAGAGAAGAATTTAGATTTTTCCCTACTCGCGGAGCTGGATCAATCTTCCGAATGCAAATGCGGGGAAAACCCAATCAGCCCGCCTATTGGCCAAATGGCCTACCTGGCCCGGATATCGAAAATGGTGAAAACCCAGTGGTTATCACGACCAACCAAACCGGATACGATCACGATACACGAGATTACTTCCAGTCCAACGGTTCGATTGTGTTTAAAATTCCAGGAGTCGAAGGCCTAAAAATCACCGGAACGGCGTCTGTGGATAAGACCATGCGAAACCTGAAGAGATGGGAGATTCCGTGGACTCTTTATGAAATGGGAAGTGGATTTGAGGACGATGGCGTCACGCCAGTCTTGGTGCCCAGTCAGCGCGGACCGGCAGAGCCTAGACTTCGTCAGGAAAACATCAATCAGTTAAACATCCTCGTCGGTACTACCGCTACGTATGATAAGGTGATAGCGGACAAGCATTCGATCAATGTTTTGGCAGGATTCAATAAAGAAACTGTCGAGGGAAATAACTTCAATGCCTTTAGAAGGTACTTTATTTCCACTGCGATTGATCAGATGTTTGCCGGTGGTGACTTGGAGAAAAACAACGGCGGCGGAGCATTTGAGCAGGCGCGGATGAACTATTTCGGTCGTGCGGCATATAATTACGATGAAAAATACCTAGCCGAATTCCTTTGGAGATATGACGGGTCTTTTATTTTCCCGAAAGACACGCGATTTGGCTTTTTCCCAGGCATCATGCTGGGCTGGGTAGTTTCAGAAGAGAATTTCTGGAAAACTGCCGTAGGAGAGAAGTTTGACTTCTTCAAAATCCGGGGTTCTTGGGGACAAATGGGGAATGACCAAGTTGGAGCTTATCAGTTTCTGTCCACCTATGGATTCAATTCATACATTATAGGAGGTGTCGAAACCAAAACCCTATTTGAAACTCGAGTGCCAAACCGTGGCATTACTTGGGAAATCGCCAACAACTCCAATTTAGGATTTGAAGGGCAGTTGCTTCAGGGAAAAGTTTTCTTTGAATTTGACCTTTTTTACAACAAGCGAACTAATATCCTTTGGCAAAAAAATGCTTCGATTCCGCAAAGTACCGGGATCAATTTGCCTCAGGAAAATATCGGTGAAGTGGAGAACAAAGGATTTGACCTGAACATGGGAACTCGCGGAAATATCGGAGAATTCCAATACTCATTCAGTATCAATGGTGGCTATGCCAAAAACAAAATTCTGTTTTGGGATGAGGCCCCTGGAGCTCCAGAGTGGCAACAATCTACCGGAAAGCCGATGAATACCTTTTTGGTTTACCAATTTGATGGCGTCTTCAGAAACCAGGAAGAAATCGACTCCGAAACCTTGGATTACTCGGCGCTGACCAATAATCTACGACCTGGTGACATGAGATATGTCGATTACGATGGAGATGGCAAAATTACGCCGGATGATCGTGTTCGGATGGACAATAATGATATTCCACTTTTCCAAGGTGGAGCCAATATCAACGCCAGTTGGAAGAATTTGGATATCGCTATTCTCTTTCAGGGAGCATTCGGAGCTAGACAGTATGTGAGTGCAGGTGAATCCGGAAATATCGGAAACTTCCTTTTGGATCTCTATGAAAACCGTTGGACCATTGATAATCCAAGCAGCGAGCATCCAAGAATCGCCAACCGAAGTGATCAGTATTACTCCGGTGGTAACACCTACTGGTTTAGAAGCACAGATTACCTGAGACTGAAAAATGTCGAAATCGGCTACAATCTGCCTCAAGCAATGGCAGATCGTATCGGAGTAGGCAATCTGAGGGTCTATCTAAATGGTCTCAATCTATTTACTTGGGACAAGCTAAAAGTGTATGATCCGGAATCCAACAATTCCACCGGTCAGTACTATCCACAAGCTAGAATTATTAGCACCGGTCTTTCTGTCACTTTCTAATCTAAGCGAATCATGAAACTAATTAATAAAACGTTCTTATTTATATTTATTGCAGGACTGATTTCGGTTTCTTGTAATCATGACTTTCTGGATACGCGGCCTCTCGGAGAGGTGTCCGAATCTTCAGTCTGGGCTGATCCTGCGCTAGCGGATGCTTTTGTAACGGGCATTTACCAGGGATTTGGAAATGGAGGCTTTGACGAGCAAATGCTGGCTTCACTCACGGATGAAGCGATCTTCACCCATCCTGGTCGGGGAATCAACACCATCACCGAATCCCGGTCCAATCCTGCCGATATCGGCTGGGTAAACAACACGATTTGGTGGGGAAATATGTACAGCCGAATCAGGGCAGCCAATATTGCTATCGCCAAATTGAGCGAACCGGAATTTACCGATCAAGACGCTGCAGATCGATTAATGGGCGAAGCTAAATTCCTTCGTGCCTATTATTACCATCAGCTGATGCGCTATTATGGAGGTGTGCCGATTGTGGATCGTCCCTATGAATTGGGTGAAGAAACTTATTCTGCTCCTCGAAATACCTTTGAGGAAGTGGTGGATTTCATTGTCTCAGATTTAAACGATTCGGCTACTTTGCTTGCAGGAAGATCTATGGCGAATGGTCGGGCTTCTCAAGTAGCCGCTTTGGCGTTGAAGTCGCGAGTATTACTCTATGCAGCGAGTGATTTACATGATGCACCTACTGCAAAAGCAAAATCTTCTGATATGGCAGCATACGGTAATATTGAATTATTGGCCTATACCTCTGGAAGTCGAGCGGAGCGCTGGCAGCGAGCTCAAGCTGCTGCAAAAGCGGTCTTGGACTTGACGACTGGGAACATGATGGGATTAACCGAGCCGGTGTCTCATGAGGAAGGAATTCAAAATTATATGAATAATTCCTTGGCTCGAAATGGCGGAGAAAATGAAATCATCCTGGGTCGGTATTTTATCAATGCCAAACAAGAAAACGGTGGGCGTCAGGGGCTTTTTAACGGTCCAAATGGCTATAATAACTGGGCGGGAAATACGCCGGTTCAGCTGTTGGTGGATGACTATGAAATGATGGATGGTACGGAGTTTTCCTGGGAAGATGAAGAGCAAGCTAGCAATCCATACGACAATCGTGATCCGAGATTTTACGCTTCCATCTTATACGATGGGGCACAGTGGAAACCACGTTCCTCTGCCAATCAGCCTAGAGACCCACTTGGTCAGATTCAGACAGGAACATACGAAGTGACAAATTCCTCTGGAGAGGTTGCAACCCACTTTGGATTGGATACGAGAAACTCTCCGATCGAAGACTGGAATGGTAGTTATACCGGATATTACATCCGTAAGTTTATCGATCCGGATCCAGCGATTGTCGATCAAAACACCTGGCAGGAGATCCCTTGGCCGATCTTGAGATATACCGAAGCGGTATTGAATTATGTGGAGGCTTCCATCGAACTGGGACAAGAAGAAGAAGCCAGAAACTGGCTAAACCAAATCCGATTCAGAATAGGCATGCCAGCAATCACGGATTCGGGAGATGCGCTTAGAGATCGATATCGAAACGAAAGAAGAGTGGAAATGGCCTATGAAGAACAGCGTTTTCACGACGTAAGACGATGGATGATAGCTCCCGAGACACTCGGAAGACAGGCTGATGGAATTAACATCACAGGGACACTGAAACCTGGAAAAACCGTTTCGGTCTACCGCTATGACCCTGAGTCCTATGACTATGTTTATGAGGTCATCGATATGGATCCCGGAAAAGAAAACCGAACCTGGTTGGATAAGATGTATTACTTACCCATTCATCGGGATGAAATCAACAGAAATGAAAACCTGATCCAAAACCCGGGTTACTAATCGAATAAATTCTGTTTAAATTAGACTCAGCCATTTCACTGTGAAGTGGCTGAGTTTCTTAATTTCCAAATGCGTAGAATTACCACATCTTTTTATTGCGTCCTGATTGTGCTTTTAATCTCCTGCCAAAAAAGTGCTCCTGAAAAAAAAAGCAGACCAGAAACTAGCTCAAATGCGCTTTTTCAACTCGTCGAGCCTAAAGTTTCCGGAGTGACGTTTATCAATCGTATCGAGGAATCCTTAAACCTCAATGTCCTGATGTATGAATACCTCTATAATGGGGCAGGAGTGGCTGTGGGAGATCTTAATGGGGACGGGTTGGACGATCTTTATTTTTCGGCCAATGTCAGTGGTCCGAAGCTTTATCTTAATCAAGGGAATTTAAAATTTAAGGACATCACCGAGACCGCAAATGTTCAAGGAATTCCTGGACCATGGAATACCGGGGTAGTTTTTGCAGATGTCAATGGAGATGGGCTCTTGGATATTTATCAATGTCGCTCCGGTGCGTTGCCACCTGAAAAACGAAAAAATCTACTTTTTATAAATCAAGGACCGGATGAAAGCGGCATTCCGATTTTCGAAGAAAAAGGGGCTGAATTTGGAATAGACTCCAGCTCTCCCAGCACTTCGGCAAGCTTTTTTGATTTTGATCGGGACGGAGATTTGGATCTTTTTTTACTTAATCATAACACGCGCTCCATCCAAAATCAGGATGTTTCCCGAACGATAAAGCTCTTAAAAGAAAAGAATGAAGCTGGTTCGCAGCTTTTTGAGAACAGAAATGGAGTTTTTGTAGAAGTAACCTCAGAGGCAGGTATTTCAAGCTCCGTTTTTTCCTATGGACTCGGCATTTCGACCGTGGACGTCAATATGGATGGATGGCCTGATATCTATATCGGAAATGATTACGCCATGCCGGATTACCTCTACATCAATCAAAAAGACGGGACTTTCAAGGATGAGATTGGCCAGCGCCTGGGGCATATTTCCAATTTTTCTATGGGAAATGACATCGCCGATGTCAATAATGACGGGTTGCCGGATATTTTTACCTTAGATATGCTTCCAGAGGACAATTACCGTCAAAAGCTCCTCATGGCACCGGACAATTATGAGGTCTTTCAGCTGAATCTGGACAAAGGCTGGCATCATCAGTACATGAGAAACATGCTGCATGTCAATGATGGTACGGGGAAATTTCAAGAGGTCGGTCAGTTTTCTGGAATATCCAATACCGATTGGAGTTGGTCGGCCTTATTTGCTGATTTCGACAATGATGGTTGGAAGGATCTCTTTGTCAGCAACGGATATCTGAGAGATTATAATAATCAGGATTTTTTGATGTACATGGAAAATTACGTGCAGACATCCGGAGGAAATCTCAAGCGCGAGGATTTATTGGACTTGGTAAAAACGATGCCCTCGACCGGAATTTCCAATTATGTCTTTCGAAACAATCAAAATCTTCAATTTGAAAATAAAACGCAGGATTGGGGGCTCGATATTCCGCTCACCAGCAATGGCTCGGCGTATGCGGACTTGGACAATGACGGTGACTTGGACTTGATTGTAAATAACATCAATTCTCCAGCGTCTATTTTTGAAAATAAAAGCAACGAGCTCCAAGCCCAAAACTACCTCAAAATCAAACTTACAGGAGAAAAGAAAAATCCGTTTGCCATAGGTACTCAAGTCAGCGCATATTCTGGAAACGCTATCCAATACCTGGAGCAAAATCCTTATCGGGGATTTCAGTCTTCGGTAAGCCCCGTTTTACATCTGGGTCTGGGAGAAGGGAGGTCCATAGATTCGTTGGTGATTTCTTGGCCTGATGGTAGCGAAAAAATCCTTCGATCAGTTTCTGCCAATCAGACCTTGGAAATCGATTCAAATACGGGAGATGATTATCAAGGGAAAGCAAAGGAAAATACCCCGATTTTATCCAAGACTTTTGAAGTCGGTTTGAAAAAGGGAGTCCAGTCCAATGATTTCAAAAGACAGCCGATGCTTTTGCATCCCATTTCCAATCAGCAACAAGCTTGGACTGTCGCCGATTTTGACCAAGACGGGCATCCCGATTTATTTGTAGGAGGAGAGCGAGGCGTTTCGGGTGGGATTTTATATCACTTGACCAGTCCCCAACCCAAAACCCCGGACACTTCTTCATTCAAAGGAGACTCCCCTGCGGAGGACAGCGATGCGGTGGCATTTGATGCCAATGGAGATGGAAAAACAGATCTTTTGGTAGCGGGTGGAGGCCTTCATCAGTTTCAGTCTGGAGATAAAGAGTGGGAACCACGACTTTACCTCAATCAAGGAAATAAACGATTTACTCGATCGGAAAATGCATTCGATGGTTTTTCTAGCCCAGTAAGCAAAATTTTAGTCCATGATTTTAACGGTGATGGTGCTGAAGATGTCCTGTTGGCTTCCCGACTCACTCCTGATCAATATCCTTTATCTCCGGGAGCACAGATCTGGATCAGCGACGGAAAGGGAAAATTTACCGAAGAAACCCAAAAATACGCCCCAGAACTTTTTGAATTGGGGATGATCACCGATGGGGTTTTTGTGGATTTGGACCAGGATGGTTCAGATGAATTGATTCTTGTCGGGGAGGCAATGCCCATTTCTATTTTTGAAATCAACGGAAAACAGTGGGAAAAAGCTACTGAGCGATATTTTGAAACTCCACTGATTGGTTTTTGGAATCACATCCAATCGGCAGACTGGGACCAAAACGGAAACGTGGAATTGATCGTCGGAAATATTGGGAAAAACACCCAACTCCGAGCATCCTTAGAAAAGCCAATGGAGCTTCTTTTCAGGGATTTTGATGGAAATGGATCTATGGATGCGATATATGGATATCCTATTCAGGGCGAAGTTTACCCTCTTGTCAGTCGGGGAGAGTTGCTTGCGCAAATGCCCTTGCTTAAAAAGCGCTACTTGGATTTTAAAAGCTACGCCTCTTTAAAATTTGAAGACCTTTTTTCTCCATCTGAACGCTCAGATGCAGAATTAATCCAAATCAATGAACTGGAAACGGTGTATTTGAAAATCAACAGTTTAGGGAAATTTGAGCAAAAGCCGCTGCCACAGGAAGTCCAATACAGTCCGGTCTTTGCCTCCCATGCTACTGATATTAATGATGATGGAAAACTTGACCTGATTCTCGGAGGAAATATGGATTTTGGTAAAATAAGCATCGGAAAATATGATGCTTCTAGGGGATTGATTTTACTCGGTGATGGCGCCGGAGAATTTCAGCCACTCAGTCCGGACGAATCGGGAGTTTCAATCCTTGGAGATACCAGGGGGATCACGACTGTCGAAGATTACCTGATATGGATCGAAAAAAGCAAAGCGGTCCATATTTACAATAAAAACCAAGCACCCAATTGATAAATTGAAATGATTAAAAAAGCGCTATTTCTTTTAGTTTTTACGTTCTATGGGATGTTTTCGGACTATTCCAATTTTGAGCCCTATACCCAAAAAATTCCCGGTACCGAAGCTCAATTTGACTTGGTTCCTATCCCTGAAGGAAGTTATCGAATGGGTTCGGAGACAAGTCCTTTTCCGGATGAAAAACCGGCCCATACCGTACAAATCGATGCTTTTTGGATGGGGACGCATGAGATCACATGGGATATTTTTGAGCTTTTCCTCGACAAGAATTACGAGCTAGCCATGACCGAGGAACCGATTACTGAATTGGTGGATGGTTTGACTCGACCGAGCATACCCTATTTGGATATGACTTTTGGGATGGGAAAGGAAGGAAAACCTGCCATAGGAATGACCCAATATGGAGCGATCCAGTTTTGTCATTGGTTGTATTTGAAAACAGGGATTTTTTACCGGCTCCCAACTGAGGCAGAATGGGAATATGCAGCAAAAGCAGGCACCCAATCCACTTATTTTTTTGGTGATGACCCCGAGTTACTTGCAGAATATGCTTGGACAGCGGAAAATTCGGAAGAGTCCACTCAAAAGATTGGTCAGAAAAAACCCAACCCCTGGGGGCTTTATGACATCTACGGCAATGTTATGGAGTGGACCTCAGATCAATATGACCCGGATTTTTATCAAAAATCATCAAATGAAAACCCAAAAAATCCAGCCTTGGAGCTTTATCCTAGAGTCATACGTGGAGGAAGTTTTAAGCATAGTGCTGAGGAGATCAGTTCCACCAAAAGATATATTAGTGATCCAAAATGGAAACAGATTGATCCGCAGATTCCAAAAAGTCAGTGGTGGTTTCCGGAGGCACCCTTTTTGGGATTGCGCGTAGTAAGACCGCTGATGCCTCCGAGTCCCGAAGAAATTAAAGCCTATTACACTCAGGCTCCTATTGCCGATTATTAACCCTAAATTAACCAAGCCATGAAAAATCAAAACTCCAGGAGAGATTTCATCAAAACCTCCGCATTGGTCACAGGCGGAATGCTTACTTCCCCCTTTGTCCTTCCCGGCGCCTATGCCGCTACCGAAAACCATCTCAAACTTGCGGTCATTGGTTGTGGTGGCAGAGGAACTGGGGCGGTATTCCAAGCCTTAGAAACTGGTCATCCCATCAAACTTGTCGCGATGGCGGATGCTTTTCGCGATCGACTGGACAATAGTCTAAAGCCCATGCTTGACAAGTACGGGACAGAAAAAATTGATGTCCCCGAGGAAAGAAAATTTGTGGGTTTCGATGCCTACAAACATGCAATCGCAGAGGCGGATGTAGTGATTTTAGCCTCTCCTCCGGGATTTAGACCTTCCCATTTTGAAGAGGCGGTCAAGCAGGGCAAACAGATCTTTATGGAAAAACCTGTGGCTACCGATGCGGCAGGCATTCGAAAAGTATTGGCTGCGGCTGAAGAAGCCAAAGCTAAAAAACTCAATGTAGTCGTCGGCCTACAGCGACACTACCAAAACAACTACCGTGAAACCATCAAGCGAATCCATGATGGTGCCGTGGGAGATATTGTAGGAGGTCAGGTGTATTGGAACGACGGTGGCGTCTGGGTACGTGAGCGTCAACCCGGACAGACCGAAATGGAATATCAAATGCGAAATTGGTATTATTTCAACTGGCTCTGCGGAGATCATATTACCGAGCAGCATGTCCACAATATTGATATTGCCAACTGGGTCAAGCAGTCTTACCCTGTCAAAGCGGAAGGCACCGGAGGCCGGGCCGTTAGGACGGGAAAAGACCATGGTGAAATATTTGACCACCACGTGCTTACCTTTACTTATGAAGATGGATCAGTGATTCACAGTGAATGTCGACATTTTCCCGGAGCCGCCAACCGCGTGGATGAATCTTTCCAAGGAACAAAAGGAAAAGTATATCTCAGTGCGGGAAATCACGGAGTATTGACCGACTGGAAAGGAAATTCGATTTATACACACGATCGAGAAAATAATCCAAACCCCTATCAGCAGGAGCATGATGAGCTTTGGGCTGCAATTGTAAAGGGTGAATATAAATTTGAAGATGCAGAAAATGCCGCTAAAAGTACGATGACCTCCATCATGGGAAGGTATGCAACCTATTCCGGTAAGGTATTGACCTGGGATGAGGCATTGAATGGAACGGTGGATTTATTCCCTGAGGAACTTTCATGGGACGCCATGCCAAAAATTCTCCCTGGCGATGACGGCTTCTATCCTCATGCTGTACCAGGTAAAACCAAAGTGATATAAGCCATGGAAAGACGAGGATTTATCAAAAAAATGGGCCTGGGGAGTACTGCTTTGAGCCTTTCAGGAGGATTGAGTTTGGGGGCTTTTGCTGAAGATCAGAGGGCTCCTACATTCAATATGGACTTTGCCCCACATTTTGGAATGTTTCGAAATTCTGCCCCAGGAGGTATTGAGGATGAATTAAGATTCATGGCGGATCAGGGCTTTCGTTCACTTGAGGACAATGGTCTTCTTGGAAGGTCGGTAGCAGATCAGGAATTGATGGGAAAACTGCTCTCAGATCTAAATATGAGGATGGGGGTGTTTGTCATCGATGGCGGAGACAATTGGAAAGTGTCACTAGCTACCGGGAAACAGGAATTTTTGGATACATTTTTAGCAACCTGTCGAAAATCCGTCGAAGCAGCCAAGCGAGTCAATGCCACATGGATGACGGTAGTTCCGGGGTATTTTGAGCGAAATCTCCCCATGGGAATCCAAACCGCCAATGTCATCGAAGCACTTAAAAGAGGTGCAGAAATCCTAGAACCTCATGGATTGACGATGGTTTTGGAGCCCTTGAGTGATAATCCGGATCTATTTCTTCGCCATGCCGATCAAACCTTCATGATATGCAAGGCAGTAGATAGTCCTGCCTGCAAAATCCTGTATGATGTCTATCACATGCAGCGAAACGAAGGAAATATCATTGCTACCATGGAAAAAACTTGGGATGAGATTGCTTACATTCAAATCGGAGATAATCCAGGCAGAAAGGAACCAGGAACCGGAGAAATCCATTATGGAAATGTCTTCAAATTCATTCATGAAAAAGGATTCAATGGAATCCTTGGAATGGAGCATGGCAATGCCTCTCCGGGTAAAGAAGGGGAGTTGGCCCTGATTGAAGCGTATCGAAAAGTGGATATTTCATAGCAAGCAAAAATGTTGAAAAAAAGTATCGGAGCGCTGTTGATTTCAACAGCGCTTTTTTCCTGCCAAAAGAATTCAGGAGAAGGGACAGTAAAGGAACCAGTTGGTTGGGAGATGATGAATACCCCGGTAAAAGCATCCTTGAGGGGACTTTCTCCGGTGACCGAAGACATTATATGGTCAAGTGGAAGTGGAGGAACCTGGCTCAAGTCGCTGGATGGAGGACAAACTTGGACTCATGGGATCGTGGACTCCTTGGACAGCGTGGATTTTAGATCGATCTATGCCTTTGACGCAGAGCAAGCCATCGTGGTATCTGCTGGTCAACCCGCAGTCATATACAAAACCGAAGATGGAGGTCAAACATGGACCAAAAAACACCAAGAACCAGCGGATGCATTTTTGGACGGTATCAGTTTTGCTGATGAAGATCGAGGCTATGTCTTTGGTGATCCGGTTGAGGGTAGGTGGACGATTTTGGAGACCAAAGATCAGGGGGAAAACTGGAGTCTAATTGATTCACTTCCTTTGGCCGAATCGGGGGAAGCGGGATTTGCAGCTAGCGCATCATCACTTTTAGCACTGGACGATGAACTCTGGCTGGGAAGCGGGGGAACGGTGTCCAATCTTTATTATTCTCCAAACCGAGGCAAAACCTGGGAAAAATGGAAAAGCAATTTGGCACAGGGCAATCCCTCACGGGGGATTTTTTCCATTACTCATGTCGGAAATGGAGAAATCATTGCAGTAGGAGGAGATTATACCCAAGAGAAAGAAATCACCGGCAATGCCGGGTTGTTTCTTATTCCCGACCAAGAGTGGTTACAGCCTACCAGTCCACCTGCCGGATACCGATCTGCAGTTGCTTATTTTTCCCATTACCATTGGGTGATTGCGACAGGACCTTCCGGAAGTGATTTTTCAACAGATGGAGGAAAAAACTGGACATTGTTTAGCTCAGAAGGATATCATGCGGTGAGCCGGGCACATTCGGGAGGAGCCATTTGGGCTTCCGGAGCTGATGGCAAAATAGGGCGATTAAAGTATTGAAAATAAATCTGGGGGTTTTTTGCATTGAGCCTTTCAAAACCAGCTAAAATTTGACTATTTGTAAAGAAATCTATCTATTCACTGTGCCAAAACCCCTTAAGTATTATATTTAGGGTAAAGTTTTTAAAACCGCCCAGTTCAATCTTTCGAATAATTTACTAACATGTTTGAAATAATTCCATCTATTTGGCTCATTAATGGGAAGTGCGTTCGCCTCAAACGAGGAGATTTCACGACCGAAGAAGTGATTTCCTCCAATCCCCTGGGAATCGCTCAGGAGTTTGAGTCTATCGGCCTAAAACGACTTCACTTGGTTGATTTAGATGGGGCTCGAAGAGGGGAACCCAAAAACTATCATATTCTTGAGGCGATTGCGGGCTACACCGATTTATTAATTGATTTCACCGGAGGTATCACCACAGATGGAGATGTAATTAAATGTTTTGAATTTGGTGCCAAAACCGTGACCATATCCTCTGCAGCTGCCAATCACCCAGAGCGCTTCGGACAGTTTATTCTATCCTATGGTAGGGAAAAAATCAACCTAGCAGCCGACTGTAATCCTGTGGATAACAAAATAAAAATCCGGGGTTGGTTAAAAAAAACCAGTATAGATCTTTACGACCACATTGAGTTCTTTTATGATCGTGGTCTGAAATACCTCAAATGCTCAGACGTCAGCCGGGATGGCGTGATGGAGGGGCCAAATTTGGAGCTGTATAAAAATGTCATCGATCGATTTCCCAATATTCATTTAGCTGCAAGTGGTGGTGTGCGTGGAATCGATGATTTTAAAGCACTCAGGGATATCGGAGTAAAGTCCTCAGTTTTTGGAAGAGCGTATTTCGAAGGGAAAATCACCCTAAAGGATCTCGAAAAATTTATATCTGAATCATAAAAAAAAGAGACTCAAACGGGTCTCTTTTTAGTTATTAAGAAAACACAAATTAGTCTGCTTTGAATTTATCCACCACGTATAAAAATATATTGAATGATAAAGTGGATGAAACGGGTTCTGGAGTCTTTTTACCTTCTTCGCCTAAAATTACTTCCCGACGGATCGGGGTATTTTGAGTGGGTAGGTTCTTTGTCTTAGGTGTAACCATCACCTTGGGAATGACAACTTCCTGAGAAGTAGTATGATCCTCGGTAATCGGCCTATCGAGCTGCTTTAAAGGCTCTATTTCTACCTTTTCTTGTTCATTTTGAGCAGAAGCCTCTTCGGCAAACACACAAATTCCCAACAAAATTGTTGCGAGCAAACTCACTTTTTTGAAAGGAAATATTGTAGAATTGAACATAGTTAGTATAAGCTTACCAATGGTTAACTTGCAGGATTTGCAAAAGGTTTCTAAAAATAAGAAAAATTTCTTCTATGCAAACGATTGACTTCGAAGATTTCGACAAAATTGATTTAAGAGTGGGTACGATTGTACAGGTCGAAAATTTTGAAAAAGCCCGAAAACCCGCTTATAAAATTTGGGTGGACTTTGGGTCTGATTTTGGGATTAAAAAATCCTCGGCACAAGTGACCGCTTTGTACTCAAAAGAAGAGCTGATGGGTCGGCAAGTCATCTGTGTGGTTAATTTCAAACCCCGACAAATCGCGGATTTTATGTCGGAAGTATTGATTACGGGATTTTCGGATCCAGATGGAAATATCGTGCTCAGCAGTACCGAACGACAGGTTCCCAACGGGGCAAAACTTCATTAAATCCAACTTTTAAGGTTGCCGCTAAATTTCCTCCTTTAGCAGTTCCAAAAGTTCCTCCAGATATCCCCGATCATTGGACAGTCTTGGCACTTTATGTTGTCCGCCTAATTTTCCTTTTTTGCCCAGCCATTTTTCAAAAAGTCCCGGCGAAGCAAAGTGAACGAGTGGGGCCTTCAACGCCAGATCTTTATATCGCTTGGCGTCATAATCCGAGTTGATCTCCCGAAGATGATTATCCAGTAAGTGAATAAACTGATCCTTGTTTTCAGGAGGATTTTTGAATTCGATGATCCATTCATGTGCACCTTGATTTTCATCGGAACTAAAATACACTGGAGCTGCTGTAAAATTTAAGATAGTCGAGCTGGTTTTTTCAGCTGCGAAGGAGATTGCACTTTCTGCATTTTCTACGATCACTTCTTCGCCAAAGGCATTGATGAAGTGTTTGGTTCGTCCAGAAATTTTAAATCGATAAGGTGCTGTCGAGGTAAACCGGATGGTATCGCCAATTTTATATCGCCACAGTCCTCCATTGGTAGATATGACCACCGCATAATTTTTCCCGATTTCAACCTCCTGCAGCGGGATCGCTTTGGGATTTTCGCTATCCCATTCTTCCATTGGGATAAACTCATAAAAAATTCCATAATCCAGCAAAAGCAACAGTTCGTCCGAATCAGGCTGATCTTGTATCCCAAAAAAGCCTTCGGAGGCATTATAGGTCTCCATATAGCGCATTTTTTCGGAAGGAATCAATTCCTTAAACAGACTGCGATAGGGCCCAAAAGCCACTGCTCCGTGAAAGAAAACTTCAAGATTTGGCCAAACCTCCAAAATATGTTTAGCTCCTTTTAGCTCCAAAATCCTTCGGAGTAAGACCACTGTCCATGTAGGCACACCGGCTATACTCACGACGTTTTCATTCATGGTTTCTCTGGCCATTTTTTCGATTTTGGCCTCCCACTCACCCATCAAGGCGGTTTCGAGATTGGGTGTGCGGACAATCTGTGCCCAAATGGGCAGGTTTTTCATGATTACCGCAGAGATATCTCCCGCTTTGGCGGTTCCTTGAGGATTTAGCGGGTTTTTTTCAAGCGTCCCACCGATCGTCAGGTTCTTTCCAGAGAATAGTTTGGAATTGGGATAATTGGACAAATAAAGCGAAAGCATATCCTTGCCCCCTTTGTAGTGACATTCTTCGAGGCTTTCTTCGGTGACGGGAATGTATTTGCTTCGGCTTGAAGTCGTCCCGGAAGATTTGGAAAACCACTCGATTTTCGAATTCCAAATCACTCCTTGTTTGCCTTCCATCGTCCGGTCGATGTAGGGTTTAAAACTATCATAATCAAAAAGTGGAAGCTGATCTGCAAAATCCCGGTAATTTTTAATTTCAGAGAAATTGTATTTTCGACCAAACTCAGTTTTTCGCCCAGCGTCTATTAATTCAAAAAGAACCGTCCTTTGAGTTTGGATGGGGTTTTTCTTAAAGTTTTCGATTTGTCCCAGCCGGGTTTTGAAAACCCAGGTCATGAAACTGTTTAGTACTTCCATTAGTTAAAAATTTTGCGCTTAAGCTCAAATTGACTTCCCAGATATACTTTTCTGACCTGTTCGTCCGCGGCGAGTTCTTCGGCAGTACCGGCCTTCAATAGTTTTCCCTCAAACATCAAATAAGCCCTGTCAGTAATCGAGAGCGTTTCGTTGACATTGTGATCGGTAATCAAAATGCCAATATTTTTGGTTTTTAGCTTGGCTACGATGGTTTGGATTTCTTCGACAGCGATGGGATCCACCCCGGCAAATGGCTCATCTAACAGTACAAATTTAGGATCTACAGCAAGTGCGCGTGCAATTTCCGTCCGTCGTCGCTCTCCTCCCGAAAGCACCATTCCGAGATTTTTGCGGACGTGAGTCAGACTAAATTCCTCCAGGAGACTTTCTACTTTTTCTTTTTGATCTTGTTTCGAAAGCTTGGTCATTTCCAAAACCGCCATCAGGTTTTCTTCTACACTGAGTTTTCTGAAAACAGAGGCCTCTTGTGCCAGATATCCGATTCCCAGCTTGGCACGTTTGTACATCGGAAGACCGGTAATATTCTCCTCCTCCAAGAAAATATCTCCTTCGTTGGGCTTTACCAAACCCACGATCATATAAAACGAGGTGGTTTTTCCAGCTCCATTCGGTCCCAACAATCCCACGATTTCGCCCTGCTCGACCTCGACAGAAATATCATTGACGACCCGTCGGCTTTTATAAATTTTGACTAAATGCTCAGCGCGAAGTTTCATAGGAGTACATTTATTTTAATGGTGGTATTACCTGACGCTACAATTTGCTCGGTCAAGTGATTGGAAAAATTCGGTTTAAAAAGCTTTTTTGGTGAACATGCCATCTTCAATCAAATTTGATGTCTTTTACATACAATTGCAAACTACTTTTATCTCTAAAAAAATTTTCCCTCATCTCAGCTACAATATCAAATCGCATTCTTCCTCTTAGCATATTTACGGTGGTCAGATCTGGGTCTTTGGTCCGGTCAGCCATGCCAAAAGCCAAACAAACCGGAGTCGTAACCTGACCGTCCTGTACGATTTTAAAGCGCAGATGTTTTTCTTTCAGTACAGCGACATCCTCAGCGTAAACATTGGAAATCCTAAAAACCGGCTCGGGATTTCCCGGACCAAAGGGGGCCATTTGCTTTAAAATATTATAAAATTTATAGTTGATCTGATCCAGCAGCAATTCGTCATCGATTTCGATTACCGGTTTGCGATGAATTTCTTCGATTCGACTTTTGACGACAGATTCAAATTTAGCCTGAAAAGCCGGGACATTATCCACCGAAAGCGTCAGACCCGCCGCGTATTTATGTCCGCCAAACTGATCCAAAAGGTCACTACATTCTGCTATGGCTTCATAAATGTTGAAATCAACAACAGAACGGGCGCTTCCAGTAGCTTTGGAATTGGATTCTGTCAGGATGATCGTTGGGCGATAATATTTTTCGATACATCGGCTAGCTACAATCCCGATGACGCCTTTGTGCCAGTCTTCTTTGAAAAGCACGGTCGAACTCCACTCCCTTTCAGTCTCCCGTGAGGCGATCATTTCAAAGGCCTCTTTGGTAATATTTTCGTCAAAATTGCGTCGCGTGGCATTGACCTCATCCACTACTTTGGCGCGCTCCATGGCCGATTCCAGATCTGAGGAGATCAACAGCTCTACGGAGGCTTTGGCATGCTCGAGTCTTCCGGAAGCATTGATTCGGGGACCGATTTTGAAAACGATGTCTGAGATCCCGATATCCTTTTCAATTTTGCTTCGAAAAATCAAGGCCTTGAATCCTGGTCTAGGGGTATTATTGATCCGATCTAGCCCATAATAGGCCAAAATTCTATTTTCTCCTGTGATCGGGACGATATCCGCAGCAATACTTACCACCAACAAATCCAAATAGCTGTACAGCACGGATTCGTCCATGTTTCGATGCTTGGCAAAGGCCTGAATCAGCTTAAAACCAACTCCACAGCCACTGAGTTCTTTGTATGGATACTCACAGTCGCTTCTTTTGGAATCGAGTACGGCGACTGCGGCTGGTAATTGCTCTCCCGGAGTATGGTGGTCACAGATGATAAAATCCACCCCTAGTTTTTGAGCCAAGTCTACCTTGTCTATCGCTTTGATGCCGCAATCCAATGCGATCACCAAGGAAAAATCCTGCTCTGCAGCATAGCGAACTCCCCGCTCCGATATCCCATAGCCTTCCTTGTACCGATCAGGAATATAAAATTCGATATGGGGATAAAAGCCGATCAAAAAACTATAGACCAAAGCAACTGCGGTGGTGCCATCTACATCATAATCCCCATAAATGAGGATTTTTTGATTTTGAGTAATCGCCTCTTCGATTCGATCTACGGCGGCACGCATATCCTTCATCAAAAATGGATCATGAAGCTGACTCAAACTAGGGCGAAAGTAATCCTTGGCCTGCTCAAAATTCTCAACCCCACGATTGATCAACATATTCGCCAAAGTGGGATTGACATTGATTTCTTTTCCCAGTTTTTCGACGATGGGTTGAGGGGCTTTGGGCTTTTGTTTCCAGACGTACTCCATTTGGCTAAATTACGAAAGTATTTGAGATGAAGTCTTGGCCAGATATTTCCCAAAAGAAAGAATTAATAAACTTTAAAAACCTATTTCGGTGAAAGCTTTGTGCTCACCGATTTAGCTTTTTGTATTGAAACCAGAAAAATGCAGGGAAAATCAGCGCCTTTAGTTTCCAGTCATTTTTTTCATGGAAAGAAAGTCGCTCATCCTCATGGACTTTACGGTACATTTTTCCTGCCAGAAGCGTATGCCCGATTAAAAGTAAAAATAGGATTGCATAAATAAGAAGTTCCTGCATGATTAGCTTTTTTTCATCACCAAAGCCGCCCAGTTATCCTTACTTTCCTGAGAAAGAAGGTCCAAGCCTAGCGGTTTACAGTGTGTGATCAAATCCTGAACATCCTCGGTGTAAAACCCGCTCAGAAGTAAAAAACCATTTTGCTTGAGCAAACTTGTATAAACCTCCAATTCATCGAGCAAAACATTTTTATTGATATTGGCCAAAATAATATCGAAAGGTCCTTTCGGATTTACCGAACGGATAGTCCCAAGACCCATTTCGATTTGCAATCCATTCAGGGCAAAGTTTTCATTCCCATTGTCTACGCACCAATCGTCAATATCGAAAGCCTGAACTTCTTCCGCTCCCAGCAAGTGGGCCATAATTGCCAAAATACCCGTTCCCGATCCGACATCCAGTACGCGCTTGCCTTGATGGTCGACTCGGCCCTGAAGTCGGAGCATTTGAAAAGTCGTCGCATGATGCCCTGTGCCAAAGGACATTTTGGGATTGATTACAATCTCATGGCGAAATCCATTTTGAGCTGGATGAAAGGAAGCTCTGACATACACCAAATCATCCACGGCGATGGGGTCGTAGTTTTTTTCCCACTCCTCATTCCAGTTAGTCTTTTTTACGGTCATTTCAGTTACCCGAATTTGAGCGGCTTCCTGATAGCGATCGATGATTTCGTCAAATGCTTCCCGATCAAATTGATCAATTTCGGTGTAGGTATCAAAGCCTTCTTCTGTCTCCAAAAAAGAATCATAGCCGACCTCAGAAAGCTCGGCTATAAGGATCTCCCGGAATTCCTCCCGGCAGGTGATTTTAAATTCCAGGTAATCCATTGAATTCAATTAGTATGATTTGGCGATGGTGATGAAGTCTCTGGATTTCAAAGAGGCTCCACCGATCAGGCCACCGTCCACATCAGGCTTGGAAAGTAGATCTGCGGCATTCCCGGCATTCATGCTGCCACCATAGAGGATAGAAATCGAATCTGCCAGATCCTGACCATATTTGGAGGCGATGTGCTTCCGTAGGGTTTCATGCATCTGCTGAGCTTCGTCTGAGCTTGCGGTTTTTCCGGTCCCGATCGCCCAAATCGGTTCGTAGGCAATCACGACTTTGGACATTTCCTCAGCTGACAGACCAAAAAGACTATCGGTCAACTGAAATTTGACATTGGATTCGTGAGTACCTGCTTCTCTGATTTCCAAAGATTCACCGCAGCAAAAAATTGGTGTTAATCCATTTACCAAGGCTTGTTTTACCTTTTCGGTAAGCAGCGCATTATCCTCTTTGAAATACTCCCGTCGCTCTGAATGACCTAAAATCACATGAGTCACCCCAAATGAAGCCAAAATTTTTGCTGAAACCTCACCGGTAAATGCTCCTGACTCCATATTGGAGCAGTTTTGCGAACCCAAAAATACGTTTGGCGTGTCGCCTATTAATTTTTTAACCGGATGGAGGTGAGGAAAAGGTGGATTGAGGACAAGTTGTACGTCAGAAATATTCTCGTCTTTAAACATGTTGACGATTTCGGAGGTCAGCTTTTGTCCTTCATCAAAAGTCATGTTCATTTTCCAGTTGCCGGCTATGATTTTCTTGCGCATTTGCTTTTAAAATTTTGTTAGGTTTGAGAAAACTAAAAGGTATAATTTTCAATAAAATTACGCAAAATGTCTGGTTGGGGAAAAAAATACCCACATGAGCAACAAAAAAAGCCTTGGTCCTTTGAGGAGGCCAAGGAAAAACTTCAGGCTTTCTGCGCCTATCAAGAGCGCTGTATCTGGGAAGTCAGGCGGAAAATGTATGAGAAAGGAGTCAAAGAAGGAGATAAAGACGAATTGATCGATTTTTTGATTTCCGAAAAATTCTTGGATGAGGAGCGTTTTGCACCTGCTTTTGCAAGAGGTAAATTTCGGTTGAAAAAGTGGGGGAGAAACCGGATTCGGCAAGAATTGAAAATGCGGCAAATTTCGGAACCCCTAATCCGCAAAGCACTGAATGAGATCGATCCGGAGGAATACTATGACACCTTGCTGACGGAGACTGAAAAGAAATGGCAGAAAACTTCAGAAGCAGATTTGTACAAGAAACGCTTTAAAGTCACAGGATACATGATGCAGCGGGGATTTGAGCAGGATTTGGTGCAAGAGGCTCTAGAAAGTTTAAATAATTAGATTTTAAAAACTGATTTTAGTATTACCGAGCTTGAATTAACTCTAAAATCTCATCTGAATCTGAATCGATATAATGTGATATTCTCAAACTGTTTTTAATCAATAAATCAGAAATGTTTTTTGTGATCAAATTTCCAGTATTGAGATAAATAATTTTGGGAGGAGTCCCGTAAATCCCATTTAGATCAATAAAATCAGAGTCAAAAGAAACAATGGTAAAGTGTTTTTTCTTTGCATAGTGAAAAATCTCCAAGTCTGAAGAGTTTTCGAGGCCTTCAAATCTTACTTGCGAACTTCCAGAAAATTGCAGAGGAAGGATTTTTAAAATTTTCGGTGAAATGTTCTGATCAAAAAGTAAGCTCATATCGCTGAAATCAACCTCCGCTCTTTATCGGCAGCAAAAGCAAGGCAAGCATCAATCATTTCATCGGTCAACTCTTCAAAATCAGACTTGATTTCTTCACGACTCATTCCATTTGCCATCCAATTCAAAACATCATATACCGAAATTCTAGTGCCTTTCAGACAAGGCTTTCCAAATCGTTTGTCAGGTCGAATTTCTAAATATTTTTTAAAGTCCATAAATGAAAATACGAAAAACTTTCAGATAAGATCGAAGAAATGCGATCCTTTTTTGCTTTACTTTCCTAAAACAAACCCCATCATAATCTTTGCAGAGAGCAAGGATAGCGGAATGCCTCCACCCGGATGAACGGAGCCGCCGCAGAAGTAGAGGTTTTTGATATCGGAGGAGTAATTGGCATGACGGAGAAAAGCCGCAAAGCGATTGTTGGAGCTATTGCCATACAGGGCGCCATTTGAACTGGAGGTCTTGGATTCGATGGTCCGGGGTTCGAGAATTTCCTCCACCTCGATCAAAGGTTCCAGATCGGTTTTCAAGACCCGATTGACCTTTTCGATGATATTTTTTCTTGCTTCCGCGATTAGCTGATCCCAATCTTGCCCCTGATTGTTTGGCACATTGATCATCGTAAACCAATTCATACCGCCCGCTGGCGCATCATCGGGTTTATGCGTGGAGGTGATGTTGATGTAAACGGTAGGGTCTTCGTAAATGCTTCCTTTCTTAAAAATATGCTCAAATTCCCTTTTATAATCTTCCGAAAAGAGAATGTTGTGAAGCCCCAATTCTGAAAAATTCTTTTTAATCCCCCAGTAAAAAATCAGTGCCGAACTCGATTTAGGTTGATTTAAGAGTTTTGTGGGTTGCTTTTGCTTGCGCAAAATGGTTTTGTAGGCATTGACCATGTCCATGTTATTGACGAGGACACCTGCTAACCTGGTTTCTCCCTTTACTTTGATGCCAATCGCCTTGCCTCTTTCCACCAGGATTTCATCCACTTTTGCATTAAAATGAAATTTTACGCCAAGGTCTTTTGCCAACTTGTAAAGGCTCTGCGTGATATCGTGCATACCTTTTTTGGGAAAATAGGCACCGATATTAAACTCCAGATGCGGAATGATATTCAGTGTGGCTGGTGTCTGATAAGGATCCGACCCATTGTACGTGGCATATCGGTTGAATAGCTGCACCAATTTTGGGTTGGAAAAACGCTGTGCATTCGCTTCATGCATCGTGGAGAAAATGCCCAATTTCCCCATCTTCAGGTAGGATTTTAGCGCTTGTGCGTTGGTCCAGGTGCTGATTTGATGAAGTGAGCGATGCATAAAAAGCGGCGCTAGATGATCATAGATGTATGCGGAGCTCTTTAAGGCTTCTCTGACATGTTGAGCCGATTCGCCCAGTTTAGTTTCCACCTCCTCGGCAAAGCGATTGATATCCGCCCAAGCTTTGACCTGCTTGCCATCTTCCCAAAAATAGTGGCATGCCACTTCCAGTTTTTCATAGTCAAAGTGGGCTTTGGGGTCTTTTCCGGCTAGTTGAAAAAGTTCCTCCATTTGCTCGGGAAGCGTGAAAAGTGAAGGTCCGGCGTCAAATCGGTAGCCCTTAATTTGAATTTCAGAAAGTTTTCCACCCGGATAGGAATTGGCTTCGAAGACTTCGACGGAAAACCCCGCATGGGCTAAGCGGATAGAGGAGGCTATTCCTGCGATTCCCGAGCCGATAACAAGTGCTTTTTTTGGCATAGGTAAAAGTAACAGAAATCCGTATTTGAAGGTTTCGGATACCAATTAAGTAATTTTACCCAAAAATTCCGTGAAATACATTTTTTTATATATAAAAATCTTTTATAATTGTGTAAACCAAATCAAATAACATGAAAACTATTTTTACCAGAAGCTTTTTGGGGTTAGTGATCTCAGGGCTTTTACTCAGCGCATGTAGCCAAATGGCTAGCTATGAAAATGAAGATTTGCAATTGGAACAAGCCAAAGTCGATAATGACGGCGGGTTTGTATTGACGCCTTTGGGTGGTGGAGAGAATTTTAGGGAATATGTTGATGATATTTGCAACTCAAGTTGTATTACAGATGATGAGGATACTTGGTATGTGAAAAGTTACACCCAATTTTATGATGAGGAAGATGGTAAGTCTGTAACAATTGACATTTATAATTCTCCAACTATGATTTATTATTCCATTAGTAGTACGGAGGATATTTATAAAATTGAGTTTAAAGGCGAGACACTTTACGACGAAACAGGCACTGGACAAAACGCTGGGGATCCAGCTGTTCAGCCTTTTGTTTATCCTGTAGAAATTGGTGAGTTTGACAATGATTGGTTTGGATGTGAAAATGAATCCGCTATTATTTCTGTTCGGAGAAGTGCGAATCCTAATGGTAATGGTGCAGGAATCCAACAAACATTCGAAACATCTTATGACTTAGTTCCTGTTTGCTCAGACTGCGAAGAATCATTCACGTATGAAGCTAATGAAGTAGATGGAACCATCACGTTCTTTTATACCCCTGAGGAGTCTATGGAAGATGCGGAATTGGTTTTCACTTTTGCTCAGGCTGAAGAAGTTTTGATTGATGAGTTTAGTCCTTCAGGAGCTACTATGCAGGCTACCATGGACTTGGAAGCTTGTGTAACTTACGTCTTTGAAACTAAAATAATAGGTTTAAGATGTACAGGTGATGGCCAGTCTGATGTCAATGTTTTGACTGATTTCAAGGTAAATGACATGTCAAAGAAAAATGATGATACTCCAAATATCGTTTGGGCCTGTTCTAGCGAAGAATAATCTCACCTAATTATATTCAAATCCCTCTTCCTCACCGAAGGGGGATTTTTTTGCCTAGGCTCCTTGGAATTTGCAACCCGAAAAAAACTATAGCTTTTGAATTTGAAGAATGATCAAATCTCCAACAGCAAAGAATTACTTTTCTCCATTGATTTCTCTTATTTTTAGGCATCCAACCTATTCTGCTATGAAATCAAATCTGTTCGCCTTTTTCTTAATTCTCACGCTGGCTTGCTCCCCCAAATCGGAAACTCAGAATTCTCCTCCCCAACTCTCCGGAAACCCGATTTTCGAAGGTTGGTATGCTGATCCGGAGGGAGTGGTTTTTGGGGATGAGTACTGGATTTACCCCACTTTTTCAGCCCGATATGAAGATCAGCTCCATTTTGATGCTTTCTCCTCCAAAGACTTAGTGACATGGGAAAAGCACGAACGAATTCTTGATACCGCTGCTATCAAATGGGCCCGACAAGCGATGTGGGCACCGGCGGCTATCGAAAAGGATGGAAAATACTTTCTTTTTTTCTCCGCAAATGATATCCAAACCCCCGAGCGGCCTGGCTACGATCCCAATAATGACATCAATCACTTTGGAGGAATCGGAATTGCTGTAGCGGACAATCCCGGCGGTCCATTCCAGGATTACTTGGGCGAACCGCTGTTATCGGACTTTTATCATGGAGCGCAGCCAATAGATCAGTTTGTATTCAAAGATGTGGATGGCACCCATTATTTCTTCTACGGAGGTTGGGGACACTGTAATCTGGGAAAACTCAATGCGGATTTTACCGGGTTTGAGCCTTGGGAAGATGGGTAGCTGTTTCACGAAATCACCCCCGAAGGCTATGTGGAAGGTCCTTTTATGTTTTTAAGAAAGGGGATTTACTACCTGATGTGGTCCGAAGGTGGCTGGACCAATGAGAGCTACAAAGTGGCCTACGCAATGGCTGATAAACCGACTGGGCCCTTTGAGCGGATCGGAACGATCTTAGAAAAAGACAGCATCGCAACAGGGGCGGGGCACAATTCCGCCATTCAGAAGCCCGGTTCGGATGATTGGTACATGGTCTATCATCGCCGACCCATTCCCAATGAAGACCGGGATCATCGGGTGACTTGCATAGATGTGATGGAGTTCAACGAAAATGGAACGATCAAGCCTATTCAAATGACTTTTGAGGGTGTCGCTGCTAATCCGATCGAATAAATTCAGAATTATAAAATTCCAGTTCCTCCAGCTCCTCGGAATTTGCAATTCCGAGGTCCTTTCGTTGGATCCTCGATAGCCATCGGGAGCAATCCGAAAAATAACTCAAGCCTTCAGAGTACGTTTCCGTGGGTGAGACACTCACGGAGGCATAAAAAACCAAAAAGCCCTGAGAAATTAAATCTCAAGGCTTTTTTCATCGGTCATCTCCGCCGCTCCCTGCCTTTGTGAGTGTCCACACTCACAAAAAATCAAACCTTTTAAAAGACCCACTGCCGCTATCTTCACTAACAGCTAACGCAGCTATCAAATCTTCTCAAAAATTCGTCTAAAGCTCGTCGCCTCCGCGATTCTGCCATGCAAATCGGCAATCGCCACACGCTCCTGCTCCGTGGTATCCCGATGACGAATGGTGACAGTATTGTCTTCCAAAGTCTGATGATCCACAGCGATACAGAATGGCGTTCCGATCAAATCTTGTCTCGCATAGCGCTTTCCGATAGAGGCTGCATCCTCATAAATAATGTTGAAATCGTATTTGAGCAAATCCACGATTTCCTTGGCCTTTTCAGGTAAACCATCCTTTTTGGTCAAAGGCAAAATCGCAGCCTTAACCGGAGCAATGGCTGGGTGGAATTTCAAATAGGTTCTGCTTTTCTCCTCTGATTTTTCTTCCGTGTAGGCATTGCAAAGCGTCAACAAAAATAAGCGATCCGCTCCGATCGAAGTCTCGATGACATAAGGAATGTAATTTTGATTGACCTCAGGATCGAAGTATTGCTGCTTCTTTTTAGAAAATTCCTGATGGGACTTCAGGTCAAAGTCTGTTCTAGAGTGAATTCCTTCCACTTCCTTAAATCCAAAGGGGAATTCATATTCAATATCCATCGCGGCATTCGCATAGTGCGCCAATTTCTCATGGTCATGCTTTCTTAGTTTTTCCGCAGGCGTACCCAAGGCCAAATGCCAGTTCATTCGGGTTTCTGACCATTGCTTGTACCAATCCAACTCCGTACCAGGACGCACGAAAAACTGCATCTCCATCTGTTCAAATTCCCGCATACGAAAAATAAACTGACGGGCTACGATTTCATTTCGGAAAGCTTTCCCGATTTGGGCGATGCCAAAAGGAACCTTCATCCGGGCAGTTTTCTGCACATTGAGAAAGTTCACAAAAATCCCCTGAGCAGTTTCAGGTCTCAAATAAATCGTAGAAGAATCTTCCGCAACAGACCCTACTTGAGTAGAAAACATCAAGTTGAACTGACGTACATCGGTCCAGTTGGTTGTGCCGCTGATGGGACAAGAGATACCAGTATTCACGATCAAATCACGAACGCCAGCCAAGTCTTCCGCTTCCAGCAATCGCGCCAACGCTGCAGTGAGTTGCTTGGCTTCTTCTGCTTTTCCCTCCTTTTCCAATTTGGCGGCATGTTCCTCGACCAGCACGTCGGCACGATAGCGTTTTTTGCTGTCCTTGTTATCAATCATGGGGTCATTGAAGGAATCCACGTGACCGGAAGCTTTCCAAGTCGTCGGGTGCATAAAAATGGATGCATCGATTCCCACAATATTCTCATGAACGCGGGTCATCGTTTCCCACCAAAGTCGCTTGAGGTTATTTTTCAATTCGACTCCGTAGGCGCCATAGTCATAAACTGCCTGCAGGCCGTCGTAGATTTCCGAACTCGGGTACACAAAGCCATACTCTTTGGCATGGCCGATTATATCTTTTAATTGGGCGTTTTCCGCCGGTGTTGCTGTCTTTGCCATAGGTCGTAAAATTAAGGAAACAAATTGATTTGGAGGAAATAGGAAAAGATTTGATTACAACGGAAATGACCGGATTTCCCAAAAAATTATTCTAATCCCTTTTTTGTGAGGTTGGTTTAGATTTTTTTCTCTGAACTTTTCCCAGTTCGATATACTGTTGTTTTATTCACCATTTTTCTATAAAAATTCGTAACTTATTGGTAAATAAACCCATATGCCATGAATATTATCACAAAAATCGAACATTGGGGAGATACTCACCACCCAAAGTGGATTGATATTCTCCGGATTGCATTAGGTCTTGTTATTTTATACAAAGGAATATTATTTATCTCAAACACGGACGCGCTACTCCGCCTCATGCAGGATTCAGAGCTTCAATTTTTCAATTTGGGCATTGCTCATTATGTAGCCTTTGCTCATTTGGTAGGAGGGTTTTTAATCGCCATTGGGTTGGTTACCCGCTTTGCAATTATTTTTCAGCTTCCCATTCTCTTCATTGCCGTCTTCTTTGTCAATGTCCAGCAGGGCTTTCTTTCGGTAGCCAATAATCTGGAATTTTGGCTATCATTGATCGTATTGATCTTGTTAGTTGTTTTCTTGATTTTAGGATCAGGAAAATGGTCCGTGGACCAATGGATGAAAAATCATCCTAATGAATAGGAGGAAAAAATAAAAGAGGTTGTCTCTAAAGTCAAGTTTGTCACATTGAGCGCCTGCCTCGCCGGCAAAGGCAGGAAGTCGAAATGTTTACCAAAACGATAGAAATGGCCTTCGACTCCGCTCAGCCTGACATTAAAGCAATTTATGAGACAAGCCTTTTTTTCAGACTTCTGATTTTAGACTTCTTCCTTTATTTCTTACTCTCCGCCACCGCATGATGCGCAGCTCTAGCTGCAAAAGCCATGTAGGTTAGCGAGGGATTTTGAGTGGAAGTGGAAGTCATTGATGCGCCGTCGGTCACATAGACATTGGGCACGGCATGGAGCTGATGATGGGCATTGAGGAGCGAAGTTTTGGGGTCATTGCCCATTCGTACCCCGCCCATCTCATGAATATCCAAACCTGGAGCCTGCTTGCTGTCACTGGATCGGATATTGGTAAAGCCGGCTTTGGTAAACATCTCCGTCATTTGCTCGATGTAATCCTTGACCATTTTTTCATCATTATCATCGTAATCTATGGATATTTTAAGCTGCGGCATGCCCCACTCATCTTTGAGATTGGGATCAAGGGCGACGTAGTTGCTTTCTTTTGGAATCGTCTCTCCCATCATATGCGAACCCACATACCATGGGCCGTATTGGTCTGGGTTAAGCAAATTGTTTTTTAGTTCCATTCCGACTCCTTCTGTGTTGGTGCGAACACCTCTTCCAGCCGAGAAGCCGGCGGCATAGCCCCGAAGAAAGTCCGTCTCTTGCTTGTACACGTTTCGGAATCTGGGGAAATAACCGCTCGTCGGGCGCCCTCCGGCGGTAGTGTATTCTTCAAAACCCTCGTATTCTCCAGAAACACGTGCTCGGTAATTATGAAAGGCTACATATTTTCCAAGTAGGCCGCTGTCATTGCCAAGTCCATTCGGGAATCGGCTGGAAGTAGAATTCAGCAAAATCGCATTGGTATTCAAAGCTGCAGCATTCACAAAGATCACATCGGCATAAAATTCCTCCATTTCTTTAGTCAAGCGATCGATGATTCTCACGCCGGTAGCTTTGCCCTTTTCCTCATCATAAATGATGGAATGCACGACCGCATCCGGTCTGAGGGTGAGGTTTCCTGTCTTCAAGGCCCAGGGAATAGTTGATGAATTGGAAGAAAAATATCCTCCAAAAGGACAGCCCCGCTGACAGAGGTTTCGATTTTGACATTGAGCCCGGCCTTGCTGTGCAAAAAAATCCAAATTTCCGTTGATATGAGCGCAACGGGCTGAAATCATGTGCCGCTCCCCACCGTAATTCTTTTTGAGTTGCTCGGCAAAGTACTTTTCGACCACATTCAATTCATATCCGGGTAAAAATTCCCCATCTGGAAGCGTAGCCAAACCATCTCTATTTCCAGAGACCCCGGCAAATTTTTCTACATGGCTATACCATTTTTCCAGATCCTTGTAGCGAATCGGCCAGTCTACTGCAAAGCCATCGCGAGCGGGCCCTTCAAAGTCAAAGTCCGACCAGCGCTGCACCTGTCTGGCCCAAAGCAGTGATTTTCCTCCCACCTGATAGCCTCGAATCCAGTCAAATGGCTTTTCCTGCACATAAGGATGCTCCGTGTCTTTTACAAAAAAATGCATGGCATCCTCCCGAAACGCATAACAGCGGCTGATCACTGGATTTTCCTTTTGGATTTCATGTGGTACCTGCCCTCGATGCTCAAATTCATGGGGAAGCATATTGGTCGTTGGGTAATCTTTGATATGCTCCACGTTTCGACCGCGCTCCAGCATCAGGGTTTTGACGCCTAGGTCACAAAATTCCTTGGCGGCCCAAGCCCCACTGATACCTGAACCGATGACAATGGCTTGATAGGTTCGTTCTTCTTTACTTTTGAGATTCAGATTAGCCATTGATACGTGGTTTTTGAATGTCTGCGATTAATACTTTGCCTTGGTAGGCACCGGGGATCAGGGAATAAGGAATCACTTCGGTTTGGATGTATTCCGATGCCATATAGCCTTGGATCGTGAGTCGTTTGGTTGTGGCGAGGAAAAAATTCACATCCTTCAGTTTTTGATCTTCCGGAGCATTTTCACCTTCCAAGCGTAATCCCCCCAGTACTTTTTCTTCTCTTTCCTTGGTGGAAAGCTTGGAGAAGTTCTTTCCGGCAAAATCCGGAAATGCCCGCAATCCATCCATAAATCTAGCTTGAGTGGACTCTTCCATGCAGTCATTGACCATTACGAGAATGAAATCAGGGACAGCAATATCCAACGCTCCTTTAATCTCTCCCGAAGGAATAATGGTATCAGAGACTACTCCCAAAAGGTCCTTTTCTGAGGTCGTTACCTTCAATTTTTTGTAAGCGGCGAGGATATCATCCGAACTGAAATCGCAGGAGGGAATCAAAGCAAGTCCCCCTGAAATCAGGGCGATATGCCTAAGTGCGTGTCTTCTATTCATGGCTTATTGGGTTTTAAAGCAATTGATTCAAAAAGTAGGGATTTTTTATTCAAAATCCCAGCTCAACAAGCCGATCGGAAAGAATCCATTTTAATCGGCGTAGGATTGAGGCGTTGATTCAAACCAAGGATTATTTGGTCAGAACTCCCAACTCTCCGACAGTGGCAGCATTTCCATCTGCGGTTTGTAGGGCTTTTAATTTGATCCATCGCGCTTCCACAGCTTCAAGGCGAACAAACTGTTCGATCGGGCTATTAACCACATTGGAAAATTCACCCTCAGAAATGGGCTCCCAATTCTTGCCGTCTTGACTGATTGCAAATGAATATCGAGTGATATGCCCACTTGGATATCGGGCCTGCATCGGAAAATAAGTAAATCCTGTCAGCTGAATTTTTTCGCCCAAATCCACCACTAGTTCATTGTTTTGGGCCGTAAAAAAAGTGCCCGGATTTTCATCGATGGCCCGCTCTGCTTCACTTCTCCACTTCTCTTTTGCCAGCACTAACTCCTTTCGCAACACATTACTTTGATTTCCGGTTTTGGGATCTTTGGAAATAACTACCAGTGTACTCGCTTTTTCGACTAGAAAGGGCTCTGAATAGCGCTTTGAGGGCTTAGCTTCGTCCAAGCCGTACCAGATTTCAAGTCCATCATCCGGAGCAGTTAGGGTTACCCTACCCGATTTATCTCGGGAAATCTCTGGAGCCAAAAGCAATTTTGGAGCATTGAAAACCCCAATTTCAGAAATTACCGGAATCGCTTTTACGTCTTCAAACATAATCCTGATTTTTTGTGCTGTCTGATCCGCAAAACGCAGAATTCGCTTATAGCCTATGGTAGTTCCCGCAGCTATTTTTTCCCAACTTCCATTTACTTGCTTCTCCAAAGTAAATGCCTTCACCCGCTGACCCAAAGGCGTATATTCCTGCAATAGCAGTCGGTTGAAGCTGACTTCTTTCCCAAAATCGATCACCAAAAATGCCTCCTTTTCTCCATCCGGAACAGTCCAATAAGTTTCATAATCCCCATCTGCCGCCAGCTCCGCTTCATATCCGGTTCCTCGTTCGGTATTTGCAGAAATCTTAGCACTTTTGACAAAATTATCAGCAAAATCTTCCCGGATCTTTTCGGCCATTTTCAAGATGGCTTTTTCGTCATTTTCATGGATTAGTCCTCGGGTATCCACTGGAAAATTGATCAACAACGAAGAATTTCTCCCGATGCTTTTGTAGTAGATTTCCATCAGTTCGGGAAGGCTTTTCACCTTGTGATCCTCATAGCGATGATAATACCAGCCCGGACGAATACTTACATCGGATTCTGCCGGCACCCAGTGCGTTCCATTTTCCTGACCGGTGGCCCATTTTTCAGAAAACTCCGGCATACCGGCATAAACCGAATCCCGCATCAGATTAGACCAAGTGGTTTCGTAAGCAAAGCCATGTTCATTGCCCACCCAGCGCACATCCGGGCCTGCATCCGAAAATAGCATAGCATTGGGTTGAAGCTCTCTGACCAAATCATGGGTATTTTCCCAATCGTAGTAGGTCAGTTTGTCCACTTTTCGTTCTTCATTGGCACCGCCGTACCAGCCGTCTCCTCCATTGGCACCATCAAACCAAACTTCGAATATTTCCCCATAATTGCTCAGTAATTCGGTCAACTGATTCCGCATGTAGGTGATGTATTCGGGCTTTCCATAGTCCGGATGATTCCTGTCCCATGGGGAGTAATAAATCCCAACTTTCAATCCATATTCTCGGCAGGCATCCACAAATTCCTGAATCAAATCCCCTTTTCCATCCCGCCAAGGACTGTTCTTGACCGAGTGTTCGGTGTATTCTGAGGGCCAAAGCACAAAGCCGTCATGATGCTTGGCAGTGATAATAAGCCCCTTCATCCCAGCTTCTTTAGCAATGCGTGCCCATTGCCGGGCATCCAATTCGGTTGGATTAAATTGCTCAGGCTTTTCATCCCCAAAACCCCATTCCCTGTCCGAAAAGGTGTTCATATTGAAATGGACAAAGCCGTAAAACTCGAGCTCCTGCCAGGCAATCTGCCGCTCATGCGGAATAGGAAAAACCGGCTCGGGCGGGGCGGGTTTTTCTTGGCAAAAGGAAAACAAAAGCAAAAAAGAAAGGGGGAAGAGATTTTTCATAGCTGGGTTTTGAAGCTGCATTCTATGAAAAATGACTGATTTTGAAAAGGAAAAAATGACAGCGCTCAGGGATAATATTTCCCATCAATCAAAGAGTTCAAAACAAAACAGCAGAAAGCATGTATTTTCGGGGTATGAAAAAATTATTGCTGCTTTTGACCTTATTGTCCAGTCTAGAAGTCTTCTCTCAACGTAAAATTCTCATTCAGGATGGAATCAGCTTGAAACCCCTTTCGGAAGTAGTGGTCCGAGTCGGTGATCAGGAGTATTTTTCTGACCAAAATGGGCTGGCTACCATTCCTATTGATGGCAATTTTGATGCGGTTTTTTTTAAGGAAGGATATGCTTCTGTAGAACAAGAAATCCAAAGCAAAAGCGCTGAGATTTATCTTTTTCCGCTAAGTGTTTCGCTCTCCGGCGTTACTGTCAATGCCTTTGAAACAGATCGTCCTCTACTTCAGCAATCTGCCTCCATCAGTTTGATTGGAGAACAGGATTTTAATCGATTTAATGAAACTTCCATCGTCAGCTCTTTCAATACCAAACCGGGCATTCGCATTGAAGAACGAGCACCGGCAAGTTATCGGGTTTCTATCAGGGGGAGTTCACTTCGGGCTCCTTTTGGGGTTAGAAATGTCAAAGTGTATTGGAATGAGGTGCCCATTACCGCCCCGGATGGCACGACGGCTTTAAACCTGTTGGACTTAAGCAATATCCGGACTGCTGAAGTCATCAAAGGTCCATCAGGAAGTATCTATGGTGCTGGAAACGGAGGCGTAATCAATCTTAAAAATGCGGCTAATCCCAGCGTAGGAACTGCTACTTCTGAGTTTGCTTCGGGTTCATTTGGACTCAGCCGGGGGAGATTAGCGATCTCCCAGCCTATCGGAAAAGGAGGACTTGAAGCGGCTTTGGTAACCCAGGAAAGTGATGGCTATCGGGAGCATTCAGCAATGAAGCGAAGGGTGTTTCAGTTGGGAGGATTCTTCCCGGTAAGCGAAAAGCAGGAAGTCCGCACGCAAATTTTGGTTTCTGACTTGGATTATCAGATTCCAGGATCGCTCACTGCAGATCAGTTGGAAGAAGATCCCAGACAGGCGCGACCCGGTTCAGTCAATCAAAACAGCTCCATTTCTCAGCAGTCTATTTTGGCCACTTTTGGGCATTTGTATCGGATTTCAGACAATATTGAAAATAATACGACGCTGTATCTGAACACCAATGACTTTGAAAATCCCTTTATTCTGGATTATAAAAAGGAACTGGGCTTTGGTTACGGAGGTAGGTCGCGCTTCACCTTTGATTGGAATTTGGCCGGAAGACCATTTCGTCTGATTGCCGGGGGAGAATATCAGCAAAGCTTGACCGATGCGCAGAATTTTGGCAACCGAGATGGAGTGGCCGATACGGTTCGGTTTGCGGATAAATTAAAAGCCACTCAAGGCTTTTTATTCCAACAAGCTGAATGGGAACTCACGAATCAGTTCTTGCTTACGCTCGGGTTAAGCCAAAACTTTTCTTCCTTCGAAATCGACCGACAAATCGATGCCAACGGAGGAGCAACGGGAGTGCAAACCAGAAAATTTGATCCGCTGTTGATCCCAAGATTTGCGGTGAATTACAGTTTGAATGAGTTTTCAGCATTGCGCGCTTCCGTGAGTAGTGGCTTTTCTCCGCCGACCATTGATGAAGTACGGACCAATGAAGGAAGTTTGAATTTTGACCTAGAAGCTGAGCGAGGGACCAATTACGAACTGGGATACCGATTGGGCAAAAATCGGTTTAACCTGGATTTGACTGCATTTTACTTTCGACTAAGCGAAACCATTACCACCTTCACTAATGAGCAGGGGGTAGTGCTTTTCCGCAATGCGGGCTCCACGGATCAGAAGGGGATCGAGGCAGCGGTGGATTATACGTTTATCCAAAACTCAGCGGGTTTTGTACGAAATCTGAAAATGGGATCAGCCTTTACCGGACATTATTTCACGTTCAAAGATTATCGACAGCGGGAAAATGATTTCTCGGGAAATGATCTCACAGGTGTTTCGCCAAATACGCTGGTAAGTACCCTAGATGCCCGATTTTCCGGATCCACTTACCTCAATCTTACCCATCAATTTACCGACGAAATCCCTCTCAATGATGCCAATACGGTCT
Source organism: Algoriphagus hitonicola (assembly GCF_900113375.1). Taxonomy (GTDB): domain Bacteria; phylum Bacteroidota; class Bacteroidia; order Cytophagales; family Cyclobacteriaceae; genus Algoriphagus; species Algoriphagus hitonicola. The sequence goes on along the minus strand of NZ_FOPC01000004.1, from coordinate 246,687 downwards.
ATCAGGATGCCTATAATTTGATTGGGATTCGGCTCGGGTTTATTCAGCAAGCTGGAAAGAGGACGGATTTAGAAATCTATGCTGGCGTGGATAATTTGCTGAATGAAAGTTATTCTTTAGGAAACGATCTTAATCCATTTGGAGGGCGATATTATCAGCCGGCACCCACCCGCAATTTCTACTTTGGGATGAAAGTAAATCTCCGTTATTGAGTGAAAACCAGAAGCCCTTCCTCAGTTAGTTGAGTTTGAAAAACCTTCAAATCTCCACAAAACCCCATTTTGAGCATTCCTGTTTTCAGGTCAAATCGATATTGATGCAGAGGACAGATAATTTCGCCTTGGCCATTGATATTAGCTTGAATCAAAGAAGCTCCCCGGTGGGGACAAGTACTTTGAAAAGCAAAAAAAGCATCTCCAATTCTCAAAATGCCAATTTCCTCCTCATCCAACAGCAGACGTTTGATGACCCGATCGGGAAATAAATCATTTACTGAATCTGGGGAATTTCCAAATAAGAATTGCTTCATCGTGGGGAGAGGTTAAATCCGATCAAAACTTGACCATTCGAAAGAAAAGACTGGCAAAGCCAAAATTGTTTTGGTAATTTTCTGAAAACAGCAATTAATCCTATGAAAAAATATCTCTTTATTCCTCTTTCTCTGCTCCTCTGCTGGGCAAACGCACAATCTCTGGAAGGTGCTTGGAAACTGACTCATCAAAACGGAGAAGAAGTCACCGATGCGGAGTACATTAAAATTTATCAGGATGATTACTTTTCCTTTGGTGCCAAGCAAGTCTCCGATAATCACTTTCTAGGTGCTGGCGGAGGCCCATTTAGCTATTCGGATGGCAATTACTCTGAAACTCTGGATTTTTATACAATGAATCCTGAATGGGTGGGGAATACCGCCGAATTTAATTTGGACTGGGCATCTGAGGATAAAATCGTCATTTCCACTGAAGCTAATGGCAGTTCCATCATCGAAATCTGGGAGCGGATTTCTTCCGATACCGATGATCTCACCCGCAACTGGGTCATCACCGGGAGAAAACGAGGCGAAGAAGTGGCAAGAAGTACACCCGGTGCGCGGCGGACTATCAAAATTTTATCCGGAGGCCGATTCCAATGGGTAGCATTCAACTCCGAAACAGCAGAATTCTCCGGAACGGGTGGAGGAACCTACACCGCCAAAGACGGCAAATACGTGGAAAATATTACCTTTTTCTCCCGGGATGATTCCCGAGTCGGGGCAAGCTTAAATTTCGATTATGAAGTGATCGATGGGGAATGGCATCACAGCGGGATGAGTTCCACCGGAAATCCCATCTACGAAATTTGGACTCCGTATGCTATTGGATATCCTGGAGCAAAAAAATAAACGAGATGATATTCGATAAAAAAGAGCGGAATATTCGCTCTTTTTTTCTGAAATAGAAATTACTGTAACGGCTGTTACAATAATTGACTTGGCCGGAAAAAAACTAATATTCAAAAGGATGTAAGTGAGAGTCGATCTTCATTTTCAAAAAATGGACTTTGACTTTCTTTCGGACAGGTAGCTTTACAAATTGATTGATTTGGGTTGCAGGCAAGCTGAGCGGAGTCGAAGCACTACCTTCATAAACTTCGAAACATATCAACTCGATTTGGAGATTCCCAGCTAGGTGCTTAGTATGACCCTGACAAGGCTTAGGGACAACTTCCTATCTTACTTATGCTTCCACCGCATACAGCTCCTTCAGCTTTCCGACGGTGTAATCCACCTCTTCAATCGTATTGAACCGACTGAAGGAAAAACGGACAGAATCCCGCTCGGGCTGATGATTTAGGGCGCGCAATACATGTGAGCCCACAGTAGCACCAGAACTGCAAGCGGATCCTCCTGAAGCAGAAATCCCCTCCAAATCCAAATTGAACAACAACATGCCCGCGTTTGCTTCAGAAGGAGGAAGACTTACATTCAAAACGGTGTAAAGCGACCGCTCTAGATCTTCAGAAAGTCCATTAAATTCCACGCCAGGAATATCAGTTTTCAATTTTTCGATAAAATGCCTTTTCAAAGCTCTGACATGGACTTCATGCGAACTCATATCTTCATAGGCGATTTCCAATGCCTTCGCTATTCCAATAATTCCGATTACATTTTCTGTACCTCCGCGCATATTTCGCTCCTGCGCTCCTCCGTGAATAAAGGGATGGATTTTTTTGTCTTTTCGCACGTAAAGAAATCCTGAACCTTTGGGGCCATGAAATTTATGACCACCTGCAACAATGGCATCCACGGGCAAATTTTTCAAATCATGCACATAATGTCCCATCGTCTGTACGGTATCCGAATGGAAAAAAGCCCCATATTCTCTAGCCAAAGTACCAATTCGATTCAGGTCATTGAGATTTCCAATCTCATTATTGGCATGCATGAGAGAAATCAGGCTATTTGGATATTTCTTCAACAAGTTTTCCAATTGACCCAAATCGACTTCACCTTTTTCATTCACATCCAGCATACTCAATTGAATGTGGCCTTTTTGTTCACAAATTTCCAACGTATGCAAAACTGCGTGATGCTCGATCGGTGAAGTGATGGCATGGTTAATCCCGTGCGTCTCGATCCCGCAGACCAAAGCGGTATTATCCGCTTCCGTTCCGCCTGAAGTAAAGAAAATTTCAGAGGGAGTCGCATTGAGCAATTCGGCCACTTTTTTACGGGATCGTTCGATCGCAGTACGAACTTCCCTTCCGTGACTGTGCACCGAAGAGGGGTTTCCGTAATGGTTTTTCATAAAAGGCAGCATGGCTTCGATCACTCGATCATCCATGGCCGTGGTGGCAGCATTGTCAAAGTAAACTTTCATCTTTTCTTCAGGCTTGGGTTTTAATCAGATCAGCGAGGCACTCACCACCTCTTTGATGTCTTGCATGATTTTTTTGGCCAAGTGCTCCGCGGTGGCCTCTGATTCGGACTCCGAATAGATTCGGATGATGGGTTCGGTGTTTGACTTTCTCAAGTGAACCCACTCTTTTTCAAACTCGATTTTCACTCCATCAATGGTATTGATGGGATGCTTTTTGTATTTCTCCTGAATGGTTTCCAGGATTTTATCCACGTTGATCTCAGGAGTGAGTTCGATTTTATTCTTCGAAATATAATAATTCGGATAGGAGGCCCTCAATCGGGAAATGGTCTTTCCAAAATTAGCCAAATGGGTCAAAAACAAACCGATGCCCACTAAAGCATCCCGGCCATAATGTGAGGTCGGATAAATAATTCCGCCATTGCCTTCCCCACCGATCACGGCATCTACCGCTTTCATCTGATTGACGACATTGACTTCTCCTACGGCTGCTGCGGTGTAGGTTCCCCCTCTTTTGTCAGTCACGTCACGAAGTGCTCGCGTGGAGGAAAGGTTAGAAACGGTATTACCGGGTGTCTTCGACAGCACATAATCGGCTACTGCCACTAAGGTATATTCCTCTCCGAAAGCAGAACCATCCTCATTGATAAAAGCCAAGCGATCCACATCCGGATCTACGACGATTCCCAGATCAAAATTTCCTTTCTCCAGTTTTTGGCAAATATCCCTAAGGTTTTCAGGAAGTGGCTCTGGATTGTGCGGGAAATGACCATCAGGAGTACAGTACATCTCCTCGATGACTTCCACTCCGAGGGCTCTGAGTAGTTTGGGAACTACAATTCCGCCGGTGGAATTAACTGCATCGACCACGATCTTAAAATTACGAGCTTTGATCGCTTCTACATCGACCAGCTCCAACTCCAGCACATGCTGAATATGTCGATCCATGTAATCATCGATCGGGGTGTAGGCGCCCAGTTTTTTGACCTCTGCAAAGGTAAAATCTTCCTGCTCTGCTTTTTCGAGGATGTCTTTTCCTTCAGCATCAGAAATAAATTCTCCTTTACTATTGAGTAGCTTCAATGCATTCCACTGAATGGGATTATGGCTGGCAGTGAGGATGATTCCTCCTCCAGCTTTTTCCAAGGGAACTGCAAACTCCACCGTAGGAGTCGTGCTGAGTCCGAGGTCAATGACATGAATACCCAAGCCCTGCAAGGTGGCAGAAACCAGCCTGGAAACCATATCTCCAGACAATCGTGCATCTCGGCCGATGACTACCTTGGCATTCCCGGTTTTTTCCAGTACCCAAGCGCCGTAAGCGGCGGTAAATTTGACCACATCAATTGGAGTGAGACCCTCTCCAGCTTTCCCTCCAATGGTTCCCCGGATCCCGGAAATTGATTTGATTAATGACACGTACAGATAAATTTTAAGGTGAAAAACCGCAAAAAATCCCGCCATTTGGCAGGATTAATATTATTTGAATTTGGCGAGAACTTTATCGACTTCATTGTCCGGATTGCCGCAGCTGCTGTTCGCATCCACGGTTTTCCCGCAATAGCCGCAGGTTCCCCCTTCCTTGTTTAAATATGGATTTTGAGAGGCACAAGTGCCCTTGAATTCCCCGTTTTTTAAGAATAAGAGCCTGACGGACATCAAAACGAAGAATAATGCCACAAAGCCCAATGTAATTAATACAGTTGTCATAACGGATAAATTTGCGCAAATTTAAAGCTTTACTTCGAAACGACCACAATTCAAACTTAGTTTCCCAAAACATGTCTAATTTGAGTAACCGGGCGGATCAATTGGCGGCTTTTGATCGGCTCTTGACCATCATGGATGAGCTGCGTGCCCAATGTCCCTGGGACAAAAAACAAACCACAGAGAGTCTTCGGCACCTGACTATTGAAGAAACTTTTGAACTCTCAGACGCAATTTTGGAAGGGAATCCCGAAGAGATCAAAAAGGAACTGGGAGACATTTTGCTGCATATCGTATTTTATGCCAAAATCGGATCCGAAGAGGGTAATTTTGACATGGCTTCGCTGACTCATTCCCTTTGTGAAAAGCTGATCCGTCGTCATCCGCACATTTATGGGGACACTGAGGCCAATGATGCTGAAACGGTCAGCCAAAACTGGGAAAAAATCAAACTCAAAGAGAAAGGAAATCAGTCGGTTCTGGGTGGAGTACCCAAGTCCCTTCCGGCTTTGATCAAGGCGATGCGGATCCAGGAGAAAGCCCGAGGAGTGGGCTTTGACTGGGAAGAAAAGCAACAGGTTTGGGAAAAAGTAGAGGAGGAAATGCAGGAATTCAAAAATGAATTTAATGCGGCGGAGGAATCCCAAATTGACAGGGAAAAAGCCACTGCCGAATTTGGAGATGTGCTATTTTCCCTGATTAATTATGCGCGATTTATTGATATCAATCCGGAAGAAGCGCTGGAGCGAACCAACCTGAAATTTATCAAGCGATTCCAATATTTAGAGAATGCTGCCAAAGAAGCAGGCAAAAATCTCAGCGATATGTCTTTGGCTGAGATGGATTTTTTTTGGAATGAAGCGAAGAAGCAGTAAATACAGTAGGCAGTGGCAGTTTGTTAATGCCTATAAAATGATTGAGTTCGAATTCAAAAGACCTTTTGCCGCCAATAAATCGAAAATCTGAATTGGTAAATTCCTCCATCTCATCAGTTACCTTTGTATCTCTAAAAATTATCAACATCAATGGCTAATTCTATTATTTATACCTCAGAAGCTCCTGCTCCGATCGGGCCGTATTCCCAAGCGGTTTTGGCGGGAAATACCCTTTATGTTTCCGGTCAGATTCCTTTGGATCCCGATACAGGTGAACTGATCAATGAAAACATTACAGAGGAAACCCACGCGGTGATGAAAAATCTCGAAGCCGTCCTTCGCAAAGCAGGATTCCAGTTTTCTGATGTGGTCAAATGCACCATTTTCATCAAATCCATGAACCAGTTCGGCACCATCAACGAGGCCTATGGACAGTATTTCAAAAGCAATCCCCCAGCCCGGGAGACCGTCGAGGTCAGCCGATTGCCCAAAGATGTCAATGTGGAAATCTCCTGCATTGCTGTAAAATAATTTTTCAGCCTGCTCATTTGCCTTTGGCGATAGTTTGGCCCAAGTGCCAAAAAATCAGGCGATGGGCAGGCTGCATTCCATACCAATATACTTTTCCCCAGTTTCCTGCTGGATAAAATTGAATTCGTTGGATCAGCTGGTTTCCTTCGATTCTCCATTCTAAAAACACTTTGCCAGGCAATTTCATTTCAGCTTCAAGTTGAACGTAAAAAGGCTGCTTTTTTCTTTCTTTTAACCTCCAAAAATCCAGTGCTTCTCCCGGCTTTAGCTCTCCAAGCGTTTTTTCTCCTTTCCGAAAACCCACTCCACCCAAAAGCTTGTCCAGCCTGCCTCGAATTTTCCAAAGCCAGGTAGCCGCATACCAGCCATTTCTTCCGCCGATCTCCAAAATTCGATTTTGAACTTGAGCAGCGTTCTCGATTGGAAAAAGCATTTCTTCTATGATCGGCCTAGTATTCAAGGGAAAAGGAGTTAATTTCGTTACCCTATTCAAACAGACCTTGATCCCAATAGTTACTAATCCGTGAATCTTTTGCCATTCTATAGCGAAACGCTGGTCAGTGCCTTATCCAAAACAGAGGTATTGGACCAGCTGTCCAGAAAAACCCGGGAGGTGAATTTTCTCGATAAGCGAAGTCACCTCGAAGATTCACTGATTTTCAACGGCTATGTGGGCAAAAGCAGTTTCCGTATCTCCAAAGTCATCCCAAAAAGTGACACCTTTCTTCCCTTGATTTTGGGCAAAGTGGAGGATACCGCCCGGGGTTCGATCTTATTTCTAACCTATCGCTTGTTTCCCGGGGCCTTGTTTTTCATTCTGTTTTGGTCCATTGTCTTACTTGGCTTTTCCTTGTTTTATTTTCTTTTGGTCAAAAATCCACTGTATGGCGGAATATGTGCCGGATTGGCCGTAGTCAACTATGCCTTGGCCTTATTTTTTTTTCAAAGGCAGGTCAAATCCTCCCGGGCCAAATTTCACGAATTGATCAATCTCCAAATGAAGGATTAAGTCATTCCTTTTTAGGGAAAAATACCTTTTGGGATTAATTTAGCGCTCGCAAAAATCAAACAATAAAATCCAATACCATGAATATACGCATCGAAAAAGACACCATGGGACCGGTGGAGGTTCCTGCTGACAAATACTGGGGCGCTCAAACGCAGCGATCCATCAATAATTTTAAAATCGGCGGCGAAAAAAACCGCATGCCTATCGAGATTATTAGGGCATTTGCCATTCTAAAAAAAGCCGCCGCCCAAACCAATGCGGAGCTGGGGGTGCTTTCGCAGGAAAAAGCGGATATCATTTCTACGGTTTGTGATGAAATCTTAGAGGGAAAACACGATGATCAATTTCCGCTGGTCGTTTGGCAGACCGGTTCGGGTACCCAATCCAACATGAACTCCAACGAAGTCATCGCCTATCGCGCTCACGTGTTGATGGGAGGTTCGCTGGAGGATGAAAAGAAAAAAATCCATCCCAACGACGACGTCAATAAATCCCAATCCTCCAACGATACCTATCCCACAGCCATGCACATCGCGGCTTACAAAATGGTAGTGGAGACGACGATTCCGGGAATCCAAAAACTACGGGACACACTGGATGCCAAGGCAAAAGCCTTCAAAGATGTCGTCAAAATCGGTCGAACCCACTTTATGGATGCGACGCCATTGACATTGGGTCAGGAATTTAGCGGCTACGTGGCCCAACTTGACCATGGCTTGAGAGCGATCAAAAATACGCTAACTCACCTTTCTGAACTTGCACTCGGCGGAACGGCAGTTGGTACTGGACTAAATACGCCAAAGGGCTATTCGGAATTGGTGGCTAAGAAAATCGCCGAATTCTCCGGGCAACCTTTTGTCACGGCGCCAAACAAATTCGAAGCCTTGGCCGCACATGACGGCATGGTCGAAGCACATGGAGCCTTGAAACAAGTTGCTGTTTCCCTGATGAAAATCGCCAATGATATTCGGATGCTTTCTTCCGGTCCGCGCTCTGGAATCGGAGAGATCTTAATTCCCGAAAATGAGCCCGGCTCCTCGATTATGCCCGGCAAAGTCAACCCAACGCAGGTGGAAGCGATAACCATGGTCTCAGCTCAAGTGATGGGGAATGACGTAGCCATCTCCATCGGCGGATCCAACGGACATTTTGAACTCAATGTCTTCAAACCGATGATCGCAGCCAACTTCCTACAATCTGCCCGATTGATTGGAGATGCCTGCGTGTCCTTCAATGACAACTGTGCGATCGGCATCGAGCCGAATACCCCGATGATTCAACGACATTTGGAAAATTCATTGATGCTCGTGACGGCTTTGAATCCGCATATCGGCTATGAAAATGCCGCTGCGATTGCCAAGAAAGCCCATAAGGAAGGTTCTAGCTTACGGGAAGCAGCGATTGGGTTGGGATTGTTGACCTCAGAGCAGTTTGACGAGTGGGTCAAGCCTGAGGATATGATCGGGGGTTTGAAGTAAGAGAAGCATCTGTATTTAATGATTTTTCCCTTAGACTTTGACGACTTGAGTTCGGGGACGAACCTGAAAAGCCTTTCCAGCAATGGGAGGGCTTTTTTTGTTCAAAAGGATGGACATGTTGGATCGAAAACCCCACGGCTAACATCCTTTACTTCAAGCCTATCAGAAAAGAGGCAATGAGGGTAGTCCTATCCGCAAAATGTAGAAAACCATCAAACGACAGCAAAAGTCTGAAAAATAGTAGATTTTCCATTTGGTTTATAGTTTTTTAGTTTGAAATGCTTTAATTGACAATCAAAAGAAGGAACGCGAGAATATCTCGATGAAAGATTGGAGATTTTCTCTGGACTAGAGAAAATTAATAAAAGGTAAGAAAGGTGCGTTTATCCCCCGTATTTGGTTGGATAAGTGCCAAAAAAGTGCGTTAAAAAGAAAGTTATCGCTCAGTGTAAAAAGACAGACAAACAACAATATGACAATGAAATTTTTGCTGCATAAAGACAATAAAGAAAATGCCACCGCACAAATGGCACATTTGGTTTTGCCCGACACAAAAGCCAACGCTTCGCAAAACCAAAAGAGCCATTTTTTGCCAACGCACTGAACCAGACAGACAATGATTAAAAAGATTAAAGAAATTAAGAAACTGGGTATTTATGATTCCTATCAGTGGAAATGTTCCAAAGAGTTCAATAGACACAATATTTGTTTTGGATTCAACGGAAGCGGGAAATCCACTTTATCAAACTTATTTAATCTCGTTGCAAGCAATAAAATATTTACACAAGAACAGAAAGACGAGTTATTCAAAGACCTCAAAACTTCTGACAATGATTCATCAGTTAAGTTCAAAGATGACCTGACCTATCCTGTAAGACCTAATCAGGAAAATTTAAGGGTATATGTTTTCAATTCAAATTTTATTGCAAGTCATGTTTATGATGGCACGGTGGGAAAAATGACGAAATTCAATGTTGCTGAAACTATTCTTGAAGACCCTACCATAAAGCAAATAAATGCAGATATTGATACAAAAACCAAGGAAAAGGAAAGCAAAGAGGCCGACAATAAAGAAATTGAAGACAAATTCAAGGAACTAAAAACAGCTTACAATTTAGTTTACAGAGAGCATTTTCCAAACCGACAATTACGATCCGGTAATACAATTCCGGCAATTACAGAATTGACCTCCAATACAAAAGAGGAAATTGAAAGCTCAATTGCTCAGAAAATTGCAGAGTATAAACTAAGCGAAAAGCAGGCAGAGCTGGAAAGTGACATTTCGGAAATTTCGAAATTAGAATTTAAAAAAATCGAAATTGACCTTGTAGAACTCTCTAGCTTGTTAGAACAGTCAGCAAAAGAGAATGCGACCGACAAACTCAAGGACAAAATACAGCTCTACCAAGAGGAAATAGGTGAAGTAAATAGCAATAAAATTGAGCCTTGGTTTAAACTTGGCGAATCATTACTTACTATATCCAAAGAGAAAGACCAAAGTATTTGCCCTTTGTGTAAAACCGACCTGTCTAACACAATTGATTCATTGGTAGATGAATTTGCCGATTACTTTGATAAAAGTTATTTGGATTTTATTGAAAAAATAAAGATTCAGAAAGAGCGTATTGATTCCACTATTTTATCGCTAAAGACCACACAAACAAATTCTGCTGCTATACAAGCCTATGGTATTAAATACAACAAATTCATAGAAATAAAATTTCCTGAACTCGATAAAGTTGAAATAGAAACTGATTTAAAGGAGTTGCTTACCAGCATTATAGAAAAACAAAGCAATTCGAGTAAAAAAATAATTATTAAAGTTGAGCCAATCCAAAAGCTAATTGATACTTACAATCAAAACATTGATAAGCTAAACAGCTTTAAGAACAATGCAGTAACGGATTTGCGAAACCAGAAAATTGACCCGACCAAAATTGACGGAGAAATACGAGCTCTTTATACCCAACTTATTTACAAAGAACTTAACGGCACAGCAGAGGAAAACAGAATTGAAAACTTTCATACTGCCACTTCTGCAATTTCAGACATTGCAACTTCCATTAGCGAATTAACCGATCAGAAAATACAACGGTTGAAGGAACTGAAAATGGAGGCTAAAAAGGTTGGTGAGTACCTTGAAAAACTTGGAATAACCCACTTTACGATTGACTTAAGAGAAGGAGAAGAACAAAACAACATCCTGATTAAATACAAAGGTTTTGATGAGACAAAAAAGAGACTTAGAAACACACTAAGCGAAGGTGAAAAAACTGCTTTGGCTTTTGCCTACTTTATGAGCAAGGTAACCACAGAGGTAACAAATAAAGGGCAAACTATTATTGTAATTGACGACCCGATTTCTAGCTTAGACGACAACAGACTTTATAGCACTGCTTTTTTAATTCATGAAGAATTCAAAGATTACAAGCAGCTCTTTGTGCTAAGCCACAACATGCTGTTTTTAAAATACCTAAATCCATTTTTCAAATCAAAAAATGAAAAGGCAACTTTTCTAATAAGTAAAGGGGAAATTGACGACTTGCCAGCATCAATGGAAAACTTTCAGAGCCCATATTTCTATATGCTTGAGAACATTATCAATTTTAGAGATAAAGCTGAACCGGACTATGAAGATGCTAGAAAGTACTTACCCAATTTTGTTCGTAGAGTTTTAGAAACATTTTTCAGTTTTAAGTATGCTCAACTTGCGAATAATCGTGGGCAAACACCTGGTTTGCCCGATTTTATTGATTCTGTAATTGATTACGATTCTTTGGATGATAAAACGATTGGCTCAATCTCAAAAACTACACTTAAAAACAAACTAGCAAGCATTAACAAGGTTTGCGACAATTTCTCCCATGGTAACATGCAGCAGCTTGATGAATGCAATTTTATACCAGACGAAACTTTAAAAGAAATTGCCAAGGATACCTTAGATATTATCAATTTCTTTGATGGCTTGCATTTAAACGGCATTAATGAACTTATAAATCCTGCGGAAGCAGAAGCAACAGCTTAAAATATTGAAGATGACAAACGAAGAGATAAAAAAATTAGAAACTGAATTGTGGGGGGCTGCCGATGAATTGCGTGCCAATTCTAAATTGACAGCAGCCGAATATAAAGATCCTGTTCTGGGTTTGATTCTATTGCGTTATGCGCAAAATAAGTTTGAAGAAGCTAAAGAGCAGATTGAAGAAACCTTGGCTATAAATCCAAGGACTGGTAAGAAAAGAGACCTAACAAAAGATGATTTAATTGGTGCAGGTGCTATGTATTTGCAAGCTGAATCACAATACGAACATTTAGCAAACTTGCCTGAAAGTGCAGATATCGCAGAGGCGGTAAACAATGCCATGCAATTGATAGAAGCGGATTACAAAGATTTGCAAGGCATTTTGCCTAAAAACTATCAGGAATTTGATGCTGACTTATTGCGTTCACTGATTCGTGTTTTTAATAAAGATGCCGTAAAAAATATTACAGGCGATGTATTCGGGAGGATTTACGAGTTCTTCCTGATGAAATTCTCAATGAGCGGTGCAGGTGCGCAGGAAGGAGGCGAATTCTTTACTCCACCTTCATTGGTGCAACTAATTGTAAACTTTATTGAACCCGACCATGGAATTATTCATGACCCTGCTTGTGGTTCGGGTGGTATGTTTGTGCAAACTGGACATTTTATAAAAAACAACACCAACAAACAGGTAAACGAAGCCATTACAGTTTACGGTACGGAATTAAAATCGAATAACGTTCGCTTGGCAAAAATGAACCTTGCTATTCATGGGATTGAAGGTAAAATAATTGAGAACAATAGTTTTTATAGTAACCCTCACGACCTAACAGGCAAATGTGATTTTGTAATGGCTAATCCGCCATTCAATGTGAAGAAGATTGACAAAAATAAAGACTATGTAAAAACAGATCCACGTTTACCCTTTGGAGTGCCCAATGCCGACAATGGAAACTACATGTGGATTCAGTACTTTAATTCGTATCTAAATGAAAAAGGACGTGCCGGATTTGTTATGGCAAGTTCTGCCACTGATGCCGGAAACTCAGAAAAGTTAATTCGTGAGAAACTGATTGCCACTAAAACTGTGGATGTCATTGTTTCAGTGGGTAATAACTTCTTTTACACCCGCTCCTTACCGTGCCACTTATGGTTTTTTGATAAAGGGAAACCAGTGGAAAACAAAGATAAAATCCTGATGCTTGATGCTAGAAACACGTATCGTGTTGTTAGTTCAACAATTAACGACTTTTCTGATGGACAATTGCTGAACCTCACAACCATAGTTCAATTGTATAGAGGAAATACGGAAGCTATTTCACAAGCCGAACAAGCGCATAAGCAAGCATTAAAAGAGCAATTTGAAATTGTAAACGGGCATTATGTTGTGCTTGCAAAAGAATTGAAGCAGCTTTCGATTGATTTGAAAAATGAGGACATCATCATTCCTGAAAAGATTGATTATAGCATCAGTGATAACCCACAAGTAGCAAAAGAGGTTTTTAAATCCTTCGAGAAACCTGCTCCCAAGGTTTCTGAATTAATTGCTTCATTAGAGAAAGAGATCACAAAAATCACGGCACAAGTTGAGCGTGAAGAAATTGACAAGAAAACGGCTACTGCCAAAATGAAGCCATTCAAAGACCAATTGAACAAAGTCAATAAACCTTTGAAAGCTTATCAAACAGTTGTTGCCGAATTTTTAAAAGAACTCAAACAACGTATAGGCGATTGGAAAAAGCTTTTAGAATATTTCCCCGAAAACAAATATGTAGATGTCGAAGGTCTTTGTAAAATTGTTGATTCAGAAGAAATTGAAGAGAACGATTATTCACTTACGCCTGGTCGCTATGTTGGTTATAGCATAATCATTGATGAAGATTTTGATTACAAAACTAGGATGACTGAAATTCAATCTGAACTAAATAATTTAAATAACAAAGCTTCCGATTTGATGAATCAAATTCAAATCTTAGAACTATGATGGAAGATTGGAAAGAGCATAAGTTTAGTGAAATAGCTGATTTTCCCCCTAAAATTAAGATGGAAAAGGGAAAAGAATACCCGTTTGTTTTGATGGATGAAGTTGATGCTGGATTTAAATATGTAAGGGCTTCATTTACTAAAATCTACGATGGAAGCGGTGCTAAATTTGAAAATGGCGATACTTTATTTGCCCGTATTACGCCTAGTCTAGAAAATGGGAAGATTGCACAAATAAAGGATATTGATAGACCTGCTTTTGGTTCAACGGAATTTTTTGTTTTTAGAGGTAAAAAAAACGTAAGTGATTGTGATTTTATCTATTACTTATCCAAGACAGATTGGTTCAGACAAAACGCAATCAATAGCTTTGTTGGAGCTTCTGGTAGACAAAGAGCAGATGCGAAATTTGTAGGTAAAACGATTCTAAAGGTTCCCCCACTCCACATCCAACAAAAAATCGCCAAAATCCTTTCTTCCTACGATGATCTGATTGAAACTAATTTACAACGCATTAAGCTGTTGGATGAATTGGCTCAGAATACCTTCAATGAAATGTATTCTGCCAACAAAGAATTTGAAGAAGTTAATTTGGGTTCGTTAATCGGTCACGAAATTGGTGGTGGTTGGGGCAATGATGAATTAACAGACGAATTTAATAAACCTGCTTATGTAATCAGAGGAACCGATATTGATGAGTTGCCGAATGGTAAGCTTGAAAAAGTGCCTTTCCGCTATCATAAGAAATCCAATCTGGCATCGCGCAAATTGCAAGATGGAGATATCATTTTTGAAGTTTCTGGAGGGAGCAGCTACGAAGGCGTTGCGAAAACGCTCTTGGTTACAGAAGAACTTCTAAAGCAATTTGACAATGCTGTAATGCCTGCCAGTTTCTGCAAATTGGCTCGCCCGGGTAAAAGAGAATATTCAAGCTTTTTATTTCTGTTCCTACGCTTTCTCCGAAACATCAGAGGAACGGAAGTCTTTGAAATTAGAAGTGCCAGCAATATTGTAAACTACAACTGGACAGCATTTTTGAAATTTCAAAAAGTTAAAAAACCAAGCGATGATGTTTTAGAAAAATTCAACGCCATAGTTGAACCCATCTACAAGCAGATATACATCTTAGGAAATCAAAATCAATATCTAAAAGAAGCCCGAGATATTCTATTGCCAAGGCTAATGACTGGAATGATAGATGTGAGCGAAATCAATACTGAGTTATCGATGGCAGCTGAGGATGGGGTTGAATATGGAAAAGTGGAAAATATATGAATCAGCAAGAAATAGAACATATCATCCAGCAACCACACTTTCAGAAAATAATTCAGGAAGCGGATTTTTACTTCTTAAAAGGTCAACAAGCACTCAATAAGTGGTTGGAGCTGGAAGTATCTGATCAAATGAGGGAAGATTTGATTCGCCTTTCTTCGGATTACAACCAGTTTCTCGAAATTACAGAAATCAACCCTGAAATTGATAAAATAAAGGATTTGCTTTTTGAAATCATTGCCTATTGTGACAATCGAGCCAAGGACAAATCAAAATACAATCAATACGATGATGATAGAATATTAGCTGATGCGAGTGTTCGCATGGGTAATTGGGTAGAGGGCTTGGTTAAATTCAAATTTAAACATGCTGAGATAACAGGGAAATCAATAATTAACGCGTTCAGCTATCTTTTAAGCCCTCAGGACAATTGCACAATTTTAAGTGAGAATCACCGCCAAATGGTGAGCGTAAATTTATTAAAGCAGGAATATTCAGCAAGTACCTTCATAAATGAACTTAAATCATTTTTTAGCAAATATGAATTAAAGCCGCTCAATCCGGATAATTACACATATTTGATTTCTTCTCTTGTGTATTCCTTTAGACAAGAGTGGGTTGAAGAAGTTATAGGATTAATGGCATCTGATGGAACAGGTTGGCAAGAAGATGCAACCTATTTAGAACCATCATTTGAGGGTTTAATCCTTTGGAACAGTAAAAAACCAAGCGGTGGTCAAAAAACACTGAATTTTTTAAAGGATAAAATAAAGGAGGGACAATCTTTTCCACTATACTACAGCAGTAAGGGTCAAGTAGATTACAAGGCAAACATTATTGATTTTGCCATTAGTCAAAAAGAATTATCCGAAAAGAATTGGGAGACCAAAAGTGTTAAGCACTTTCATTCCAAATTTGAAGATTATAAAGATGATAAGAAAAAGGCCTACATTATTTTTCTAGCAGAATCTATTGAGAAAATTTCACCAAAGCCAATAACAGATTTCAAATTTTTCGGCAAGTTTTCAAAGCCGACACAAGACAACCTTTCACCTATCAAAGAAATTGAAAACGATGAGGTCGTAATAAAAACTGAATTAACAATGACAAAAAAATACTCTAATAAGCCCTTGAACCAAATACTTTTTGGCCCACCGGGAACTGGTAAAACATACCATACCGTTAATGAAGCTCTTCAAATAATTGGTTTGGACTTTTCTGGCTTATCTCGTGCTCAAATCAAACATGAATTTGATAAAAAGTTAAAAGAAGGGCAAATTGTCTTTTCTACATTTCATCAAAGTATGAGTTATGAAGAGTTTATTGAGGGGATAAAGCCGATTGAACCCGAAAAAGAGGGAGAGGAAATTATTTATAGAGTTGAGCCTGGTATTTTTAAAAAGCTAAGCATTGAAGCCGCCTTTGATATCGCCAAGTTTAGAAAGTCAAAAGAAACCGCTGAAGCCTTGGACTTTTCTAACCTTTACGACATGTTCATTGAAGAAGTACAAGAAAAGTTAATCAATGATGAAGAAGTTGAGTTAAAGACAAAATCAGGCGGCACAGTATTGATTGACAGTATTTCACAGCAAGGAAATATAATCATCAAGCACCATAATGGTACCCGATCTTATACGGTTTCTAAGGCAAGGTTAGCAAAATTACAGGCTGCCATTGAAAGCCTAGATAGCGTAAGTAATATAAACGATGAATTTAGAGAGGTAATTGGAGGAAGTAATTCATCCGCCTATTGGTCTGTTTTAAATGCCATAAAAGAAATAACGAAAAGGGTAAACGGTAAAGTAGAAGAAAAGGCATATACATACAGCGACAAAGTTGAGGTAGTTAAAAAAATGACCAAAGAAGATTTCATCACTGTTAAAGGCAAAAACTACGTCCTTATCATTGATGAAATTAATCGTGGTAATGTATCACAAATCTTCGGAGAGTTGATAACGTTGATTGAAGCAGACAAACGACTTGGTAAAGATGAAGCGTTGGAGGTAAGCCTCCCATATAGTAAAGAAAAATTCGGTGTGCCACCGAACCTTTACATCATCGGCACAATGAATACAGCAGACCGTAGTGTAGAAGCTTTGGATACTGCCTTGAGAAGAAGATTTAGCTTCACAGAGATGCCCCCACGCTATGATTTATCGGGTCTTGATTATGAGTTTGCAGGAGTAAAAGGCTTTGAAATTCTGAGAAAAATCAACAGGCGTATTGAAAAGCTTTTGGACAGAGATCACCTTATTGGACACTCTTACTTTCTATTAAACGAAGAAGAGAAAAAGAATCCCGAGCCCAAACTTTTGGATTCTTTCTACCGCAATATCATTCCTCTACTCCAAGAATATTTCTTTGGCGATTATGCTAAAATCGGGGCAGTTTTAGGCAATGGATTCGTTTATATGGAAAATGAAAACGATCAGGCGGACTTTGCTACGGGGTATGAAAATGAAGATTTTGCGGAGAAAGATATTTTTCAAATAATTGATTATCGGTCGGAACAACCCGGCAATCAATACATACAAACTGAGATGAGTTTTGAAATGGCAATCCGTTTATTAATGAACCAGACCTTGACAGATTAACTTGAAAGATAAAAGACAACATATATGTGTTTTTGAACACCAGACTGTTTTACTCAATCAAAAGTTTGAGGATGATGTTGTATTTGACCAACTCAAATTAGATGCCTTTGTGCGTTTTTTTGGAAAAGGAGTGCCCTATTATAGTTTGATCCGAAATGGAATACAGTTTAATGAATATGTTGGAGCTATTCAGGTTGGAAATACCCTCATCAGTGTCCTACCCAAAGCAGATAAAAGAAAAAAAGAAGATGAGGCAGAAAAGAAAAAATGGAATCAGGTACTAATTGACATGCTCCGTGCTGTTCATGGTTTTAATGTTAAAGCACCAAGTTCGTCTCAGCTAAAAATACGGAACAACTCAGTTCTGGATTTATATTTTGAACTGTTTATTACAGAAACAGAATACCTTTTACACCGTGGATTGGTTAAAAAGTATCGTAAAACGGAAGGGAATTTAAACACCCTAAAAGGAAGCTTACAGTTTAATAAGCAGGTGAGTAAAAATCTAGTACACAAAGAGCGTTTTTTTACCAAGCATAGCATCTACGATAAAGA
This sequence comes from Algoriphagus hitonicola, assembly GCF_900113375.1. Taxonomy (GTDB): domain Bacteria; phylum Bacteroidota; class Bacteroidia; order Cytophagales; family Cyclobacteriaceae; genus Algoriphagus; species Algoriphagus hitonicola. Next base: position 228,803 of record NZ_FOPC01000004.1, on the reverse strand, counting down.
GCATTTACTCCACATCATTCTTTACAAAACACTAATTGTACTCAAGCGAATTAATACCAGTTCGGCATTAATTGGAAGAATCAATGCGCTTTTGCTCAATTTCCCCGAAATACCCAATCAGAAAATTACTGAATCTGACTTTGATAAGTTGGTATTCAACCGTAAAACCATCAGCTACAAAAAAGCCATTGAAATTGCCCGTTTGATTCTTCTTCATTATCACCCTGATTTAAGCAAAGGTAGAGATGATGTTTTGGCCTTGATGTTTGACATGAATGCACTATGGGAGCAGTTTGTTTTGGTGAGTTTGAAGAAAAGTCAAGAACTTAAAGTTAGAGGTCAAGCATCCAAATATTTTTGGAAACCCGATGGTGGCAAAAGAAGAAGTATCAAACCCGACATAACTGTTTCAACAAATGAAAACAACTATGTGCTAGATACGAAATGGAAGTTAGTAGACAGTAAGCCCTCCATTGAAGATATAAGGCAAATGTATGCCTATCACCACTATTTTGAGGCAAAGAAAGTTGCTCTCTTATATCCCGGTGATTCGGATTACGTTACCGGAAAATTTGTGGAGGTCAAAAAGCAAAAACAACTTTCTGACATGGAGTGCGGGCTCTTATTTACCGAATACAGTGGTTCGGTAAAAAACTGGCAGAAACAAATTGGGGAAGAAATACAACTTTGGATTAACAAGTAATATAGGATTAAATGAGCAACGAATATTCAGAAGATAATTTAGTAGAAGCTTCCGCACAGCAAGCCTTAGAGGATTTAGGCTGGACGGTAAAGTATGCTTGGCAAAAAGAAACATTTGGCGAAAATAGTTTATTAGGTCGTGACGACAAATCTGAAGTAATCCTCAAAAGATACTTATTAAAAGCATTAATTAAATTCAATCCAGGTCTGCCTAACGTAGCTTATCAACACGCCATTGACCAAATAACACAGAAAGCTGCCGACAAAACACTGGTTCAACTTAACAAGGAAAAATATACATTACTTACTAAAGGTGTTGATGTAAGCTTTACCAATGAAAAAGGAGAACTGGTAAAGAAAAAACTACAAGTTTTTGATTTTGAAAACTCAACTGAAAACGATTTTCTTGCTGTTCGTCAACTTGAAGTTGTCGGGGAATTATACAATCGCAGACCTGATGTTATCGGTTTTGTAAATGGTATTCCACTGGTATTTTTTGAACTCAAAGCACATCATACTGATTTACGAAATGCATACACCGATAATTTAACCGACTATAAAGACACCATACCACATGTTTTTCATTCTAATGCTTTTATCATTTTAAGCAACGGAACAGATGCTAAAATTGGATCAGTTACTAGCCCCTATAAATTCTTCAATGAATGGAAACGGATTGAAGAAGATGAAGAGGGAATTGTAAGCTTAGATACCATACTCAGGGGAACTTGCGATAGAAACCGTTTAATGGATTTATTCGAGAACTTCATTCTGTTTGATGATTCGGATGGCGACTTGATTAAAATCATTGCAAAAAATCACCAGTTCATTGGGGTAAACAAGGTTCTGAATAAAGCCAAGAATATTGAAGAATTAAAAGGTAAGCTCGGGGTTTTCTGGCACACTCAAGGAAGTGGTAAATCCTATTCAATGGTTTTTATAGCTCAAAAAATTCACAGAAAATTTGGAGGTAGTTACACCTTTTTATTGGTAACTGACAGAACGGAATTAGAACGGCAGTTGTACGATACATTTACCGGAGTAGGTGCTGTAACTGAGAAAAATGTTATTGCAGGCAGCAAAAAAGGAATTTCGGGCAGAGAACATTTGCGTGAATTGCTTTCTGAAAATCACAGGTATGTCTTTTCATTAATTCACAAATTTTCCATTGATCCAAAAGTAGAGACAGAATACCCCTTAATCACTGACCGATCAAACATAATCGTAATTTCAGACGAAGCACACAGGACACAAGCAGGCACATTTGCCCGTAACATGCGTTTTCATGGCATCCCGAACGCTTCCTATCTTGGTTTTACAGGTACACCAATTATCAAAGAAGAACTCGAGCTTACCAAAAATATTTTCGGTGAATACGTTTCAGTTTACGATTTCAAACGAGCTATTGATGACGGTGCTACTTTACCCCTTCGTTATTTAAACAGAGGAGAAAAACTCGGGATTGAGAATCCACAGTTAGATGAAAAAATGGCTGAACTCATCGAAAATGAGGATTTAGATGAAGATCAAAGAAGAAAATTAGAACGTGAATTTAAGAGGGATTATCCCGTTTTAACTTCTGAAAAACGCTTAGATGCTATTGCTAAAGACTTGGTTTGGCATTTCAATGAAAGAGGTTATCAGGGTAAAGCCATGTTTGTTGCTCTCGATAAACCAACAGCTGTCAGGATGTACGATTTAGTAATGAAATACTGGCCTGATTATGTTGCTGACTTAAAGAAGAGAATTGAAAATGCGGAAGACCAACAAGAAGAATTGCAGCTAAAACGCAAACTCAAAAAGGTTGAGGAAACCGAAGTTTGTGTGGTTGTGAGTAGCGAGCAAAACGAAGTGGATAAATTCCGAAAAATGAAATTGGAAATTGCCCCACATAGGAAAAAAATAGTTGAGCGAGATTTAGAAAAAGAATTCAAAGACGAAGAAAATCCATTTCGACTGGCAATTGTTTGTGCCATGTGGATTACTGGTTTTGACGCACCATGTGTTTCAACTGTTTATCTCGACAAGCCAATTAAAGGACACACATTGATGCAAACCATTGCTCGTGCAAATCGGGTTTATGATGATGAAAAAGAAAATGGATTGATTGTCGATTACGGTAATGTTTACAAGCAATTAGAAAAAGCATATTCAGTTTATGGTGAAGGAGGCGATAAAGGTGGTTCCGGCACAGGTGGAGAAAGTGAACCTCAAAGACCAGTTGAATTGCTAGAAAAACTTGCAGAAGAATTACAAGAATCAATACGTGCGACAAAAGGCTATTTAAAAGAACTTGGCTTTAATCTGTCTGATTTAATGAATGCCAAGCCAATGGAAAAATTGGCAAAAATTAATCAAGCAACTGATGCTGTTTGTTTAAATGAAACCACTCGTGCAAAATTTGAAATAATGGCAAGAGATGTTTTCAGGAAATACAAAGCCTTGTATCCAGAGGAACAAATTAAACCTTTCATTAAGCAATTCAACGCAATAGAAGCTATTTATGATCAGCTAAATCAGAAAGTAAAAACTGCGGATATCATTGAAATTATGTTGCAGCTGCAAACTGTTGTAAATGAGAGTGTCTTCATCAATGAAGTATCAGAACCTGAACCTGATTATATTGATTTAAGTAACTTGGATTTTGACAAGTTGAAAGCTGCTTTTGCCAAGGTAAATAGGAAGAATACCATGGTATTTGATCTACAGCAGGCGATCGAAAAAAAGTTAAAACAAATGGTAAAGGAAAATCCTTTGCGTTTGGAGTTTTACGAAAAGTACAAGGAGATTATTGAAGAATATAACAACGGGAAAGACATCAATGCAACCAAAAAAGCATTTGACGACTTATCAGACTTCCTTAAAACACTTTCAGAAGAAGATTCGAGAGCTATTAGAGAAGGCCTCGATGAAGAAACGCTTGCCATTTTCGACTTATTGAAGAAAGATAATTTAAAAGACAAAGAGATTGATGAGGTTAAAAAGGTGGCGAAGCAGACCTTAGACAGCTTAAAAGCTGAAAAATTAAAAATTGAACGTTGGAGAGAGAGCACACAGTTGAGGGCTCAAGTTAAAACAACCATTTATGACACTCTTTTATGGCTACCTCAGGAGCCCTATTCAGAAGATGAAGTAAATGAAAAAACAAACGTAATTTATCAGCACATATTCACCAATTATCCTGGAGGCGGACAAAGTGTTTATAATACAAAAGTTGCATAGAAATGAAAATCCAACCCACACAGCCAAGCACATTTGCAATTCGCTCAAGCCAGCCCGCAACCCCAAAATTGCAAAAGAGCTTATCTGTTTTCCACCGCACGGACAGACAAACAATGCATCAAAAATTGAAAAGAATAACGGACGAAAAAGAACACCGAAGCGATAACATCACCTATACGCAAGCAGGGGTTTCGTGCTTCGTAGGACAGGAAAGTGATAAATTTAAAGTTCAGTTCTTCGTAGGAAGTTCAGTGGTTAAAATCCCTGCCTACGTATAGCTGAATCCCGAACAATACGGAAATTTTGAGATAAAAGCCTTTACGCTAAGTCACGACCGATTTTTGATTATCGATGGCAAAGAAGTTTACCACTTGGGTGCTTCATTAAAAGATTTGGGTAAAAAGTGGTTTGCTTTTTCAAAAATGGATGCCAAATCAGTAGCAGGAATAATGAATCAAATAAGTGAAATTCATGCTAATAAATAAACTGATACACGTGAGTTTCTCCACTCACGTGTTTATTTCAAAGCTAAAAACTAAATCAAATTACCTCCTTATTTGACGAAAAGGAAACACTACGGCAGATTCATTGCCGTCCTTGCCCACGGCAGCCACGCCAAAGTAGTAATTGTCGATAACGATTCCCTCCAGCGTATGCTCATTTACCCCTGAGACATAGACAAAACTATCCCAGGTAGGGGAAGTGGTCAGTCGGAAATAAATCTTGTATCCCGCGACATTTGGATCATTGCTTTCCTCCCAGGCCAAGGTGGTCGAAGGGCGAACTGCACCGCCGATTCGGACGTTTTTTGGTGCCGGGGGAGCCCAGGCCAAACCTGCAAGCGAAATCGCGTTAACGGAAGTGAGTTTTTCGGCATAGTCAAAATTCACTCCCTCGATCACATCGCCATATTCTATTCCATCTTCCACCCGGATATCCTGATGCTGTCGATTGTAATTTTCATGAGCTTCCATGATTCTTACGCCGGCAAAACCCAGGTCGTTGAAGGGTCGATGATGTCCGCCCCGACCAAATCGATCCAATCGATAAATCATCATGGGGTTCATTTCTGGCATGTAAGTTTTGACCTGCTTGTGGATATATCTGGCCAATTGTCTAGAAATTCCATCCACTTCTCCGCCTGTAAAGCGTCTTGATCTTCTCTCCTGTTCGGTTTCATTGGCGGGAGTGGGTTCGGAGAAAATCCGGAAGGTTCGATTGTCAATTACTCCATCCACGCCTTCGATATTTCCGATCATGTCGTTATTCAGTATTCCGACGATTTCCCATTCGTTTTCTTGGGCATATCTTGCGAGGCCAGCTCCGCCAAATAAACCTTGCTCTTCACCTGATAAGCCTACAAAAGCAATACTATGCTTAAATTTATATTTTGAGAGAACCCGAGCCGCTTCTATCGTACCCGCCATTCCAGAGGCATTGTCATTTGCACCAGGGGCATCGATCTCAAAATCCATTGTGTTGGAAGCTCTTGAGTCAATATCTCCGGACATGATCACATGAGAATTCGGGTAATCGGTGCCTCGTAAAATTGCCACCACATTCACCACATAAGCATCTTTTGGAACTCGGCCATTTCCTTCTTTGGTGACCAAATCTCTTTGGTAGAAGACTTCCAAACATCCCCCGCATTCTTCAGATATCTTTTCAAATTCCGCCTTGATCCATCTTCTTGCTGCGCCTATACCCCGGGTAGTCGATACGGTATCGGAGAAAGTATTTCTCGTCCCAAATCCTGCCAAGGTCCTGATATCCTTTTCTATTCGCTCAGCGGAGGTGTTTTCGATAATCTCATAAATGCGAGTATCTAGCTGAGAAGGTACTTCCTGAGCATGGCTGATGCCGGTAAAAACAAAAAACAATACGGATATTAGAAATCTGAATGGTCTCATGAATAGGTGATTTTAGAATGGAAATATCAGTAAAAGAGCAGTACCGATAAAAAGAAATATATACAAGCGGAAAAAATGGATTTCCTATGAACCGGAATCCTCAATAAGCTGAGTTAGCAACCCTCAACTCCTCCACAAATACGGAAACAGAATATAACCCGCTGCCGCGACAATCGCATTGATCGCCAAAAGACTGAGTAATTTATCTGTGCTCACAGACCAATCCAATCCGTCCAGGGCATTTTTGGAAATCCGAATCGCCATCAGCAAAATCGGGATAATCACCGGAAAACTCAAAATCGCCATCAAGGTCGCATTATTTCCAGCTTTGGCAGCAATCCCCGAAACCATGGTCAAACTCGCCGAAAAACCCATTGCTCCCAAGACCAAATTCAAAAGAAATAACCCTTGATCTTCTACTGGATTACCCAAAATCACCGAAAAAACACCGTAACCCAGTAGGGCCAAAATCAGCGTCAATCCGGTATTATAGATCATTTTGGACAAAATTATCGCCTCGGGCGAAGCAATCATGTAATAATATAGCTGCCTGCCGGTATGCTCCTGCACAAAACTCTTTGCCACGGCATTGACCGCCGAAAACAGAATGATGATCCAATAGAGCGCATTCCAAGTTGGGATGGCCAGATTCCCCATTTTGGCACCCACGCTCAGATAGGTGATAAAAACTGCCGAAACGACATAAAGCAAAATCCCATTCAGGGCATATTTTTGCCTCCACTCGAGGGTGATTTCTTTTCCAATCAGAATGCCGATTTCCTTTAGCATGGCCCAAAGATAGGACTTCCCGATTAATTTGGTGCTTTTCGATGATTCGTCCCCTGTTCATAGGAATAGGTCAAGCGAATCAGCGTCCCTTCATCAAACATTCGACCCAAAAACTGCAGACCGGCCGGTAAATTTCCAGAGACAAATCCCATAGGAACCGTAAAAGCTGGCTGTCCCGTATGAGGAGCAATAATCTGTGAATTATCACCCCGATATTCCTCTTGAAACCGATCAATCTGTGCCGCAGGATGATTCCAACTCGGGTAAACCAGAGCGTCCAAATTCAAAGAATCCATGGCTTTTTCGATCGCTTCTCGAAAAGCAATTCTCCGAGGATCGGTAAAGGCATCTCCGCAGGGTCGCTCATCAAGAGTTTCATTTTTCTCATTGGATGATGGCATTCTGGCTCTGACAAAATCCGAGGAGGTTCCTACTCGAATCACATCTTCCAGGGTAGCCATGGTGTCTCGCTTCACATAAGTCTGTAAAAAATCCTCCAAGTCCAGCTGAAATTGATCGCACCATTGATTTTGTCTCAGCTCTTGAAAATTATCCACATTTACGGAGTCCAGGATGACAGCACCCAAATTTTCCATATCCAAAAGGGCCTGATTAAATAGAGCGGAAATCTCTGGATTGGGATCATTTTCGCTTAAAGTCCGGAATACCCCAATTCGAGCTCCTTTCAAGCCATTTTTGTCCAAAAAAGCCTGATAGCTTTCCGGGATTTTTCCATTTGAATTTTTCGTGATCGGGTCTTTTTCATCGTAGCCGGCAATAACATCCAGCATCCGCACAGCATCCTCCACGGTCCGAGTCATCGGCCCAACGACGTCGTTTCTGAGATAAAGCGGCACAATTCCTTCCCGGCTGACTAAGCCCAGTGTGGTTCTAAATCCAACCAAAGCATTGTGTGAAGATGGTCCACGAATCGAATTTCCCGTATCCGTTCCCAGTCCAATCGTGCCAAAGTTTGCCGCAATTCCAGCACCCGTGCCTCCACTAGATCCTGCAGGCACGTGGTCAAGATTATAGGGGTTTCTAGTAATTCCCTGAGTAGAACTTTCCGAATGCATAGGGCTAAATGCCCATTCGGCCATATTCGTTTTTGCGAGGACAATCGCTCCTGCTTCTTCTAATTTTTGGATAATGAATGCGTCTGATTCCGGAATAAAATCCGCCAATGCCAAAGCTCCTGCCGTGGTGGGCAGTCCGAGGGTGTTGATATTGTCTTTGACCAGAATTGGGATGCCATGAAGCGGGCGAAGTTTCCCGGTTTTGACAAATTCTTGATCCAGTTGCCGAGCGCGAATAATCGCCGATGGATTGATGATAGAAATGGCATTGATCAAAGAATCCGATTTCTCAATTCGCGAAATGTAAGCTTTGACCAATTCCTCTACAGTAAATTCTTTGGAAAGAAACCCTTGATGAATTTCCGAAACACCGAGCTCTTCCACAGATAAGGGAGGTTTTTCGGGTGTGCAGGCCATTAAAATCAAGCAAGCGAAAGCGAGATAGCAGAAATTTTTCATGCCTGAATTAAAAAAGAAATCATGACAATTTTCGCTCCCATCGGAGAATAGGAAATTATTTTCAAACAGAAAGTCGATTCTCCTCCCAGAATCGTTCTTTTTCTGGTAGGTTTTCCAGATAACTGACGGTCTGTTCATAGCCCCGCTGCTGGATTTGTTTCCATTTTTTGTCATCCATAAATCCGATTCCCTTGAGATTCAACTCGAAATAATGCGAAACCTTGGATTTGGTCACTTCCTGCTTTTGGAGACTGTTTAAAGTCAAGGAGTTGATAATCAATGAGGCGATTCCGGGGATTTTAAAGCGTTTTTTACCCCGCATTTTGTCCCAAAAAAGGGTCCAACCTGAAGGGGCTTCCAGATAGGATACTTTTCGATCCGGCAATCCCGATAAGGACACTGCAATGATTTTTGATACCGGAAAGCGATACATGGGTTCTATCGGCAGATTATCCATGACCGCTCCGTCCACATGGAGATAATTATCAATCACAACGGGAGGAAAAACGCCCGGAATGGCAATACTGGCCAAAATCTTTTTCCAGAGTAGCCCACGATCATGAATTCGGGGGCTGGCTTTGGAGAAATTGGTGGAGACGCAATACGAATTGACCCAAATGTCCTCCATGAAATAGTCCTTAAAAAGGCCCTTCACAAATCGCTTCATTTTCCTTCCTGTCAAAAAAGAAACCATGGGTAAAGCCATATCCTTTGAGGTTAATTTGGATTTGGCAGAATGAGAGCTGGTTTGTTCAATTTTCTGAAAGTTAAAATCAAAGAAACTCATCGTGACTCCGTAAATCGCTCCGGCGCTTGTACCTCCCAAAAAATCAATTTCCACACCTCTTTCCTGAAGTGCTTTGACTACTCCGATATGGGCATAGCCTTTGGTTCCTCCACCTCCCAAAACCAAACCAATGGCCTGATTGGTGATGATCCTACAAAATCGGCGAATATCCCGCTGATTTCCCTGTCTGATATGAATATGCAGATCGATCTGCCGGCTGTCCAGCCAAGCCGAAGTATGCGTTGGCATGGAATCATCGGGTCCATGTAAGAGAAGCATGTAGACTTTTTTGTTGAGAATGCTTTTGGAATAAAGATCCAGCTCCCGCTCAATGGGATAAATCGATTTGTCTGCTTGAAAATCCGTTACCAAAATCACCAAATCCGCATAGACCAAACACTGGTGGGACCAGGTCTTTTCTGAAGCATCACAGACCAGAATATTGAGTCCTTCATGCTGCTCCAGTGAATCAAAAAATGTCTCATCCACATGGTCTTTTTGGGATTCAAAATCATAGACCTGTACGGGAGTTTCCCGATCAATAAAATAAGCCATCATGTCATCGGTCCAGGGACTGAGGTCATGATCTGCCTGAAGGTTGATTAAGGCTATGTTTTTTGGCGGAGTAGATCGGTTTTGCTGAAAGGTATTTCTTCTCAGCCGATTGATCACAAATTGGGTCAAAGAAGTAGCCAGCGAGGGATCTTTGGCAACCAAGCTATGGTATTCCTCTCGGGTAAACTCCAAGACGATGGATTTTCGTATCGCCAAAACCGAAGCCATTCGAGGTTCATTGGTAAACAAGGCAAACTCACCCACCGGCTCTCCTTCACCAATATCTCCCAAAATGCGGACACCTTTTGGCCCCTCGGAAATGGCTCTGAGCCTCCCGGTCAAGACGATATACAGTACGTCCTCGTTTGCTCCCTGATGAAATAAATACTCCCCGGTAGTTAATTCTTTTTTCTGACCTATTTCAAAGATTTGGTCCAAGGTCTCTTCACTCACCCCACCAAAAAGTTTACTGAAAAGCTGATGGTAATGCGAATTGAAATTTTGCATGGTTAAAATTTTGGGTTTATCGGTCGTATTTCCGGGAGTTTATAGTACCTCCCAAAGAAGACTAAATATTCAGGCAAAAACTATTAAAAGTTAAGTAGAATAACAAGGGATTTTCTGTATTGGTGGCTCATTTTTCTGTCTTTATCCTCCGATTAATTATTTGCCTGCTTGATCCATTCCAAAACCTGTTCTTTCGGCAAAGCCTCTACTTGATGTCCGTCTCTTCCCACCATCGTCTCTGCGGCGAAAAGCGAATTAATGATAGCCTCTTCGGTGGCTTCAATAGTAGCCATAAACAATCCGGTTATGTCATCATTTCTAAGGGAGGCTGTATTTTCAAGTGTACCGCTTTCCGATCGGTAGGCTATTCTCAATCCTTCGGCAGTAGAAAAAGCAATGACATAATCTCCCGATCCATTGGATGCAATTCCTCCCGTTTTGGCCAATCCCATCATGGCACGTTTTGCGATTCGTTCTAGATTCCGGTCCAAAACCGGCGCGTCTGTGGCCACCACGATCATGCAGCTGCCGTCGGATTTTTCCAAGGCGTCTTTGAAGGGATATTTTCCCAGTTTTTCCCCTACGGGAACTCCTGCAATTTGCAGATTCCCCCCAAAATTGGTCTGAACAAGTACTCCAACCGTGTAACCGCCCAGGGATTCGGGAAGCTTTCGAGAGGCTGTGCCGATTCCCCCTTTCCACCCAAAACAAACCGTTCCGGTCCCGGCGCCGACATTTCCTTCCTCTACCGGACCTTCCTCAGCCGATTGGATTGCTTGGATGACATCCTGCGAACTCACATGCATGCCCCTGATATCGTTTAGGTAGCCATCGTTGGTTTCCCCTACAATCGCGTTGACCGATTGGACAGATTCGTTGCCGGGCTGATTGAGTGAGTAGCGCACGGCACCTTCGATTCCTGCGGCTACGCTGAGCGTATTGGTGAGGACGATCGGGGATTCAATAGTTCCGAGTTCCTGTACTTGAGTGACTCCGGCTAGTTTTCCAAAACCATTTCCCACGAATATGGCCGCGGGTACTTTTTCTTGAAACAGATTTCCTCCATGTGGCAAAATCGCCGTGACTCCCGTACGAATATGGGCTCCTTCTACCTTGGTCAGTTGACCTATTTTTATCCCAGCCACATCTGTGATCGCATTCAAAGGTCCCGCAGGTAGTATCCCAAAGGGTATTCCCAGCTCTCGGGGTCTTTTCTGAGCAAAAACTAATTGGGATACGCCCAAAAGAATAAAAATTATCAGGGGAAATGGATTCAATTTCATGGTTTGAATTTGCTGTGTGGCGATTATTTTTTCAATTTTCAACTTATTCAATCCTGTAATTATACCTAACTTGAGGACTTCATCCAAGAATTAAACTTCATGCTTAAAAAAGAGCGATATCAGGCTTTTATTGATCATTTTTCTGAAAATATGCCTATAGCAGAAACGGAGCTGCAGTACGAAGATCCTTTCCAGTTGCTTGTGGCGGTAGTTCTCTCGGCCCAGTGCACCGATAAACGGATCAATATGGTGACTCCGTCACTTTTCCGTGATTTTCCCACTCCGGCTCATTTGGCAGCTTCTCATTTTGACGAGCTTTTTCCTTACATCAAATCAGTCTCGTATCCCAACAATAAGACCAAGCATTTACTCGGTTTGGGAAAAATGCTCGTGGAGGACTTTGGAGGGGAAGTGCCCGAAACTGTCAATGAATTGATCAAGCTTCCCGGGGTGGGTCGAAAAACCGCCAATGTCATCACCTCAGTTGTCTGGAATCAACCCAATATGGCAGTGGATACCCATGTGTTTCGGGTGTCGAGGAGACTGGGTCTCGTACCGATGACTGCTAAGACTCCACTGGAAGTCGAGCGGCAACTGATTCGTCACATACCCAAACAATATGTTCACAAAGCACACCATTGGCTGATTTTACACGGCCGATATACTTGCCTCGCCCGAAAACCCAAGTGCGAAGAATGTAGTATTACTCATTTTTGTCGCTATTTCGAAAAAACACAGGGAAAAATGGTAAAGAAATCAGCCTCCTAATATGTGTGGCATTCATCTGATTTGGGGAAAAGGTGCAAATGAGGAATCCATTAAGCTCTTGATGGAAAGTGCGAGACACCGTGGCCCTGATCAATCTGCCTCTTTTAGTCCTTGGCCGGGGATGTGGGTGGGGGTAAATCGACTCAAAATCATTCATCCAGGACCCGAAGCGGATCAGCCTTTTTGGAGTCCAGATGGCAGGTCTTTTTTGATTTGGAATGGAGAACTTTACAATTACCAAGAGCTGAGAAATCTACTCCATCGCATGGGAGTCGAGTTTTTTACCCAATCGGACACCGAAGTGCTGCTTCATTGGTTGCGGATATTCGGAGCAAAAGGCCTGGAAAAAATCCAAGGCATGTTTGCGCTGATTTTTGTGGATTTGAGTGGGCAGCAGGTCCTTGTAGCACGAGATAAAAACGGGGAAAAACCGCTTTATTTTTTACAAAATCAAGACAGCCTGATCGTCTCCTCGGAGAGCCGGGGTATCGCCAAACTTAGCGAGAAGAAACTGGATCGATATCAGTTGGATTACTTTTTTTACCTCCGTACTCCCCAACCTGGTCGAACCTTTTTCAAAGGAGTCAAGGAGTGGAAACCTTCTCGATTTAGTGAAATCAAACAATATTCGGCTTTTCGCTGGGACAATATTCCATCCTTGCCAAAAAAGGAAATATCGACCACTGCAGAAAGTTTCAAAAGCCTTCTTCAGGATGCTATTCTTAAACAATTTCATGCGGATGTACCTGTCGGCATGATGCTCAGCGGAGGAGCAGACAGTAGTTTGCTATATGCGCTTTGGTATCGGAAAACGGGAGTTCCGCTTCCCGGCTATACCATCCAAACAGAGAAAAAATATGCTTCCAAATATGCTGACGGGACTTTTTCTGCCAAATTCTCCCAGCAGTTTCCCATGGAGCATCATTTGGTCAAAGTAGATCAGCAAGTTTTTTTGGAGCATTTTGAGGAATACATGCATTCCTTGGATTATCCCGTCGGCGATTCGGCGAGTTTCTTGACTTGGTTGATTGGGCATGAAGCAAAAAAGGAGGTAAAAGTGCTCATTTCCGGTGCTGGGGCGGATGAACTATGGGGAGGATATCAACGGCATCAAGCCTTTGATCGGTACCTTCAAAATAAAAAGCTGCTCCTAGCCGTCAATCCCTGGGCAAAAAATCTTCCTTTGGGGCGTAAATGGGAAAAATTCTTTTCGGCAATCGATCCTGACCCCAATCGGACTTTCCTCAATTTTTCGGCTTTACAACCTATTCCTTCTGATTTATTTACCGATTATGAGCGGGTTTTTGACAAAAAACTTCCGCTTTATACCCAAATGCTGGACTTTGACCGGCAGGTATATTTGGTTCAGGATGTATTGAAAATATATGATAATGCCCTCATGGCCCATGGAATCGAGGGAAGGTCTCCTTATTTGGATGATAATCTGATTCAATTTTGGCGATCGATCAGCGATGAGTCACTGCTGAAGGGCAAAGTGTGGATCAAAGAACTTTTGGAGGAATTGGACCTTTCTTGGATTGCTAAGCGTTCTAAATTTGGGTTTGGATTGCCGCTGCAAGAATGGCTCACTGAAAACGGCCCGTTTTCTAAGCGGGTGTTTGAAGGATTGAGGGACTTGGACCAGAATTATGGGTCGATGCTCAATTTGGAGGCAAAAGCTATCCTTGCGAATCCAAAGAAGTACGCCAGTAGCCAATTTTTGACACTCTATAACTTATTTGTTCTCGGAGAATGGCTGAAATTACAAAAGCTATGAAGATCATTTACGTTCATCAGTATTTCCGTACTCCCGAAGAAGGTGGAGCTGTGCGCTCATTTCACCTTGCTATGGGCATGATCAGGGCTGGTATGGAGGTGGAAATGATCACAGCCGGTAATCAGCCCTCCTATGATCAGCAATGGATCAATGGGATCAAAGTTCATTACTTGCCTATTCCATACGATCAATCTTTTGGGTTTTTAAAACGGGTCATCGCATTTTGGCGATTTTTCAGACAAAGCAAAACCCTGATCAAAAAACTCAAACGACCTGATCTCCTGTATATCAGCTCGACTCCTTTGACTACGGGACTGATTGGCCTTTGGGCCAAAAAGAAGCTGGCTTTGCCTTACGTTTTTGAGGTACGGGACCTTTGGCCGGAAGCGCCTATCCAAGTAGGAGTAATCCAAAATGCATTTCTCAAAAAAACCTTGTACAAGCTAGAGTCTAAAATTTATCATGAAGCATTGAAAATCGTCGCGCTTTCTCCCGGAATCGCTAGCTATATCCGAAATATAGATCCTAAAATTCCGGTTTCGATCATCCCAAACTTTGCGGATTTGGAGCGGTTTTTTCCACAGGAAAAATCTCCTGCTTCACTCAAAAAATATGGCCTGACTGATGATCTTACCATTGTATATACTGGAGCGATCGGTGAGGTAAATGCTGTGGATGAGCTTATTTCCTTAGCGCAACTTGCTCAGGAAAATGAAAAAGCCTGGCAATTTCTAATCATGGGAAATGGGAGTAAAAAAGAAGAAATCATTCAATCGGTAAAAAATCTCAAACTTCAGAATGTCTCCTTTATTCCTTTTGGATCCCGGGGCAGAGTCCATGAGGTGCTTTGTTTGGCGGATTTTGCCTGGGTTTCCTTTGCGCATCTTCCTGTTTTGAAAACCAACAGCCCCAATAAATTTTTTGATGCCATTAGTTCTGGAAAAGCCATCATTGTCAATCACAAAGGCTGGGTTTATCAGCTGGTCCAAGAATTTGACTTGGGGATATCCTGTCTTCCCGGCAAAATGCAGCAATGTTTTGAAATGCTGGAAGAGCTGGAAATGCATCCTGAGCAAATTCAGCAAATGCAGAAAAACGCAAGAAGGCTTGCCGAACAAAATTTTTCCAAAGAACAGGCTCAAAGAAGACTCGCCCAACTGTTGGATCCCAGTCACAATCCCCCTATTGCGGGGGACGAGGCCTATATCCTGACTGCCTAAAAATCTGCTCTGCATCTGGATTGGCCATCAATTCGTCTAGGCTCACTTCTTGATTGAAGCGAAAATCATCCACAATATTCCATCCCAGCCAGCGTCCCAATCTGCCCGGCGCCTTGGTGCTTATCGCATCGGTAAATGGAGCTTCGCCGATGTATTTTCGAATCTCGAAAGGGTTGGTTTCATAGAGTAATTCATTTTCTACAAAGTGAGACCAGATAAACTCCTCATTGGAAAAAGTCTCTGCGATGACTTCCGGAGTGTACCCGATGATATATTGATCGGAAGTGCAGGGCATGATGGATTTGGTGAAATGGTAAGCTTTTCCGTAGTAGATCATTTCTGCCAAGAGCGTATTGTCCTGAGGGTTGGTTTCATTGAAAAATGAGGAAATCGCCGTCACGATCATGGGCACGATGTAGGGTCTGTCATAGCGCTCAGCCATGTATCGGGCCAGATCCGGCTGAAAAGTATGATCAATCGGAAGGTAATAGTCCAAGCCGATCACGATGAGCTCTTCGGTCACGATCAGGTCTGAATTAAAACCCGAAACGAAGGTGTACACTTTAGGAACCTGAAATTCAGGGAAATAATGTTTGATGTATTTGAATGCTTGCTCCAATTCTTTTTCTACATCTGAAAAATCAGAAAACTCCGCCTGAACGGAGTCATACAGTACCCGCAGCGCTGAGTCCTGATGTACCTGGACCAAATCCTCTGAAAGACTGTTTAAATCAGGGTATAAGTCCGCTTGAAGATATTCGGAAGTGAACTCAGGATGTTTTTCCAGGAGATATAAAAATTCTTCAGAGTTGTCGGCATTAAAAAACTCATCTTCCAAGCGCACCACTTCCACGGTCAAGTCCTGGCTTAAAATTTCATCATCCAGTTCGCAGGAATCTTCCTTTTTGCCGCAGGCAAATAAAACCATCAATAGAATTACTGAAAATACGGAACGATATTTATTCATGAGCTTGGTGATTGAATAATCAAAAGTACAGATTCCTTTGTAATTGGGATAAAAACGATAAAGCTGGGTTTTTGGGTATAAAATTTTGTCGAAGTGGGGACGAATGTCTTACTTTCCAGAGTGAAAAACCAATTCATTCTCGGCTGGGCTTTTGTCAGGATGTTGACGATCCAAAAGATCCTCAACCTTATGCTCCTTCGCGTATCTTTTTGGCTAAGTCAGGAATTGGGGCAGGTAATCCTCTGGGGAAAACCCACCACTCTAAGTATAGAACCTACGACAAGTTGCAACCTGCGATGTCCCGAATGTCCTTCTGGTTTACGTGCCTTCACCAGACCTACGGGTATGCTGCAGGAGGAACTGTACCGAAAAATCATCGATCAAAGTAAAAATTCCCTGACTTGGCTGCATCTCTATTTTCAAGGTGAGCCCTTTTTAAATCCCGGGTTTTTGGAATTGGTTCATTATGCCAATTCTCGGAATATTTTCACCTCTACCTCGACCAATGCACATTATCTAAACGCAAAGACGAATTCGCGAATTTTGGATTCAGGTTTGAAGCAACTCATCGTCTCCATGGATGGGGTCACTCAAGAATCCTATGAAAAATACAGGATCGGGGGTCACTTGGAAAAAGTCCAAAATGGGTTGCGGGAATTATTGGATTTGCGAAAAGAAAAAGGAGAAGTATTTCCGCGAATTATCGTTCAGTTTCTGGTTACCGGCCAAAACGAACACGAAATTCCAGCCTTGAAGCGATGGGCAAAGGAAATCGGAGTAGATGAACTTCAGCTGAAAAGCATCCAAATTTATGATTACCAAAATGGCTCCGAGTTGATTCCATCTGATTTGGGCTACTCCCGCTATATTCCTGATGGAAATGGAAAGTGGAAACTCAAGAAAAAAATAGAAAATAAGTGCTGGAGGATGTGGCAAGGCGCGGTGGTCACCTGGGACGGCAAGGTAGTTCCCTGCTGCTTTGACAAAGACGCGAAATATGTCATGGGTGATTTCAATTCCCAAAAACTACCTCAAATCTGGAAATCGACACCGTATTCAATTTTTAGAAAACAGTTGCTTTCAGACCGGAATCAAATCGAAATCTGCAGGAATTGTACGGAGTGAGGGGCCTTTTGCCCATTCAAAATTTAGCTTTTTGGAACTATTTTTGGTTAAATTCAGAAATTGACGGATTTTTAAACCCACAATATGTATTAGCTTGTCTAATGCATATTGCGGGTTAAATCGCATATTTGTTGGAAATTCACCCGGGATAGCTTTCGCTTATGACTTTACAAAAACGACTTTGGTATTTTTTGCCCCTGCTTTTGATTCTTTTGATGGGAATTCCTGTCATCTCCCAAGCACAACAAAATATCGATATCACCACCATCAAAGTGGATGAACTGAGCGATGATCAGATCGAGGAGTTGGTCAGCCGCGCCAATGAAGCAGGACTCAGCACGTCAGAATTTCTCCAAATGGCCCAACTCCGCGGCATGCCTGCTGTTGAGGTCGAAAAACTACGGGATCGCCTTCAGGAACTCGATGGAAGTGGAGCAAGTACCCGATCCACCAATGCTTCCCGCAGAGATCCCCGACAACAAATGGATATCAATGAGATTACCCGCGGCCTGATTCAGCCTCAGGAATCCATGGATGAGGCTACCGATAGTGAGATCTTTGGCTCTAATCTTTTTTATCAAAGAAACCGTCGGCTGAGTTTCGAGCCCAGTCTCAATCAAGCCACACCAAAAAATTATGTCCTCGGGCCCGGCGATGTCGTCTACGTGGATATTTATGGCCAATCCGAGCAGTATTATGAGGCTGCCGTGAATCCGGATGGCTTTGTTCTTTTGGATAATATCGGTCCCATTTCAGTTTCAGGAAAAACCATCGAAGAAGCTACAGGAATCATTAGAAATCGTGTGGCTCAATATTACCCCGGTTTATCGGGTAGCAATCCTTCGACTTTTCTTCAAGTAACTCTGGGAAACGTCCGTACCATTAAAGTTCATATTCTCGGGGAAGTCCGACTGCCGGGTACATTTACCTTGAGTGCTTTTTCGACCGTTTTCAATGCACTTTACGCCGCAGGCGGACCCAATGAAAATGGAACCATGCGGGAAATCAAAATCATGCGGGACAATAAACAGATCGCTACCGTCGATGTGTACAATCTGCTGATCAATGGTCAAGCCAACTTAGATATTCAGCTTCAGGACCAAGATGTGGTTTTGGTCAGTCCTTTTATTTCTCGGGTTAAGGTGAAAGGCGAAGTCAAGCGACCGCTTACCTTTGAGATTAATGAGGAAGATACTTTCGAAAATCTGTTGGACTACGCCGGTGGATTTACCGACTTGGCTTTTCAGGATCGGGTAGCTATCTCGAGAGTGACCGGTAATCAGCGATCCGTTTCTGATGTGTACAAAAATCAGTTTGGAATGTTTATCCTCAAGGGGGGAGACGAAATCACCGTGGGTAAAATTTTGGATCGCTTCAGCAACCGGGTACAAATCAAAGGGGCCGTTTACCGGGAAGGGACTTTTGCGCTCAGCGAAGGACTGACTTTGGGGAAATTGATCGAAAATGCCGAGGGTCTTCGAGGAGATGCTTACACTGAGCAAGCGAGTATTTTGAGAACAAAAACCGACCTGAGTACAGAATTCATTCAGGTCAATCTAAAAGAAATTTTGGCCGGTACGGCCCAGGACATTCCGCTTCAGCGCGAAGATGTGATTCGGATTTCCAGCATTTATGATATCCAAAATGAGCGCTACGTTCAGGTGTTGGGTGAGGTAAAGCGGCCAGGCGTTTATCCCTACTCAGAATCCATGACGGTGGAGGACCTACTGATTTCTGCGGGAGGTTTGCAGGAATCCGCCAATCCCAATGATATCGAAATCGCCCGAAGAGTAGAAGATGTGGAGCTGGGTACGCTTTCGGATATCATTCCTGTTCAAGTTAATTCAAATCTGGCACCTTCTGAAAATTCAGAAATTATCCTGCCGTTTGATCAGGTGATCGTGCGAAAGCGGGCGAGCTTTACCATGCAAAAACTCGTTTCTGTCGAAGGTCAGGTAAATTCGCCGGGGATTTTTTCCATCGAATCCGCTTCCGAACGAATCTCAGATCTGGTTAATCGAGCCGGAGGACTCAATCGATTTGCCTATGCAAAAGGAGCGACTTTGATTCGAAGAACGGAATTTTACAATACCGAATCAGAGGAGATTCGACGTCAACGAAATCTGGAAGCACTTCGCCTTCAGCTTTTGGCTGATCCCAATAATTCTGAAGCTCAAGAGGAACTATTACAGCGTTTATTTAAGGATTTACCCGAAGATGTCTCCGATTCTGCCTATCAGCTTTCGCAGACCAAAAAAGAATCCTTGGATCAAATTGCTGCCGAAACGCCCGGCTTTGCAGTGAAAATCAGAGAAACTGAGGCAGTAGCCATTGATTTGGAAGAAATTCTCAAAAATCCCGGTTCGGAAAATGACCTTCTTCTCGAAGAAGGTGATATCCTATCCGTACCCAAACTTCTACAAACGATCCGAATGCGGGGAGATGTAGTCTATCCGACGACTTTAAGACACGAAAGTGGCAGATCCCTCAAACATTACATTAATCGTGCGGGTGGTTTTGAGCGGAGAGCCAACCGAAAACAAACTTATGTGGTTTACGCCAATGGGGCAGTCAAGCGAACTACTGGATTTTTGGGAATCAGAAATTATCCTCCCGTAGAGCCCGGAGCGGAGGTTATTGTCCCGACCAAGGGACCCAAAATCCCGCTTCGCCTCGGTGATGTGGTCGGTGTGAGTACGGGATTGGCTACTTTAGCCTTGGTGCTATCGCAAATCAACTGGAACCAACCATGACGGGAAAGCAGCACTTTTCGGAAAATCAATGGACCCTGCGTGAAGTCATTCTCAACGTGAAAGAATGGGAAGGATATTTCCGCCTGAAATGGAAAATTTTGTTGATTTCCCTTGCCTTGGGGATTGTACTCGGTGCTTTGGTTTCGATTTTCAAAAAACCGGTTTTTCATGCCGAAACATCATTTGTTTTGGAAGAAGGAGACGGAAGCAGCATCGGGCAAATGTCAGGACTTGCTTCGCTGGTTGGCGTCAATATCGGTTCACTTGGGAGTACGAGTGGCCTGTTTCAGGGAGATAATATTATGGAGCTGTATAAGTCGGATCGAATGCTCGGGGAGACCTTGTTAAGTTCATTTGATGATAATGCCCTGTTGATTGATCGCTTTGTGAGCTTCGAAAAGTTGGATAAAAAATGGGCTTCCAAAGTGGACATTCCAGCCATGGATTTTTCCATTCCGAGGGAGACTTTTTCCGTTGCCCAAGATTCAGTAGTCAAAGAAGTCGCCAAGCTCATTCGGGAAAAACAATTATCCGTCAGCAAACCCGACCGAAAACTCAGCATTATTCAAGTGAGTATTTCTTCCAAAGACGAAAAATTTGCCAAAGTGTTTAATGAAACACTGGTCGGAAAAGTTAACACCTTTTACTACGAAACAAAAACCAAAAAAACGGGAGAAAACCTATCTATTCTCCAATCTCAGGCTGATTCCGTGCGCAAAATTCTGGATGAAAGTATAGGGGAATATGCCGCGGCTACGGATCAGGTTCCCAATGCCAACCCATTGCGAACGCGGGCGACGATCGAAAGCCGAAAACGGCAAATCGATGTCCAAGCGACAGGAGCAGTATATGAAGAAGTCGTCAAAAACCTGGAAATTGCCAAAGTGAATCACCGCAATAATTCCCCCCTAATTCAAATCATCGATTCCCCGAGATATCCACTCAAGCGTACCGAAATCCGACTGGTCAAAGGCATGGTTTTGGGAGCATTTATTACCCTGATTTTTGTCATTTTCTATCTTTATTTCCGCCGATTGTACCGAAAACATGTGCAGGAAAGCTAAACCATAAGCTGCCATGTTTGAAAAACTCAATCAGCTGCTACCCTTCGGAAATTACATCCGAAACAAGTCCATCCAGAATTTTTTATTTCTGGCTGTGATTCAGTCTTCCAATGTGCTGATTTCGATCATCTCCATGCCTTTGCTCATTCAGAACATCGGAGTGGATCAGTTTGGTTTGGTCAATTTGGCGCTGTCGGTGATTGTTTTGCTCAATATTTTAGTAGGATTTGGATACAACCTGAGTGCGCCGCGTGAAGTGGCGGTCAATCAAGAGGACAAGGATGCACTTTCCCATTTGGTATCCAATGTCTTCTCTGGAAAAATGCTGCTAGCTCTGCTTGCCAGCATATTGGTTTTGGTCGGAGTTTTTGGCTTTGATCTATTCAAAGAATACCAGATGATCTTGGTGTTTTCTGTGCTTTTGCTCTTTTCGGAAGCCACTTTGCCGCTCTGGTTTTTTCAAGGAATGGAAAAAATGAAGCTGATCTCCATCGCCAATATCTTTTCCAAACTGCTTTTCCTGATGGGAATCGTGTTATTTATCCACAGTCCGGAAGAAAGCAAATGGGTCAATTTTATGATGGGTTTTTTCGGTTTGGGGATTAATCTGCTCTTACTGGGATATATTCATTCTTTTCTGGAGATCCGATTTTATCGACCTGAGTTTTCGGCGATTTGGCTAAGTATCAAAAATAATGTCTTGCTCTTTTTCAGTAATCTGGCTAGCCATATTTCGATCAACGGGGGCTTGATTATTTTGAGTTTTTTCTATTCGGGAGAAATCCTCGGAATGTACAGTCTTGCCGAGCGGATTGTCATGGTCATTCGTCTCTTTCCTGCCTTGATTATACAGGCTATTTTTCCAAATTCGGCCAAACTTTATCATGATGACCGGGTGTCATTTTTCCTCTTTTTGAAACGAGTCTATCGTCGGGTGCTTTTGGTAGGTGCCCTGATTTCTGGCTCAACCTTTTTGCTTGCACCTTGGATCATTCGGGTGCTTTCGCGTAGTGAATTGGAAGAATCTGTCTTGTTCTTACAGCTTTTGTCAGTGGTTCCTTTCTTAGCTTGTCTCAATGTGGGAAATGTCACCTTACTATTGGTAGCTGATCTCAAGCAGCTCCTGTTTCGGGCCAGCTGGATGATGTGTGCTTACATGATTATCGCATCTACTTTTCTGACCGCATCTTTGGGGGGAGTTGGGCTTTGTATCGGTATTCTTTCGACCGAATTGATGGTATTTTTGATTTGCCTGATTTTATTATATACACGCAAAAGAGATTTACTCCGTGGCTTTTACTCCTGACATATCGGTCGCCATTATTCTGGTCAATTGGAACGGGCTCAAGTTTACGCGTGCTTGTCTCCAATCGCTGCAGAAAGTGGATTTTCCAAGTTTTCGGGTGATCGTAGTTGATAATGCCTCAGAGGAAAACGAAGGTGAAAATTTAAAAGTTGATTTTCCAGAGATTATCCTCATACAAAACCAGGAAAACTTGGGATTTTCTGGTGGAAATAATGTAGGTATTCGAAAAGCGCTGGAAATGGGGTTTTCTCATATCATGCTACTCAATAATGACACGGTAGTCGAACCTGAGTTTTTGGGAAAAATGGTACTCAAAATGAAGGAAT
This sequence comes from Algoriphagus hitonicola, assembly GCF_900113375.1. Taxonomy (GTDB): domain Bacteria; phylum Bacteroidota; class Bacteroidia; order Cytophagales; family Cyclobacteriaceae; genus Algoriphagus; species Algoriphagus hitonicola. The sequence continues at coordinate 206,207 of NZ_FOPC01000004.1, read as the reverse complement.
CGGAGCAAATCGGCGTGGTACAACCGGTGATTTGCTTTCTGGAAAATCCAAACAAAATCTGGAGTGCCGGAGGCAAATGGGAGCCTCACCTCAGTCGTGCCATTACGCTGGGAGATCGGAAATTACTTGAAAACTATTCCCTTTCTGATAAAGAAATAGACTGGGCAACTGGCTGCTGTATGCTAATCCGGCGAGAAGCGATTCTAGATGCTGGACTGCTTCAGGAGCAGTATTTTGCGTATTTTGAAGATGTGGAATGGTCACTTCGCTTTCGCGCAAAAAGCTGGGAAATTCACTTGGCCAGTCAGGCCAAAATCTATCACGAAGCAGGGGCTTCTTCAAAGAAAAAACATGCTGAAGGCACCTTGAGTCCACGGGTTTTTTATTTCCATGTACGCAATCAGCTTTTCTTGATTAGGTCAACCCATCGGTTTCCATTTCCGGCATTTGGATATCACTTGGGTCGTTTTTCATTTTGGATGATTTATTTTTTGATTCGAGGCCGGTTTCAAAAACTGAAAGCTGTGGCAAAAGGAATCAAAGATGGGCTCAATACTGAACTTAACCCCAGTCCAAAATGGCCTTGATTGCTTTTATATTGGTTGCGTTGGCAGTAGGAGCCGGATTTCTTTGGACAGTTCAGCAGCTGATTTTCAAAGGAAACTGGGCGTATTTTATTTACTTTTTGGCGGCTTTTCTTCCTGTTTATATCACAAGTTTGAGCTTGGTTTATCAGGGCACGCAATCCGGCTTAGTGGTCGGCATATTTCAATCCAGCAAGGAAATCATCATTCTCCTGGCTTTAATTTCATGGCTGATCTTTCAGCGAAAGCCTTTTGACTATCCTTTTCGGCTTCAAAGCACCGATTACTTTTTGTTGGCCTTTTTGAGTCTGGCTTTTCTCTTTTTGATTTTACCGATCGGTCAAGCTTCCTTTCTCAATAAGGCGCTGTACTATAAAAGCATGCTCATGCCCGGATTGGTCTATTTTCTGGGAAGAAACACGAGTTTTGATTCGGAAGAAATCCAGCGGTTATTTAAGATCATTTTTATCGTGGCGATCGGAGCATTTTTGGTTAATCTGATTGAGCATTTTATTCTAAATGCCCATCTACAGCAGTTTACCGGTTATGCCTTGTTCAATCTCCACGTGAATGATATCGAGCCGGAGGGGAATTATGGACTGACTTGGACCTTCGAGTCCACCAATGCCATGAAGCGATTAGGAAGTTTTTTTTCTGATCCGCTGGAGCTGGCGAGTTCGGTCTTGATGGGTTTCTCAGCAGGATTGATCTGGTTTCTAACTCAGCGGAAGGAAACATCCTGGTCCTATTTGTTGGTTATGCTTTGCTGTATGGGCAGTTTGATCTTTGCCTCTTCGCGAGCCTCTTTCGCGGCCTTTTTTGTAATGCTATTCTTTATTGCCTTGGTATTTGGGCTTTATCGCTTGATCGGAGTAGGAATCGCCGCTTTCCTCGCATTTGTGTTTTACCTGGTTTATTTCGCATCGGAGGATTTCTATTATTTTGTGATAGACACGATTACCCTGGCCGATACGTCCAGCGTGGGGCATGTGGTGGAGTGGTTTTTGGCTTTGGATTCGATGATTGCCAATCCACAGGGAATCGGGCTGGCGATGAGTGGTAATTTTGGTAGTGTCAGTGAAGACCTGCGGGTTGGTGGCGAAAATCAGTTCCTGATCTATGGCGTGCAGCTGGGTTGGTTGGGAATGATGCTCTATATAGCCACTTTATTTTCGGGTATACTCTTATCCATCCGGGTATTCAAATCGAGTCAAAATACTGCTGTGGCTCGCTTGGCCTTTGTGGCCGGAACCGTCAAATTTGGGCTACTACTTCCACTGTTTACCGCCAATGTGGAGATTTATACCTATGTTTCCTGGGTGACTTGGTGGATGGTAGGCTTTAGTGTGAATGAATTTTCTAAAATTAAAATTCAAAAATCGTAATGATAAAATTTTTCATAGTGAACAAATACCTTTGGACTATGATTTGCAATTCTGAATTTTAAAAATCACCCTCTTTTATGCCCTCCTCTTGTCCAGCCTGCATTTCTGATCAAAAAAAATCCTTTATCGGGACAGAGCGGATGTATGGTTTGGGTGAGCAATTTGACTATTATGAATGTCAAAAGTGCCAATCGGTTTGGATTGCAGAAATACCTGCAGATTTGGGACGATTTTACCCTCAGGATTACTATGCCTTTCAGGAAATTCACGAAGATTCCGCCTTTAAGAAATTGCTGAAAAGACTGCGTTATCGACTGTTTAAAAAAAGATTGATTCAAAGCGGTCCTGAATATTTTGACTGGATCAAAAACTTGGGTCTTTGGGAAAACGAGCGCATTGCAGATATTGGCTGTGGGGCTGGAATTGTTTTACATCAATTGGCTTACTCAGGATTTAAAAATCTTTATGGTTTTGATCCTTACATTCAACATGAAACTCAGCGGCGAGGATTAACAATTTCTAAAAAACCCCTGGAGCAAATTGAAGGGACCTTTGATGTAGTGATGCTTCACCATAGTTTTGAGCACCTTGCTGATCCAAATGCAGCGATTGAACAGTTAGTGAAGCTTTTAAATCCTGATGGGAAACTCCTGATCCGGCTTCCGGTGACAGATGGTGTGGTTTGGAAAATGGAGCGGGAATTTTGGTTTCAATTGGATGCACCTAGGCACCTGTTTATCCCCAGTGTCAAAGGAATGGAAATCTTGGGTCACCGGCATGGGCTGAAACTGGAAAAAGTAATCTTCGATAGTACTGCAAGTCAGTTTTGGGCTACCGAACTTTATAAACTGGGTCTTCCGCTAAATACCGACCCGGAAAAACACTTTTCGAAGCAAGAACTGAGCGATTTCAAAAAAAAGGCAGAACAGCTGAATCAGTTACAAAAGGGCGATCAGGCGGGGTTTTATTTTAGGAAATAAAGTCCTTGATTATTTTCCGCGTGAAATTTTTATTGGGTTTTGTCTAGTATCAAAAACATCCACTATTTCAATCCTATTTTCTTTCTTATTTATCCAATAGATCAATTTATAATTTTTGTAGATCAAGAATCTAAAGCGTTCTTTTCGTTCTTTCAATAATTCTTCAATTCGACCTATTTTTGGGTTTTTTTTAAGCATTTGGCATTCACGAATAATTCCATTTACCAGCTTTTTAGCAATCCGGGGATTTGCTTTTTCTTTATAATATTGAAAAATTGTTTCAAGTTGAGTAATGGCAAAATCAGTTCAAAAAATACTTAATTCCATTTTTCTATGTTTGATTTTAACTCGCTGTCTTCGACTAATCTACCATTTTTAGAATCCTCCATCGATCGATCAATTCGCGAATTGAATTCTTCGATTGACATTGGATCAATTGCTTTTGTGTCTTGACTTTTCTTCCTTATTTTCAGAATTTCTTCCAGCTGAATAAGAATATCCTCACTATCAATTTTTAAAAATCTTTGAATTAGTTTCAGTTTTCTAGTTTGTAAGTCCATTGTCTTCAACTTTTTGTCAAATATACAAATAATCCTTCAGCAAGCTTTTTACTATGTTGGCTTACTCAGGATTTAAAAATCTCCATGGTTTTGATCCCTACATTCAACAGGAAACTCAGCGGCGTGGCTTAACAATTTCCAAAAAAGCGCTGGAGCAAATTGAAGGGACCTTTGATGTAGTGATGCTTCATCATAGTTTTGAGCACCTTGCTGATCCAAATGCAGCGATTGAGCAGTTAGTGAAGCTTTTAAATCCTGATGGGAAACTCCTGATCCGGCTTCCGGTGACAGATGGAGTTGTTTGGAAAATGGAGCGGGAATTTTGGTTTCAATTGGATGCACCTAGGCACCTGTTTATTCCCAGTGTCAAGGGAATGAAAATCTTGGGAACCCGTCATGGATTGAAACTGGAAAAAGTGGTTTTTGACAGTACAGGGAGTCAGTTTTGGGCTACTGAAGGCTATAAAAAAGGACTTTCTTTAAATTCCAATCCAGAAAAACACTTTTCGAAGCTGGAACTGGACGATTTTGAAAAAAAGGCAGAACAGCTGAATCAGTTAAAAAAGGGCGATCAGGCGGGGTTTTATTTTAAGAGGTACTGAACATTTTGAAATTATAAAAACCTCAAAAAATAATATGTATATCCGCTTTCTTACGAGTAAGAATTGTGCACGGACCAAAATGAGGGTTGAAGTTCAATTTAAGCAAACTTCGCCTGCCAGCCGAGGCTGGGTCATCGGTCATCGGTCTCCTGTGCTGAGCAAAGTCGAAGCATCCAGCCGCTTAAGCAAAGAAAATATGTCTACTGGTATAATTGCGGATAATCAGTAAAAATAAAATTAAATGCCCTTTTTCTTGGGACTTTGTCTCACATCGAAAAATGAAAGGATAATAATTTTATCGCCTTTTAACCGATAAAGAATTCGTGTCTGCGGCGTAATTTGGAAACCTCTAATTTCCTTTTCTTCCACTTGCCCCAGTTGAGGAAAGTTTTTGAGGAGATTAAAGATGTCATCTACCTTGACTATAAACGTTTGGGCTACGCCGTCTCCCCATTTTTTTTGATAAACTCTACGATATTTTCAAAATTCCTTCTTGCTCTTGGAGTTAAGAAAATTCGGTTCATTATTTTTTCTTTATGGATTCCCAGTCGATTAAGTTCTGATCATCTTCAGATTCCTCCAAAGACAAATAAACCTCTTTCTTTTCTTCCTCAGATAAGGTTTTCCAAATCAGGCCTTTGGGAGCATTTTCTTTTAATTTAAGAAAATCATAAACAGCCTGGAGTAGCTCTTCATTTTCAATTCTATCCAGAATTTTATATAAGTCAGAGTTTAATTCTAAAGTCCCCATTTTCTTTGTGATTTGCTTAAAATTACAAATTTTCTCCCATTCTATATTTCCCTTAATCCAAAAGTTCGTGGATGTTACTTTGCTCAAATCAGCCTAAATGCCACAAAGTTCAATCCTTTTGCCTACTAACTAATCAGAAACTATCAAATAGTTGATTCTGCTAAATTTGGTACTCCCACTCCAAACCGCCAAATTGGATATCAATTCTCTGAAAAGGCATTTTGGCACAATTTTAACCACGGTTAGTTAGCACTCTTCCCCAAAACAACAATCTTTTGAAAGTTCTCCTCGATCTGCAATACCTCAATGTCGCCACTACCGGGATCAAAACTTACATGGTCGAGCTCGCCAAAGCTGCCCGAAAATATCCCCATCCGGAGGTTCATTGGATTTTTACCCACGAACCTGAGGAGCAGGTCAAGGATGAAAAATTCAAGCAGCCCCAATCCAAACTGCAGCGGCTTAATTACCATATGGATTATTTTCGATGGAAAGAATTCCAGCTTCCGGATTTGGTCAAAAAACACGGCGTGGATGTGCTCATTTGCCCGGATTTTGTCTCTCCTGCCGCTTCCTTGACTTGTCGTAGGCTGACAGTCATTCATGATGCATTTTTCTGGCAGATCCCTCAAAACTATCCGGCTTGGTGGCGAAAATATTTCATCAATCTTATTAAAAAGGGATTGAAGGAAAAAACCCATATCATCACTACCACCGAGTATTCCAAAAATTCACTTTTGAAGTATTTAAGCACAGAATGGCCGATTACGGCGATTTATCAAGCCCCAAAAGGATTGAAAAATGCAGCAGATCCTCAATTTTTGAAGAAACTCGAGCTGCAGCCTTCCGAATACTTTATCCACATTGGGACCTTTGACCGACGGAAAAATATCCCGCTTTTGGTTCAGGCATTTTGGGGTTATTTACAGCGAACCCAATCCAATAAAAAGCTGGTTCTTGCCGGAGGTCCGGGCCAAAGCAAGCAGATGAATGACTTTCCCAGTGTACTTAAACTGGTAGAAAAACTCGGCCTGCAAGGGAAAGTCCTGGTGACCGGCTATCTCAAGGACGCGGAAGTCAAGGCACTTTATGAAAAGGCTTTTGCCTATGTTTTCCCCTCTGAGAATGAAGGATTCGGTATCCCGATTTTAGAATCGATGGGTTTTGGGGTGCCGGTAATTCACTCCAATCAACCTGCGCTTCTAGAAGTGGCTGGCGAGGCCGGTCTTCCCTTTCAGACAGGCAGTCTGGAAGATTTGACCCAAAAACTGATCTTGTTGGATCAGGATGAGAAGCTCAGAAAAAATCTAATCCAAAAAGGAAAGGAACGCTCGGAGGACTTTTCGGCCAAGAAATTTATTGATGGCTTTTATCAGTTGATCCTAAACCCAAAGACTGCGGAGAAGTGAAAATTCTGGCTTTACACTCCGGTGCCGACCTTTATGGAAGCTCCCGAATTTTTTTGGAGACCCTAAGTGTCTTTCGTCAGCAAAGGATAGAAATTCTTGTAATCCTTCCTCATTCTGGGCCTTTGGTAAAAAAACTGGAGGAATTGGGTGTGGAAGTTCAGATCAAAAATCTCGGAATTCTCCGAAGAAAATATTTTACCTCTCTCGGGCTTTTCAACCGACTCAAGAGAATTTTACAGGCATATCGTTTTTTTGACCGACTGCATCAAAGGCATCAGTTCGATGTAGTGTATTCGAATACACTTGCGGTGACGGTTGGGGCTTTTTGGGCCAAAAGAAATCAAATTCCCCACAGCTGGCATATCCACGAGATTATTCCTGGACCTAAAATTCTCCTTCGATTTCTGGTTTATTTGCTGGATCAAAGCACGCCTCAGCCCATTGCAGTTTCTCAAGCGGTAGCGAATCATTGGCAAAGACGGCTAAAAATATCCCAAGTAAAGGTCATCCATAACGGGCTAGCTTACGATACCTTTTTAAGTGCCAAAGCACCCCTGAAAATGGAATTAAATTTGGCAGAAAAGACCTTGTTGATCGGCATGATCGGCCGAATCAACCCTGGTAAAGGTCAAGTCTTTTTCTTACAACTAGCCGAAAAATTACTTTCGGCGCATCAAAACCTTCATTTTGTATTGGTTGGAGATCCCTATCCCGGTTACGAGTCGATTTTGGAAAAAATAAGGAAAGAGATAAGAAACAATAAATTAGAGGCGAGAATAAGTTATTTGGGATTCCGAAGGGATATTCCGGAAGTGATGGCTTCATTGGATATTTTTGTGCTTCCGTCCATTTTGCCTGACTCATTTCCTACCGTGATTTTAGAGGCAATGGCAGCGGGAAAACCCATCGTGGCCACTCAATCCGGAGGTGCTTCCGAAATGGTAATTTCTGGCGAAACCGGTTTTTTGATCCCTATCGGAGATGTGGAATCCGGAGTGAATGGGTTAGAAAAATTGATCCTTGATGAACAGCTTCGGGAGAGTATGGGTGAAAAGGGCAGAAATCGTGTGTTAGCGGAATTTAGCTTGGAAGCATTCAAAGAAAAAATACAAAATCACCTATGGCAGCAACTGAGAAAAAACTGAAAGTAGCCATCATGGGTGCCAAAGGCTATCCCTACGTGTACGGGGGGTATGATACCATGATCAAAGAACTCGGGGAGCGCTTGGTCCAACATGGAGTTCAGGTACGGGTGTACAATCATCGGGCGCTTTTTTCAGATAAACCCCGCTTTGTCAATGGTATCGAATGCATTTATACCCCGGCGATCGAGTCCAAAAGTCTGACTCAACTGACGCACACGTTTTTCTCCATGATTCATGCCTGTTTGTCGGATGTTGACGTGATTTTTGTAGTCAATTCCGGAAACGGACCTTTTGGTTTGATTTCGAAAATCTTCAGAAAACCCACCGCCATCAATGTGGACGGATTGGAATGGCTTCGGCCTAAATGGAAAGGTTTGGGAGCAAAGTATTTCTTCTGGGCTTCTAAAATGGCTACCAAATTCTATGATCAAATCATCAATGATTCGGATGAAATGCGAAGGGTATATCTGGATCTTTTCAATAAAGATTCTAAAGTGATCGCCTATGGTGCCAATCCTAAAGAAAATGTGGGACCCGAACTGCTGAAAAAATGGAACCTGAAGAGCAGAGGGTATTATTTGATTGTGGGGCGACTAGTTCCGGATAATAATGCCGATTTGATTATCGAGGGATTTTTAAAAACCAATTCAGAAAAGACACTAGTTGTGGTTGGAGATGTGCCATTTTCGGATCCCTGGGCCAATTCCCTGAAAAAAATTCAAGATCCCCGTTTATTGTTTACCGGATATGTGACCGACCCGAATGAGTTGGCGGCTTTGTATTCGCACTGTTACGGCTATTTTCATGGACATGAGTTTGGGGGAACCAATCCCGCCATGCTGAAAGCGCTGGGCTACGGCTGTGCGATTTTGGCTTTGGACACGCCTTTCAACCAGGAAATGCTACAAAGCGGAAAGCACGGCTGGTATTTCGAAAAAAACACCGATGCGGTGAAACTCCTCGTCGAAAAAGCAGAAGCAAAGCCAGAAGCCTTAGATCAACTCAGAAAAACCGCGCGTTCAGGGCTCACTCAAAAGTACAACTGGGATTATGTGACCGAGCAGTATTTGGAGGTTTTTCGGAATCTTGCGAAGAAATAGTTTTTTCACCACAGGAGGATAAGAAACCTATCTCGACGCCAACGTGAGAATTGGTTTGGTTCAAGTCTCCCGACTTGGACCATGGAAATACCATTGCCCCCGGGAGAATTGGTTCTTCAGACTTGGACCATAGAAATACCACCTTCCTTTTTTAAACCTCCTCAAACCCTCACGAAATCCGACTCCAATTCACCGCGGTTTTCTTTTGGCTTTTGACTTGACGAAGAATGGGTTGATTTTTGGGTAAGCTCAAAGTAGAATCCTCAGCCAAAACCTGCTGGGCGGCATCTCTTGCCAAGGTCAAAATCGGAGCATCCTTGCTCAGATCCGCGATCAGCAAATCAGTAATTCCGCTTTGCTGTGTTCCCATCAGATCGCCCGGTCCTCTTAGCCGGAGATCCACATCGGCAATCTCAAATCCATCATTGGTTCGGACCATGGTCTCCAATCGAACCCTGGAATCCTTCGAAAGCTCGTATTTGCTCATCAGAATACAATAGCTTTGCTCTGCTCCCCGACCCACTCGACCCCGCAGCTGATGTAACTGAGACAGCCCAAACCGCTCTGCGTTTTCGATCACCATCACGGAGGCATTGGGGACATTCACACCTACTTCAATGACTGTCGTGGCTACCATGATTTTGGTTTCACCCTTTACAAAGCGTTGCATTTCAAAGTCCTTGTCCTGGGATTTTTGCGAACCGTAAACAATACTGATCGGATATTCCGGAAAAGCCCGTGTGATACTTTCATATCCATCCATGACATTTTTCAAGTCTAGCGTTTCGGACTCTTCGATCAGCGGATACACCACATAGACTTGCCGGCCTTTTTCTATTTCTTTTTTCAAAAAGCCAAAAACCTTAAGCCGATCCTTGTCATAGCGATGGACTGTTTGAATGGGTTTTCTTCCTGCGGGCAATTCATCGATGACCGATACATCCAAATCTCCGTAAAGCGTCATTGCCAAAGTCCGTGGAATCGGCGTAGCCGTCATCACCAATACATGAGGATAAAACTCTTCATTTTTTGCCCAAAGCTTTGCCCGCTGAGCCACTCCAAAACGATGCTGCTCGTCCACAATGGCCAATCCTAGATTCTTGAACTGCACCACATCTTCCAAAAGGGCATGCGTTCCGATCAAAATTTTGAGTTCGCCGGAAAGCAATTCCTCATGGATAATTTTTCTGCTGGACTTCTTTACCGACCCTGTCAACAAGGCTATTTTCAGCCCCATCAGATCAGCATATTCTTTTAATCCCTCATAATGTTGGTTCGCCAAAATTTCCGTTGGAGCCATCAAACAGGCTTGTGCCCCGGAACTGATGGCGATTAATGTGCAGATAAAGGCTACCATCGTCTTTCCGCTCCCCACATCGCCTTGGATCAATCGGTTCATCTGCTTACCGGATTTCATATCCTGATAGGCTTCTCGAATGACCCGTTTTTGTGCCCCCGTGAGTTCGAATGGGATGTGGTTTTGATAAAAATCCGTCAGCAGCTGCGTATTGTCCAAAACTTGTCCCCGATACTTGTCGATACGGGCGACTTTCATCATGAGCAATCGTAATTGTAGAAAGAAAAATTCTTCGAATTTGAGCCGTTTTCGGGCATTTTGAAGCAAGGCAGGTTCGGTTGGAAAGTGAATTTGCCTTACTGCCTCCCGCTTTCCGATGAGCTGATAGGCTGCTAAAATTTCCTCGGGAAGCGACTCCTGAATCTGGGTATAACTCACCTGAACAAGCTGCTCCATAATCTTGGAGATGCCCTTAGAATCCAAAAAGCGCGCTCGGAGTTTTTCGGTCGTCGAATAGACTGGCTGAAAACTGTTTCGTTTTTCTGAAGACTGCGTCAAGGGCTCCATTTCCGGATGGGCAATGCTCCATTTTCTTCCAAAAAGGGCAGGTTTTCCAAGAAAAATATAGACTGCTCCTGTCGGTAATTTCTTCTGAACCCACTGAATTCCTTTGAACCAGGTCATTTCCATCTCCCCTGTTTCATCGGCTACGTGGGCGACCAATCGTTTTTTATTCCCCATTCCGATCAGTTCTACTTTCTGAATTCGGGCGATGACTTGTACATTTTCGAGCTCGGAGTGAAGTTGCCTGATTTTGTAAAATTTGCTCCGGTCTTCGTAGCGAAAGGGATAATGCTGAAGCAAATCACCGTAGGTAAAAATGGACAGTTCTTTGTTGAGCAGATCCGCTTTTTGTGGTCCTACTCCTTTAAGAAATTCTATTCTAGTGTCGAAAAATCCGGGCAAGGTGATTCAGGTTTGCAACAGGCAATTTACTTCAGGAGGCAAAAACTTACTAGACTTTGGACACTTATTGTCGGGTAGGAACTATTTTTTCCCAGATATCTCGAAGTTGATTGCGTTTTTGTTGCTGATCGCGAAGCAGAATCATCTGATTTTTTGCGCGATGGAGATTTTGCTCCGGATAGTGAACTCGATAGTAAATATTTCCCAAAACATGATCCGTAAAAAATCGAAGCCCCATCAGAGCCGTCATCACCTCACCTCCGAAAAGTAAAGACTCGAGTTCTTCAGCATTGACTTCTTGACCTAAACCGCTGATATAGCCTTTTAATAGCGCTTCAAAAATCTCAGAATTTAACTGGAGGTTTTCCCAATCGGTTTGGGTTTCCGAGCGACTACAGGCCACCGTACGCACCAAATCCCCAAAATCATACATGAGGTATCCCGCCATCACGGTATCCAAATCAATGAGCGCGGCCACCTGATGCAGCTTTTCAGAAAAAATCAAATTGTTGATTTTGGTGTCATTATGGGTGACTCTAAGGGGAAACGATTGCGTTTCTTGTTTGTATTTTTCGATCAAAGGCTCCTGACTGAGGTAAAACCGCAAGATGTTTTCTTCTTCCTCAGTCCAGCTTTCTTTGGATTCAGCAGCCTGTTGAAGCTGCTCAAATCGACAATCCAGTCGGTGAAAATCCGGTATGGTTTCTTGATAGTGGCTTAGATCATTTTCGGCGGTAGCTTGCGCAAAAGCTCCATAGGCTTCAGCGGCAATAAATGCTAAAGTTGGATCACTCGTTTCTTGAACGGTCACTCCTTCCACAAAATCAAAAAGCCGATAAAGTTTATCCTCAAACCTTAAAATTTCATTGCCTTCCTGTGTGCTTTTTGGAAGGGGAAGAATAAAAGGCAAGGCTTTTCCGTCGAGATCTGATTTTAAATGGGAAAGATTGGAAGCAATTCTGTCAGGAAATCTAAAAACAGAAGTATTGAAGCCCTGAAGGACAAATTTTCCTTTGGGGGAATTGAGAAGAAACGTGTCATGAATCAATCCCTCTCCAAGTGGTTCAAAGGTAAATGAACCCAAATCGTAGGAATAGGAAACTAGGCGCTGAAGAGACTGATCCATATGCAAAATTAGAAATCGATTCGAAAAGGGGATTGAAAAATCCATTTGCAGACAAAAATGAAAGAAGAAACCGAAACCGGAAACTGTTTTTGAAAATTATTATAAAAGTTAAAAGACATTTAGCCAAAATTTTGTTAATTGGCGGCTTCAAATTAACCCAAAACCTATGAATGTCACTGCCATTGATTGGGCGATAATTGCTGCCTTTTTTGTCATCTCTTTATTGATTGGATTATTCTCCTCTAAAAAAGCCGGCTCATCGGCCAAGGAATTTTTTCTTTCAGGAAGAAATATGCCTTGGTGGCTTTTGGGAGTTTCTATGGTTGCGACGACGTTTTCTGCTGATACACCCAACTTGGTAACTGATATTGTTCGGAAAAACGGCGTAGCTGGAAACTGGGCTTGGTGGGCATTTTTGTTGACGGGGATGCTTACGGTTTTTGTTTATGCCAAACTCTGGAGAAGATCCGAAGTGACGACGGATTTGGAGTTTTATGAATTGCGCTACTCAGGAAAGGGAGCTGCTTTTTTACGGGGTTTTAGAGCCATTTATTTAGGTGTGTTTTTCAACGTGGTCATCATGGCGACCGTATCACTCGCCGCGATCAAAATCGGAGGGGTAATGCTCGGGCTAAGTCCCGTTGAGACGCTTTTGATTGCTTCGGTAGTCACGGTTGTTTATAGCTCTTTGGGTGGATTAAAAGGCGTTTTATTGACTGATTTCTTTCAGTTTTTTATTGCGATGATTGGTTCTTTTGGAGCCGCCTATTTTATTCTGGATCTACCTGAAATCGGATCATTAAACAATCTTCTCACGCATGCTAATGTGGTAGACAAACTGGATTTTGTTCCGGATTTTCAAGACCCAAATGTTTACGTGCCTTTATTTATTCTTCCCATAGCCATCCAATGGTGGGCCACTTGGTATCCCGGCGCTGAGCCAGGTGGTGGGGGATACATAGCACAGCGAATGCTTTCTGCGAAGGATGAGCGAAATGCCGTGGGTGCTACCTTGTTTTTCAACATTGCGCATTATGCTTTGCGACCTTGGCCGTGGATTTTGATTGCTTTGGCTTCCTTGGTCGTTTTCCCCAATATCTCGGATATGCAGGCGGCTTTCCCACAGATCCCACTAGATAAATTAGGAGATGATTTGGCTTACTCTGCGATGCTGACCTACTTGCCGACAGGATTGATTGGAATTGTTTTGGCCTCTTTGATTGCCGCAGTGATGTCCACGCTTTCGACGCATTTAAACTGGGGTTCCTCTTACATTGTCAATGATTTTTACCTGCGCTTTGTCAAGCCTGAGGCAAGCGACAAAGAATTGGTCGCTGTCGGTAGAATCTCCACCGTGGGACTGATGGTGCTTTCGGCTATTTTGGCCTTGGCCCTTTCATCTGCTTTGGATGCCTTTAATATTTTGCTCCAAATCGGTGCTGGAACCGGGTTGATTTTCATCCTTCGTTGGTTTTGGTGGAGGATCAATGCCTATACCGAAATCTCCGCGATGGCGATTTCCTTTGTGGTCGCGATTTTCTTTGAGGTAATCAATCCCAAAGTCAACTGGATTCTTATCCCGGAAAATCAAGCATATTTGAAGCTGGTTTATTCAGTTTCCATTACTACTGTAGGATGGCTTTTGGTTACCTTTTTGACTCAGCCCGAAAAAGATGAAGTGCTCTTGAGCTTCTACCGAAAAGTCTATCCTGCAGCCTATGGCTGGAAAAAAGTCCTCGATCGCTACCCAGAAGAAAAACAAACTATTGGCCGACTCCCAAAAGAAATCGGATTGATGCTGGTGGGATCGATTATGGTTTATGCGGCTTTATTTGCTACGGGATTTTGGATTTACGGAGAAGTTCTCGGCGGAATAATCTCCACTCTTGTCGCTCTTGTGGGTGGAGTAATTATCATAAAATCCTGGAAAAATATCCGTTAATTTTCAAATTTGACCGAGTTCATCAGGTGGGCCATGTCCACCTTGATGTATTCGATCACTGGCGCGAGGGAGTCATTTTTCATCGCCGTATTAAAATACAGCGCACCACGTAGAAAATGATGTGTGGAATCAGTTACAAAAAACTGAAACTGAGTCGGAACCTCTCCTGTGAGCTCAGCTACCACTCCGGTGTAGCCATTTGGCGTAGCCATAACGGCTTCTTCGATTCCATAGGCTTTTACCTGATGCTGGGAAGTCAGCTTAAAAGCATCAGTAGCTAGCGTTTTGAAATCGACTTTATCTCCATCAATTGCCTTATAGGTCAAATGAACTTTGGCCCCAAAATCCTGATAGTTGAGATTGATCCAATATTCTTCTTCTGGATTAAAGGAGTCTTGCTCGATGAGGCTGTGTTCGGAAAATTCAAATGTATATGGAAAATCTTTTGATAGCTTCTGGAACTGATGCTCAGGAAGATCGATTCGATTATATCCCTTTGGTTTAGGCAAATAGGAGTTTTCGCATCCCCAGCAAAAAATCAACAGAACAAAAGAAATTCTTAGTAAGTACTTCATTGGGTAAAATTACGATTCGTATTTGATATGACGATTGAAAGGTCGAAATTTAAACAACAAACCAAAAAATATTGATATGAAAACAGTATCCAATACCCTACTTAAAACCCTGCTTTCGGGCTTGATGTTGGTTGCCTTTACTTCGGTTTCGGCACAGACTACTATGGAAGAGTTTATGTCCAAATGGGAGAATAGCAAGCAGTTCACCCTTGACGTGTTGGACAAAATGCCGGATTCAGGCATGGATTATAAAACTGATCCGGAAGCCATGAGCTTCAAAGAGCAAATCCATCACATCGGTTCGGCGGTCGCGGGGATTTCCCAAGGCTATTTGATGGGAGAAAATCCCGAGTTTAGCATCGAACTAGCCACTGCGACTAAGGCAGAATTGGCGGAATATGTAGGCAAATGCTTTGATTATGCAGCCGCAACGATGAAAGCACTTCCAGCAGATAAAGCAGGAGAAGTTATCGAGGTTTTTGGAAATCAAGTGAGCAGAAGACAAGTAATGGCGCTTTTGATGGACCATACAACCCATCATCGGGGAGCGGCGATTGCTTATCTCCGAGCCAATGGAGTGGAGCCACCAGCGTTTGTCGGGTTTTAATTTCATGGATATTTTCATAAAATAAGGCCAGCGATTTTCACTGGCCTTATTTTATTGATTGACTTCAAAACTCACGTCAAAAATGTTCAAAGTTTTTATTCGCTGTGAGAATTCCGAATGAAGTGGATTGATCAAAAGATTGTGATCCTCGGGATAACTACTCAGTTGAATCCGGCATGAAGGGATTTTTAAAACCGGGGAGATCAGTCGTTTTGACCAAATTGTTCCAAACTCCTGTGTTTCTGATGGGTAGGGTCGGCTTTTCCAATTTTCAGGAAGGTGATCGACTTCCAAAACAGGGATTTTTCCCTCAATTTCCAATTCGACCAATTTCCAAGCACTTTTAGTCACTACGCTACCTTTGATACTGAGTAGCTCTAAAAAATTGAGCGAACTCACACAGCAAGCATAAATTATCGGTGTGCCCTAGTGATTCCACCGTCCCGCACCGATACCAAATCCCAAAGGGCTTCTGCCGGGGAGTTTTTCGATCAGTCTAAAATACCTCATCCAATCTTACTGGACTGCGCCCCAGGAAAGCCCTTCCAGCACGCTCTCCACCTGCTCAATCCCGTAAGGATTTTTGAGGAGGTCTACGGGTCGCCGGTCTCCCAAGGAGGAATTTTTGGAACGGAGCCATTCTGAAAACAACTCCTCCGAACCAAAAATCCGAACCCCCAACGCTATAATCTGATCCATATCAAATAAACTTTTGGTAGTGGCTTTGCTTAGCTTTCTGTCTTCTTTGCGCCAGCGAAATAAAGTACTGGGATCGACCTCCATCATCTCAGAAATATCCTGCTGAGTAAATCCCAAATAATCAAAAATTGATTTGGTCTGATGAAAATTAATAGCAAATTGATACACAGCGGCCGGCTCCTCAAAGCTGGAAATCGACTCCTGAAAGAAATAATAGGGCTTTGACTGAAAGCTGATCTCTTCTTTTTTACCGTCTGAAAACGCTATAGTCCATGCCTTTGACATAAAGAAAAATAATCAATTATTTCTTATTTTCAATTTTCAATTCGGACATTTGCAATCACTGTAATAGCTTTTTGATTTCGTAATCCTGCAAATGGGCATTGAGCCAGCCGGCCTCTAGAGTGGCGTCATATTTTTTGTAAAAGTTGATCGCGGGTTCATTCCAGTCCAAGACTTGCCACATCATCCCCGTGCAGTTTTCTTCCAGTGATTTTGCCATCACCCGGTCAAAAAGCAATTTTCCCGCTCCATTACCCCTTTCGGATTCGGTCATAACAATGTCCTCTAAGTACATGCGTTTTCCTTTCCAGGTGCTGTAACGATAGTAATAGATAGCAATTCCGATGATTTCCTGATTTTCATTCTTCTCACAAACAAAAAGTCCAAAAACCGGATTTGCTCCAAAACCGTCTTTTTCCATCATTTCTAAGGTATTGGTTACCTGCTCGGGAGCTTTTTCGTAGAGGGCGAGTTCTTTGATGAGTTCCAATACGCGTGGAAGATCCTCAATTTTTCCTTCTCTGATCGTGTACTTCATTTGATAAATTAAGTTTATTTGGAAATTCTTTTTTAGAAAGCCTAAATTAGTCAAAACTCAGAGAAAGCATGTTTTTAGCCATCGATGCCGGAAATTCCAATGTTGTTTTTGCCCTTTTTGATGAAAAGTCCGGTAAATGGACCAATCAGTTTCGTCTGGAAACCAAAACAAACAAGCTAATCTCTCAGCTCAGTAAGAAAGTCCCGGTTTATTTTTTGGAGCATTCGCTAACTCCCGCAGACATCGTCAGTATCGGAATGAGCTCTGTAGTTCCAGAGATCAATTCAATTTTGATTGACTTTTGTAAAAGTTATTTTGGCAGGGAACCATTTCAAATTACGGAAAAGAGCTATCAAAATCTTCCTATCAAAAGTCTTCGTCCCCAAGAAATCGGAGCGGATCTGATGTGTAATGTCATGGCGGCTTGGGATCGCTACCAAAGCCCGGTGATTATTGTTGATTTTGGGACTGCTCTTACCTTTACGGTGGTGGATGAGGAGGGAATTATTCTCGGGGTGAATATCGTGCCTGGCTTGAAAACCGCGATCAAATCCTTGTTTATTAACACCGCCAAACTGCCTGAGGTAGAACTCAAACTACCCGAATCGGCTATCGGGAAAAACACCATTCATGCCATCCAAGCAGGAGTTTTGTACGGATATACCAGCTTGGTAAAAGGCATGCTGCAAACCATCAGGGATGAATTGAAATCTGATTTTAAGGTGGTGGCCACAGGTGGTTTATCCGCTATTTTGACTACGCTGGAATCTGATTTTGATCAAGTCGATAAGAATTTAACCTTAGAAGGACTACGATTGATTACCCTGAAAAATCAGATTCGCTAACTGTCAAATCCTAGAATTAGGTTAGGATCAGGACAGAGTTCAGCGTAGGTTTCCAGATCTTTTTGCGAAGCCACTCCCGGGAAATCCCCCCAATTACCCATCATATCCCACATCAGCTGAAAGTGCAAATGTGGAGGCCAATCGCCATTTTCTGGATATGGACCCACATGGCAAAGAATTTCGCCTTTTCTTATATGTTGGCCCTCTTTAATTGAATCAAGATCTTTCCGAAAAAGGTGTCCATAGAGGCTAAAAAGTGTCCTTTCTCCTAAATCATGTTGGACAATAATAGTAGGCCCATAGTTTCCAAAACCCGCATTGTCCTGAAAACTGTGAATCACTCCGTCCCAAGGACAAAAGACCGGCGTACCCGCGTCACACCAAATGTCGATTCCTAAATGGATATTTCTAAAATCCGCAATCGCGGTCGCAAAAACCTCAGATCGCCGATAAATTGCTCTTTGCTCCAAGTATCCACCAAAACCAAATTTTTTTTGTGCTGACTGAAGCTGGGAAAAGACAAATTCTGTAAAGCTCGCCGTATGGCTTAGATCGACTTTTTCCAAGGCTTCATTTTGTGGGCTAAAATCCAATTTAAGGGTGTTTTTAGCCGTGAGTTTTTCTCCCATCACAGGATAAAAATCGAATGATTTCCAATTCATATTCGAATAAAACAGTTTTTATTTGGAGTAGAAAGACTTGAAAAAATAAATGGGTTTTTAGAGGACTTTTTCCTATTCCTGCCTATTTTTCCTCTATGAATCAAGTTACATTTCCATCGCTGAATGATATTCGCTTTGCCGCAGTAAGAATTAAGCCATTTACTCATCGCACACCGATTTTGAAGAGTGATGCGATTAATCAAATTGCAGGCTGCAAGATTCTTTTTAAGTGTGAGAATTTCCAAAAAGTAGGGGCATTTAAGGCCCGAGGGGCCGCAAACGCAGTGATGAAACTAACTGATGAACAAAAAGAAAAAGGAGTAGCGACCCACAGCAGCGGAAATCATGCCGCTGCTTTGGCCCGTGCGGCAAAAGTAGCAGGAATTCCAGCTTATATCGTGATGCCCTCCAACGCCCCGGCGATCAAAAAGAAAGCCGTCAAAGGCTATGGAGGGGAAATCATCGAGTGTGAACCCACGCTTGAAGCTAGGGAGACCACTCTAGATCAGGTGGTGAAAAAAACCGGAGCCACTTTTATTCCCCCCTATGACCACTTGGACGTTATCGAAGGGCAAGCTACTTGTGCGCTGGAGTTTCTGGAGGATCAACCTGACTTGGATATATTGATGGCACCTGTTGGAGGGGGGGGCTTGTTAGGAGGAACTGCTTTGTTAAGTCATTATTGGGATGAGGATATCGAGATTATCGCAGGTGAACCGGCTGGGGCAGACGATGCTTACCGCTCTTTTCATGCTGGGAAAATCATCCCACAGACCAATCCAAAAACCATAGCTGATGGCTTGTTGACTTCATTGGGCAAGTTAAATTTTGAACTCATCCAGCGCTATGTTGATGATATTCTTTTGGCCACCGATCCCCAGATTATCGAAGCTATGCGCTTGATTTATGAGCGGATGAAAATAGTCATCGAACCTTCCTGTGCGGTACCTTTAGCGGCACTATTGGCAAATAAGGACAGGTTTGCAGGGAAAAAGGTGGGGATTATTCTTTCCGGAGGAAATGTGGATTTGGAGAAGCTTCCCTTTTAGATTAACGGAAGGTGTATTTAAACCCAAAACCTGCTCTGAAGTAACTGCTATAGTCACTGGGAAAGACCGGAGTAGCTTCCAAAACCAATCCCAAGTTCTTACTTCCTCCGAAAGGTTTAACAAGGAGTCCGAAAGGAATGCCGACATAAAAATCATTATCCCGGCGATTATCCCAGATTCCCAGAGCCATTCCTAGGTAAAAATTGACATCTTCTTTTTGAACCAAATTATACCCACCCATCAGTTCTAAATCAATGTCTCCTCCGGTGCTGATTCGCCCTTCCCCAAACAAGGGTTTATCCGGATTAGAGCCGATCGTAACAAAGGTATTTGAGCTGAACATATTGACTCCCGCACTGATTTGAGCCTCAGCCAAAAGTGAAGTGAACGTAAAAGCGAATAAAAGAACTGCTAGCTTTTTCATTGTTGGTTAAGTTTTGGAATTTTTTTCCCAAAAACAGAACCAAAATCTTACCAGGCACCCTCTTCTCTTAAAATTTTTCTTCCTTCGTGGGCACTTTGAAAAGCTGCCTCAATGATCTTGAGTATGCTGATGGCTTCGGAGAGCTTTACCAATGGTTTTTCGCCTCGGAGAATTTGATCTGCTATATTCTGATAATATACCCTATAATCTCCATTTAAAGTCGGATAAGCGATGGTTTCATTTTCGAGATAAAGGATCCCCCATTTTTGCGAAGGTTCGACTCCCCAATGCTCTCCTTCGGGTTTTTCGCCAGCTTTGAAAGCAGCTTCCTGCACATCAAGCCCAAATTTCTGATATGAGCCTTTTTCTCCCAATAGCAAAAACTTCGGTGTGGGGGCATTGACCATCACTCCAGCGGTAGCTCTCACCTTGAGATGTCCATAATCCAGCATGATGTCGAAATAATCGTCAGCTAAAGCTTGGCTACGCTGCATGCGAATATCCGCAGATACAGATATTGGACTTCCAAATGCCAGGACCATCTGATCGATCAGGTGAGTTCCGAGATCGTAGGTAATCCCGTTTCCCGGGACATTTTTTTCCCGCCAGTTTTCGCTGATTTGCGGTCTAAACCGATCAAAATGTGACTCTAGGTAAACGATTCTTCCGAGAAGATCTTGTTGAATGATTTGTTGTAGGGTCTTAAAATCCCCATCAAACCGTCGGTTTTGAAATACCGAACAGAGTAAATTCTTTTTCTCAGCCAAATCAAATAGCTCCTCAGCCTCTTTCGAAAAAATGGTAATTGGCTTGTCCACCACTACGTGTTTTCCTGCCTCCAAGGCCATTTTTGCCATTGGGAAATGAAACTCATTGGGCGTGGTGATCACAATAAGATCTGCACCATCCTGCTCTATTAGGGATTCTAAACTTCGGTAGGTTTGGACCTTCGGATATTTTTTTTCGCAGTTATTGGAGTTTCGTTCGACCACAGCGGTAAGTTCCAATTCCGGGCAAACCTCAATCAGTGGTGCGTGCATTTTTTCTGCTACAGCGCCAAAACCAACAATTGCTGTACGTATTGGGGAAAAGAGTTTCATCACAGGTTCATTTCGTAGGCTTTGTTGACTAACTCTACCCGGGAATTTACACCGAGTTTATGGTGGATATTTTTCCGGTGAGTTTCTATAGTATTTTGGCTTAGTCCCAGTTTTTTTGCGATTTCTTTATTGGTAAAGCCATCTTTGACCAGCGTAATGATCTGAACTTCCCTTCTGGAAAGTTTGTATTTGTCGCGAAAAGAATCATAAAAAGCGTTGGGTCTGGCCTGCTCGATAATCCGATCAAAGTTGATCACGTGGCGGCCTTCATATACCTCATGAATCGTAAAAACCAACTCGTCTGGATCGGCATCTTTGAGGATAAATCCGTCAGCCCCTTTGTCTATGGATTCTTTAAAGATTTTTTCCTCATCGTACATGGATAGTACGATTACTTTTGTTTCGGGATGTTCTTTTCTGATATGATCCAAGACGCCAAAACCATCCAAAACTGGCATATTGAGATCAGTCAAAACTACATCTACTTCATGGTCTTGGGTAAAATCTACCAACTCCTGCCCATTGGCAAAGACGCCACGAATTTCAAACTCAGGGTGTTCTTCCAAAAGACCTTCTATTCCTTTTGCAAAGAGGGTGTGGTCGTCGGCTATCGCGATCCGGATCATAAGTATAAGGGTGAGCCTGAAATTAGCCTTATATTTTTAATTTGGCAAAAAGAGTTTGATTTCGGTGCCTTTTCCTGGGGTAGAAGTCACCAGAAATTTCCCGCCGATAGTTTCCATCCGTTTTTTAAGATTGTACATCCCGCTGCCTTCTGATTTGACGGAGGTATCAAAGCCCTTTCCATTATCCGAAATATGGATCTGGTATTCCCCTGGATTTTGTGGGATATTTACCTCGATTTTGCTGGGAGAGGCATGTTTTATGGCATTATTCAGGCACTCTTGAATTACACGTATCAGGACTAGTTTTTTGTCTTTGGGAAAGGAGGGCTCCTTTCCGTTAGTATGAAGTGAGGTCTCGCAAAAACCGGTTTCCTGTATTTTTTGAAGTTGCTGGGAAATAAAATCCTGAAGAGACATGGATTCCACCCAATCCAGATTTAGAGTTTTGGAAAGACCCCTGACCTCGGTGATGATTTTGGTAATGAGATTTCTTCCCTCAGCTTGTTTTTCGGGTTTTGATGAGCCTAAATAGAGCTTCGAAAGAGAAAGCAATTGACCGATATTATCATGCAGCTCTCGGCCGATATGGGTGAGGGTTTCCTGTTGGATTTCATTTTCTACGTTAAGTAGGGTTTTTTCAAATTCAGTCTGAAGCTGATTGATTTTTTGTTTGTTTTGGACTTGGCGCTGCCGGTGCAGCACGACCATGGCCACGACAAATGAACTCATGATTGCGCCAAGAAAAATCCCTCCAAAAATGATCAGTAGTATTTGGCTTTCCTGCTCAGTCATAGGAGATGGTGTATGATGGTTTTTTGAAAATTAGCGAATGTCCCATGGTCAGTGTAAAAGTGATCATGATCAGCGTAAACATAAAACGAAGAATAGTATACAAGGCACTCAATAACTCAGGTTGGGTTGCCCAGAGGTAGTTAAAGGCGATTTGAATCAAAAATACCATCGAATAATAAAACAAAATAAAGGTGACTTGCCAGAATGAAAACTCCCGAAGTAAATCCATATCCATTAGCTTGGGATTGGTCAATAAATCCATAAAAAATAATCCGCATGAAATAATGATACCCCCGTAAAACAAAAAAAAGATCATGGGCTGACTATTGATAATGGGTAAAACTCCAGACAGCTCTAAAATGAGAGCGACTCCAGTGATGGATATTATCAATCCGGCTATAATTCTTTTTAGCAGGGGATTTTGAATTAAGTTTCTAATCAAAAGCAGGAATAAAATACTCCCAAGTTGATTGCTGAAAATAGTATAAACCCAAACATTATAGAGTTTTCGAGGATAGTTTGGATAGAAATAGTCATAAATAAATCCATTCCACTCTCGATTAGTATTGGTCAAGCTGCCCAAATGCTCATAAAAAAATACCAATATCATTATCCCAAGAGGGTATTTGAAAAATTTGAGCCTCCGTTCTTCCTTAGGCAAGGTCCAATAAAGAAAAAATGATAGGACGGTGAGCACTTTTACCGCTATCAAATACCATTCTGAGGATAAAATAAATTCTATTAAAAAATCCATTCTCAATTATTTTTTAAAAGCAGTCAGGAGGGCATTGTTTTCCTGAATTTTCAAAATCACCTTCCTCATCATCTCCAATCAGTCCCGCGTCTTTGATCGGCTTCATCACAATGGTCAATCTTCCCTCGTATTCATCGGGATTATTGGGATGATATTTTTTTGCAGTTTTTTCGGAGTATTCTGTGATGAAAAATTGAATGCCACCTTTCTCGGGATCACTCCCGGCTTGAGCGAGCACCCGCTCCATGGTTTCTCGAGTAAAAAAGATCCAATTGGTTTGATCATCGATTTTTCCATTTTTGTTTTTGCCGGGCTTTCCTTTCTTGACTTCTTTGTCATACTTGCCCTTCATTTCTAAAAAGTCCTCTTTTGAGATTTTCATATCTTATTGGTTAGGTAAAACGAATTGAAAATATAAGACTTTCTTTTGATTAGAAATTGGATTTTTTGATGAATAGTTTTATCAAAATGAAAAAAGGAAAGCGTTAAACTTTCCTTTTCCTTAGATTAAATGGACGGCTGAATTATTCCAGCCCTTTGTCCCGCATTTTCTTAAATTCATCAAATCTTCGGTAGATCGCTACCGTAAATCCAACCAACATCAGAATCGAACCGATCCAAAGTACATTGATGTAGGGTTTGACGATAGCCTTCATGACCACGTAATCTTTTTGGTATTGATTGACTTTGAAAACAAACTGGTCTTCCTCGGGAATGATATTGTCCAAGGTCACTTTGATGCCTAATTCATTATCGACCACAGGAAGTTTACCCACTTGATTATTTCGGATAATGAATGTCGGTTCGAGGGTTTTTTCCACATCATAATCCAAGATCCGAAGTTTGGCTTTGACTGCCACATCTCCTTCCTGAAGGACATAATCATCGATCTCTGTCAATACTTCAGCACCATCAAAATACGTCACAAAATCTGCCACATGGAATTGCTCTCCCGGTGAGACCTCATAGAATTCATCATCTTTCCATTCGGGATCTTCATAATCGTTCATGGCCGCAACATAGGTGTACAAGTCGCGATTCAGGTATATTTTTGAATCCGGAGAGGAAATCAAGCCACCCATTCCTTCATTAAATTGGGACATGGGATTCAGCGAAAATTTCAATACTTCATTTTGAAAATAATCAATCTGGAAGTAGTCATTTTCTTCCAATACCAAATTGACTTTATCGCCTTTTTTGAAATAATCCTTGTAGTCTTCCAAAGCAATCGCTTCGTTGACCTGGTCTGTGGATTCTAAAATTTTCGCTGGAACTAGCTCATTTATACCCACCACTTTCTTTTGTCTGCCGCGATAAATCACGGTGTAATCTTTCATTTGCGTCGGCTTATTGATCCAAAGCAGGACGTGTTCCTTATTTAATTCATCCTCCCAGCTATTGCTATAGGTCAATCCGGACATATTGATCGAGATCGTATCTGAATAGCCGGAGCTGAACATGATTCCGATGAGGACCATTCCCAATCCGATATGCGCCAAAGACCCACCGGCTAGCTTGAAAGTTGATTTTTTTAAGAGTTTGGATAAAATCACCGCATTGGCTACGATGGTAAACGTACCTGCCAGCACAATAATCATGTATCGCCAGTCATAGACTTTTGCTAAAACGATAATGGCTGCCGAGAGCAATACTGAAATGATATACGGAGTCAAAAGGGCATCCTTCAATGCCTTTTTATCCATTTTTTCCCACCAAAAAAACTGTCCCACGGCTGTCAATAGTGATAGAGCCACACCGAACCAAAGCTGGAATTTGGTATAGAACTCCACTTGATCTGCTGGCGGTGCCATATTGGAGATTCCTCCGAAGCTTTCCACCAGTGCATTCCAAGCGGGAATCGAAGTAGGCAAAATCACCTGAAATCCCATAAGCCCCAAAGTAGTCGCACCAATGAAAATCCAAAATTCGCGGGAATAAACAGACGCTTCTCGCTCCGAACTCGGAATGTGTTTCCAGGAGCGGATGGCAAAAAACAGCGAAACGGCAAGGAAAAAAAGCATATAAATCAAGAGCTGCCCCGAAAGCCCCAAATCTGTAAAGGAGTGTACCGAAGCATCTCCCAAAACTCCTGATCGGACCAAGAAAGTAGCATAAAGCACCAAAATGAAGGATAAAATCACCAACACGATGGAAGTCTTAAGTGCGGTGCTACTCTTCTTATAGGTAATCATGGTATGCACAGAAGCCACCAAAATCAACCAAGGAACATAGACGGCATTTTCGACAGGATCCCAGTTCCAATACCCTCCAAAATTCAAAGTAACATAGGCCCAATAGGCTCCCATCAAAATACCCATTCCGAGAACCATAGCTGAGAATATAGCCCAAGGCAAAGCAGGTCTGACCCACTCGGAATAGCGCTTTGTCGCTAATCCTCCGATCAAAAATGCAAATGGAACCAATGTCGAGGCATAACCCAAAAAGAGCGTTGGTGGGTGAATGACCATCCAGATATTTTGAAGGAGTGGATTCAAGCCTGTCCCATCCTCAGGAATGAAATCTGGGTTCATCTGAAATATCGGTGCCTGTGTGGCATCCCGGAGCAGAATAAATGGAGAACTTCCGATTTTCAAATCACCAATCACCACACCCATAATCATGGATACCAAAAAGGCCTGAACGAGAGCAAAAACGATCATAACTGGGGCTTCCCAGGCTTTGTTGGTGTGAATAAGAGTTACTCCTAGAATGACATTCCAAAATATCCAAAGAATAAATGCTCCTTCTTGACCTTCCCAGAAACTGGAAATCATATAGTGGACAGGCAGTGCCTTACTGGAGTGAGAATAGGCGTAAAAATATTCGAATCGGTGATTGTAAATAATCTCAAATAATGAAAATGCAATCATCACACTGGAAACAGCGTGAATATAGAAACTGACTCTGCTAAAGCGTCTCCAACTTGCTTTTTCTAGTTCATTTGCTTTGTAGTATTGGTAATAGGCATAAGCCGACACCAAAGCACTGACAAAGGCCACAATGCTCATCACATGGCCTAGATTACCGATAAAGGTATTGATCATGGTTGTTTGTTATAGCTTCTACTTCACATTCCCGCCGCCTGCACGTCCGTTTCCTGATACTTAGAGGGACACTTCATCAGGATTTTATCTGCGATGAAAATCTCATCTGTTTTATATTGGCCGATCACGACTACGGATTCGGACCGGGTAAAATCTGCGGGAACGGGTTCATTGTAAAACACTTCCTGCTCAGTGCCTTCATTATCCACTAAGACAAAGGTAAAGGAGGTTTTATCTTCTCGTACATTGAGGCCTACGACCTCTCCGCCTGTGTCTTTCTTCAATTGACCCACGACATGGATGGCATTTTCATTGCCGTCTTTTTTCATTTCCATTGCCGTATTGAAGGATTCATAGCTACTCGCATCACCGATTGAGGTCATGATGATCACAATGGCGATGGCTATGATTCCTATTCCGATGAGATGTCCTTTTTTCATCTGTTTATAATTTGTTTTTTAGTGGTCAGATGGAATCTTCGCATTTTTCCTCGATATAATGTGTGTCGCTTGGGTCATGCTCGATTTCATGGTATTTCGTATTAATTAGCCGATAGGCTTTTTTCGATTTTGCTGATTTTACGCTCAGTATAGATCAAGTATCCGGTGATGCCGATAAAGATAAGCCCGATGATCCCAACCAACACGTAGATTTTTCCATCTTCACGCATTTTGTCGGCCATCTCGATTTGATTATTGTTATAATCCGATTCGGTCACCTCAATTTTCTCTTGGGCGATAGCCTGAAGACTAAAGACGAGTAAGAATAATAATACTAGTTTTTTCATTTTTAGGAATTAATCAATTTGTCCTCAATCGTCCTTTCCACTCTACGCATTCTGACCCTTACAGTTGCTATCCATGCTCCTAAAAGCGTCCATCCGATGATGGCGGGATAAAATACCATTCGGAGTTTAGAATCGAGATCGTATGCGTTGAAGCCGGGATTACCGCCATTTCCGGGATGAAGGCTATCTGTCAATCGAGGCAAAACGAATATGAGGGGAATAAATGCCGCAAAAGCAAAGATGTTGTAAATCGCACCGATCCGCCCGCGCTGCTGGGAATCGGTGAGGGAATTTCTTAAAATCAAATAAGCAAAATACATCAAAAGCCCGATGGCCGATGCGTTTTGCTTGGGATCTCCGCTCCAATAATCACCCCAGGTGAATTTGGCCCAAAGCATCCCCGTGGCAATTCCCAAAACACCGAAAAGAATGGCTGCATTGGTAAATTCAATCGCCATATCATCGTGTTGAAGATCATTGCTTCGCAAATAGCGGATACTGTAATAAACCGAAACAACCAACATTAAAATCATCCCAAACCACATCGTCACATGAAAATGTAAAGCCCGAATGGTTTCATTCAAAATCGGCAAGCGAGGAGCGTCCATAAGCAGTCCCGCAAAGATCGTGTACAGCAGCAATGCGATAGCTAAGATTTTCCACCAGGATTGGCGCATAGGTAATTTTTGCTTTTTCAAGCGCAAAAATAAGCTATAAGTTCCTGAAAATGGTGCTTTTTATTACAAAAGGTGAAGGCCAGGCAATGATCAGCCTGGCCTTTGATTCTTGTCAAAGTAATAGCTTATTCGTTTGGCGTCAGAGGATTGCTTTTTCTGATCAGCCCGTCAGGCAGTTCTCCCTCCGTACTCGCCACAATCGTACAGACCGTAGCGTCTCCAGTGACATTCACCACCGTCCTAAACATATCTAAAATCCGGTCTGGAGCAATAATCAGGGCGATTCCAGCTGCTGGAACTCCGATGGATTCCAATACAATAATCAGCATAATCAATCCTGCACCGGGTACACCAGCAGATCCGATAGAGGCGAGAGTTGCTGTCAATACGATCATCAATTGCTGCGTCCATGTCAAATCCATTCCCAATGCCTGAGCGATAAAAACCGCAGCTACACCTTGGTATAAGCTCGTACCGTCCATATTCACTGTCGCTCCCAGAGGAAGCACAAAACTGGAAACCTCCTCCGAAACTCCGATTTCTTCTTCCACTTGCTTCATGGTTACCGGTAGGGTTGCCGAACTCGAACTGGTCGAAAAGGCCAAAAGTTGGGCGGGCCGAATAGCTTTGAAAAAATCCAGGTAAGGAACCTTGGTAAAGGCTTTAAGAATCAGTGGGTAAACAAGAAAAACCATGATGCCCAATCCTCCGACTACGACCAAACTATATTTGAGCAGCGCTAGGAGCAATTCTATCGCCGAATCCGGATTATCACCTGCAATCTCTACAATCAATGAGGCCATCAATGCGAAAACCCCATATGGAGCAATCATCATGATATAATTTACAATCTGGATAATTACATCGTTTAGCCCGTCAAAAAAAGCGATGACAGGCGCTCCTTTTTGCTTTGGGATTTGTAGGAGAGCTATTCCGATAAGAACTGCAAAAAAGACTACCTGAAGCATGGCGCCATTGTTGGATGCGGCCAAAAATACATTTTCAGGCACGATATCCACTATGGGCTGCAATGGGCTTTGCTCCTGAAGCTTAGCGGCCTCTCCAACTCGAGATCCAGCATCTCCTTCATAAAGGCTCATCAAGTTTTCGCGAGTTTCGGTAGGTAGACTTTTTCCCGGCTTAAAGACATTAACCAAAACCAATCCGATCGTCACAGCCAAAACTGTTGTAATTAGATAAGCACTGATGGTTTTTCCTCCGATTCGGCTGAGTTTGGAGATATCTCCGAGATTGGAAACACCCACGATCAGTGAGGCCAGAACCAATGGCACAGCGATCATTTTCAGGGCATTGATAAATATCGTCCCGATGGGTTTGATGTAATCGATGGTAAAGGAATTGGGCAGGTCAGTTTTGATGACGACTAGCCCGAAGATCAAGCCTAAAATCAGGCCGACAATGATCTGAGTATGTAATGGGATTTTCTTCAGCATGAAGCCAGGGTTTATATATCTCGAAGTTTATTGCTTTTTGCCAACAAAAGATAATCCGCAATGACTAAAGCGGCCATTGCTTCCACGATTGGTACTGCACGGGGTACTACGCAGGGATCGTGTCGGCCTTTTCCGCTGACCGTGACCGTATCGCCGGATTCATTGAGGGATTCCTGATCCTGCATAATGGTGGCGACAGGTTTGAATGCTACGCGAAAGTAAATATCTTCTCCATTGGAAATTCCACCTTGGATTCCGCCGGAATGATTGGTTTTGGTTTTGACTTGTTCTCCTTCTCTTACAAATGCATCATTGTGCTGGGATCCCCTCATTTTGACTCCTTCGAAACCACTTCCAAATTCAAATCCCTTGACGGCATTGATGCTGAGCATGGCTTTGCCGAGTTCGGCGTGAAGACGGTCAAAAACGGGTTCTCCGAGGCCGACGGGTGTATTTTCGATTACACAGCTGACCACTCCACCAATGGTATCGCGATCTTTTCGTACCGAATCGATCAATTCGATCATTTGTTCTGCCGTCTTCGGGTCAGGGCATCTGACCATATTATTTTCGATCTCCGAAAAATCCAGCTCCTGATAATTTTTACCAAGCTTAAGTTCACCTACCTGAGAGACAAAGGCGGTGATCTTAATGCCTTTTTTCGCAAGTAGCATTTTCGCTATGGCACCTCCGGCAACCCGGGCGGCAGTTTCTCGGGCTGAACTGCGTCCACCACCTCGATAATCCCGAATTCCATATTTTTCAAAGTAGGTATAATCTGCATGGGACGGACGAAATTTGTCCGAAATATGGGAATAGTCTTTACTTTTTTGGTCTGCATTTCGGATGATAATTCCGATAGGCGTACCCGTACTTTTTCCTTCAAAAACACCGGAAAGAATTTCGATTTCGTCCTCTTCCTTGCGTTGGGTGGTGATTTTGGATTGTCCAGGCTTGCGCCGCTGCATTTCTGATCGGATAAACTGCTCGTCGATTTCCAGACCGGCAGGACAGCCTTCGATCGTGACCCCTAGCGCTACTCCATGAGATTCCCCAAACGTGGTGATTTTAAAAAGCTTCCCAAATGTATTCCCCATTATTTTCTTCGTATGATTACCACTGCCAAAAAGACCACCGAGGCCAAGAGAAGCAGGTTAATTGCGGCCGTAAAATAGTATTTATATTGCTCGTTTAAAAACCTGTTGTCTTCACTGGCTATGCGATCGTAAATTCCTCCCAATCTTCGGTTAGAAATCGCCTGATTTACTTTGCTTTCACCCACGGCTTGAACGATAGCGGTAGGTCGCAGTGTATCATAAGCTTCCATTTCCGGATCAAAGTAAATCCATTCCAAGGTATTTCCCAGATCAACCTCGCCTGCTTCATTGATCGTCATGAAATAATTGAATTCTTTAATTCCAGATACTCTACCGTATCCGCGATTGATTTGCTGCCTGACATTGGGATCGAAGGTGTCCAGGTTTCTGCCGGGGAGTAGTTTTGGTGGGGAAATCGCATTGATGTTTCCCACTCCGGAGATTCCAAAACTGTAATTGAAACCCTCTCCCGTCTCTACTTCGAGTTCGGTGATATTTTCCCTAAGCTGATATTCGCCCACGGCGACTTCATTTCGCAATGGATGAGAAGGCAGCGGTTTAACGCTGACAGTTTTTGGAGCTGAGTAGAATGTTTTGAAATCTTCCTGCCGGTTGGAGCCAAAAAAGCTTGGGTTTTTAGCAATCCGATATTTGATCATTTCCCAGGGGATACTTGGGATATCAATCGTGCCCTCCGAAAAAGGATAAAATGTGGCCTCATACACTTTGTACCGAACCCATCGCTTGCCATTAATCATGACTTGCTCAGGGTCAATATTGGAGATATTATAATTTTCCTCCCAAGCATTGGTAGGTTTGATTTGCTTTAGGACTTCATCAAGCTGCTCTCCCGGCCTGTGGAAATTAAAAGGAGCCTGATTGGTCTCAGACATATAAAAGGCCAAGGTCATATTAAAGCCCTCTCCGGCATACACGGTGTCTTTGTCCACCGTCACCGAAAAAAATGCCTCATCATCCAACTCAATGTATTCCGGTTCTTCCTGACTTCTGTTGAAAAAATCCGAAAAAGGATCTCTTGCATTTCCACTGGACCTACCGCTACTGACCGGGTCTGTTACGGTGATCGTTTTACCATCAAAGTCAAAATTTTGCCCATTGATCTCAATACTAAAAGCCGGAAGGGTAAATTCCCCTTTTCGGCTAGGTTTGTAGTATTGAATGATACTGTTGGAACTCGTCACCTGACCATTGATTACATTCATGGATGAGGATTGAGATATTCCTTGTTTTTGGAAGCCGGGGATATCCGGAAATTGATCGTAGGACTTGATTTTTTCATTGGCCACATTTATCTTAATGGTGAAAGTTTCATTTAATCCGATCTGATCGGGACCCAATTCTACTTCCACCTCCTGTGCGAGGAGTTCTCCGAAAAAAAAGGAGAGCACGAATACCAATAAAGAAGATAGTAGCGTTTTACACATGATGCGAAATTAAGGATAATTCCAATTTGGGAGTCCTAATTTTACGTAACATTGGAGGAAAAGCCTCCGTATGGAAACTTAAATTCAGTTAATAAACCCTAAACTCTTTAGACTATGATAGAATACGTAAAGACCATTTTGCAAAAAGTAAGCTTCTCCAAGTATTTATTTGAGCGGGAGTTGCGAAAAGGCCTAAGACTTATTTTACCTACAGAAGTCGAGGAATTTAGAGATTGGTGTTACCAGATGTTTGGTAAAGTACACCAAAGCATTCTCAACCGGTATTTTCAGCCGGCCATTTGATCTAAAATTTCAGCCCTGCCTTTAAAAAGCAGGGCTTTTTTAATTTCTTTTTTCAAATTCAGCTTTTGCTCCATCCAAGTATTCCACAAAAGCCTGAATATCGGTATCATAGGCTCTTGGCTTAGCTACCAGTTCTTCATTATGATCCAAAATCACATAGTAAGGCTGGGCGTTATTTTGGAATCGAGTGATCTGAAAATCTGCATTTTGCTTGCCCATGGTTTTTTTGACTTTGCCATCATATTCGGACGTGTACCATTCTTCCTCAGGCAGCTCGAGTCGCTCATCTATGTAAAGTGCGACCATCACAAAATCTTCTTTCAATCGGCTCAATACTTCCGGATCCACCCAGACATTTTCCTCCATTTTTCTACAGTTGACACAACCGTGACCAGTAAAATCCAAAAGCAATGGCTTATCAGCTTCCTTGGCCGCCCGTAGTGCCTGCTCGTAGTCAAAGTAGCCTTTGATGCCATGAGGGATTTCCAAAATATCGGCGTATTTCACCGGTTCATCCAGAATATAGCTGCCACTTTCCCCTGTAGTGGAAATCGCTCCCATTTTAAACTGCTGCGTACTCATCGGAGGAAGATAGCCACTCAGGTATTTGAGAGGAGCGCCCCAAAGTCCCGGAATCATATAGACCACAAACATAAAAGTAAACAGTGCCAATAGAAGACGTGGTACCCCAATGTATTCCAGTTTTGAATCGTGCGGCAAGCGGATTTTTCCCAATAAATACAAGCCCAAGGCTCCGAAAATCACAATCCAGATAATCAGGAATATGTCCCGATTCAAAATTCCCCAGTGATAAACCAAATCGGCAATCGAAAGGAATTTGAAGGCCAAAGCCAATTCCAAAAAGCCCAAAACCACCTTGACCGAATTGAGCCAACCACCGGACTTGGGCAATCGGTTCATCCACTCCGGGAAAATGGCAAAAAGCGTAAAGGGAATCGCAAAGGCCAAAGAAAAGGAAAACATGCCCAAAACAGGCTTGATCAATTCCCCTCCTGCGGAGGAAATCAAAATCGAACCCACAATCGGTCCTGTGCAAGAAAATGAAACCAATACCAGGGTGAAAGCCATAAAGAAAATTCCGGTCAAACCGCCCTTCTCTGCTTTGGCGTCCACTTTATTAACCAATCCGGAGGGCAGGGTGATTTCGAATAAACCTAAGAAGGCTAAGGCAAAAAAGATGAAAATTCCAAAGAAGAAGAGATTGGGAAGCCAGTGTGTTGCCAGCCAATTGGCAAACTCAGGACCCTGAATCGCTGCCACTGCAGTACCAGCAATCGTGTAGATTCCGATAATGGAAAATCCGTAAATAAAAGCCTGCCGAATTCCAGATGATTTGCTTTTCGCCCTTCCGGTAAAGAAACTCACCGTCATCGGGATCATCGGAAATACACAGGGAGTCAGCAGCGCAGCCAATCCTGCCAAAAAAGCCAACACCATAAATCCCCAGAGGCTTACATCACTTTCTCCATCCGGTTCAAAATCAGTCCTTGCAGCCAACTTATCCGTTTCGATTTCAGTTTCATCAAAAAGAGGTTCAGCTTCTGTAGCTTCATTGGGATCTGGGATAGCGTCCTGTGTCGGTTCCTCCGAAATGCTGTCCACATCCTGACTGGGCGACGCTGAAGTTTCTTCGCTCGGGGATGTAGTAAAAGAAAACGAAATATCCTCTTCGTAATTGATGCATTGACCGGTGAGATCGGTACACATCTGATATTCCAAAACCCCGGTGATTGTACCTGAATTTTTGATCAAAATCTCCTGCTCAAAAACTCCTTCCTCGGTAAAATAAGTGATGTCTCCTTTCCAGACTTCGTCGTATTTTTTCTTTGCGTCAACCTCCTTCAGCGTCCCTTCTAAGGAAAAAGAATCCGATTCCTCCAAAATCAACGTCGTAATCAAAGGCCCCAAATCCGGATCAAAATCCGTCCCATAGACATACCAACTCGCTGGAATTTTAGCCTCAAAAATCAAAGTGGTCTTTTCTCCGATGCGGGGTTTTTCCGGTGATAAACTCACCTTCCACTCCGGAGGAGAAATGATTTGCGCCTCCAACTTGGGTGATAAAAGTAGGATAGATGCAAGAATCAGGCTGGAGACCCAAGAGAAAGAAATTTTCATACCGAGCGTTTGGCTTTTTAGGACAAAGGATTTTTGAATGGGCTTAGTTCCTATTTAGGCCTCACTTAATTTTCTGAAATGACGGAAGAATGCAGCAATCGTCTCAATTCCGATGAAGTAGTTTTGAACGCCATAATGCTCATTGGGCGAGTGTAGCGCATCCGTATCCAGTCCAAAACCAAATAAAATCGGATCCGAACCCAATTCTTTTTGAAATAAGGCCACAATTGGAATCGATCCCCCTTCCCGCGTTGGAATCGGTCTTTTGCCAAAGGTCTCCTCCATCGCAGCTTCCGCTGCCTGATAGCCGATCGAGCTGTCGGAAACCACTGCAGGCGCTCCTCCATGATGACTTTTCACTTTTACCTTGACTGATGCCGGAGCGATGGATTTGAAGTGATCCTCAAAAAGTTTGGCGATCTCTTTCCAGTCTTGATCCGGTACCAGACGCATGGAGATTTTTGCATAGGCTTTGGAAGGAAGGACCGTCTTCGCTCCCTCGCCCGTATAGCCTCCCCAAATGCCGTTGACGTCCAAGGTAGGTCGGATGCCGACGCGCTCGATGGTGGTGTAGCCTTTTTCACCGTGAACTTCATTGATGTCCAACTTGGATTTGTATTCTTCTAGGTCAAAGGGAGCTTCATTTAAGCGGCCTCTTTGCTCGGCAGTCAGTTCCTGAACTTTTTCATAAAATCCCGGAATAGTGATGTGCTCGTTTTCGTCTTTCATCGAGGCAATCATCGAGCAGAGCACATTGATCGGATTGGCGACTGCTCCACCGTAAGTTCCCGAGTGCAGATCCCGATTGGAGCCGGTGACTTCGACTTCCATATAGGCCATTCCCCGCAATCCCACCGTGATCGAAGGATCCTGCATGGAAATCATGTGGGTATCAGAAATCAAAATGACATCGGATTTGAGTTTTTCTTTGTTTTCAATGACGAATTTGTCCAGGTTGTCTGAACCGACTTCTTCCTCCCCTTCGATCATAAATTTGACATTGCAGGGCAATTCTCCTGCTCCCATCATCGCTTCAAAAGCTTTGACATGCATGTAAAACTGTCCTTTATCATCGGCCGAACCCCGGGCAAAAATGGCACCCTCAGGGTGAGTCTTGGTTTTCTTGATCACCGGCTCAAAAGGCGGAGAATCCCAAAGCTCATAAGGGTCAGCTGGCTGTACATCATAATGTCCATATACCAAGACAGTAGGAAGATCGGGATCGATGATTTTTTCTCCGTAAACAATCGGATAGCCGGCTGTTTCACAGATCTCTGCGGTATCGGCGCCGGCTTTGATCAGGCTTTCTTTGACAAAATTAGCGGCCCTGAATACCTCGTCTTTGAATTTTGGGTCGGCACTGACCGAAGGGATTCTGAGCAGGTCTAGCAACTCGTTTAAAAAGCGTTCTTTATGGTCTTGGATAAATTGATTGACTGACATTCGATCGTTGTTTTGTTAAAGCGTTCAAAATTATCGCTTTCGCAAGGAAATGCCTATTTTCCGCCGATCTTTTCTCTGTGACATCGATTACAAAAGCCCATGAAAGCGATTATTTGCGAAAAATTTGGAATGCCTGAAAGCTTGATTTTCGGTGATTTGCCTGATCCGAAAATCAATTCGAACCAAGTACTGATCGAGGTGGCTGCCTGCGGAGTCAATTTTCCCGATACACTGATTATTCAGGGAAAATATCAGTTTAAACCCGATTTGCCCTTTTCTCCAGGAGGGGAAGTTGCCGGAAAAGTGATTGATTTGGGAGAAAAGGTAAAAAATTATCAAATCGGCGACTCGGTTTTGGCGCTTTGTGGCTGGGGAGGATTTGCAGAAAAAGTAGCCGTGGATGTAAATCGGATTTTTGCGTTGCCCAAAGGCATCCCCGCTGAAATCGCCGCGACGACACTTTACACTTATGGCACCTCTTTTCATGCGCTGAAAGACCGGGGTAAATTGAAATCCGGAGAAACTTTACTCGTCCTCGGAGCAGCCGGAGGAGTTGGGTTGGCCGCTGTGGAGTTGGGGAAATTGATGGGTGCAAAAGTCATAGCCGTAGCATCCTCCCAAGAGAAACTCGAGCTGTGTCGTGAAAAGGGAGCTACAGCAACGATCAATTATGAATCCGAAGATCTCAAGTCCCGCATCAAAGAACTGACGAATGGAAATGGCGCAGATGTGATTTTTGATCCTGTGGGAGGGCATTATTCGGAGCCTGCATTTCGAAGTATAGCCTGGAAAGGGCGCTATTTGGTGGTGGGCTTTGCAAACGGGGAAATACCGAAAATCCCGCTGAACTTACCTTTGCTAAAAGGGGCCTCGATCGTGGGTGTTTTTTGGGGTCAATTTTCAAAATTGGAACAAGAAAAAAGTACAGAAAACATTTTCCAACTGATGAAAATGATTCGAGAAGGAAAAATCAAACAGCATATTGGAAAGCGCTATCCTCTCGATGAGGCACCTGAAGCTCTTCGAACTATGATGGATCGGAAAATGCTGGGAAAAGGGGTGGTTTTGGTGAAATGAAAAGAGGCAGAGTAAAATCCGCCTCCCTTATTTTTTTATGTTTCAACCCCCTATTCGATCGCTTTTACCTTCACCTCAATATTACCGCGCGTAGCTTTAGAATAGGGACAAACCTCATGAGCGGCTTCGGCTAATTTTTGGGCATGTTCTAAAGATTCTGCATGCGGAATTTTTACCTCAATATCCACTGCAAGTCCAAAACTTCCAGGTCCGTAATTTCCCAAATGAACTTTAGCTTTTACCTCAGAGTCCCGAAGACTGGTTTTGCCTGCCACTGCACCCAAAGCTCCTCCAAAGCAGGAAGCGTAAGCAGCGGCAAAAAATTGCTCGGGATTGGTTTTTTCACCATCTCCACCGATCTCCTTTGGCATAGAAACCTCAAAATCCAATTTGCCATCATCAGTTTTGACATGACCTTTTCTACCTCCTGTATTGATGGCTACAGCAGTGTAATCGATATTCAGTTTTTCCATAAGTAATTAGTGTGATTTAAGCTTTTCTAACAAGCTCTGAAGCGAATGGTTTAGGGATTTGACAAAATCTGGCTCTAAAAATGACAGCTCCGTCTCAAGATCTGATAAAAGGGCATTCGTTTTAGTTTGGAGTGATTTGCCAGGATAAGTGAGTTCTATCCGGACTTTTCGCTCATCAGCTTCACTCCGGATGCGCATCACATAGTTTTGTGCCTCCAGTTTTTTAAGCAGTGGAGTCAGTGTACCTGAATCGAGTTCCAATCTTTCCCCGATTTGGTTGACAAAAAGCCCGTCCTCCTCCCAAAGTATGGAAAGCGTCAAAAACTGCGTGTAAGTCAAATCAAGAGATTTTAATTTTTCTTGAAAAATCTGAATCAACAGTCGGGAACTGCTATAAAGTGCTAATGAAAAGCTTGATATGGAATTCATAGGTCTTCGTTTTAGATTTTACTCAATTTAATTTGATTCTTGTTAAATTAAAAGATAAGCCAAGATTTTATAAGATATTGAGTATATTTTTATCCAAATCAATTCACATGACCCAACTCAAAATTCCAATTTCAACTTATTTTATAGAGCATACAGCTATCTCAGAATCTGAATTTTCGGAGATTGAACCTTATTTTCTAAGTAAACAATTCAAAAAAGGTGAATTCATTCTTCATGCAGGTGCAGTTTGCAATTTTATGCTTTTCGTCGAATCAGGGTGTATTAGATTGTTTAATGTTACTGAGGAAGGGGAAGAGTTTACCCGATATTTTGGGATTGAAGGGAAGTTTGGGACAGCACTTTCGAGTTTGATCAGTGGAGAACCTGCGTTTGAATTTATTCAGGCATTGGAGTTCACAGAGGCAAAAATTATTTCCAAGGCGGATTTTTACAGCTTGGTCGAAAGTCATCCTGCTGTCAATAAGGTCTATCGGGGTATTTTGGAAATGGCCTATACTACTTCCCAGCGAAGGATTTATAACCTTCAGGGGGAGAGTGCCCTCGATCGATTGAAGTGGCTGATGAAGTATCAGCCGGGAATTTTGGCCCGTCTATCCAGCAAGGTAATCGCAAGCTACGTCGGTGTGACTCCCTTCACCTTAAGTCGTCTAAAATCAGAGCTTTAGAATAAAGTCTTGCCCTAGCGCAAGATTTTGGAAAATGATCCGCTTCACTTTTGTGATAAACAAATTCACAAAACGATGAAGCACTTCAAATCTTGGATTTCCCTAGTTTTCATTCTTGGATTTCCTATCAAAATGCTTTTTGCACAAGCACCCGAACCCCCGATTCCAATCGAAATAATGCCTTCGAGTGATCAACTTTATTTCCAAATGGTTGTCAAAAAGCAATTTGCGCCGACGAGCCAGTTCAATTTTTTCACAGTCACCACTTTCACTGCGAATTATCAAAATGATATGAGAAAGTCGTCTGTCCTCATTCCCGCACAGATTCAATATGAATTTGGGAAAAAAGGCTTTGGAGTAATGGCTGGAGGTGAAATGAATTCGGTGATTGGCTTTTATCCTGTTTTCGGGCCGCTCCATACCTATGCCTCAAAGGAATTTTTAGCTGTGACCGTGGCTACTTTTTATGTCAATCAAGAGCAGGACTTCAAGCTTTTTGGGCTGTATGAATACAAGCCTGTTCTTTCTGAAAAATGGACGCTTTATACTCGTTTGCAGTTTATTTACAATCAAAGTATTCGCGAAGGAGATCACAATCGAAGCTACCTCTATCTGCGGGCGGGGCTAAAAAAAGGCCCGATGATTTTTGGGATAGGCGCAAACCTCGATCAATTCGGCCCGGATAAACAGTATAGGGATTCATTTGGGCTATTTGTCAGATGGGAATTGCGCTAAAATTAAAACTCCAACTCATCCACTTCATTTCCTTTTCCCAAAAGCAAACTGCTGGGACTTCGGCTAGTGCCTTTGTACACGTGAACGATGTTTTGCTGGGTTTCAAAATCATCAATCAGAATACTATTCTGTACCCGGATTTTAGAATTCCAGGCTTGAGGTTCAGATTCCAAGTAAAACCAAGCGGCGTCTTCCTCGACTTCATAGCCCAAGACTCGTAACTCAAGTGCCTTTCCGTCAATCCACAGTTTGTTTTTTTCCAACAAGTATGTTTCTACTTGAGCCAGAAGTTTGTCCGGATCTTCAGGTTCAAGAAAGTCGATTTCCTCTTGATGAAATTCCCTTAGGCTGACTTCCAAATCGTCCCAAAAGATTTTCTGGGAAATTTCAAATCGTTGGCTTTCTGGGTTTTGTCGGATTTCGGTCAAACTGATGAAAAATGGATGCGCCATGACCATCCATCCCAGACTAATTATGAATATGTAAAACTGTTGCATTTGGAAGTACTCGCTGTGTCTTTTGTGGGGATAATCCCGTATAATTGCCGCAATTTACTTCTATTGAAGTATATAATCACCGACCATGAACACATTTGAGCTTTATTTTAAATTAGGCCTTCAGCATATATTGGATATTCAGGGTTACGATCATATCCTGTTTGTGTTGGCGCTCTGTGCGGTATTTACGGGAAGAGATTGGAAAAAGATCTTGATTCTCGTCACCGCTTTTACGATTGGGCACTCCTTGACCTTGGCTTTGGCTACCTTTAAAATCGTCAATGTTCGCTCGGATGTGATCGAGTTTTTGATTCCGGTGACCATTGCCATTACCGCATTTATGACGATATTGAAACCCCGACCTAGTTCCGGACGCGGGGTCCAACTCAATTATTTCTTCGCTCTGTTTTTTGGATTGATTCATGGATTGGGTTTTTCCAATTATCTCCGCGAGCTTTTGGGAAAAGAGGCGTCGATTTGGCAACCGCTATTGGCTTTTAATCTGGGATTGGAAGCGGGGCAATTGGTCATTGTGGGAGCATTTCTGCTGCTGACCTCCATTTTGGTGGGAATAGCAGGAGTAAATAAGCGGGACTGGGCCTTGGTTGTGTCTTCGATGGTTTTGGGAGTGGCTTTGGTATTAATGTTAGAAACGAAATTCTGGTAATAAATATAATTCTATGAGAAAATTTGGACTCGCTATCGCTTTGTTTGCGTTGGTTTCGACCGAAGGCTGGTCACAGGCTCGCCGATCGGAGCAAAATCATGCTGAGCGTTTTGAGCAACTCGGAACGATGCTTCGCTCACCTAATGTGTACCGTACCGCTTCGGGTGCTCCAGGACACATGTATTGGCAGCAGCAGGCCAATTATGTGATCGATGTGGAGCTCAATGATGACAATCAATCCATCAAAGGATCCCAGACAGTCACTTATATCAACAATTCCCCGGACCAACTCACCTACCTTTGGGTGCAGCTGGAAGAAAACCAACGAGGCCCAGAGTCTGAGGCACCGAAAGTTGCGGAAAGTTCCATCAATTCTCGAATGACCATGCGAACTTTGGAAGGCATTCTTTGGGAAAATGAGGAGTTTGGCTACAAGGTGTTGGATGTGAAGGATGAAAATGGGAATGCCCTTTCTGTCGCAGTAAATAAAACCATGATGCGAATCGATCTGCCGGAGCCTTTGAAAGCGGGAGAAACTTTTTCCTTCAAAGTAGACTGGTCCTTCAATATCACAGACAGGATGAGCTACATTTCAGGCCGTCCAGGCTATGAGTATTTTCCAGAAGATGGGAATTACCTCTACACCATGGCCGAGTGGTTTCCAAGAATGGCAGTCTACTCCGATTTTGAAGGCTGGCAAAACAAGCAGTTCCTTGGAAGAGGAGAGTTTGCGTTGACTTTTGGGGATTATGAAGTCCGAATTACCGTTCCGGCCGATCACATGGTAGGGGCCACCGGAGTTTTGCAGAATCCAGAAGAAGTACTTTCCGCTACCGAACTGGAGCGATGGAACAAAGCCAAGCAAACCTATGACAATCCGGTGATTATCCGGACTCAAGGGGAAGCCGAAAAACTGGAGAAGGGAAAATCAACTGAAAAGAAAACCTGGATTTTCAAAGCTGAAAATGTGCGTGATTTCGCTTGGACTTCTTCCAGAAAATTCATCTGGGATGCCATGGCCGTAAAGCAGGGCGGAAAGGATGTGATGGCCATGTCTTACTATGCCAAAGAAGGCAATCCGCTTTGGGAGCAATACTCCACACGAGTAGTGGCCCATACAATTAAATCCTATTCTGAAAAAACCTTTGACTACCCTTACCCCACCGCAATCTCAGTAGAAGGAAGCAATGGGATGGAATACCCGATGATTTGCTTCAACTATGGTCGTCCCGACAAAGACGGCACCTATTCGGAAGCCGTGAAATACGGAATGATCTCTGTGATCATTCATGAAGTGGGGCATAACTTTTTCCCTATGATCGTCAACTCCGATGAGCGTCAGTGGACTTGGATGGATGAGGGTTTGAATACCTTTATGCAGTTTATGGCTGAGCAGGAATGGGATCGGGATTATCCTTCCCGTCGGGGTCCGGCCCATAAAATTGTGCCTTACATGAGAAGTGAAAAGCAGTACCTGGAGCCGATCATGACCAATTCGGAAAATATCATTCAGTTTGGCCCTAATGCGTATGCCAAGCCGGCTACCGCTTTGAATATTTTACGGGAGACGGTGATGGGAAGAGAGCTGTTTGACTTTGCCTTTAAAGAATATGCAAGAAGATGGATGTTTAAGCATCCGACCCCAGAGGATTTATTCCGTACGATGGAAGATGCTTCGGCTGTCGATCTGGATTGGTTCTGGAGAGGATGGTTTTATGAGACCGAACCGGTGGATATTGCCATTCAGGATGTAAAATGGTTTAAGTTGGATAATCGAACTCCTGCCGAAAAGAAAGCAGCAGATCAGGCTGAATTCGAGCGAGAGGAAACTTACATCAGTAAGGAGTTTAACAAAGCTGATGTGCCACAGACCGTGTTGGAAGCCGATCCTGCAACGCGTGATTTCTACAATAGCTACGATCGATTTGCGATTACTCCCGAGGATGAGGAAGAATACAAGCGATTTATGGCGAGTCTGACAGATAAAGAGCGAGAGTTGCTCAATTCGGATCTAAATTTCTACGAGCTTACTTTCGAGAATGTAGGCGGCTTGGTCATGCCTTTGATCATTGAGTTTCAGTATGCTGATGGTACCTCGGAGATCGAGCGGATTCCTGCCGAAATCTGGAAGCTGAATGAAACGCAGGTGACCAAAGTTTTCCCTAAGAAAAAAGAAGTTGTGCAGTTTGTTTTGGATCCGTATCGGGAGACAGCTGATATCGATGAGTCGAGCAACTACTGGCCAAGACAGTATCAGCCTACGCGCTTCGAACTCTTCAAAGGTCGAGGTGGCGCAAGAGGAGCTTCTACTGGGGATAACCCAATGAAGCGGGCACAGAAGAAAAAGTAATTAGACCTGCAAATTCCCCCAAGTGGTGAGAGACATTCACCATGGCGAAAAAGAACCGACAGTTTTCACCACCCTCCAAGGGCTTCAAGTCCCTTGGAGGGTTTTTATTTTTAATTCACTATTTCCTAGCTAAGTCGCTGTCCTGCGTCTCAAGACGCTCGACTTTCTGACCAGTAAAGACTGGAAGACAGTTAGCTGGAGAAGGATTGAAAAAACTATGTGCCCTAAGTCTGTGTGGTTGAGAAAAAAAGGGGAACCACATA
This sequence comes from Algoriphagus hitonicola, assembly GCF_900113375.1. Lineage (GTDB taxonomy): Bacteria > Bacteroidota > Bacteroidia > Cytophagales > Cyclobacteriaceae > Algoriphagus > Algoriphagus hitonicola. Next base: position 163,841 of record NZ_FOPC01000004.1, on the reverse strand, counting down.
GTCACATAGCTTTGAGATGACTAATTGCAATAAAAATTGAGAAACTGGATGAGCTGAGGGACTCGACTTGGAAAATTACAAATCTTTCGATCGTGCTTCGAGATTACAAATCTCGAATAGCAGAGAAAAATATCCACCCTCCAAGGGATTCCGAAATATCAGGATTCCTTGGAGGTTTTTTCTTATCTTTCCTGCTATCGATGATATTTTTGATAACCAGTTTTTCCAAAATTTTCGGATCAGTTATAGCAGGCATGAGCCGAATAACTTTTTTATTCGGCTCAAAATAAATGTATATTTGAGTCGATTAGTAAAATATTTTTACTCATGACTTACAATTGGCAACACCAGCATTGGCCTAACTTTCATTATGATTTGGAGGGAATACGGCCTTTGTTTTTGGAGTTTGCTTTAGAATGGGCTGAGTTGAATGGGATGGAAAAAGGGCTCACGGTAGAATTGGAAGAAGAAACACTACTCAATAGCATGGTTTCCGAAGCGATCAAATCCTCCGCCATCGAGGGGGAGTTTTATAGTCGTGATGATGTGCTGTCCTCAATCAAAAATAAATTAGGGCTAAATAAAACACCGATTAGAATAAAAGACCGCTATGCCTCCGGAATTTCTGAATTGATGGTGGAAGTGAGAACTAGTTTTGGCGATCCGCTTAGTGTAGCGATGCTTAAGAATTGGCATCAAATCTTATTTGCTCATGCCCAGAATATGCGGGCTGGAGATTGGAGGTCAGGTAAAGAACCGATGCAGGTAATCTCCGGCTCGATAGGTAGGGAGGAGGTCCACTTTGAAGCTCCACCTTCCCAGCGGGTAGACAAGGAAATGAACCGGTTGGTGAAGTGGTATAATCAGTCAAAACTCCCTTTAGATGATTTCATTGGTGTTGCCTTGGTGAAGTCTGCCATCGCACATTTGTACTTTGAATCCATTCATCCCTTTGAGGATGGTAATGGGAGAATAGGAAGAGCACTTGCCGAAAAAGCCTTAGCTCAAGGGCTCAACAAACCCATTTTGTTAAGTATTTCAACTACGATAGAGTCCGATAAGCAAGCGTATTACAAGGCCTTAAAAGCCGCACAAAGCCGGTTGGAAATCACCGATTGGATCGAATATTTCATTAAGGTGATCATCATGGCCCAGCGGGACTCAAAAGCAACAATAGCCTTTCTTTTGAAAAAAGTGAAGTTCTTTGACCGGCATAAAAATTTACTGGAGGACCGACAGGCCAAAGTCATTCAAAAAATGTTTGATGCAGGACCAGCAGGATTTCAGGGAGGCATGAGTGCAAAGAAATACATGGCAATCTGCAAGGTTTCGAAGGCCACTGCAACCAGAGATTTGCAATACCTTCAACAGCACGGTCTATTGACCAAGTTTGGGAATGGGCGATCGGTAAGGTATGAATTGAATATTTCTTAATAAAAGCGAGGGGATTAAACTTTGTCGCGGAATCATGAAAGGATTCTGGTTTTTTCTCTCAAACCGAAAGAAAACCCCCAAAAAATACCCAGTTCTAGGTATTTTTTGAGACTTTTTTTAGCCTTAGGTTTGAGGAGTTAAAAATTTAAACTTTATGAAAACAGCAAACAGCAAACAGCAAACTTTTGGCTTTAAAAGAACTGATTTTTAAAGGACTTTTAGCCGTAGTCTTTTTACTAAATTTTTGGGGTTGCCAGCAGGAGATCGATACCGATCCGGCACTCGAAAAGGATACTATTGAAAGTGAACAGGGTCAATTCAAGGTGCAGTCTGCCGATCCAGCGGATCTGCAAAATCTAGGATTGAAAATGGGCAAGCGGGTTGGGGTAGATATTATACAATCCGCCCGCAATCGTGAGATTTCAGATTTTTTGTTTGATCTGGATGCGTCCCTGCTTACGCAGGATTCAACACTGAGGAAAACGTACACGGTACCTTTTCTGGAAAAGGGTGATCGGTTTAGCACCTTCAACTTGGTGGTGGTCACCGATAGCCTGGATAATCTGCTGGATCAATATGTACTAAAGTACGAATTTGACAGCATACAGTATCAGTCATTTTTAGACCATAAAGATTTTCTTCAGTCAGGGGCAATCATTAAGCGCTTTTCATTTTCCAACTTTTTCAATGATTCCAATCCTAATTTTTTGGAAAGGTGTCAGGGAGTATTTGATGGAAACAGAGACCCGGTGGTATGTGACCAAGTGACGATTGATTCAGGTTCAGGCTCCGGAGGATCTACTGGAGGAGGAGGAGATGCGTGGATTACTCCAGGTGGAGGGGGAACACCTGGAAGTGGTAGTGGATCAATTTCTTGTTCTTGGACTATAAGTTATACTCCTTGTGGCTGTGATGGTGCTTCACATACACATCTTTGCAACTGTGGAAACCAAAGTCAGGTAATTACTATTAGGTGTGATGAGGCAAATAGAAGAAAACTTGCTATCAAAAATAGTGAATTGATGACCTGTATGGATTGTGAAGTTTCTGACTTCGGCAGTCCGGCATTTACTCTTACCCGTACAGCAACAGCTATCGATCGAGAACTGGGCGGGATCCTTAGTGATTTTGAATTAGCTTACCTAAGCCAGTCCCAGAATCAGAGTTTTTCAGATGAATTACTTCAAGTTTTTCAATCGGAAATTAATGTGGATGTGGATGCCGCTCTTTTTACAGTTACGGCTGGAATGAATGGAGCTTTTTCTGGAAGGTTTAATTCCACATTTGGTTTGGCGATTGATGGACTAATGGTGGAATCAGAAGCCAATTTTTCAAACGATATAGTAATAAGGCTCCTCCAAGCCTATTTTGAAGTCAAATATGCAATTCTTAAACAGGCGAACCCCAATTGGTCTTCAGAGAAATTATTTTATGAAACGGCAAAGGAAGCTATCCACCTTGCATTAGATGGAATAGGTTTGATTGAAGGATTGGGGACACCAGCTGATTTGCTTAATGCGGGGTTATATTACTTGGAAGGAGATCGGGTCAATGGTAATCTGAGTTTGGTGGCCGCTACTCCTGTGATTGGTTTGTTTTCTACAACAGTAAAAGGAGCTTTAAGATTAAAAGGAATTATTCCCGGGACATCGAGGAAAATTTCACAAATTTGGGTGAAGGATGGTGGGCTGATCAAATTTGGTGGCACTAGGTTAAGAACTGCAATGGGTATTACGGATCCTAGCAAGCACGCTCACCACATTTTACCTTTGGAACATGTTAACCATCCGGTTATTCAAAAGGCGGCTAAAGCAAAGAATAACCCATTTCATATTAATGAAATTGATAATGGGATTGCAGTAGATATGTGGCAGAACACCAGCCATCCAAGTTATAATTCTAGAATAGAAGTAATTTTAGATTTGTATAATGAAGATTTTCCAAATGCCACTCCAGACCAGGCCATGATATTTTTACAAAATAAAATGGATCAACTATCACAACTAATCCAAAATAATCCAAACGTAAAAATTAATGATCTTAATTTCAAATGAACTATTTTGAAGTACATATAATAGGTAATGTTTGCAAAATCCAATATAATTCTGATTTCAAAGATGAAGACTTAATAATGGGGAGCCAAGAGCGAGAGGTCAAAGATTTGTCTACCTATAAAATCCATAGTCAAATACTTAAAGCTGGGGGTAAGTTTTTGGACTTCTATAGACCCTCATCAAATCTATCTATGCGGGTCATTGTATCCACAAAAGCAAAATCGCTTATAGAATCATTTAGAAAAGATAATATCCGGTATTATCCTTGCCCGGTCATCAGAGGAAAAGAACCAGTGAAAGGATTTTGGATTACAGACAAGGTAATCTTTGACGATGAATGGGTAGATTTTAGGAAATCTGAATTCTTTTTCAGAAAAAGAAAACTCATTAGTGAGGAAAGTCAACCTCGTGCCAGATATGAAGTGACTGAACAAATTATTCAATTTAAAAATCTGAATGATTTCATCAATTTCCGAGAAAAGGAAATGTGGCATATGGATGAACGATCTCCTTATAAAATATTTATAAAAGAGGGATGCCCATACCATATTCTATCCATTCATATTACAGGTCCCAGATATCTAATTGTTTCAGAGGAGCTGAAGAATGAACTCCAAAAGCAAAAAATGGACAAAGGTATTGAATTCAAACCTCTGGAAATCTCCGATGAAGAATGGTACGGTCCCAATGGGCTGAGAAAGCAATTCTATAAATAAATCAGAATTCAGCCCGGCGCAATGCTGGGCTGAATTTTCTTCAAACAAAAAGATCCCTTTTGCAACGAAAGCCATGGCCCAGTCTGGAAGAATGGGTAGAATCTGAGCAAAGTCTCCAGCAAAAAATCACCCAACTCTATGAGTCCGACCTTTCTCCAGAAGAGCAAGCAAGGGAAGCTTTAAGCTATCTGGTAGACCGCTACCAACTGCCCCTCACTCCCCTCGATATAGAAGATCGGGAATGGGAAAATGCCGGGGATTCCTGGTATCAGCCGGTATCGATGTTTGAGTTGATTGCACAATTAAAATTCGTGGAACCGAAAAACAATGATCCCCGCTATTTGGTCCTTCAATCCGCCTATTTGATCAAGCACAAACTAATCATAGACCTTTCTCAAAAGTTGGGGGACTTTCTGGACGCAGACGATCTTCAGGGCTTGGGTTATCGAGGGCAGGATATCTTTGAAGCAGAGTTGATTCCCATTAAAACTGGGGAAAGCTGGACAGATAAAGGCTGTACCTATTTTATTAAAGAGCAATTACAGTAAAAGGCAGACTATTTATTTTATTAAAAGTTGACCTTGTTTTCCAAGATGCTGAATAAGGACTTTTCTCCCCATCTGACGATTCAGATCGATAGAAAGGCTAAGGATTTCTTCAAAACTGAAAGAAAACCTCCAAAAAATACCCAGTTCTAGGTATTTTTTGGGACTTTTTTTAGCCTTAGGTTTGAGGAGTTAAAAATTTAAACTTTATGAAAACAGCAAACAGCAAACAGCTAACATTTTCTTCTAATTTGTACAGTTTTTTTGATCTTTTACAAATTGACCTCTTGTGTTCCAATTGAAGATGATATAAAAGAAATATCAATAGCAGAAAGTTCAGTTAATGAAATTTTAAAAAAGTATGATTTCCAATTAGAGGATATCAGAACCAATGAAAGCAGCGGGATAAAAATAGTTAGTCTCGCAGAATTAGAGTCGGTTATCCAAGTTCTTAAAGAAAAAATATTGGATGAAACAGTTTTAAGAAATGTATTGGATAGAAATAATTTAGAATCTATTCCCATCATCAAGTCTTCAGAAGCCTCTTTTTTTATAGAAGACAGGTTAAAAACCCAAGAATTTAAGATTAGGTGTTTGGAGAATTGGAGGAATGTTTATGGAAGAATTGGCATTAGTTCACAGACCTACATTGATATTTCATTTCAAACAGGAAATGGAGATGGACTGATTTCAAACTTTGATGCTACACTCGGTGGATTAACTTTTATGACTGCCTTAGGAAAAAACACCTTTAATAATGAACAATATGCATCAAGTTCAAACAATTATCAATATTCAGGAATTTACACCTACTCAATTCGATATGTTCTATTTGTTGAAGGAGTAGGAGATATTTGGACAAGTGAAATAAGAAATGTTCGGATAAGAGTTGATGGATGTACTGGTCAAGTTTCCTACACTGAAATTATCCCTTAAATTTTTAATTTATGAAGATGCTCAAATTCTTAAGTTACGATATAGAGATGCCGAATTCAGGGATTCTAGCTTGGCAAATTTTTGGGGTTTTGTTTATTGGTTTAATTATTTATCTAGTGATTAGAAGAAGAAAAAAATCTTAAGCCGATTCCTTAAGTGCTGCGAGCCAATGAGGAAATTTAAGAGACCTAGGTCTTTTGGTTAAATGTTGAAATATCAAACACGCACGGTTGTGAACAAAAAACTTGTCTTTTTGATCCTCCTTTTGCTGGGAATTTCTAGGTTATCTATTGCCCAAACTGAAAAAGAACTCCGCTTTAATCTTTTAATTTCCGATGAACTATTTTGAAGTACAAATACTGGACAATGTTTGCAAAATCCAATATAATTCTGATTTCAAAGATGAAGACTTAATAATGGGGAGCCAAGAGCGAGAGGTCAAAGATTTGTCTACCTATAAAATCCATAGTCAAATACTTAAAGCTGGGGGTAAGCTTTTGGACTTCTACAGACCCTCATCAAATCTATCGATGCGAGTCATTGTATCCACAAAAGCAAAATCACTTTTAGAATCCTTTAGAAAAGATAATATTCGTTATTATCCCTGCCCGGTTTTGCGAGGAAAGGAACCAATCAATGGGTATTGGATTACAGATAAAGTGATCTTCGATGATCAATGGGTGGATTTTAGTAGATCAGATTTTGTTTATATAAACAGAAAATTAATCGCCAAGGATAAGGATCCTCAAAAAGGTTATGAAAAAACAATTCAAATTATCTCTTTTAACAGTTTAAATCATCTCAATGAATTTACAGAGAATGAGATGTGGTATATGGATGAATTGAATCCTCATAGGATCTTCATCAAGGAAGGTTGTCCATATTCAATTCTTTCAATTCCTTCAACTGGGATTTTTCAACTTATATTTACTGAAGAAGTAAAAATCGAGCTCCAAAAGCAAAAAATGGACAAAGGTATTGAATTCAAACCCCTTGAGATCCCCGATGAAGAATGGTATGGTCCAAATGGCCTTAGAAAGCAGTTTTATAAATAAATCGAAATCCAGTCTTGAAAATTCAAGGCTGGATTTTCTTACTTAGAAAATTACACTATGCAACCAAAATCGTGGCCCAGTCTGGAAGAATGGGTAGAATCTGAGCAAAGTCTCCAGCAAAAAATCACCGAACTCTACGAGTCCGACCTTTCTCCAGAAGAGCAGGCAAGGGAAGCTTTAAGCTATCTGGTAGACCGCTACCAACTGCCCCTCACTCCGCTCGATATAGAAGATCGGGAATGGGAAAATGCCGGGGATTCCTGGTATCAGCCGGTATCGATGTTTGAGTTGATTGCACAATTAAAATTCGTGGAACCGAAAAACAATGATCCCCGCTATTTGGTCCTTCAATCCGCCTATTTGATCAAGCACAAACTAATCATAGACCTTTCTCAAAAGTTGGGGGACTTTCTGGACGCAGACGATCTTCAGGGCTTGGGTTATCGAGGGCAGGATATCTTTGAAGCAGAGTTGATTCCCATTAAAACTGGGGAAAGCTGGACAGATAAAGGCTGTACCTATTTTATTAAAGAGCAATTACAGTAAAAGGGAGACTACTTATTTTATTAAAAGTTGACCTTGTTTCCCAAGATTCGGAATAAGGACTTTTCTCCCCATCTGACGATTCAGATCGATAGAAAAGACTGAGGATTTCTTCAAAACCGAAAGAAAACCCCCAAAAAATACCCAGTTCTGGGTATTTTTTGGGACTTTTTTTATCCCTAGGTTTAAGGAGTTAAAAATTTAAATTTTATGAAAACAGCAAACAGCAAACAGCAAACATTTTAACCTAAGGGCACTGTTAATTTTTGGAATTTTTCCAATATTATTTTCCTGTCTTGAAAATGAAAGGTTTAATCAAAAAGACACCTCTCAACTAGAAAAAATTGCTAGCAAACACGGATTTGAGTTAAAAGAGACGACTTCAAAAAACAATCCAAATGAAAGAAGTCTACATTTAAAATCAGATGAAGTAGATTTATTTTTCCAATATCTTAGAAATGCTAGGAAGGATCCTAAGAGCGTGAACTACTCCGAACTTTCTGAAATATTCGAAAGAAATAGTTTTAATGAATATAAAGTTGGGAAAAAAGAGAAAAAATCTAGAATCAATATAATAGGTGAAAAAAGTGCTAAAATCCAATGCGTTCAAAATGCACATTTAGTAAATGCAAGAATTACAAACATGCCATTTCCAGGTCTAGATGAAGGACTTAATGGAGTAAACATTGAAATGGGGATTTCGAATGGGGAACTAAATGCTTCAAGTTTTACTATGTATGGTTTTTATCCTTTTTTGGGTGTCAGAGGGGGAAATTTAAACCAAGATATCATTCCAAATGCCAGTAATGGGTATACCTATGGGTTTCAAGCAGTATACACTGTTTCGTATTCTTTATTTATTGACGGGACTGAATTCCTTACCTATGAAAGAGTCAATCTATTAATTCGGATTGACGGCTGTTCAGGGCAGGTCTCTTGGTATTATCAAAATCCCTAAATCAAATAATTATGCAAACTTGGATTTATTTAGTGATCGTAAGTGTGATACTCCTCTTTTTGATCTTTCTTTTTTTGATTGTTTTCAAAAAAGGGTGGGGCATAATTCAGGAGTTTTTCAACAAAAAAAGATGATTAAATTAAAATATTTATTGATAGCGATGGGCTTGATAATCATCAGCGTTCCTCTCAATGCCCAAACCGAAAAAGAACTCCGCCTAAATATCATAAATCCTGGGATTGCTTGGGAAAACCCTATCGGAAAAATAACAACGATAGAATACAATATCGGAATTGGATATAATTACTCTTATCCAGATTTAAATACGATGTATGGAGAATTGGGATTTCAGGGTCAGATTGCGCCATTTGTGGATATCCAAGGTAGGAGGTATTACAATCTTGACCGAGTGGAAAGCGGGAAGCGGAAAAGTAAAAAATTTCTGGCTTTACGCTACTTGTTCTATGGTCCTCGAATTGCCGGAAATGTAAGAACAAACGAAAATTACAGTATGGCCATAGGTCCGACCTGGGGATTCAAAAAAAATTATGAGCGATGGACCTTACTGGGAAGTTTGGGCCCGATCTACTATTTTGATTTGACAGGAGCTGGGAATGTTTTTCCACTTAATTTTGAGATTAACTTCGGGTATCGCTTAAAAGGGAATCTTTAAAATAGGAGTTTAATGGATCAAAGGTCAGAATACCCCACTCGGGAATGTTCTGGCCTTTTTTATGAAAGTTTACCAAGAATACCCAAAAAAATCCCTACTCCCGTCTCAATCAATTCATCCGGGAAATCGTAGGTTCCTTCGTGGAGCTGAGGGCATCTTTCTCCGGCTCCCAAGCCAAATAAAAAAGAAGGGCAATGCTGGCTAAACAGTCCAATGTCCTCTGACCAGTGGAAGTGGTCTAAGGAAAAAATTGAAAAAAATTCAACAAATAATTTGGAAATATGGGGGGCGCAACAGCATATTTAAAGTGTAGTTCAAATCCGGCGCCAAAGTTGAGCTCACTTTTTTTAAGGTTTTTTGGCCCCAACTTAGAAAAAGCTGTGAATCAGTGGGTCTTTTACCTAATTTCAAATAAAGATGAAAAAGTTGATTCTTATGTTCTTTGCACTGGTCTTTTCTGTAAGCTCCTCTTTTGCTTATAGAACTTATGTTGAAATACGAGCAAATGGAGAAGTAATCAGTGCATGGTGTGTTAATGATGGAGGAACTTGTCTTCCAACTGTTACCATAGAAGAATAAAAAAAGAGGTATTTTGAAAAAATTGAAGTCATCGAATTCGGTGACTTCAATAATAATTTGAATTTAAGTAAAATAGGCATGAAACCCACTGGTTTTTTCTTTCTTTTTTTATGTTTTTTATTTCTTTCCATTGGCTGTAATCAGAAGTCAAAACAAACTGAAATTAAATTAATCTCAAAAGGTATTTTTGAAATTCCAATTGATGAACAAACCTCTAAATCTTGGTCTTTTATTGAAACATATGAGGACAAAAATGGGGAGTATTTGGTTTTTCATGATTTCCTTAAGACCGAGCCTAGGTTTATTCATTTTGTTAATATAAGGGATACCACTCAATCCTTTAATATACCTTTAGCAATTAATGGTCCAAATGGAATAGGGCACCTTGATGGTTTTTATGTCAGGAATTTGGATAGTATTTTCGTCTTAAACCGATACGCGTATCAACTCAATCTAGTTGATTCGTCTGGTAAGGTAAAGGATACATATCGATTAAGGGCTGATGATTCTAATGAGCCGGCTTTGGATTCTACTCTTCCCTTTCCTTGGACATTTGCTCCTATTATTGACTTAGGGGAAATGTTACTTATTCCTAGCTATCCAGACGCTCATCCATTTAAACAAGGCTATAAGCAAAAAAATCTTGCTATAGCATTAGATCCAAAATCTAAAGAATTTGAATATAAATTAGGTTTTTCAGACAAATACTTTTCATCTGGATTTTGGGGGGTGTTCTTGGAAACCCCATCCTACACTGTAAATTATAGAGATTCCGTTATTATACAGTCCTTTCCTATTGATGATCGTGTTTTTGTATTTGACTTTGATTTGAACCTGATTAACTCTCCTTCTTTGTTCAAGAACTACTATTCGGATAAATTTCATTCTCTACCAGATCTTAACATGGAAAGAGATGTTTTCTACCCAAACACTTATTCTAATCCTAGTAATAAGGCAATTATTTACGATCCATATAGGCAACTATACTATAGGACCTATCAAGAGGCTTATTCTCAGGAGGCAATAGATGAAATGCTTTATTCATCACACAGGTCCTTAAAAGAACAAGAGCAACCTAGAAAAATAATTCAGGTGATGGATTCAGATTTTAATGAGTTGGGTGTTGTTTTCTTAGAAAAAGAGAAATATTGGATAGATGATATTCAAGTTGTTCGGGATGGCTTATTAATTTGGATTGATACTGACGATGAAGACAAAAAAATATTTGAAATCTTTGAGGTTGAATATTAACGTTTTACTTCTAGCTCCACTTTTATGTATGATCCAATCTTGTAAAAGCAACTTGAAAAATGAGCCAGTCTATCTGAAAATTAGTCCTGAAAAAGTTTTCAGTTCAGACCTGACAAATTGGGATAGCTTAGAACTTTTAGTACCCCAAATAGGGTGTAGTAGCTGTATCAATCTGCTCATAGAGAAGTATTTGGAAAAAAATATTCAAACCAAGTTTAGCATGATTGGTGTGAGCTGGGAAAGGGATTTAAGACTTAATTATGGAGAAGAATTTATAGGTAACCCTAGTGTTGAAATAAATTCAGAGATCAAACATCGCTCTGTTGCAAGTGATTGTTTTGAGAGGCCTGCACTCCTGCTATCCAAAGCTGATACGGTATTTTATTTCTGTTTTAAAACAGATGAGGTTCAGGACGTTATTTCGTATTTGTCGAGCTATGAATAGAAGAAGAACATGCTTCTTTCCTTATGTTTTACTTCTTCTGTTTTTAACAGGGTTGATGACATCTTGCTCCAATTCAGGTTCATCCGGGTCGGAAGAGGTGTTTTTACTCAATCAGTTGGATAAGCAACCTGAATTTGAAGGCGGTTATGAGCAATTCATTCTCTATATATCTGAGGAAGTAAAAAAGGCCCCTGAGGGCACTTTTGATGGGATCGAAGATAAGGTTTTTATTGATTTTATAATTGATAAAGAGGGTAGTGTGTCGCATGTGTCACTTAAAAATCCCTTGCCGTCTGGAGCTGCTAAAGAATTAAAATCCATTTTGGAAAAATGTCCTGCCTGGGCACCGGGGCAAATGAACGGAAAACCTGTAGCTTCCTTCCAAACGCTACCTATAAAATTCTAAATTGGTGAACAAAGATTTTCTATTTCGTCATTTTGGGTTGAAGATTGAAGATGGGAAACCAATTTATCAATCAGACTCTAAGCTGATTCTAGCTGGCAGGTCTATTCACCATGGAGACCTGCCTGTTACCTTGAAGTTTTCAAAAATCAATTTTGATTTAATCGATACGTATGTAAAAAATTTTCAAGGTATAGCGAAATTGAAGTCCCATCCTAGTATCCTTAAACATCATGAAATTTTTAAGATTGAAACCTTTGAAATTGATTTTGATTTGGTTGAGGTATTGGAATTAGTTGAGCCTGTCCATTTTTCTGATGTATTTAATTCGGGAATGTCTTCTGGGCAATTAAAACGGATGATTACTAAATTGCTCGAAGGGTTTCAGTTTTTACATTCCAATAAAGTTCTTCACAGGGATATAAAGCCAGATAATTTGATTCTTTGTCAAGAAAAAGAAGAGTATTATTTCAAAATTATTGACTTGGATTTTTTGGGAGGCCCGGAGAACCGAATACTGGTGACTACTCCGGAGTTCTTGGCTCCAGAAGTGAATTCCTATTTAGATTATAATGTTAAATCGGAGATTTGGGCAATCGGTTTGGTGCTTTATCTACTCTTTGTAGGGAAAATGCCTTTTCAAACTAGGAAAAATGAGCTGTCTCTCGAAGAGGTTAAAAAGGAAGTTATAAACTGTGATTTTGAGTTTTCAATGCTTCCCATGCCTCTCAGAATTCCAGTTTCACTATGCTTGAAAAAGAACCCAAAAGATAGAATCGGAAGTTTAGGCCAATTGATATTCATAATGGACCCCATTTACTATATGAAATCTAGGCTAAATTCAGTTTTCGGCTAATCCTATTATATCCCAAAATATCTCCACCCCCGTCTCAATCAATTCATCCGGGAAATCATAGGTTCCTTCGTGGAGCTGAGGACAGTTTTCTCCTGCTCCCAAACCAAATAAAAAAGAAGGGCAATGCTGGCTAAACAGTCCAAAGTCCTCTGACCAGGTAAAAGGTTCGGGTTTGTCTACGGTAGAAAGCGCCAACTTTTCAGCAGCAGTTTTTACCAAACTGTACAATTCCGGGTCATTGTGCGACACGGCAAATTTCTCGACAAATTCTACCTCCAATTTCAAACGCTCCTGGTTTACTATTTTTTGAGCCAAGGCTTGTGCCTTTTCAATAAGTAAATCCAAATCTTCCTGATCAAAGGCTCTCAGGGTCATACTTAAGCTGCCCTTGCCTGCACTCGTTCCAAAGGCCAAAGTTCCCAGTTCAGCATGGATAAGCGTGAGCAAGGAAAAGCCGGGAATTTCTTTAGGCAATTGGGGAAGCTGCTGCATGAGTTGAGCTAGGGCTTGAGCGGGATTGATTCCGGCATCGGGATGGGCGGAGTGGGAGGTTTTCCCGGTGAAATGCAGTCGCATTCCGGTACTCCCCGCGGCAAATGTTCCTTTTCGCAGCACCACCTGATGAAGCGGAAAACCAGGTAAATTGTGCAGGGCAAAGGCATAATCGGGCCTGATTTCCTCAAAGCGGGAGTCGTTTAAAATGGCCTGAGCTCCTTCTCCGGTTTCCTCTGCAGGCTGAAAGAGAAGGACCACATCTCCACTTTCCGGCCGCTTCTGGGATAGTTTTTCTCCTACCCCACAGATGATCGCCATGTGCCCGTCATGCCCACATAGGTGACCCTTGCCAGGAACGTGACTTTGATGGTTGCTTTCCTTTAGATCGACTATGGGAAGCGCATCGAGCTCACAGCGAAACAGCAATCGTTTGCCGGGTTTTTTACCTTGGAATACAAAAGCTAAACCTGTTCCACCGAGCTTTTCAAGGGTTTGATCGGCTTGTAGTGGTTTAAAAAAATCCAAAATTCGCCGAGCAGTTTCAGTTTCTTCCAAAGCTATTTCGGGGTGTTGGTGTAGGGTATGTCGGAGTTGGATTAGGGAATTCATAAAATTTGAAAGGTTAAAACTCAAAATAAGAAAATTTGAATTAGTAATGGGTAGTTACTACTCCGTTTTCCACCCCAAAGAAAAGCACTTCCGAATTCAATTTTGTAAGAATAGAATGGGATCGCTCCGGACGGGCATCGGTCAGAAAGATCTGCCCAAAGGTGTGGTTGGAAATTAACTGCATCAGCTGGGCGATGCGGATATCGTCCAGCTTATCAAAAATATCATCCAGCACCAGCAGCGGTTTTTCACCTTTGTCCTGCTCAAAAATCTGGAACTGTGCGAGTTTCAGCGAGATAATAAAAGACTTTTGCTGGCCTTGGCTCCCAATTTTTCGGATGGGATGCTCCCCGATGAGAAATTGAAAGTCGTCTTTGTGTATTCCGGCATTGGAGTTTTTGGTGATAAAATCTTTTTTGCGCAGCGAATGAAAATAGGAATCGAAATCAGCGCGCAGGGATTCGGTCTCATAGTTTACGGTGACAGTTTCTTGCCCTTGGGAAATTTCTGCATAGTGCTCCTGGAGCCTAGGGGCGAGCTCGGTCATGAGCTCCAAACGCCTTTGGGCGATGACTTGGCTGAGTTGAACCATCTCGCGATCATAGCTGTCCAAGAGGGTTAAATCTCTACGGCCCGTTTCCGCAAATTGCTTGAGTAGGGCATTTCGTTGCTTGAGAAAATGATGGTAGCGGATCAGTTGATTCAGGTAGTTTCGGTCCAATTGAGAAAGCAAGCCGTCAAAAAACTTTCTGCGTCCCTCGCTTCCTCCTTTGATCAGTTCGGTGTCATCCGGAGCGATCAGCACGAGTGGAATTAAGCCCACATGCTCCGAAATCTTATCCAACGACTTTCCGTTTTGCCAGATCTGCTTCTTTTTTCCTGCTTCAAAGGTGCAACGAACCTCCAGTGGCTTATCTTCGATTTCGAATTGCCCCTTGATTGCAAAAAAATCCTGCTCATGCTTCACATTCAGCGAGTCACTGGACTGCACGGCACTTTTGGTCAGGGAGAGGTAGTGGATTCCATCGAGAATATTGGTTTTTCCGCTGCCGTTGAGCCCCGTAAAACAGTTGATTTGGGGGGAAAAGTCCATCCGGGTTTTCTCGTGGTTTTTAAATTGTAAGAGTTCCAGGGACTTTAGATACATCTGAATCGGGAATTATTTGGGCGGCAGCCTGATTTTTAGGAGAGGTTGGTTATATTTGGGGCCTAAATTAGCATATTTTGATCATTACGATATGGCAAAGAAGACAACAGCGACCAAGTCGAAAGTAAACTATTCGAAAGAAACCTACGCTTTTTGGTACGAAAGCATGCTCTTGATGAGACGCTTCGAGGAAAAAGCCGGTCAACTTTACGGTCAGCAAAAAATACGAGGTTTTTGTCACTTGTATATCGGCCAAGAGGCCTGTGCTGCAGGTGCGATTACTGCCTTGGAAAAAGACGATAAATGGATTACCGCTTACCGAGATCACGCACATCCACTGGGATTGGGAACCGATCCGGGAGCTGTGATGGCTGAGCTTTATGGCAAAGCTACCGGCACGACCAAAGGTAAGGGTGGCTCCATGCACATTTTTGACAAGGAGCGCAACTTCATGGGCGGTCACGGGATCGTGGGTGCTCAGGTGCCCATGGGCTTGGGAATCGGATTTGCCGAAAAATACAAAGGCACCAAAAACCTTTGCATTTGCCACATGGGTGATGGAGCAGTCCGTCAGGGTGCGGTTCACGAAGCTTTCAATTTGGCCATGCTTTACAAAACTCCGGTGATATTCGTAATTGAAAATAACGGATACGCCATGGGTACTTCGGTGGCACGAACCTCCAATGTAACCGAACTCTATCAAATCGGAGAATCCTATGATATGCCGGCTTTCCCAGTCGACGGGATGAACGTAGAAGCCATTCATGAAGCGGTAGCTGAAGCAGCTGAGCGTGCGAGAAAAGGCGATGGACCGACACTTTTGGAATTCAGAACTTACCGATACAAAGGTCACTCCATGTCTGATCCTCAGAAATACCGCACCAAGGAAGAGGTCGAAGAATACAAGATGAAAGACCCGATCGAGCAAGTCTTGAAAACGATCACAGACAATAAAATTCTTAGTGAGGAAGAAATTGAAAAAATCATCGCTAAAGTGAAAAAGCAAGTAGCCGATGCAGTGAAATTTGCCGAAGAATCCCCATGGCCTGATGGACAGGATGCCTTCAAGGATGTGTACATTCAGGAGGACTATCCATTTGTCATGGAATAAATAAAGCAAAAACCTGAATTATAAAGGCCATGAAAACAAGATGGATTCATGGCTTTTTTATTGGGCTTTGTGGAAATCATAAAAAACGTATATTTGCGCCTGAAAATCGAGTAACATGGCAAAGAAACTGAGCAAAAAAGCACAACAAGAACAAAATGAATTGCTGGAAAACCCGGCAGCTCTAGCAGAATCGCTGGGCCGAGGTGAGGCTTTTTTGAAGAAAAATAGTAAAATATTGGGAGGGGTGCTGATCGCAGCTATCCTTTTGATCGGAGGAATTTTATTTTTCCAGATCAATACCCAGAATCAGAATGAGAAAGCACAGGAAGAGATGTTCCAAGCGGTCTATTTCTACGAGCAAGACAGTGTGGACTTTGCCTTGAATGGAGATGGGATCAATCCTGGATTTCTACAGATAGTGGACGAATATCCAAGAACGGATGCCGCTAATTTGGCTAATTTCTACATTGGATCCATTTATCTTTCTGAGAAAAACTTCAGTGACGCGATTTCTTATTTGGAAAAGTTCAGCTCTGACGATTACTTGGTTCAAGCCAAAGCTTATTCTCTACTAGGTGATGCTTATCTAGACTCAGGTAACTTGGATGATGCAATCTCCAACTATCAAAAAGCAGCCAACCACAAGCCAAATGAATATTTTACTCCAAAATACCTGTATAAGTTGGCGGTGGCATACGAGGAAAATGGTCAGATTGAAGAGGCGATTGACACCTACACCGAGATCGAAGAGAAATACTACGAGTCCTTTGAATACACTGGCGCTCGAAAACATAAAGCTCGCTTAGAAGGCCTTGCCGCTAAGTAGTGCTTTGCTATAAGCATCTTTTAGAAGAGTAAGGTCGATGGGATCTTACTCTTTTTTCGTTTAACACATTTCAAATTTATTAATCCATGGCTACTTCAAATAAAAGCCTGAGCGAATATAGCTCCAAAAATATCGCGGATATCAGTTCCAAAAAATTTGCAATCGTCGTCTCCGAGTGGAATGAAGACGTGACGGAGGCGCTTTATTCCGGCGCTTATCAGACTTTGATTCAGCATGGTGCCAAAAAGGAAAACATCATCCGCAAAAATGTTCCGGGATCTTTTGAGCTTTCACTGGGCGCTCAATGGTGCGCTCAAGACGAAAATATTGACGCGGTAATTTGCTTGGGCTGTGTGATTCAGGGAGAAACCCGTCATTTTGATTTTATCTGTGATGCCGTTGCTCAGGGAATCACCAATGTAGGATTGAAGTATAACAAACCGGTGATTTTTGGTGTTTTGACACCCGATAATCAGCAGCAGGCGCTTGATCGTGCGGGGGGAAAACATGGAAACAAAGGTGACGAAGCGGCCATCACTGCCGTGAAAATGCTGGGATTCTAAAATAGAATTTAGAAGCAAGAGCTAAGAAACAAGAATTAAAAAACCAAACCTATTCGTATTCTATGAAGGTAATGAAATTCGGGGGGACCTCAGTCGGCAAACCCGAGCGAATGCATCAAGTCAAAGATCTGGTTACGGCCGATGACGAACCGACTATTGTTGTACTTTCCGCCCTTTCCGGCACCACCAATGCACTCGTCGGTATCGGAGAGGCTTTGTCAAATGCCGACCGCATCCTGGCCAAAGAGCGGATTGATGCATTACATACCCATTATCAGGATTTTTACCCACAGCTTCTTAAAACTCAAAAGGCTCGGGAAAAAGCCGAAGGGATCATCAAGGAGCATTTTGAGTTTTTGAATATCATCTTGAAAATTTCCTTCAATGAAGCCATCAATCGGGATATTTTGGCTCAGGGGGAGTTGCTTTCTACGAAATTATTTCATGCCCTTTTGGAGGAATTGGAGATTCCGGCTGTCTTTCTGGTTGCGCTGGATTTTATGAGCATAGATGAGAATTCTGAACCAGAATTGGGTAAAATTTCAGAAAAGCTCAAAGCAATTTTGGCGCAGCATCCAGGTCAAAAACTCTTTGTAACGCAAGGATACATTTGTAAAAACCACCGAAATGAGGTCGATAATCTTAAGCGAGGAGGATCTGACTATACTGCCTCATTGATCGCTGCGGCCATCAATGCCTCAGTTTGTGAAATCTGGACAGACATCGATGGGATGCATAATAATGATCCGCGAATCGTCAATCGAACTCGGCCAATTGCCGAATTATCCTTTGATGAGGCGGCCGAGTTAGCATACTTCGGGGCCAAGATTCTCCACCCGGCATCCATTTGGCCGGCCCAGCTTTACAATGTTCCGGTCAGATTGCTCAACACCATGGATCCCAAAGCTCAGGGTACGCTGATCAAAGCGAATGTAGAGACCAAAGGAGTGAAGGCTATTGCGGCAAAAGATGGAATTACAGCCGTGAAGATCAAATCCAGCAGAATGTTGTTGGCCTATGGATTTTTAAGACGGGTTTTTGAGATTTTCGAAAAATACAAAACCCCAATTGATATGATCACCACCTCGGAGGTAGCGGTTTCGGTGACCATTGACGATGTCAGTCATTTAGAAGCGATCCGAAAAGAACTGGAAACCCTGGGTTTGGTAGAAGTGGATCAAAATCAAAGCATTGTCTGCATCGTAGGCAATATGGTTTCAGAAACCCGCGGGGCGGTCAAATCCGTCATGGATAGTTTGGTGGATATTCCGATCCGGATGGTTTCCTACGGGGGTAGCCGGCATAACGTATCCCTGCTGATCGATTCGAAATATAAAAACGAAGCCCTTCAGAAATTGAATGATGGGGTTTTTGCGTGGTAAATTATTAGCGAAAGCAAATTCTTTCAACACCAAAAGAAAACTATGACGGAAAAAAAACATGGATTCCTCAAACGACTTCAGGTCAAATGGAAACTCGAAAGCCTATTTCAGGTGATCATGGTGCTTATCGTTTTCGCTTGCACGGGATTTACGATTTTATTTATCAAAAATCCGGTCTTGGATTTCTTTGGTGTGGAAAAAGGCGGTTTTGTCAATACGGTTCTTTATTTGCTTTTGGTCTTGCCGCTCTATCAGATATTTCTCCTGATTTACGGTTTTATTTTTGGGCAGTTTCGTTTTTTTTGGGAAAAGGAAAAGCAAATCATGAGACGAATTGCTGGGGTTTTTTCGAAGAAAAAATCCTGATTTAAAGAACCAAAGCCCTTTCAAATTCCTTCTAGTAGTGAAATCAATTTTTAACATATAAATCTTTAAACCATGATTAGAAAAGCAACCGCCGTATGGAAAGGAAGCGGAAAAGACGGTAATGGACATCTCAGTACGCAAAGTACCGTTTTAGACAAAGTCCAATATTCTTACAAATCCCGATTTGAAGACGGGGTTGGAACCAATCCTGAAGAACTGATCGCCGCAGCACATGCGGGATGTTTTGCCATGAAATTGAGTTTCAATCTTAGTGGTGAAAATTACGTTCCCGAAGAACTTGAGGTAACGGGAAATGTGACCTTGGAAGATGGTACTTTGACCAAATCTCACTTGGTTCTGAAGGCAAAAGTAGATGGAATAAGTGAAGAAAAATTTGCAGAACTGGTCAAGGATGCCGAAAAAAACTGCCCGATTTCCAAGGCGCTAAACATGGAAATCTCGGTAGAATACACGCTGAATTAACAAGAAAAAATTTTAACACAATTAAAGATCCTTCGGGATCTTTTTTTTAGAACCTAATTGAATCTAAATCCGTTAGGAATCTGCTACGAGTACAAAACCAACTATTTTCCGATTTATGAATACCATTTCCGAAGGGCGATTGACCTTTGATTCCAATCGCATGATTTTTGCAAAAAACGCACTTTTCGCGGCGTTGATTTTATTGGTGGTGTTTAATTTGGAGGGAATGTTTACGTCCCAAAACATGAAAGCGCTTGCCATTTATTTCACCTTTACACCTGTTGCCGCGGGAATATCAGGTATTATTTTCAAAAACACGGTAGGACTTCGCCAATCTTATGGTGTGAAAAAAGTACTAGGCTGGACCATTGGTCTGCTTGCCTACGCCATATTGATTCCTCTTTCCCTTTCTTTAGCTTAATAGCTTTTAGTTCACTTCAAAGACCAGTTTCATCGTAATTGATGCGGTCTTATTTTTTGCGCTCGTATTGAATGCACCACCCCAAGAATAATCCTCGCCTGAGTTTTGGCCAGTGATCTGAAATACCCCCATATTGGCTGAAATCAGATTTCCCAAACTCGCATTGGAGTTTTGCGCGATGCGTTCCGCTCGGATTCGGGCATCTTCGGTCGCTTTGGCGATCATTTCCAGTTTGAGCGATTCCAATTCAGTATAATAATAGCGGGGCTGTTGGGAATAAAAAGCAATTCCTTGATTGAGCAGCTCGGTAATTTCACGGCTGATTTTCTCTACTTTTTCGACTTCGTTGGACTCGATCACAAGGGATTGATTGAGTTGATAGCCAGTAAAGGTCTGTCCCATAAACCGGCCATCTTTGGAGTAATTTTGTTGATATTGAGGATTGGTGGTGACAGCATTGAAGACGAGTTGTTCTTCAGGAATTCCTTTTGAAACCAAATATTCTGTGACTGACAATCGGTCTTTTTCCAGATTGGCGTAGGCGCTCTGGATATTTGAGCTTTCTCTAGTAAAATTTCCCTCCCAAACAATGAGGTCTGAGGTGAAATTTTGTTCTCCCAGTCCAGTGACATTGATGGTGCCTTGAGGATTATTTCGGTTAATGACGGCATAGCCAAAAATAATGGAGGAAACTACAATGGCCAGGGCAAAAATGATCGCGTTCGTCTTCATAAGAATAGTATTGGAAGTTTCAATTTATCGAATTTTATCCATAAAAAAACCTGCCAATCAGCAGGTTTGGGAGATTTTTTTGAAAAGAATTATCAATACACCCGTTGTTTAAATTCCTGATCCTTTGGGTTTTTTAGATCGATTAGGTAGCCATTGACGATGGCATGAGTCAATTCTCCTTCTTTTTCTAAAAAGAAATTGGGAGCATTTCCAATCATCCATCCTGAGGGAAAATCCTCCCTCGTCTTCAGCACCAAAATGGGCAAATTATGCAATTCATTTTTTTCGGCATTTTTCACCTTGACTGCTAAATATCCTTGCTTTAAAAGCTCCATAGCTTCCCCTTGGTCAATCGAAGCAAGGTTTTCAAACTCCTCCTCGAAAACTTTCCCTTCCGCCCATCGGTGACCGGTAGCTTCGAGTTCATCAAAACCAAAATAGACCTGCATATCACCTAAATCTTCGATTGATCCATTGACAAAATAGGAATCTTCGGCATTGGCCTCCCGTCTGCGGATGGCAATATCAACCGGATACTGATTTCCTTCCACTTCGACTTCTACTTCTTTTAGGATCAAATCCATGAGTTGAAACCCATTGTCGGGGATCTCAAAATACTGCTGAGAGGTATATTTTTCATAGCCTTTAGTGGCGATTTGGTTCAGAGCATCGAGAATAATCATGAAATTGAGCTTTCGGATAAATTGCTTTTCCGGATCACCGACATAGCCGCCTGATTCGATCAAAATCGTACTTGTTCCCCATTTTTGGATATTATCACCAAAGGCTCTCGGCTCAAATCCATCGTCATATTTTCCCACTTGTCCAGGGATAACCTGCTGTAGGATTTCGTTCATTCCCACGATAGTCTGCATGGCTCGCTCCCGCACATCGTTGATATCCCGTTCATAATTATATCCCGGCGCCAATACCGAAATCGTCGCTTGTTTTGGCGTATTGACCACATTGTAATAAATCTGCTGATCGTGGAGATTAAATCCAAAGTCCGGTTCAAATTCATCCCGGGCATCTTTTAAGATGACCGCCTCCGGCGAAATTTGAGAAATAGCATCCCGATTGAGATCGATGTCCAGTGCATTTCTGCGCTTAAAGGCCTCCGCTCCGTCAGGATTAATCATCGGAATAAATTTAATCCGAAGCTGATTTTTTAATGTGTTTCTTATCTCATCGTACTCATCACCACGGCCTTCCAAAAAGTTGAAAAGATCAAAAAGCGCCATCGTAGCAGTACTTTCATTGCCGTGCATTTGTGACCAAAGCATGACTTTGGTTTCTCCCTCTCCCCAATACATGGCGGTGATGCTTCTTCCTTCGATCGAGTGGCCAAGTTCTTTCAGCTCAAAATTTTGCTGGTGTTTTTCAATCAGAGGCTGTAAATCAGCGTGTTTAAATCTCCTGTGGGTAATCGCAGGCTCTAAGAATTGCTGATGTGCATTCTCCAGCATACTCACCGGAAGAGAGGAACTTTCTGGTTCGTTTGCGGTTTTACACCCAACTAATAAAAACAAAAACAGCAAAAACAGGCTAAATTGATTTCTGTTGATTAATTTCATGCTTTGGTATTTTGGCTAGAAGAACTAAGTAAAGCTAAGCATCTTTGGGCTAAAATGCTTCAATTTCCATGATTCCAAAAAAAATCTATCCATGTGGCTTTCATATCAAGTAGTTGATCTTCCGCTGAAGCATACCTTCACCATCGCTCATCAAAGCCGGGATGTGCAAGATACCCTGATTGTCAAGCTGGAAGATGCAGGTTTTTACGGTTTGGGAGAATCTACCACCAATCCGTTCTATGGCATGACGATCGAGAATATGACGGATCGTTTGGAGTCTGCCAGACTTTTGATAGAAAACGGCGGATGGAATCATCCGGAGCAGCTTTGGGAAATGACGCGGGAAATTTTTGTCCAAAACCCTTTTGCCCAATGTGCCTTGGATATGGCGGCTTGGGATATTTTTACCAAGAAGCAGGGTAAAAAACTCTATGAATACCTGGATTTAGATCCCAAAAATATTCCGCTGACCAATTTCACGATTGGGATTGATAGTTTGGACAAAATGGTATCCAAAATGAAGGAAGTAGACTGGCCGATCTATAAAATCAAGCTTGGGACGGCCAATGATTTGGAGATTGTCCGCGAACTTCGAAAGCATTCTGATGCGATTTTCCGGATTGATGCCAATTGTGCTTGGACGGCAGAGCAAGCGATTCGTAATTCGGAGGTTTTGGTTCAGCTCGGAGTGGAATTTATGGAGCAGCCTTTGGCAAAGGATGATTGGGAGGGCATGAAGGAAGTTTATCAGCACTCCAAGCTTCCGGTGATGGCAGATGAAAGCTGCATCGTAGAAAGCGACGTCAAAAAATGTCAAGGGTATTTTCATGCGATCAATGTCAAGCTGGTCAAAGCCGGGGGAATTACTCCCGCGCTTCGAATGATTCATGAAGCAAAATCCTTGGGCATGAAGACCATGGTAGGCTGTATGACCGAATCTTCCGTGGGGATTTCAGCAATTGCCCACATTGCTCCGCTGTTGGATTATGTGGATATGGATGGTGCGATGCTGCTTTCCAAAGATCCTGCAAGAGGTGTCCAGATTACTCCGGAAAAAGTGACCTTTGCTGCAGGACCCGGTATCGGCGCTGAGTTGGTCGAAGAATAAAAAAGAGGCTTGTCTCATAAATCACTCTAATTTCAGCCTGACCCTTCGATTTCGAGACTCTCGTCTCTCAAGTGCTCAGCGTGACCGAAAATTTAATTCAAACCATAATTTTCGTCATCTCCTTTTTGTATGTTCGAAGAATATTTAAGACTCAGGGTGACTGGAGTCGAAGGCCATTTCTATCGTTCTGGCCCACATTGAGCATTTGAGACACTCGTCCCTCAAATGCTCAATGTGGCAAACTTCACTTTTGAGGCAGCTTCTTATGTTTCAATTATCACTTACAATCAATTTAAACCCTTCACCATGAACCGTGATGATCTGTACCGTGGGGTCGTCCTTGAGTAGTTTTCGGATTTTGCTTAGGTACACATCCATGCTTCTAGCATTGAAGTAGCTGTCATCTCCCCAGATTTGCTTCAGGGCATGGCTTCGGTTGACCAGTTTGTTCATTTCGGCTGCCAAGATTCGGAGGAGTTCATTTTCCTTGGAGGTCAATTTGTTTTTTCCTTTGGGACCTTCTAGAATTTGCTCATCATAATGCAGTTTGAATCCGCCAAATTCATAAGTCTTCAACTGATTGATCTCCGTTGATTTTTGGGTACGACGAAGAATGGCATTCACGCGTAGCAGTAATTCTTCCATGCTGAACGGCTTGGTGAGGTAGTCGTCGGCACCAATTTTCAACCCTTCGATGATATCGTCTTTTTGGTTCTTGGCCGTCAAAAAGAGGATGGGTAAGTCATCCTGTACTTTTTTGATTTCTTTGGCTAGGGTAAACCCGTCCTTTTTTGGCATCATAATATCCAAAAGACAAAGGTCAAATTTATCTTTTTTGAATTTGTTCCAGCCTTCTTCTCCATCCCGACAGAGCGTGGGCTCGTACCCTTTCATTTCGAGGTATTCTTTGAGGATATCACCCAAGTTTGGGTCGTCTTCCACTACTAGTAATTTGGCTTTGCTCATTGTGTTTTGGGTAGTTGAATGGTGAATTTACTTCCTTTTCCGGAATCACTTTGTACATTAATATTTCCTTTATGTGCCTCCAGCATCGTTTTAACATAGGAAAGTCCTAAGCCAAAACCCTTGACATCGTGGAGATTTCCAGTAGGAACCCGGTAAAATTTATCAAATATTTTTCGCTGAGCTTCTTTGCTCATGCCGATACCTTGGTCTTGGATACTGACAAAAACCTGATCATTTTCTTCCCAGGCCTTAATCTCAATCTCCGGATTTTCACGCGAATATTTGTTGGCATTGTCCAACAGATTATTGAAAATATGAGTCAAATGAAACCTGTCACCTTCGATGATTTTGCCTTGAATATCATTTTCGAAAGAAATGCGACCATTCCGTTTTTCAATTTGCAAACTGATATGACTAAGTGTATCCTCCAAAAGATCGGATAGATTGATTTTTTCTATTTTCAGCTTAAAATCCTTCTTATCTAACGCAGCTGCCTGCAATACGTTTTCTACTTGGGATACCAGCCGCTTGTTTTCATCCTTGATGATGCCCAAATAACGATCCCGGAATCGCTCCTGAGACGAAAGCTCTGGATCCTGAAGCGCTTCAACGGCTAAGCTCACGGTAGCCAGTGGAGTCTTGAACTCGTGAGTCATATTGTTGATGAAATCATTTTTGGTGTCTGAGAGGGCTTTTTGTCTTAAAATCACCCGAATGGCATAGATGAAACACCAAATAATCACCCCGATAAAAATCAAGGAAGAAGAAATCGGAAGCCAAACCTGCCGAATGACATGGTTGGCTTTTTCGGGAAAGAATATATAAAGGTAGTTTTCCTTTCCAAATACATCATTGGGAAAAAGCTTGGCCTGTACACCGTATTGCACCAACCGGAAGGGCTCGCTGACATCTCCAACAGCCATCAAGAGTCCATCATCCTTGAGAATTCCCAATTCAAATTCCTCCAAAATCCCCCGCTCAAGCAGGTAATTTTTCACGAGTTTTCGCACTTGAGCCGTATCCAGTCGATCCAAAATCGCCATTTGTCCTGCGGCTATTTCCTCCCAAGATTTGTTGATTAGATCAATTTTCATGTTTGCCCGACGAATTTTTTCCAGGGCATCATCAGAGATTTTGATTTCATTTTCAAACTCTGATTCTGGAATCAAAGAAGGCGAACTATTAAACTGAAGACTTTCAACTTGACTGAGAAACTGCAATTGACGCTCTTTTTCTTCCAAAAGCACGGCCATCTCGTCTGGGGTGAAAATCGTGGAAGCTACCTCCGGAGTCATCCGGGCAAAAAAAGTTTCCAGTTCGCCCAAAATGGACAAATCTATTCCGCGGGATTCGAGTATTCTCCTAAACGTATTGCTCACTTCAGGGACCTGAGTTATATTCAAAGTGTCCACGATGGATGGGCCTGAGCGGTATTTGGGACGCTGACGCACTTCAAAGTCTATCGGGTCGATTTTTTCAAATAGCGACTCCTGTAATATCGGATCCCGCATCAATTGGCTTAGGATGACGTCACTAGTTTCTCCTTTTTCCAACTGGTCCACGGTGCTGGCAAGTGCTTGATATACATCCTGATCAAATCGTTCCTGATTGATTCGAATGGCATTTTTCACCCAATAGTACTGAAATCCCATCAGGCCAAAGCTAGCGATGGACATCAGGACGACGATTAAGGTGATTTTATTTCTCGACATGATACAAATTTACAGCCTTTGGGGGCTAGGCATGGGGGGTTAACAATATTTAACGGGCTGATCTCAAGGGCATTGCTGGATTAGGGGGCGAATAAGGCCTTTTTCTCCAGAAATCCTAAATGTGTTTGGCCAGAAAAACCAGCCTTTTTATTCCTTTCGGGGCTATTTTTCTATCTTTGTGAGCAAAATTTAGACCATGTCAGATCGATCAAGACCTGCCTCTATCCAAGGCATTCCTTTAGAAAATATCGCCCGTGAATTCGGTACCCCACTTTATGTTTATGATGGGCAGAAGATCGTAGATCAGGTGAAGTCTCTACAAGAAGCCTTTGATGGAATTCCTCTTAAA
Organism: Algoriphagus hitonicola; assembly: GCF_900113375.1. GTDB lineage: Bacteria > Bacteroidota > Bacteroidia > Cytophagales > Cyclobacteriaceae > Algoriphagus > Algoriphagus hitonicola. Next base: position 137,549 of record NZ_FOPC01000004.1, on the reverse strand, counting down.
ATCAAATATGCCACCAAAGCGCTTTCGAATATTAGCATTCTAAAACTAATCAAAAAAGCCGGGGCGGGAGTGGATGCGGTTTCCATCGAAGAAGTCCGATTGGGAATGATGGCTGGATTTTCACCCAGTGAAATCATGTACACGCCAAGTGGAGTTGGGTTTGATGAAATCAGGGAAGCGGTCAATCTGGGAGTTATGATTAACTTGGATAGTATTCCACTAATTCGACAGTTTGGAGAGAAATATGGGGATACCGTACCAGCTTGTATTCGAATCAATCCTCATATCATGGCTGGTGGCAACATCAAAATTTCCGTGGGCCACAAAGCCAGTAAGTTTGGGATATCCATCGAATTACTGCCGGAGATTTTGGATGCGGTCAAGGAATACAATGTCCGGATTGTAGGACTTCATGTCCATACCGGATCTGATATATTGGATGCTGAGGTCTTTTTGAAGGGAGCAAATGTACTTTTTGATGCCGCTAAAAATTTCCCAGATCTACGCTTCATCGACTGTGGAGGTGGATTTAAGGTCGCTTACAAGGAAGGAGACCCGGAAACTGATATCAAGGAAGTCGGAGAGAAAGTCTCCAGTGCTTTTAAAGATTTCTGTAAAAGTTACGGGAGGGAATTGGAGCTTTGGTTGGAGCCGGGAAAGTTTATCGTAAGTGAAAGTGGCTTCTTGATCGTTCAGTCCAATGTGGTCAAAGAAGCGCCCACGGTGACTTTTGTGGGTGTGGATTCGGGGCTTAATCACCTCCTTCGTCCCATGCTATACGATGCCTACCACGATGTGTACAATCTAAGTAACCCCGAAGGTAAAGAAAACACCTATTCTGTAGTAGGATATATCTGCGAAACAGATACGATTGCTGCCAATCGATCGTTAGCAGAGGTAAATCAGGGGGATCTTTTGGTGATAAAGAATGCCGGCGCTTACGGATATAGCATGGCTTCTAATTATAACTCAAGGTTGAGACCTGCTGAGGTTTTGGTTTTGGATGGGGAAGTCCATCTGATCCGAAAGCGGGAGATTTTCGAGGACTTGATAAAAAATCAAGTAATAATCGATTTATAAGTGGATTATGACTCTTTTTTGTAGCCTTTGGTATAGTTATTGATTTCCTAGCCAAAGCGGTAAAGCCTGCGTTAAAAATGCAGGCTTTTCGCTAGGTATGAAACCGATCCGATTGTCTTCCCAATCCTAAGCCCTAGTAGTTTCAAAACCTTAAATTCATGTTTAATTTCCTCTAAAAGGGATAAAAATTATACCTTCGCCAGAGGAAGAGGGGAAAAGCTATGTTGAGGAAAATACTCGGTATACTACTGATATTGGGCATTGGATTGCAGTCTAAGGCACAGGATGTGCAGTACTCGCAATTCTATGCGGCTCCTTTGTACCTCAATCCCGCGCTTACAGGAGCTTCCGAACTCACCCGTATAGGAGTAAATTACCGAAATCAATGGCCGGGCTTGGACTATAGTTTCAATTCCTATTCTGCATACATCGATCACTATATTTTTGATTATAATTCCGGCATCGGCTTGATTTTTAATGGCAACCGGGAAGGGTTGGCTAATTTGTCTACCAATGAAATCGGGTTAAATTATGCCTATCAGCTTCAGATTTCCGAAGAAACGTATTTTAGATTAGGCGGTCAGGTCAGTTATATGCAGCGAGATGCTTTTTTCTCTGATTTGGTTTTTGGGACTCAGATCGACATTGTGAGTGGAGGTATCGGTGGGATTACGGACGAATTGGATGGAATTCCCATTGATAGCCGATACAATTTCGTTGACTTTGCCTTTGGTGGGATGTTTTATACCAAGAATGTCTGGCTAGGTGCGTCTGCACATCACTTGACCGAGCCGAACGTGTCTTTTGTGGAAGGTCAGATTTCAAAATTGCCCATGAAGCTTTCTATGCAAGGGGGTATTAAATTTGATCTGACCGGAGGAAGGAGGGATTATTTTACTCATGCTTATCAGGAGAGAGCGATTTCTTTTGCTTTCAATTACAAGCAGCAGGACCCCTTCAATCAGCTTGATATTGGGACACAGATTTACTTAGATCCACTAGTCCTTGGTCTTTGGTATCGGGGTCTTCCGACCAAAAACGAACTGCCAAATAATGAATCAGTTATCGGTCTTGTCGGAGTTTCTTTGCCTACCGGATTGGATATCGGTTACTCCTATGACGTGACAGTTTCCAAGCTCAATCAGCGAAATTCAGGAGGGGCCCATGAAATTTCGGTAACCTACTCATTTTTATGGGGTGGAGATCCCAATAAACGTAACCGAAAAGCCCGGGTTATCCCTTGTTTCCGTTATTAATTTGCCGCCTGGCAAAATTTTTTTTGGAGCATCAATTCACAAACAAATAGTTTAAAATCATTTTGTCCCTATAAAAAAGCCGATTCAAAACAGCATTTTGAAAATGGTTTATTTCTTGATCAAAAGCCCGTTTCGTCATCTTCTGACATGACTTTTATCACAGTATAATATTTTGCTAATTCAAATTAATTACTGTTATTTCGCTATCAAATAATGCGAATATCTAATTTTAACAATTAATATTCTGTTTTGACGGTACATTATGATGTATTTCAAATGCAGTATTAATAGGACAAAAAGAAGATGTTTTAGCGACTGGAAAGATGAAAAAACGGGATTACATCAGAAAATTTCAAGTGATTGCTTTGCTGTTTTTAGCAATGTGGTCTTTTGATGCCTTTTCCCAAAAATCAGAAACTACCGGTAGTGCCAACCACCGTGATGGAAATTATGATGGCATTCGGGTGGAGGTTAGCGGAAAGCTAGCGCTATGTTCTCATTCTGAAAAAGGGTTTATCATTCTTGATGTTTCAGGGGGAAAAGCTCCTTATACATTTAAATGGAATACCAATGAAACCACGCAGAATCGCGACAATCTAAACGCGGGAACCTACACCGTAGAAATCAAAGATTCTAATGGTCTGGTTCATATCGAACGGATCATAGTTCAACCCCCTTTTCCCTTGATTTTGGATCCTGTAGAAACTCACGATGCCTCCTGTGGCTCAGCTAAGGACGGCTACGCCAAAATTGGGGTGAAAGTTGGGAGAGGCGAACCATATAAGGTGGTTTGGAGTCATGGACCAAAGGACGTATGGGAGCTTTCGGACTTGAGCGCTGGCACTTACACTGCAGTGGTTTATGACATGTACAATTGTGATGTATCCGTATCCTTCGAAATCAAATCACCGGAAGGTGGCATTAACGTCTCAGAAAATATTGGAGGGATTTCCTGTTCGGGAGAAAATGACGGAAGCATCAATTTGGCTGTTGCCGGAGGAGTAGCTCCTTACACGTACAAGTGGAATACAGGAGCCACCAATAAAGATATCTCTAACTTAAGTGCTGGGAATTATGAGGTAACCATTACTGACTCCAACGGCTGTTCGTTCTTTGGTTCTTATGCCGTGACAGCTGCAAGCCCACTGGAAATTAACAGCAGTACCGTACCGCCGCTTTGCAATTCTGCCGACGGAAGCATCAGCTTATCGGTTTCTGGAGGAACCGCTCCATTTACCTATGATTGGAATACCGGCGCGACTTCTTCAGTGTTGGAAAACCTAGCTGCAGGAACTTATTCTGTGGTGGTGACGGATGCCAATGGTTGCTCGATTAATAGTTCATATTCACTCTGGGATTCTTCCGATCTCGAAGTAGAGGCACAGGTAAAAGACGCGAGTTGCCAAGGAAATCCTGATGGCACAATAGCGCTATCGGTAAGTGGCGGTGCTACACCTTATACTTTCGCTTGGTCGCATGGTCCTTCCGATTCCAGTTTGACCGAACTTGAACCCGGTGACTACGAGGTGACTGTGCAGGATGCCAACGGATGTCAACAAGTCAAATCATTTACTGTAGCTGCGAAAACCAGCTTGCATGGTACTGTCCTCAGCCAGCAAAATCCCTCTTGCTTTGGGGCTGCGGATGGTCAGGCAGAACTGGAAGTGAGCGGAGCAGTAGGGGAAATTAAAGTTATCTGGTCAGATGGTGTTGAGGGACCACTCAAGCGAACCGACCTAAAAGCAGGGACTTATTCCATTCAGATATTGGATGAAAATAGCTGTACCCTCAATCAATCGCTAAGTATCACAGATCCCGAACCGATTCAGGCTCGGATCAGTACCGTATTTGAAACCGATTGTGAACTCGGAATAGTAAAAGGCAAAGCGGTATTGACGATCACAGGAGGAAAAGAGCCTTATAAAATTAACTGGAATACCGGAGACAAAGATTTGAGAGAAATACCGGTTTACCAATCAGGAATTTTGCAAGTGACTATCACTGATAATGTTGGCTGCCAAGCAGAATCTTCCATTGATTTGGATATGCCTGCACAGAGCGCAAACCGAGCAAGAGTTTTGGATTTTGAATACCGAAAAGTAGAATTCTCCAATGAGCCGGAGGTATTGGTCGGAGAGGAACTGGAGTTTATTTCAGAAATTTCCGAAGACCTGAGAGATTGGACTTGGGATTTTGGGGATGGCATTGTATCCAATGAACGCAATCCGGTTCACGTGTTTGACCAAGAGGGAGAATTTCAGGTTACTTTGACTGCTTTCGATCCTTTGGGCTGTCCGGTGACTGAAGTTAATGCAGTTCTTGTTACCAATGAAGAGGCTATGATGGTCGTGCCCAATGCATTCACTCCTAATGGTGATGGATTGAACGATACGTTCATTCCAAAAATGAGAAGTGTCAATACCTTTAGTTTAGAGGTCTTTAATATTTGGGGTGAAAAGCTATTCATCACTACTGATATTGAAAGCAAGGGCTGGGATGGTTCCTATCAGGGAAATCTCGTACAGCCGGGAAATTATGTCTATCGAATCCATTATTCAGATCTTAAAGGAGAAGAGTTTACGCTATCAGGAGGAGTGACCTTGGTCCGATAAAAACTAGTTCGATTACCCTTAATCAAGCTGCTGAGAGGCAGCTTTTTTTGGCCTTAACTAATTCGATTAAGGATAATAACCCATTAGCATTTTCTCCATTCTGTCCATAGTTAATAGAATTTGGGCTTGAAGGGGCTCAGCCTCATCTTTATTACGGCTTTTCGATAATGGATAGGCAATGATTATAGACTTAAATGAGAAATTTTACATAGCGAAAAAAACGCTTTTTAAATAACTTATTATATATTTTATATATAGCCCTATTTTTTTACAAAATGGCAGACGTTTAATTTAGTATACCGCTCAAAAAAAAATTTTAAAAATTATAATTTTTTTTAAAATAAATTATTTGGATAGATTGATTTTTATAATACCAAATATGCAACTCCTGATTTATTTTTTGTGGGATCTCCCAAAAGTATATTTTTTTAATCAGATTACTCATTTTCAGCAGGTTACTGACTGATTTTTATCATTTGCAAATCCAAATAATAGTTGCTATTTAACATTGTCACTTGAGTTAATGAGAAGATCATTTTGCTGATGTCGTGTTGCATAAAATTATATTCCAAAACACAAAAAGCAAAATTAAACATATAAAGATCAGATTTATGAGTCATAAATAGATTCTAAAATCAACAAAAAATAAATTATGAAAAAGGTCGTCGTCATATTGATTTTAGTCCTCTTGGGATCCCAAGGGTACAGTCAGGACGCCCAATATTCGCAGTTTTATGCAGCTCCGATTTATCTCAATCCAGCGATGACTGGTTCTACTGAGATGACTCAGATCGGTGTAAACTTTAGAAATCAGTGGCCGGGCTTGGATCAATCCATAACTTCCTACTCTGCATATGCCGATCATTATATTTTTGGTGCTAACAGTGGAATTGGACTGATTGTAAACCGCTCTGAGCAGAGTATGGCGAGCCTCAGTGTTTCCGAAGTCGGATTATCTTATTCCTATCGAGCCCGGTTGGGATTTCGTTCTTTTTTGAGATTTGGCGGTCAAGTAAGTTATATGGATCGTGATGCTTACTTCGGTAATATGGTTTTTGGCAGTCAGATCGATGATCAAAGCGGAACTATAGGGGATTTTAGTGGAGAGAACCTTGCCCAGGATCTGCGTCATCAGTTTGCCGATTATAGTTTCGGAGTGCTTTATAATAATGAACACGCTTGGTTTGGTGTTTCGGCACATCACATTACCCAACCAAATATTTCCTTTTTGGAAGGAGATTTCAGTAAATTGCCGATGAAGCTTTCCGCTCATGGCGGCGTGAAATTTGATCTATCTGGCGGAGCGTTCAAGTCTTATTACAATCAAACCTCCGGAGTTAAGGAACTCGCTTTGGCATTCAATTATAAAAATCAAGGACCGTTCCAGCAGTTGGATTTGGGTGCTCAGTTGAATATTCAGCCTTTGGTGTTAGGCCTTTGGTACCGTGGATTGCCGATTTCGGATGAGATGGGCACCAATCATGAATCTTTGGTTTCCCTGGTTGGGATTTCATTGGGTGGAGGATTGAGTGTCGGCTACAGTTACGATTATGTGGTTTCTTCTCTTGCCTCTGCCAATGTAAGCGGAGCCCATGAAATCAGTATTCGTTTTAGCTTTTTAGCGGGAGATTCCGACGGTGCTGGAAGAAAATCCTCCATGCCTTGCTTCAAATATTAATTTCTCATAAACAATGGATTCGAAAAGGGCTTTATCATTTAAAGTCTTTTTTTTTATGGCCAAAATTTTACGCTTAATTCTGGGCGATCAGCTCAACAGAAATCATTCTTGGTTTCAGGATAAAAATGAGGATGTAATCTATCTGATGGCAGAAATGCGTCAGGAAACAGATTACGTTATTCACCATATCCAAAAGGTGCTCGCTTTTTTCATATCCATGAGAAATTTTGCAGAGTATTTAGATCGTGAAGGCCATCAGGTCAAATACTTTGAAATCGACGAAAAAAGCAATCCGCAAAATCTGGAGAAGCTGGTCCAAAGCTGTATCGATGAGTTTGAAATAGAGGTCTTTGAGTATCAACTTCCCGACGAATACCGACTGGACCAGCAATTAAAGGAAATTTGCTCTCAGTTGAAAATCAAATCAAAAGCCAACGACACGGAGCATTTTCTTACCGAGCGGGAATATTTAGCTGATTTTTTCAAAAGGAAAAAGACCTACCTGATGGAATCTTTTTATCGGGAAATGCGACGGAAATTCGATATCCTTATGGACGGAAAAGAACCCGTGGATGGCAAGTGGAATTTTGATCAAGAAAACCGATCTGCCCTGAAGGATAAGCAGCTTTTGCGAAAGCCCAAAACTCATCCCAAATCAGTCAAAAAACTACTCCAGACCATCAAAGATGCGCAAATAGAAACAATCGGAAACGTAGATCCCGAAAAGTTTACTTGGCCGACTAGCCGGGAAGAGTGCCTGGAGATTTTAGATTATTTCTGCGAAAGGCTTTTGGTCCATTTTGGAGATTATCAAGATGCTTTGACTACCTGGGATCCCTTTCTTTTCCATTCCCGTCTGAGTTTTGCGATGAATAGCAAAATGCTGTCTCCGCTGGAAGTGGTACAAACCGTGGAAAAATACTGGGAGGGCCATCGGGATGAAATATCTATTTCCCAGGTAGAAGGTTTTATCCGGCAGATCATCGGATGGCGGGAATATATGCGTGGCGTCTATTGGGCCAAAATGCCCGACTATGCGGAGATGAATTTTTTCGGACACGAGCGAACCCTTCCAAAGTGGTTTTGGACCGGAAAAACTAAGATGAAATGCCTATCGGAATCCATCGGTCAATCGCTGGACTTGGCTTATGCCCACCATATTCAGCGACTGATGGTAACGGGAAATTTTGCTTTGCTCGCAGGCATACATCCTGATGAATTGGATCAATGGTATTTGGGTATCTATATCGATGCCATCGAATGGGTAGAAATCACCAATACCCGTGGCATGTCTCAATTTGCTGATGGGGGAATAGTCGGTACCAAACCCTATGTCTCTTCGGCAAATTATATCAAAAAGCAGGGTAATTACTGTGATCACTGTGCCTACAGCCATAAGGAAAAAGTGGGGGAAAAAGCCTGTCCGTTCAATAGTTTCTATTGGCACTTTTACGATCGAAATCGGGACAAATTGGAGAAAAACCCCCGAATCGGGATGGCTTATCGTACCTGGGACAAAATGAAAAACAAGCAAGAAATTCTCGATCAGGCAGAGAAGTATCTTAATAACATTGATTCGCTTTAATCAATCGCAAAAGCTAGGGAACCGAGCAAAAAGTAATTTTCTGAATTTCCGCCTCCCGTACCTAATTCCGGACCGGTCAACCAGCGTCCCTCCAGTCGAAAAGTCGCTGCCTCGAAGAGCTTCCAATCCGCATTGAGAGAAAGTCCACTGGTTTTGATTCCTTGATCCACCAGGCTAATAGAGATGGCCTGAAAAGGGTCATTATAATGCTCTACCCGAAAAGCAGAGGCAAATTTTTCGGAAAAGCGCTTTTGCAAAATGGCAGACATTCCCCACCAATTCCGGTCAAAATCAAAAGGTAAGGTCCGTCTTCCTCCATCCAGCCTTGCTACCAATCGCCACCCTTTTTCAAACCTAAAATCACCAATGAAATTGGTAAAATAAATCATGGTCTCTGCCTCCAGCGGTTGATCAGTGCCGAGGAATGTACTCCAGTTGATCCGCGTGTTTTCAGAGGGAGAAAAAGTGGCCTGAGTTCCAAAGGAGGGACGGTTTCTTCCGGGAATAGCCCGGATTCGTTGCCAGCCATTCAGGTAAAAAAAGGCCAAATACCAGCGCTCGTCCATCTGCCAACTCAAGCGTACGCCGGTCTCAAAATAAGGACTGTTTTCGGCTATAATGGATCGGGAAAGGCTGGGGTTTTCGATAGAAACGGCAGATTCAAATCCAATATGTGAAGGCAAAACCCCAGCATCCAACCAGAGTCTTTTTTCACGATCAATGGCCACCCCTACATTGGCTTGATGAATCCACTTAAATAGCTCCGGTTCATTGGCGTAATTGTCCCGAACGTAGGTGCCCTGATGGATTCCCAGATTTGCCCGGAAAAAGTCTGATTTCACGCTCATCGTGAAGAGTGCCAGATTAACTCCAAGACGATTTTGTTTGGTGTGATTGTAAAGAAAAGGAAGTCTTCTTTCGATTCCCATTGGGTCCACAAAGTCATGCCCGTAATACAAATCCAAGAATCCCGAAAAATCCAATTCCAAGGTTTTCTCTTTTTCTTGTCCAAAAGATTGAGCTGCCCAAAAAACGATAAAAATGCAGAGTACTTTTCTCATGATTTTACTTCCCCTTCCAGTATAATCCGCGTTCGAGGAAGTGACTGAGGATAATTTTTCTGTAAGAACTCAATCATTTTTTCCCGGACATGCACCCGAAGGTCCCATGCGGTCGGGGAGTTTCTGGCCGAGACCAAAATCCGACTTTCTACCGTTCCCTCCTTAGCATCGGTGACTTGAAGTATTTTTGTTTTCTTATCCCAAAGTGAGGTGTTTTCCAAAATCCGATCTAGCTCTTTGCGAAGCTCATCAAATGGCACGATGTAATCCGTATACAAAAAAACCGATCCAATGATATCAGCAGAAGTGCGAGTCCAGTTTTGAAAGGGATTTTCCAGAAAATAAGTTGTCGGCAGTACAAGTCTACGCTGATCCCAAATCCGAACCACCACATAGGTCAGATTGATCTCTTCGATCCAGCCCCATTCGCCCTCTACCACCACGGCATCATCCAGTCTAAAGGGCTGGGCAAAGGCAATCTGAATTCCGGCAATCAGTGCTCCAATTGCTTTTTGGGCGGAAAAACCAATGATAATCCCAGCCACCCCAGCTGAAGCAAATACGCCAACTCCGATTTTCCGGATAGGCTCAAAAGAGATCAAGATCAATCCAATTCCCAGGATAATAATGATAAAATTGGCGATTTTCTGTAGGATATTGAGTTGTGTGTAGATTTTTCTGGCCCGTAGGTTATCTTCCTTGCTGATGTCGTATTGTTTGAGAAAAATGATCTTAAGTATCCCAGTAAACGCCAACAAACACCAAGCAAAACCAGAAATGATCAGGATGGTATTCATATGAGGAAGCCAAGACCAGATGCCCTCCCAAGAGGAAGATTCTTCCTTGAAATAAAGCTTGGCGATCACCAAACAAATGGTCACTAAGAGCGGAATGATCAATCGCCGATAAATTTTCATAGAAAAAATGGGTTGGTAGTGGCTTAAGTTAACAAAGGAATGAATTTAAACAAAAAAACAGGTAGATCTTGACGTTAGTCTTTTTACAAAAGGTATACCCTTAATCATGCCTTCGTTTGGATAAAATCGGATTTTTGAACTTTAGATTGGGTCAAAAATATCCGTATTTATAATAGGAGGCTGTCTCATAAATAGCTTTAATATAAGCCTGACCCTTCGATTTCGAGACTCTCGTCTCTCCAGTGCTCAATGTGACAAACTTCTCTTCTGAGACAGCCTCTTTTTCGGTTGGTGGTAAATAAATTAAGGAGTTTTCCTTCGGTTTAGTCCTTGGTGGCAAAATCTGGATAGGCACGCATCCCGTGTTCGTTAATATCGAGCCCCTCTATTTCTTCTTTTTGGTCCACTCGGATTCCAATGGATTTTTTGAGCGTAAAAAGAATGATTCCAGCAAATAGAAAGCAGAAAAACCCTACGGCACCAACGCCGATTAATTGGGAAATAAACTGATTCCAGCCAGCCAGTTCTCCGAAAATTCCTACTGCGAGCGTTCCCCATATTCCACCGATTAGGTGAACCGATATGGCACCTACCGGATCATCGATTTTGATTTTGTCAAATAAGACTACTCCAAATACGATTAACCCCCCACCGATGAATCCGATAATGGCCGATTCACCCACGCCCATCTGATCAGCCCCAGCCGTAATTCCTACTAATCCCGCTAGAATTCCATTGAGTACCATGGTGATGTCATAGGATTTGAATTTCAAATAGGAAACGATCAAGGCCCCAAATGCTCCTGCAGAAGCTGCGATGGAGGTCGTCACAAATACCCGCGAGACTGCACCGGGATTAGCGCTGAGTACAGAACCGCCATTGAAACCAAACCAGCCAAACCAGAGTAGGAATACGCCAAAGGTGGCTAGTGGTAAATTATGCCCGGGAATAGCATTCATACCGCGTTCGGTATATTTCCCAATCCGAGGTCCCAGTAGAAATGCCCCGACTAGGGCACCCCATCCACCCACAGAGTGAACGATGGTAGATCCCGCAAAATCATAAAACGGAGTATCCAGCGTATTCAAAAACCCTCCGCCCCACTTCCACATGCCGACGATAGGATAGCAAATGGACACATAGAGAATGGAAAAAAAGATAAATGGGCCTAATTTGATTCGCTCGGCTACAGCTCCTGAAACGATCGTCGCAGCGGTAGCTGCAAACATGGCCTGAAAAATAAAGTCGGTGAAGTAGGTATATCCCGCATTGTAGTTGGATGAATCCCAGCCCTCGGGAAGACTTAAGCCAAATCCGGCAAAGCCCACAAAAGATCCCTCAAATCCAGATCCCGGGTACATGAGATTAAATCCCACAAGCGCATAGGTCAAAATGCCGATGGCGGGGATTATAGTATTTTTAAAGAGAATGTTGACCGTATTTTTGGCACGGGTGAGACCGGCTTCCAGACTGGCGAAGCCCAAATGCATAATGAAGACCAAAATCGTGGCCATCATCATCCATAGATTATTGACAGTAAATAGTTCTTGCATGGGTATGAATAGGTTCGGTGGTTTGAGCGATTAAAGGGCGTTTTCCCCAGTGTCATTGTTTCGGATCCGATAGGCGTCAAGGACATCGAAAACAAAGATTTTCCCATCTCCGATTTCACCTGTTTTTCCTTCTTTGAGGATGCACCGGATGACTTCGTCTTTGAGTTCATCCGGCACTACGATTTCCAGTTTGGTTCGAGGAATGTAAGCCGGTTCATAGGATACCCCACGATACATTTCCTGTCGCGCATGCTCAAAACCCATCCCCTTTATCTCATAAAAGGAGAGGAATTTGACCCCTAATCCAGAAATGCAAGCATGGATTTGGTCAAAGCGCGATGTTCTGATAATCGCTTCAATTTTTTTCATTTTTTCAATCAGGTTTGAGATTTGTTGGAAATTTAACATGAAAGTAATTCAAAAAATGAATAAAAGTCAAAATGAGGATAAAAAAATATCCTGATTAGCGATATTTGGAATCAAAAAGTAGGAAACAGGGTGTTTTTCTAAACTTAGTTTTGCCTTATTTTACTTAAAAATTGAAAAAATGGGGTAAAATAAAAAGTGAAGAGATCCGGTTTGAAATTAGTCTTGCCTTGTACCCCGAATCATTTCGATTAATTTTGCTTCGTTTTCAAAAAATAATTTCATGACTCAAAAACCAACATTACTCGTTTTAGCTGCCGGAATGGGAAGCCGATATGGCGGAAACAAGCAAATTGACGGCTTTGGCCCAAATGGGGAAACGATCTTAGAATATTCGATTTATGATGCAATCCGGGCGGGCTTTGGCAAGGTGGTTTTTATAGTTCGTGAGGAGATATTGGAAGTGGCCAAGGAAAAGTTTCTACCCAAGCTCGAGGGGAAAATCGAAGTAGATTGGGTCATTCAGTCTTTGGATAGTTTTGTGCCGGAAGACTTAAAGCAGTCAGACCGAGTGAAACCCTTTGGTACCGCACATGCAGTGCTTTGTGCCAAAGACGCGGTGAAAGAGCCTTTTGCGGTGATTAATGCCGATGATTTTTATGGTAAGGAAGCATTTGAAGTACAGGCAAAATTTCTGACCCATGAAGTAAAGCCGGAGCTGCATTCCATGGTCGGGTATGCGATTCAAAATGTCCTTTCTGAAAACGGAACAGTAAGCCGTGGAGTCTGCACAACCAACGAAAAAGGACAGCTGATTGGAATGATAGAGCGTACTTCCATCGCCCGTGAAGGGGATAGAATCATCAGCCGAGGTGAAGGAGAGGTTATTGAGATTGCTGAAAACACGCCGGTTTCCATGAATTTCTGGGGCTTTCATCCAGCCGTCTTTTCGGACATCGAAGCCATGTGGAAGGAATTTCTCCCTGCCAATCTGGAAAACCTCAAGTCCGAATTTTATATTCCTACAGTGGCTAATAATCTCATTCAAGAGCATAAAGCAGCTTTTGAAATCTTACCGGGTGGGAAAACCTGGTTTGGAGTGACCTATACCGAGGATAAGCCGGTTGTAATCGACTCATTGAAAGAAATGCATGCATCCGGAGAATATCCCAAAAAGCTCTGGAATTGATTAAGGAGGCTGTCTCAAATTTGAAGTTTGTCACATTGAGCGCCTGCCTCGCCGGCAAAGGCAGGAAGTCGAAATGTGGGCTAGAATGATAGAAATGGCCTTCGACTCAGCTACCAAAAGACAGAGATGCTTAATATCACAAAATTGGGGTCAGTCCGAGCGGAGTCGAGGACGCTTCGACTCCGCTCAGCCTGACCAAAAATTTGATTCAAACCATAATTTTCGTCATCTCCTTTTTGTATGTTCGAAGAATATTTAAGACTCAGGCTGACATTTTAGCGATTTATGAGACAGCCACTTTTTTATTGGCTTAAATAATTTGCTTGGTTTCCAAAGGGTTTGGAATTGGAATCATTTTTGTCGAATTTTTTATCAGAAAAAGAGGAACTTCTTTTCCTTTCTTCCTATTTTGAATGACCAATCACTTTAACCTGGATTATGTTTTTGAAATCGTAGCGAGGCATTAAAATGTAATAAAATCAGTCACTTTGGAGATCGAGGCGTGGCATCGCTACGATGAAATCGAAAAGGGAAGTGAAACAACTGATTTTGAAGCATTTTTATGACTGAGTAGATTTTCAAGTGCATATTTCAGGTTTTAACCCTTAAACCACCTTTTTATGAGCGAAGTACAACTGAAGGAACTCGAATCACAGATTGCCGAACTCAAAGGCAAATTGACAGGCGACATGTTTCAGGACATGGATGTACGCGATCAAATCCACAATCTTGAAATGAAACTCAAGGGCGTTAAGCCGATGGATTCCAGCATTGATTGTGTGGGCTGCGGAAGTTAATTTAGGTTTTGGCACAGTACTTTATTATTTACAAACCCTACGGGGTCTTGAGCCAATTCAGCGGAGAGGGGCAGACACTTGCCTCTCTTTTTCATTTTCCCAAAACCGTCTATCCCGTCGGACGACTCGACAAGGATAGTGAGGGTCTTCTGATTATTACTGACGATAAATGGCTCAACAACCAACTTTTGAATCCAAGGTTTGGACATGAGCGAACCTATCTCGCACAGGTGGAGGGAGTTCCCGATCAGGAAGGATTGCGCCGTCTTCAAAAAGGTGTGGAAATCAATGTGGATGGAAAATTGTACATGACCAAACCTGCGATTGCTAAGATTCCTGCAGCCATTCCTGGGTTGCCCGATCGCGATCCTCCGATTCGCTATCGCAAAAACGTGCCTGATACTTGGATCAGTCTGACCTTGATTGAGGGGAAAAACCGGCAAGTTCGTAAAATGACTGCGGCGGTGGGACATCCAACCTTACGGTTAGTTCGATGGTCGATTGCGCGATTGACGATTGAGGGTTTTCGGGTAGGAGAAGTAAGAGAGATGGCCCAGGAGGAAATTTATAAATTATTGGGTTTGAGTGGTTTTCGGAGGAAGTAAAGTTAAGCGTTTTTTGGGGGGCCAAGCTGGTCCAATGCTACCAGTGGCAGCCAGGTCTGAGGACCTTGAACCAAAAGAGCAGGATAAATATTTAAAAAACCCCTCGGAGGGTTCTATCCTTTCAATTCCGTTGTCCTGCTTCTCCAGAAGCTGGACTAATTCGGAGGCAGTTTTAATCCTGCTTTCGGAAAACAGGATAAGTCAAATACAATAACTTTCAAGAATCTTTGCTCCCTCGCGTCTTTGCGGGAGATTATCCGCATTGCGATCCTTCTTAAAAATTCCTAAAAAACCACCTGACATTCGGTCAAAACCGCTGTTAAGAATTAAGATTGTGATCGGGATAAAATATCCTATTTTAGTCGAATTAAAAGCTAAAAGAAAGCTCCATGCATCAGGAAAAAATCGCAGCCGTAGTAGAAGAGGTCAGAAAAGTAGTCGTAGGACAAGAACGAATGGTCAACCGCTTGTTGATCGGACTTTTCACTAATGGACATATATTATTGGAGGGTGTACCAGGATTGGCAAAGACCTTGACGGTAAATACGCTGGCCAAAGTGCTTCATTTGGATTTCAACCGAATCCAGTTTACCCCGGATTTGTTGCCATCAGATCTGATCGGTACGATGATTTACAATCAGCAGAATGGAGATTTTGAAGTGAAGAAAGGACCGATTTTCGCCAATTTGATTTTGGCGGATGAGGTCAACCGATCTCCGGCTAAGGTACAGTCGGCCCTTTTGGAAGCCATGCAGGAGAAGCAGGTCACAATCGGGGAGACTACATTTCCACTCGATAGGCCATTTTTGGTTTTAGCTACACAAAACCCGGTGGATCAAGAGGGAACCTATCCTTTGCCTGAAGCGCAGGTCGATCGATTTATGATGAAAGTACACATTGAATATCCGAGCAAAGCTGACGAAATGGAAGTCATGCGTCGGATGGCCAATATGTCTTTTAGCTCGGAAGTCAATGCGATTCTATCTAAGCAGGACATTTTTGACATTCGGAATCAAATCAACGAGATCAAAATAGCAGAACCACTTGAGGAATATATCATTGAATTGGTTTTTGCCACACGATTCCCAGAACAATACGGATTGAAGAACGAAGCCAAATACATTCAGTTTGGAGTTTCACCACGGGCCAGTATCAATTTGAATCTCGCTTCCAAAGCAGTAGCCTACCTTGACGGCAGAGATTATGTGCTTCCTGAGGATATCAAAGAGATCGCCGAGGATGTGCTCAATCACCGGATTATTTTGAATTATGAAGCAGAGGCCGATAATATCAATACGCGTAATCTGGTAAAAATTCTCTTGGAAAAAGTTCCGATTAACAAGTCGGTAACATTGAAATAACACAAAAATGGTTTAAATGGGGCTTTCTGACAGGGAAGCCTTTTTTTTTGTCGATTCTGTTAATTCAGTATTAAATTCTGAATCGATTTTTAAAAAAAGCATAATTCGAATAATTCTCTTGCCGCGAAAAATTGAGTCAGTTTTGTACCGTCATCTAAGGCAAAACCATAACTTAATTAATAACAATGAAAAAGTTCAACTATCTCTTTCTACTTTTCGCAGCCATCACCATTGGCTTTACGAGCTGTGAAGACGATCCCGAGCCAGACAACGGGGTTACTATTTCTGGAATTCCTGCTACTGCTTCAATTGAAGCTGGAGGTACACTTGGTCCGGTAACGGCTACCGCTACCGCACCTGATGGATTGGCCGAATTGGTTATTACCAAAGACGGAGCAAATTTCGCTACTGTTCCTTTATCAGGGACATCCGCTTCTCAGGAATTTGAGTACACAGCTGAAGAAGCGGATGCCGGAAAAAGCATCGTGTTCGAATTCACTGTGTCTGATGTGGATGGAGACGAAGCTACTGCGACTCACGTGTTGAACGTAGGTGTAGATCAGACTGAATTCAGAATCGAGTCTAACATTACCGAAGATCAGACTTGGGAAACTGGAAACACTTACATCCTTGGTGGAAGAATCGCTGTAGAAGCAGGGGCTACCTTAACTATCGAAGAGGGTGTAGTGGTAAAAGGTGAAGTAGGAACTGGCGCTAACGCTACGGCTCTTTTGATCGCTCGAGGTGGTACTTTAAATGCAAACGGAACGGCTGACGCTCCTATCATCTTTACTTCTATCGCTGATGAAATTCAGCCAGGAGAAATCGCTTCTCCAAACCTTGATCCAGATCTTTCCGGTCTTTGGGGTGGTTTGTTGATTTTGGGTAATGCGCCTTCTTCTTTTGCAGGTGACGTTTCTGAAATCCAAATCGAAGGAATTCCTGCATCTGATACCAACGGTCTTTACGGCGGTGATGCGGCTGATGACAACTCTGGATCTATCACTTACATCTCCATCCGACACGGTGGTGCCAATATTGGTGAAGGAAACGAAATCAATGGCTTGACCCTTGGTGGAGTAGGATCTGGAACAACCATCGAAAACGTAGAAGTAATCGGTAATCAAGATGATGGGATCGAGTGGTTTGGTGGAACAGTAAACGTAACCAACGCAGTCGTTTGGAATTCTGGTGACGATGCGCTTGACACTGACCAAGCTTGGGCTGGAACTATGGATAACTTTATCCTAATCTGTGGAGATGAAACTGACCACGCGATGGAAATCGACGGACCTGAAGGTTCTTTCAACGCTGCTCACACTGTGACAAACGGATCAGTAAAAGGAAACGATGTTTCTGAGTTCGGTGACTTCAGAGATGGAGCGAGAGGAACATTCTCTAATATTTACTTCTTCGGATTTGCTAATCCTGCTGATACCGACGGCCGTGGTGATCTATCCATCAGTGGAGATGCATCGCTTGCTAACTTCCAAGGTGGTGTTTTGAACTTCGCAAACCTTGAAGTTGCACTAGCTGAAGGAGCTTCTTTAACTGATGTATTTAGAAACGGAACAGATGCTGAAGCTACTGCAGTAGAAGCTGGATCAAACACTGTAGGGGCTGACAAAGCACCTTTCGCAGGTTGGTCTTGGGCCGATGTAGCTGGAGAATTGGCTGATTTCTAATATCGATTTAACCTTATAAAAGGAAGGAAGGTCTTGCAAGGAACTTCCTTCCTTTTCTTATAAAATTGAATCATTCATTTGCTGTATGAAAAATCAAAAAACCCATTCGTTCATGAAACGAATATTCATCTTTAGCCTGCTTCTAATCACCCAATTAATGGCAGGCTATTCCTTTGCCCAGAAAGGAACCCTTCGAGGAGCTATCTATGAAGAAGCTACCGGAGAGCCACTATTCGGTGTCTCCGTATTAGTCAAAGAACTTGGAATCGGAGCAGTTACTGATTTTGATGGAAAATTTGAAATCCAGGCTGATCCGGGAACCTATACCTTACAAATTTCCTACATCTCATATTCTACGGTTGAATTGACCGCAGTAGAGATCAAAGGAAGTGAGGTAACGGTATTAAATGATATTTTGATGGCGGAGGAAGCCTCCGAACTGGAAACAGTGACCATCGCAGCAGCGGCAATTCGTACGACCGAAAATGCACTGATGTCTGTTAAGCGAAATGCTCCAAATCTGATGGACGGGATTTCGGCCAGTACATTCAGACAAATCGGAGACGGTGATGCAGCCGGCGCAGTAAAAAGAGTAACCGGAGTATCCATCGAAGGCGGAAAGTATGTCTATGTTCGTGGCCTTGGTGACCGATACACCAAAACTGTCTTGAATGGCGTGGATGTACCTGGACTTGATCCGGACAGAAACACCATTCAGATGGATATTTTTCCAACTAATGTGATCGATAATATTATCGTCTCCAAGTCATTCTCTGCTGATCTTCCTGCTGATTTTACAGGGGGTGTAGTAGATATTGCTACCAAGGATTTTCCTGAGGAGCGAACCATGAAATTGGGGGTTTCTGGAGGTATTAATCCTTCGATGCACTTCAATAGCAATTATATCAAATACGATGGTGGTAAAAATGATTGGCTAGGATTTGATGATGGATCTCGAGCTATTCCGACAGGAGGAAGAACAGATATCCCTTCTTATGGGGATGTCGTCGGAAATCCCAATAACGCTGCTGGAGCAGAATATCAATCAATTCTTGGGTCTTTCAATAAAACCCTAGCCGGATATCGCACCAATAGCTTGATGGATTTGGGGGTGAGCTTTTCCCTCGGAGATCAGCTGGCAAGAGAGAAAGTGACCTGGGGATATAATTTTGCGCTGACTTATAAAAACGACACCGAGTTTTATCAGGATGCGGAATTTAATCTCTATGCCAAGCCTCGTGAATCTACCGATCGGGAGCTAGAGCCACTCGAAAGACAAATGGGTGACTATGGAGTAAACAATGTGATGCTAGGCGGAATGGCCGGAATCGCCATGAAAACCGATGCATCTAAGTTTAGATTAACCTATCTCCACTTGCAAAATGGAGAGTCCAAAGCGGGTGAGTTTGATTTTGTCAATACCAACTTGGGAGCCAATTTTGAAGCCAAGCAGTACAACATCGAGTACAGTGAGCGATCACTGAGAAGCATTTTGCTGGGAGGTTCACACTTCTTGGGTGGAAATCAGTGGGAAATCGACTGGAAAATTGCTCCTACTTTATCAACTATGGATGATCCGGATATTCGATTTACTCGATTCCGTTTGCCAAACAACACCATTTCTACCGAGGTAGGCTTGCCGACCAGAATCTGGAGAGAATTGGAGGAAATGAATTTGGTGAATAAAGTAGACTTGACGCGTCGAATCACGGCATTCCAGTCCGAAGGGAAACTTCGATTCGGAGGTAGCTACGTCATGAAAGATCGGGATTTCAATATTCAGACCTTCCAGTTTGCTACGGGAAATACTGATCTTTCTGCTGGTGATCCCAATGCGATTTTGAACCCTGAGAATCTTTTCTCCGAGGATAATAGAAACGGCGTGCGCTACAACCCGGACTTTATCCCAATCAACCCGAATGAATACCAGTCTGACTTGACCAATGTAGCCGGTTATGTTTCGACTGAATTGAATCCAATCGATCGACTAAAAGCTATCGCCGGAGTTCGGGTAGAAAAGTATACGCAGTTCTACACCGGTACCAACCAAGGAGCGACGATCGTTTTTGACAACGAGAAGGTATTGGATGATTTGGACTTCTTCCCTACCCTGAATTTGGTTTATGGATTGAAAGAAAATCAAAACCTTCGACTTTCCGCCACCCGTACGATAGCCAGACCTTCATTTAAGGAGCTATCCTATGCTGAGATTTTGGACCCGATTACGGGCAGAACTTTCATCGGAGGATTATTCCCTGAAACCACTAATGGCGGAACTGAAGTCCTTTGGGATGGTAATCTGACTGCCACTCGAATCAACAACTTTGACTTGAGATGGGAATCTTTCCAAGAGAGAGCACAGATGGTTTCTGTCAGTGCATTCTACAAATCCTTTGATAAACCTATCGAAATCGTTCAATTCCTTTCCGATCCTGGATCTTTCCAGCCTCGTAACGTAGGTCGTGGTACCGTGATGGGCCTAGAGCTTGAGTTGAGAAAATCCTTGGCTTTCCTCGCTCCAGCATTGGAGAACTTCATGTGGAATACCAATTTGACCGTAACCGAATCTCAAATCAAAATGTCTGAATCAGAATTTAGATCCAGATCTTTGACGGCTCGTGAAGGCGAAACCGTATCCGATACACGGGATATGGCTGGTCAAGCACCTTACATTATCAACACCGGATTGTCTTACCTTAATTATCTCACTGGATTTGAGGCAGGTGTATTCTACAATGTACAGGGGCCAACTTTGAACTTTGTTGGATTTGGAAACAGAACCGATACCTATACCGTACCTTTCCACAGCTTAAACTTGAACATCAACAAGTCGTTTGGAGCTGATGAGCGAATTCAGGCAAATCTGGGTGTTGAAAACTTATTGAATGACAAGCGGGAAGTGGTCTTCAGCAGCTATGAAGCTCAAGACCAAATCTTCACCCGATTGGCTCCGGGTACCCGAGTGAAATTCGGCTTTACCTTTTCATTCTAAAGAAAGAGAAAACATATTTCAAAGCCTCCAAATGTCAATTTGGGGGCTTTTTTTATGGTTTGAAAAGCCACTAATTCACGAATTATTTTTGTTCTGTCCGGCCCCGGTTTGGTTCCTCACGAATCGGAATAAATCGATTTGTGGAAAGAAGTGAGTGATGACACTCACTTCGGCATGAAAATGAGTGTAGGCCTGCCATTGCCAGTAAGAGAAGCTCTCAGTTTGGTGATAAAGTGGTCTGTAGACACTGACCACGGCGAGAGTTGTTAAAAAATTTGGGCTAAGGCACCATTTCTATTCAAGCATAAAAATTCAATTCGTGCATTCGTGGCAAAAAAAGAAGCCACTAATTCGCGAATGGCTTTCCGTGGAATCGGCAAGAAACCAAGTTTCATTTTCTCCCGTCTCCGGTCTCCCGCCTTCCCTTCTCCTTCGGTCTCCGGTCTCCGGTCTTCCTTCTCATTTCTAATCTCTCGGCTCTTATTTCTTAGCTTTCGCCTCTGTTCGTGTCCTCACGAACAGGAAAAATCTTATTGCGTGTTCACCAGGGCAGAAGGAAAAAAATGGCAAGTGAAACACAGACCACGGCGAATTATCTGATTCGTGCATTCGTGGCTTACGACCTTTTATTTGCTCAACCTCAAAATGATCTCCTCATTCTCCGGAAACTGAGCGAGCAAGTCTTTTCTTCCTAATAATTCAAAATCCTGAAAGTCAAATCCCGGCGCCACCACACAGGAGACTAAAGCATAGCTGTTTGCTTCATCTACCGTACTGCCAAAAATCACTTTGGCAGGAACTAGCTGTTGGGGTTTGCAATTATTTATTCCGATCGGCCCGAGCTGGAGCTGTTCATGCCCTTTTTCACCCAGCAAATGCACCGTCAGCGAACTACCCTCATGCCAAAACCAATGCTCATCACTTTGGATCCGATGAAAATGGGAAACATCCTCTGATCGTAGCAAAAAGTAAATCACTGTCATCAAGCTTCGCTCTCCATTTGCGATCATTATCATCTCTTCGGATCGATAGGTTTCTGCATAAAATCCACCTTCGGGATGCGGCTTCATCTTTAATTCTTCTACGAGCTGAGCGATGCGGACTTGGGTATTCATGCAGAATAGGCCTTTTTTAAAATTGAAACTATTCGCTCGGCGGTTTTCCCATCCCAAAGCGGAATGCCCTGGTATTGTTTCCATTCTCCGGCCATGATTTTTTCCAAGTAGGGCTTGAGTTTGGCAGGATCCGTCCCAACCAATTCATTGGTGCCGAGATGGATGGTTTCGGCCCGCTCAGTATTGTCCCGAAGCGTGATGCAGGGGACGTTCAAGACGGAGGCTTCTTCGGTAATTCCCCCCGAATCTGTAATCACGGCTTTGGCATTTTTGACCAGGTAGTTGAATTCCAGATAGCCCAAGGGTTCGCACATGTGAAGCCGGTCATCTTGAATACCGATGGCTTGCAGGTTTTTGGCGGTTCGGGGATGTACGGGAAAGACGATGGGTAAATTGCCCGTTCCATCCAAAATCGCCTGAATCATGGCTTTTAATTTATGCTCCTGATCCACATTGGCGGGACGGTGCATGGTCATTATGAAATAATTCCCAGACTGCAGCTGCTCAAACAATTCGCCTTCGGGCTGCTGGAATCGAGGCAAATTGGCCAAAAGCGTATCGATCATGGTATTACCCACGAAGTGAATTTTTTCTTCGGCAAAACCACTTTTCCGGAGGTTCTCATTGGCAATCTCAGAAGTAGTAAAAAAGTGATCCGTAATCGAGTCGGTCACCATGCGATTGATTTCCTCCGGCATGGTCAAATCACCCGAACGAATTCCTCCCTCCACATGGGCTACGTCAATGCACAGTTTTTTGGCGGTGATTGAGCAAGCGAGCGTACTCGTCACATCGCCAACCACCAAGACCAAATCGCAGGGATTTTCCATCAGTTCCTTTTCAAAAGCCACCATGATAGCGGCTGTTTGTTCGGCTTGGGTTCCTCCTCCTCCGCCGAGGTTGGCGTGGGGCTCGGGGATATTAAGCTGCTCAAAAAAGTCTCCCGACATCTTTTTGTCATAGTGCTGACCTGTGTGGATCAGACGGAAATGGAGATCGGGATGGTTTTGTTGTTGCTTTTGAATAGCATGAATAATCGGAGCGATTTTCATAAAATTTGGTCGTGCTCCAGCGACAATGGTAAAAGTCGGCATGATACTGGTAGAATTTGTTGCAAAAATAAGGATTCAATTATAGTGCTAAGGATAAATTGCAGAAAAATGCTTCATCTGATTTAGAGCGATTTTCGTTTATTTGTAGACTGTTAAAAAAACTATTAAGCGTACATGAATTTTGGAGGTAGAAAAAGAATAGCCACTCTATTCTTATTTTTCGGGTTGATGATCAGTTTGATATCGTGTACAGATACGCTGGAATCCACGGTCATGGTCTATGAAAATGATTTTTCAGATCTGGATTTGGCAGGATTTGAGAATGGGAAACTTTTTATTTTTCAGGAAGATACGATTGCGGGATTTTATCATAATGACACGGTCGCTTTACGGCTGACAGATTTACCCACGCATAATGTATTAAAGATCACGACCGAAATTCTCATTCACGACACCTGGGATGGCAATGCGGATGATGGGGTTGGCGGGCCGGATTATTGGTACTTTGGTTATGATAATCAAGAGGTGTTTCGGACGACTTTTTCGAATTCGCCCTGTGAATCGACGTATTGCCTTTACCAATCCTATCCCAATGATTATTTCAGACAGAATCGTCCCAAGCAGGGAGCGACCCAAACCAATATGCCGGGATTATGTCTTTTTGGAGCTTTTCCTAATTATACCACTCGATACAGTATTTCAAAGTTGATTCCCCATCAGAATCCAAATGTGCGCATATTTTGGAATAGTGATTTGAGAAATGAGGGAATTCCCGACCCGGTCTGTGATGAATCCTGGTCGATAGCAAAAGTAACAGTGGAGGCACTCGTAGTAAACTGATCATGAGAAAGGAAGCGATACAAACCAAGCTACTTGCCATTTTGCTCTTTTTTGGGCTGACTATTCCGGTTTTAGGACAGACGATCCCGGTGGGGATGCCATTTTTGGACGATTATTTACGGAGGGCTCAGCTAATCGGAAATGTGGATTCTGCTTCTTCTTGGATGATTCGGCCACTTTATCCTACGGAGGCCTTTGGGGTAAAAGATGGATTTGATTTGGACAGTTCGGTGGTGGACTTTGACCGAAGCGGCGTTCATCACAAAATCCAACTCGACTCTGCTCGTCAATTGAAGTTTTTGTTGCTTCCGGGGACATATCGGATGCAGTACAATTCAGAATATGCCTTCGGGGTCAATGATGGAGCGATGATTCCCAATCGGGGATTGCAGCAGGTATTTAGTATTGGCGCTTATGCGGAGTTGGGTAATTTTTCGCTTCAGCTTCAGCCGGAACTCTTGATGGCTCAAAACAAGGACTACATTGGCTTTCCTATCGAGCATCAGGCCACGATTCTTTTCTACTACGAATACATGAACCGGATCGATATGCCGGAGCGCTTTGGCCGAAAGGCCTATAATAGACTCTATGCTGGTCAGTCGAGTTTTCGGTTTAATTATAAGGAGTATTCTGTCGGTTTGTCTACCGAAAATCTCTGGTGGGGTCCCGGTCGGCGCAATTCGCTCTTGATGGGAAACAATGCGCCGGGGTTTTTGCATTTTACGGTCAATACCCGAAAGCCTGTTAAAACTACAATTGGTTCATTTGAAGGACAACTGATATCAGGTTTTCTTAAGTCTACGAATTTTCTTCCCCCTCATCCCGATTATACTATTCAGCAAAATCCGGTATTGATCCCCAAGCGGGAAAATGGGAAGCGATACTTATCCGGGTTGGTATTGACCTACCAACCAAAATGGGTTCCGGGCTTATTTCTGGGCTATGCTTCCACCAATCAGGTCTATCGAAATGAGATTACTGATTTTGCGGATTTACTCCCGATCTTCAATGGGAGAAAAGGGCCAGAAAATGTTTTTGACCCGATTCGGAATAAAAGACAGCAATTTAGCTCTGGCTATTTCCGCTGGCTGAGCCAAGAAGGGCATTTTGAGTTTTACGGGGAATACGGTACCCGCGGCAACAGCCGAGTGCTGGAGGATTTTATGATTACCCCTGAGAAAGGGAGAGCGTTTACTTTTGGATTTTCACATCTGATGCCGCTGAAAAAACAGGGGCGATATTTTCAGATCAGCTCTGAAATGACACAAAGTGGACAGACTATTCGCGAGGAAATCCGTCAAATGCGAACCTGGTATATTCATGATCATATCCGACATGGATACACCCATCAAGGACAGGTTTTGGGTATCGGAAATGGACCTGCAAGTAATCAGATTTTTGTGGAGTTTGCCTGGGTGGACAAGATGAACCGAATCGGTTTTCAGTTTGAGCGGATTGTGTACAACAATGATTTTTATTATTATCGGTACGAAGCTTCAAAGGACTTTAGAAACAAGTATGTGGACTTGGTGCCTTCTTTGGTGGGGGATTGGCGATTTGACAATATTTTGGTGAGCGGAAGATTTCAGTATGTCAATACGCTGAATTACAAATGGTATCTGGAAAATGACCCCGATCAGTATTTTGTTCCGGGATTTGACCGGAAGAATTTTGTCGCCCAGTTAAGCGTGAGCTATTTGTTTAAATAAATTTGTAG
This sequence comes from Algoriphagus hitonicola, assembly GCF_900113375.1. Classification (GTDB taxonomy): domain Bacteria; phylum Bacteroidota; class Bacteroidia; order Cytophagales; family Cyclobacteriaceae; genus Algoriphagus; species Algoriphagus hitonicola. The sequence goes on along the minus strand of NZ_FOPC01000004.1, from coordinate 112,088 downwards.
CTCCGTTTTTTACCAATAAGAAAAATTGAGCCTCCTAAAGCAGCATGGAAGTTCAATGCAGGCGGGTTTCGGTCGCCTTTGCTGAGAGAGGTAGAAGCATCAAGCCTGATTAGCAAAGTAGATTTGGCTTGCAAAATAGTTTCTAATAATCAGAAAAAAATATGAAAGCAGAAAAAGATAAAGTGGTTGCCATCTCCTATAAACTACGTGTGGATGATGGAGAATCCGGCCCGGTAGATTATGAGTCAGTCAGCGCTGAGATGCCTTATCATTTCTTGATGGGACATCAGAATATCCTTCTTAAGCTTGAAGAAGTTATTGCGGGGAAAGCAGAAGGGGAAAGTTTTGAAGTGTTTATTGATTTCGAAAATGCCTACGGAGATTACGATGAGTACAAAACGGCGATTATCCCCAAAGCGAATTTTAAAGAAGAAGGGAAAAAGAATAAAGAGCTGCTAAAAGTGGGCAAAGTGATTCCTATGCAAGATGATAAAGGAAATCAGATGCGGGGAGAAATCACAAAGGTCGATTACCGCGGTGTCCATATGGATTTTAATCATCCCTTGGCGGGAATGGACCTGTATTTTGAAGGGAAAATCGAATCTATCCGAGCTGCCGAACCCGAGGAAATAGAACACGGACATGTGCATGGTCCCGGTGGTCATGCCCATTGATCAGTTGAAAAAAATTCAAATGCCCTGTCGCACAGATAGGGCATTTGTCGTATTGGGGTAGATCTTCAAATGCGTTTACTTTGGGAGCTTTTGGAAATAACTTAATGCCATGAAAATTTCGCTTTTAATCCAACGATTGGCTTTGATCGGGTTCTTTATTGCCTTTATGATTTAGGGGTAATTGAGAAATGATTATTTTTTTGATTTAATCTGAACTCTTAGGGGTGAGGGTTTCAGATTTGGGTCTCTGTCGATTGATGGAGACCATTTTTGTATGGCAAAAATAATTACTTCTTTTGGGCAATAGCTAAATCCTTCAGCCCTGCTATCCGATCGGCAGGATATAGCTTGTATGCTTTTGCCAACTGATCAATGGCCATATCATAAGACTGCTCGTTGAAATGAGCGATGGCGTCATTATAGTATTGCAAACCGGCGAGCTGCTGAAGATCCACTTTTCTAAAAATGGTATTGTCGGAGTAATTAATAGCTGGAGCTCCCAATCGCTGATTAAGTGAAAGAATTTGATCACCTGAATCTCCTTGATAATTCGCTAAATATTTTTTCACTTCTGTGGGAGAGGTGATCAAGCCTCCGATTGGTAGGGTGCTTTCCAAAATTACTTTTGAACCACCTAACTCGGCAATGATAAACACATGATAATCGGTTTCGATGACTTCAAAGTCAAAACCATACTGGTCCAGTAGCATAGCAAGAGTAGCTGAACCACTCACGCAGTCAAAATATCCGTCTTGCAGCATTTGATTAAAGCTGGAATGCTGCTCATACGTTTTGAAGAGGTATTTGTGACTTTTTTCGAATATTGCCCGAAGTAGTTTCAAACTTGCTCCGGATTTTTCAAATTTCTTATTGGTGGCATTTAGGACTTTCTCCCAAGAATCAGTTGATGTATTTTCATCGGCGTGGACAGCCATGAATAAGTGATAGGGGTCTTTTAGCTCGATTCCGGCTTCCCAAAGGACTTTTTCCTTTTCTGTCTCAAATTTCAACTCCACAGTTTCTACCTGTGCCTTTGCCGAAAGGCAAAAACTCCAAAGAAGAACGGTGAGTAGAAGACAAAATCGCATGGTTAAGTAAAGGGAATGTTAATAAGAATACCATAAAATTAACAATTTGTTAACATTAGCAAAACATTTCCTTTAAATTTTTACTCACTGATACTGGTTAATCTACTGATGGTGATAGGGTTCACCTTTCAAAATGGTCATCGCCCGATAAAGCTGTTCAATAAAAAATGGACGGATCATTTGGTGGGAAAACGTCATTTGGGAAAGTGAAAGCTTTCCATGGGCACGGCTGTAGACGGAATCGGAAAAACCATAGGGTCCTCCGATTACAAAAATGAGCTGCTTCAGCCCGCTATTCATTTTCTTTTGGAGATATTGGGAAAACTCCATCGAGCTTAAGGTTTTGCCTCGTTCGTCCAAAAGAATTAATTCATCGGCCGGAAGTAACTTTTTTAAAATCAATTCGCCTTCTTTCTCTTTTTGTTGGGCTTCAGAGAGTGATTTGGTGCTTTTGAGATCGGGAATGAGTTCCAAGTCGAACCTGATGTAAAAATTAAGCCGCTTGGAATACTCATCGATCAGACTTTGGATGGCTTGGTGGTCTGTTTTGCCGATTGCGATCAGTTTGATTGTCATGTCCAAAGGTAGGAATTCTGTAAAAGCCAAGCATCTGCTCGAATACTTTTTGATTAGAGACTAGAGCGTTTTGGGACTTTCGAAAAAGAATTGGAAAATTTATTTTGAGAATTAATCCCCCCTTTGCAGTGTTTGAGGGCAGTTTATTAAATTTTGTTGAATTATTTTTCCCAATATTTAAACAAAGTGCTTAAGAGGCTGTTTCTCATAGTATAAACCAAAAAACTCTTAACTGTCATGAAAAAATTAACAAGTCTTTTATTGGTCGCAATGTTTTTTGTTGCGTCTGCCTTTGCTCCAAGAGCAGAAAAAATACACGAAGTAGAAGCTGATATCGTCGATTTGGCGGTAAGCACCGAATTCCTTTCCACTCTAGTAGCTGCAGTTAAAGCAGGTGATTTGGTGGACGTTTTGAAAGGTGACGGACCTTTTACTGTTTTTGCACCTACCAATGATGCTTTTGCAAAGTTGCCAGCAGGAACTGTTGAAAATTTGTTGAAGCCTGAGAACAAAGATCAATTGGTGAAAGTATTGACATATCATGTAGTACCGGGTAAAATCATGTCTTCTGATTTGAAAAATGGTCAGAAAGCTAAAACGGTACAAGGTGGCGAAATCACAGTGACTTTGAAGGATGGAAAAGCCATGATCAATGATGCTACAGTAACAGCTGCGGATATCGAAGCTGACAACGGTGTAGTTCACGTAATTGACACGGTAATTCTTCCAGCGATGTAATTTGGCCAAGTAAAAAAATTAAAAAAGCCTTCGAAAATAATTTTCGAAGGCTTTTTTTGTTCCTAATGACACTTATTTCATCAGTTCCTTGCGCTTGAGAATCGTCTCCAAAAATTTTCGATCATTGTCCGAATTAAAGATTCGAAAAGGAAGGTGAATAAATTGAGCTTTGGACATGTAGAGTACAAAAGCATCTTTTTTTACCTCTGCTCTTTTGATCATATTCCACTGCACCGGCATCCCTTGTTTGGTGTTGATTTTCATCAATATCTGTCGGGAATCAATCTCATAGGCTAATTTTTCGAAGATGACTTTATTCTGCTCCATTTGAGTCACTCCGGTAAACTGAATCGCCCAAAACAACACATAGAGTGCATAGGCGATCAAGGCTCCGATGATCCACCAAATGGAAGCAATCCAGAAATAACCGCAGCAAATAGCCAAGGCGATTAGGATAACCCACCACTGTTCTTTTAGGACAGTAGCAAGTCCCATTTTAATGTATGTACCTGTCGGTAATTGATATTTTTTGGTTTTTACAATCATCACTTTACTTTTTCAGAGCGCAAATATCCATCTATCCTTGGGATAAAACAAGCCGGGAAAAATCATTGATTATGGATTAACGGGAAAACAATTAGGACATTCATTGATTTAAAAAGTGTATTATCTTATATTTTATAAAATTTTTGAATATGAGTAGTTTATTGATTAACCTTTTTCTGGCGGGGTTTGCCTACGTGATCGTCATCTACTTTGTGGCGATGATGACCAAGAACGCCCTAAAAAAGGATAAACCGAATGGAGATGATGGAGATGGTGGGGTTGAAAATCAAAAACCGCCTCATATTGATTTGCCGCCCGGGGTCGTTTGGCCTACCCAAGGACCTACTCAAAAGCCGACACGGGAACCGCTGGAAGTCTAACGGCACTTATCACAAATCCCCTGCACCAATAGGTTCATTTCTCTTTTGCTGAATCCTTCAGGAAGTTTTACCACCGGTAAGCTGATATTTTCCAGACAAGTCGTTTCTCCACAGATTTCACATTTGAAATGCACGTGTTCGTGGTCATGATCATGGGCATCTTCGTGCGAGCAAAGGGCATATTTAGTCGACCCGCTATCGTCTAGGACTTTATGGATAATATCTTGCTCCAAAAAAGTATTTAAGGTCCGATAAATCGTCACCCGGTCAAATTGTTTGTTTAGACTTTCCTCCAAGTCACTATGGGCCAAAGCGACTTGTTTTCGGAGAAATTCTTCAATGATCTCCAAGCGACAGTCTGTCACTCTTAGTTTGTGGCTTTTTAAAATGATATGTGGTGTATTCATGGCTTATTGTTCCTGTAAATTTACGCAATTCAGAACTCACAAAAAAAGGCGCCCTTTCGGACGCCTTTATACTTAAGGTTGGTTTTTAAACTTATTGCGGATCTAGAATCATGTCAATCCGCTCAGAAAGATCTTCCAAGTGCAATTTTGACATACGATCTGATGTCCGGCCGATAGCGGCGTTGATTTGTCGCTGTAGGGTTTTCAATTCTCCTCTTGCGATCGGTCTGATATCTGACTGAGAAGCATTGATCTGAGGACCAGCAAATCTTCTAAACGCTGCAGGAAGATTAGGCTCGTCTCCGGTTAGCATCAATTCTAGTCGCTCGATGTGGGCTCTTTGAAGTGATCTGCGGTGAACATCAATAGCACGTCCTCCGGCAAGCTCACCCCAGATTCCACTTCTCAAATCATCGAATAGTTCGCTGATGTTATACGCTTCATCGCCGTTGATCGCTTCGTTTTCGATCACTCGACCGAGTCTACCCCATTCTAAAATGCCATTCAGCGCCCCTACTTGCAGTCCTCTGATTCTTTCCAAGGCTCCAAAATCACCGGTTCTTGCGATGATTTGATCATCCATCAACCAATCTGGAGTTGCGAATAGATTTTCGTTTAAGAAACTGACGGCTGATTTTTGCATTTCTTTGGAATTGTGCGTGTAAACTGGCTCATCCTGTCCGGATGCTCGGTACACTTCCATTACTCCACCTACGTGAGTTCTGACATGTCCCATGTATCGGTTAAACTGACCCAGAACTTGTCCGTACATCTCTTCCAAATCACTGAAATCTTTAAAAGGTTTGTCTTCTTCAGCAGTCCATTCCATCAAGTTTGGCATGATTCGCTTCAAGTTGGCGATGCCGTATTCAGAAGCTTCCATTGAGTTGTCTCCCAAATCTTCACTTTGAGTAGTTGGGTCATAAGAGTTTCCTTGACGGCCATATCGGAAGACTGGATCACCTTGCTTTTCCATAATCCACTGATCCAAGATCGCCTGCTCTTCTTCAGGAGTGCTGGCTTCTGGAATAGGTCGGTAGCCCCATGATATGGCGTACTTGTCATACGGTCCGACATCCGGCATTAAGCTGACACCTTCGTCTTCAGGCTGAGCGACGTAGTTGAATCGGGCATAGTCCATAATAGATGGGGCTGTACCCATTTCTTTGGTGAATTCTGCATCGCGTAGTTTCTCCACCGGATAAGCATTAGAGGAAGCGAAGTTATGTGGCAGTCCCAAGGTATGTCCTACTTCGTGAGCAGATACAAAACGGATCAATCGGCCCATTACTTCATCTTTGAACTGTACGCTTCTTGCATCTGGATTGACAGCTGCAGTCTGAATGAAATACCAATTTCTTAGCAAGTTCATCACATTGTGATACCATCCGATATCGGATTCGATGATCTCTCCAGATCGGGGATCAGATACATGTGGCCCATAGGCATTTTGGATATCCGAAGCAAAGTAGCGAATGACAGAGTAGCGCGCATCTTCAGGGCTCCAAGTTGGATCTTCTTCAGGTGTTGGAGCTTCTTTGGCAATGATGGCATTTTTAAATCCAGCGGCTTCGAAAGCTTTTTGCCAGTCTTCTACGCCTTGCTTAAGGTATGGCACCCACTTTTTAGGAGTGGCGGGATCGATGTAGTAGACAATCTGCTTCTTAGGTTCTACCAATTCGCCGCGCTTGAATTTCTCCATATCCTCAGGTTTCACTTCCAATCTCCATCGATCAAGATATCTTCTGGACTCGGCTTTTTGTGCATCCGCACCATAGTCTACATAAGATCTGCTAAACCAACCTACACGTCGGTCAGATAATCGCTGCATCATAGGCTCTGCTGGCAAAAGAACCATTGAAGAATTCATCTCCAAGGTAATCAAACCCGTTGTGCTGTTGGAAGGTGGGTTTTGAGCCGCGTAAGTCATCACATATCGAGCTTCGATATTGATGGGGTAAGTATGGATATGCTCGATATAGGATCTTTCGGCATCCAATCGCTGTACTCTATATTGAGTTCTTCTGTTTCGCTGAAGTCCCAATGCAGGAACATCTTTAGCAAAAAGATCAGTTGCTTCAATGACAGTGCCTGTAGAATCCGTAGCTTTTGATTTCACTTCAAAACGCTGAAGGATAGGCTCTAAATTGGAATTTTTTACTGCCATGGCGATCGGAAGAGAATCCGGGGCATAGTTGTCCACAGATACGACTCTCAAAAGAACATTATCTTCATCCTTTTCCCATCGAAGCATAAGCGTATTGGTCCGTTCACCACCATATCCGATTCCATCGGCAGTTTTGGCAATGGTGGTCACCATAAGCATATCCCGTCCAAAGAGAGAATCCGGGATCTCATAGAAGTATTTCTCATCAATTTGATGAACTTTGAATAATCCATCTTTTGATTCTGCTTCCTTCGTGATTACCTCTTTATAGGGTTTTGGGCCTTTTCCATTTGCTGGTTTGGCAGGAGCGGTGGTAGTAGCGGCATTTTTAGCGTCTTTTTTCTTTTTCCGTTGGGCAAAACTGTCCTCAGAATAGAACATGACTCCAAAAATACCCACCAACAAAGTAAATCTCCTAAGAAATTTGGGTAGTGTGTTTTTCATTTGTAATCGTTTTATTTTAGAATTAAAATAACCTTCAAAAACTGGGATGAGACACTTCTCAAACTTAATTTTTGATGGGCGGTTATGTAGTCAAATTAAAGGCAAAATTGTGCAAGCAAAGACAAGGGTATTAGTGATAGGCGGAGGACTTTCGGGCCTGATTAGTGCGAGCTTACTGGCCAAATCCGGACATGAGGTCTCCTTGTTCGAAAAAAAACACTATCCTTTTCATCGGGTCTGTGGAGAATATATTTCCAATGAGGTAATTGGTTTTCTCAAGCGGGAAGGACTATTTCCCAAGCATGTTGATTCCCCTGGCATCGAGAATTTTGAGTTTTCGGATACACTGGGAAATCGTACCCAGTTGAAACTTGATCTTGGTGGATTTGGTATCAGCAGGTTCGTACTGGATCAGTGGTTGGTAGATAGAGCCCGGGCATTTGGAGTCGAGATCATCGAGCGAGCCAACGTAATCGAGGTGAAATTTGACCCCAAAGAAGATCTTTTTGAACTGGAGTTAGCGAGTGGACATCGAGTTCAAGGCGATTTTGTCGTCGCAGCGCATGGAAAGCGCTCCAAAATAGACAAGGTGCTCAATCGGTCTTTTATCCAAAAACGAAGTCCCTATATCGGCGTAAAATATCATATCAAGGCAAATTTGGACCACAAAGTCGTGGCCTTACATAATTTTGAAGGAGGCTACTGCGGGGTAAATGCGATCGAAGATCAAAAGTTTAATTTGTGTTACTTGGGAAGCCGGGAACAGCTCAGACACTTTGGGTCTATCGAAAAAATGGAGCAGGAAATCCTGTGGAAAAACCCGCTCTTAAAGGCTATTTTCAACGAAAGTTATTTTCTTTTAGAAAGGCCTGAGGTCATCAATGAAATAAATTTTGAACCGAAAAATCCGGTTGAAGACCATCTGCTGATGGCAGGAGATTCGGCTGGATTGATCACTCCCCTGTGCGGCAACGGGATGGCGATGGCTATTCATGCAGGTAAGCTAGCTGCCGAAGCCATTCAGAAAGGAAGAAGCCGTGCTGAAGTGGAGCGGATTTATCGAGTCAATTGGGATCGGGAGTTTAGGCGAAGACTTTGGGTCGGACGCTGGACCCAAAAGCTCTTTGGCTCTCCTTTTTCCTCCCGGCTGGCCTTTCATATATTGGACAAAAGTCCCTTTTTAGCCTACAAAATCATAAAAAATACGCATGGGATTCCTTTTTAATTTACCCCTATGGCTTGCATGATCTGGGTATTTTCCAGGAAATAATAGATAAAAAATCCGTTTAGCAGCAAAGCTGATATGGTATTCATCCCCATCGTCCAGGAGTAATTGGCGTATTTTTCGGGGTTTTTTCGGACGAAATAAAACCAAATCATAAAATACAGTACGATGGGAAGCATGGCTGCTAAATAAACCCAAAGAATATATTCTTGATCTCTGCTCAGAAAAAACCAGGCAAATCCAGCGGCAGTAAGCAGAAAAAAGAAAGCAGAAAATGCAAAAGTGCCTTGAATCCCCAATTTTCGGCTTAGGGTCAGATCATTTCTTTTAGCATCTTCTTCATGCTGATAGACTTGAGTCAGCGGATAATTAGCCCAAAGCATCAGGGAAGTCAGCATTCCAGGAATGAGGACATGGGCTTTAAAAAAGACCTCCCATCCAAAGTCGCTCAAGCCGGCATATGCCATGGCAAAGGTGAAATAACCTTGAAATAATCCCGCCACGATCCAACTCAGCCATGGATATTTTTTTAATCGAATTTTAGGATGACTATAGGCCATACTGACTAGACCATAAACCAAAATCATCGTAGAAAATTCAAGACTTATTTTTAAGGCCATTCCCAGGGAAATTGCAAAAAACACCAGGGATAACCAGTAAAGGTCGGGCGTGACCTTGGGAGGATTTTTTATCCCACCGATACTTTTTTCATCCTTATCAAAGTAGCTGTTATAGCCATTGCTCGAGGGGTATAAAAATAAATGCAAAATGATGAAAACGAGCAAAATCCGAATTTCATCAAAATTGGCCGTAAAAGCCAAAGCAAAGAGAAATACCGGAAGAAGAAATATGGAAAAAGGAATCCGAAGGTGCTTTAGGCTGGAGCGGGTGATCATAGTTTTAATTAAATTGAATTAATAACCTTCTTGCTTTGGGGTGGTTTATCTCCTATCCTTCTAATTTAGAAATAATCTCTTAACTTGATCAGATGAATTCCAGCATAATCAGTATTGGCCTGGCAAATCCAGGAAAACCGATTCCTCAACACGCTATCGCTGGATTTATGAAGCAGGCTCATGGGCTGGATGAAGTTGAGGGGCGCAAGTTGAATTTTCTCTATCGGAAATCCGGGATCGATACCCGCTACAGTGTCCTGACGGATTTTGACAAGGTGGACACCAGGGATTTTCTATTTTTTCCAAGCAATGAAGCCTTGGAGCCATTTCCCAGTACCAAAGCCCGGATGCGGGTATTTGAGGATAATGCATCGAAACTAGGCGTGGAAGCGGCTTTGGAATGCCTCCAAAAATCAGGAACAGATCCAAGTGAAATCACCCATCTCATCTTAGTATCCTGTACTGGCATGACCGCTCCGGGAGTGGAACTGGAGTTGATGGATTCGCTTCAATTATCTGACTCGGTGGAGCGATATTGTCTTCATTTTATGGGATGCTATGCCGCCTTCACCGGCATCAAATTGGCAGATAAAATTGTACGTTCTGAGCCGGAAGCAAAGGTCTTACTCGTCTGCGTGGAGCTGTGCACACTGCATTTCCAAAAAGAATATCTTGAAGATCATATTTTGGCCAATTCCCTGTTTGGAGACGGAGCCGCAGCCGCATTGATCACTGGGGCTACAGAAGGATTCAAAATTAAATCTTATCTCAGTCAGGTTCTCAGACAAGGCGTAAACGATATGGCTTGGTCTATTGGAGATTTTGGATTTGAAATGCGGCTGACCAAGTACATTCCTGCTTTGCTCGAAGGCGGAATTCATCAGCTGAAAGGAATATTTGAGCAGCGGTTTAGTTTATCCAAAGTCAAAAATTTTGCGATTCATCCAGGGGGAAAGCAAATTTTGCATAAAGTCCAGGAAGCGTTTGGCTTGGATCCATCCGTCAATGGCCACGCTTTAGAGGTGTTGCGTAATTTTGGAAATATGTCTTCGGCAACAATCTTGTTTGTCCTAGCTCGGATGATGGAGGATCCGAAGATTGACGGAGATATTTTAGCCATGGGTTTTGGGCCCGGCTTGACCTTAGAAACCTTACTGCTTGAGAAGTCATGAATGATTTTTCCCGGCGCAGCCGGCAAAAGGAACTGATGGATGACCTGAACTGCTCAGGCATCGAATTAGCGCAAACTTTGCGGGAACTCAAAACAATCAACAGATGGCTAGGCGGGAATAAAGTTACCACCGATGGACTGGCGAAACTTTTTAAACAATACCCGCAGTCAGCTTATCAGGTAGCGGATATTGGCTGCGGTGGAGGAGATATGATCCAGGTCATGCATGACTGGGCAAAAAAAAATCAGATCAACATTGATTTTAGCGGAATCGACGCCAATCGGAACATTATTGAGATGGCATCGGTTAGGTTAAATGAAAAAACTCCCGTTCGTTGGCTAGTGCAGAATGTATTTTCGGAGGAGTTTCTTACTGAAAAAGTTGATGTTTTGACCTGTACGCTTTTTACCCATCATTTTACGGATGGTGAATTAGTTGATCTTTTGACTGCATTTCGACAAAAAGCCCGTTTAGGAATCGTTATTAACGATTTGCATCGACATCCTTTGGCCTATCAAAGCATCAAATGGCTGACACGGCTATTTAGCCATTCGAAGATGGTCCAGCATGATGCGCCGGTTTCAGTATTGAGAAGCTTTTCGAAGCAAGATTGGGAGAGAATCCTTACTCAGGCTAGTATCGATTCATATTCGATTCGTTGGTTTTGGGCTTTTCGATGGCAGCTAGTCATCACGTTCTGAGAGACACCTTAATCTATCACAAAAAATATATAACTATGGAAATTTCACCAGAAATGGCGGATGCGTTAATTAGAAAAGCAGTTGAACTGGCAGGAGAAATTGTGCCCAGTTTGATTTATGCTATACTATTTTACATTGTTGGTAAGTTTATTGTCAAAAAATTAGTATCCGGATTCTCCAAGGTACTAAACAAAAGAGAGGATAATCCCTCGCTGAATAATTTTCTGATCGGATTAGTGAATGTATTGCTATTCGTATCACTGGTTATTGGAGTTGCTACGATATTGGGCGTTCCGGTGTCTTCCTTCTTGGCCATTTTGGGGGCCGCAGGTTTGGCGATTGGTTTGGCTTTACAGGGATCCCTATCCAATTTTGCGGGTGGGGTTTTGATCCTTCTGTTCAAGCCCTTTCAAGTCAATGATGTCATCGAAGCTCAAAATCATACTGGAGTGGTAAAAAAAATAGATATCCTCTATACTCACCTCAACACCTTTGACAATAAGGAAATCATTATTCCCAATGGGAGTTTGGCAAATTCTGACGTGGTCAATATGAGTACCCAATCCACTCGAAGAGCCGATTTCAATGTTGGGGTGGCTTATGGGACCGATATTAAAAAGGCCCGGGAGATTATTTTGGGAGTGTTCGAAAATGATGATCGAGCACTTAAAGATCCTGAACCTGTAGTTTTTCTTAATAATTTTGGTGAAAGTTCGCTAGACCTCGTCGTGAGAGTATGGGCTAATGCGGCTGATCTCTGGCCTTTGTATTTTGACGGAATGGAAAAAATCAATGAAGAGTTTGAGAAAAATGACATCGAAATGCCATTTCCTCAGCGAGTGGTTCATCAGGTTAGCTAAACGATGTTTTGCTTAAGAAATAAAAGTGGCTGTCCCATAAATCGCTAAAATGTCAGCCTGACCCTTCGATTTCGAGACTCTCGTCTCTCAAGTGCTCAGCGTGCCAAACTTCACATTTGAGACAGCCTCTTTTTTTGTTCAATAATGGACCAAAATATCCTCTAAGGGCTTTTTTACAATATCTGGTACTAGCGTTTCTTCTTTTGCAAATCCTATTGGAAGTAGAAGAAATGGTTTCTCAAAGTCTGGACGGTCCAATATACTGGCCAAAAAATTCATGGGACTTGGGGTATGGGTCACAGTGACTAAACCTGCTTGATGAATAGCAGCGATCAAAAATCCACAGGCTATCCCGACGGACTCTGACACGTAATAATGCTGGATTTTTTGCCCATCCTTGATTCCATAGGATTGTTTGAAAACGACAAGCAAGGCTGGAGCTTCTTCTAAAAAGGGCTTTTCCCAATCCGTACCCAAATGCTTCAAATCCTGAATCCAAGTGGATGACATGCGAGAAGCATAATTCACTTTTTCCTCTGCCTCAGCTGCAATTCTGATTTGCTTTTTGATAAGCGGATTGGTAACTACACAGAATGTCCACGGTTGTTTATTTGCGCCAGAAGGCGCAGAACCGGCAGTTTTGATCAGATTGGTAATGACTTCTTCTGGAATGGGACGGGTACTAAATTCTCTAACCGTCCTTCTATGGCTAAGGTCATGGTAAAAGTCATTAGACTTTTCGATTGATTCATCGCCGCTGATCTGTGGCCTTGAATAGCTTATATAAGGATACCCTTGGATTAACTTACGCTTCATGGTTCATTTTTCGATACAGAAAGTAAAGTTTATTGATTATCATTAAGTTATAAATGTAAGGGTACAAAAGAAGCACACTTTTGAAGTTAATTCTGGCCATATTTGATTTAGGATCAGGATTAATTTCCAGATCGTATACCTTCCCTGTTCCTTTCTGAGAATTGCTGCTTTTCGGGCATTTTTAAAAAGAAAGAGCCAGAGAATGTAGTGTCATCATTTAACCATTCGAAAAAAGGCATAACTCTCAGGTCGAGGCCAGTAGCTCTTTTGCTTTCTGGGAAATATTGGCCTTTTGTATTGCTTTTTTGTTCTTGATTCTGATTTTGTCAATCTCATAGGCCATTTGATATTTCATCCAGAACTCTGCCTTAATCTCTAGTGCTTGTTCCAATCTAACTGCCAGTTCAGGAGTCAGATTGCGCCTGCCATTGATAATCTCAGACATCACATTTTTGGCAATGCCCAAAATCTTAGCCAAATCGATTTGTTTCATATTCCTTGCATGCAGCTCCTCTTTCAGAAGCTCTCCCGGATGCATTACTGATCCTGGAACCAAGTCACTTGCTACTATTCTTTTGTTACTCATAATGCTTCGATATTTCGATAATTTCTATTTCTATCAATTCGTCCTCCACTTCAATGATGATAAGCCGAAACTGTTTGTTTAACCGTATGGAAAACTGGCCTTTTCTATTTCCAGATAGAGCCTCGAAGTTCAGAGACCTGATTTGATAGAGGTCTTTTAGTTTTTCGATCAAAGTCAAAATCCTAACCTTCGCTTGGTACTGCTTGATCACCTCCCTTGAGAATTTCTGTTTTCCTCTGAGTTCGCTCAAGGAAGTAACATATAACCGTTCCAATTCTTATGTCTTAAAGGCTACCTCCATTCTAAACTCTAAGACATGAAAATAAGTTTACTAAAGAAGTAAACATTTAAGTCGCAGTATTAATACTCCTTTGGGAATCTTCTACATGTGTTATCTCGAAGCTTTACAAACTAGCAACCAATTAAAATTCGATTCGTATTGCTAATAGAAAAAACCTCTTCGATTCTTCTATTAACAAAAAACGGCTAATCGTTTGATTAACCGTTATTTGGGAGTATTTAATCCACCGTGATTTCCTGGCTGCCTCCAGGATAGGTTAGTATGAGGGTACGGTCACAGTCCCCAGTACCAAAATCTGCGGAAACCGTACTATTTTCATAATTGAAAACCAAAACTCCAGCACTTGGGATCCAAACTCCTGACTCTACACAAGGTTGATTCACTTCCAAGGCCGTTTCTACCAGCGAAGTATAAGAAATCCCTGTCCGTGAAGTGCCAGAAGCAGTACCTGTGATGTTGATTTCATATCCTTCACTTCCTAGTCGTACTTCTCGGATCTGATCGGATTCATAAGTGGCAGAGCTTCCATCAGGCCAAGTGATCACACCGTTCTCGACCGTGACGGCTAAGTTAATCTGATTATTAGCCAGATCGACTCCGCTATTGACGATGGATCGAGTACCTTCGATTTGGAGTCCATCTACTTCATAGCCCTCAAAGGTGGTCAGGACAGTAGCACCGGGAAACAGGAAGTTTCCGCTGTATTCCAAGGTTACGACACCTTTTCGTTCGATTCCTTCGGAATTGATGCAGCTTTCTCCAAAGTCAATAACAATCCGGCGATTTTCTTGGTCTATGGTGATGTCCACTCCCTCACAGATTTCATCCAACTGTGATTTGAAGATTCTGGCGCCCAGGCCATTTTCTTCCAAAACGGTAAGGGTGTAATTATCCAAATCCTCAAAGGTCCGGTTGATCTGAACATCATCGTCAATTACTGAAAGATCGGGCTCGGGGAGCTCATCAGTAGGGTCTGAACCACAGCTTGAAATAATTAAGGTAAAAAGACCCAATACGAAGAATAAATTGAAAGACTTTTTCATGATTTTTGAATTAAAAGTAGATTATTGATTTTTTGACTTGGCTTTCTTTGTTTTTGAATCGGATGCACAACCGATATTCTGGGTCAAATTACTACCCTCAGGAAATATACCCATTCCCGTTGACTGTGGAGTTTTCTCCCAAAAATCTTCGGATTTTACTTTAAAATTCTTTTTTTCTTTTGCCATCTCTCTGTAAATCTATGATTTAAAGGAGCTTGTTCGTTGAGTAAATTTAAGGGAATTACCCGAAATTCCCATTCATCTTTTCAATCTGTATATTTGAGGATGAATAAATTCAATTTTTCGGAGGAAGACCTTCAAAATCAGATTTCTACGCTTAAACGTCAAGCAGGGTTATTTTCTTTGATTCGTTTAGTGCTTTTTTTAGGGTTGATCGCCACTCTGGTTTTGTTTTTTTCGCATTCCGGATGGTGGATTTTTCTCCTTATAGGTTTTGGAGCTGGCTTCGTTTGGTCCGTTCGTCAATTTAACTTTATCAAGGATCAAGAATCCATCAATCTTGCGCTTCAGCAGATGAAAGTTGAATCTATCTGGCGAAAAGACCGCCAACTTGATCAGCTGGATGAAGGAAAAGATTTCCGGGGAAAAAACCATCCATTTGCCAATGATCTGGATCTGTTTGGAGAGCATTCCCTTTTTCAATTGCTGAATCACTGCAGCTCCAAAAAGGGGAAGGAGATTCTGGCAGAAGCCATGAAGGCATCCTTAAATATCCCTGAAAAAGCTGAACTCAGAGATGCTGTTGATGAGTTGGCAAATAAGCCCTTATTCTTAAAAAGCATGGAGGCGGTTGGGAAGGCATTTTTTGACCCAGAGCAGGAGAAAACAGCATGGACTGAATGGCTCAAAGAGAAAGAAAACCCCAAACCCTATTTGCAGATTTTGGGCTGGATCGGATTGATCGGGGGAGTATCCATTTTGGTCTTGGTCTATTTGGGCTTAATTCCAACTGCCATTCTCGGCCTATGGGTTTTGGTTGGTTTATTCTTTCTGGGGATGGTATTCAAATCTCTCAAAACAGCGGCGGAAAAAATCCCCAATCGACAAACGCTGAAGACTTTTGTGCAATGGGTACAATTAATAGAAAGAGAGACTTTTCAATCTCCCTTCTTGCAAAAAGAGCAATCCGTATTTAAGCAGGAATCCAGCATGGCCTCGGAGCATTTGGTCGGATTGGATCGATTGGGATTATGGATCCAAAACCGGCTGAACTTGCTTTATCTACCGGTAAATTTGATCTTTTGGACGGATCTTTTGCTCTATGTTCGCTGGGTAAAGTGGAAAAATGGGTATGGAAAATTTCTTGCTGCCTATCCGGAGAAATTGGCTTATTGGGAAGTATTGATTTCCCTTGGACTTTTCCAACATGAATTGGGAGCGAATGGAAAGGTGGACCATTCTGATCAGCATATTTTTGAGGCCAAAGAATTGACTCACCCATTGCTAATACCCAGTCAGGCAGTTTCCAATTCGTTTGAATTGGGAAATCCTGCCAAGGTTGTCTTGCTGACCGGGGCAAATATGAGTGGAAAAACGACTTTTATGAGGACGTTGGGGATCAACTTGGTTTTGGTAAACTTGGGGTTGCGTCCATTCGGGGAATATGTGAGGGTAGGAAAATTTGATCTCTACACCAGTATGCGAAATGCTGATAATTTGGGGGAAAGTGTCAGTTCCTTTTATGCCGAACTCAGCCGGATTAAAACCTTGATCGAACGGCTTGAAAGCGGAAACCCGATTTTTTTCTTATTGGATGAAATCTTAAAAGGAACCAATACCGAAGACAGGATTGCGGGCAGTGAGGCCTTGATTGCACAGCTTTTAAAAACGCATGGCCTGGGAATCATCAGTACTCACGATATTGAGCTGGCTAATTTGGAAAACCGAATAGAAGGAATACAAAACTTCAGTTTTCATTCGGCAGTTTTTGATGATAAAATTGACTTTGATTATAAAATCAAAGAAGGTGCTTGTCCCAGCTTTAATGCGCACAAGTTAATGGAGCTCATGGGGATTAAATTTAGATGAAATCGAGCATGATGTGGCCATCACACACTGGTACGTCCCGATCTATCGGGGCAACCATGCGACCTGCCTGCCATAGGCAGTGATTCCATAGCCTGCCCCGGCTTTTCGGGGTGACCTTTGAAAATCAATAATAAACACATGAAATCGAGCATGACGCGAGCGACACACAGAGGGATGCCCCGATGGGTCGGGGAATCAATGCGAAGATTCCATCTGACCACTGAAAACCAAATTATAAACAGATGAAATTTAAGTTTCGCCTGATTATTGTTATATTATATAGAATTTTGTTTCACTAAAACCATATTTTATTATGAACTCACTATTGTATTTAATTGCGGTCATCTTAGTTATCGGATGGATCTTGGGGTTTTTTGTGTATAGTGCTGGGGGTTTGATCCATATCTTATTAGTAATTGCAGTTGTTGCGCTTTTGCTAAAATTCATAAGGAGGGCATAGCTTATAGTTTGAGCTAGCTAAACAAAACAATCTGCGGGATTATCCTGCAGATTGTTTTATTTTTGGGGCAATGGAAGAGTCGAAATCAAAAATTTTAGGAGTATTAGGTGGAGGCCAACTAGGCCGAATGCTGATTCAGTCAGCGATTAATTACAATCAGGATATTCACATCTTAGATCCGGATCCACAGGCACCTTGCCGGGATATTTCACAGCGTTTTGTGTGTGGGTCTTTGAAAGATTTTGATACCGTATATAATTTTGGGAAAGGCTGCGATGTCATCACTGTGGAGATCGAAAGCGTCAATACAGAGGCTCTTGAAAAGCTACAAGCTGAAGGAAAGTCTGTTTTTCCCCAGCCACATATTCTTCGATTGATCCAAGATAAACGCGAACAGAAAAAGTTTTACCAGGAGTCTGGCATTCCGAATGCGGATTTTGTGTTGACCGAAAATAAAGCCGATGTCATTGCCAAAAAGGATTTTTTACCTGCGGTAAACAAATTGGGCAAAGACGGATACGATGGACGGGGAGTTCAGGTCATTCGTACGGAAGCAGATTTAGAATATGCATTTGATGCGCCGGGATTATTGGAAAAGCTGATTGATTTTGATCGGGAAATCGCCGTTATCGTGGCCAGAAATTCAAATGGTGACCTGAGCGTATATCCATCCGTGGAATGTGCCTTTCATCCCACGGCCAATTTGGTGGAGTTTCTTTTTGCCCCGGCAGAAATCAGTTCTGAAATCGAAAAGGAAGCACAAGAAATCGCAAAATCGGTAATTCTCAAACTTGATATGGTGGGTATTTTGGCTGTGGAGATGTTTGTGACCAAAGAGGGAAAAGTCCTCGTCAATGAAATCGCTCCAAGACCTCACAACAGCGGGCATCATACGATCGAAGCTAATTTCACTTCCCAGTTTGAACAGCATTTGCGGGCTGTGATGAACTGGCCTTTGGGAGATACAGCCTTGCGCTGTCCTGCAGCCATGATCAATTTACTGGGAGAAGAAGGCTATACCGGGGAGGCGATAGTCGAAGGCAGAGAAGAAGCCATGACCGAAAATGGTGTCTACATTCATCTCTATGGCAAAAAAATCACCAAACCCTTTCGTAAAATGGGGCATGTGACCATTTTGGATGAAGAAATAGAAAATTTAAAGCGCCGAGCGAATCGAATCAAAGACCTTATAAAAATCAAATCATGAGTCAGATAGCACAGGTAGGAATCATCATGGGAAGCCAGTCAGATCTTCCGGTTATGGCAGAGGCTGCCGAAATCTTGGAGGAGTTGGGTGTAGGGTTTGAATTGACGGTAGTTTCGGCCCATCGGACTCCCGATCGCATGGTGGACTACGCTCGGTCAGCCCGAGAGCGGGGACTCAGGGTAATTATAGCCGGAGCAGGCGGTGCTGCCCACCTTCCTGGAATGGTTGCTTCGATGACCAGTTTGCCGGTCATTGGTGTGCCGGTCAAGAGTTCGAATTCGATTGACGGTTGGGATAGTATCTTATCTATCCTTCAGATGCCAGGCGGAATTCCGGTGGCAACAGTAGCTCTGAACGGAGCGAAAAATGCAGGAATTTTGGCCGCTTCTATGGTTGGAGCATTTGACTTGGAGGTTGGAAAAAAGCTGGATCAATATAAGGAGTCACTTCGCAAGAAGGTGGAGAGTTCTGCCGATGAACTTTCAAAGGTAGGCTGGAAAGCGGCACTTACTAAAAAATAAGAAACCCATGAACTGGAAAAAGCCCATCCGATTCAAAATCAGTGGTGTTCCCTGGGAAATTCCCTTGAACGTGCTCCTGCTCTTAATTTTTTTGACGATTCTCCTGATGTCCGCCGGGGCGTATTTGGGTTTTCAATTTGGCAGTCCGCCTAATCCGTAAAAATTCCCCAGCCATCATTGTTTTTTTCGGCGGAGTCAAAGCCTTTGACCCATTCTACAAAAAGTAATCGATAATCTTCTATGGATACTCTGAGGAGTTGCAGATGCTCTTCGGCATGTGTTTCCTCCAGGGCAAGTTGATAGCTCATGGAAAAGAGGCTTTTGGCATGAATCTTTATCAGCACAGCCTTTTCCATTTTGATGACATAATCAGGAATACTCTCCGCGGCGACGAATTTGGAACTTAAGGAGACGGCATCCTCCAGCATCATGGAGCCGTAAAGTTCTCGTCGGGCTTCATCCAGGCTGCCCACGAGCGCCTTGGTAAGCCCGACGATATCTTTGGCCTTTTTCATCAGGGGATGCTTGTAGATCTTGTCCTGCTCCTTCTCAAAATTAAAATCTCCCTCCTCATCAAAGTCGGGGTCTTCATCATCAAAATCATCCCACATCTCAAAAAGGTTTTTGGTCTAGTTAAAAAGGTAATTGATCTTCTTCGCTGTCTGCATGAAAGGTATCTACTTCAGGTGCTGATGCGGTTCCAGTTGATCCACCGTTGCTTCGGTCCGCCCGATAGGCTTTGACCTCGGTGTACCATCGTCCATTGTATTCTCGGCTCTCTACATCCACGCTGAGATTGACCTGCTCACCGACCTGTAGTCCAAACTGGTCGATCTTGTCACCCCATAGAGCTACACAGACTTTTTTGGGATATTGTCCGGGAGTTTCTAGGATAAACTCCTGCTTTCTCCAAGCATTTCCGTTTTTTGAATTTCCACCTACTTCGGGCAGTTTTTGAATTACTTTTCCGCTCAATTCCATTTTTATTTCACTGATTAATTTGAATAACGAAGGTAAGCAATGAAGAGCTAAATCCCCGAATGGAAATCCCAAATGCTTCCATACTGGGGGAATAATTATAAATGTTTTTGCAAATTCAAAGCAAGAAATTTAGGCTTCAGCGATTTTTCGTTGGTCTTGCCATGATTTTCCAAATTTTATTTTAATTCTGGGTCATATTAATTTTTCTATGAAAAAATGCGCTGAGTTTCTTTGCTTCAATTCATTCAAAATGATAATTTTAAAATTGTTTCATATCTCTCACACTAAAAAAATACTATGGCTTAGACTTTTACGTTGTTCATAAACCAAATCTAAATGAGTAAGCGAATAGGTCCCGAGGACGGCGAGTTGATAGCTCAGTATAGGAACGGCAGTGAAGCTGCCTTCGATCTTTTGGTAGATCGGTATAAGTCTAAAGTATATACCACCATCTTTCTGATTGTGAAAGAGCAAAGTCTTGCAGAAGACCTTTTGCAGGATGTATTTGTCAAGGTAGTTCATACGCTGAACTCAGACAAATACAATGAGGAGGGGAAATTCAAACCTTGGCTGATGCGGATCGCGCACAATTTGGCGATCGATCATTTCAGAAAAGCAAGAAGGTATCCCACCATCATGATGGAAGATGGATCGAGTATCTTCAATTCCCTCCAGTTTGCCGATGAAAATGTCGAGGACAAGCAGGTGAGAGAAGAGGGTATCGAACTGGTAAAAAGATTGATCGAGGAGCTTCCCGAAGCTCAAAAGCAGGTGCTCATTATGAGGCACTATATGGATATGAGTTTTCAGGAAATCGCCGATCAGACCGGCGTGAGTATCAATACCGCCCTAGGCAGGATGCGATACGCGCTGATACATTTAAGAAAGAAAATGAAACAATTAAACTTTGCCTATGATAAAACCATTTACCCCAAATGACCTGGTAAGATATATTTATCAGGAAATGCCGGAGGTAGAACAAGAACTCTTAATGCAGGCCTTGCATAGTGATCAAAATCTGATGCAAGAATATTTGGATATGCTGAGCGCGATAGAGTCACTGGATCAAATCCAGCTTCAACCCTCGGAAAAAGTAGTAAAGGCGATAAAGTATAAAGCCAAATCTACGGGACTACAAAAAGTCTGATAAATTCGGTACCCCGCAAAAGCGGGGTTTTTTTATGGGTTTTCCCGAATAAACTGAGCCGCTTCTTCTATCAGATTCACATAAGTATCCGGGTCGAAACCATGTCCTTGGCCCGGGACCGTGATAAATCGATGGGCAACATCGAATTGGATCAGCTTTTCTTCCAGTTCTTCACTTTGAGAAATCGGTACGACGTTATCGACAGTTCCATGGAAGAAGATGGTAGGGATGGTGTTTTCATCCACATAAGAAACCGGACTGGAGCTTTGATACAGCTCGGGGTTGGTTTCGGGAGTTCCCTCAAGGATCTCTCGTAATCCGGACTCGGTCAGAAAGTTGAAATCGTAAAGTGTGGACAAGTTAGTCGGTGGAAAAAAGGCGATGATCCCTTGAATATTTCCGATCGGCTGATGCTTGTAGCCATGGAGCAAGGCCAGGTGTCCACCCGCACTACCTCCTGCGAGGATAACCTGATCGGAGATATTCCACTCATCCAATTCGCTTAGGATCTGCTCTATGGCGAGTATCACATCATTCTCCTGAGTGGGAAATGAGTTGGCTTCCGTATTGAAGTCATACAGCCGATAATTGATAGCGACGAATGCATAGTCTGGAAAAGACTGTTCCATCCAGGGTTTAAATTGAAGAAATTCATCTTTGCTGCCGTCGATCCAAGCTCCCCCATGAATGTATATAAGGAGTGGGGTGTTTTCCCTCGTTCTCCCTTCAGGCAAATAAACATCAAAGGATTGTCGCGGGTCTTGCCCATAGGTTTGATCGAAAAGTTCCAATGCGGGAAGGGGTGCATTGGGATCTATTTCCTCTCCTCTATTACAGGAAAAAAGAAAAAGAAGGGTAAAAACGTAAACAGGCAAAAGGTAGAAAAATCTATTTGTTGACTTCATATCAGAACCATTTGATTAAGGAGTTGATGATTTGTTTTGTTTTGATCCCATAGGGTGGCCTCAATAGCGTTACGTTATTAAGGCCTACGCGTTGTTTGAGCACTCCTTTTTCATTACTAAAAGCCAAAAAACCGTGATATCCGTGGGATTTTCCGATACCACTGTTGTTTACTCCTCCAAACGGGAATTCATGATGAAGAAATTGCAGGACACAGTCGTTGATGACGGCATTTCCAGAGCTACAGCTCAGGAGTATTTTCTCCCGCTCGCTTTTTTCCTGATCAAATATATAAAGTGACAGAGGTTTGGGTTTTCCATTCACATAGTCGATTGCCTCTTGAATATCATCAAAAGTCAAAATCGGCAGTAGCGGACCAAAAATCTCCTCCTGACTGATCGACATGGACTCATTTATATTGGAAAGTAGGGTAGGCTCTATGTAGCGGTGATGCTGATTAACGGTACCACCAAACTCCAACTGAGCTCCTTTCTCGATCGCGTCATCCAAGTATCCGGCCAGGCGCTGAAAATGCCTGTCATTGATGATTCGTCCATAATCAGGGGACTGTTCTATTCCTTTGTACTGCGGGTCATAGTATTGTTGGATGGCTAGCCTTAATTCAGAGAGCAAGAGCTTATGCTGTGATTGATGAATTAGGATATAGTCAGGAGCTACGCAGGTTTGCCCGCAGTTGATTAATTTTCCCCATATGATTTTTTGCGCAGCGTCTTGGATATCTGCTGAGGAAGTGATGATGGCTGGGGATTTTCCTCCCAATTCGAGAGTAACTGAACTGAGGTGTTTAGCGGCCTGCTTCATCACGAGTTTGCCAATCTGCGGACTCCCGGTAAAGAATACATGATCAAAAGGTAAAGCGAGCAAGCCCTCGGCCACTTTGGCATCGCCTAAAATTACGGAGACCTCTTCTGAGTCAAAACAAGTATTAATCATCTCCTCTATTAATAAGGAGGTGGCTGGAGTCATTTCCGAGGGTTTTAGCATGACAGGACATCCTGCTGCCAGGGCAGAAATTAAGGGACCAATGGCTAAGCTGAATGGATAATTCCAGGGAGCAATGATTAAAGCCCTACCTTTGGGTTCGTACTGAATCCAGGCACTGGTCCCAGTCATGGAGAGGGGAGTTTTGATTTTTTTTGATTTCATCCATGCCTTGAGATTTTTGAGGGCATGATTGATTTCCGAGGTCACAGGAAAAATCTCACTGAGATCAGTTTCGATAGATGGTTTGTTAAAATCGTCGGTGAGCGCTTTGCGAATAGCGTCTTGATTTGTTTTTACCCAGTCGCGGATTTTGACGATTCGATTTTTTCTTTCCTCGAGGGAGGAGTTTCTCCAGGCCAAGGCTGTTTGGTATTGATAATCAAAAATTTGGGAGAAATCAGATGAGTTTATTCGAGATTCAAAGATGTCCATAATGGGTGAAAGGAAAGAGAAACGACGAAATGTAAATTTAAAGTATGGAGTGCTACAGAAAATTTGATTTTTTTGATCTATATCAAATGACCTGACTTTAGACAGTAAAAGAGCTTAAAAGGGCCGTTTTGTTTATCATTATTGGGGTTTTCATTAAACAATAAGTACTTTTATAGGCATAAAAAATAATTTCATACCAAAAAAATTGCATTACGTAAAAATATTTTTCAAATAAAGTTTGGATATGAAAAACATAAAAGTGTATTTTTATGGCAAATATATGCTTGTGAGATGAGTAAAGGGAATCAAAAACCTTAAAAAACACAGGGCAGGTATTGGAGCTCAGATCAAAAGGCCAAAAGGAAAAAGGCCCAAAGAGCTGAAAATGAGAAAAGTAACGAAGAATTAACGAACTCGAAAAAATTTTAAATTCTATCAATATGGACAACTTATCCAATTGTCGGTTCATCCCTCCCACGAAAAGCAAAGGCTTTTCAGAGTGCCAAGGGATTTTTCAAAAAGTATTCCTGTTTTTATTCCTAGGAGTATTTCTATTCTCGGGAGATTTAATGGCTCAGGGAAATAGTGGAAATGGAGGGAATAATAGCGATGTCGGTACCACAGTTGATGGTATTGATGGCTTTACGGTAATAACCACTGCTACGCCTTTTGTGATAAATAGCCCTAACTGTCCGCAGAATAACGTATCTGTAGATTTTGTTCAATTTAGAAATGAGGAAGGCGGAGAGTTTGATGCACAATTTTTGGCAGATAATTACGAATTAGGTGACCTTGTACCTGGTACGATTTGGATACGAGTTCAGCGATCTGGTGGAGCTAACGCCTACAATCCTCATGTTCAATATGATGTTTTTTTAGATGGAGAAGAGACTGAAACTATTGCTACTTGCGTAAGAACAGTAGATTCAGATGGTCCTAACCCAAATACGATAAATCTTGAGGATGACACTTTTTATAAAGTGGCAAATTTTAGTTGGGAGTATGGAAAACTTTTTGAAATTAAAAATTTCTACATGATTTGGAATACTGGCAATGCTTCATCTTCTGATGTTTCATGTCCAGATGGATCTGGTAATTCCCAATGTTTTTTCGAGGCTGATGGATTTACTGTTAATACTCCTCTAGTTACCCAATTTGATTTTACTACAGATTGTTCATTAGAGGTTGATTTTATCAATGAAACTACTGGTGGTGATCCTGAATTGCCTTATACCTATTCTTGGGATTTTAATAATGATAATGATGAAGATTCTTCACTTGAGAATCCTTCCTTTGAATTTGAAGAAGCAGGAACCTATCCAGTTACCTTAACGGTAACCAATGATGGTGTTTCAATTTCTCAAACTCAAGATGTTACTGTTTATTATCCAATCACCTTTTCTTCCTCAAGAGAGGATATTGATTGTTCCGAGGGTACAGGGGGTAAAATTGAAATTACAGAGCTTAGTGGAGGATTTGGTGAGTATACGATTGAATGGACCTCGGATGATGAAAACTTTGTGTTTGATGATCCAGATGCATTAATTCAGTCAAATCTTCCTGTTGGAACATACACGGTTACCGTAACCGACGAAAGGGGCTGTACCAATAGTCAAGAATATAATATTACTCAACAAGGTCAAGCGCCAGTACCTACAGTGGAAGATGATACCGTTTGTCAGGCAGAGGGAAGTTTGGCTTATGACGTCACAGCTCTTGAAGGCTTTGAATTAGCATATTTTAGCACAGAGATTTCAGATACAGAAATTACTCCTGCTCCTACAGTAGATACTAGCGTACCTGGTGTTTACTCTGTTTGGGTAAGTCAGAGCAATGAGTTTGGTTGTGAGAGTGCTAGAGTGCAGGTGAGTATTACGGTAGAAAGAGCCCCTGTAGCTGGTACCGATGGAACACTTACAATATGTGAGGGAGAAACTCCATCAAACCAACAACTTTTTAATGCCTTGGAAGGAACGCCTGATGAAGGAGGATCCTGGACCAATAATGGAGACGACACCTATACTTATACAGTATCAGGTGAAGAGGTTTGTGCTGATGCTACTGCTACAGTTACGGTAACGTTTAATCCTATTACTGAAATTAGCACAGATCCAGTCGATGCGACTTATTGCATTGGTGATAGTGCCGATGATTTGAGTGTTTCTGCAACTGGAACTGGAACATTGACTTACCAGTGGTTTAGCAATGATTCAGACAGCAACACCGGAGGAGAAGCTATCCAAGGAGCAGATGAGTCTGAATATACTCCTGCAACGGATGTAGCTGGAACCTTCTATTACTATGTGGTGGTAGGAAGTGACTGTGGAGAGGATGTAGCTTCGGATGTATCGACTATCACTGTTAACCCAGCGACAGCTATCACGGAAAGCCCTGAGGATGCAACTTACTGTATCGATGATGCGGCAATAGATTTAAGTGTTTCTGCAACTGGAACTGGAACATTGACCTATCAGTGGTTTAGCAATGATACAGACAGCAACACCGGAGGAGAAGAAATCGAAGGAGCTGATGAGTCTACTTATACTCCTGCAACGGATGTAGCCGGAACCTTTTATTACTATGTGGTGGTAGGAAGTGATTGTGGAGAGGATGTAGCTTCAGGTGTATCAACTATCACTGTTAACCCAGCGACTGCAATCACGGAAAGCCCTGAGGATGCAACTTACTGTATCGATGACCCTGCAACCGATTTGAGTGTGAGCGCAACTGGAACTGGAAGTCTGACTTACCAGTGGTTTAGCAATGATACTGATAGCAATACCGGAGGAGAAGAAATCGAAGGAGCTGATGAATCTACTTACACTCCTGCAACGGATGTAGCTGGAACCTTCTATTACTATGCGGTTGTAACCGGGGATTGTGGTGATCCTGTAGCTTCAGGAGTTGCCACGATTTTGGTAGATGAAGTGGACGCCCCTATCTCAGGTGGCGATCAAATCGAATGTGCTGAAGAAGATATTCAGACTTTGACTGCCACTGCAGAAGTTGGAGACAATGAAACACTGGTGTGGTACATCACCGAAAATGGAGATGAAACCACCGATTCTCCTACCCTAAGTGAGGTCGGAACGGTAACTTATTATGCAGCAGCGGTAAATAATACAACCCAATGCGAAAGTCAGGAGCGAACTCCAGTGACTTTGACCATCAATGATTGTTCAATCGCTATGGTTAAGACTGTTGTCGCTGACCCATCCAATGAAGACAATTGCTTGGATACAGATGATAATCTGATTTACACCTTTACGGTAACCAATACTGGAAATGTAACGATCGATAATGTATCGATCGATGAAGAAACCTTCTCTGGAACGGGTACCCTAAGTGCAATTGCCTTTGTATCCAGTTCAGAAGATAGCCCAGAAGGCACCTTGCTTGAAGGTGAAACTGCCACTTACACCGCCACTTATACTATTACTGCTGAGGATACCCAAGCAGGATTGATTAGCAATCAGGCTGAGGTGACCGGCACAGTCGGTGATTATGGAAATGTATCTGACCTTTCAGGTGAGACCATAGAAGATGATGAAGTCACTCAAATCGAAATTTGTCAAGATCCATCTTTAGCTATTGATAAAAGAATTGACGTGAATGATAAAGAATTGAATGGAACGCTATCCTATATCATCACAGTAACCAATGATGGAAACGTCACCTTGACCAATATTTTGGTGGAAGATGAGCAGCTTGATTTTGAGTTCTTGATTCCATCTATCGCACCAGGAGAAGAAGTCATCTTCGATTCAAGCGAATTTGAGGAATTGACCATGACGATCACTTCTCAAATGATTGAAGCAGAATGTTTTCAAAATACCGCTACTGCAGTCACGGTTACTAGCGATCAGGTCCCACCAGCATTTATTATTGATGAAATTTCTGACACAGCTACGGCTTGCTTTAATCAAAACCCAGCCATTGCTATCCTAAAAGAAGCAGTAGAGCCTGCAGATTGTATCACTGAAGGTGATGAGATTACCTATCGATTCACTGTAACCAATGAAGGTAATGTCAGCCTTTCTAATGTAGAAGTGACTGACAATAAAGTGTCTGATGCCGCAATCACAGGACCACTTAGTGGTGATTCGGGTGAAGATGGAATCCTAGGTCTTGAAGAAACTTGGATTTATGAAATAACCTACACGGTCACTAGTGATGACATCGATAATGGTGAAGTTGCCAATATCGCAACCGTTACGGGAGGATTTGGTCAGTTTAACCTTTCTGAAGATTCCAATGAGGTGATTGTAGATGTCGATGAGACTACCGAAATCTCCACGCAGCCAGAAGGTGATATTTACTGTATCGGCGACGAAGCTACTGCTCTTGCAGTCATCGCTTCAGGAGAAGGAATCTTGACTTACCAGTGGTTTGTGAATGATGAGAATACGAAAGAAAATGCAGAAGCTATTGATGGAGCAGAGGGGTCAACTTTTGTACCGTCTACCACTTCAGCAGGTACGCTCTACTACTTTGTAGAAGTAACCGGAGAATGTGGGGTGGTCAGCAGTGATATAGCTACAGTAACCGTCGATTCCGTACCAACTCCAATAGCAGGAGCGCCACAAGTGGAATGTGAAGAAGATCCTATCCAAACTTTGACCGCCACTGCAACTGTGGATGGCGATTACGATATTGTTTGGTACGATGCTCCGGTGGGAGGTAATGTCGTCGATCCTACTTGGAATCAAGTAGGTACTGAGATCTTCTACGCAGAAGCAGTCAATGAGACTACAGGATGTGTAAGTGCTGAAAGAGCTGCAGTTAGCTTGACTATCAATGCTGCTCCAGAAGTACCAACCAATCCGATTGATGTGACGATCTGTGAAGGAGATGAAGAAAGCATCACGGCAACTGCCACAGTTCCTGATGGATTTAGCATCGTATGGTACACATCAGCTGAAGGTGATGAGACTACAGCTAACCCAAGCTTAAGCACGGTAGGTGATATCACTTACTATGCAGCAGCTGTTAATAATGAGACGGGTTGCGAAAGCTTAAGCAGAACTCCAGTAACCCTAGAAATACAGGAAGCTCCTGATGCTCCAACTAACCCGGTTGATGTAACCATCTGTGAAGGAGATGCAGAAAGTATTACGGCAACTGCCACAGTTCCTGATGGATTTAGCATCGTGTGGTACACTACTGCTGACGGAGATCAGACCACAGCTAACCCAAGCTTAAGTTCAGTAGGTGATGTGACTTACTATGCAGCGGCTGTCAATGATTTGACAGGTTGCGAGAGCTTAACCAGAACTCCGGTTGAGCTTGTGATCAACGAGGCGCCAGATGCTCCTACCAACCCAGTTGGAAATGTCATCTGCGAAGGTGATGCAGAAGTTATTACTGCCAGCGCCACAGTGCCTGATGGATTTAGCATCGTGTGGTACACGACTGCTGATGGAGATCAGACTACGGATAATCCAAGTCTAAGCTCAGTAGGGAATGTGACTTACTACGCGGCAGCTGTAAATGAGGCAACGGGTTGCGAAAGCTTAACCAGAACTCCAGTAGAGCTAGTAATCAACGAGGCTCCCGATGCTCCAATTACAGGAGGAGACGAAGTAGCCTGTTTCTTCGAAGAAGGACAGACCTTGACCGCAACAGCCCTTGTTGACGATGGTTTAGAAATCGTTTGGTACAATGCACCGGTTGGTGGAGAAGTAGTTAACCCAGTCTTGACTGGATTAGGTACTGCAACCTACTATGCTGAGGCTGTGAATCCTGAAACCAACTGTTCAAGCTTAAGCAGAACTGCGGTGACGTTGACCTTCAATTCTTGTGAAATTGCCATTGAGAAAACTGCTGATGTGTCTGTGGTTGAATCTGCTGGACAGATTATTAACTACACGCTAGTGGTAACCAATCCTGGTTCAGCTGATTTGACAGATGTTGAGGTAATTGATCCGTTGACTCAGTTTACTCAAACCATTCCAGTTCTTGGTGCGGGTGAGTCAGTAAATCTTGAAACTTCTTATGAAGTAACTCAAGCTGATATTGATGCGGGATTGATTACCAACACCGCCACGGTAACGGGCCAAGTTGACGGAAACGAACTGACTTCTGAGGATACCGAATTGGTTAATGCGATTCAAAATCCATCAATCAGTGTTGTGAAATCAGATAATGGCTCCGAAGTAACCGAAGCAGGTGAGGTAATTACCTACACCTTGACTGTAACCAACGATGGAAATGTGACCTTGAACAATGTAACAGTTGAGGATCCATTGACAGGATTAGATATAACTATCGGAACCTTGATTCCAAATGAATCAGAAGTTCTTGCGACAGATTATGAAGTGACCCAAGAGGATGTGGATGCTGGATTTGTCTTGAATACCGTCTTTGCGACTGGTGATAGTCCAACTGATGAAACACCAACCGATGAAGATGAGGTTGAGACACCAATTACACCTAATCCTAGTATTTTGATCACTAAAGACGCAGACAAAGAGTCTGTCTCTGAGGCTGGTGAAATCGTAACTTACACACTTACTGTAACCAACTCAGGAAATGTGACCTTGACAAATGTCACTGTCATGGATCCATTGACTGAACTTGAGGAGGTTATCGGAACGCTCTCTCCAGGTGAAACGGTAGAGTTGACCACCGAATATGTGGTGACGGTAGAGGACTTGAATGAAGGTGGAATTCTGAACGTGGCTATAGCGGAAGGTGAAGCTCCTGATGAGACTCCTGTTTCGGATGAAGCATCTGAAGAAGTCGAATCCCTTCAATTGCCAGAAATTCAGATCGTCAAGACAACTGACAAAACCGAAATCCAAGGAGTTGGAGATGTGGTAATCTACACCTTGACCATAACCAACACCGGTAATGTAACCTTGACTGATGTCACAGTTCTTGATCCGTTGACCGAACTTGAGGTGAACATCGGAGACCTTGCTCCAGGTCAGGTAGAAGTACTTGAAACGGAATACTCTGTTACTGCGGAAGACATGGAAAGTGATGGAATCGTCAACATTGCCAATGT
Organism: Algoriphagus hitonicola; assembly: GCF_900113375.1. Lineage (GTDB taxonomy): Bacteria > Bacteroidota > Bacteroidia > Cytophagales > Cyclobacteriaceae > Algoriphagus > Algoriphagus hitonicola. The sequence continues at coordinate 81,754 of NZ_FOPC01000004.1, read as the reverse complement.
TACAGCCACTACTCCAGACGAAACCGAAATCGGTGATGAGGACAGTGTGACGATCGGAATCGGTCCAAGAGAAATCATCGCAAATGATGATGACTTCGGAACCTACTTCGTGAGCTACGGAGGTCGATTGGGCAACATCCTAGAGAATGATCTCTTGGACGGACAGCGACCTGATCCAGATGACGTGGATTTCGAATTCACAGAATTGGATGGAATCATCGGTCTTTTGATTGATGATGACGGTGAACTGAGCTTGGTACCAGGAGTAAATGAAGCAAGAGAATACACTTTGGAATATATCCTAAGAGAGACTGTCTTCCCAGAAAATAGTGATGACGCCCTAGTGGTCTTTAGGTTGCAAAATGACAATGTCAACTTGAACATCACCAAGGAAGCAACTCAGGACATCATCTTCGAAGGCGATGAGTTTGAATACGAAATCGTAGTCAGCAACATCGGTGGATTTGATGCTAGAAATGTTGAGATCACAGATCAATTGCCTTCTGGAGTAGAATACATCAGTAATGAGGTGGTAGATAATCCAAGTAATGCAGAAGTATCCACTACGGTGACGGGAAGTACCATCACCTGGACGATCGGATTCTTCCCAGCGGATGCTACGATCACATTCAGAGTACGTGTCAAAGCAGGCGCTGCAGGATCCGTAACCAACACGGTCGTGGTAGGAGCCGAAGAAGAGGACACAGATGAATCTGACAATGAGGACTCTGACGTGAGTGAGATCAGACCATTTAGAATACCAAATGTGATCACACCAAACAATGACGGTGACAATGACACCTTTGAGGTTCAGGGACTCGGCAAGTTTGTGAGCAATACCATTACCATCTTTAACAGATTCGGTGATCATGTGCTCGAGCAAGATAACTACAACAACGACTGGGATGCCCCAGGTCAGGTAGCAGGTACTTACTTCTACGTCTTAGTGGCGGTAGATGAGTCAGGCAGAGAACATGAATTCAAGGGCTGGATCCAGGTAATTAAAGACTAATCAAGAAGCGTTATGAAAAATACTTTTAAAATCATCGGAATGACCCTACTGGTGGCCTTTATGGCCACCGGAGGGACTTTTGGACAGCAGCTCCCCCAGTTTAGCCAGTACATATTCAACGGATTGCACGTCAATCCGGGATATGCTGGATACAAGGGAGAGCCGTATATCCAATCGACCTATAGGAGTCAATGGGTAAACTTCCCAGGAGCACCTGAAACTTTCACATTGACCGCTGACCTCAGCGCCAATGAGGGAACCATGGGCTTCGGATTCTCCATTCTTTCGGATCAGTTGGGTCCGGCTAAGACCTCTGGAGGATCATTGACCTATGCTTATAGAATTCAAACAAGTGCTACCGGGTTCTTGGGACTTGGTGTCAGCGCAGGGGTAACCGAATACTCCATTGATGGCTCCATGCTAGATCCCAATGATTTTCCCGATTCGGAAATCCCAATGGGTAGAGTTAATTTATTTACCCCGAATTTGAACACGGGCTTGTTCTATCACAACAGCAAATTCTACGCAGGATTTAGTGTATACAATATGGTTGGTAGAAACGCCCTTGAAAGAGAGGACATTGCTTTGGCCTATCATGATTTCCACTACTACCTGACCATGGGAGCGCTGTTTGATTTGAGCACGATGGTGAAGTTTAAGCCTAGCTTCTTGATCAAAGAGGTAAAAGGGGCACCAACCAATTACGACATCAATGCGATGTTCCTGTTTGGTGAGCGAATCTGGGTCGGTGGCTCTTATCGATCAAATATGAAAATTTGGAATGATAACCTAGAGTCAAATCTTTCCAATAGAAATGCTGTGGCGGCTATTATTGAAATATTCGCCACGGATAGGTTGCGTTTGGGATATGCTTACGATCATAATACCAACGTACTAAGTGATTACAGAAACAACTCTCACGAGCTTTCTGTAGGCTTCTATATGACCCCAAGAAAAGCAGTTATGAAAAACCAAAGATGGTTCTGATTATGAAAAAGACATTGACGATAATAAGTATTTCAGCCAGCTTATTTTTAGGGATAGTTGGGGGAGCCTCAGCGCAGAAGTCCAAAGTTCGCTACGCTGATCAGCAGATGGAGTTGATGAATTATCAACACGCCATCGAGCAGTATAAAGAAGCCTACGCCAAAAAGCCAAGCTATGATGTGGCTAAGAAAGTTGCTGAGGCTTACGATATGGTTAGGGATTATGATCAATCCTATGAATGGTGGTCCAATGTGGTCGCTTATGAAGATGAGGCAGAGCAAAGTGATTTTGCAAATCTGCTCTCCGCGGCACAATTAACGGATAAAAGAGATGAAGCCCTCAGTCTGATTCAGGCAAGAGGTGTATCTGCCGATTCACTGGATGTGGAGGACTTGATTACCGTTTCCTCCAGAAAAAAGGTCAAACTTGAAAACGTTGCTGATCTGAATTCGGAGGCTTCTGATTTTATCATTGAAGAAGATGCTAATGGAAATCAGTTCTTTGTTTCGGATCGAGGCGGTTCCTATTCCAGTGAAATGCCGGGGATCCGGATCGATGGAAGAAACAAGATTTTTAGTGAGGAGAAAAGTGACTATACTGACCGAGAGTATTTCAGTATATATAAGAAAAATGAAGCCGGTGAAGTCACTGAAGTGATGTCAAATGTACCGGGGACCTTTAATTTTTCCGATCCGAGCTATGCAAAAGAAGCAGGAGTGCTTTTCTATTCTGTAACTCGGGATATTAAAAAGGTCAGAAAGACCAGAGACATTACGGTGCAACCTGAAATTTATTACAGTAATGTTAATGAAAATGGAGAGTTGGAAGGATTTACTGCATTTCCATACAATGATTCCCTAAAGCATTCGGTTATGAATCCTTTCGTGGATGAAGAGGCAAAGCGATTGTATTTTGCTTCAGACATGGAGGGTTCTATGGGTGGATACGACATTTTTTACTCCGAATATGACGAGGAGATGAATTTTTCGGCTCCTGTCAATCTTGGAAGTTCTGTGAATACCGACGGAAACGAATCTCATCCTTTCCGAAAAGGAGATAAATTCTATTTCTCATCTACAGGACATCCCCGGGTAGGCGGTATGGACGTTTATATGGCTGACTATACTCCATCTGGAGTTTCCAATGTCCAAAACATGGGAATGCCAATCAACTCCAGTGCGGATGATTTCGGCTACCGTGAAATGGAAGATGGAGAGGTTTACCTTTCTTCCAACAGAAACGGGGGAATGGGTTTGGACGACATCTATTTGATGGAGGAAGTTTATAAGCAGTTTCTTGCTCGCGTGATCGATTGTGAAGGAGTGATTATCAACGATAGCTACATGGCTACCTTGAGAGATGAAACCCAAAACGGAAATGTAGTCACTCAACGAAACCCGAAAGGAGAATTGACAGCAGAACTTGAGCCGGACAGCGACTTCTCGATCAGTATTTCTAAACCTGGTTATTTTACCATCACAGCTGATGATATCTCGACCAAAGGATTTGAAGGGGATACGCTTAAGAAAGAATACAAACTTTCTCCGATTCCTTATCAGCTTCCGGTCTTTGTGGATATTGTTTATTATGACTTGGATAAGTACGTCATCCGTGAAGATGCCAAAGAAGCACTCGATAAAATCGCTGAAGTGATGAAGAAGTACACGTTCCTTGATCTCTTGGTGGCTTCACACACAGATTCCAGAGCTTCGGATGAATACAACATTACCCTGTCTAACAACCGTGCACAAGCGGTAACCGAATACATGGCCCAATACAACATTCCCGCTGATCGGATCAGATTGGAATGGTTTGGCGAGCAGAATCTGGTGAATGATTGTGGAAATGGAGTCCCTTGTCCTGATGTGGATCATCAGCTGAACAGACGGTCTGAATTGGTATTGGAGGCATTTCCTGATCCGACCAAGCAGTATGATATTCCTGAGGAGTTGAAAGATATGGATTTCTGTAAGCCTGAAGATATCTTCGATATGGTTCAGAAAGACATCAACGATATCCCGACGATCTACTTTGACTTTGACAAGTCCATGTTGAGATCGGTACACAAGCAGGATTTGGAGCGGACAGCCATTATGCTAAAGCGCTTGCCGAATCTGATGCTCTTCATCGAAGGACATACTGATCAAAGAGGAGACGATGCCTACAACGAGTCACTTTCCGAGCGAAGAGCCGATGTAGTGAAAGAATATTTGATCAATCGTGGTATCGAAGAAAACCGGATGGAGCACAAGTGGTTTGGAGAAACAAAGCCTATCCATGACTGCAGCACTGGAACCTGTACTGAAGCGATGCACCAATTAAACAGAAGAACAGAGCTTCGTCTGGAAAAAGGATCATTCACCTACACCGGTCGACAGAAAAAAGTAGATACGATGTGATAAGTTTATAGAGTATTAGTATCTGAAAAAGGGCTTCAATCGAAGTCCTTTTTTTTATGCTGTTTTTGAACTACCGGAAATGAGCTCATTAAGCTCTTTTAATTCCGCTGGAGTTAAATCTCTCCACTTTCCCGTAGGAATATCCAATTGAATATTCATAATCCGGACGCGCTTAAGTTGCTTCACGGAGTAGCCAAAATACTGCGTCATCCGGCGGATTTGGCGGTTCATTCCTTCGATCAAAATGATGCGGAATTTGAACTTACTGATTTTCTCGACAGTACATTTTTTGGTGATTTTTCCTAAGATGGGAACCCCACTTGACATGCGCTGAATGAATCGATCATCGATGGGTTTGTCCACCGTGACGATGTATTCCTTTTCGTGGCGATTGCCGGCGCGTAAGATTTTATTGACAATATCTCCTTCGGAAGTGAGAAAAATCAAGCCTTCACTATCCTTATCCAATCTTCCAATGGGAAAAATCCGCTCCGGATGCCCGATAAAATCAATGATATTATCCTTTTCTCCCTTTGTGTCGGTCGTCGATACGATCCCAACAGGCTTGTTGAAAGCAATGTACGTGTGCTTTTGGATAGGCTTACCGACAGCTATTCCATCTACGGCGACCTGATCTCCAGGGGCTACTTTGGTTCCTAATTCAGGAACTTTACCATTGAGGGTAATTCTTCCCTGTTCCAACAGCTTGTCGGCTTCCCTTCTCGAGCAAAAGCCCACCTCACTGAGGTATTTATTGATTCTGATCAGTTGGTCTTTTTCCAAGGCTACAGATTTGATCCCGCAAGTTAAGTTTTCCTCGATGATTGATCTCAACAAATTCAAATGAAAAAGCTCCGGCTATCTACCGGAGCTTTATTATTAATTTGTCAGACCCTTAATGGGTGGAGCACCGATTGTTTTCAGTCGCTGTGCCAGGGATGGAATAGTTTCCTCTATCATCGTTTTGAGCTTAGCAGCAATAGGTTCATGTTCTGTTTTTCCAGCTTCTAAGGCGGATTTTTGCATGCCGGTGGGGCCATAAGTTCCGTAGGCGCCACTGTAAGCAGCCGACATTCTATCGGAAATGGTAGGTGGCATGGGGTCAAAAATTTCTCGTTGTGCCAAGTTTCCATTGAGCTGGGAGTCGAGATTCAATAAAGCCATTTCAGCACTATCCAGGTCTTTTAGAAGCGCTGCATCGACTTTTCCAGATCGGGAAAGTGCCGCCTGCATCGCTTTGATCATTCTCAGGGCTTCTTCCAATGATAGATTAGTTTCCGTGACTTGGTTGAGGAATCCTTGAAGTTCGGCTCTAAAGGATTTGATTTCTTCCAAAGACTTACCCGCCAGTGCGCCCTCTCTCAGCGGTTTCACTTCAAAGCTCACGGGTTCACCAAGAGGGATAATTTCACCGTCTCGCCGTAGTTCCAGTGTGGCCGAATAAGTACCAGGTAGTGCCATCATTCCTCCTCTGTTTCCTTGTCCTATGGATTCAGGATTAATTAAACCTTGGGCTGCGAGGCTCAAATCCCAAGTAGTCCTGTGAAAACCGGATGAGGTATTGGCTTTAACCCGCTGCATAATATTTCCCTGATCATCAGAGATCACCAATTGTATTTCTGGACTTTTCTCCCGCATCTCTTCCTCCAAAGCTTCAAATCCCGGGAAGGGGATGGACTCATCTTTCATTTCAGCTTCATTTTTCTGCCGTTCAGATTTTGCCGTGGTCAATCCCTCTTTGATAAAATAGGAGAACGTAACTCCAAAGTCAGGATTCGGAGCCGTCCAAAAAGCATTTCCCATGCTGCCTTGAGTGTTTCTTTGGACATACCAGTAGCCATCTCTTGGTTTGAAGAGCTTGGCCGATTCATCTAAGGTCGCTTCGGTAATTTCTCTCAAAGGACTCATATCATCCAAGATGAAAAATCCTCTACCAAATGATGCCCCCACCAAATCGTTTTCTCTTCGTTGGATCGTAATGTCCCGGAATGATATAGTCGGAACTCCACCCGGCAGTTTGATCCATTCCTTACCGGAGTTTGGAGTGAAATAAATTCCAAATTCAGTAGCCAAAAACAAGAGCTCCTTTTTGACGTGATCTTGAACTATCCGCCAAGTCAATAAGGTCGAAGGAAGATTTCCGTTGATCAAGGTCCAGGTTTTTCCCGCGTCTAAGCTTTTGGCCACATAGGGTTTAAAGTCCCCTTCTTTGTGATTGTCCAATACCACATAGACTGTTTGCTCATCAAAAAGATCAGCTCGGATATCATTGACAAAAGCATTGGCCGGAACTCCCGGAATACTTCCTACTTCTACTGCCGTCCAGTTTTCTCCTCCGTCTGTGGTGGACTGAATCAATCCATCATCCGTTCCGGCGTATAAAATCTCAGGATTGATCGGGGACTCTCCCAAAGAAGTGATGGTACTGAAATTTGACATGGCATAAACATCCCAGGCATTATCCCAACTTTGGTTTTTCCCCATAATCGGTTGCTCCAACCGTTCTTTTTTCTTGGTCAAATCCTCAGAAATGGCTTCCCAGGAATCACCTCGGTCAGTGGATTTCCAAACCCGATGGGAGGCAAAATAAATCGTACTTGGGACATGTTGACTGGGTAAAATGGGAGCATCCCAGTTAAACCGCTCTTCTCCCTCACCGGCTGCAGGCTGAGGTTGAATGAATACCGATTCACCGGAGATTCTATCCAATCGATTGAGGTATCCCTGCTGAGATTCGGCGTAACCTATTTCCGGATTTCCAGGCTCGATGGCAGACTGATGGCCATCGCCCCCGAGTACACGGGACCAGTGTCCATTAGAGATTCCAATCTGATCATCGGTTCGGGAAGGGCCGCCGTGTGAGCCATTATCCTGAGTTCCTCCGTAGATATTGTAAAATGGTTCGGTATCATCTACGGCCAGCTTATAATATTGGGTGATGGGTAAATTATCGAAGTACTTCCAAGTTTTAGTTCCATCCATCGTTTGATAAATTCCACCATCTGTCCCCAAAAGCAAAAAATCCGGCTCATCTTCGATGAAATTCAGGGAATGGCTATCCGAGTGAGTAGAAGTGGTATTGAGTAGTCCGAAGGTTTTTCCATGATCATAAGAAACTTGCATTCGTACATCGATCAGGTAAATCGTCCCAAAGTCATGGGGAGAAGCATACACTTCTTGATAATAATGCGGGCCTGTGGCGCCTGCAACCGCATCTGACATTTTTTCCCAAGAGGCTCCTTGGTCTTTGGTCAAGAAAACTCCTCCTGTTCTTCTGATCAACTCAATAGTTGCATAGATATAATCAGGATTTTGTGGACTGATTGCCAAACCGATTTTGCCAGTGACTCCACCAGGAAGTCCATTTTTAAGCTGGGTCCAGGTTTTTCCACCATCAGTGGATTTATGAACTCCCCCTTTTTCTCCTCCGCCCATGTAGGCAGCAACGGTCCGATGTCTTTGCCAGGTTGCGGCATAAATCACTTCTGGATTTCTCGGATCAATTACAATATCGGCCACTCCGGTCCATTCCTCATCTCCCAAGGTTTTTTCCCAGGTTTTTCCGCCGTCTTCTGATCGATAAAATCCCCGGTCTCCTCCCTTATTCCAAAGCGGACCCTGCGAAGCCACATAGATAATGTTTGAATCAGTCGGGTGAACGATGATTTTGCCGATATGCTGGGAATCCTTCAGTCCCATATTTTGCCAAGTGGCTCCGCCATCCTCACTCAGGTACACTCCATCTCCAAAAGAAATGTGCCTACCTCCATTATTTTCACCAGTTCCTACCCAGACTCTATTTGGGTTACTTGGGTCAATAGTGACACAGCCTGTGGCAAAGACCGGCTGATCATCAAAAATGGGAGTCCAGGTGGTTCCTGCATTGATTGTCTTCCAAACTCCACTTGATGCGGTAGCCACGTACCAGATATTTCGATTGTCCGGATGAATAGCAATGTCCGCTATCCTACCTGAGGTAAAAGCTGGACCAATATTTCTAAACTTAAAAGCCGAAAAATCCTGTTTTGCTAAATTAGAACCCTCGGCAGGGCTTGTTCTTTTTTGGGCATGAATGGAAAAGCTTAGCAAAAGCATCATCATCCAAAGTCCCATGGATTTTATTCTCATAGTTGAAAGATTTGGTGGTTGAATAGGAAAGATAAAAAAAGAAGCTGAATATTGATAAGACGTTCAGCTTCTTTATAATGAGGATATTATAGGGATTGTGCGCTATTCACTGGATTCGACCGAAATCATAGCTTCTTTTTGGGCTACCAGCTCAGGAGTTTCTCCCGGTATCATAATCGCAGCTAAAAGTTTGAGTGATTCTGCTTTTTTGTCTTCAAAAGCCATTCTGTTTTGAGGAAGAATCGGTTCGGATGGTGGAATTTTTTCTTTTAACCAGTCCTCTTGTCTGCCATTTTTCCAAAAGCGGAAGCATAAGTGAGGACCAGTTGCCAATCCGGTGCTTCCCACGTAACCGATCACTTGTCCTTGTCTAACGCGAGTACCTGGTCTGATTCCTTTTCCGATTTTTGACATGTGAAGGTACTGAGTAGTGTAGGTACCGTTATGTTTGATTTTAACATAATTGCCATTGGCAGAGGTATATCTAGCCTCGACCACCGTACCATCTCCCACGGATCGAATATCTGTGCCAGTTGGCGCGGCATAATCAGTTCCCAAGTGGGCTTTGTATCGTTTTTGGACGGGATGAAAGCGGCGAAGACTATATCGCGAGCTGATACGGGAATATTTTAAAGGGTCTCTCAAAAAAGCTTTTTTCAAACTTTCGCCATGCTGATCAAAAAAGTTTAACTCTCCATTTTGCTCAAATGGAATCGCATGATAAGGCTCACCCATGTGCTCAAAGTAAGCTAATTTGATGTCGGTGATTCCTACGACCTCTCCATCAATCAATTTTTCTTCAAACTGAACTTTGAATTTATCTCCTTTTTGCAAGCGCTGAAAGTCAACCGACCACCCGTAAAGGTCCGCAAACAAGTCAATCAAGTCCGGGCCGATTCCCTGCTTAACCATATCTACATAAAGTGATGTTTCGATAACTCCTCCAGCTTCCCGAGTTCGGTATTCCGCGGGCTTTTCTGCTTTGTAGATTTCCAGACTGTCCAAATCAAATACCACGTATTCGGCAGGATTGGGCTCGTAGATAAAAAATCGTGCAGGCACACTGTCACCTGAGGTCAAAACCGTAAATTTTTTATTGGTGGCAATCCCCCGTACATCAAACACCTCCTTTGATTTTTTGGCAATGGCATCAATAATCTGATAAGGAACATTGAAGGGGCTTAAAATGGAGGCTAGCGTTTGGTTTTTATTGACAGTTCCCTCTACGATATTGAGTCCGGTGACATTTATTCCGTATAAAAAGGCGTCGGTGGAGGCGGTTTCCGGGATACTATCCGATTCGGAAAGCGCTTCTAACTTGGAATTATCTGAAGAAAATGGGCGGTTTTGAAACAGAAAAATTGCGGCAGCTACTCCAACTAAAGCAAGCATGCCAATCCATTTCTTTTTCATTCTTGGGTTAAGTTTTTGTAGGGTGATTACTGTTAAGCCTTAAATCAAGTCAAAAACTCACTTTTATGCAAGTTTTCAGACGGATTGACTCCACTTTGTTTCAATTTTTATACCGATTTAACAGGATTAATGAAAATAGGGTCGAGTTGTATAATTTTTTATTGACTTAGTAAAATAAACGCCAATAGATCCAAAATCTTGCATTGATTCTGGACATTTTCCATGAATCTTTCAAAGAATCATGGAGAACTCCCTCCCATTTATTTATCTTTGACCTCCCAAAAAATCAAATTAAATCATGCTGAGAACGCATACTTGTGGCGAATTGCGCCTAGACCATATCAATCAACACGTAACCTTGGCCGGCTGGGTACAGCGAGTCAGAAATAAAGGAGGCCTGATCTGGGTCGATTTGCGTGATCGGTATGGCGTGACTCAATTGATTTTTGAAGAAGGATCGACCGACAAGGAGCTTTTGGAAAAGGCTTCTCAACTGGGTCGTGAATTTGTCGTGCAAGCCTCGGGAAAAGTCATCGAACGAACCTCGAAAAATGATAAAATCCCGACTGGTCATATTGAAATCAAGGCCGAATCCATTGAAGTTTTGAATGCAGCCAAAGTTCCTCCTTTTATCATCGAAGATGAAACGGACGGTGGAGATGAACTCCGCATGAAATATCGATACTTGGACTTGAGGAGAAATGTCGTTCGCGAAAAGCTCCAACTCCGTCACCGCATGATGCAGGAGACGCGCCGATATATGGATGCAGAGCAATTTATCGAAGTGGAAACTCCGGTTTTGATCAAATCTACCCCTGAAGGAGCGCGGGATTTTGTCGTTCCAAGTCGAGTAAATCCCGGAGAGTTTTATGCCCTTCCTCAATCCCCACAGACCTTTAAGCAATTGCTGATGGTGTCTGGGTTTGACCGGTATTTTCAGATTGTCAAATGCTTCAGAGATGAAGATCTCCGAGCGGATCGTCAGCCGGAATTTACTCAGATAGACTGCGAAATGTCATTTGTGGATCAGGAAGATATTTTATCCACCTTCGAAGGGCTAACTAAGCACCTATTTAAAACCGTCAAAGGAGTGGAACTTGAGGAGGTCAAGCGAATGACCTATGCCGATGCCATGAAGTTTTATGGCAATGATAAGCCGGACCTTCGGTTTGATATGAAATTTGTCGAGCTGAATGATTTGGCAAAAGGAAAAGGATTTGGAATTTTTGATTCGGCAGAGTTGGTCGTGGGCATCTGCGCCAAAGGTGCAGCTGAATATACCCGTAAGCAACTGGATGCCTTGACCGAGTGGGTGAAGCGACCACAAATCGGTGCCAAAGGACTCGTGTATGTCAAATACAATTCCGATGGCAGTTTGAAATCTACCGTAGACAAATTTTATTCTTCGGAAGATCTCAGCCAATGGGCAGAGGCATTTCACGCAGCCCCGGGAGATTTGATGTTGGTATTAAGTGGAGAAGAAAATAAAGTACGCAAGCAGCTATCTGAACTCCGCCTGAAGATGGGCGAGGAGCTCGGATTGCGGGATCGGAATGTATTTAAGCCACTTTGGGTGGTAGATTTCCCATTGTTGGAATGGGATGAGGAGACCGAGCGATTCCATGCCATGCACCATCCTTTTACTTCTCCAAAGCGGGAGGATATTCCACTTTTGGAAACCAAACCAGGAGCTGTTCGGGCCAATGCTTACGATTTGGTCATCAACGGAGTGGAGATTGGTGGTGGTTCTATTCGAATTCATGATCGGCCTACGCAGCAGTTGATGTTTAAGCATCTTGGATTTACGGAAGAGGAAGCGCAGAAGCAATTCGGGTTTTTGATGGAAGCCTTCGAATACGGAGCGCCACCGCACGGAGGGATTGCCTTTGGTTTTGACCGTCTATGTGCCATTTTTGGCGGTTCCGATTCCATTCGGGATTACATCGCCTTCCCAAAAAATAATTCGGGTCGCGATGTGATGATTGATTCTCCCAGCAGCATCGCCGATGATCAGTTGGAGGAACTCTCCATTCGAGTGCAATTGAAAAAGTAAATCAAAAGAAGAGGCTATCTCAAAAGTGAAGTTTGTCGCATTCAGCACTTGAGACGAGAGTATCGACATCGAAATGTGGTCCAAAACGATAGAAATAAGTTTCGACTCTGCTACCAATGTCGGATTTTGGTTGCAGTCAGGCTGAGCGTAGTCGAAGCCCTATCTTCTTGTATTTTGAAACATTGCACTTCGACTTCGCTCAGTGTGACCACGATCATACTTCAAATGAAAATTACCGTCATTTCCTTTTTGTATGTTGGATGAATATTTCAGTCTCAGGCTGACATTAGAGCGATTTATGAGACAACCCCTTTTTTATTGGGGCCTAATTAAATGAGATCGGATTCCCATCACAATCAAAAGCTGAGCTGTAGCATAGGTTCCCATGATCAACACTCCGGACTCAGGGAAATCCTGATAAAATCGGCTAATCGCTATGATTCCATCGGAAATAAAAAAGAGCAATGCTCCGATAAATACCTGCCAAAAGGATTCTGAATTGCATCTTTTGAAGCGCTCTCTTGCGGTAGTGACCATACTTACGATTACAATAATATAGGCAATCACCGGAAATTTCATGACACCTAAATTGGGGTTGATCAGATAAAAAACGAAGGCGGCAGAGATATAAATCGGCATATTGAAAAAGAAAAGTCTTACAAAATTGACTCCCAAAACTCTACCGGGAGTTTTTTGTGCGATTTTAAAAGCGATGATATAGCAGGCATGGGCAAGGAAAAAGGCTCCTAATCCATAAATGAAAAGATGATCCCAAAGTAATAGAATATCTCCGATCAAGGAAAAAATCAAAGCCCCCATGACAGACTTGGAAAGCAGAGTCCAAGAAATCGGCCGAGTGATCTGATAAAAATACCCAATCAAACTCAATAAGATCAGCGGTTTAGAGAAAAATCGATAGGAATTTAAGCCTTCGATTAAAAAAGTCATGTCCAACATAGTCACCAACAGAAACAAATAAAGCCAGAGAATATTCTTTTTTTTCAAAACGTAGATTATTTGGGTGGAGGGATAATTATATAGACAATGATTTTTTAAATGTAAAACGACAAAAAACAATTTTGTTTTTCGGAGATTTACACAATTCTATTTTTCAATGATTTTGGAATTAAATCTATGAAAAGTGAAATTTAACCAAATTAAAACTATTCCTGAAAGATGATTTTTGCTGGGGAATGAAATTTTATTGGGTGGTTAATGTTAAGTTTCTGTTAAAAATTGTGAAATTAGCGGCTTGAAAATTAACCTAGAGTACCCCAAAAAACCTTTGTTGTGGCTTACCTTTGCCATCGAATTTATTTCAAAACCAACTTTACAAAAACAAAAATTATGAGGCAAAATTTACTCAGAAACTTGTTGACAATGATGCTCGTCGTGCTTAGCACGGGCTGGGCCATGTCACAGGGTGTAACTACGTCCAGTATGAACGGGACGGTAGTGGATGAAACTGGTGCTGCCCTTCCGGGAGCAAACGTAGTTGCGACGCATACGCCGTCAGGTACTCGCTATGGCGCGGTGACAAACTTGGATGGAAGATATTCTATTCCTGGAATGAGAATCGGTGGTCCTTACACAGTAGTGGCTTCATTTATTGGATATGAATCTCAGACCTCTGAAGGCATCGTGTTGAGCTTAGGAAATACTTCTACAGTCAATTTTGCGATGAGAGATTCTGATTCAACTTTGGAAGAAATCGTCGTTACTGCTGCTGAGAATGCAACCTTTAATCCTGATCGTACTGGCGCAGCTACGAACATCGGAGATAAGGAGCTTTCTAACCTTCCTTCTATTTCTAGAAGTTTGAATGACTTTACGCGATTGACTCCTCAGGCATCTACTGCCGGTAGCGGGATTTCCTTCGCAGGACAAAATAACCGATACAATCAATTTGCTATCGACGGAACAGTAAACAATGACGTGTTTGGTCTTGCTTCCAGCGGAACAAACGGTGGTCAAACGGGTGTAAACCCTATTTCACTCGATGCGATTGAAGAAGTACAAGTCGTACTTGCTCCTTATGACGTCCGACTTGGAGGTTTTACAGGAGGGGGTATCAATGCTGTAACTCGCTCAGGTACAAACAGCTTTGAAGGATCTGTTTTTTACTTCAGAAATGATCAAGATCTAGTAGGTAAAAGCCCGAATGAATCTCGAACCAAGTTGGACGACTACTTGGATTATCAGACAGGTTTTAGATTGGGTGGTCCAATCATTAAGAACAAATTGTTCTTCTTTGCCAATGGCGAAGTGACTAGAAACTCCCAGCCCGTATTGTTTGACCCAACCAGCCCTGCAGGTGGATCAAATATCACTGTAGATGAATTGGAGAGAGTAGAAAGCGTAGCAAATCGTCTTGGATACGATCCTGGGGAGTTTGGAGCTTTCAGCAGAAGCTTAAGTTCAGAAAAGATTTTTGCAAGATTGGACTGGAATGTGAACGATAAGAACAAAGTAACTCTTCGTCATTCTTATGTAAATGCTGAGCAAATCAGTATTTCTAGAAGTCCAAACAGTGTGAACTTCTTCAATAGAGGAATCTTCTTCCCTTCAGAAACCAATTCCAGTGTATTGGAGTGGACATCAAGACTAAACAACAATATGTCCAATGAACTTCGAATTGGATATACTTCTGTAAGAGATGACAGAGATCCTTTGGGAAGTCCTTTCCCTGCTGTCACTGTTAGACTTTCTGGTGGACGATCTATCAATTTGGGATCTGAGCCTTTCTCGGTAGCGAATCAGCTTGATCAGGATGTGTTGACTATTACCAACAACTTGACTATCTTCAAAGGAAAGCATACCTATACTTTTGGTACGCACAATGAGTTTTACTCTACGTACAACCTTTTTATCCGTCAAAACTTCGGAGCCTATTCTTACTATAGCTTAGAGGATTTTGAATCTGTCGGAACTGACGCTGAGGTACTTCCAAGAAGCTATGATTACTCCTATTCTAGAACTTCAAATCCACAGCAAGGTGCTGAATTCAATGCTTTCCAGCTTGGATTCTATATTCAGGATGAATATCAGGCGAATCAAAACTTGAAAATAACCGGTGGTTTGAGATTGGATATTCCTTCTTTCAATGATCAGCCAACGGCAAATACTGAATTCAACAATGACTTTGCAGAATTTGGTGTAGCTACTGACCGAGTTCCTGGTGCAAGACCATTGATTTCTCCAAGAGTTGGATTTAACTGGGATGCCAAAGGTGACCAGACTATGCAGCTTAGAGGTGGAGTTGGTGTATTTACCGGCCGAGTTCCTTTCGTTTGGATTTCTAATCAATACACAAACACTGGTAATGAGTTTGGTCGAGTATCACTTTTCAGAAGCAATCCTGAATCAGCAGGTGACTACCCTGATGGATTTACGTTTACTCCAGATCCAGCAGGTCAGCCTGATGCAGCTGATGTAAACAAGCCTTTGGGTATTTCTGAAATCAACGTAACTGATCCTGATTTCAACTTCCCACAGGTATTTAGAGCCAATGCGGCAATTGATAAAGTTTTACCAGGTGGTGTAATCGGTACTTTTGAGGCTATCTATACCAAAAACCTCAATAATATTGACTACCGTAACCTAAACAAACTAGAGGACGGAAACTTATCAGGTGCTGATGATCGTGTATTCTTCAATAGAAATTTTGCTAACGAGAATTACAATGACGTCATCTTCTTGACAAACACAAACAAAGGTAGTTCCTACAACTTGACTGCTCAGTTAAGAAAGAATTTTGAGAGTGGACTTAATGTCTCAGTAGCTTATACTTATGGTCAGTCAAAAGATGTAAACGGTGGAACTTCCAGCCAGGCATTCTCTAACTGGAGATTTGTGGAAAACGTAAACGGAGCAAATAACACCGAACTTGGATTTGCTGACTTTGATGTGAGATCTCGATTGATCGCCAGCTTCGGTTACACATTCAACTACGAAAATGGATCATCCACCAGCATCTCCGGTTTCTACAACGGTCAGTCTGGTATTCCTTTCTCTTATGTAGTTAATGGTGACTTGAACAATGATAGAACATTCGGTAACGACTTATTCTACATTCCTGCTTCAAGAAACGAGATCGAATTTGTCGGTACTCCAGCGGAGCAGGAAGCTCAGTGGAATGCCTTGAACGAATACATCGAAAACGATGATTATTTGAGCAAAAATCGTGGAAATTACGCTGAAAGAAACGGAGCTAGACTTCCTTGGACCAACCAGCTAGATTTGAGATTGATGCATGAGTTTTTGTTGAATACTACCAATGATGATGTTCAGCACAGATTGCAATTGACTTTCGATATGTTCAACATCGGAAACTTGATCAGCCCAGAGTGGGGAAGACAATACGGTATTAGCAACAACGCTTTCCAAGTCATAGACTTGGACGAAGTACAAGTAAATGGATCTACTCGCACACCAGTTTATGAATACACTGGAAGAGGTCTGAATGACGGAAATCCTTACTTCGTATCTGACTTCCTTTCTAGATGGAGAGGCCAAATCGGTATTCGATACATCTTTGATTAATCCATCTTAGATCAATCAAAAAAATCAACTTCAAAACTGCCCCGGAATTTCCGGGGCAGCTTTTTTTATAGGGGTCAGCCCACTCTATTTTGTCAAAAAGATACATTAACAATCCCGCTAATTTTCCATTGATCGATTACATTTGCCTCCAGTATCTTTTCTAGGACAATCTTAGGCTTTACCTTTTTATGTTTGTACCGAAGAACCTTTAAATCAATCTTGGAGTTAAGCCTTCATGTTGTATTACAAAGAATTGAAACATCCGCAAAGCACAGAGTGGGTGGTGTTTATTCATGGTGCAGGAGGGAGTTCGGCTGTTTGGTTCAAGCAGCTGAAGGATTTCATGCAGCATTTCAACCTCCTGTTGATTGATTTGAGAGGGCATGGCAAGTCAGCGGATTTGCCGCAGGCTATTTATAAAAAGGAATATACTTTCAAATCCGTGACCCAGGATATCATAGAGGTACTGGATCATTTGAAGATGCCTCCAGCCCACTTTATGGGTGTGTCCTTAGGGACTATTCTTGCCAGACAGTTGGCAGAACTCGAGCCGCAGCGCGTCAAATCTCTCGTCATGGCCGGAGCTGTGACTCGACTCAATGTCAAGTCCAGAGTCTTGGTATTTTTGGGAAATTCTTTCAAAAAGGTGATTCCCTACATGTGGTTATATCGGCTGTTTGCTTTTGTAATCATGCCAAGAAAACAACATGCAGAGTCCAGAAACGTCTTTGTACGAGAGGCGAAAAAGCTTTGCCAAAAGGAATTTATCCGCTGGTTTAAGCTCACAAAAGATATCAATCCGCTATTGCGGTATTTCAAGGAGTCAGATCTTGGGATCCCTACCCTTTATGTGATGGGTGATCAGGATGTGATGTTTTTGGAACCCGTAAGAAATATAGTAAAGAATCATAGACACGCTATCCTTGAAATCCTGGATCGCTGTGGTCATGTAGTCAATGTCGAAAAGCCCCAGGAGTTTAATCAGCTTTCTGTGGCTTTTATCCATAGTAAATCCTGAGTCTCAGCACTTTTCTTTTATGAAAAAACAAACTAAAATCATTCTATTGGTCATCATTGCCATCTTGGTGGCAGGCGCATTCTTTTACCCAAGACTGGATACGCGAAAATCCAATGAAGCTTCAAGCCAGGCTGAAAGCAGTCAAGGCGAAGGGACAACAGAAGATTTGCCCGTAAATGTGGTCAAACTTCAAAAGGAAACACTCCGAAACCAACTTTCGGTGACCGGAACCATAATTCCCAATGAGTCAGTGAATATCCGTACGGAAGTTTCAGGCCTGATCCGAAGAATAGCATTCAGAGAAGGTCAGTATGTGACCAAAGGAACTCCAATTTTATACCTTGACGACGATGAGCTTCAGGCGCAATTCCAGCGGCTGGAATACACCCAAAAGCTTTTTGAATCTCAAGAAAATCGTCAAAAACAATTGTTGGAGCGGGAGGCGATCAGTCAGGAGGAATATGACATTGTGCTCAATGAATTCAATACTACACTTGCAGATATTAAATTAGTCGAGGCGCAGCTTTCCAAGCGAATCATCAGAGCACCGTTTAATGGAGTGCTCGGTCTGCGACAAGTGTCGGAGGGGAGCGTTATCGCACCAACGGATATTATCGCGAGCATCGTAAATCTTGACCCGATAAAAATCGAGTTTTCTATCCCAGAACGATACGCAACCGTTGCCGAAGTGGGATCAAAAATTTACTTCTCCAATGACGCTACTCCTGAAGAGGTGGAGGGAGAGGTATATGCTTTCGAACCGCAAATCGACGCGGCTACCCGGACGCTAAAATTACGGGCCTTGAGTCCTAATAAAGACGGAAAATTTCTTCCGGGAATGTTCGTGAGAATCCGTTTTGTATTGGAAGAAAAAGAAGATGCGTTATTGGTTCCTTCTGAATCAATTATTCCAGAATTGGAAGGCTATAAAGTGTACATCGTAGGAGAAGATGACAAAGTGCAGGAGCGAAAAGTAGAAATAGGCACTCGTACAGATACCCAAGTTCAAATCGTTGATGGATTAAAGGAGGGGGATTTGGTATTGACCACAGGGGTTTTACAAGCTAGGCCGGGAATGGCCGTATCATACACGCAAATCAATTAAGATGGCGAGTTTATCAAGTTTAAGTATTAATAGGCCAGTATTGGCCATCGTGATGTCCCTAGTTATCGTCCTGTTTGGGGCCATTGGGATTTCACTTTTGGGAGTTCGGGAGTTTCCAAGTGTAGATCCTCCAGTGATTAACGTAAGGACAAACTATGTCGGCGCCAATGCCGATGTCATCGAAGCGCAAATTACCGAACCGCTTGAAGAGGCGATTAATGGGATCCAAGGGATCAAATCATTAACCTCTACCAGTAATGATGGCGCTAGTAGTATCACGGTGGAATTTGACGTAGGAGCTAATCTGGAGACAGCGGCCAATGATGTGCGGGACAAAGTTTCCGGTGCTCAGAATAATCTTCCTCCCGATGCGGATCCTCCTGAAGTATCCAAAGCCGATGCGGATTCTCAGCCTATTGTTTTTCTCAATGTCAAGAGTGATGAGCGAAGCCTGCTAGACCTCTCTGATTTGGCCAATAATATATTCAAGGAGCGTTTGCAGACAATTCCCGGTGTCAGCCGAGTTCAGATCTGGGGAGAAAAAGAATATGCCATTCGGCTTCGAATGGACCCGCTCAAAATGGCGTCCTATGGAGTGACACCTTTGGATGTCTTATCCCGGGTACAATCTGAAAATGTAGAGTTGCCTTCGGGAAGAATCGAAGGAGCTACCATTGAGCTTTCTGTGCGAACTAAAAGCCGCTTGAGTTCCCCTCAGGAATTTAATGATCTGATTATTAAAGAGGATCAAAACAACATTGTCAAATTTCAGGATATTGGACAGGCCGAACTCGCTGCGCTAAACGAGCGCACCGTACTCAAACGGGATGGTGTGCCGATGGTTGGTGTGGTTTTGGTTCCACTTCCAGGTTCGAATAGTATTGAAATTGTCGATGAGTTTTATCGGCGATTGGAGTTCATCAAAAAAGATCTCCCCGCGGATGTAGAAACTGAGATCGGTTTTGACTCTACCAAATACATCAGGAGCTCGATTTCTGAAGTGCAGGAAACGATCATAACGGCCTTCATCCTGGTGGTAGCGATTATCTTCCTGTTTTTGAGAGACTGGCGAACGACCTTTATTCCAGTTTTGACTATTCCGATTTCTCTGATCGGGGTGTTTTTCATTATGTACTTGATGGACTTTTCGATCAATGTACTGACCCTGCTCGGAATCGTACTGTCCATCGGACTGGTGGTAGATGATGCCATTGTCGTCTTGGAGAATATTTATGCCCGAATAGAAAAAGGGGAAAAACCTCTCGAAGCTGCTCAAAAAGGATCTGAAGAGATTTTCTTTGCTGTAATTGCTACTACGGTGGCATTGGCAGCGGTATTCTTGCCAGTCATATTTTTGACCGGCACGACGGGTAGACTATTTAGAGAGTTTGGAATCGTGGTGGCAGGATCTGTGATTATTTCCTCATTCGTCGCCTTGACGATGACACCGATGCTCAGCGCAAAATTCTTGAAACGAAGAGAAAAGCATAACTGGTTTTACGAAAAGTCAGAACCCGTATTTGTTTGGCTAAACGATAAGTACGACGAGGTGTTGAGTCGTTTTATGAAAATAAGATGGACAGCCTTTGGTCTGGTGGTTTTGATGGGATTTGGAATTTATTTCCTTTTCAATCAGATCCCGACCGAACTCGCTCCGGTAGAAGATCGCGGTGAAATCCGAATTAATCTATCCGGACCCGAAGGGGCTACTTTTGGCTACATGGATCGAGTGATTGACGAAATGGTGAAAGATTTTCAGGAAACACTTCCCGAGGAAGAATTGGAGGGACAGATTTCTGTGACTTCCCCAGGTTTTGGCACCGCCAGCACCAACTCTGGGTTTAACCGACTTATCCTGACGGATGCCGATCAGCGTTCTCGCTCCCAGCAGGAAATTTTCTCCTTGGTCAATGAAAAACTAAAAAACTACACCTCTGTCCGGGCATTTGCTTCCCAAGCCCAATCTATTGGAGATCGAAGAGGGGGACTTCCCGTCCAATATGTCCTTCAGGCGCCAACTCTGGAAAAGCTCAAAGAGAAGATTCCTGAATTTATGGAAGCGGTCAATTCCAGCGATAAATTCATTTTTGCTGATATCAACTTGAAGTTTACCAAGCCTGAGTTGGAGATTGAAATCGACCGGGACAAAGCCAGAAATATTGGAGTATCTGTCCAGGAAATCGCACGGACCTTGCAGCTTTCCTATTCCGGTCAGCGATTTGCCTATTTCATTATGAATGGTAAGCAATATCAGGTAGTAGGAGAAATGCAGATCGAAGATCGAAATGAGCCGATTAATTTGAGAATGCTTTACGTGCGGGCGGAAAATGGTGAACTTGTCCAATTGGATAATTTGGTCACCGTGGTAGAAAAATCCACTCCTCCCCAGTTGTATCGGTTTAATCGTTTTGTCTCGGCTACCGTCTCGGCAAACCTTGCAGATGGATACACTATTGGTGATGGCTTGGAAGAAATGGACCGAATTTCATCCGAAGTATTGGATGAGTCATTTACCACAGACGTGTCAGGACCTTCCAAAGAATTCAGAGAATCTTCCAACAGTTTGATTTTCGCCTTCATCTTTGCTTTGGTTTTAATCTATTTGGTTCTATCTGCTCAGTTTGAGAGCTTCTTGGATCCGTTGACGATTATGTTTACTGTACCTTTGGCCTTGTTTGGATCTTTGTTTACACTATGGATCTTTGACTTTACCTTAAATATTTTCTCCCAGATTGGTATTATCATGCTGATAGGTTTGGTGACTAAAAACGGGATTCTGATTGTCGAATTTGCCAATCAGCGAAAAGCCCAGGGCATGTCCATTGATGAGGCGATCTTTGGTGCGGCAGTGGCTCGTTTCCGACCGATTTTGATGACTTCCCTTTCTACGATTTTGGGTATTTTGCCGATTGCACTTGGACTAGGAGCAGGAGCCGAAAGCCGCGTTCCGATGGGGGCTGCGGTAATTGGCGGATTGACTTTCGCAACGGTGTTGACTTTATTTATTATCCCTGCCATTTATACGTATCTCACTTCCAAAGAAGGTAGATTAGCCAGAATATAATGAAGAAAATAGCTATTTTGCTCTTTTTGAGCTGCTTGAGTATAAATTTATTTGCCCAAGAAACCGAGTCGCTTAATTTGGAAAGAGCGATTCAGGTTGGCTTGGAAAATAATTTTGATGTAAAAATCGCAGTAGAAAACGTCAAACTTCGTGAAGGAGAAAAAGAAGTTGGGCTTGGTGCAGTGATGCCCATTTTGGACGCGACCTATACTAGAAATTTTTCGAGGGAAGATGTTACGCAGCGATTTGTCAATGACCCTGAGCCCAGACAGATTGACGATGCGAGATCCCGCTCGGAAAACTTTACAGTGGCTGCAATATATGGCTTTCGGCCAGAGGCCGTCGTAGTATTAAAGCGACTCGGACAATTGACGGAAATTTCGCAATTGGAGGCAAAAGTTACGGTGGAGAACACCGTCGCCGCAATTTCGACAGCCTATTATCGCTTGGTACTGGAGCTTCAGCGCTATCGGGTACTTCAAAACACCTTGGAACTAAGTCAAGCCAGGTTGGACATCGCCCAAGCTCAATATGAACTCGGTGGAGCAGGGAAACGTGATTTTTTGACTGCTGAGGTAGATTACAATACGGATTTAAGTCAGCTTCAAAATCAAGAGCAGATCATTCAGGCTGCACGGATCAATTTAAATGAATTGATGGCTTTGGAGCCATCGGCGGATTTTGAAGTCAATGATACGATCACGGTGGGACAGGAGCTTCGCTTATTGGATTTAGAGGAAAATGCTTTCCTCGAAAACAAGCAGTGGCTGGTCACTCAGCGTCAGGAAAATGTCGCCTTTCTTCAGCTGAAAGAATTGCAGGCACAACGACTTCCGGGCTTAAGTCTGAATGCCAATTATGTGGAAAATACCTCCAATTCTGATGCTGGTTTCCTGATCCAAAATCAACGCCAAGGATTGAATTATGGAGGGAATATTTCGATCAATTTGTTTTCCGGTTTCACGCTAAACCGTCGAATCCAGAACGCTCGGGTTCAGCAGCGAATCCAAGGCTATGCTGTGGATCAGTATGAAATCCAGCTAAAATCCGATATTCACCGTGCCTACAACACCTATCAAAACAATCAAAAGCTGCTAGAAATCGAAAAAGATAATTATGCAGTTGCCAAAGAGAGTAGTGAAATCGCCTTGGAACGTTTTAGATTGGGTATTGCTTCCTACCTCGAATTCAGAGATGCTCAGGTGAATCTTCTAACTGCTGAAAACAGACTGATTACCTCTATTTACAACATCAAAGAACAAGAAATTGAATTGATGCGGCTTTCCGGCAAATTATACTTCGATAGTTCTTTTGAGGAGCTGAATCTCCCCGGTAATCAATAAGGAAAAAGGGGTTCTTTCGGGAACCCTTTTTCTTTAGCATTTTTTAAGGTGAGGCTATTTTAGTCTTTGGCATACCATTTGACTATCAAGGCTTTCGAACCATCGGACTTTGTCCAAGTGCATGCGAAAGTCAGTCGTTATTTTATTTTCTACCTTGATTTTGATTTTGTTCGGGGTACAATGCACCTTTCTGGAGCAGCAACTGAATAAGGTCAGAAAAGAAGATCCCTACATTTTGGATCTGGAGGGGATTAAAAAGCGCGGTATTCTAAGAGCCGCCGTGGACAATAATTCGACCGGATATTATATCTATCGCGGCCGGAGAATGGGCTACGAATATGAACTTTTACAAGATCTCACCAAGGAGCTGGGCGTTCAGCTTAATTTGGTGTTGGTTTCTGATATTGACAAGGCCTTTGATTTTTTGAATGATGGGACGGTCGATCTAATCGCCATGAATTTGGAATATAGCCCTGAACGGGATGAAATGGCCACCTTTTCTCGGCCTTTAGGAGATATTAGCACCGTTTTAGTCGGCTCACTCCAAAGTCCAAAAATCCAATCTTGGCAGGACCTTGAGTCAGATACGGTTTATGTCCGAAAGGGAGCGATTTATAAGTCCCAACTTTGCAAAATCAAAGATTCTTTGCAGGTTAATTTTACTGTGATTGAATCCCCTTTGCATGAAGAAACTCTGATCGATCAAGTGGTGGATGGTGAAATCAAATGGACGATCGCCGATCAAAATATTGCTCAGGCTAATGCCACCTATTATGATGGGTTGAATATCTCTTGGAAGGTCACCGAGTCGGAGGATGTTTCTTGGGCACTGCGGGACAATTCTCCCAAACTGCTGGGAACGGTAAATAAATGGTTGGATCAAGAAAAAAATAAGCTGATCCCTATTCTTTACGCCAAATATTTTCTGAATTCCAAAAACAGTTATTTCCGCTCCACGAGTCCATTTTCCTCCCTAGCGGGAAACCGAATTTCGGTGTATGATGAACTTATTCAGCAAGGTGCACAGGAGTTGGGTTGGGACTGGCGATTGTTGGCTTCTTTGGTTTACAAGGAGTCCCGTTTTGATACCACCGCTATTTCCTATGCCGGCGCTCAGGGTTTACTCCAGTTGATGCCCGTGACCTTGGAGCGATTTGGGGTAACCAATCCCAATGATCCGGATCAATCGCTTATGGGCGGAGTCCGGTATCTACGGTATTTGGATAAGTTTTGGATGGAGCGGGTGCCGGAAACCAACGAACGGATAAAATTTATTCTCTCTTCATACAATATCGGACATGGGCATGTAGAAGACGCCTGGAGGCTTGCATTAAAATACGGAAGTAATACCCAAAGCTGGGATGAAGTCGCCTATTTTTTGGAGCAAAAAACCAATCCCGAATACTATCGGGATCCTGTGGTCAGAAGTGGATTTGCCAAAGGGCACTTGGCCGTACGCTACGTGGAGGATGTGATCAATATTTTTGAATCGTATAAGGCTTTGGTATCCCCTTAAGCTTATTCATGAAGCTCAAATATGGCTTCGATTTCGACTGGAATATTATCAGGAAGTGATCCCATTCCCACTGCAGATCGGACACCTACTCCGTTTTCTTCTCCCCATATTTTGGCAAATAATTCACTGCATCCGTTGATCACAAAAGGATGTCGCTCAAAATCTGAACTGCAATTGACCATGCCTGTTACCTTGATGACTCGCTTGACACGGTTGAGGGATCCCAAGTTTTTTTTGATGGTGGACAACATAGCCAGCCCCACTTGCCGGGCAGCGAGTTTTCCTGCATCAGCTTCCAAATCCTCTCCGATCCGTCCGATGATCATACTTCCATCATCTTTGACTGTTCCATGCCCAGAGAGGTAAAGGTATTTGCCATCGATCAGACAAGGTTTATAAACCCCCAAAGGCTTGGGAGCAGGAGGTAAGGTTAATCCTAGTTTTTCAAAGTTGCTTTCTGCAGATTCCATAATTAATATCAGTTTAGATAAATATATCCAAAATCAAGACACCAATCAAGCCAACCACTGCCACCAATGTCTCCATTACCGACCAGGTTTTGATGGTGTCTTTGATGCTTACATTAAAAAATTCTTTATACATCCAAAAACCGGCATCATTAAAGTGGGAAAACATCAGGCTTCCTGCTCCAATCGCCAATACCAAGAGATTGGGGTCCACATTCATAGTGGTGACAAGAGGAGCAATAATACCCGCTGTGGTCAATCCCGCCACTGTTGCCGAACCCACACAGACTCGGATGATTGCTGTAATCGTCCAAGCCAAAACGAGCGGATGAACATCCCAGGTTTTTAATCCTTCGGCTATCGTCAGACTCACTCCCGTATCGGTGAAGATCTGCTTTAACGCGCCTGCTCCAGCCACGATAAGAAGAATCATTGCGATATCCTTGGTCGCATCGGTATAGCGATCCATGAGTTCTTTCATCTTGAACCCGCGTAATAAACCGAGCGAAAACGTAGCATAAAGTACCGATACGATCATCACCACTCCCGGATTGGAAATAAACTTGACCAGCGGACCGTAAGTTAAATTTTCCCCCGCCTGCAAACTCAAGGCAGTAGTCCCAACCAACAGAAAAACGGGTAAGAGCGCCGTGAAAAGGCTGTTTCCGATTCCAGGTAATTCTTCCTCCGGCTTGATTTCGGCTTGAAAGGTTTTTAGGGGATCGGCCTTTACATTTTTCAAAAGCTTGGCATAAAGCGGACCAGCGATAATGACTGTCGGAATCGTTACCAAAAATCCATAAAATAAAGTCAGTCCCATATTGGCACCAAACTGTGAAACCAAGGCGGCAGGAGAAGGATGCGGCGGCAAAAATCCATGCGTCACCGAGAGTGCTGCCAAGAGTGGAATACCGACGTAAACGGCCGAAATCCTGTACTGATAGGATACTGTAAAAGCCAAGGGGACTAATAAAACAAAACCTACATTATAGAACAATGGAATGCCGACAATCAATCCGGTCAAGGCCATGGCCCAAGTGATGCGTTTTTCCCCAAATATCTTCATCAAAAAACCCGCGATCCGCTGTGCAGCTCCGCTTTCTGCGACGAGTTTACCCAGCATGGCCCCCATCACGATCACAATGACCAGGTCTCCAAGAAGGTCGCCCATGCCTTTTTGGACCGAACCGGCGATTTGATCCGCAGGCAATCCCAGTAAAAAACCGGCAGTAATGGAGGAAATCAAAAAGGCCAAAAAAGGATTGAGTTTGGCCCAAACGATCAGAACCACCAGGAGGATGATGCTAACCAATACAAGTACAAGGGTCATAGGCTGAGATTGGGTTAAGCTTCCAAGATAAAAAATTTGGATTAGAGCCCCGAATGCCTTTGATAATTTTATCGATCTTGGTGATTAGTGGCGAATCCATCGGACTACCTGACTTTCCGATTGATGCGTGACTTGAATGATGTAAAGCCCCGGACTTCCATGAGTAAGTTGTTTTACTATTTTGTTTTCATCCCAAATTCCCTGGTAAACTTGCTTTCCAGGTAATTTTAAAATTTCAACTTGAATATTCTCTAAGGCCCAGTTTTTAGGAATCAAGACATCCAGCTTTCCGTTGGAATAGGGGTTTGGAAAAAGAGAGAATTGCTGATCGCTAGAATAGGCAGTTGGCTCTAAGCGAATTACCCAACTCCACTTATCTTCCTTGTTTTTTTCAATAAATTTGATTCGATAGTAATGATCCAGCTGAAGATTGATAGCCGGATCGAAATACTGATAGTTAAAAGTACCCTCACCGGGATTGGAAGGAACCTCCGCAATTTTTCTCTCAGATGAAATATCAGAAGATAGGGAATGGTAAATTTCATAGATTCCGCTGTTCCCGTTTTGGGCTACTTCCCATTCTAAGAGCGCGCCCTCTTTTGATTCTTGGACGGAAAAATCCACCCAGGTAATAGGCAAAATAGAAAGAGTCCTAAAACTTCCGATCGTAAAATTCACCCCCTCAAGATCTTCAAATGTCAAATCCCGTCTCGCCCAAAGTTCATCTGGATCCAAGCCATCCAAATGATCTCCGGGTGCGGCATATCCAGTTCCGACTATCCTCAAATCATCCACATCATCCACAATCAATTTATCTGCGGAAATCCGTAATTCTACCGGATTGGTACTGGGATTTAACCCCGAAAACTGAAAATACGAATACAGTCTATACAAAATTGGAGTATCGTCTGAGTCATCAAAATCTGCGTTATACTCAGCCCCTTCATATTCGGTGAATTCAATATTCAAATCTCCACCAGCAGAATTTCCCAAGAGTTGGACCTTTCTGATTCCACCATTTTTGGTGTCTTCAAACGGAAAAGTACCATTGACCGCGTCGAACGAAGTCGGGATATTATGATAAGTATAAAGTGAAGCATTTTTCCAGCTTCCGCCAAGATAGTTGAGTTCGCCTCCGCCTGTCTCATTTAGGTGAAGTTCGTTTCCGTTGAGATTTAGGCTGCCGGACAACATATTTAAAGTTTCCAGTACGCGAAGATCCTCCTCCACAATTAATTCCCCGCTGGGCTTGTTTAGAGTGAGTTCTTGAGTTTCAAGTGAAGAATTTTCAATTAATTGATCACTTCCTCCCAGAAATTGGAGATGGGAAAATTGAGCGATTATTTCACCTGTACCGGATTGGGTAAGGTTTCCTAAGATGGTAAGATTGTTTGGAAGGCTTAAATTTTCATTACCCTCCAATACCAAATTACGGACAGACTGTGGAGTGCTGGCATCTGCATAGCTTTTGGAAAGGAAGTTTTTAGGGCTATTTGGACCGCGGTGAATTACCGTTCCATTCAACTGAACGGTGGCCGCTTCGACTTGTGGATTTTCTCCCTCCAAAATCAGAGTGCCTCCTTGTTGTAGGTCAAAGTTGGCCGCACTGATTGAACCGGAGCGGAAACTGATTTCCTCATTGCAGTTCGTGATCAGAGTTGCTCCGTCTTCAATAATCAAGTCTCCATAGGGACCACCTCCAAACTGGGAAGTATTGGTATTAAATGAAAAGGTTGGGCAGTTTTCGGGGTTTACGCTGGTATCAAGTTCCTGAATTAGGGTGCCCGAGCGGATGGTAAATCGAAGAGATTTGAAGGCTTCCTGAATAGTCAGCTCCACGCCAGGTCCCGGATCAAAAACAACGGAATAACGACTGTTGTCAGATTGAGCAGACCAAGCATCGCGAGGAATAATGATTCGGCTATCTCCCCGAAAGGTCAAAGTGGAAGTAAGTGAATTTCCGATCCAATTGGTACTGTTCCAAGCACGATTTGGAGTGCCTGGAGCGGGGCCTTCAAAGGCTTGAAGCGACCCATAAATGTCAAGATTAAATCCATTCAGATTCAATTTTTGCCCGGCTTCTGCCTCAGCATTAATAAAAAGGCTCTTCACTTCCTCATCCTGACTAAGACTAAGCGTATGGTTCTGATTGATGTAAACGTCATTGGTTTGGTCGGGAGGTTCGGTCGCAGCGTTCCAGACAGTTCCATCGTATTGCTCCCAAATACTGGTTGTTTGAAAATCTCCACTTAAAATTGTCCTGTAGGCGCCTGGTTCCTGAGATAATCCTTGACCGTATAGCAGGCATAATAATCCTATTGCCGACAATATCCTGTATATTCGGCTTTTAAAAAGTGCCAAATGGACTACTGTTTTGTCCCTGAAAAACATGGTAAAAGAGTTTAAAAAAGGAGAATTAATTTAACACAATGAATTTTAAATTCAAAATCTCACTATGGTTTATTTCATTGGTAATCATGGCCTTGAGCGGTGCTCAGGCTCAAATCTACCGAATCAGCCTATTGACCTGTGATCCTGGGGAGGATCTGTATATGGCCTTTGGGCATAGCGCCATCCGTGTCCTCAACCGGGCCGACGGGACGGATTATGTATTTAACTACGGTACTTTCAACTTTAATACCCCCAATTTTTACGGAAAATTTGCCGGAGGAAAGCTCGATTATATGCTCTCTGTTTCTAACTATGCGGATTTTATCGCCACCTACAATGCCGAGCGTCGCGGGGTAAGAGAGCAGGTCTTGGATCTCTCCTACGAGCAGCAGCAATATATGGTGGAGTTTCTTCAGGTCAATTACCTGCCTGAGCGTAGATATTATCGTTATGATTTCTTCTTTGACAATTGTGCCACGCGAATCCGGGATGCGATGGATTTGGTTTTAGGGGATGATTTGGTTTGGAATGATCAGGAAGCAGAAAGTAGGGAGCGGACCTTTAGAGAATTGATCGATGAATATGTCCTGCGGATTCCTTGGGCAGATTTGGGAATTGACTTGGCGCTCGGTGCCGTGATCGATCGGGATGCTACTCCACAAGAAGAGCAGTTTTTGCCCGATTATATGGAGGCGTCTTTTGCCCGGGCGGAAATCCAAGGAGACGGACCTTCGCGGCCTCTGGTCAAAGAGACCCAAGTGATCCTCGAATTTCCCAAGCCAGCGGAAGGACTTCCAGCCATCAATCCCTATTGGATTTTTTGGGTGGTAGCTATTGCTTTTACCTTGATTACGTGGTTGGGATACAAGCGCAGACGCCTTTTTATCGGCTTTGATATCGGCTTATTTTCATTTTTGGGCCTTCTTGGACTGGTGGTGTGTTTGCTGTGGTTTGCTACGGATCACAGTGCGACCAAATGGAACTGGAATATGCTCTGGGCTTTCCCCGGACATTTACTCTTGGCAATCGGATTAGCCTCTAAAAATCTGAAAAAATGGGTACGACCATACGTGCTGTTTGCTTTGATTATGGCGGATGCGGCGGTTGTTTTTTGGATTTTGGGTTGGCAGTCCTTTCATCCCAGTTTGATTCCACTGATGTTGGTGATTATTCTCCGAACCAATTATTTGTATTATAATATTGAGAAGTATAAACAGCTGGCTTCTGCTTGATCCGGCGGCTTTAAAACTTTTGTTACCCCTTTTGATGTTGGGTTACTTGGAGCATATATTATGGAATTTAAACTGACATCTGATTATCAACCTACAGGAGACCAACCGGAGGCGATTCGGCAACTCACCTCAGGAATAAATGCTGGAGATGAATCCCAGGTTTTGCTGGGAGTGACCGGATCGGGTAAGACCTTCACGGTCGCCAATGTCATTCAGCAAGTTCAGAAACCTACCTTGGTCTTGAGCCATAATAAAACCCTTGCCGCTCAACTTTACGGAGAGTTTAAGCAGTTTTTTCCCGAAAATGCGGTCGAATATTTCATCTCCTATTACGATTATTATCAGCCGGAGGCCTTTATTCCCAGTTCGGGTACCTATATCGAGAAGGATCTCTCTATCAATCAGGAAATCGAAAAGTTGCGGCTGAGTGCCACTTCAGCCCTGTTGACAGGAAGGAGAGATGTGATCGTGGTGGCATCGGTTTCCTGTATTTATGGTATCGGAAACCCGGAAGAATTTGCCAAAAATGTAGTGAAACTTCAAGAAGGAGATCGGATACCCCGCAATCAATTGCTGTTTAAGCTCGTGGATATTTTGTATTCACGTACTCATCAGGATCTGACTCACGGGACATTTCGGGTCAAAGGTGATACGGTGGATATCTTCGTGGCTTATGCCGATTGGGGTTATCGGATTTTCTTTTGGGGAGATGAGATTGAAGCCATTCAGCGAATAGATCCTGTATCTGGCAAAAAACTAAATGACGAAAAGATCATTTCGATTTTTCCTGCAAATCTCTTTGTAACTGGACGGGATACCATTACCACGGCCATCAAGGAAATCCAAGATGACATGGTGGCTCAGGTTAACTTTTTTGAGAAAGAGGGGAAGTTTATGGAAGCCAAGCGGCTTCAGGAGCGAACGGAATTTGATTTGGAAATGATCCGAGAGTTGGGTTATTGCTCGGGAGTAGAAAACTATTCCCGATATTTTGACCGACGTCAGCCTGGAATGCGTCCATTCTGTTTGCTGGATTATTTTCCGGATGATTTCTTGATGGTGATTGACGAAAGCCATGTGACCGTACCACAGGTTCGGGCGATGTGGGGTGGAGATCGATCCCGTAAGGTGAATCTGGTGGATTTTGGCTTTCGATTGCCTTCCGCTTTGGACAATCGGCCGCTGAAATTTGATGAATTTGAAGATTTGACCAATCAGGTAATCTATGTTTCTGCAACTCCGGCCGATTATGAATTGGGGCTGACAGAGGGAGTAGTTGTAGAGCAGATTATTAGACCGACAGGGCTATTGGATCCTACCATTGAAGTGAGACCGAGTCAAAATCAAATTGACGATCTTTTGGAAGAAATTGATCAGACGATTCAAACCGACGCCCGGGTTTTGGTGACTACCTTGACCAAGCGAATGGCAGAAGAACTTCAAAAATACCTGGAACGAGCGGGTGTAAAATCCCGATATATTCACTCGGAGGTCAAAACGCTGGATCGAGTTGAGATTCTTCGGGAATTGCGACTGGGTGTATTTGATGTGCTAGTGGGTGTAAACTTATTGAGAGAAGGGCTTGACCTTCCTGAGGTTTCATTGGTCGCAATTTTGGATGCGGATAAAGAGGGTTTTCTGCGAAATGAGCGGAGTTTGGTACAGACTATCGGTCGGGCAGCCCGTAATTCAGAAGGGCGTGTCATCATGTATGCGGATAAAATCACAGATTCCATGCAAATGGCCATCGACGAAACCAAACGTCGAAGAGCTTTGCAAATGGTCTATAATGAAGAACATGGTATCACCCCAACTACCGTAATCAAATCCCGTGATAAAATCATGGGACAAACCAAAGTGGCGGATTCCAAAAAGAAGGCAAAAGTCTATGCTGAACCGATGCCGGGAGAGGCAGCTTTTGCAGCTGACCCAGTGGTGCAATATTTGAGCATTGACAAGCTCGAAAAACTGATTGCTCAAACGCAGAAACAAATGGAAAAGGCCGCCAAAGAGCTGAATTTCATGGAGGCTGCCCGGCTTCGGGATGAGTGGCAAGCCCAAAAGGCCCGATTGGAAGAATTGAAAAGAGGCCCGGGAAATTAACCGAACAATGACACTTCAAGAAATAAAGACCCTGGCAGCAAAGGGCGAGGGTCTTACATTGGAATTTAAAAAAAAGATTGCCTTTCCGGAAAAGGTGGTGAGGGAACTGGTGGCCTTGGCAAATACTGCCGGAGGGACTTTGCTAGTCGGGGTGGACGATGATGGGACGGTCAGTGGTCAGCGGTTTATCGAAGAAGAGGTTTTTGTCTTGGAAAAAGCCATCAAAGACTTGATTTCCCCTTTATTGGAGTATCAGGTTAGTTCGGTGAAGCTTTCCGAGAAAAAAGGAGTCGCAGCATTTTTGATTCCACAAAGTAAAGTCAGGCCACATTACATTCAGGAAAAGCAGCGGAAACAAGCATTTGTCCGCGTGGCCGATCGGAGCGTTCAAGCAAGTAGGGAAGTATGGGAAATTTTGAAGCGTGGAAGAGATCCGAAAGACACCGTCTTTACCTACGGGAAAAAAGAAGAAATCTTGATGAAATCCCTGGAGGAAATGGGCAAAATCACCATGAAAGAATATGCCCGATTGGCAAAGCTTCCGTATTTTTTGGCTAGTAAAACGCTTGTTCGATTGGTTTTGGCAAATGTCCTTCAGATTCATCCTCAGGAGTCCGAGGATTATTTTACCCTGAAAGAGGTGGGAGCTTAATTCCAGTTCTCTCGGTAAAACCGGCGATTCCCTGTAGGCCTCCTGTATGAATACTTAATATTTTGGTCCCTTTTGGAAATTCACCCTTTTCAATTTTATCCCAGATTCCAAAAAAATGTTTGCCCGTGTAAATCGGGTCCAGCGGAATGCCAAATTGCTCATAAAACCACCAAATAAAATCGATCAAGGCCTGCTGATAGTTGGCATAGCCTCCAAAATGATAGGCGGTGATGATTTCATATTTTCCCTTTGGGATCATATCGTATTTTTCAAGGAGTAATTGAATTTCGGCATGAATAAACTCTCCTTTCAAGGCGGAAAATCCGAGAAGTTTTTGCTGAGAATTCATTTGGTTTAAAATTCCGGCAAAAGTTCCTCCAGTCCCGATGGATACCGTCAGCAGATCAAAGTTATGGTCCTCCGGCTCCAAAATCTCAGCTGTGCCTTTGATGGCAAAACTATTGGTTCCTCCCTCGGGAATAAGATAATATTCACCAAATCGCTCTCTGAAGTCCTTCAGAATTTCAGGAGAAGTTTTCTTTCGATAGTCTGACCGGTTCAGATAATGGAATTTCATTCCATTTTTTTGGGCAGCTTCCAAGGTGGGATTTAGGGGTAGGGTTTCTTCACCCCGAATCACCCCGATCGATTTGAGATTTAGTGAATTTGCGGCAGCTGCAGTGGCTTGAATATGATTGGAATACGCCCCTCCAAAAGTCAAAATGGGGATAGTTGACTGCTTTTGAGCCTGTTCCAGATTGTATTTCAGTTTGAAAAATTTATTGCCAGAGACCTCCGGGTGAACCCAATCAAGTCGCTTGATGGAAAGCCCGATTCCGCTTTTTTCCAAAATTGGATGATCGAGGGGCTGATTGATGATGGGATTGGCTACGAGCATGTGAAATGGTCAAGTGTAGTAAAGTTAAGGCAGATCCTTTTAATTTTACGGCATGAATAAAATGGGAGAAGAAGATTTTGATGAAGAGGAGGTTGAACTCTACGAACACTATCGACTGGTGGTGGACAAAGGACAAACCTCAACACGCATCGATAAATTTATCACCGATAAGATCGCCAACGCTTCCAGAAACAGGGTTCAGCAATCCATAGATTCGGGGACTATTCTGGTCAATGGACAGCCGACTAAGTCCAATTATAAAATCAAACCCAACGACGAAATTAAGATTATGCTGACCATGCCTCCCCGGGAGACGGAGGTGTTGGCTGAAAATATTCCTTTGGATATTATTTATGAAGATACGGATTTGATGGTCGTCAATAAGCCTCCGGGAATGGTCGTTCATCCAGCTCATGGCAACTGGACTGGGACATTGGTCAATGGCTTGGTGTATCATTTTGAGCATTTACCGGAGATGAAAGGAAATGCCGGCCGTCCTGGACTGGTACACCGCATCGACAAGGATACCTCAGGGCTCTTAGTCATTGCCAAAAATGAGGAATCCATGACTCATTTGGCTGCGCAATTTTTTCATCACACGATCGAGCGGACCTATTATGCGTTGGTTTGGGGTGAACCGGAAGAAGATCAAGGTACGGTGACCGGACATATAGGGAGAAGCGCTAAAGACCGAAAAGTGATGGACATCTTTCCGGATGGCTCCCAAGGAAAGCATGCGATCACTCATTGGAAAGTACTGAAGAGGCTCCGCTATGTGAGTTTGATTCAGTGCAATCTGGAAACCGGCCGCACTCATCAGATCCGGGCACATATGAAATACCTCGGCCACCCGTTGTTTAACGATGCCATGTATGGAGGAGATAAAATCCGGAAAGGAACTCAGTTTTCGAAGTATAAATCATTTATTCAAAATTGTTTTGAGATTATGCCGAGACAGGCCTTGCATGCCAAATCATTGGGATTCATTCATCCTAAAACCCAGGAGAAGTTATTTTTTGATTCAGAATTGCCCGAGGATTTTCTCCGAGTTCTTGAAAAATGGGAAGGCTATGTTATTTCCAATTGATTGATAGCTATCTTTTTCTCCCAAATTTTGAAAAAAGCTAAATTTCAAAGCTCATTTTTTGAGAAACTCCAATTCCTGTGGATTTCATTAATGATTTGTCAATTATGCAGAAGTAATTGGTTTTAAAATTGATGATTAATTAAAATTCAATCGATTTCATTAATTATAATGTAAAAATTTAGATTAAATCTTGAATAATTTGCAAAAAAGAATCGAATCCTTGTATATTTGAATCATCAAGGTAGCTAACAAAAGGGAAGCTAACCAGATTTTAAACACTATACTGTAGGATGTTGAAATTGGCAGACAAGCCCTCCTGTCTCGGGGGTGGAGACCATAGAATAAAGCATTTTAGCGAGCTCGTAAATTTGCCTAACTACTCCGTGGAGGTTCGAATCCTTCTCCTACAGCAGGTTATTTTGGGTTTATTGTTAATTGACTAAAACCATGAAATTTTGTTTCATGGTTTTTTTTATGCCTTTTCCGCATTACCATTTTCTTAATTGAAGAAAGAATTTTTATCGTTTGAATTCGGAATTGCTAATGAAAATCGGTTTTTGATAAAAATACTTAAAAAAACAAACTATTTCTTTGTCAAAATTTTAAAAAACAAATGGTTTTTCTAATTTTGACTCAATGAATGAGTCAAGCACTTCCAAACGAACGAATTGATCTCAGACCTATTAAACAAGCTCTTAAAAGAAGAGCTGAAGTTTTAGAGCGGCGAATTAAGCAATGGAGACGAATCGGTTTTTGGTTCGTAAGTTAATTTGTCGCTTTTAAATTGCGATTTAAAGCGAAAGCTTTTAAAGATATATACTGTAGGATGTTGAAATTGGCAGACAAGCCCTCCTGTCTCGGGGGTGGAGTACCGATAATTATCGGTGGGAAAAAGCGTAGCACAAACCGGACTATAGCCTAACTACTCCGTGGAGGTTCGAATCCTTCTCCTACAGCAATAAAAAGCAGCATCTCGGTGCTGCTTTTCTTTTATCTGGAGTAATTAGTTATTTTACATCAAATTCACTCCGATGATTCGTCGCATCAAGGAAAAACTATCCAAACATCCCTTACGGAAAAAATTTGTCCGAATTTTTACCATTATTTTTCTTGGGGTTCTGTTTTTGGAATTTTTGATTTATTTCGGATCTAACTTTTTTTTAGTTAACTGGACCCGAGACAAAATAAATGAGGCTACAGGGGGAGTCTATCAGGTAGATTTTAACCGGCTTAACTTCTCCCTTTTGCGGAGAGGGGTCTTTTTAAATGGCATCGTGATGAAGCCTATCGAGGGAAACCGAGTCAGTAGTGAGCAGGTGGTTTTTGATTTCACCCTTGATGAGATTGCTGTATTGGATATTTGGTATGATTGGTCTGAAAAGGTTTTTCGGGTGGGCAAAATCGAACTTGATAATCCTGATTTGGGATTGATTTTACCCAATAGGGATAAAGAGGCCGCTGACTCTTCATCTGGCTTTGTCAAGCGATCTCCGGTCAAGGAATTAGAAGAGGAGATTCAAAAAAGTATTCAGCGGATACCATTTGGAGGATTATTTATCGAAGCGATTGAGATCAATCATGCCGATTTGTTTTTCCTGAATTTCCTGAGCCAAAAATCCCTAAAAGCTCAAAATACGAAAGTGATGATTGAGGATGTGGACTGGACGACTGGGACAGACTGGGATACACCATTTAATGCCAAGGGATTTGAGTTTGACCTGGAACAGGTCGAGTTTCCGCTTTCCGATGAAGTTCATGTGATATTTGCGGACAAAGTATTAGTCAGTTCTCTGGAAAATCTAATTGACATTCAGAGATTTCGATTAAGTCCAAACCGAGAAATTCCCAGTCGGGCCTATTATGATCTTAAGTTGGATGAGTTGAACGTAAATAATTTTGATCTAAATCAGGCATTTTTAACTTCCGAAGTTGAGATCGAGGAGATCGTGCTCAATGACCCGGAGTTTCAGATGACTCATTTCCCCAGGGAACTCGTGGAAGAGGAGGTAAAGGGTGAGGGAGATTTAAATTCCTTGATTGATGGGATTTTAAAGTCTTTTTCTATTCGTGAGTTTTCGGTGAATAATGGAAAATTCTTTTCCCTTGATCCAGAAGACAGTCTACGCAGTAGAATCGAAATTGAGGATGTGGATTTTAAAATGGCTGATTTCTACCTGGGATGGGATGCTGCGAAACGGGAAAATCAATTTTTTTACGGAAAAGATGCAGCGATGGAATTGGAAGATTTCACGCTTAACCTGACAGATGGCGTCCATGTGATTCATGGGGATAAGGTTTCCATCTCTTCTTTTTTGGATCAAATAGAAGTGGAGGGATTTGAAATTTCCCCTTTGCTGGGGCAGGAAGATAGTACCGTACGCCAGGTGATTCGACTTTCTTTGCCCAAGCTCCAATTGGATGAAGCCAATCTGAAAAAGCTTTACAATGAAGCGATACTCGATGTAGATCTGCTGGAGATGAATCAGCCTCAAGTGGAGTTTATCGACCGCGTAGCTCAGCGGGATAGTACGAGAAGATTTTCGGCACAGAAACTCTTGCAAGGGTACCTGGATGAGGTAAACATTGGTTTGCTTTCGATCAACGAAGGCACCATGCAATTTCAAAATGAATCCGGAGATCGGAGTGATAATGTGAATTTTGAAAAATTCAGTCTTCAGTTAGAGGATGTTTTCATCAAACCGGAATCATCAGCGAGTATGCGGGATTTGCTTTTGGCAGAAGAATTAGTCTTGAGTCTGGATCAGTATCAGTTGAAATTGAGGGATAACCTTCACTTATTCACGGCGGATCGAATCTTGATCGACTCCAAACGGAGACTGGTCGAGGTGAGTAATTTTTCATTGAAACCTGAAAAACCCGATCAAATCCAGCAGCTCTTGGATACCTATGGCAAATCGGCAACGATCGACCTGACTGTTCCGGTTTTTCAGTTGCAGGGAATCGATGTGCGGGCCGCACTGTTGGATGAGGAACTATTGATCGATTACATATTGGTTTCCCAGCCACATCTGATTTATAATCAACTTCGAAAGCGGAATTCTGGCGGAAATCGGGAATTTTCGGCCTCTTCGCAGGAAATTCAGGATTTGCTCTCCGATTATTTCAAAGTGGTGTCGATTGATTCGGTTGGATTTTTTCAGGGGAAAATGGATTTCACAGACATTACCGGCAGACAAGAAGTGAGTTTCAGCGAGGAGGATTTATCCCTTGTTGTCCGGGATTTTTACTATGCACCCGGACAAGAACTGGATATAGATCGCAGTTTTTTTTCAGATGAAATCATTCTCAATCTAGCGGGATATTCCTTTAGTCTGGCCAAAGGGGACTATGATGTCAGTACCGGAAATGTGCAGTACAATACCAAAACCCAAGCGATCACCATCGATAGTCTCGTACTCAATCCCGGACCTCAGCTTGAAAGCAAACTTGCCTTGTCTTTGGTCTTGCCAAAATTAACGTTGGAAGGATTGGATCTGGAGGATTTCCTTTACGAAAACAGACTTGATCTTTCAAAATTGAGTGTGGAGGGGAGTCAGATCAACTTGGATATTGAGCCGGAGTTTGTCCGAAAAGAAGAAAGAAGCAATCGAAATTCGGGAGCCTTTAGCAGGTCTATTGATTTTCTTAGGATACAGGAGATTTTGGCAAAAGAATCGGATTTGAGATTGACTTTTCAAATAGCCAACCAAGAGGTAGAATCCATTCAGGCGACTTTTGATGTGTCAGTGTCTGACTTTTTTCTGGATGAAGAAATGGAAAATGAGTTGATTTTGGCGGAGTTGTTTGATGAGATTTCTTTGGCAGTCAATGATTTTTCTTTTGCGCTACCGGATAGTTTACATCAAATCCGATTTTCCGAAGTTTTGATCAATAACAAAGGGGATGAGACGGTTTTTTTGGGATTGGAAATCGAGCCTGTTGATTTGGAAAATTCCGAAGGGGTACTTTTTTCGGGAAAAATTGATGAACTCGGAATACGCAATAATACCCTTGCGGAGATCCAACGTACCGGAAGGGTAAATCTGGAAAGTATTCGGATATCTGGTCCGGATATGCGCGTGTATTTGGATACGGCTTCTACCC
The DNA here is from genome assembly GCF_900113375.1 of Algoriphagus hitonicola. Lineage (GTDB taxonomy): Bacteria > Bacteroidota > Bacteroidia > Cytophagales > Cyclobacteriaceae > Algoriphagus > Algoriphagus hitonicola. Next base: position 42,910 of record NZ_FOPC01000004.1, on the reverse strand, counting down.
AAAATTCTTCAGGTCAATCTGGTCCCAGGTCTAAAAATGAGGAGGCTTTTGTACATACTTTGATGTTGCAAAATTTAATGATCACCGAGGGAAAAATCGAATTTCACCAAAAAGGGAAAGGGCCGATACCGAGATTAGGGTTTCAGGGGATAGATTTAGCCCTGAATGATTTGGATTTTGACTTGCTTAATTTTTCATCTGGCGCGCAGGCTAATTTTTTCTTGGATGAAGATCTAAAGCTGTCGGTGAAGGATTATGAGCTCTATAGTAAAGACAGTATGGAGATTTTCCGTGCGGATAAGATTTCATTTTCGGAGCGCAACTTGTTGCTGGAGGGGGTGGCCTACAAACCGGCCATGGGGACCTATGAATATCTTCGAAAAAAAGGGTATCAAACGGACGCGATACGCTTGGATTTAGAAAGGGTTTCGGTTGAATCGATTGATTTGGAGCAAATGATTTCCGGTGAGGGGATGCAAGCTAAGCGGGTAATCGCCTCTCAGATGAAGCTTGACGTCCTCCGGGATAAGCGAATTCCGCTGAGGGAAGGTCAGGTTAAGCCTATGCCTCAAGAGATTCTTCAAAATCTTCCATTTAATCTTCGTGTAGATTCGGTGTTTCTTCATCAGGGATTTGTGCGATATCAGGAATTTGTGGCGAATTCCATGTCTCCGGGAAAAGTGGAATTTCATGATTTGGAGGCAGTCCTGACGCCATTTGCCATCAGCGAACCCAATCGGGAGTACCCCATAGATGATAGCTATGTGCTGGCTTCTGCCAAATTGATGGGCACAGGGGAATTGGATTTGCAGGTTCAGATGCACTTTGATGACCCTTATCCGATGGAGGTCACTGCCCAATTGGACACCTTTAATCTCCAACAGATTAATCATATCCTGTCGCGTGGAGCATTTTTAAGGATTAACTCAGGAGACGTAAAAAAAGGAGATTGGAGTTTCCGATTGGATAAGGAAGAGGCTTTTGGACGGATGGATTTTCGATATGAAGGGTTGAATGTCTCTTTTTTGGATAGTGTAAGTCTGACCAAAGGCACTGGTAAACTCGGAAGGATGACCTTTTTGGCTAATACCTTGATTAAAAATAATAACCCCAGAAAATTCCTCGGAAATGTGGTTCGCTCCGATATTTATCTCAAGCGAGATCAATCCAAGTTTATTTTTAATGCTTGGTGGAAAGCAACCCTTACGGGTTTAAAAGGTAGTGTGGGTCTAGGTCAGCCACAGTTGCCGGTGAGAAGGAAGGATGAGGAGGAGTAAAAAGGAGGCTGATCTCATAAGTTAAGTTTGTGGCAGCGGCATTGAAGAGACGAGGGTGTGGAAATCAAAATGAGGTCCGAAACGCTAGAAATGGCCTTCGACTCCACTACCAAAGATAGATTTTTGTTACTGTCAGGCTGAGCGAAGTCGAAGCCCTACTTAAACGTCGAACCATAACACTTCGATTTCGGGACTCTCATTTCTCAAGTGGTACCAATGACAGAGATGCTTAATATCACAAAATTGGGGTCATTCCGAGCACCCGAAAGACGGGAGTCTGAAGGTACGAGGACACTTCGATTTCGAGACTCTCGTCTCTCAAGTGCTCAGCGTGACCAAAAATTTGATTCAAACCATAATTTTCGTCATCTCCTTTTTGTATGTTCGAAGAATATTTAAGACTAAGTGTGACCACGGCCTTACTTCAAAGGAAAATTTCCCTCATTTCCTTTTTGGATGTTTGAAAAATATTTAAAACTCAGGCTGACAATAGAACATTTTTTGAAACATTCTTTTGTGTTGAAAGTGAAATCCCCTATAAATGGGGTGCCTCCCTTTAGTTTCGAATAATTTTTAGCTGCTGCTGATTATCCCCCCAAGAAAGCTGAATGATATAAATTCCAAAGTCAGTGATTTGTAAATGGGAATTGACAACTTCCGTTACTTCTTGTGCACTTCTTACCGTGTAGCTTTCAGAAACACCGCGCACATCAGAAATTTGAACAGTAATTGGTTCGTCATTGTATTCCGATGTATTTAAGAGATCTAAAGTAATTTCACTAGATCGATGACTTGGGTTAGGATAGGCGATCCAAGAACTTGTGCCTGAAAGCGATGGAACGACCATAGATCGGGTATTACTATAGGAATACTCCTGGTAGAAACTCACATCTTTTAGTCGATAGTAAACGACACCTCCAGCTGCTGGAAGGTTTTGATCAATGAACTCATATTCGGTGATCACTTCAGAATATCCAGCACCGGGAACTTCAGCGATCGTTTCCCAATTATTTACCCCATTGATAGAGCGCTCAATTTCAAAATGAGCATTTTCCCATTCTTTGGCAGTCGCCCAGTTTAATTTACCCGTTCTAGATTCCTCCTGATATTCCACATCAAAGTAGAGGTATTCGATGGGGAGGATGCTGAAGTTAAAGTAGGTGATATAGACAACCCCTTGTCCGCCATTTCCGCCTAAAGTATTTCCAGCTCCTCCACCAGATCCGGTGTAAATGGTGCCGTCATTTCCAATTCCATCCAAACCTGCATCTCCTCCTATTTTAATTCCATTTGCTTCACCACCTTCACCATCACTCACAGGGTTTCCATTAAAATTAAACCCTATGCCACCACCGCCAGCTCCATAACCATAAGGAGTACCATCTATTTCAAAAATCGCCCCATCTCCTCCATCTCCTGCTTTTGATCGTCCAACTCCTGCCCCATCTCCATTACCTCCTTCTTCTCCGGCACCACCACCGCCGCCGCCAGCACTTGCCGAATTTTCTTTATTTCCTTCACCTCCATTACCTCCGTCATTTCCCTGTCCTGGAGTGCCTGAGCCCCCTATGCCAGCGGTGTTAGTTTCTTGATCACTGAAAGCGCCACCTCCTCCTGAGGCCCCATCGGTTCCGTCGAGATTGTTAAAGGATCCACCCCCTCCACCTCCTAGGGCATTAAGATTGATGTTTATATCTCCATTTGGATCTGGGATGGTACCGGTTACCTCCGAGTTGCCTCCATTTCCCCCTTTTACATTTACCGTCGATGCACCCGATCCACCCTGGCCTACTGTAATATTGAGGGAATGACCTGCTGGGAATCCATATTGAGCATTACTAAAAACAGTGGTAGAGGCAATTCCACCGCCACCACCACCACCGCCGGTTTGTCCCATGCCACCACCGCCTCCACCGCCGATTGCATAAATTGAAAATTCGACTAAACCTTCTGGGACTTCCCAAACATCATCGCATATAAATCGAATAATGGTAGTTCCGCTAACTGCTCCGTCATCAACCACCTCCATGCAATCCGCATCATTAGCATCAGGGCAGGAATAGGATATATTTACCTGTCCATCAGCTCCATTTCCTCCGCCTCCGTTGGCATATACAAAACTGGAAGTTTCTGGATCGGGGAGAGAGGAATCTCGAGTTACCCAAGTGTCCCGGCCAGTTCCAGTATCTCCACTTTGGCCGACATAAATACCCAATGCTTGCCCTGGATTTACTGGAATAGTAACGGTTTCAGTTTCACCTGTTGCACCAGCTCCAGTAGCTTGAATGGTAACCTCATATACTCCTGCTGGTACAAAGAAGGTTCCATCCTCAGTAAAAGGTGCCCCACAAACACTAAAGTAGGTGGTATTAATAGGGTCGTCTATGTCTAAATCAGTAACACAGCCTCCAGTGGTTTTGCTTATTGTTTTGATGGTCAATTGATAGGCCTCAACATCCAAATCATCCAAGGGTATGGAAGCAAAAGTACCTCTACCATCATTTACATTGAAAGAGGATGACGAGTGTTCAGCAGGAGGATTAATTCCATCATCCAAAATGTAGGTCACTTCATATTCTCCATTAGGTAAGGAAGAAACATCTCCATTAATGGTGATACTCGCAGTACCTCCAGTGATAGTAGCCGAAACAGAACTTACTGACGTCAGTTCATATTCAGGGGTGACATCTATTGTCCCTGTGGCAGTTAGGCCATTGACGCAGTTGCCGTTTAATGGGATGCTATAGCTGTAGAATCCTATTGTTGTAGCAGTGCCGGAGAATGAGATCTCTCCAGTCGAAGAATTAAATGAAGCTGTGATTCCGGGAGGTAATCCTGTCGGTGTACCAATACTTGTTACTCCCGTTGTGGATTGAGTAAAACTCAAGGAAGAAGGGTCAGAAATACAAACGCTTGGGGTCGCAATTGAGGTAGGACCTATTGTTGCAAAAGGTTCTACCTCAGTCGTTGATGAGGCTGGGGAAGAAGCTATACATCCAGTAGTTGAATCAGTATAGCTAGCTGTTACCGTCTTAGAACCTGTAGTCAACCACTCTAGCGTGACACTTTCACCTGATGTTCCTCCAGAAATAATCGTGTAATCGGTTCCTTCTGATCCCGGTATATTCCAATTGTAATTGTTTTGTCCTGGCTGAGTGGTGTAGGCGACACTGCTTTGCTCGCAAACTTCAGTTCCCGGGTATTCTATAAATGTTGGAGTTGGTAATGGATCAACTTTTACGATATAATCAGTGGAAGAACCTGAACACCCGCTTGCACTTGGAATGATGGTATAGGTTACTGTGCCTTGTGTCGTTCCAGAATTTGTTATTGTTTCTGCGGGGATTGGACCTGATCCACTCGAAGTAAATCCGGTAACCCCCGTCGAGCCCACAGCTGTCCAATCAAAAGATACATCAGAAACATCTGATGTAAGTTCGACCTCTGAGGTACTTCCTCCCGAGCAAATGGTTTGTTCCAATTCGGTATTAGTAACCGTAGGAATTGGATCTATATAAATAGTATAAGTCTCAGAGGGCCCAAAGCAATCATTAGCTGATGGAGTCACTTCAAAAGTCACCGATCCTTGCGTTGGCCCGGTTGCTGTAATTGCCTGAGAAGTAAGGGAACCTGATCCACTTGAGGTAAACCCAGAAGCTCCACTTGATGAAACTACCGTCCAATCAAAGGTAGTCCCATCTACTAAAGATGTGAAGTCAACTTGAGAGCTGCTTTCTCCGGAGCAAATGGTTTGATCCAACTCTGAATTTGTTATTGTTGGAATTGGATTAACCTGAATGGTATAGGTAGCAATGGGTCCGGCACAAGTATTTGCGGTTGGGGTTATTTCATAGGTTACCGTACCTGGGCTATTTTCAGAAGTTGTTATGGTTTGGGCTGGAATTGGACCAGTTCCATTTGTAGTAAATCCAGTAACACCAGACGTTGCAGTTGCAGTCCAAGCGAAACTAGTACTAGCAACATCCGATGTCAAATAAACTTCTTCCGTGGTTTCTCCAGAACATATTGTCTGGGACATAACAGCGTTCGTAACCGTTGGTAAAGGGTCCACATAGATGGTATAATCAACAGATGGACCAGTACATCCATTTGCACTTGGAGTAATGCTGTAAGTAACAGACCCTCGGGTGGTTCCTGGATTCGATAAAGTTTCTGCAGGTATTGGTCCCGAACCAGAAGCCGTGTATCCAGTAATTCCACTTGAGGCACTTGCTGTCCAATTAAATGTGGTTCCTCCCACATCTGAAGTGAGAGCTACTTCCGTTGAACTACCACCTGAACAGATAGTCTGATTTAGGGAGGTATTGGTTACTTCTGGAATTGGATTCACAGTAAATTCGCCAGAAATAGTGGAGGTAATGTCTGGTCCACAATCACTCGAAACCACAACAAAATAATAGTAAGTTTCCGATTGTGAAGGATTTGATAATCCTGAAGGAGGAGTAAATGTATTTGAATCTGATCCAATCGCTACAATATTACCAGAGGTAGTTGAGTTTTCATCATTTTGATACCATTGATAGGAAATAGTACCAGTTCCATAGGCTTCCACCGAAATAGGATCAAAATCATCCCCATCACAAATCACTTGACCGGCTAGATCCTCTTCTTCAATTTCTGTTAAAGGAGTAACTGTATGAGCACCTGAAACATCTGTGGGAACTGTACCGCATAAAGACGCTGCCTCGGCATAATAATATAGGGTACCAACCGTATTGCTTGGTGGGGTAAAAGTTGAAGAAGTAGCTCCATCAATTAGAGTTCCTCCCGTATTGGAAGGGCTAGTATTGCTATACCATTGATATGTTACTTCAGGGTAGGTGTCAGGGTCTGTTTCTCCAATTGCACTTACCACTAATTCTGGGAACGCGTCATCCTTGCATACTTCTAGATCAGTAGTAGATGGGTCATCAATAATTGTTGTTTCTGGTTCCGTAGCCACATATTCCCCCGAAAGTGAAGAAATTACCTCCCCACAATTACCGATAACTACCACATAGTAGTAATAGCTTTCTAAAACTGGGGTGTTGGAAGGAGGTGTAAAACTTGCGGAATTAGCCCCAGAAATAAGATTACCAGGATTAGTAATTGGATCCAAATTATCTGTTTTGGAATACCATTGATACTCTAATCCTCCTCCCACAGCGGTGACAGAAATCGGGTCAAACCCATCACCAAAACAGTCTACCTCTCCAATATCTGAAGGCTGAACAGTTATTTCCGTGATGGGGTCGACTGTGACTGTAACTGTAAAATCCGGCCCGATACAGCTTCCGGAGGTTGGAGTTACCGTGTAAGTTGCAGTCTGTGGAGTATCGCTTGGATTGGTTAAGGTTCCGGTAATAGTGCCTCCACTTCCATCCTCTCCTCCAGTTATTCCACCCGTAACCGAGATCAATTCCCAATCATATGTGGTCCCGGAAGGTACAATCCCATCTGCGGGTTCAATAGTAAAAGGATCTCCAGTACAGGAGTTGATGGAAATATCATCAATGGTTGGGACAGGATCTACAGTTATGGTGACAACAAAATCTTCACCTATGCAACCATCAACAGTTGGAGTGACTGTGTAAGTAGCAGTTTGGACAATGTTTGAGGTGTTAGTTAATGTCCCCGAAATCGTATTTCCACTTCCAGCTTCTCCTCCGGTTAATTCACCTGAAATCGAGGGAGCTTCCCATGAATAAGAAATTCCGGCCGGAACAATTCCATTGGTTCCATCAACAGGTGTTAGGTCGAATGAACCTTCACTACAAATAGTTTCAGCCATATCCGAAACATCGGGTTTTGGATCAACTGTCACAGTTAATAAAAAGGTGTCATCGGAGCAGGTTCCTGAGGTAGGAGTAACCTCGTAAACGGCCGCCTGAGATAAACTGGTTGAATTAGTTAGGGTGCCTGAAATACTGTTTCCGCTTCCATCCACTGCACCAGAGATGCCCGCATCAGCTGATAGTAAGGTCCAGGTGTAGGTAGTCCCTGACGGCACAATTCCATCAGTCCCGTTTTCAGGGGTGATGTCAAAGGTCCCTTCACTGCAGATTGAGGTGTTAATATCATCAATACTAGGTCCGGGATTTATGGTCACGGTAACTGTAAATTCCTCTCCTGTACAGGATCCTGAGATTGGAGTTACAGTGTAGGTTGCGGTTTTTGAGGTATTGCTTGTATTAGTTAGAGTACCGGTGATAATATTTCCACTGTCCGCCTCTCCTCCGGTCAATCCACTTTCCAAGTCGGGAGCTTCCCAAGTATAGGTGGTTCCAGAAGGCACGATTCCATCGGTCACATTCGCTGGGGTGAAAGAAAAAGGATCTCCAGTACATACTTCTACCGTTTGATCATCAATTGTTGCCTTAGGATCAACGGTTACAGTAACCGTAAAATCCTCTCCTGTACAATCCCCTGAGATTGGAGTTACGGTATAGGTTGCAGTTTGAGCTGTATTCGTATTATTAGTTAACGTACCTGAAATCGTGCTTCCATTTCCGGCTTCGCCACCTGTTATATCCCCTGAAATTGAGGGAGGGCTCCATGAATAAGTAGTGCCAGACGGAACAATTTCATCTACAGGTGTTAGATTGAATGAACCTCCACTACAAATAGTTTCATTTATATCCGAAACATCAGGTTTTGGATCAACCGTCACTGTCAGTAAAAAAGTCTCATCTGAACAGCTTGCAGAACTTGGAGTCACCGTATAAGTTGCCGTTTGACTAGTATTGGTCGGATTGGTTAGGGTTCCAGTGATACTACTTCCACTACCAGCAACTCCCCCTGTTAGGCCCCCAGTCACTAAAGGGGATCCCCAAGTGTAAGTAGTTCCTGCAGGCACAATTCCATCGGTCCCGTTCTCAGGAGTAACTGTAAAAGTTTCTTCACTACATATAGAACTGGTTAAATCATCAATATTTGGTCCTGGGTCGACGGTCACCGTAACTGTAAAATCTGGTCCAACGCAGGTTCCAGAAGTTGGAGTAACAGTATAAGTTGCAGTTTGTTGGGTATTGGTTGGATTGTTAAGGGTTGCTGAGATAGAACTTCCACTATCTGCGTCTCCCCCTGTGAGGCCCCCTGTCACTGAAGGGGACTCCCAAGTATAGGTAGTTCCCGCCGGTACAACTCCATCGGTCCCGTCAGTCGGTGTGAAAGAAAAATCATCTCCGGTACAAACTTCTACCGTTTGATCGTCAATGGTTGCAACGGGATCGACAGTTACAGCAACCTCAAAAGGATCACCATCACATCCATTATGAGTAGGTGTGACGGTATAGATTGCATCAAGTGCCGAGTTGGTCGTGTTGGTTAAAGTCCCGGAAATTTCATCCCCACTTCCTGCAGCACCTCCGGTCAGTCCACTGGGCATCGATGGAGCGTCCCAGGAATACGTGGTTACATCAGGAATAAAACCATTTGTTCCATCCACAGGAATAACAGTGAAGGGTTCCCCGCTGCAAACAGTTTCTGCTATGTCTGTCACATCCGGTTTAGGAATGATCGTAACAGACCCACTTTGAGTAAGCGTTATAAATGAATTGTAATCAGGAGTGGCATTGATGGTGTAAGTTCCATCTGCTGTTGGAATTCCTGTGATAGAAATAGTACCTGCTGTGCTATTGTAATTAGAAGTTAATCCAGGCGGTAGATCTATAATTTCTACAGTAGAATTAGGAGGTAATGAATAAGTGATTTCGTTAATCGGGTCATCTTCACAAACGTATTGATCATCAGAACTGGTATATGAAGTCAATGCGATATAGGAAATCCGGATCTGACCGTCTGCACCATATCCGCCAACTTGTTCCGTTCCTGAGGCATTATTTCGCCGCGAACCACCGCCCCCTCCTCCAGGAGATAAACCATCTTCTCCACGACCCTGACTACCTGTCCTGCCGTCTCCACCATCTCCCCCACCGGCAGGAGCTGTTGCTCCTGTGGAGTTCGCTGTGTTGTTTCCGTTAGCATTTATTCCCGCAGACGAGCCTCCTCCACCCGCATTATTTCCTGAACCATCACCACCATTTCCTCCACTAAAGGATTCATCTCCAAAACTAGAAGCACTAGAACCTCCTGTAGCACCTGTGAGCACATTAGTGCCGACAGAATTTCCTCCTTTGGCCATTACTGTGGTATTATCTAAAAACCAAGAATCTTCTCCGGGGTCAGCGGTTTTTGATCCAAAACCCACATAATAGCTGATAGTTTGTCCTGCTGTAACAGATAGCACACTTTTAGAGTAAGCCCCACCGCCACCGCCACCAGTAACTCCATTAGATCCTGATCTTGAACCTCCTCTGCCACCAGCTCCCCATACTTCCACAGTAATTGAGGTCACGCCGGGAGGGACTACAAAAGTTTCCCCTCCTCCAGCTGTAGTATTGATAATCGTCTGGGTTTGGGCAAAAGTCTCCCAGCTGATAAATATCAGAAAAATGGATAGGAGTAAAACTGGTAAATGTTTTTTCATCCAGTTAGTCTATAAATGTTTTTCAAACCCTAAAAAACGTATTTCAAATTTAAAGATTTGCATTTCAATTTCCTAATTTTTACCCAAAAATTTGCATGTAATCGTTTTAAAATCAAGAGCTAAGATCCATGCTTTTCTAAAGGGAATCAACTAAACTCTTTAAATCATGTTTTGACACGATCCGTGATTGGGCTTTCTTCTATATTTTGATGCTCTTTTCTTTGATTATAGTCAATATAGATTCAAGGATAATTTATCTTAAATCTATTTCTAACCTTTTTTTATATTTGAATTACATTTTAATCTTGTCTAAACAAATAATATTTTGCCATTAATGACTAAAGGGCTTACAATTTAAATCATTGAACTTTATAAACAAATAAAATTTTTAAAATGGACACCCATATCTGAGTCATTATGGATTTTGTGAATTCTCCACTTCGTTTTTGATTGGCTAACTTTTTATCCTATCGATGCATTATTGTTTCTTTCTGACTATGCTTTGTTTTTTTATCGGCTGGCAAAATTTTTAATCCTCTAAAGATTTGTAATTGTCCTATATGGCAAAGTTTTCTTTAACAAACAGGAATTACGAATTATGGAATAATTCGGATGTTGATTTTACTGGCTATTTTTAAAGGTTAAAATCCTCACAGTAGCTTTCTTGAAAAAGCCCGAATAAGTGATAGCAGAAACAGTTTATAAGTGTATTTGATCTACTTATAATTAATTAGTCTTGAATCTCTCGAAGCCTTCTGTCTGATTCAGAAAGAATTTGGGCTTAGTTATTTCAGGTTAAAGAAGACTATTCAAAAATTACTTTTAGAATTTCCACTGTATTGTTCCATTGAATTTCTATCACCAAAAATCCCTTCCTGATAGTTGAAATAGATTCCCGAAGTTCGGTATTTAAAGATTCAATGTCTTCCACCGTTTTGTAAGGCGTGTTTATCGAGTTTCCGACCAGCCTAAACGTAATAGGCTTTCCATTATGGCTTTCAGCATTAAGATGATCAATATTGATATTATCCACTGTTGCGGGATTGGGATAAACTCTCCAGTTGCCATTTGTCTGGCGAACCGAAGGAACATATAAACCCACAACTTCGCTTAGATTAGTTGACTTGGCATTTAAATCAATCTGTTTAATTCTATAGAATAAGGATCCTCCCGACAAAGGGATTTTATCATCTTTAAAAGAGTATTTTTCCGGTTGATCAGAATAGCCCACCGCCCGAACTTCACCAATTTTTTTCCATTGATCTATTCCATTTTGAGCCCTTTCGATTTCGAAGTGAGAGTTTTCCCATTCTTTTGCCGTAGCCCAGTCTAATTTGCCAATTCTTTCCGCGCTATTAAAATTTGCTTCGAAATAGAGGTATTGTACCGGAAGGATTCTAAATGAAATATTGATTTCCACGACTCCATTTCCACCGTTTCCGCCACTTAATCTTCCACCGCCGCCGCCGCCGCCATTAGATGCACCTGAGGCATTTCCAGTGCTACCGTTGCTTCCTCCATCTACGCCTTGACCGACGACATTATTTGAACCAGCTCCTCCATTAGCAGCCCCTCCGCCGCCGCCTCCGTATCCATTTATTCCTGCTCCTCCATTTCCTCCTCTTGCAGAAGGAGGCGGGAAGCTTGTAGTTCCGTTATTTCCGTTTCCAGAGGCTCCTCCTCCTCCTCCTCCTGCATATCTAGAACCGTTTCTATTTCCATTTCCACGGGAGGTACCGGATCCAGAATTTCCACCCCCTCCTGCATTCCCGCCACTACCTCCTATTCCACCACTGCTTGATATGCCATTAAATATAGTGGGTTGTCCATTTGCCCCTGCACCGTTTGGACCTGAGCGTCCGGTTCCTCCCTCGCCGATAGAACCTGTCAATACTGCCCCCTCCAGGGCTTCAATTGTTATCGTCCGAACTTGACCTCCGCCGCCTCCGCCTGCGCCATTTCCTTTGCCACCACCACCACCTGCGCCTACAATAATCACTTCCAGATCAACAAGCACTTCGTCTCCAGGCTTTAAGTCAGATCCTGAGTAGTTGGGAACCGTGAAGGTAAAGTTTCCTGGACTGGTAAAGCGCTCGGTTGTTTGCCCGAGAGCAATTTGATCAAAAGCAAAAAAATGTATATGAAACAATACTATACAAAATAAAATTTGTAAATCCGGTTTGCGAAAGACTCTCGCCTTTAAGCTTGTATTTGGATTCATTTGTACCATTTCTTGTGAGGTGATTTCTGGAGATTCTCTGAGTTACTTTTTTATGTATCTGAAATCCAATATTCTTTATTTATACAAATAATATTTTGTTTGATCGATATAAATAGATTCAAATGTACATTTAAGAGGTAATAAAACAAATTAAATTTTAAAAAAAATGAGAGCAAGGAATTGCTCTCAAGGAGATTATTGGGTGTTTAATGAATAAAGAAAGAGTGAATTGGATAAGATTTTAACTTATTTTCGAATCAATTTGATTACTTCCACACCTCTTTTTGACTGTATTTCTAAGAGTATAATGCCTGGTGAATATTCTTGTATTTCCAAAGATAATTTGGTATTTAATTCCTCTAGACTTTGTGCTGTCAAGATTTGGTTTTGGGAGTACTTTCCAAAAATCCGAACCCGAACTTCCTCAAAGTCGGAAAAATCAGAATCATGGGGCTGTATTCTTAGATCTCCTCCAAAACTTGGATTGGGATAGATATGCCAAAGCTTTCCCGTTTGTACGAGTGAGGGAAGAGGCACTCTTGTAAGCTGAGAAATGTAGTGAACACCATTTCTGGCAATGATTCGTATTCTATAGTAAACATTGGACCCACTAAGGGGAAGATATTGATCTGAAAAATTATAGGCCTGAAAACCTTCTGAGTTTCCATTGGCATTGATTTCTTTGATCTTTTCCCATCGTTCCACCCCGTCTACTGATCGTTCTATCTCAAACGATTCGGTATCTTTTTCAGTAAGAGTGGCCCATTCGAGTAAAACAGATCTATTTTCATCTTGAAATTTGGATTGAAAATAAGCTAACTCTATGGGTAAAACCCGACCATTCAAGATCTCGCACAGGGATAGAAGTTGGATTTCGCTAGTCCAAGAAATATTTCCTGAGCTACCCGGGATAGGCGGGTCACTATTTTCGCAAAGCTCACTTTCGTCGCCAGTCCATCCATCGATTACTAGTCCACCCGATTCTATGATAATATCTGCGTCTCCAAATTCTAATTCTGCATTGGGACCCTGTAAATCAATGATGACATTGCCAAACGTGAAATCATTTCGTTCTACATTGCCATTGATATTCCGTTGATCAAAAATAATAGAGCCGCCATCTTCTACACAAATTCGGAGATTTGAAAGCTCAGTGATGTACACTATTCGTAAAACTGATCCAGACCCAACGACAATACATCCATCACTAATGGTAAATCCGGGTTCATTTCCATTGTTACCACGATTAAGGGTGAGATCAGCGCCATTTGATAGGATGATGCCTCCTAAATTAAAATCTGAAGCCGTCCAGGTGTAACTTTCATCCTCAGCAGAAAACTTGGCGATTTGACCAGCGGAAAAATTACCGGAGCCTGTCCAGCGAGATGCATTTAATCCTCCATTAGTTCTATCGTTTAAAGAGGTCGCGTTTGAAGTATACGTACGTGGACTTCCGCATTCGGCACATTGTGCCAGAAGCGGTATCTCAATGCACAACCAAGCCAAAAGGCTCAGCAAAATGCCTTTGTTCAGTATATATTTTGTCAAGGGTGGTGATTGATTGGGTGATCAATATCTTAGCTTTAACAAATTCATTACCAAAATGTTGAAAAATGCTTATGAACTGCAAAAAAAGATAATAAAAAAGCAGAAAATTGCTCTTGAATTGATTTTTCAGCTAAAAAAAAGTCCCCGATCATTTAGAACCGGGGACTTGATATTTAAGATGATTTGACTTTATCCGTTCATGCTGATCAAAAACTCAGCATTGTCTCGGGTTCCTTTCATTCTATTGAGAAGGAATTCCATGGATTCTTGCGAATTCATATCGCTCATGAGTTTTCTCAAAATCCAGACGCGCTGCATTTCTTCTTTGTCCATAAGTAGATCTTCTCGTCGGGTCCCAGAACCCAATACATCAATAGCAGGATAAATTCTTCTATTGGCCAACTTACGGTCTAGCGCGAGTTCCATGTTGCCAGTTCCTTTGAATTCCTCAAAGATCACCTCATCCATTTTAGATCCCGTCTCTACCAAAGCAGTAGCGATGATAGTCAAAGAACCCCCATTTTCTACATTTCGGGCTGCTCCAAAGAATCGCTTAGGTTTGTGCAGGGCATTGGCATCTACACCACCGGAAAGGATTTTTCCGGAGCTAGGTACCACAGTATTATGGGCTCGGGCTAGTCGGGTGATGGAGTCCAAAAGGATCACCACATCATGACCGACTTCCACCATTCGCTTTGCTTTTTCCAACACGATATTGGACACTTTTACATGTCTATCGGCAGTCTCGTCAAAGGTGGATGAAATCACTTCGGCATTAACTGACCTCGCCATATCTGTTACTTCTTCGGGTCGCTCATCGATCAGCAAGATCATCAAGTGAACTTCAGGATGGTTTCTGGTAATGGCGTTGGCGATTTGCTGGAGGAGTACCGTCTTACCTGTTTTTGGTTGGGCAACGATCATTCCTCGCTGTCCTTTTCCTATCGGAGCAAACAAGTCCAAAATTCGGGTAGAATATCCATCCGGACGAGTAGAAAGATTTAATCTTTCCTCAGGGAAGAGTGGCGTCAAGTATTCGAATGGTACCCGATCTCTGATTTCATCTGTGGTTTTGCCGTTGACGGTTCCGATTTTCAAAAGAGCGAAGTATTTCTCTCCTTCTTTAGGAGGCCGAATGGACCCCTTAATATGATCCCCCGTTTTCAAACCGAAAAGTTTGATTTGACTCGGTGACACATAAATATCATCTGGGGAAGCCAAGTAATTGTAATCCAATGAACGAAGGAATCCATATCCTTCCTGCATGATTTCGAGTACACCTTCATTTTCAATGATTCCGTCAAATTCCCGAGGGCTGACGTAAGGTTTCTTTGAACGATGGGATGGAACAGTCTCAGCCGCAGGAACAAGCATTTCATCCTGTGATTTGAAATTTTTACGCTTGGGTAATTCGATCTCCGGCTCTGGCTTCGCGGGCTTTTCTTCTGAAACGTCCGCCTGAGTTTCTTCGGGGACATTTACTTCCTCAAAAATTTTCTTCCGAGGTCTAAAAGTTTTGTTTTCTTCTTGAGCTTTTGGCTCTTTTTGAGGTTCTTCCTTTTTTGGAGCAGGCTCTTCTTTTTTTGACTTATGCTCGACTTTAGGTCTTTCTACCGGAGCTTCTGGTTTGGGAGATTTTGCTTCTTCGGTGATTTCAGTGACATTTTGCCTTCTGAATTTTGATTTGAATTCCGGCTCTTCCTTTTGTATAGGTTTGGGTTCCGGTTTTTCGGCGGGTTTTGGCGCCTCTTCAGCTGGTTGTGTCTCTGTGGCTGAAGGTTTTTTCTTAGGAAGTGCCTGCTCTGGTGTGATGGCCTGCTGATCCAAAATAGCGTAGACTAATTCGTCTTTTTTTAGCGTTTTGAAGTTTTTTACGCCCAGCTCTTCGGCGATTTCCTTCAGTTCAGATAATAGCCTGATTCTGAGTTCTTCTATGTTGTACATAAAGAGGGTGTGTAATAAATAATGTTTTGAGGTAAAATGCGGTCTTTGGAATCGTGGATGCTTTTCTGAGCAAAAAAGGTCTGCAGGAAAAACTCAAGTCAAAGTGGGCTGACTTGTACATTCACGGTGATGGTACAATATTAGTTCTTCCCAATGTATTTCGCAAATTTTGTACCCAAAATCTGATTATTTTTAAAAGGACTCAAATCATATCATCAGTTGTCTCAAAATTGTCATGGATTTCCATACCTGATTGCTCCCAAGTTGCTCATTATAAAACTCCAACAAATAATCCAGCAGCTTTCTCCGGATCTGCAATCCGGGCTTATATTGACAGTCAAACGAATCGGACATCAACTGCCGTAAGTATTCGAATGCTTTGCTATATTCATCTTTCGTAAAAGCCAGTCTCTTGCTTTCATCGATATATTCTTGAGGATCATCCGCCCCAAATCCCAAATATTTAGCTTGCTCGATTAAGAAGACATGGGGAAAATGACGGATATTTTTCTCTTTTTGATCCAAATGAAAAAGGCTTCTTTTTAAAAAATCAAACAGCTCTTCATTTTGGTAATTTTCATAAATGGACCGATTGATCACTTCAGACATAAATAAAGCCAAGCCGGTCCGCTCAAAATCAAAGGGAATATGCTGAAACGGTCGGGAAAGCTTAAATTCCGAAAGTCGATGTAATCCTTGATTTTCCCTGTCGTATACGACCAAATCCAACACCGTCATCGGTTGAAAAAGTGCGGTTTTAGATTTGCTTCCTTGGGTTCTGATACCATTGACCACATAGGATTTTAGACCGATCTCACGGGTAAAAATCTTAACAATCACGCTACTCTCCTTGTAGCGGATGCTGTTGACCACTATTCCTTCTGTCTTTTTGAGCATGGAGCAGTGGGATATTAGTTCAGGTTGAAAATTGTGGAAACTCGTTTTTTAGCGCTTGTCTTCATAGAAACATTTTCTACAGCGAGCCTCGTAGCTGTCTTTTTCTCCAAGCATTACTTTCTGCTTAGAGTCTGATAATCGAAATGAAAATGCCGCTAAATCACCGCATTTCATACAGATGGCATGGACTTTTGTGACATATTCCGCAACGGCCATAAGTTTAGGCATGGGTCCGAAAGGCTTGCCTTCAAAATCCATGTCCAAGCCGGCAAGAATCACCCGCTTGCCTTGATTGGCCAGCTTTTGGGCAACCGAAACGATCTGCTCATCAAAAAATTGGACCTCGTCAATTCCGACCACATCGCAGTTCCCGCTTAGTAGGAGGATGTCTTCTGCAAAATTTACCGGCGTGGAGCGGATGGAAGTATCATTGTGAGAGACCACATCCTCTTCATGATAGCGCTTGTCCACACTGGGTTTAAAAATCTCTACCTTTTGTCGGGCTATTTTGGCACGATTCAGCCTCCGAATCAATTCTTCAGTCTTTCCAGAAAACATCGAACCGCAAATGACCTCGATTTGACCTTTTTGGAAAGGAGTATTTTTCCGATTGACAGAAGGTTCAATAAACATATGCTATTCGCTGTATTCTAAATGAGGAAATTTATTGATGTCGGCGACTCGGATACAAATTTCTCCGTCTAATAAACTACACTGGCAAGAGAGACGCTCATTTGGCCCGAGTCTCTTGAGTTTTCGAAAGTAAATTTCCCGATCGCTGGGGCTGCTGAGATTTTCCTGTCCCGATACCATGATCATTTTGCAACTGGTGCATCGACCCTTTTTGCCGCAGGCATGCATCCAATCAATATTATTTTCATGGATTAATTCAATAACTTTACGAGAAGTATCCGTAAAATTAATTGTGCGATTAAATAGGTTTTCAATGACGATTTTCGGCATTTATTCGTTTACTTTTCTAAACATCACCTAAGCAATGACAGTCCAAATTAACAGCAATTATTTAGAAAATTACTCCAAAAACTTCGCTTCCAAAGTCTGTGATCGATATTATGCAGAGAAGCAGTTTATTACAGGACAGGACATTGTCCAGCTGACCTCTGCTGTGCAGGTCAATTTCTTTGTCATCAAGCGGCTTTTTGAGCTTTGGCAGGAGGAATTGGAAAAGCTGAAAAGCAATCCCTATTTTGATTACAGGGATATAGCCGTACACGAAGCCTTGACTCAATTTATGAACGTGCTTTCCCGCAGGATAAAAGTCGAGCGCAGTTATTTGGAGCCTTTGGTGGCTGCAGCGGTCCAAAATGCCATACAACTCGCCACTGATCCGGTGGGATATTATCAGTCTGAAATAGACAAGGCACCGGAAAGTAAAATCAATGAATACCTTAAAGAGAATAAAAAATATTACAAATGGCATGTGACCGTCATTTCATTTTTGGTGGATAAGACCGGATTTGGTCATGATCGATCGGCGTATAAAAAAGCCATTGCAGCCAATTATCAGGCTGTGAAGGAGAACCTCGAGTCAGTCAATTTACTTTTGGCTACCCTTGGGGACGTTCAGGCGTTTGATCTTGATGCTTATTTGGTTCAGGAAGAAGTACCATCTAGTCCAGTTGTTGAAAAAGAGAAGAAGGAATCTGAATCCGACTCGTCATTTTTTGATCAAATGGGAGAGGACACTTCAGTGAAACCAACTGTGGAGCCAATCAGAGAAACCCCACCTGCACCTATCCAGAATTCCACATCGAATGGGAAAAAGTTAAATTCGGAAGATTTGAAGTCCCGTTTTTCGATTGAATCCTACCGAGGAATGAAGGCGATTTTGGGCGAATTATCCGAAAGCCTCGCCATCAATCAGCGCTTTATGTTTACCAAGGAGTTATTTGATGGCAACGCGGATCTACTCGGTCATGCGCTGAAATCCATCGATGATTGTCGGGATTTTGATCAGGCGATCGATTTGGTCAATCAGCGCTATGTATCTGAACTAGACTGGGATGTCCAATCAGAGGCAGTTCATGAATTCACCCAGTTGATTTACCGGAAATTCGCAGATTAAATTCTATTGATTTCTAGATTGAAGCTATCCTATTTGGTTTTGGATAGCTTTTTTCTTTTTAAAGACATACTCAAAAGTCTGGCAGACCCTATTTAAATCGGCCGAGCTGAAGTGCCCGGGAAGAATCCAATTTGATAAATACGAAGAGTAAAATCGTAAATGACCATAAGGATGATCCTCCGTAGCTAAAAAATGGCAGCGGAATCCCCACGACAGGAAACAAACCCACGGTCATCGCAATATTGATCATAAAGTGAAAAAGTAAAATGGAAATAACGCAATACCCATAAACCCGCGAAAAGCGATTTTTTTGCCGCTCCGCCATGATGACCAACCGAACCAGCAAAGTGACAAAAAGCGAAATCACCACCAGGCTTCCGGCCCATCCAAATTCTTCTCCCAGCGTGCAAAAAATAAAATCAGTATGCTGCTCGGGGACAAAATCAAACTTGGTCTGGGTTCCCTCCAGATAGCCCTTTCCAAACAAGCCTCCTGAGCCGATGGCGATTTTCGATTGGGTGACATTCCAGCCAACTCCCAATGGGTCCAAGTTGGGATTGAACAAGACCATAATTCGGTTTTGCTGATGCTCGGGCAGCTTGGATACGACATAATCTATACTATAACTGTAAGCGATCAGTCCCAAACCAATCAAAGAAAAGGCCACCACTTTCTGCCAGGATTTTTTTCCTAAAAGGATCAAAAACAAAATGATCACACCAATCCCAATAGCTAAATAAAGATTGTTTTCGATCCCCAAGGACAGCAGTGTCAAGGCAATGAAACCAAAGCCCAACAGGTAATATTTCTGGGGAAATCCCTCCCGATAAAACATCAAAAGCATGGCAAAATAAACCATGGCTGTACCGGTATCTGGCTGAAGCAAAATGAAGGCGACCGGCAGCAGCAACACTCCAAAAGCGATCAACTGATGGTTTCTCTTGGTGAGGTCAAAGGTGGGCCTCTCCATGACTTTTGCCAAAGCCAAAGCAGTGGCAAATTTGGCAAATTCACCCGGCTGAATCTGAATGGGTCCGATTTCGAACCAGGCTCGCTGCCCATTGACAACCTTTCCAAAAATAGGCGTAATCAACAGCAAAAGCATAAATGCAATAAAAATGTAAAGGGACAGATTTTCAAAAAACCGATAATCTGCCACCATGATCAAAACGATCAAAATCACAGCCGCACCGATTCGTACGAGTTGTTTGCCGGAGTTGATAGACATGTCAAACATGCTCTGAGGAGCCTGACTGTCGTACACTGCCGCATAAATATTAAACCAGCCGAAGATCACCAAGGCAAAATAAATGGTGACTACCACCCAGTCTACACGATTAATATGTATATCCGAATCCCGCATTTAATCTTTAAAATCTCCAGCTAACACATATTCCTCCAGAGCGGGTCTGGTAATCATTCCCCGAAGGTATTTTTCGATCATCAGGGAGGCAGTACTTGCCGCAGCACGGCCACCCCAGCCGGCATTTTCCACATAGACTGCAATGGCGATTTTGGGATCATCCTTGGGAGCAAAGGCCACGAATACCGAGTGATCTTCTCCATGGGGATTTTGTGCAGTTCCTGTTTTTCCGGCGATGACGATGTCTTGGATGATAGCTCGATTGGCCGTTCCGTACAAGGCCTCCGCCATAGCATCCTGAACCATATCAAAATGATGCGCATCTACGCCTACCTCATTTTTGATCCGGTATTTCTCCGGGATTTGGGTTTGGTCTCCGTTGATTGCCTTGATCAGGTGGGGGGAATAATAATACCCTTTGTTGGCAAATATGGCGGCAAGATTGGCCATTTGAAGGGGAGTCACCTGCAGCTCACCCTGACCGATTGACAGGGAATAAATCGTCGAGTATTTCCATCGACCTTCTCCATAAAATTTATCATAAAGCTTGCTCGAAGGCACATCCCCGCCCAGTTCTCCGGTGATATCAATGCCTAGAGATGTCCCCAAGCCAAATTTCATTACTTTTTCCCGCCAGTCATTCAGCCCAATTTCGGTGTCTTTGTAGGTATTGGATGAGACTTCCCGATTGATCATCCTTCGGAAAGCCTGATGATAATAGGGATTGCAGGAATTCCGAATGGCTCCGAATAAATTCACCGGTGAGGGGTGATTATGGCATGCTACCAGCGATCGGTTACAGGCGAATGTGGTTTCCTGTGTCAGAATCCCATCCTGTAATCCAATTAAGCTTTGGACAATTTTAAAAATTGACCCCGGAGGGTATTTGGCCATGATAGGCCGATTGAACAAAGGCTTAGTTTCCATTTTGTTCAAAGCAGTATAGGTCTTTCCAAAATCCGCTCCTGTCAACTGATTCGGATCATAAAAAGGAGCCGAAATCATAGATAGAATTTCCCCTGTTTTAGGCTCTATGGCAACTACCGATCCGGTTTTTCCTGCCATCAACTGCTCACCATAAAGCTGCAATTCCATATCAATGGTGGAGGTGAGATTAATTCCTGCCACCGAGGCGGTATCGTATTCTCCATCTTTGAAAGGGCCTTTGTCCACCCCGCGGACATTCACCATTTTATATTTAACACCTTTCTGTCCCCGCAACTGCCGTTCGTAATATCGTTCCATTCCACTCAATCCCACATAGTCTCCTTGAGAATAATACTTAGCAGAATCCAGCTCCATCTGACGGGCGTTGATCTCTCCGATATATCCCAATGCATGGGAAGCGACCGGCTGTGGATAAGATCTGACAGATCGAGTCATGACAAATAGACCGGGATAGTCTATAAGGTAATCCTGAATTCGGGCAAAATCCGTCGTAGAGATTTGTTTAATCAATGGGGAGGGTTTTACCCAGGAATATTTTTTGGCCGCATTGTAGGCTTCGATCAGTTCCTCTTTGCTGATGTCAAAAAGCTCCAAAAACCGCGTAGTATCGCCAACTTCAAATTCCTGAGGGACGAGCATCAAGTCAAAAATGGGATTATTGTAAACCAAAAGTTTACCATTTCGGTCATAAATCAATCCCCGGTAGGGATGGTCTACTACTCGCTGAACTGCATTTCGCTCGGCTCTTTTCATAAAACTATCATCCGCAACTTGGATGCTGAATAATTTTATCAAAAGAATCAGCCCTACCGTAAAAATGAAAATGATGATGACTACCGGTCTTTGATCGTTCATTAGATTCTTCTCCTTCTTTTAAAGAACAGTACTTGAACCAGTATAGCCAAAAGCATGCTGAAAATGGTCGAAAAAAGACTTTTATACAGCACTCCCAGCAATCCCCCAGTTCCCCACTGATCGATAGTGAAAAATAAAAATGAATAGATAAAAAATAAAGGAAATGAATAACTGATGTACCAGCTGAGGCCCATTTCGTGTAGGTCCGGGCGATTGGACTCGTCATATCCGCCTGTGGGACTGATGGCTTTCAGCCAATAGGGCCGAACAAATGCCACCAAGGTGGCGGCGGCAGCGTGCATTCCGATCGTATCGTAGAAAATATCGATCAGCAAACCCAAGAAGAAGGCGATCAACAATAGATTGATTTTATTGCTGTTGATAGAAAGGTCAAGAATAAACATGAGGTATAAAAAACCCATGGCTACACCGAATACGGCCAGGTTTTTCAGAAATAAAACCTGCACTACCATTAAGATGATTCCTGTGAAAATAAAAGTAATCAGGGATCTAATATTCATTGACTATTTCTGCTTCTTGGTTAAGGGTATCCCGTTCTTCAATCTGATTGTTTTCCACAAGATATACGTAATTGATTTTACTGAAATCTGTGCTTAACTCGACGACAATATCCAGGTAATTTTGATTGGATCCTTGTTCTACTTTTTTGATGACACCTACTGCAATTCCCTCCGGGAAAATCGCATTATAACCTGAGGTGACGACCGTGTCTCCCGCTTGGGCTTCGACATGTCTTGGGATATAGAGCATTTTTACCTCTGTTGTGTTTTGCCCATCCCAATTGATGGATCCATAGACACCGGAAGGTTTGATTTTGGAGGATATCAAAAGCCCGGTATTGAGGACAGAAATGGCAACTGAGTAATTTTCTGAGACTGTTTTTACCCGTCCGACTATCCCGGAATGGTTAAAAACTCCCATGCCAGGTTTTACGCCGTGAGATTTTCCTTTGTCTAGCGTGAGGTGATTTTGGGCATAGCGCAAGGTCTGCGCAATGACTCTGGCACTTTTAAACTCATGCTCAGCCACAAAATTACTGTCTAGTGGCTGATTGTCGGTACTATCTCGGTTAATTTCAACCACTTCCAATCGTGCGAGCAATTCAGCATTCTGACGCAAAAGTTCTTCATTGGCCTCTGCCAAATCCAGAAAATCCGAAATGTCTGATTGGGTTTTTAATACCGAACCGAAAACCGCATTGGAAGAGTTGAAGAATGCCGCACCTTGTGGGGAATTATTGGAGACGATTAACCAGATTGCCACCAATTCCAGCAAAAGAAACAAAAGAAAAGCCCGAAGGCTATATAGAAATTGGAGGATGCGTAGCATTCAGGGTTTAGGTCATCAATACCGTTCTAAAATTATGTATGTTTTTCAAAGCTGTTCCGGTTCCCCTAACGACGGCTCTGAGTGGATCTTCGGCGATATGAATCGGAAGTTTGGTCTTTTGGTGAAGGCGTTTATCGAGTCCTTTTAGCAGAGCCCCACCTCCGGTGAGATGGATGCCATTGTCATAAATATCCGCAGATAGTTCCGGCGGTGCGATTTCCAGTGCTTTGAGCACTGCCTCTTCAATTTTAGAAACTGATTTGTCCAGTGCAAATGCGATTTCGGAATAAGAGACCTTGATGACTTTAGGAATCCCGGTCATGAGATCACGACCTCTGATTTCATAATCTTCGGGTGCATCATCCAATTCGGTCAAAGCAGACCCAATTGCGATTTTGACCTTCTCGGCAGACCGCTCACCGATGAGTAGGTTATGTTGCCTTCTCATATAGTCTAGGATATCTTTGGTAAAAGTATCACCGGCTACCCGGATCGATTGGTCAGCGACAATTCCCGATAGGGCTATCAAGGCGATCTCCGTCGTACCTCCCCCGATATCCACGATCATGGATCCCATCGGTTTTTCAATATCAATCCCAATGCCAATTGCTGCGGCGATTGGTTCAAAAATCATATAGACTTCCTTGGCCCCGGCATGCTCAGCCGAATCTCGAACTGCTCTTTTTTCCACTTCGGTAATACCTGAAGGAATACAAATTACCATTCGATGGGATTGGGGAAACATCCCTTTTTTCTGTCCCGGGATCATTTTGATCAACCCACGAATCATCTGCTCAGCGGCATAAAAGTCGGCAATAACACCGTCTTTTAGAGGACGGATCGTTTTAATGTTTTCGTGAGTTTTCTCATGCATATTCATTGCTTCCCTACCGACCGCCAGTACGCGGTTGTTGGTTTTGTCGATAGCAATGATCGAAGGCTCGTCCACCACGATTTTATCCTTGTGGATAATCAAGGTGTTGGCAGTCCCTAAGTCGATGGCTATATCACTGGAGAAAAAATCAAATAATCCCATGTTTTGATGATTGGCTTTTGTAATTGAGGTTTGCTGTTTGATAAAGAGCACGCAAGGTACACCTTATTAAACGGGGGTCGGCAAAATTATTATCTTCGTGGCAGAAATCGGAGAGAAAGTAGATATTTTTTCCGATCAAACCGAAAGAAAATTGATCAGAGTCAGCAAAATATTTTTTTAGCATTCAAGCAGTTTGGGTCCACAGGAGCATGTATTTGATAGACGATTGAATTTCAGTACAAATTGTTTTTCGATTAAAAATATTTTACATTTGTGCCGTATTCGAAGTTTCTAGAGGGGACACCAAGTCCCCTCTTTCATTATGCATACTATGTCTGAATTGCGCGAGGTTCTAGAAGAAATGGTGTCAGGTCATCTTCCTGATCAGGGCCATTTTGTGGTAGAAGTGAAAATCTCTCCCCAAGGAGACCAAACACTTCTCAGCATACTCATTGATGCAGATCAGGGAGTGACGATTGACACTTGTGCAAAAGTGAGTAGGGCAGTTTCTAATGAAATCGAGGATAAAAACCTGATCGAAAACGCCTATCGTATTGAGGTCTCCTCGCCGGGAGTGGATTATCCGCTTGCTAGCGAAAGGCAATATATAAAGAATATAGGTAGGGAACTCAAGGTTTTGCTCCAAGATGGCAAAGAAGTAAAAGGTAAGCTCCTGACTGTGGCAGACGGAAGTATAACGCTGCAGGTCAAGAAAAAAGAGAAGGGGAAAAAAGCCACTGAAGAAGAAACTTCGCATGCCCTTGAGGATATAAAAAAATCAATTGTTCAAGTATCTTTTAAATAAATCAAATGGATGCCAAAGTCTTAATAGAATCCTTCGCTGAATTTGCGAGATCTAAAAATGTGGATCGACCTACCATGATCCGTATTCTGGAAGATGTTTTCCGAGCGATGATTCGCAAGAAGTTTGAAACAGACGAAAACTTCGATGTGACGATCAACGCTGACAAAGGCGATTTGGAAATTTTCCGTATTCGGGAAATCGTAGATGACAACTCTGAAGATATTTGGGATTTTGACAAAATCAGTCTCACCGATGCCCGTAAGATCGAGCCGGATTTTGAGATTGGAGAAGAAGTTTACGAAAAAATCGAGTTGGAGGATTTTGGAAGACGGGCAGTTCAGATGGCTCGTCAAACCTTGATTCAGCGGATCAAAGATCTCGAAAAAGACCTCCTATTCAATAAGTATGAGGAGCAGGTTGGTGAGATCGTTTCGGCAGAAGTATATCAGATCCTAGGCAGAGAAATCTTGCTTATTGACGGAGAAGGGAATGAATTGATTTTGCCCAAAGGTGAGCAAATACCCAAGGATAGATTTAGAAAGGGGGATTCGGTAAAAGCGATCGTCCATAAAGTGGATATGATGAACGGAACTCCGAAAATCATCCTTTCCCGGACCAGTCCGGTATTCTTGGAGCGATTGTTTGAAAATGAAGTACCCGAGGTATATGATGGTTTGATCACCATTGTCAAGATCGTACGCGAACCAGGCGAGCGAGCCAAAGTAGCGGTGGAGTCTTACGATGACCGAATCGATCCCGTGGGTGCTTGTGTGGGAATGAAAGGATCAAGAATCCACGCGGTGGTCAGAGAATTGCAGAATGAAAATATTGATGTGATCAATTTCACTGAAAATCTCGACCTCTACGTGTCTCGTGCCCTGAGTCCTGCCAAAGTTTCTTCGATCGCAGTGAATGAGGAGACTAAGCGGATTTCAGTTTATCTGAAACCCGATCAGGTTTCTCTTGCCATTGGAAAAGGAGGCTTCAATATCAAATTGGCAAGCCGATTGGTAGGCTATGAGATTGATGTCTTTAGAGAATTGAACGAATATGAAGAGGAAGATGTGGATTTGGCAGAATTTGCTGATGAAATTGAAGCTTGGATTATCGAAGAATTAAAGAAAACCGGTTTGGATACAGCAAAAAGTGTATTGGCACTTACCCGAGAGGATTTGCTGAGAAGAACCGAACTTGAGGAGGGGACCATCGATGAGATTTTCCGAATCCTCAGACAAGAATTTGAACAGTAAGGGTTTGAAAGCCCTTTAAAATACCCAATTTTACAATAAGATTTCGAAAGAGGTTTTTGCTTATGTCAGAAGAAAAAATGATGCGATTAGGCGCTTTAGCCAGAAAACTCAACGTGGGAACGGCAACCATCGTGGAGAGTTTGGCTAAAAAGGGCTTTGAAGTGCAGGATAATCCCAATTCCAAAATCAACATGGAGCAGGTAGAAATGTTGAATAAGGAATTCAAATCCTCTGCGCTCGAAAAAGAGGAGGCATCCCATCTATCCATTGGGAAGCGTCACGAGACGGTGACCCTAGAGTCGGAGCCGAAGCCAGAAAAGGCTCCGGAGCCCGAACCTGCGCCTGCTCCCGCACCTCAACCTAAGGAGGATCCAAAACCTGCTCCCCCTCCGGTAGAAGAGAAAAAAGAGGAGAAAAAGCCAACCCCACCTCCCGCTCCTGCGGAAGAGGCTGAGAAAGTTGCGCCCGAAGCTCCCAAGTTGGAAGGAATAAAAGTATTGGGAAAAATCGATCTCAATAAGAAACCTACTCCTCCAGCTCCTAAACCCGCTGCGCCTGTGAAGGCCCATGAGCCAAAAGCACCGCAAAAACCCGCCGAACAAAGAACACCTCAGGCACCTAGAAAGCCTGAACAGCCCGCGCAAAGACCTGCGCAATCCCAGCATCAAAAGCCCACACAAGGGCCTGTAAAACCTGTCGAACAAAAGAAACCTGAACTCCCAAAAGGAACAGCTCCGGAATCCCAGTTGATTTCAGCCAAAGCAGATTCTCTTAAGGGATTGACTGTTTTGGGTAAAATTGAATTGCCGGTAGATAAAAGCAAGAAAAAAGGCGGACCAGTGGCTTCCTCCGATGAGCGAAACCGAGACAAAAAGCGTCCGAGAAAACGAATTGACAAAGCAGGAGGAGGTCCTCAAAACAGAAATCAAGGACAGAGAAGTGGTCCTCCAAGGACTCCTCAAAAGGCTAACCATCCCAACAGGACCCAAAAGGCAGAGCCTACCCAAAAAGAAATTCAGGATCAGATCAAACAGACGCTGGCTAGACTTCAGGGAAATAAACCCGGAGGAGGCAAAGGGAAAAGCCGTCGGGATAAAAAAGCCGACAGAGAGCGAGAAACTGACACTCATACCGAGGACAACAGCAAGATCTTAAAAGTAACAGAGTTTATCTCTGCCAATGATCTCGCGGCGCTACTTGACGTTTCTGTCAATCAGATTATTTCGACTTGCATGTCTTTGGGCATGTTTGTGTCGATCAATCAGCGCTTGGATGCGGAAGCGATCACCATTATAGCTGATGAATTTGGTTATGATGTCGAATTCACCAAGTCGATTGAGGATGAAATTGCCGAGGTAGAAACTGATGAGGCAGAGGATTTGGTAGAAAGAGCCCCAATCGTCACCATCATGGGTCACGTCGATCACGGTAAAACATCCCTTTTGGATTATATCCGGATGTCAAAAGTCACCGAGGATGAAGCCGGGGGAATTACCCAGCACATCGGAGCTTATGACGTGATGACAAAAACCGGGCATAAAATTGCATTTTTGGATACACCGGGTCACGAAGCCTTTACGGCCATGCGTGCTAGGGGAGCCAAAATCACGGATGTGGCAATTATTGTAATCGCCGCAGACGATAATATCATGCCTCAAACCAAAGAGGCAATCAATCACGCCCAAGTTGCAGGGGTCCCGATGATTTTCGCAATCAATAAAGTGGACAAGCCCAATGCAAATCCTCACAAAATCAAAGAGGAATTGGCAAATATGAACTTGCTGGTCGAAGAGTGGGGTGGTAAATACCAATCTCAGGACATTTCGGCCAAAACGGGTCAGGGCGTAGAAGATTTACTTGAAAAAGTACTCCTTGAGTCAGAAATTCTCGAATTAAAAGCCAATCCGGATAAAAATGCGGTAGGTACCGTAATTGAAGCATCTCTGGATAAAGGAAGAGGATATGTCACGACCATCATGGTTCAGGCTGGTACCCTTCAAATCGGAGATATCATCCTAGCCGGACAGCATCATGGTCGAGTGAAAGCCATGTTTGATCACAAAGGCAAAAAGGTAAAAGAAGCAGGCCCATCGACTCCGGTACAAGTACTGGGATTGAGTGGTGCACCTCAGGCCGGAGATACCTTTAAGGTCTATGATTCCGAGCGAGAGGCGAGAGAGATTGCCAACTCCCGAGAACAGATTCAGCGTGAGCAAAGTCTTCGAACCAAGAAGCACATTACGCTTGATGAAATCGGAAGACGTTTGGCGATCGGAAGCTTCAAAGAACTCAATATCATCATCAAAGGTGACGTGGACGGTTCGGTCGAAGCCCTTTCGGATTCTTTACTCAAGCTTTCTAAAGATGAGGTTAAAGTAAATATCATTCACAAAGGTGTCGGTCAGATTTCAGAATCTGATGTGCTTTTGGCCTCGGCGTCAGATGCGATTATCATTGGATTCCAGGTTCGACCTTCTTCTAATGCCAAAAAGGTGGCCGAGCAGGAAGAGATTGAGATCCGCCATTATTCGATTATCTATGATGCGATCAATCAAATCAAGGATGCCATCGAAGGGATGCTTGAACCTGAATTTGAAGAAGTCATCACTGGAAATATCCAAGTACGTGAAGTATTCAAAATCTCCAAGGTGGGAACAGTGGCAGGTTCTTATGTGACCGATGGATTCATTACCAGAAAGAATAAAATCCGTGTCATTCGGGACGGAATTGTCATTCATGACGGTGAAATCGATCAGTTGAAGCGATTCAAGGATGATGTAGCAGAGGTGAAGGCCGGTTACGAATGTGGTATTTCGATCAAGAACTTCAATAACATCGAAGTAGACGATACCATCGAAGGTTATGAGATGAAGGAAATCAAACGTAAAAAATAAAGTTTGAATAAATTTTGAGAAAAAGGAACGGCGAAAGTCGTTCCTTTTTTAGTTTTGAAATATGCTGGAAGCGGTCTCTCTTGTTTTGTTGTTGTTAGCTTGTTTCAGCTTTTTATTACTTTTGGCTGGATTGATTAGACCTGTCTTGGTTTTATGGTTTTTGGACCGAATGAATCGACTTAAGGTTATCAAAATTTATGGCTCGTCTTTTTTGATTTTTTTAGGAATTTATTTTATCATTGAGTTACTTTCCGATAATAAATTTTAGTGAATTCGGATTTAGGCAGTTAATTTATTTTCTTTTGAAAAAAGTCTTACCCATAGCGCTCCTTCTTTGCTTTATGAGCTATCATTTTGGGTATTATCTATTCTACTTTTCCCAAAAATATCAATTGGAGACCAATTGGCAGGATAAGATCTACGGACAGGAGCTGTCAGGATTGGAAGAGCAGTTGATGGAAATTCCCTTGAGTGCGCCTTACATGGCTGATCAGGAAGATTTTCAATTAACCAATACCCGATTTGAAAAGAACGGAAATTATTATCGGGCGATCAAGCAACGGTATCAGAGTGATACCCTTCAGATCGTTTATGTACCAGATACAGCCCGCCAAACCTTGGAGTCAACGGTAATGAAATGGGTTTCAGCCTTGGCCGAACGTGAATTTCCCGGAGACAATCAAAGCTCCAATCAGCTAAAAATATTTGTAAAAGATTACCTGGAACTAGAATTTTTGGATTTCCAGACTTTCAGACTAGCACCGGAATTAACACATCAAGGGTTTATTTTTTCAGCTTATAAGAGTCCTTTTTTTCAATTAGACTCACCGCCTCCACAGCTTAGCTAAGGTTTTCTTGGGTCAATTTTTCTGTTTCACCTTTGGCTTGAAACAGAATGGAACGGCTGTTCCTGCCCAAAATCAGTGGGTCCAATGCTGACCACTGACTTATTTATTCTCCTCAGCTTTAAATGCTCTCCCATTTCGGTCAGCCCAGGCAAAATATTTTCTCCATGCTTTAGGGGAAATTATATCTGTCTGATTTCATCAATGGGATGGGTTTGAAGCGTAGGAGATTTTCTCAAAACTTATACGCTAATACAAGATGAAAAAAATATTACTAGTCCTAATTCTAGGGACAGGACTGTTCCTGCACCCTTATTTTAGCTTTGGTCAAGGCTGCGTCGCTATCCGGCAATTTTCCGGCATAGGCAATGCGGTCGGACAGGGTAATTTTCAAGCCGCAGGCGACTGGAACTTAAGCCTGAATTACCGCTATTTCAGGAGTTTTCGGCACTTTCGAGGTACTCACGAAGAACCCAGTCGGATCGAAAATAACACCGAGGTAATCAACTGGTCCCATGGAGTGGACCTGAATGTGAGTTATGCTTTTACTGATCGATTTTATGGATTGATATCCCTGCCTTATGCCTACAATGAGCGCTCCTCACTGTATGAGCATGGTCGGGAATCCAGACACAAAACCTACTCCCAAGGATTAGCAGATATGCGAATCGGAGGGGGATATTGGCTTTTTTCGGATGAAAAACCCCGAAAAGGAAACATGGCTTTGGGACTAGGACTCAAATTGCCTACCGGTGATTATGCCGCCAAGAGTACCTTTTACAACGTCGGACCCAATGGAAACTCTGAGCTACGTACGGTGGACCAATCCATTCAATTAGGAGATGGAGGTCTGGGATTGATAGTGGATACACAGGGAATCTGGGAGTTGAATCAGGGACTTTATGGCTATTACAGTGGGTTTTACTTATTCAATCCGAGAAACGTGAATGGAACTCCAACGAACCGGAGCCGACAGAGTGAAGCCATCATGAGTGTCCCGGATCAATTTGCCTTGAGAGGAGGAGTATTTTATGGGATCAAATCCGTACATGGGTTGGGTATTATCCTGGGGGGCCGGGCTGAGGGAGTACCCGTTCGTGATATTTTGGGCGAAAGCGATGGGTTTAGACGTCCAGGCTATGTGATTTCAGTGGAGCCGGGAGTCAGCTATATGCTGGGAAATGTCACCGCTACAGTAAATGTCCCTGTTGCTTTGGTTCGTAACCGGACCCAAAGTCTGACCGACATCGCAGACAGCAGTCCTGGAGATGTGGTCCATGGAGATGCGGCTTTTGCTGATTATTTGGTCAATTTCTCCTTGGCTTGGAGGATTCCAAAAAAAGCTCCTGAGATTTTTAACTCATTATAATGAGGAAGATGAACCTATTGAACAGAAAAATTATGCTAGAAAATAGAAAATTGATTCCATTAGTTTTTCTCTGCTGCTTCCACTTGATCTCCATAGAATCCAATGGACAGACACCTCTTGATGAATTGATGATGCCAAAACAGGACTTATGTATCCTGGTAAATTATGAATTTGGAAGATTTGATCAGTATTGGGAGGGCGAAGTATTAAGGAAAAACGGCACGATTGCTACGGTGCAGCGTAGGTCTGCCTTGGTCATGGCTGCTTATGGTATTACGGATAAATTGGACATGTATTTGGGCTTGCCTTTTGTCCAGACCAATTCTACTATTCCTAATGGGGGAAAGTTTGCCGGAACCTCAGGTCTACAGGATCTTTCGACAGGATTTAAATATCAGATTTTGGATAAAAAAACCGAAAAACATCAGCTAAGTCTTTTGGCATCAGCAATGTTTTCTGTCCCGGCCTCTAATTATTTGTCCGATTACCAACCCTACAGTTTGGGATTGAAAACTCCACAATTTGCCTGGAGAATTCTGGGTCATTATCAACTACTAAGTGGTTTCTATGGTCGAGCTCTCGCAGGTTATTTATGGAAAGGATATACTAAGGCAGAGAGAGAATATTACTACAACAATGGGAGTTACTTCACCCCTTGGATGGATGTGCCCAATTCGATCAATTTTGACCTCACTGCCGGAAAATGGTTTTGGCAAAATTCCCTGAGAGTAGAAGCCACACTTTCAACCCAAAATTCAGTTTCCGGAGATGATATCAGGGCCTACAA
The DNA here is from genome assembly GCF_900113375.1 of Algoriphagus hitonicola. Taxonomy (GTDB): domain Bacteria; phylum Bacteroidota; class Bacteroidia; order Cytophagales; family Cyclobacteriaceae; genus Algoriphagus; species Algoriphagus hitonicola. The sequence goes on along the minus strand of NZ_FOPC01000004.1, from coordinate 10,947 downwards.
TGCACCCCAGCCTACCAATAAGGTAGACTTTATGCGATTGGGGGGATTTGCTCATTACTATTTCCCGAAAATTAATGGATTTGGAGTTTTAGGCTACTGGAATCAGGTCATCGAGGGAAGAAATATGCCTGAAATGTCAACCTGGGGCTTGGGAGTCACTTATCAATTCGGAATAAAAAACTAAACGCATGAAATCGAGCATGTCGAAGGCGACACACAGTGGGATGATTATCATTGCGAGATTCCCCCGAGAGATCGGGGCGGGCTATGTGACCTTTGAAAAACAATTATAAACACATGAAAAAATCAATACTATTACTCGTTCTAGCGGGAATTTTTTATTCCTGTATGAAAGATCTACCCACCGAACTGGCCTTTGAAAACTATACCTTCTCGTCCATAGATGAGGATGGCGGAAACTGGAAGCCGGTTTTGGTGGAGAACGGTGCTGCCATCGAAATCTCAGCACCCTCGCCCGTGGATTCGGATTCCTATCAGGCCGAATTAGCAGAACTGAAGGAGATTTTGTCTCAGGCAAGCGAGGCAGATAAACAAGCCGTCCATCGATGGACAAACAACCCGGTAGTGAGATGGAATGAAATCGCCTTGGAACTGATCGCCAAGTATAATCTGATTCCGGGACCCAATGAGGATGGGACCTACACCCTGCCCAATCCCGCAAATCCAGCAGGTCCGCCTGCCTTTCCTTTTGCGCATCCCCCTTATGCCAGTAGAGCACTAGCTTACCTGTCAGTTGCGCAATTCGACGGAATGATCACCGCCTGGCATTACAAATTTACTTTTGATAGAGAGGCGCCGTATTTGGTCGATGAATCCATCCCACATGAGTTTGCACCCAACCCGCTTCCTTCTTACCCGTCAGATGGAGCTGTCGTAGCGGCAGCATCAGTAGCGGTTTTGAAAGCGATGTTTCCATTGGAAGCGGAATACTTGGAAAATCTCGAGCAGGATCATCTTCAAGCTCTTATGCTTTCTGGCGAACATGTGAAAAGTGATGTGGATGCAGGGGTTATTATTGGTAAAGAGATCGCAGCGGTAGCCCTCCAGCGAGCCAGTAGCGACGGTATGAAAAATGCCCAGACTCCTAAATCCGTGTCGGATTCATTGGAAAATGCCGCTTTTGAAAGATTTGGATGGAAATGGGAAAATTTGGAAGTGCCCCGGCGTCCGGTAGGTCTGACTCCATTATTTGGTCAAGTGACCATGTGGAATGTCCCCAACGTGGAGGCAACTCGCCCGCCAGTTCCTCCAGCACCTAATTCTCCCGAATACCTGGAGGATGTTCGGCTGCTTGAAGAATATGCAGCAAATCGAACTGTTGAACGCAGACGGATTGCCAATTTTTGGCAGGATGGATTAGGCACCTATACTCCTCCCGGACATTGGAATGATTTTGCCAATCGGTTTATAGTGAAGTATAAATTGAATACCCTAAGATCAGCAAGGACTTTGGCATATATGAACATGGCGATCATGGATGCTGGGATTAGTTGCTGGGATGCAAAATATTACTATCATTATCCGCGTCCTATTCAATTGATTGAAGGATTTGAAACTATCGCCGGTACTCCCAATTTCCCATCCTATACCTCCGGGCATTCTGCATTTTCGGCAGCCGGTGCAGAGGTTTTGGCTTATATTTTTCCTCAAGAGGCCAATCAAGTTAGGGAATGGGCAGAAGAAGCTGCCATATCTAGAGTTTATGGTGGTATTCACTGGACTTTTGATGCCTATGTCGGAACTAATCAGGGGATCAATGTAGCTCAGTACTCCATTGATAAAGCAAAAATCGACGGTGCCGATTAAATATGAATTGAAATCAAAGAGCCTTTGCGGGCTCTTTGATTTCTTTTTTGATGCTTTTGGTGGCTAAGATCATAAGGGCTATCGCCAATCCAAATAACAAAGCTGCAATAATGGACAATACATACACTTGATCCTGAAAATTTTTCCAAGCAAAAAGTCCTAAAGAAGCCAAGGTGACCGTAAACATGAAGAACATGGGGATCGTCACAAAAAGCGCATTTTCTTTTTTCCGAATCATCCAAACGGCAATCGTCAAAAGGGCAAGGGCAGCTAGCAGCTGATTGGCAGAACCGAAGATCGGCCAAAGTGTGGTGAATTCTCCAGAGGCTAATAGCAATATCGAAAAGATGATGACCAAACCGGTAGATACATATCGGTTTTTTGAAATGAATTTGGCCGAAGGCTGGGGAACATCCTCAAAATACTCCTGAACGGTAAAACGTGCCAATCTCGTGCAAGTATCCAAGGTGGTCAATGCGAATGCCGAAACGGTCAGGGCAACAAAACTAACCGCAAACTGCTCAGAAACCCCCAAGGTCGCAATCATTCCTCCTAGCCCTGTCGAAAAAAGAGCCACCGGGCCTTCTACCCCTAATCGCTCGAGGTATTCGCCTCTTGTCAGCACTACTACTGCACCAACCGAAATAATCGCCAAGAAAGACTCGATCAGCATTCCCCCAAAACCGACGATTTTGGCATCGGATTCTTTGTCCAGCTGCTTGGAAGTTGTACCGGATGCGACCAAAGAATGAAAACCACTGATTGCTCCGCAGGCGATAGTCACGAAAAGTACTGGGAAAATATAGCCTAAATTTTCGGAGGAAAGACTGATTTCATTTCCCATTTTGATTTCAGGATTGGCGACAAAAACTCCCAATATCGCAGCGATCATCATTCCATAGAGCAAAAAGCTATTGAGATAATCCCTAGGTTGAAGAAGCATGCTGACTGGGGTCACCGAGGCTAAAAATGCATAGGCAAGTAAGAGTAAAATCCAAATGCGATAATCCAGCGCAAAAGGAATTTGCATTCCCAAGTACACAAAATAGTACATCAAAATGACACCAATAATGCTGATGAGGATAAATGCTGTTTTTCTGCTGCCGACGAGCTTATTGACAATCCCGAATCCTATTGCCAAGAAAATAAATAAAATTGAGGCTGAGGCCACTCCCGGATTGCTGACAAAAGTTTTGGCGATAATATCTGCAAAAACCCCGATTACCAGAATCAATGTAGAAAAACTAAATATGATAAATAACTGCTTTCCCCGAAGTCCGATTTGATTTCTGATGATCACACCGATTGACTTTCCCTCTGTCCGGAGTGATGCGGCCATACTTCCCAAATCATGTACTGCCCCAAAAAATATTCCGCCAACAAGAATCCAAATTACGGCTGGAATCCATCCAAAAGTAACCGCGATAATCGGCCCGACGATCGGTCCAGCGCCAGCAATAGAGGCGAAATGATGACCTAAAACCACGATCGGTTTACTCGGTTCATAATCCACTCCGTCTCTCAGGGTGTGAGAAGGAGCCGGATTTTTGTCCGAAAGTCCAAATTTCTTGTAAACCAATGAACCATAATACTTATAGGCCAAGAATAAAACTACAGCTGAAAATGTGAGTAGGATGGGAAGATTCATTCTTTTGGACTTGGTTATGAAGGGTTTTAAAGCAGCCTAGTTGCTTTCTCTCTCAAAAATAGAAGAATTATCACAGCAGTAAAATCGATTTTTTCTAAAGAGAATTAGGAAACCGTCCAAATCTCAATCTTAGGCACATATTGACCGGTGATTTTATTTAATGGAATTAAGGTCTAAATTTGTACTCTTTGACTCGTCAAAAAAAATTCTAAAAACTCAATATGGCTTGGTTTAAACGAACTGACAAAGGGATCAAAACCTCAACCGCAGAGAAGAAAGATGCGCCGGATGGCTTGTGGTTTAAAACCCCCAATGGAAATATCATCCATACCCGAGAACTTAAAAATAACGCCTTTGTGTGTCCTGATGATGACTTTCACGTCAAAATCGGCTCCAAGGAATATTTCGAGATCCTTTTTGACAACAACAAATTCACTGAGCTGGATAAGGATATGAAGTCCGGAGATCCGCTCAAATTTTCTGATACTAAACCCTACACCTCCCGGATCACGGCTACCATCGAAAAGACCGAGCTCAATGATGCAGTAAGAACTGCACATGGAAAAATGAATGGGTTGGCGATCGTAGTGGCGTGTATGGATTTTAATTTTATTGGAGGCTCCATGGGCTCGGTAGTCGGAGAAAAAATCGCACGGGCGATCGACTATTCATTAAAGCACAAAATTCCTTTTTTGATGATTTCCAAGTCTGGAGGAGCCCGGATGATGGAGGCTGGATTTTCTCTGATGCAAATGGCAAAAACTTCTGCCAAGCTGGCCTTGCTGGATCAAGCAGCAATCCCTTACATTTCCCTACTCACAGATCCGACGACGGGCGGAGTGACTGCATCCTATGCCATGCTGGGCGATTTTAATATTGCCGAGCCTGGAGCTTTGATCGGTTTTGCGGGTCCTCGGGTCATTAGAGAGACGATCGGCAAGGATTTACCAAAAGGTTTTCAAAGTTCAGAGTTTGTTTTGGAACACGGATTTCTGGATTTCATCATCGATCGTAGACAGTTGAAAAACAGGTTGACCACTTTGTTAAACCTCTTGAACAATTAATCAGTTATCCTATAAAAATCTGAGGGTTAAATTGGGCAAATTTGAGTTCAATTTTGGCCTCTTTTACTGATTAATAAATATATTTGTGCTCCCAATTGTGGGATTCCATACGAAAAGTAAAACCAAAATTTCATGGGTTCTGTAATTATTACTTCCATTGTAGCTTTTACCCTAATTATCCTGCTACTGGTATTTATTCTCCTTTTTGCCCAATCCAAATTGGTCAACTCCGGGGATGTTAAGATTGTCATCAATGGTGACGAAAGCAAGCCAATCGTCACTTCTGCTGGCGTAAGCTTATTGTCAACTTTAGGCAATCAGAAAATTTTTCTTCCTTCAGCCTGTGGAGGCGGCGGAACTTGCGCGATGTGCAAGTGCGTGGTCGAAGAAGGTGGAGGAGAAGTGCTTCCTACCGAAGTCGGACATCTTAGCCGAGCTGAGCAGCAAGGAAATGTTCGTCTTGCCTGTCAGGTGAAGGTAAAGCAGGATATGAAAATCCGTGTACCGGAGGAGATCTTTGGTATCAAGAAGTGGGATTGCGAAGTAATCTCGAATTACAACGTTTCTACTTTCATCAAAGAATTCAAAGTAAAACTTCCTGAGGGAGAAAATCTTGACTTTGAATCAGGTGGATACATTCAAATTGATGTTCCTGTCATTACCGTTAACTTCAAGGATATGGATATCACTCCACATCCAGAGTTGGGACACCCTGCCGATGTCTATCAGAGTGATTGGGATAAATTTGGGCTTTGGGATCTAGTCATGAAAAACGACGAGGAACTTTTCCGAGCGTATTCCATGGCAAATCACCCTGCTGAAGGTAACATTGTGATGCTGACCATTCGTATCGCTACACCACCATGGGATCGTGCGAATAACAAGTGGATGGATGTCAATCCGGGAGTTTGTTCTTCTTATGTATTCTCAAGAAAGCCAGGAGACAAAGTAACCATCTCCGGACCTTACGGTGAATTCCATATCAATCCTACCGAAAGAGAAATGATCTACATCGGTGGTGGGGCAGGTATGGCCCCGTTGAGATCTCACATCTTCCACCTTTTCCATACTGAAAAGACAGGTAGAAAAGTTTCATACTGGTACGGAGGTCGATCTAAGAAGGAATTGTTCTACACACCTCACTTCAGAGATATCGAAAAAGACTTTCCAAACTTTAATTTCCATATCGGTCTTTCCGAGCCACTTCCAGAGGATAATTGGAAGATCAAAAAGTCACTTGATGATAAAGAAGGTGATGGCTACGTAGGATTTATTCACCAAGTCTTGTATGACAACTATCTGAAAGATCATCCGGAGCCAGATGAAGTAGAGTACTACCTTTGCGGCCCTCCTTTGATGAACGCAGCAGTTTTGAAGATGCTCGACGATCTGGGAATTCCCCAAGAGAATATTAGATTTGATGACTTTGGAGGTTAATCTCCTTTAAAAATCCCGCTTCGGCGGGATTTTTTTATTTCTTGGCGGGTTTTTGATTATTTTTACCGCATATCCACCCTTCTTTTATGAGTATATCTTCTTTTTTTGAACCTGTTGCAGAGTTTCTTTGGCAGAAAAAGTATTCTGAAAATTCCTTTTTCAAGCAGATTCACTGGTTTGGGGAAGAATTTCCCGACCTAAAAGGCATACAGATCGCACTTGTCGGCCTCAAGGAAGACCGAGGAATTAAAAAAGGGGAAAGTATCGCAAGAGGAGCTACCGAAATCAGAGAAAAGCTTTATGATCTGAAACGCGGAATGGGGGCCTATCGCATCGCCGATTTGGGAGACCTGACTCCGGGAAAAACCCTGGAAGAAACCTACGATCGGATTCAAAAAGTCGGAGAATTTTTGATGAAACAGCAGATTCTCCCCATCTACATCGGCGGTACCCATGACTTGGATTATGGCCAGTACCTGTCTTATCAAAAGATGAAAAAATTAGTCAGCCTTTTGACTGTGGATTCTAAACTGGATTTGGAAGAATCCGGTCCCATGGCTGATCAGCATACCCAGGAAATAATCCTTCATCAGCCCAATTTTTTATTTTCCTATTCTCATTTGGCATATCAGAGCTTTTTGGTAGATCCATCATTGATCAATGTCATGGAGAAGTTGTATTTTGATCATATGCGATTGGGGATCGTGCGGAAAGAATTGAAGGAGATAGAACCCATGATCCGAAATGCGGATTTATTGAGTTTTGACCTTTGTGCGATTCAATCGGCTGATGCTCCAGGAGTAGTCGACGCCCAGCCCTTTGGATTGACTGCACAGGAAGCTTGTCAGATTTGTTGGTTTGCCGGCATGAATGAAAAACTCAGCTCGATGGGGATCTACAGTTACGAGCCTTACTATGATGACGCGCATAATAAAACCGCAAAAGTCGCCGCTGTGATGATTTGGTATTTTATTGAGGGCTTTTATTCCCGTAAGGACAGTCTATCCTTTAAAAGCAGTGATTATATCAAATACACCGTTTCCTTGGACACCAAGCCGAATACGCTCGTTTTCTACAAAAGCAAGAAGAGCGGAAAATGGTGGATGGAAATTCCACACAATGAAACTGAAAAATTTGATCGGGTCAGTACCGTTCCCTGTAGCTACTCGGATTATCAAACTGCCCAAAAAGGCGAAATCCCGGAACGTTGGATCAATGCTCAGATTAAATTGCTTTAATGAAGGTTTACACGAAGCAGCAGCTTGCCTTACGAAATGGGCAGGATAAACCTGAAATATGGATCGCTTTCCAAGGCATCATTTATGATGTGAGTAAATCTAAATTATGGAAAAACGGGAAGCATTATGAACACTGGGCTGGTCAGGATCTGACCGAAGAACTGGCAGATGCCCCCCATACACAGCGGGTTTTTGAGCGGTTTCAGCCCATAGGAAAATTGGAGAATTTATGATATTGATAGCGGATAGCGGATCGAGTAAGACGGATTGGAGGGTAATTCATCCGGATGGAAAAATCTCTCAGCATAGGGGAGTAGGTTTTAATCCCTACTATCAGACTTCCGAAGAAATGGCCTTGCAAATGAGGGATGAATTTCTGCTTAATTTGGAAGGATCGGTAAAGCAGATTTTCTATTATGGAGCGGGATGCTCAGCCCCTGAGCGCAAAGCTGAAGTAGTTCAGGCGCTTCAAACCCTATACTCCGAGGCCCATATCGAAGTAGATCATGACCTTGCTGCCGCAGCGCATGCCACCTGTGGCTATGAGGCAGGAATTGCCTGTATTTTGGGCACGGGCTCCAATAGTTGTGATTATGACGGTGAGAAAATCATCGATTCCCGGCCGGCACCGGGTTATATCTTGGGTGATGAAGGGGGTGGAGGATATGTAGGGAGAAAATTTCTTCGTGATTTCATAAATGACGAAATGCCGTCGGAGATCAAAGCTGAAGTTTTAGAGCGGTTTCATTTGACTCGGGAGATCATTCAGGATCACGTCTATCGTCAGCCCTTTCCCAATCGGTATATGGCGAGCTTTTGCCGATTTATCACGGAGCATCGATCAAATCCTTATTGCTATCAGCTGTTTTATGATTCCTTTCAGGAGTTCTTTTCCAAGCATGTATGCAAGTATCGGGATTATGATAAAAAGCCAGTGAACTTTGTAGGGTCCATTGCCCATTACAATTCGGACATTCTTCGCAAGGCAGCCATGGATAGGGGATTACATGTTAAATTGATCATCGAAAGCCCGATTGCAGGCCTGACGCTTTATCATCAGAAAAAACTATGAAGTACCCCTTAAAACACCTGCCTCTTGACTTCATGGAGCGGGGCATTTTCAGCCTATTGAAAAATAACCAATCAACCGATGAAAGTAACTGAAAGCACCTCCCATTACGATAACTTAGAGCTCATGTCTGTACAGGAGCTTCTACAAAATATCAATCAAGAGGATCACCGAGTACCTGAAGCTGTAAAAGAGGTGATTCCTAACATCTCTGCTTTGGTTGAGAAGATCGTTCCGCGGATGGATGCTGGAGGACGCTTATTTTATATCGGAGCGGGAACTTCAGGACGGCTGGGGATTTTGGACGCCTCTGAGTGTCCGCCGACCTATGGAGTTCCTCATGATTGGGTGATCGGTCTGATAGCCGGAGGAGACGATGCCATTCGTAAAGCGGTGGAAAATGCGGAAGACGACGAAAATCAAGCCTGGAAAGACATCCTGGAATATGGATTTAATGAAAAAGACACGGTGATAGGAATTGCGGCTTCGGGAACTACCCCTTATGTAATCGGAGGAGTGAGGGAAGCCAAAGCAAAAGGTCTTTTAACGGCCTGCATCACTTGTAATCCCAGTTCTCCTCTAAGTCAGGAAGTTGAATACCCGATCGAAGTAGTAGTCGGGCCTGAATTTGTCACAGGAAGTACCCGAATGAAGGCAGGAACCGCACAGAAGCTGGTGTTGAATATGATATCAACTACAGTGATGATCAAACTCGGTCGGGTCAAGGGGAATAAGATGGTCGATATGCAGCTGTCTAATGCCAAATTAGTCAATAGAGGAACTCGCATGATTATGGAAGCAACCGGACTTAATGAGCGGGAGGCTAAGGCTTTGCTGCTTTCAGAGGGATCCGTTCGCAAGGCCACGGAGCATTATTATAAGAATCAGTGATTTTTTTGATCAATAAGTAAATTCCAATTATTGGTTGTACCTTTGCAGCCCGATTAAGAACTTGTATTTCAAGTTCTTGTTTACAAATCTTACTACAGCAGTGATGTTGCATATTCTATGAAAAAAGACAATTCAAAAAGACCATTTTTTAGCTCTAAATCTGATTCTGAAGAATCAAAGAGCAATTCAAAATCCAAGTTTTCCGGTAAAGACGATCAAAAGCGTTCCCCGAAAAAATTTGATGGCAAGAGACCTTCAGGTTCACGGAACTGGAAACAAGATGAAAACCGAGATCAAAAGCCCAGATTTCAGAAGGAGGAGGATAGTAAATTTCCGAAAAGGACGCTGAAGCCCAGACCGGATTTTGCAAAAGACGACAGTCCTAAAAAATTTGAAAAGAAGTTTGAAAAGGGAGATCGCAGGAGTGATCGAGAACCTCAAAAGCAGACTTATTTGGGGCGTGGAAAAGATCAAAAACCCATCTTTGGTGAAAAGGAATTTATTAAAAAAACCACGGGTAATACCAAGGTTGGATTTGGTAAAAATCGAAAAAACACTCCAAAAGATGACTTGGATAGACCGGATTACAATTTTGATGCACTTCCTTCAAAGAAATCAAAAGACTCCGAATCCGGCACAGATATCCGGCTGAATAAGTATATCGCCAACTCAGGTATTTGTAGTCGGCGTGAAGCTGATCAAATGATCAGTAAAGGTTTGATCAGTGTAAACAATGAGGTCATTACCGAATTGGGATATAAAGTAAAAAAATCCGACCGTGTAGTTTATAATGGTAAGCGGATCAATCCCGAAAAGCCTGTTTATCTGCTTTTGAACAAGCCGAAAGATTTTATCACCACCACGGATGATCCTATGGATCGAAAGACCGTGATGAATCTGGTTGGGAATGCTTGTGAAGAGCGGATTTTTCCCGTAGGGCGATTGGATCGAAATACCACAGGTCTTCTTCTTTTCACCAATGATGGAGAACTGGCAGCAAAGCTTTCTCACCCATCCAATGAGATCAAAAAGATCTATCAAGTGACACTGGACAAGCCACTGACCAAGAAAGATGAGGAGGCGATTATAGAAGGATTGACGCTGGAAGATGGTCCGGCAAATGTGGATGATATGCAGGTTTTGTCCAAGGATAGAACCATACTTGGTCTGGAGATTCATATCGGAAGAAACCGCATCGTCCGTCGGATTTTTGCACACTTAGGCTATGATGTGACAGCCCTGGATCGAGTTCTATATGCTGGATTGGATAAGAAAGACTTGAAAAGGGGACATTATCGTTTCCTATCTGAAAAAGAAGTGATCAAACTCAAATTCTTTATCTAAAAACTCAAAAGCTCCTGAGAGGGAGCTTTTTTTTATGGGATTTTCCCAGTGGACAAAAGAAATATTCTCCTGAAGGAAATGACCTTAATTCTTATCACTTGTGCCTTTTTCAGCCACGAATTCACTAATAGTTTTAAGTGAAACCGCCGAAAAACCAAGTGTCATTTCCTTCCGTCTTCAGTCTTCTTTCTTATCTCTCGGCTCTTAATTCTTGCCTCTTTAATAGCCACTAATTCACGAATGGTTTTCGGTGGAAAACCAAGTTTCATTTCCTTCAGTCTTCGGTCTTCTTTCTTATCTCTCGGCTCTTATTTCTTGCCTCTTTAATAGCCACGAATGCATGAATTTTTTTATTGTCTTTATCCCCGCCAAATAAAAATGCTCCGTCCCTACGGGACTCCCAAGCTAGATCTCAGCTATTTTTCCAGC